>JAICTZ010000007.1 GCA_025936115.1 Polyangiaceae bacterium
GCCGGAGGCGAGAGCGTCGAGCAGTGCCGGGAAGCGTCTGACGAGACGAGCGGCGGCAACGCGCCGGAAAGCCTCGTCCTCCGAGAAGCGGAGCTCGTAGATGCAATAGGTGTAGAGGCTCGAGCAGGCGCGGGTGCGGTGAATGCCGCGCGCTTCGACCTCGCCGAGGTGGACGAGGAGCTCGGCAAGCAGTTGGTTCGAACGACCCACGAGGCGGCGCGTCCCTTCGAGGAGCTCGGCATCGGAGAGCTGCGCGAGCGACGCTGGGCCTGGAATGCCGGATGCATCCACGTGTGTGTTCGTTTGCATGCGCGTACGGTAACGCCGGGTTTTCGGTGCTCGCTAAAGGCGCGCTCGCGGGCGATTGAGCACCGAAACGCCGTGCGAATCGTCCGGTCGAGCAAGAGCTCAGCAGCGCGCCTGCCATGTTCCGCGTGCGACTCTTTTCGAGTGCCAGCCACGCTCGCGACCGCGAGCGCCACGAACCCTGTCAAGGAAAATCGGAGATTAGAAACGATGGACCAAATCCGTCGCGCTCACGCTCCGAGCTACGCGAAGGCGCGTCTCTCCTTTCTTCGTCGCCGTTCGCCGCATCCACCCCATTCCACGTTCCGCCGTTCGCGTCGGTTCGGCGCCGCACACCGTCACGCGCCGCAGACCACCCACGTCGACCACTCCACGCCGCCGGCCGCGGCACGCCGTCGTTACGCCGCCCACGCCGTCGTTACGCCGCCACGCCGCCATGGACACCGTCCCGGCCGCTACAGCGTCCCACGCCGCTACGGTTCCGCGCTCCGCCGCTGCACGCCGCTCGCATCCTTACGGCTGTGCACGCCGTCGTCACGGCACTGCAGCCGCCGTCACGGCTCTGCACGCGGCCGTTACACGCCGTTGCACGCAGCTCGCATTCTTACGGCTCTGCACGCGGCCGTTACACGCCGTTGCACGCAGCTCGCATTCTTACGGCTCTGCACGCGGCCGTTACACGCCGTTGCACGCAGCTCGCATTCTTACGGCTCCGCACTCCGCCGGTGCACGCCCTTCGCCTCCTTACGGCTCTGCACTCTGCCGTTTCACGCCGTTCGCCTCGCGCGCGAGTGCGTCCTCGAGTGCCTCGAGCGACAACGACTCGAGTAACGCCTTGTTGATCGGTCGCATGGCGTCCCAAAACAGGCGCGCCTCGAAGAACTTCCGTGCGAGCGGCGACTCGAGCGCACGCACGAGCACGGTGGCGCGCTCGGCGTCCGCGCACGGCAGAAAATACGCCGTGTCGTCGAGCACGACGGGCCGCTCGCCATCCGGCGCGAGCGCCCGGAACGTGAGCTCTTTGTGCAGCGCCGAGATCGCGACTTTGTGGGGCGCAAAGGTGTACTCGCCCACGCCGAACATCGAGAACGGCGGCTGCCCACGATAGATGCGACTCTTGCGCGCCGCGAAAGCCGCGAGGTGTTGCTCGAGGTAACGCCACGTGGCGGGCGCGCGCGCGCGAATCACGCGCGTGTCGTCGCCGAGCGCTCGCTGCGTCACGAGCACGAAGCGCGGTGGCGAGCGCCGCGCCCGCACGAGGTCCGTCCCCTTGAACAGCGGGTAGACGTAGTCGCGCTCGATCGCGACCGCTTCACCGAGGCCGTTTCGAAGCCTGCCGTCTTCCTCCACGAGCTCCATCACGCGCGTGACATCGTGCTTCACGCCCGAGCGCCAGCCTTGTGCGCTCTCGCTTTCGAGCGCCCCAGTCGCCCGATACGCGTCGAAATCACTGTAAACGCGTCCACGACTCACGCCCATGTGGCTCACGGGTTCGTGGGCCGCGAGACTCGAATAGACGGCCCAGCGCGCCTCGCCTGTATCGCGGGCTCGCTCGCCGCTACCGCGTACTACGAGCAACACCGCGGCGACCGCGGCCGCAAAATTTGCGCGCGCGTCCACGGCGCGCACCTCGCCGCTGAGCTCCCACTCCGAGCTCGCACACTGCGCGAGCAGGCGGCGTGCCACGGCCGTTTTGCACAACATGGCGAGCGTGAAGCGCCGGCCCCGGGTGACGTCCAAGAGACGCGCGAGCATCCACTCCGAAATGTCGAAGTTGCTCTTGCCCGTGAGCGCGTCGAACCCGGTCTCCCCCTTGTGGTTGCGTTTCGTCGGCAGATTTTCGGCGTCGAGCGCGCCGAGCGTCGAGTTCGTCACCCACGGCGGATTGCCGAGCACGAGCAGCGGCTCGGGCAGCCGGGCGACGACGCTCGCCCAGTCCACCGCAAAAAAATCAGCCTTTGCGACGCTCGCCCCCGTCCCGGAGAGGACACGCCGAGCGACTTCGACGTACTCCGGCGAGCGCTCGTAACCGACGAGCCGTGCCCCCGAAAAACGGCGCGCGGCGGCCAAAAAGGTCCCCGTTCCACAGGTCGGCTCGAGCACGCTCGCAAACCGCTCACCGGAGCGCGCGACGAGCTCCACCACGGCATCGGCGAGAGCTCTCGGCGTTTGCCAATCGCCGAGCTCGACGCGCTGCCGGCGCGCGCGATTCATCGAGCCCCTGGGGGTAGCCGGCACGCGACAACTGTGCTCCAAATCGCCGCCGAACCCAATGACCCATCGAACACGGCGCGGGACAAGCGCGACCCTTTCCGGACTCCTTCGCGCGCGCGCTGCGCGTTCCTGCGTCGCAGTCGGCGCGTGCGCAACGAGCGTACTCGCCGCGCCCGTCGCGCTCGCGCAGACGATGGGCGCCCCGCCGCCCGACGCGACGGCGCTCGTGTCCACACCGACGGCCAGCGCGAAACCGCCCGAGAAGGCCGACGCGCTCGACGTGACGACCGTTGCGATTTCCGCCGGCGGACAGCTCTCGACCGGCAACTCGCGCCTGCTCGCCGGCACGGTGAGCGCCGACTACCAAACGCGCTTCTCCGACAACGGCATCGGCCTCAACTTGCTCGGCAACTACGGCGAGAGCGCGACGCCCGGCTCGGACCTGCACGTGAGCGCCCAAAATATCCAGGGCCGCGCGCGCTACGACCGTTACCTCATCGATCCCATGAGCGTGTTCGTCCTCAACACCGGCCGCCATGACCGCTTCCAGGGCCTCGACTTTCGGTACAATCTAGATCCCGGCGTCAAATACCTGTTCGTTCAGGAATCGGACACGAAGCTCTGGGGCGAGCTCGGCTACGACTTTCAGTACGACATCCGGCGCAACGATTCACTGACGCAAGCCGACGGCACCCGCCTCGATAAGACGGCGACCGACCACTCGGTGCGTCTCTTCGCCGGCTTCACACACGCTTTCAACGACAGCGTGAACCTGACGACGGGCGTCGAGTACCTGCAGAGCGTCGTGCACGCCACGAAGAACCGCATCAACTTCGACGCGCTCTTCGCGGCCAAGCTCGGTGGCGGTCTCGCGCTCGGCGTCGGCTTCAACGCGCGCTACGACCACGATCCCTTGCCCGAGAAGAAGCGCCTCGATACGCAGTCGATCCTGAGCCTCATCTACTCTTTCAGCGACGCGCCGAAAGCGATGCCCGAAGAGCCCAAGTGCCCACCGCCCCTACCGGCGCCCGCCTGCGTCCCCGTGGTTGCGCCCGTACCGACCGCACCCGACGTAACGCCGAACGGCGCCGCTCCCGCCGAGCCGCCACCGCCGTCAGCCGCACCCGCGCCTGTTCCACCGGCAGCTCAGCCGACGGCACCGCCCGCGGGGATCGCCCCGGGGCCGGTCGCACCCGCACCGTAACGGCACGCTGCGGAGCATCGGGGAACTTACCGCCAAGGCGCCCAGGGGTTTAAATCTCGGAGCTGGTCGTGCTGCGCACCGGCCGCGATCCAAAATCTTGGCGTTCTTGGCGGCTTCTGGCGCCTTGGCGGTTAACTCCCGGAAGCCGTCCGGGCGCGCAACCGAGCCGTCAGCTCTTGCGCTTGTCGAGCTCAGGCACGACGCGCGCGACGCGCTTGTGCACGACTTCGCGCACCATGCTCCAGAGGCTCTCTTCGTCGCCGCTCTCGGCCATGAGCCCGAGGGGAATGCGGAAGCCACCCATGTCGGCGCGACCGCCGCCGTAGGGCCGACCCTCGCTGTCGTCGCCGAAAACGTTTTGCATGAAGACCGCGGGATCGACGCTCGCGCGGCGGGTACGGAGCGAGCCGTCGACGCGGTCTTCGACGATGCCGAACACGAGCACGGTGTCGATGTCCTCGCGCCGGAGCAGGAAATCGGCTGCCATCGGGATGGCGTCGCGGTTCGTGCCCGAAACGTGGCCCACGCCGGCGATCGCGAAATCACGCACCACTTCCAGATCGGCGAGCGCGCGTCCGATGGCGGCCATGGCTTCGGCCGAAATGGCGCGGCGGCCGACGCGCGAGAGCGTCTCGGCGTCGACGAACGGCTTCAGGTACGCGGCGGCGCGGAAGTCCGCGGGCGTCGCGTACGCAAAGTCGTCGGTGTCCGTCTGGATGCCGAAGAACATCGCGGTCGCAACGTCGCCGTCGTCGTTGCCGGTGCCGAACGGCGCGAGCCCCGCCTCGGCGTACTCGGCGTAAATGGTGCACGTCGCACCCACATCGTGCCGAATGTCCACGAAGGGCGCCTTCGGGATGGTCGTCGGGCGATGGTGGTCGACGATCGTGAGGACCTCGAGCCCGGGGGGCAGCTTGATGCTCGTCTCGCTCGCGCTGGCGTCGACGAGCGAAAGGTAACGGTACGGCGCGAGCTCCGCCGGGTCGCTCACCTTGACCATCGGCACGTTGAGGAGCTTCACGAGCGCGCGATTTTCCGAACGTGAAATCGGCAGCACGTGAGCGATCGTGGCCGAGACGCCGAGACGCTCGCAGAGCCGCCGGTGGGCGAGCGCGCTGGCAATCGCATCCGGATCGGGGTGACCCCCGAGTAAAATCACGTGGCGCTCATCGCGGGCGCCGGCCAGCACCGCCTCGAGCTCGTGGATGCGGTCGGTCTGTAGCGGCGGGTGAACGGCGCTGAGATGTGGGGCGTTCAAAGGACCTCTGAAAACGGCGGCCTTGCTGGGCGACAGGTTAGCACTCGTCGTGCGGGGCACGCGGGAAGCAGGGTCTGTAGCGACGATGATCAATAGCCACGGTTTGGCTCCGGTGGAACCCTTCTAGGAATTTTTCTTGAATTTCAAGAGGTTACGCCGCAGCGGTCGAGCGCTCAGCGTTACGAGCGCATCCGTTCCGTCGCCGTCACCGCCAGGTTTCGCCTGAGGCGAGCGCTAAAGGTCCCCGTGGAACATACTTGACGGGACGCGTCGAGGAAGGCAGGGTTAGGCGACCATGTCGGTGCAGCCCACTTCGTCGGATTTCGCGAGCGCAGGCTCTCGGGTCGTCGTCGTCGGGCTTCTTCCCGTCCTCGGCCTTATTGGCTCGGGTGCGGCGGCCGACTGAAGTAATCCCAAACTTCCTCGAAACGGCCCCCGCACCCAAAGTGGTTCGGGGGCTTTTTCGATTTTAGCCCTCCCTTACCGTACGATCGTCCGCGTCAGCGCAAAGGTCCCAAGGAGTCCTCTCGTGGCACAACCCTCTACGAACCCCTCCGCGCCCCCTCGCATCGTCCCCGAACCGGGGATCCGCACCCTCACCGGCGCCCAGATCATCTGGGACGCACTCGAGCGGCAAGGCGTCGAGGTCGTCTTCGGCTACCCGGGCGGCGCGATCATGCCGGCGTACGACGCCCTGCCCGGCTCCACGATCCGCCACGTGCTCGTGCGACACGAGCAAGGCGCCGCTCACATGGCGGATGGCTACGCGCGCGCGTCGGGTCGCGTCGGCGTCGCCGTGGCGACCTCGGGTCCTGGCGCGACGAACCTCGTGACCGGCATCGCCAACGCGATGATGGATTCGATCCCCATCGTTTGCATCACGGGACAGGTCGCTTCCACGCTGATCGGCAGCGATGCTTTTCAGGAGATCGACTTCACCGGCATCACGCTGCCCATCACCAAGCACAACTTCTTGGTGACGCGGACCGAAGACATCATGCCGACCATCAAGCAAGCGTTTTACATCGCAAGCTCGGGTCGGCCGGGTCCCGTCGTGGTCGACATCGCGAAGGACGCTCAGAACCGGAGCATCGAGTACCAGTACGATCCGTCGCCCGTGCGCCTGCCCGGTTACCGCCCCGAGCGGCTGCCGCTGCCGGAAGAGCTGCGCGAGGCAAAGGAGATGATCATGGAGGCCAAGCGCCCCATCATCTTCTGCGGGCACGGCGTGATCCGAGCGAACGCGACGAGCCTTTTGCTCGAGCTCGTGCACAAGACCAACATTCCCGTCGCGCTCACGCTGCTCGGTTTGGGCGGCTTTCCCGCTCGCCACGAGCGCTCGCTCGGCATGATGGGCATGCACGGCGAAGCCTGGGTCAACAAGGCCATTCAGGAAGCCGACCTGATCATCGCCCTCGGCATGCGCTTCGACGACCGCGTCACGGGCAACCTGAAGACTTACGCCCCGAACGCGAAGAAGATCCACGTCGAGCTCGACCCCGCCGAGATCAACAAGAACGTGAAGGTGGACTTGCCACTGCTCGGCGACGTGCGCGAGATCTTGCGGCTCCTGTTGCCGCACCTAGGCCCCGGCGATTGCGCGGCCTGGCTCGCCTACATCGAAGAGCTCAAGGGCGACAGCGCCGTGCGCGACATTCAGGACTTGCCGGACAACGGGCGCTTGTTCGCGCCGCACGTGATCAACGATCTGTGGCGCTACACGGACGGCAAGGCGCTCGTCGTGACCGACGTGGGCCAGCATCAGATGTGGGAAGCGCAGTACTACAAGCACGATCATCCGCGAAAGCTGCTCACGTCCGGCGGCGCCGGCACGATGGGCTTCGCGCTGCCGGCCGCCATGGGCGCGCGCCTCGCCTGTCCCAACGACGAAATCTGGGTGATCGCGGGCGACGGCGGGTTCCAGATGACGGCCTCGGAGCTTGCAACGTGCGCGCAGGAAAACATCAAGGTCAACGTCGCCATCATCAACAACGGCTTTCTCGGCATGGTGCGGCAGTGGCAGCAGTTCTTCTACGGCGGGCGCTACGTCGCGACGCCGATCAAGAGCCCCGACTACGTCATGCTCGCGCAGGCGCACGGCTTGAAGGGCATCTGCGTGACCAAGCGCAGTGACGTGCGCGCGGCCGTCGAGCAGGCGCGTAGCAACGCCGAGACGACGCTCATCGACTTCCGGGTCGAGCAGCAGGACAGCGTGTATCCGATGGTGCCCGCGGGCGCCGACCTCGACGCCATGATCCGCCGGCCGAAGCCCGAGCTCAAATCCGCGCCCCATAACCCCATCTTCGAGACGGGAGACGACAAATGACCGCGCCGAATCAGCCAACCCTCCGCACCTTCGTGGCGTACGTGGAGGACCAACCGGGCGTTCTCAACCGCATCGCCTCGCTCTTTCGGCGCCGCAATTTCAACATCGTCTCGCTCAACGTGGGCCGTACCCACGAAGCCGGGATCTCGCGCATGACGGTGGTCGTCGAAGCCGACGACGACAAGGCCCTGCGCATCGAAGCAAACCTCTACAAGCTCGTGAACGTCCTCTCGGTCGAGGACATCTCGAAGCAACCGAACATCGTGCGTGACATCGCGCTCATCAAGGTCAAGGCGCCGCCCGAAAAGCGGAGCGAGGTCCTGCAGCTCTGTCAGGTGTTCCGCGCGCGCGCCCTCGACGTGGGGCCCGACACGCTCGTCGTCGAGGTCACGGGCACGCAGGACAAGATCGAAGGGCTGCTCGCCATTTTGGCGCCGTTCGGCGTGCTCGAGATGGTTCAGAGCGGCACCGTCGCCATGACGCGCGGAGACATCTCGAGCGCGGCCAAGAGCATTGCGCAGGAGCGGCCCAGGATCGCCGTCGCGTAGGACCCCTTTTCCTCACCTCCACCCCGACCGTTACCTCTCACTAGACACGCTGTAGCCGAAGCACACGGATCCGATTCAACGAAAGAAAAGTCATGTCCCACCCAGTTACAGGCTCGCCCGCTGACACCGTTCGTATCTTCGACACGACGCTTCGTGACGGCGAGCAATCGCCGGGCGCGACGCTCACGTCGGAAGAGAAGCTCGAGGTGGCGCGGGCGCTTTCACGACTGGGCGTGGACGTGATCGAAGCGGGCTTTCCTTGTGCCTCACCGGACGACTTCGAGGCCGTGAAGAGCATCGCTGCGACGGTCGGCGTGACACCGGTCGAAGGTCGCCCGTCGAGCGAGCCACCCGTGATCTGCGGACTCGCGCGGGCGGCCGAGAACGACATCAAGACCGCGTACGAGGCGGTGAAGGTCGCCAAGCACCCGCGCATTCATATCTTCCTCGCGACCTCGCCGATCCATCGCGAGCACAAGCTCAGGATGACGAAGGAGCAGGTCGTCGAGCGCATGGTGCGCATGGTGACGTACGCGAAGACCTTGTGCGACGACATCGAGTTCAGCCCCGAAGACGCCGGCCGCACGGAGCCGGAATTTTTGTACCAGGTGCTCGAAGCGGCGATCCGCGCGGGCGCGACGACGCTGAACATCCCGGACACCGTCGGTTACACGATGCCCGACGAGTTCGGCGCGCTGATCGGCGGCATCATGCAAAACGTGCCGGGCATCGAGAAAGCGATCGTCTCGGTGCACTGTCACAACGATCTCGGCCTCGCGACGGCCAACACGCTCGCCGGCATCAGGAACGGCGCGCGCCAAGCCGAGGTGACCATCAACGGCATCGGTGAGCGCGCGGGCAACACGGCGCTCGAGGAGGTCGTGATGGCCCTGCGCACGCGCGAGCCCGTGTTCAAGTTGAACACCAACATCGACACGACTCAGCTCACGCGCACGAGCAAGCTCGTCTCGGTGCGCACGGGCATGGTGGTGCAACCGAACAAGGCCGTCGTCGGCGCGAACGCCTTCGCGCACGAGTCTGGCATCCACCAAGACGGCATGCTCAAGAACGAAGCGACGTACGAGATCATGCGGCCCGAGACGGTCGGCGCGGGACAGACGCTGCTCGTGCTCGGCAAGCATTCCGGGCGGCACGCCTTTGCCGTGCGGCTGCGCGAGCTCGGCCACGCGCTCGAGGGCGAAGGGCTCGACGCGGCGTTCGCGCGCTTCAAGCTGCTCGCCGACAAGAAAAAGCGCATCACCGACGCCGACCTCGAGGCGCTCGCCGTGAGCGAGTTCGGGCGCGGGCGCGAGTATTTCCAGCTCGACGCCGTGCAGGTGACGTGCGGCTCGAACGGGATGCCGACGGCGACGGTGCGTCTGCGCTGCCCGGACGGCGAGCTCAGGACGCGCGCTGCGGTCGGCACGGGCCCCGTGCACGCGGTGTTCCGCGCCGTCGACGAGATCGTGCAAGCCCCGGCGGAGCTACTCGAGTACTCGATCAACGCCGTGACCGAGGGCATCGACGCGCTCGGTCACGCCAGCGTCCGCGTGCGCGGCGCGGGCGACGGCGGGCGCCTGAACCCGCAGCACGGCTCCGGACAAGCACCGATTTTGCACGGCCACGCCGCGGACACCGACGTGATCGTCGCGAGCACCAAGGCCTATCTTGCGGCCCTGAACCGCGTGCTCGCCACCCTGAATGCTCAGGCGCAGACTTCGAGCCCCACGGCCGCCCAAGCACCGCAGAAGGCCGTCAGTTGAGCCCGCTTAGCCATGACCGACCCTCCACTTAGTCCCGACTCCGACCTCGTCGAGATCTACGACACGACGCTGCGCGACGGCTCGCAGCGTGAAGGAATTTCCTACACCGCGTCCGACAAGCTGCGCATCGCGCAGAAGCTCGACGAGTTCGGGGTGAGCTTCATCGAAGGCGGCTGGCCCGGCTCGAACCCCAAAGACGCCGAATTTTTCGCGCGCGCGCGCGATCTCGAGTGGAAGCACGCCGTCGTCACGGCGTTCGGCTCGACGCGCCGCGCGAAGCTCGGACCCGAGAGCGACGCCAACATGCGCGCGCTGCTCGACGCGGGCACCAAGGCGTGCACGGTCGTCGGCAAGACCTGGACCCTACACGTGACCGACGTGCTCCGCACGACGCTCGACGACAATTTGAAGATGATCGAAGAGAGCGTGCGCTTTCTCGTGAGCGAAGAGCGGCGCGTGATCTACGACGCCGAGCACTTTTTCGACGGTTATGCGGCCGACGGCGCGTACGCACTCGAGACGCTCTGCGCGGCCGTGCGGGGCGGCGCCGAGACGCTGGTGCTGTGCGAAACGAACGGCGGCCGCCTGCCCTGGTTCGTCGAGGAGACGACACGCGCGGTGAAGGCGGCGCTCGGCGCGGGCACACGCCTCGGCATCCACGCGCACGACGACTCGGGCTGCGGCGTCGCCAACTCGCTCGCGGCGGTCCGCGGCGGCGCGACGCACGTACAGGGGACCATCAACGGCTACGGCGAGCGTTGTGGCAACGCCAATCTCTCGGTGATCGTGCCGAATCTCGAGCTCAAGCTCGGCCGGCGCTGCCTCGTGCCGGGACGACTGCGCGAGGTCACCGAGCTCTCGCGCTTCGTCGCCGAGGTCGCCAATCTCGCGCCCGACGCGCACATGGCCTACGTCGGCAAGAGCGCGTTCGCGCACAAGGGCGGCATCCATGTTGCCGCCATGCGCCGCAACACCGAGTCGTACCAGCACATCGACCCGGCGCTCGTCGGCAACGAGATGCGCGTCGTCGTGAGCGAGCTGTCGGGCCGCGGCAACGTGCTCTCCAAGGCCGAAGAGCTCGGCGTGCGCGTAGCGGCCGGCGTCGAAGGTGAAGCGCTCGAGGAGATCAAGAAAGCCGAAGCGCGCGGCGTCTCGTACGAGGGGGCCGAAGCGTCGATCGCGCTCTTGCTGGCGCGGCGAGCGCCCGAGTACGAGCCGCTCTTCGTCGTGCAGGACTACGAAACGCGCGTGGGACGGCGCGGCGGCGGCGAAACTTACGCCGAAGCGACGGTGAAGCTCCGCGTCGGCGCCCAGTCGTTCCACACGGCCGCCGAGGGAAACGGGCCGGTGAGCGCGCTCGACGCTGCCTTGCGCAAGGCGCTCACGCCCGTGTATCCGGCGCTCGCCGCCATTCACCTGGCCGACTACAAGGTGCGTATCCTCGACGGCAAGGACGGCACCCAAGCGACGACCCGCGTGCTCATCGACAGCCAGTACGAGCAGCAGTCGTACAGCACGGTCGGCGCGTCACCGAACATCATTCTCGCGTCGCTCGAAGCGCTGGTCGACGCCATCGAGTACGGCTTGCGCCAGCACGGGGTGCGTCTCGTGGACGCACTCTTCGATCACGGCGGGCGCCCGAGCGAACGCAACGTGGCGCGCGCGAGCGGCGTGTAGCCGCTCACACGCGCCGCGCGCCCGTCACTCAGCGTTCGATCAGGACCTCGAGGTACTCGCCCGGCACGATGAACGACGTTTGCCTCCGCGTGAAGCGCGAGGCGAGCTCACTGATATCGGTCGTGAGCCGCTCCTGTGCGGCGGCGTCGAGCATGCGGAACGCGACGTAGGTCGGCCCGTACAGGCGCCGAAAGACGTCGATGAAATGGGCCGCCGACTCGTAACGGAACACGAAGTCCCGACGCGTGGCTCGCACCGAGCGCGCGCCGCGAAACAGATCGTCGAGTCGCCCCTGCGTGCCCCACAGGATGGGCGACGCGAGACCGGGCGCCGGCGGCACGTGCTTGGCGACGGTCTCGAGCAGTCCGCCGATGAAGCCTTCGGGCGTCCAGTTGGCGAGACCGATCTTGCCGCCGGGCTTCGTGACACGCACGAGCTCTTTGGCCGCGCGTTGCAGAAGCGACGATCACCGATCGCCTCGCCCACATGACCGATCGACCGAGTAGACGCACGGACTCAGGAATGAACCACGCCATACGGCGAGCTGCTCGTGCCGGAGCCTTCCGCACGTGAATTTCGGCGGCTCTCGCGCGCAGCCGGGGCGTCGTGGTAGAGGGCGGCACATGCAAGCGAAAATCGTGCTCCTCCCGGGCGACGGGGTCGGACCGGAAGTCGTCGACCAGGCGCAAGCGGTGCTCTTGGCGGTCGCCAAACAGCGCGGCCATAGCTTCGGCTTCGAGACCTGCTTGATGGGTGGCATTGCCATCGACGAGACGGGCGAGGCGCTGCCGCCCGAGACGCTCGCGGCGTGCCAGCGTGCCGACGCGGTGTTGCTCGGCGCGGTCGGCGGCCCCAAGTGGGACAACCCCAAAGCGAAGACGCGCCCGGAAATGGGCCTGCTCGGCATCCGACGCGGACTCGGCCTGTACGCGAATCTGCGTCCCGTGCGCGGCTACACGGAGCTGCTCGGCTCGTCGCCGCTCAAGCCGGACCGCGTCGAGGGGGTGAACCTGCTCGTCGTGCGCGAGCTCACGGGCGGGCTCTACTTCGGCGCGAAGTACCGTGAAGACACGCCCAAGGGCGTGCGCGTCGTGGACACGCTCGAGTATCACGCGTTCGAAATCGAGCGCATCGTGCGGCTCGCGTTCGAAATCGCTCGTGGCCGAAAGAAGAAGGTCACTTCGGTCGACAAGGCCAACGTGCTCGAGTCGTCGCGACTCTGGCGCGAGACCGCGACCGAGCTCGGCGCGAAATTTCCCGACGTGACGCTCGAGCACCAGCTCGTCGATTCCTGCGCCATGCGCCTCGTGACCGCGCCGGGCAGCTTCGACGTCATCGTGACCGAGAACATGTTCGGCGACATCCTCTCCGACGAAGCGGCCGTCCTGACGGGCTCGCTCGGCATGCTTCCGAGCGCGTCGCTCGGCGAGGGCAGACTCGGCCTGTACGAGCCGATCCACGGTTCGGCGCCCGACATCGCCGGCAAGGGCATCGCGAACCCGCTCGGCACGATCCTGAGCGCCGCGCTGCTCTTACGGCACAGCCTCGGGCTCGAGGCCGAAGCCGTCAGCATCGAGCGTGCGGTCGAAAAGGCGCTGGCTCGCGGCGCGCGCACACGCGATCTCGGCGGCGACAAGACCGTCTCGACGGCCGGCATGGGTGAAGCCGTGATCGCGGCGCTCGAGGGCTGAGCCAGTCTGAAGAGACGCTGCTCTAGTCGCAGGCAGCGCGTGCGTCCGGGACCGAGTCACCACGCGATCGGCCGAGCGTCGCGGAAAAAACCGCCGTTCGGCCCGTCTGGGCCGAGCGTCGCCGCCCACACGATGCCCTCGGCGCCGCGTTCGACGCTGCGGCTTGCGCTCGGACCGCCCATGCGCGTTCGCACCCAGCCGGGGCAGACGGCGTTCACGCGCCGGCCTTCGGCGAGCGTGGGCGCGAGGAGGCGCGTGAACGCGTTCAGGGCGATTTTCGAGACGCTGTAGGCGTTACGCGGCCAGCCGCCCAGGTCGCGCGTGCCGGAGCGCACGCGAGCGACGAAGTCGTCGACCAGCGCGTCGAGGTCCGCACGCGTGAGCTTCGGTGAGAGCAGCCGCTCGCGAAGCTCGGGGGACGCGTGACTGAGCTCGCCCATGCCGCTCGAGACTTGCACGATGTTGGCGTTCGGCGCGAGTCGCGGCAGGAACGCATCCGTCACGTTCACGGCGCCGCGATAGTTCGTCGCGAGCGTGCGAGTCGCCACCTCGGCGTCGAAGCCGTCGAAAGAGGCGCCGGCGTTGTTGACGAGGGCGGCGAGCGCCAAACCGGACGGGAGCGAGCGCACGGCGCGTTCGATCGCAGCGGGCTCGGCGACGTCGAGCGCGAGAGAGCTCGCCCGTGGGCCGAGCTCGCGTGCGGCATGCCGCCCGCTTTCCGCGTCGCGGGCGGCGATGAGCACGTCGTACCCCCGCGCGCTGAGTTGCCGTGCGGTTTCCAGGCCTAGACCGCGATTGCCGCCAGTGACGAGCGCCGTGGGCATACTGCCTTCCTTGCGCTCGCTGCGCCGAGGCGCAAGCCCGGCTGCGAGGGCACCGATGAGGCAAGCCGCGTCAGGCGTGCAGCGAGGCGGAACCGGGGCGGCGTGACACGAACGGGACGCGACGGTGCATCCGCGCGAGCAGGTGGAAGAGCGCCACACGCACGCTCATGCCGAGCGTCCTGTTGCCGTGACCGGCGAGCAGCGAGGTGATCGCGGCGCGCAGGCCGAGCTTGTCGGTCGGGTGCAGCAAGAGCTCGCCGAACTCGGGCGTGTAAAAGCCCTTGACGAAGTCGGTGTAGGTCGCGACCAGGCGCCGCATGCGCCGTTCGTAGCCGACGAATTCGGCACGGCCGAAGCGGCGGCTCGCGAGCGCTCCGTCGATGCAGCGCGCCGCGTCGAACGCCGCGGAGAGCCCGAGCTGCACCCCGGTCGAAAACACCGGATCGATGAAGGCGCCCGCGTCACCGACGAGCAGCCAGCGATCTCCCGCCATTTCCCGGCTGCGGTACGACCAATCGGAGATGGTGCGAACGGGCGCTATGCGCGTGGCCTTGGCGAGCCTCTGCGCGACGTACGGCGTCGCCGCGATGCGCGCACGTAGAAATTCCTCGCCCGGCTTTTCGCCGCGGAGCGTCTTGGCGGGTCCCACGAGCCCGACGCTCGTGCGATCGCCGCGTAGCGGGATGATCCACCACCAGCCCTCGTCGACCAGCACGACGCTGATGTCGCCCTCGGCGAGTCCCATCTGACGCTCGGCGCCCTCGAAGTGCGAAAAGACGGCGAAGTTTCTGAGGTCCGCTTCCATCTCGCGCAGGCCGAGCCGCGACGGCAGCAGCGCGCTCTGCCCGCTCGCGTCCACCAAGAACTCGGCGGTGTGTCGCTCTTCCCTGCCGTCGGCGCGGCGCACGACGACCTCGACGCCGCGCGCGAGGTCGCAGTCGAAACGCAGCACCTGCGTCTCCTGTTCGACGGTCACGCCGCTCTCTGCGGCGTGCGCGAGCAGAAGCTCGTCGAACTCGCCGCGGTCCACTTCGAAAGCCGACGGCGAGCCGGCGATCAGGCCGTCGGCAAAGGGATAGCGCTGGCGCTTCGCGCCGTCCCCCGTCACGAATTCCGCGGCGTACTTCGGCAAAAAGCGGCCATCAGTCAGGGCCGGCAGCACGCCGAGCTCGTCGAACAGCGGGATCGAGCACGGCAAGAGCGACTCACCGATGTGAAAGCGCGGGAAGCGCTCCTTCTCGAAGAGGTGCACGCTGCGCTGTCGCTGAGCGAGACGCGTCGCGACGGTCGAGCCCGCCGGACCGCCGCCGATGACGATGACGTCCGTGTGAGTCACCGGCCGAGCATAGACGAACCGCGGGGTATCGCTAGCTTGGGCCGAAGGCCCCAGCCCGACAAGACATGTGAGTCTCGGAGGCCGCCGCTCGGGCGCCGCTCAGTGATCGGGGCCTTTTAGCGTGGCAGGCTCGTCCTCGCCGAAGCGCGCGCTTTCGGGCTGGCCGGCTTCGACGGCGACGTGGAGGCGCGCGCGGCCTGCGCGCTTGGCCTCGTAGAGCGCCGCGTCCGCCGCGCTGATGAGCGAGTCGGGATCGAGGTAGCCCTGCCCCGTCGAAGCCGCCCCCGCGCTCGCCGTGACCGTGAGCTCCCCGGCCGAGGTCTTGAACGGACGCCGCGAAACGCCGTCGAGTAGGCGGCTGCCGACCGCGGCCGCGTCGGGCAGGCTGCCGCCGGGCAAAACCAAGAGAAACTCTTCACCGCCGTAGCGGCCGATCACGTCGTAGTCGCGCACGGCGCGCGCACAGCGCGCCGCGAACTCCACGAGCACTTCGTCGCCCACCGGGTGACCGTAGGTGTCGTTCACGCGCTTGAAGTGATCGACGTCGAAGATCACGATGCCCGTCGCCGATTTGGTGCGCAGCGAACGCCGGAGCTCGCGTCCCAAAATCTCGAGCAGACTGCCACGGTTGCGTACGCCCGTGAGCGCGTCGTGCGTGGCGCGCCGCTCGAGCTCGGCGTGCGCCTTGAGCAGCCCGTCTTGGAGCTCGACGATACGTTGGCCCGCGACGAGCCACGCTTCGAGCTCGTCGACGTCGACCGGCTTTTGGATGTAGCCGTCGGCGCCGCTGTTCATGGCCTCGACGAGCGGCCGGCGACCCTCACGCGCCGTCGTGAGCACGACGTAAACGTAAGGCGAGCGCCCGCGCAGAATGCGACAGAGCTCGGGGCCGTTGATCGTCCCCATGTTCCAATCGACGACGGCCATGCGCGGCGCGTTCTGTTGCGTGAGCACGCGCAGCGCCGAACCCCCGCTGTCCGCCTCCATGATCTCGTAGCCGCGCGCCGCGAGTTGCTTCGCGAGCACGCTACGGCTCACGCTGTCGTCATCGACGAGCAGCACCCGTTTTGGCTGGTTATGATCTTCCCCTGGCATCCGAGCTCTCTCAGGAAGGCCCGAAGAAGCGTTTTACCAGAGCTGCCTTCGCGTGGGCATCCCTGCGTCCGAGCTCGATGAGTTCGCGGGCGAACCCCCCGTCAAACAGCAGGTACGAGGCCCAATCCGCCTCACCCCCCGGCGTTTCGGTGGCCGTACGCTCCAGGAAATAGCGGGCCAAGGTCTGGATTTCGCTCGTATCGAGTCGCGTTCGGATGTAGTCGCCGGCTTTCCTGCCGAGATCCTCGGACGGAGTGAATACGAGCGTGTCGAGCCTCCGATAAGGGGCTCCGCGGTGTTTGATCCAAACCTTTTGCACCCGCTCGAGTTGGTCGGCCGGCAGGGCCTCCTCGAGCACTTCCATCATCTGGTTCAAACGCTCCATCATTTGGAGGTCGTAGGCGACCGGATCGAGCAGCAGCGCGTTCAAGAGCTTGCCGATGAGGAAGACGGGCCCCACGTCCTGGCCCTCGCCGCGATCGGCCGCCTCCTCGGCGTCGACCTCGCCCGTGCTCTGCATGTGCCGCACGGAAATCACGACGAGGCGTTCCGCGCCGGCCCGGATGGCGGGCGCGATCGGCGTGTTGAACCTGAGGCCACCGTCGCAGTAGTAGTGCTCGCCCACCCGGCGCATGGCAAAGAGCAGCGGGATCGCGGCCGAGGCGAGCACGTGGTCGGCCGTGATGCGGCCCTCCACGGTGATTCGGCGCTCGTCGCGCGCGGCTTGCAGCTGAACGCCCGGCGCGTGCTCGGCGAAAATCGTCGTTCGGCCGGACGCGACGTGGAGCGCGGCGACCATGAGCGCATGCACACGGCCCGAAGCGATGTTGCGATGCAGCCGCTCCCACTGCACTGCGCGACGAATCACGACCTCGAGCGCACGGGTGTCGAGCAGCGAGTTGCCCTGGTGTTCGGACGACGTGAAGCGCTGGATGCGGCGCTTGATGCTGCCCGGCCAGAGTCCGAAGGGGCGGACCTTGGCGTGATCGGCGAGCTTGAGGCTCTGCCAGAGCTTGGCCAGGCGCGCGGCGCCGTGGCCGGGCTCATCGGCGTTCGCGGCAAAGTAGGCGGCGTTGATCGCGCCGACCGAGGTGCCCGAGTACACGTCGAACAACGGACCGCGCCGGAGCTCCCCTTCCATCACCTCGGCAATGCCCGCCACGACCCCGACCTCGTACGCGCCCCGCATGCCTCCACCCGAGAGCACGAGGCCGATCTTGCGCTGACGAGCGGCAGGCACTGCTAGTTACAGCATGACAGCTGGTGGTCGCTGCCTCAAGCGGCAAGGCCCCGAGGCCGGTCCCGGATTTCGGAGACGGGCTATGTCTATACTCGAGCCTTCACTTCGATATGTCGCAAGATCTCGCGCTCCGCGCATTCGGCCGCACCGATGTGGGTCGAAGTCGTCCCAACAACGAAGACGTCGTGCTCGTGCGCGACGATCTCGGGCTCTACGCCGTCGCCGACGGCGCAGGCGGCCACCGCTCGGGGGAAATCGCAAGCTCGCTCGCGATTCGCTCGCTCGAAAACTATTTCGGCGCGACGATCCGCCGCACGCACGAAGAGCCCGAGTTCGATCGCTTCGGCATTCCCTTCGGCGCGCGCCGCCTCTCCGCAGCCATCCTGAAGGCGAACCGCGACGTGATCGAGATCGCCAAGTCCACACCCGCCCATAAGGGCATGGGCTCGACGGTCGTCGCGGCGTGTTTCTCCCCACGCTCGGGGCTCATGCACGTCGGGCACGCCGGCGACAGCCGCTGTTACCGGCTGCGTGGTGGTCATCTCGAGCAACTCACGCAGGATCATTCGCTGCTCACCGACGTGCTCGAGCAGCGGCCCGAGCTCGACGACTCCGTGCTCGAACGCTTGCCGAAGAGCGTCGTCACGCGAGCGCTCGGGCTCGACCCGAAGCTGCGCCTCTCGCTCCGTTCGTATGCCGTCGTCGCGGGTGATCACTACTTGCTCTGCAGTGACGGTCTGAGCGGTCCCGTCCCGTCCGTCGCCATCGCCGAAGCGCTCGCTTCTCACGCTGGGCCCGAAATGGTGGTGGAGGATTTGATTTCGCGAGCCAACGCCGCGGGCGGTCCCGACAACATCGCCGCCGTCGTCATCGAATGCACGGAAGGTCCTGAAACCAAGAGCGTGCCACCGCCACCGCCCGGTGGCGTGCGCGCGGGCCGCGACGCCTTCCGCTCCGATCCGGAGCTCTTGATTTTGGGCATCGAGGAGCTCGAATCGCTCGACGCCGACTCGGCGAGCGACGACCTATTGCAGGCGCTCGCGGCACTTTTGGGCAAGCGATCATGACCGTCACCCCCGAACGACCGCCGCTCTGGACGCTGGGACTGCCCGGCGTGGGCGGCAGGATCGGCCCCGAGCTCACGGATTTCGTCGTCGAAGAGCTCCCCGCGTACGCGCCTTCGGGCAGCGGCGACCACTGGTACGTGCTGGTCAAAAAGCGCGGCGTGAACACGCGCGATGCGGCGCTCGCCATCGCGCGCGCGAGCGGCTGCGCCGAACGCGACATCGGTTACGCGGGCATGAAGGATCGGCACGGCGTGACGACGCAGTGGCTCTCGGTGCCCGGCCGCGCGCCGGCGCCCGACACCTGGCAGCTGCCGGCCGAGCTCACCGTCGTCGAAGTCTCGCGCCACACGAACAAGCTCCGCACGGGCCATCTGCGCGGCAATCGCTTCGACGTGGGCCTCGTCGGCACGCTCGAGGGCGCGGAAGAGCACGCTCGCGCGCTATTCGCGGAGCTCGCCCGCCGCGGCCACGTCAATTACTTCGGCTCGCAGCGCTTCGGGCGCGACGGGCGCAACCTGGCCGAAGCCGTGGCTTGGCTCGGCGGCGAGGCGCGGCTCCCGCGCGGGCGCGAGCGCTTCCTCGCGAAACTCTACGCGAGCGCGCTCCAGTCGGAGATCTTCAATCGCTACGCGACACGGCGCCTAGAGCGCGGCCTCGGTGAGCTCCTGCTGGGCGAGGTCGTGCGGCTCGCCGGAGCGGGCGCGTCGTTCGTCGTCGAGGACATGGCGCGCGAGGCACCGCGCTGGCAGGCGCGCGATCTCTGCCTCACGGGCCCCATGCCCGGACCGAAGATGCGCGAAGCGAAAGCCGACGCCGCGGATCTCGAAGCGGAAGTCATCGCGGGGCTCGGGCTCGATCCGGCAGCGCTCGACGAGCTCGGACGGCACGCTCCAGGCACGCGCCGTGACCTCTTGGTCGTGCCCGAAGGCGTGAGCGTCGCCATGGAAGGCGACCGCCTTCGGCTCCGTTTCACGCTGCCGGCGGGGAGTTACGCCACGATGCTCGTGCGCGAGCTCACGCGCGCGGACGAGGCCGGGGCGCGCTCGGACGGCTGAGTCAGCATTTTGGCCGGGGGTCTCGGCACATGGAAGACTGCGGCGGTGCCGTTCCAGCGCGAAAACCGCCCTCCCGCTCGGCGTGGCCGCACGCTGGCCGCGTTTTCGTGCCTGCTCACGAGCTGCGCGACGTTTCGGCCGCTCCCGCCGCCCACGCCGGAAGTTCCGCTCGCTGATTGGGAGCGCGCAGGCGACGGCGCTGACGCGCGTGACACGGTCCGAACCGGCGAGCACCACGCGTCCGCGCCCGCGCTCGCGAAGAGCGCGAGCCAGCGCGAGGGCGACGGACCCTATGCGCCGCCCGCGACCACCGCTCCGAGCCCCATTCCAGGGAACACGGCGTGCTTGGGCGAGCTCCGCTCGCTCGATGTCGCCTTTCGCGAGAGCGCGCCCGTCGTGGGCATCAACACGCCCGTCGTGCTCGAGGGACGTCTCGACGGCATTCGCTTCTACGCGCCCGACCACCGCGCCTTCGTCGCCGACTGCCGGCTCGTGCTCGCCCTGCGTCTGATCACGCCCGATTTGCGCGCGCTCGGCGTGAGTGAAGTGCGTTTTTCGGGCGCTTACGTGTACAAGCTGACGCACCCGGGACGCATGAGCATGCACGCGTACGGACTTGCCGCCGACCTGCATGCGTTCAAAATCGCGGGCACGCTGCTCGAGGTCAAACACGATTTCGCGCGCGGCGCCGGCTGCCGCGGCTCGTTGCCCGTACTGAACCAAATCGCCTGCCGCATCCGCGCGCGGGGCCTGTTCAAAGAGCAGCTCGGCCCCGACGACAACGCCGCGCACTTCGACCACTTTCACGTCGGGTTGAAGCCGCTGCCGGGCGAGCTCGCGCCGAATTTGCCGCTGCCCGTGGCGGCCAAGCCGCACCACCGCGCCGCGCGCGTCACCGCGCCAAAGCGTAGTGTGCAGCAACGATCCGCGCGGTGAACGACGCGCGCAAATAGAAGCCGCGCGGCAACGCCTGGAACGCGACGCCGTCGGCGTCGAGCGCCCTGCGCCGCGCGTGGGAGTCCGCGGCTTTCGGGCGCACCTGCAAGTAGCGCCCGAGATGTCCCGTGATGCCCTCGACGTCGCCGCGTCCGATACGCCCGGCGAGCTCGTCCCAGTCGAACTTGAGCTCGCTCTCCTCCTCGGCGCTCGGGCTCCACAAAAGCGGCGTACCGAGACGCCGCTCCGCGACCGGGCGCTCGCGTTCGCCCTCGACCGGGACGAACAAGACGCGCGCGAGCTTCGCCCGGACAGGCGACAGTTCCCATTCGATATCACCGACGTCCGTCAGTGAAATCGTGCAGACGAAGGTCGACTCGACGGGGCGCCCGCTCGAATCGACCGGTAGCGTCTTGAGCTCGATGCCGAGCTCGGCGAAATCCGGACCGGAACGCGAAGCTGCCGTCGCGCCGAGGCCGAGCTCGACGAGCTGCCCGACGAAACCCTTGGCACGGCGCAGATCGGTCGGCACGGGTCGCTCGAGCCGCTCGGCGAGCTCACCGAGCCGCACGCCGGCGAGTGCCTGCGCGCGCGCGAGGAGCTCGATTTCCGAGCTCGGACCTGGCGTGGGTTCGAAGCGCGCGCCGCTCATCGTCGGGCGCGCGCATCGTGCGGCTTCGTGGCGGCGCGTGCAAGTCGGACCGCGCCGCGAGTGGAGCCGCCGCGCTCAGCGCAACGGGCGCGCGGCGGACTCGAAGCGTTCGGCGTTCACCGGCTCGATGCGGTGACGCGCGAGCGGCGCGAGCTCGAGCAGTCGCCGTTCGAAATCGCTCGACTCGCGAAACAGCGTGACGTTGTCGCCGAGCGCCTCGGTGAAGGCGTTCATGGCGGGACTCACCGCCGTGGGCCAGGTGAGCAGCGTGAAAGAAGCGAAGCGCCGTCGGTTCGCGAGAGCCATCCGGACGAAGGCGCTGCGAGCGAGCAGGTCGTAGCGCGTCATATTGGCGGCGTCGCAGAAGTAGTGCACGCCGCTGAAGCCGCCCACGAGCGTTTGAACCTGACTGGCGAGCCGAGCGCCGAGCGCGGCCGAAAGACCCCCGGTCACGAACGCGTAGAGCACCGAGTCGCCGGCCCAGCCGAGCGTGGCCGACCCTTCGGTGTCAGTCAGCGTTTCGAACGGTAGTGGTTTCATCGTACGCGGCAGTGTCGCGCTCCTACCCGGGAGCACACGCACTCGTAGCTCGAACTCAGATACGGCAGCGCGCGACGCCGACATTAGGGCGCGTCCGTGAATTCTCATCGCCCGCGTGTCCCCCCGTGCCCGTAAACGTGCCCGTAAACGTGCCCGCCGGTCCGTAAGGATCCGGCGCGCGACCGATCGCGCTGTTGCGCCTGTAGGGCACAGGCGCGGGCGGGCACGGGCACGTTTACTGGGTGACGAGACGCTCAGACAGGCTCGGGGTGCGATAATGTCGGCGAGTGCCGGCGGCGCCAGCCTGGAACGCACGTTTTTTCGAGCAAGACGCACGGTTTTGGCCGATCGCGCCGGCCGCGCGCGCGTTCGCCGAACACTCCGATTTCCCAGCGCCCGAGGAGCTCGTCGCGCCCGGCGTGAGTTTCGTCAGCGCGCGAAAACCCCGGCGCGCTCGGCGACAGCTCGCTCCCGACACTGCGTACGACGCGCGCATTCTGCGCGGCGAAGTGCCCACGCGCCCGCGCTCTTGGCACGACTTCTTGAATGCGCTCGTTTGGGCGACGTTTCCGGCGAGCAAACGCGCCGTTCACATGCTCCAGGCCGCGCTGCTCGAGCGCGCCCGCCTGCCCGGTTCGGGCGCGCTGCCGAACGCTCGCGCCCGCGCCCACGACGCGCTCGCGCTGCTCGACGAGGGCGGCGTGCTCGTGCTCGCCGCCGAGGGCCAAACGCTCACGCTCGGCTTCGGTCACGCCTTGTACGAAGCGCTCGTGCGAGGTGGTCCTTCCGTCACGGCGAGCGCGCTGAGCTTCGAGCTGCTGCGACTGCCTGCCACTGCCGAGGCTGCAGCCGTCGCTGACGAGCTGCTCGCGGCACGGCTGGAAAAGCCGCTATTTCCCGCGGACTTGTCGCGACGCGAGTTCTGAAACACAGCGTGAAATCAGCCCCGGAAACGCGTATCGATTCGGGATATTAAAGCCGCGGCGCCGTGAGCCGTTCTATCTATCGATGGTCGACCCGAGCTCGCTCCTGGCGTCGAGCGGGTCTCCACCCGCCGCAACGGTCGTGCGCGAGCGCGCGGAGCTGCCGCACGCCACGTCTGCGCCGGCGCCGGATCGGCACGTCGAGATGAATCGGCGTCTCACGTCCCTGAACGGGATGGGCGCGGCCGGCATCACGGCGCTCACGATGGCCGCCATCTGGGGCCAATGGCAACGGCTCGCCGTCGTCGGCGGCATTCAGCTCGTCGTCATTGCGTTCAATCAATGGGTCGACCGAGCGGAGCTCGCGCGCCACGGACGCTCGATCGAGGTGAAGCGCGCGCTCGTCAACGTGGGCTCGGCGCTCGTGGTCAATCACGTCGCGGGCTGGCCCGTCCCGGTCTGGCTGTGGCCGCCGTTCGTCGCGCTCGCTTTCGATCACCTCGATCGCAAGGTGGCGCTCCTGATGCTGGGTTCGATGACCGCGGTGCAGGACATCGCCGCGTTTTCCGAGCACGTGCCCTGGATGTACCCGGTCATGTCGACGACGCTGGCCGTGTTCGCGTCGGAGGTCTCACGCCGCCGCTTCGCCGTGACGCGCGAAATGCTGCTCGACAGTGACCAGCAGCGGGCGGCTATCGCCCAAGCGCACGAGCGGCTCAAGGTCGAGGCTCTGGCACGGCACGAAGCCGAACGCGAGCTCCAGCAAGCGCACAAGCTCGAAGCCGTGGGACGGCTGGCCTCCGGTATCGCTCACGAAATCAATTCGCCCGTGCAGTTCGTGGGCGACAGCATCTTGTTCTTGCGCGACGCCACGGCCGACTTGTTGGTCGTGCTCGAAAAGAACCGCGTCCTCCGCCGGGCCGCGCTCGCGAGCGCGTCCATGGCAGACGTAGCGACGCTCGTCCGCCAAGCCGACGCGGCCGAAGAAGACGCCGATCTCGCGTACATCGTCGAGAACCTGCCGAAAGCGTTCGAACGGTCGCTCGAAGGCCTCGAGCGCGTGACGCGGATCGTACGCTCGATGAAGGCGTTCGCGCACCCGGACGCGAGCGAGATGCTCGCCGCAGACATCAATCACGCCGTCGAAACGACGCTCATGATCGCGCACAACGAGTACAAGTACGTGGCCGACGTCGAGACGCGTTTCGACGCCTTGCCCCCCGTGCGCTGCCATCTCGGCGACATCAATCAAGCTGTCCTCAACATCGTGGTGAACGCCGGACACGCCATCGCCGACGTCGTGCAGGGCACCAAGCGGCGTGGCCTCATCACGGTGCGCACCGGCGTCGAAGGCGAGCACGTCCTCATCTCCGTGAGCGATACGGGCGGCGGCATTCCGCTCGCGATCCGTGAGCGCATCTTCGATCCCTTCTTCACGACCAAAGAGGTCGGCAAGGGTACGGGCCAGGGGCTCGCGATCGCGCGCTCCGTCGTCGTGAGTCGTCACGGCGGCACGCTGACCTTCGACACCGAGCTCGGCAAGGGCACGACCTTTTACCTGCGCCTCCCGATCGCTGGCCATTTGGCCGCCGAAGCGGAAGCAGCGGCCTGAAGCGGCGCGGCCCGCGAAGTATGAGGGGCCCGATTGGTCTGCCCGCTCAATGTCCGAGCGGGCTCGAGATCGTGGTCGAGCGGTTCTTGTCGGGAGCGGCCGCGCGCGCGGAGCCGCTCCCCGTGTTGCCGCTGCCGACGCAGACGCCGTCGCGGGCCGTGCAGAGCTTCACCTGCGCGCAGACCGTAGAGGCCGCGCAATCCGCGGACGATCCGGCGCTGCAGGCGCCGGCTTTCGCCGTGCAGGTGCCTTCGAGCTTGCAGCGCGCGGACTTTCGACAGTCGGCGTTGTCGAGGGCGGCACACTTGCCGTCCTTGACGCCGCACTTACCGTCACGCGCGCAGGCGCTCGAGGCTTTGCACGCTTCGGCCGTGGCGACGCAGGCGCCGTCCTTGGCCGCGCACTGAAAGCCGTCCTTGCACGCGAGCGACTGCGCGCAATCGGCGTCCGAGCCCGGAACACAGCGGCCGCCTTCGGCTTTGCACAGACCGAAGCGCGCGCAGGCGCTGTCCTTGTCCGGCTTCTCGTCGCTCGTGCCGGCGCAATGGCGGCGAGACAGCGCCGAGCACTTGCCGTCTTGCATGACGCAGCGACCTTCGCCTTCACAGCTACTTTCGCACGCGGGATCGGTCGTGAGCGACAGGTTGACGCAGCTGCCGAGGCGCGCGGAGCAACTGCCGCCCTTCTTGCAATCGGCCGATGCTGCACAGGCGCTGTCGGCGGCCGCGGTACAAACGCCGTCTTTGGCGCTGCACTTGCCGTGCTCCTTGCACGCGTCCGACGCAGCACAATCCGCGTCGGAGCCGACGCGACAGAGTGCGTTCGCGTCCGCATGACAACGCCCGTCGCGCGCGCACTCCTTCGATTCTTTGCAGGCGTCCTTGGAGTCGCACGCGACCGGGAGGAGCATAACGAGCGCGGTCGCGAGGACCTCTGCTACGGCGCCGAAGCTTCGGAACGACATCGCGCGCACGATAGCCTGAAATCCCTGCTGCTTCTCGTTCGCGCACAGTGTAGGTAGGGTCGGACCCCTTTGAGCTGCTCGGTCGGCTCGAGTACGCTTGGCGGTCATGCCGGCTCGCGCGCCCACCGCGTCTTTTGCGCGGCAGCTCCGCTCTGCGAGCTGGCTCTCGCTGCTTCTGGCCCTCGCGGGCGGCTGCGCGTCCGAGCGACCGAGTGAGGAGGGACGCGCGCTCGTGCCCGTGCCGCAGCATGAGGACGCCGCTCCCGCTCGGCGTGGAACGGCGCAGAAGACAGCGGTCGCCTCAAAACCCAAACCTTCTTCTCCCCGACTTTACGCGAAGGCACGCTTCGTTTGGATTCAGGCGAAACCCGACGCGAGCGCCGAGTGGCTCGGCTATTTGTGGACGGGCGGCTCGGTCGCTCTAAAGAGCGAACAGGCGCACTACGGCCCGGGCTGCGACGGCCCCTGGTACGAAATCGAGCCGCGCGGTTTCGTGTGCACGGACGACAAGCGCGCGACCATCGACGCCGAAGACCCGGAGGCGACCGCCCTCGGCGCCTTCACGCCCAACGTGACTTCGGCGTGGCCCTTCCGCTACGGCGAATCGCTCGGCCTCGTGCGTTATCGCGAGCTCCCCTCCCCCGAGCTCCAGGCCCGCAACGAAACCGATCTGGCGGCGCACCTCGCCGACGTGCGGAGGGCGCGCGCGGGGCAAGACATCGAATCCTTGCGCGGCGTCGACGTGAGTCTACCGGAGCTCGCCCCCCCGGCGCTGCCGCTGCTCGCGCGGACGGTGCACGAGGCGCGCACCACGCTCTATCAGCATTCGACGGTCGCCTACACGACCGAGGCGCGCTGGGGCGAGCGGGCGTTTCTGTTGAGCGCCGATTACGGCTGGATTCCGAAGGATCGCGTGAAGGAATACGTGCCGCTCGCGTTTCACGGCGTGCACCTCGGCGCCGAGGCCCAGTTGCCGCTCGCGTTTTTCCGCACGCACGATCGCCCGAAGTACGCGCGCCTCGGTGATCGCGTGACCCGCGCCACGGGCGTGTTCGCGCGGCTGTCGTCCGTCGAGCTCACGGGCAAGAGCGTCGAGCAAGACGGCGTGCGTTACCTCGAAACTCGGGAGCCCGGCGTGCTCGTCGACGCCGCGGACGCGGTCGTCCCGGAGCTCCCCGTCGCGACGCCGTGGGGCACGCCGGTGGACCGTACGGGGCACGGGGCCAAGCCGCCACACGGCTCCCTGAAACGGGCGCGCGCGAGGAACGGCGTTCCCACCGGGGACGAACATGCTCGCTGGATCGACGTGAGCATCCAAGGCGGCTGGCTCATCGCGTTCGAAGGCAGCGAGCCGCGCTACGTGACGCTCATCTCGCCGGGGCGCGGCGGCACGCCCGTGCCGCATCACCCGCTGCTCGCAACGGCTTCGACCCCGCTCGGCACGTTCTCGATCAACACCAAGATCGTGACCGCCACGATGGAAGCGCCGAACGAGCTCGTGCACTCCGACGTGCCGTGGGTGCAGAATTTCGTGGGCCCTTACGCGCTCCACACGGCGTACTGGCACGACGACTGGGGCGATGCCGTGAGCGGCGGCTGTGTGAATTTGTCGCCGATCGACGCGCGCTATCTCTTCGATTTCACTGAGCCAAAGCTGCCGCCCGGCTGGCATGCCGTCCGGCGTGAGACACGCGGGCCGACGACGCGCGTCGTGCTTCACCCGTGAGGCCGAGCAGACACTCCGCGATTTTTAGCGCCCGCTGGGCGTCGGGGATGGGGATCGATATACTGCGTCGTGCGTACTTGGCAGGGTGGTCGTTCCGTTGAACCCTAGCGCTACTGAGCCAGAGCCCGGCCATCAGGTCGCGGGGGTCGCGCCCGGGCAGATCCTGCTCGGCAAGTACCGGATTGAACGCGTGCTCGGCATGGGCGGCATGGGGGTCGTCGTCGCGGCGACGCACGTGACGCTCGAGCAGCGCGTCGCGATCAAGTTCCTCTTGCCGCACGCCCTGTCGAACGGCGAGGCAGTCGCCCGCTTCTTGCGGGAGGCGCGCGCGGCCGTTCGGATCAAGAGCGAGCACGTGGCGCGGGTTACGGACGTGGGCCAGCTCGAAAATGGCGCGCCCTACATGATCATGGAGTATCTCGAAGGCGCCGATCTCGGCAGCATCGGGCAACGCCACGGCGCCCTGCCGCTCGACGACGGCGTCGAGTTCGTGCTGCAAGCGTGCGAAGCGATCGCCGAAGCGCACGCGCTCGGCATCGTGCACCGGGATTTGAAGCCGGCGAATTTGTTCCTCGTGACGCGCCGCGACGGCACGCCGTCGGTCAAGGTGCTCGACTTCGGGATTTCGAAGGTGTCGGGCATGAGCGCGTCGGGGGCCGATTTGGGGATGACGAAGACGTCGACGGTGATGGGGTCGCCGCTCTACATGTCGCCCGAGCAGATGGCCTCGTCGCGCGATGTCGACGCGCGCACGGATATTTGGGCACTCGGCGCTATTTTGTACGAGCTTTTGACGGGCACGGTGCCGTTCCAGGCCGATACCATCACGCAACTCTGTGTGATGATCCTGCAGAACCCGACGCCCGCGCTGCGCAATTTGCGGCCCGACGCGCCCGAGGGGCTCGGTCTCGTCATCGCCCGCTGTCTCGAGAAGGATCGCAACCGGCGTTACGCGACCATCGCCGACTTTGCGCAGGCGCTCGCGCCGTACGCTCCACGCCGCGCGCGCCTGTCGGTCGAGCGGGTGGCGCGCGTGATCGAAAGCGCGGGCCTCGGCGGTTCGCGACCGAGCGTCGACGAGTCGATACCGCCGAGCTCGTACGTCGGCGCGGGCACGGGCGCGGCTTGGGGCACATCGAGCATCGCGAAGCGCGGCGGCGGGCGAGCGGTCGGTCTCGCCGCGGCGGGGTTGCTCTTACTCGGGGGCGCCGTAGGCGTCGGCATTTTCCTCTTGCGCGGGCACCGCGCAGAAACGCCGGCGAGTACCGCGGAAGCGAAACCGGCGCCCGCCGCGACGCTCACGAGCACGCCCGCACGCACTGCCGAAGCGGCCATCGTCGCGCCCGCCGCGTCCGTCGTCGCTTCGGCGGCGGCGAGCGTTGCAGCAGCGAGGCGACCGGCGCCGGTGAACGACGCCGCAACGCCGGCTGCCGCGGCGACGGGCAAAGCGGTGCCGACGCCAAAAGCACGCGCCAGGTCGAGCGCGAAGAGCAGCCCCGCCGTCGCGCCGGCACCGAGCCCCACGTCAGCGGCCGTGCCCGCGCCCGCGAAGCCGGCGAACAAGGTCAATCTTTACGACGATCGCAAATAGCGCGCGGGCATCCGGCAGGGTGGCGGCGCCGTCGGCCGGATAACGGCGCCCCGCCCCTGCGCGAGCGCGCTCAGTGCGGCTCGCTCGTGCACAGGAGCGCCGGTCCCTGGACGACGTTGTTCGCGTCGTTGCACTCCTCGACGCTGTCGTCGGGATCGGCGATCGCCCAAATCGTCACGTCGCGCGTGATGGAGCCCACGTCGATGCTGACGGAGGTGCTCGCTCCCGCCGCCAGCGTGTCGATGGTCGTTTCGCCGAGTACCTCGCCGCCCGCAGTGGGATCGCCTGCGTAGACGCGCACGACGACGTGGTTTGCGGCGTCGGCGCCTTGATTCGTGACCGTCACCGCGACGTCGCCGGAGCAGCTCGCCGAGTCGACCTTCGCGAGCAGATCCGCGAGCGCGTCACCCGCGTTCACGTCGTGCGTGAGCTCGTTGTCGTCCTCGCGGCATTCCCGCTCCTTACCGTCGGCGGCGTTGTTGCCGCCGTCGATCGTGACGCGCACGCTCGTGGGCCGCGCGCTGTCGTTCGGCGCCGAGTTATTGCCCACGCTGTACGTCACGCTCACGAGCGTCGATGCTCCGGGCTCGAGACTCTTGTCGAGCACGACCACGAGGGGTGTCCCGGCGTCGTCGTCGAGCGGCGCTTCCGCTCCGCTCCAGGTGCCGTAGAATGCGACCTCGATGCCGGGGCCGACGCGCAAATCCCCCGCATTCTTCACGACCACGGTGATCTGGATCTGCTCCGACAGGACGCCGCACTTCGCGTCGGGCGACGAGATTTGAATGGCGGTGAGCGTGAGATCCGGCGCGACGCCGTAGTTGCGTGGCTGCGAGCGGTAGGTGTTGTAGAGGCGGCCGTTGAGCGGCTTCCAGCTTTCGGGTTCGTGGAGCGGGATGGCGCCGCTCTCGAGCACGTTGGTCACGTGGTAGGCGTGCTGGTTCCAGATGCGTCTGGCGGCGACCCAGGTGTCATTGGGATCGCCGAGCACGGTGATCCCGGTCGGGAGCGAGTCCTTGGCGACCGTGCCCGTGGGCCATTGGTTCAACACGGCGTCGTGCCAGTCGGCCGTGCCCATGCCCATGCCCATGCCGGGCATCGTGGAAACGTCGCCTTCGTTGCACTGGGAGAAGTGATTGTTTTGGACGAAGACGATTTCCGCGTTGCCGTCGTTGTCGATGTCGGCGACCACCGGGTTTTCGAGCACGGTGCGGCTCACGGACGGGAACGCGAGGTAGACCTCGCCGGTCGAGCCGTCGTAAATGCGGAAGTAGCATTCGTCGCCATAGGCGACCTCGGCCGCGCCGTCGCCGTTGAAATCGAAGACGCTCGATGACGTCACGCGACTCGAGTCGTCTTCACTCGTGCGGAGCCAGCCGTTGTGGAGGCAGACGCATTGGCCCGAGCTCTCGTTGCACGTCGTGCCGGGGAGCGTGCAGTCGGAGTCCTGCTTGCAGGCGCCGCCGGGATGGCGCGGAGGGTTCGTCTGCGGTGGTGGGTTCGTCTTGTCGAGCACCGCGTCCCACGCCGGGCAGTTCGTCGCGTCCGGCGCTTGCAAATCGATGACACCGTACGAGCTCTCGAGCGCCGTCGCGATTTCGGGAAAGCCGTCGCCGTCGAAGTCGTCGACGTTCGGCGCGCCGCCGGAGTCGCCGCCGCCGAGATCTTGATCCATGAGCAGCGCGCCCTTGGCCCCGTCGAGGATGACGAGGTGACCGTTCGCGATCAACACGACTTCCGGTTTGCCGTCGAGAGGGTTCGCGGGACCGGGGGGGTGCGCCGCGCAGTCGTCCACCGACGTGCACGCGCCGAGCACGTCCGCGATGGCGCAGAGGCCGTCTTGTTGCAACATGCCGAGCTTGGAGCGCGCGTCCCATACGGTGTCGAGTGGACACGGCGTCGTCACGCTGCCGCAGCCGGCGGGCGGCGTAGCGGGCAGCCGATACAGCATGGGGCCGGCCGCGATTTCGAGGCCCTTGTCGGGCGTGAGATCGGCTACGCACACCGTGGGGCCGTAGTTGTAGTTGGTGCCGCTGCGTTGATCCTGCGTCCCACGTGAGCCGGCCGTCGCGGCGTAGAGTTTGTCGATGGCGAATGCGCCGCCGTTCTTCGTGAGCGACACGACTCGATTGCCGAGGATGATCTCCGGCATGCCCGCAAAGTCCAGGTTCGCGATCGCGGGCGAGGGCGCCGCGTAGTCCGTCATCGCGGGCTCGAAGATGCCGTCCGGGCTCGTGAACAGGACTTCGCCGCGGTTACTCAGGATTTGAAAACCCGCCGTCTCGAGCGGCACGACGATTTCGGGGAAACCGTCGCCGTCGAGATCAGCGGCCGCGAGCGCGCCCGAGGGCTGCGCGACGCCACCGGTGGCGTTCGTCGTGGCGGTGGCGTTGCTACAGTTATCCGTGAGTGCGGCGCCCTCGCTCCAGTAGGCGCCGTTGGCGTCGGCGTACCCAGCCGTGGGCGTCGCCGGCCGCGCCGGCTTGCCGCAGAGCGCGAAGAAGTCTTTCCCCTTGTTCGGTCCGCCGCCGTGAACGGCGCGCACGACGCCGTCTCGGTCGCGCGTGTCGTCGGTGTGGCTCAAAAAGAGGATTTCGGGAAAATCACGCTCGTCGGCGCGACCGTCGCCGTTATCGTCGTCCAGGTTCACGACGAGCGGAGTCGAGACCACCTGCGACGACCACGCGAACGCCTTACCGACCGCGTCGTCGCTGGCAGCGTCCGCCATGCTGTACGAGTGCTTGGTGCCGTCACCCCAGCGAAACTCGACGGTGGGAAGTACGTCTTTGAACGGCGTCGCGGGCAACGTACAACTCGGCGCCACGCCCGTGCCGACGCACGTCCCCGCTTCACACGTCATGAACGGCGGGCAATCCCAATCGTCCTCGCACGTGCAGGCGCCCGACCCGGCGGCGTCCGCGCTGCATTGGCTCACGAAGTAACCGCCGCTGCCGCAGCTGATCGCCTCGCCGGGCGCGCCGTTCGAGCCGCACACGCGGATCGTGTCGCCCGTACCGCACAGGCGTGTGTCGGGCGTGCAGTCGTCGGGCAAACACTCGCCGCTCGCGGTGTCACAGTGGAGCGCCGCATCGCAGGCGGCGTCCGAGGCGCACTTATCGACACAAATGTGCCCGCCGCCATCCGCCGATTGGCAGAGCTCACTGTCTTTGCACGCGACCTCGTCGCACGTCTTGTCGACGCAGCTCGCGACGCCGCCCTCGGCCTGACAGCGCTGGCCGACGCCGCAATCCTTGCTCTTGCACGGATCCTCGCTGCTCGAGCCACCGCTGCCCGCCATGCTCGAGCCCCCGGAGCCACCGAGCATGATGGTGCTCGTGCCACCGGTCGCGCCCGTGCCGCCGCTGCCGCCCGCGCTGGTGGTTCCACCCGTCGCGCCCGAGCCCGTGCCGCCGGCAGCGGGCAGGCCGAGCTCGTCGGGAGGAGGCGCGCTGTTCGACGAACTGCACCCAAGCAGCAATCCGAGCGCGCTCGCGCCCACGATCCGCCCACGCCACGACGTCAGCATCGCGTGCAGTCTACTCCAGTCAACGAACGGCGCCGGCGAATTGACGCGGACGAACTCACTATCAACGCGACGAACTCAGCATGATGACAATTCGCGTTTACCGCTCACGCCGCCAACCACTTTTGCAAACCGGTTACACACTCGCAGCCATTTTCGCGCGCGCTATGAAAGCCAACTCGGTGAGCGCGCGCGCCAACCGGAGTGCCACGTCCCGTGAGTAACGAGTTACGGCGCGGTCTTGAAGACCGCGGCCGATCGCTAAGAGAAGAGCGCTCAATGCCAATGCACCTCCCACAAGACCACGATCACGACGAGCGCTTGGACTGCGTAAGCCGTGCGGAGCCCCCGTCCGGCCGCTTCGGTGAGCTCGCGCGTCGCGAAGCGCGGGTTCATGCGCCGCACGAGACCCTGCTCGAGCGGTAACGCGAACGCGAGGGTCGCGAAGTAACAGGTCCACGCGCTCGCGAGCGCAAGGGACGCGAGCCAGCGCGGCTCGACGGCCATCACCCAGCCACCGAGGAGCGCGGGGGCAACGTAGCCGGCATAGCCACTTCCGTTGCTCCAAAAGTAGGACGTCACGAGTCCCGCGACCGCCACGGTGAGTGGCAGCAGAACCCCGGCGCAGAGCGCCGTCGCGGCGCGGGCGATCCCAAGCACCTTGAAGAGCGGCCACCATTCCGGCCGGGGCAGCTCGCCCCGCATCGAGAGCCAGCTGGCGAACAAGCCCGGCACGAAGCCGACGATGAACGCGGTGAGCGAAAGCACGAAGTAGAGCGGGCCGCCACCCATCGTCCCGCTCGTACGGCGCCCCCACGTGCCGCTGCAAGAGAAAACTCATGCGCCAACTGAATAGGCGCAGCAGGCCGCGCTCTTACGGCACGGAGCTACACGAGCTGATCGGCTGCTTCGGCTGGACGCACGCGCACCGCGCAATGCTTGTACGACGGCTGGCGCGAGTGCGGATCGAACGCCGGGAACGTGAGCTGATTCGCCTTGGCGTAGTGCATCGGCACGAAGAGCTGACCGGGACGCACGACGTGCGTCGGGTGGGCGCGCGCGCGGAACTGCCCGCGCCGCGATTCGACGATGACCCAGCTGCCCGGCTGGATGGAGAGTCGCTCCGCGTCGGTCGGGCTGAGCTCGACGTACGGCTCGTTCGGGTAAAGGCGCCGGAGCACCGCCGATTTCTCCGTGCGTGTTCCCGTGTGCCACTGGCTCGAGGAGCCGCGGCCCGTGAGCAAGACGAACGGGTACTCGGGCGTGGTCGCTTCCGGCACGGGGCGCGGCGCATCGAACAGCAGCCGCGCCTTGCCGTCGGCATGGAAGAAGCGACCGTCGGCGAACAGCCGGCGCTGGCTCTGCGGCAGCACGTTCTCGCCCGCGCGGAGCGGCCACTGGATCCCACGCCGATCGTCGAGCATGGCGTAGTCCTCGATGCCGGTGATGTCACACGGCTGTCCGCGCGAGAGCTCCTTCAAGATCTGAAACACCGCTTCCGGATCGGTCCAGCGCCGGAACAGATCCCCGACGCCCCACGCCTCCGCGAGCAGCTTGAAGATCGAAAAATCGGCGAGCGCCTCGCCCGGCGCGCGCACGACCTTCTTCAAGAGGCCGATGCGACGCTCCGAGTTGATGAAGGTGCCTTCTTTTTCGCCCCAGCCGGCCGCGGGCAGCACCAAGTGCGCGACGCGCGCGGTCTCGGTCGTCGTGTACATGTCTTGGACCACCAAAAAATCCAAGCGCTTCAGAATGTCGACGGCGTCGTTCTGGTTGATCCAGGAGTGAGCGGTGTTCGTGGCGACGATCCAGAGCCCCTTGATCTTGCCGGCGAGCACGCCTTCGAGGATCTGATCGTACGCGAGGCTGGGGCGATCGGGGATGCGTTCCTGGGAGATCCCGAGGATTTGCGCGACCGTGGCGCGGTGCTCGGGATTGCTGAAGTCGCGACCGCCGAGCAGGCTCGTCGTGTTGCTGAAGAGGCGCGAGCCCATGGCGTTGCACTGACCGGTGATCGAGTTCGCTCCGGTACCCGGGCGACCGATGTTGCCGGTGATGAGCGCGAGATTCATCAGCGCCTGGGCGAGCCGCACGCCTTCGTAGCTCTGGTTGACGCCCATGGTCCACCAGATGCTCACGCGCTTGCCGGTGCCGATGAGCTGCGCGAGACGCGCGATCGCGTCCTGGGCGAGTCCGGTGGCCTCCGCGGCGCGGGCGAGCGTGAACGGCGCCACGTGCCGCGCGAGCTCTTCGAATCCCGACGTGTGCGCGTCGATGAACTCGCGGTCGAGCCAGCCGCGCGAGATGAGGTGCTGAATCACCGCATAAAACAGCGTTAAATCGGACTTGGGCGCGAGCTGCAGGTGCAAGGTCGCGTTCATCGCCGTCTCGGTGCGGCGCGGATCGACGACCACGATTTCAGGCTGGTGCGGGTTCCTGCACACGTGCTCCCACAGAATCGGATGCGCGATGCAGAGGTTCGAGCCCACGAGCACGATCACGTCGGACTGCTCGAAATCCTCGTAGGCGTAGGGCGGCGCGTCGAAGCCGAAGGCCTGCTTGTAGGCCACGGCCGCCGTCGCCATGCATTGTCGCGTGTTGCCGTCGCCGTGCACGACGCCCATGCCGAACTTGGCGAAGGCGCCAAGCATCGCAAGCTCCTCGGTCGGGATTTGTCCGGTGCCGAGCCAGGCTACCGAATCCTTGCCGTGCTTTTCTTGGATCGCTTTGAACCTGCGCACGAACGCTTCGAGCGCGCGATCCCAGGCCACGGGCACGAGCGCGCCGCGTTCGTTGCGGATGAGCGGCACGGTCGCGCGATCCTTGGCCTTGAGCGGCGTGAGCGCCTCCCAGCCTTTCGGGCACGCCATGCCGAAGTTCACCGAGTAATCGCGCGCCGGTGAGAGCCCGATGGCCTCGCCGTCTTTGAGGTGCAGCTCGAGGCCACAGCCGGTCGAACAGAAACCGCATACTGCCGTGGTCGTCGCGTCGGGCTGCTTCGCGAGCGGCACCTGACCGATGCCGAAGCCGGCTGGTTTGCGCAAGAGCTCCGCGGTGAGCGGCCCCTCCTTTTGGTGCAAGAGGGAGAGCGCGTCGGCCATCAACTCGCGCGGTGCTTTCATGGTCCGACGGCTCCCGGCATTTTGGGCGCGCTCTGCGCGCTGAAGAACAGCATGCGCTCGCAGATTTCACCGCCGAGCAAGAGCGCCCACGCCGTCACGGCAAGTCCGAGCTGCGTCTCGAGCGAGATGTCGGGCGTGCGCGCGACCGCGACGAGCAGCGTCGCGGCGACCGCGCCGAATACCAAGCGCGCGAAGGCGTACGGGCGGAGCTCGCCGATGAGCAAGAGCGCCGTGCGCCGGAGCTCACCGAGCCCGCGGTCCTTCAGGTGCAAGAGGATCTCCGCGTCGAACGCCAGCTTCACGCCGGCGAGCGCCGCGAGCGGCATGAACAAGCCGAACGCCGTCGCGCGCGCCGCCGAGTCACGGCCCTCGAACAGCGACGCCAGCGTGAGCGCGACGCTCGTCGTGGCGACGCCGAGCACGGCCGCCGTCAAGAGGAAGCGCCCACTCGTGCGCGCCGCGCTCCACCAGCGCCGCGCCGTGACTTGGTAGAGCATCATCGAGCAGAGCACGCCGACGACGCCGCTCGCCGCGACGACGAAGCCGAGCACCGAGCGCCCCTGCGCGAGCAAGAACGCGGGCGGTGCCGGCAAGCCCAAGCGTCCGCTCAACGGCTCGACCCAAAAGAGCGAGGCGTAGAGCACGGAGCAGCCCGCGAACAGGCCGAAGGCCGCGCACTCACGGCTCATCCACGACGTGCGAATGCCGAGGATCGCACGGAACGCGTACTGCGGGCGGCCGAGGTGGAACACGCTCGCGCCGAGCGCCAAGAGGCCCATCGCGAGCGCGACCAGCGACTGGTACGGCCGCGCGACGCCGAGCGTCGCGTAGCCGCCGAGCCGGCCGAGCACGAAATCGGCGACGAACGCCCCCACGGAAAGCTGCGTGAGCACGAGCAAGAACACGAGCGGCAAGTGCCGGTGCGAGCTTCTGACCCGGTGAAAGTCCGCGGGCAGCACGTTGCGCGGCAGCGGCCGAGCGCTCTTGTACGTCGTCGTGGGCACCGTGATCGTCGGCGACGGCGCTCCGGGCAAGAAAGCCTCGCTCTGTGCGTCTTCGAGCGCGCGCGCCGTCTCGACGATGCGAATTGAAATCGCTTCGTTGGGACAGGCCTGCACGCAGGCGGGCGGCTCGCCCTCCGCCAACCGGTCGCTGCACATGTCGCACTTGCGCACGATGCCGCGCTTCTTGCTGTACTGCGGCACCTCGTACGGGCAGGTCAGCGTGCAGTACTGGCAGCCGATGCACTGATCGTCCAAGTGCTTGACGATGCCCGTCACCGGATCCTTTTCGTAAGCGCCGACGGGGCAACCCTTCATGCACGCCGGATCCACGCAGTGGTGGCACGCGGTCGTCACCGTCTGTTGCACGGGCGCGTCGGGCGTTCCGCCGTGGAGCAAGCCGACGCTGCGCCAGGTTTCGCCTTCATCGTCGTCGAGGCCGTTCAAGCGGTGACAGGCCGTGACGCAAGCCTTGCAACCGCTGCACGCGTCCAAATCCACCTGGAACGCGAACTGCTGTCCCGGCCCGGGCCGTTCGAGCGGCATCAGATCCTGGTAGTAGCGTTTGCCCGGCGCGAGCGCGTCGCGGTCGTGCCGCTGCGAGAAGCGCTCGACGGCCGTGAGGCGCTGCTGCTCTTTCAAGTACTGCTGGAGCAGCGGCAGCCGCACGGGTTCGCGGCGGCGCGGAGGATTGCCCGGAAAAACCGAGGAGGCGTCTGTAACCATGGGGATTTTCGGGGCAGCTTCACTCAGCGGCGGGACAGGCCGCGGGCAGCTCGGCGATCTTGATCGGCACGAGCTTGTCGACTTCACGCGCGCTCGGTAGCTCGACCAGTACTTCGCCGGCCTCGATGCGGATCGGGAAGGTGCGAATGCGCAGCGAGTCTCCGCTCAAGCACTCGCCGCTCTTGAGCGAGAAGGTCTTCTTGTGCTGCGGGCAGGCCACCTTCGGTACGCCCTTTTGGTCACCGAGCAAGCCGCGCGCGAGCACCATGTCGCGCATGTGAGGACACATGTTCTGCGTCGCGTACCATTCACCGCGCGAGCTGAAGTTGTAGACCGCTATTTGCGCGTTGCCGTGGCGAATCGCCATGCCGCCGTCGAGCGGAAAATCCTCGACGCGCCCGACCCTGACCCAGCTCGTCTGGATCAGCGGCAGGTGCTTGCGATCGCGGACCTGCTCCGGCTTGTCTTTGACCCAATCGCGGGGCCGCGGTTGCCCGCGCTCGGTCGTGAGCTCGACGCTGTCGTCGGCCTCGGACGTGTTGGCGAAGTGCCGGAAACGGGCCCGTTTTTCCGGGTCTTTCACGACCTCCGCCCACTCGCAGCTGTAGGTATCGACCAGGTGCTGCATCTGCCGCTCGAGATCGGCCGCGATGCCGAGCCGGTCGTTGATCACCACTTCGCGCAAGTATTCGATGCCGCCGTCGAGCTTCTCGAGCCACACCGACGTGCGCGTCAGGCGATCGGCCGTTTGGATGTAGTACATGAGGAAACGGTCGATGTAGCGAACCGCCGTCTCCTTATCGAGATCGGCCGCGAGCAGCACGGCGTGCTTCGGCTTCATGCCGCCGTTACCGCAGACGTACAGATTCCAGCCCTTCTCCGTGGCGATGAGCCCGAAGTCCTTGCCCTGCGCTTCCGCGCATTCGCGCACGCAGCCGCTCACGGCCGACTTCAGCTTGTGCGGCGCTCGCAGGCCCTTGTAGCGATTCTCGACCTCGATCGCGAACTTGACCGAGTCCTGCACGCCGAAGCGGCACCAGCTCGTGCCGACGCAGCTCTTCACGGTGCGGAGCGCCTTGCCGTACGCGTGGCCGCTCTCGAAGCCCGCCGCCACGAGCTCCGCCCAAATTTCGGGCAGCTGCTCGAGGCGCGCGCCGAACAGATCGATGCGCTGGCCGCCCGTGATCTTGGTGTAAAGGCCGTATTTTTGGGCAACTTGCCCGAGCACCACTAGCTTCTCCGGCACGATTTCGCCGCCCGGGATGCGCGGCACGATCGAATAGAGCCCGCCGCGCTGAATGTTGGCGAGGTAGCGATCGTTCGTGTCCTGGAGCGACGCGTGCTCGTTCTTCAGGATCATCTCGTTGTGCAGGCTCGCGAGGATGCTCGCGACGGCGGGCTTACAGATCTCGCAGCCGTTGCCCGCACCGTGCGTCGAGATGAGCTCCTGGAACGTGCGGTAGCCTTTGACCTGCACGATCTGGAACAGCTCCTGGCGCGAGAACGCGAAGTGCTCGCAGAGCTGCTCGCGTACGATTTGGCCCGCCGCGCGCTGCTCGGCCTTCAAGATGTCGGCGATGAGCGGCACGCAGCCGCCGCAGCCCGTGCCCGCGCGGGTCTTCGCCTTGATCTCGCCGAGCGTCGAACATTCGCCGCGCCGAATGGCGTGGCATACGTCTCGCTTCGTCACGTTGTTGCACGAGCAAACCTGCGCCGACTCGCCGAGACCGGAGGCCGCCGTTTGCCCCTCGCGCGCGCCGAAAATCAGCTCTTCCGGCGCGTCCGGCAGCGCCGAGCCGCTGCGCATGATTTGCGTGAGCTTCGCGTACTCGGTCGCGTCGCCCACGAGGATGCCGCCGAGCAGGCGCGTGCGGTCCTCGCTGATGACGAGCTTCTTGTAGACGCCCTTGACGAGGTCTTCGTACAGAATGCTCGCGCCGCCCGTCGTGTCGGCGAAGGGATCGCCGAAGCTTGCGACATCGACGCCGAGCAGCTTCAGCTTCGCCGACAAGTCGGAGCCCTCGAAGCGTGCCGAGGCGTCGCCCGTGAGATTGCGCGCGAGCACGCTGGCCATCTCGTAACCCGGCGCGACCAGGCCGTAGAGCGTGTTCGCGTGGAGCGCGCACTCGCCGATGGCGCGTACGGCGCCGTCGCTCGTGCGCAGCTGATCGTCGATCACGACGCCGCCGCGATCGCCGACGGTGATACCGGCTTCGCGCGCGAGCTCGTCGCGCGGACGGATACCGGCCGCCACGATCAGCATGTCGGCCTCGATCGGGTCGCCCTCGCTGAACTCGACGCCCTCGACGCGCTCGCCTCCGAGCACGCGTTGCGCCGAGACGTTCAGGTGCACCTCGACGCCGAGCTTGCGAATGCTCCGCAAAAGCAGGCGTGAACCCGCGCCGTCGAGCTGCCGCGGCATCAGGCGCGGCGCGAACTCGACGACGTGCGTCTCGAGCCCCATCTCGTGCACGGCCTTGGCCGCCTCGAGCCCGAGCAGGCCGCCGCCCATCACGACGGCGCGCTTGCTGCGCTTGGCATAGTCGCGGATTCCGACGAGATCTTCGATCGTGCGGTAGACGAAGACGCCCGCCTTATCGACACCGGGGATCGGCGGCACGAACGCGCTCGAGCCCGTGCAGAGCACCGCCACGTCGTACGGCACGCGCTCCCCGCTCGAGGAACGAATCACCTTGCGCCGGCGGTCGATGCCCATCGCGCGCTCGCCGAGTAGCAGTCGAATGCCGCGCTGGCGGTACCACTCCGGGCCGGCGAGCAGCATCTCGTCCGCGCTCGCCTTTTCGAAGAAGCTCGTGAGCCCCACGCGATCGTAGGCCGGGCGCGGCTCTTCGCAGAACGCGACCACCTGATAACGGCCCGCGGTGTCGAGCTCCGTGATGCGTTCGCAGAGCTTCCAGCCGACCATGCCGTTGCCGACGATGACGAGCTTTTGCTTGCTGCTACCGCTCGAAATCCGCGCGGGGGCGCTGCTTTCCGGGTTCGAGGTGCCGCTCACGACAGGCGCTTCTCCCACGCCGAGCACGCGTCCGAGCTCGTGCGCTTGGGGCCGCACGAAGGTCGAGCGCGGCGCCACCTCGTCAACGCGAATGCCGTGCTGCTTGAGCGCGAGCTCGACGGCGCTGCCGAGCGCGACGACGCGCAGCCTGCTGAGGTCGGTCCTGAGCTCGTGCGTCGTGCCGTGCACGCAACCGACTTCCCAAAACGCTTCGACCTGGACGGGGGAGCTCCAGACAATGGCGCGCATGGCGCCGCTGCGCACCGTTTCGTAGAGCGTGAGGGCGCCCGTGTCGGAGCCGGGCGAGTTCGAGAGCAGCCGCACGGTCGCTCCCTTGCGCTCGAACAGATCGAGCAGGCGCGGATCGGGACGCAGCGCGGCGACACCCACGACGCGCCCCTGCAGATCCAACATGTCGAGCGTGCCGCTCAGGCTCTCGAAGGACGAGAGCGGCGCGGCGGCGTCGGCGCGGAGCCCAATTTCCCGCAATGCCGCGGCGGGCTTCGGCCCCTGCGCGATTTTCCGCGCGGATCGCAGCGCTTGAGCGACTTCCTCTTCCCGGTCGAGCTGCCGCGCGAATTCGATGATGAGCCGCACGCCCTGCGCGGTGAAGAACACCACGTCGTCGAACTCACCGCGCGTAAGCTCCATGATCCAGCTCTCGATGGGGCGGGATCCGGACTCGGCGGGGGCCACGTCGAAGCGGCTGAGCTCCGCTCCTTCCTGACGCAGGAGCCGCGCCGCCGCGTCCAAGTCGGACACGTTCGGAAGCGCAATCTGCCAGCTCGAGAACAAACCTGTATCGGCCATCGACGCGTACCTCGCCGTCATGGTGAAAGCCACCCGGACTCGTCATCGTGCGCCCATCGAGCGATCGGGCACGAGGACCAACTGAAGTTTCTGATTTCAGTTTACGCGCGGCGACTCGCTCGTCAACGTGCAAAGTGGCACGATTTCAGCCGAAAACACCGCTCTCGGAACGCGAGCGAAACGCACAAGAAACTCCGAAACGTCGCCGACAAACTCGTTCATCGTCCCGAAACGAATTCCCGCGGCGTCACATCACGGAAACGCTGGCTCACGCGCGAGCTCAGAACGAGACGCGAGCCGTACGACCACGTCACTCCGAGGGGTGATTTGTAACCGCCAAGAGCGCCAAGGATGCAGACGCAAAGGGCGCGAACCGGAGGGATTGAACCGCCAAGGCGCCAAGAGCGGAGGGATCGAACCGCCAAGGCGCCAAGAGCGGAGGGATCGAACCGCCAAGGCGCCAAGGGGGTTGGATCGGAACGAGGTCGATCCCTCAGTAACCCTCTGCGTCCTTGGCGCTCTTGACGGTGAATTCCCCTATCCCCCGGACACGGGCGGAATCAGCGCCACCACGTCGCCCGCCGCGAGCACGCGCTCGGCGTCGACGAATTCGTCACCGACCGCGAAGCGCACGCTGCCGAGCACGCCGCGCAGCCCCGGCCGCGACGCCTCGAGAAACTGCGCAAGCCGGCCAACCGTTTCGACGCCGTCCGGCAGCTCGATCCGCTCGGAATGAAGCCCCATGCGCTCGCGCAGCGCCGCGAAATAGAGCACGTCGATCGGCCGAGGAACGCTCACGGTGTACCCTCGGCTTAGCATCCGATGTCGGGACACGCCCACCACGAGCCAAACGCGAGACCAGACCAGAGCGCCGCTCGCCGCGCCATCCGCGTCCTTACCGTGACCATCTCGGACACACGCACGAGCGGCACCGACGAATCGGGGCAAACCTTGCGCGACCTCCTCGGAGCTGCGGGCTTCACGCTCGTCGAGCACCGCATCGTCGCCGACGAGCCGGCGCTCATCGCGCGCATCGTGCGCGAGCTCTCGGAGCGGGACCTCGCCGACGCGCTCGTCACGACGGGCGGCACGGGCATCGCGCCCCGCGACCGCACGTTCGAGGCGCTCGAGCCGCTCTTGGAGAAACGCCTCGAGGGCTTCGGGGAAGCGTTCCGCCGCCTCTCCTGGGACGAGGTCGGGCCGCGGGCCGTGCTGTCGCGTGCCGTCGCAGGTGTCGCGGGCGGTCGCTTCGTCGCCGCGTTGCCCGGCAGCCCGCGCGCGGTGAAGCTCGCGCTCGAGAAACTACTGATTCCGCTGCTCGAACACGCCGTCGCGCTGTGCCGCGGTGGCGGCGGCACGCACCATCACGGAGGCCGCGCCGGCTGATGCTCACGTTCGAGGAAGCGCGCGCACGCCTACTCGCGGCCGTCGAAACGCTGCCGTCCGAGCGCGTTTCACTCGAGCGGACGCTCGGTCGCGTGCTGGCCGAGCCGCTCGTCGCGAGCGCGCCGATCCCCGCGTTTCCCTACAGCGCGATGGACGGCTATGCGTTCGCGACGCACGACTTCGTGGGAGCGGCTCCGTTTCGCTTCGCGGTGCGCGGCGAGAGCCGCACGGGGCGTCCCGCGGAGCCGCTCGTTCCCGGCACGGCATGCGTCATTTCTACGGGCGCCGAAGTACCGACCGCCGCCGACGCCGTCGTGCCGCGCGAGCTCGTCGAACGTGACGGCGACTTCATCACGACGAACGAGCGACCGCGTGCGGGTCAGCACATTCGCCGCGCCGGCGAGGATCTCGCCGCGGGCGCGCTCGCGCTCGCGCCGGGCAGCCGGCTCGGCCCGGCGGCGCTCGGCCTCGCCGCCTCGCTCGACGCGACGGAGCTCGTGGTTTTTCGCCGGCCGCGCGTCACGATCCTGTGCACGGGCGACGAGCTACGCGCACCGGGCAGCGCGGCCGTGCCCGGCAAAATCCCGGAATCGGTGTCACCGCCGCTCGCGGCGCTCGCCTCGCTCGCCGCGGCCGACGTGCGGCGCGCTCCGCCGGTCGGCGACGAGCCGGACGCCACGCGAGCCGCCATCGCGCAAGCGCTGACGGATACGGATCTGTTGCTCACCGTCGGCGGCGTGAGTGTCGGCGACCACGACTGGGTCCGCCCCGCGCTCGAAGCGGAGGGCGTGACCTTGGACTTTTGGAAGGTCTCGATCAAGCCTGGCAAACCGCTCGCTTTCGGCCGGCGTGCGGGGGGCGCGTGGGTGCTCGGTTTGCCGGGAAATCCAGCGAGCGCCGTGATCACGTTTTCGCTCTTCGGCATGCCGCTGCTCCGTGCGCTCCAAGGCGATCGCGAGCCGCTACCGAAGCTCGCCGCGCTGCCGCTCGCGACGGCACTCTCGCACAAGCCGGGCCGGCTCGAGTTCGTGCGCGCGCGGCTCGAGCTGCGGGGCGAGCGACTCGTCGTCGTTCCGCAGGAAAATCAGGCTTCGGGCGCGCTCACGAGTCTCGCCTGGGCGGACGCGCTCGCGCTCGTGCCCGGCGACGTCGAGAGGCTGCCCGAGGGCGCGCTCGTGAGCGTGCTCCGGGTTCAGGATTTGTGAGGGTGAGCGTCGGCGTGAACGTGGCCGTGGTCGTGACCCGGCTCGCAACGCGCGTCTTCCCAGCCGACCCAGTAGGGACCGGCGGGGCCGTGCTCGCGTTTCCAGATCGGCACGCGCGCCTTGACGCGATCGATGACGAGCCGGCACGCCGCGAACGCCTCGTCGCGGTGCGGCGCGCTCGCGGCGCAGATCACGGCCGCATCGCCGACGTTGAGCGAGCCCGTACGGTGGTGGACCGCGACGCGCACGCCGGGCAGCTCGGCCGTGATCTCGGCGAGAATGCGCCGCATTTCCGCGCAGGCGAGCGACGGGTACGCTTCGTACTCGAGCAGCGTCACCGCCTGGCCGGCGTTCGTGTTGCGCACCGTGCCGACGAAGGTCGTGACGGCGCCGGCGCCGGCGTGTGAAACGGCCGCGATGACCCGGTCCAATGACAGTGGGTCAGTCGAGAGCGCTACGCTCGGCGCGTTTTCGGCCCCGTCCAGCGGGTTTTCCGCGCCGTGCCCCACCCCTAACCCTCCTCGCGCCGGAAGTCCCCCGAGCGTCCGCCCGATTTCGCGACGAGCTCGACGTTCGTGATGCGCATACCGCGATCGACGGCTTTGAGCATGTCGTAGAGCGTGAGGGCGGCGGCGCTCACGGCAACGAGCGCTTCCATCTCGACGCCCGTGCGGTCGAAGGCCCGCGCCGTCGCCGTCACGCTGACGCCGACCGGCTCCGCGCTCGGCACGAGCTCGACCTCGACGCCCGTGAGCTGCACGGCGTGGCAGAGGGGGATGAGCTCGGGCGTGCGCTTGGCCGCCTGGATGCCGGCGATGCGCGCGACGGCGAGCACGTCGCCTTTCGGCGTATTGCCCGCCTTCAGCGCGGCGAGTGTCTCGGGTTTCATGGCCACGAAGCCGCGCGCTACCGCCCGCCGGGGGGTCGCTTGTTTCTGCGAGACGTCCACCATGTGGGCCTCGCCGTCGGGCGTGAGGTGCGTGAGGTTTGGGGCCGAACGCGGCAAAAGCTCGTCGAAAGCACGCTCGAGCCGCGCCCGGCGCTCGGCGGCTTCGGTCTTCTTGCTGCGCGCGAGCTTGACGAGCGCGTAGCGTTTCAGCGGCGTGAGCGCCGGCCACGCGCGCTCGAGCTCCGCGCGCCGCGCGCCCGCGGCGGCCGCGAGCTCCGCGACAATTTGCTCCGGATCCGCTGCGGGTGCGACGCGCTCGGGCACGGGGCGCGCCCGTTCAGCCAGGCGCTCGACGCTCGCGAAGTCGACCTGTACGCCTGCGCCGGCGGCAATGAGCGCGCGGCGTTCGTCGAGACTGAGTCCACGCCACGCCTCGAGCGACAAACGCACACCCGCCGCGTCGAGGGCGCGCCGCGCCGCAAGTGGCAGCACCGCGAGCGCGGAGTTCGGCTCCTCGAAAGCAAATTGCTCAAACGTGCTACGATCGTCCACGCGCGACAACGGCGCGATTGTTTCACGCTGCGCCCTCGACGCAAGGTCCAAGTGAGTCGGTTCTTACCCATTTTAGGCGAGGTCGAGCGCGCGGCAGAGGCCGAGGTCACGCAAGTCTCGCCCGCGAGCGTGCGCATCTCGCTCACGGATCGCTGCGATCTGGCTTGCGTTTACTGCCGGCCGTCGCGCAGCGACGGGTACTTGCCCGACCGGCTCGACGAGCCCGCGCTCCACACGCTCATCGCCGGGCTGATGCGGGCCGGAGTGCGGCGCATCCGTTTCACGGGCGGCGAGCCGCTGCTCTCCGCGCACGTCACGGGTGCGATCCGGCGCGCCGCCGAGCTCGGGGCCGAGGACATCGCGCTCACGACGAACGGCACGCGCCTGAAGAAGCTCGCGGGAGAGCTCCGTGCCGCGGGCCTCCGGCGCCTCACGCTGTCGCTCGACTCGCTCGATCCGGCGCGCTTCGAGCGCATCACGCGCGGCGGCAAGCTCGAGCGCGTGCTCGAGGGGCTCGAAGCCGCGCGCGCCGTCGGCTTCGACGAAATCAAGCTCAACACCGTGGTGCTGCGCGGTGAGAACGACGACGAAATCGAGAGCATCACGCGCTTCGCCTGGGAGCGCGGCTTGGTTCCGCGCTTCATCGAAGTGATGCCGATTGCCGAGGGCGCGCGCATCGTCGCCGAGCGGCTCGTGCCCGCCGCCGAAATCCTGCGAGCGCTCGGGCCGCTCTTGTCCACTGCCGAGCCTGCCGTCGATCCGAACCGCGGCCCCGCCAAGTACGTCGCGAGCCGCGAGGATCCGCGCCTGCGCGTCGGCGTCATCACGGGAACGACGGATACGTATTGCAAGGGTTGTGACCGCCTGCGCGTCTCCGCGACGGGGGTGCTGCGGCCGTGCCTCGCGACCGATCGGGGCGTCGGGGCCGCCACGGCCGCGCGCACGGGCGACGCCGACGCGATCGCGCGCGCCGTGAATGACGCCTGGAAGCTCAAGCCGGACGGCGACGTCTGGCGGGGCTGCACGGAGCCGAGCGCGAGCGAGGTCTCGATGCGCGCCATTGGCGGCTGACGTCAGGTGGCGACCGCTGCACGAGTCCGCTCAGTGCGGCGCGTCTGCGGGCGTGTCCCAATCGCGGAGCTCGCTCCGTTCGCGGGCGCCGAGTACGAGCTCGGTCGCGCGCTCGCCCAAGCGCAGAATCACGCGCTGGAGCGCGCGCTCGCCAGCGGCAAGGGTCGCATCGACGACGGGTAACGCTGCCGCCGCATAGCGCGCGACGAGCGTCTGCCACAGCTCGCCGTCGCGCGGCGCGAGAAAGTCCGCCGCCGGAGCCTCGACGCCGAGCCGCGCGATGAGCGGCGCCTCGAGGTAGGGCAAGTCGCACGAAAGGGCGAGCGCGTGCGTGCGACCTCGCGCTTCGGCGTGTGCGAGCAGGGCACGTAGTCCGCCGAGGGGGCCGATGCCCGGGGGGTCGTCGGCGAGCGCAGGCAGACCCAAGTGAGCGTACGCCTCCGCGGCACCGACGAGAACGATCGGTGTGCCGGGTAGCGCGTCACGGGAGCGCGCAACGAGCCGCGCGGCGAGCGTTTCGCCGCTCGGGAGCGCGAGGTTGCCTTTTGCGACGCCGCCGAGGCGCGAGCCGCGACCGCCGACGAAAATTCCGATCACGAGTGAGGTGCGCGTGGCTTCGAGCATGTGACTCGGCTCCGATTCACTGCTCGGAGCATGCACCGAGCCGGCGCCGCGCCCAAACTGGCTTTGGCCATAGCCCGGCAACGGAAGAAGACAGCGCGAAATTCACCGTCCATGCCCAGTGGGCGTCGGTGTAGAAAGCCTGCATGAGTCTACGCAGCGCGAGGCGTGCGCTCCTCTTGTGCTGCTTCGTCACGCTCGCCGCGAGCGGCGGGTGCGGCACCAAACCAAAGGCGGGCGCGCACCCGGAGCTCACCGTGTTCGCCGCGGCGTCGCTGCGCGAAGTGTTCACGGCGCTCGCCCGCCGCTTCGAAGCGCTGCGTCCCGGCACGCACGTGGTGCTCAGTTTCGCGGGCAGCCAGACGCTGCGCTCGCAGATCGAGCACGGCGCTCCCGCCGACGTGTTCGCGTCCGCCGACGAGCGTCACATGACCGCGCTCGCGGCGGAAGGTCACGTCACGGCGCCGAAGTTCTTTGCGCAAAACGAGCTCGTCGTCGCGGTCTCGCGCGCAGGGGCGAGCAGCGTGCGCGAGTTTCGCCAACTACCGGACGCGACGCGCATCGTGCTCGGCGCGCCCGAGGTGCCGGTCGGCGAATACACGCGCCGGGCGCTCGAGCAGGCCAATGCCGACCTGGGCGCCGACTTTCAGGCACGCGTCGAAGCCCACGTGGTTTCACGCGAGCCGGACGCGCGGCAGGTGCTCGCCAAAGTCGCGCTCGGCGAAGTGGACGCGGGGATCGTTTACCGCACGGATGCGCTGGCTGCCAAAGACAAGGTCGTGATCGTGCCGATGCCGGCGGCCTACAACGTGCTCGCGAAGTACCCGGTCGCGGTCACGACGCACGCGCCGCGGGCGGAGCTCGGGCGTGCCTTCGTCGAGCTCCTGTTCTCACCCGAGGGCGCGCGGGTACTCGCCGAGAGCGGCTTTCTACCGGTGACCGGCGCGAAGGCCGACGCCCGCTGAGTCACGATGGCGCCCGCTCCACGCTTTTCTCGAATCACGCTGGCGCTCGGCGCCCTCGGCAGCGCGCTGGTCGTGTTTTTGCTCTTGCCCATCGTCGGCTTGGTTTCCGGCACGAGCTTCGCCGACGCGCGCGCGGGCCTCCGTCATCCGCTGGTCGCGCCCGCGCTCGAGCTCAGCTTGGTCACGACGGCGCTCAGCGTGACGCTCGTCGTCGTGCTCGGAACGCCGCTCGCGTGGCTCGTCGCGCGCACGCCCGGACGTGCCGCGCGCTGGCTCGAGTCGTCGCTCAAACTTCCCGTCGTGCTCCCGCCGGCCGTCGCCGGGCTCGGGCTCCTGCTGGCTTTCGGCCGCGCGAGCGCGCTCGGCGGGTTGCTCGCACGTTTCGGGCTGTCCGTGCCCTTCACGACTGCCGCCGTCGTGCTCGCGCAGGTTTTCGTCGCGGCCCCCTTTTACGTCGAGGCGGCGATTGCGGCTTTTCGGCGTTTGGACACGAGCCTGCTCGTCATCGCGCGGACGCTCGGCGCGTCACCGGTGCGCGTGCTTTTCCGCGTGGCGTTACCGCTCGCGGCGCCCGGATTGCTCTCGGGGGCAGCGCTGTGTTGGGCGCGCGCGCTCGGTGAGTTCGGCGCGACGCTGATGTTCGCGGGCAGCCTCGCCGGGCGAACTCAAACGCTGCCGCTCGCGATCTACGCCGCGCTCGAGAGCGATCTGCGTGCGGCTCGCTCGCTCTCACTCGTGCTCGTGGTCGTGGCCTTCGCGCTGCTCGTCGCGGTCCAGAGCGCCGAACGCGCGAGCACCCGCAGCGGCGCGGAGCACGACTGATGCTGCGCGTCGATCTCGGGGGCCACATCGGTCAGCTCCGGCTCGAGGCACGCTTCGACACGAGCCGCGGCCCGGTCGTGCTCACGGGACCGAACGGCTCCGGTAAGACGAGCCTCTTGCTCATGATCCTCGGCGTGATCGCCCCCGAGCGCGGTGAGGTGAGCCTCGACGGCACGTCCTTGTTCGACGCGCAACGGGAGGTCAACGTCGCCGTCGAGCAGCGCGCGATCGGCTACGTCCCGCAGCATTACGGCTTGTTCCCCCACCTCACGGCCGCACAAAACGTCGAATTTGCGCTCGCGTGCCACGAAGCGGCGCCGCCGCGCGCCGAACGGCGCGAGCGGGCGCTTTCGCTGCTCGCCGAGCTCGGCCTCGCGCCGTACGCCGAGCAGCGGCCGCACGCGCTCTCGGCGGGTGAACGGCAGCGCGTCGCGCTCGCGCGTGCGTTCGCTTCGGCACCCAGGGCGCTCTTACTCGACGAGCCCTTCGCCGCGCTCGACGTGGGGACGCGCCGGCAGGTGCGTGTGTTCTTGCGCGATTACCTCGAGCGCCTCGCGCTGCCGACGGTCGTCGTGAGCCACGACGCCGAGGACGCGCGCGCCGTAGGGCGGCACATCGCCGTGCTCGAAGCCGGACGCGTGGTTCAGAGCGGCAGTTGGGAGGAGCTCGCGGCGGACCCGGCGTCCGCGTTCGTGCGCGAGCTCACGTCGTAGCTCCGCAACGTGCGGCGACGTGCCCTAACGTGCCGCGCCGTGCCGCGCCGTGCGGCGCCGTGCGCGATCCCGCCCGAGCTCAGTCGTCTTCGTCGAGCGCGGCGAGTTCGCGCTCGAACCCGCCCGAGAGGATCGGAAAGCGATACCAGGTCTTCGGATCGAGGCTCTCGTCGTCCACGTGGAAGCTCGGCGCGTAGCGCTCACGCTTCCACTGATTTTGCGAGAACAGGCGGAAAAAACGCCGAACCCACACGACGAGCGTCGCGCGCGCGTGCGCCGGGAACTCGACGCCGAGCTGCCCGAGGATTTCCCGCGGCGAGCGCTTGTCGCGAATTGCCGCGCGCTCGATCGCGTCGAGCACGTCGTACGGCATCAGATCCCGCTCGTCGGTCTGTTCCGCGCTCGGCGGGCGCAGCTCGGCCGTAGGCGCCTGCTCGTTCACCGCGCGGAGCGCCGGGATCGGTCCGAGCCCGACTGGCCCCTCGCGCTCGAGCCAGCGCAAGTACGAGCGCACGAAATTCTTGTCGATGCCGGCAATCGGGCTCAAGCCGCCGGCCGTGTCGCCGTCCATCGTTGCGTAGCCGACAGCGGCTTCCGAGCGGTTGCTCGTCGCGAGCAGCAGCGCTCGTTCGACGTTGGCAATGAGCCAGACGCTCGGTGCGCGCACGCGCGCCTGGATGTTCTGAAGCGCAACGTCGTGCTTTTCCCAGTCGAAGGTCGAGCCGAGCGCGGTTTCGATGCGGCTGCGATAGCCGAGCACGAGCTCTTCGACGTCGAGCTCGAGGTGCCGCGCGCCGATCGCCGTCGCGACTTCCCGAGCGGCGCGTCGCGTGGTCTCGGAGCTGTGCGCCGTGGCTTGGTAGGCCGTCGTGAGCAGCCGAGCTACGAGCGCCTCCGGCGTCGCCGGGCATTCGGGCGGCAGAAACGGCAGCCGCTCGACGAGCCCTTCGGGGCCCAAAGCCGTGAATGCCAGGCGAACCATCATCGCCACGAGACAGGCGACGAGGGCGGAATCGGCGCCCCCGCTCAAGGAAACGACGAACCCGCGCGAGCCCGTCTTGCGCAAGTAATCGAAGAGGCCGAGCGTGAGCGCGCGCGTGAGCTCTTCCTCTTTCGCGTAAGGGCCCTTTTCCCAGCCGGTTTCCTCGAGCGGGCGACTCGGGCTCGTGGCTGCCGGGTAGTTGAACGTGACCTTGACGCGCGCGTCAGCCGGTTCGCTCAGGTTCGGCTGATAGCTCGAGAGCGCGCCCTGCCGCACGTCGCCGAGATCGAGGTCGACGACGGCCGTCGCGAGCTCGACGGAGCGCAGCGAGAAACGCGGCGCCTTGCCGACGAGTGCGCCGCCAGCAGCGATGAGCGCGTCGCCGTCGTAAATGGCGCGCCCGGCTTCGTTGCCGAGCAAATTCGAGTACACGTACGCCACGCCGAACGCGCGCGATCCCTCGAGGACCAATCGCTTTCGCACCTCGTGCTTGCAAAACGCGAAGTGGCTCGCGCTCGGATTCAGGATCACGTCGACCGCGTCGAGCGAGAGTTCCGCGCCGGGCCGCTTCGCCGCCCAGGCGTCCTCGCAAATCTCGAAACCGATGCGCACACCGCCCACGTCGAACACGTAATCGCCGAGCGGGAGCTCCTGCCCACGCACCTCGACGTGCGTGCGCGTGCCGGCCGGCCAAGGCTTGAACCAGCGCGGCTCGTAGTGGATGCCGTCGCCCGCGAGCGATCGTTTGGCGACGAAACCGAGCAGTCGGCCGTCGGCGGCGAGCGCGCAGGCGTTGAACACGGCCTTGGCGTGTTGGAGCGGCAGGCCGAAGCTCACCACCATGCCGCGCGTTTCCGGCAGCACCTCCATGAGGATGTCGAGCGCGGTCTCGCGGACGAAGGGCGCTAAAAATGCGTCTTCACAGCCGTAGCCCGTGATGCAGAGCTCCGGCAGACACAGAATGCCGACTCCGGCCGCGCGCGCCGTATGGATGGCCGCGACGATGTTCTTCTGATTGACCGCCCAAGCGAGGGGCGTCTGGTTCAGCGCGGCAGCAGCGACCTTGAGGAGCCTCAACCTGACGATTGCTTACCACGAGCCGGCGAGCGCCGAGCGAGCGGCGACGCTCAGGACGGCGCGCTCAACCGAAACCAGAGCGACCGTTCCGTTCCGCAGCTCCGGCATTTGAGCCTTGCGCGCCGCAGTCGGCCGCTTTCGCCGGCGTGCGCTGTGTGCTCGACGAGCTCGAACGGCTCGTCGCAGCGGGGGCAGCGCACGCCACGCGCTCGCGGTTCGATCACGGCGGCCGTCACGACTTCGATCGGCCGCACCTCGCTCCCGCCCGGCTCCGAGTCGAGCAGCGCCGTCCGCGCGCGCACGAGCTTTTCGCTCATGGCGCGCCAGCGGCGCTCGAGCGTCCGAGGACGGGGAGTGCGTTTGGGGCGAGACATGCGCTCACGAGGCCGCGCGGGCCTCGCCCCTCGAGCATAGCGCTCGAATCAGTGCGGCGCGCCGCCGGAAATCCAGTTCTGGATCGTGTCGAGCTCGACCGTCGTCAGGCACTTGGACGGTGTGTTCGAGCAGCCGGCTGGCATGCGGTTGCCGCAGCCGGGCACGTCGGACGTGAGCTTCGTGATGAGGAAGCTACTCGCAACGTTGCTCGGGACGACGAGAACGTCACCCACGCAGGTCGCGGTGCCGGCGGGCAACGCGGTCGTAAGGTTCGTGTACAACTCCGCGTCGGTGAGCGTCGCCGGCGTGGCGGGGTTGCAGCTCGAAGCGCCACCACTGCCCGCGGAGTTTCCGCCCGCGCCGCCGCCTGCCGAGTTTCCGCCCGCGCCGCCGCCTGCCGAGTTTCCGCCCGCACCAGCGCCGCCAGTGCCGCACACTGCGGCAATATCCGTGAGCTTCACACGGTTTGCAGCGTTGCCGACGCCGTTGTGGCAACTACCGCAGCGCGCGTCGAACACGGTGCGGACCGCGGCAAACGCCGGCGTCGCCGCGCCCCCGCCCGAGCCGCTCATGCCGGCGCTCGTGCCCGCGCCGCCGCTGACACCGGCGTGACCGCCAACGCCCGTGCCGCTGTGACCAGCGTTCGCGGTCGTGCCGCCCGTGCTGGGCGCCTCGCCACCTTGGCCGCCGCCACCCTCACCGCCGGCGCCCGCAAACTCGCCGCCTTGGCCGCCGCCGGCTTCGTTCGTCGTGCCGCCCGTGCCGGTGCCACCCGTGCCGGTGCCACCGGTAGCAGTCCCAGCAACGCCGGTGCCACCGGTTCCGGAGCTCGCGCCCGTGCCGCTACCGCCGCCCGTGCCGCCACCGCCTTTGCCGGCCGTCGAGGTGCCTCCGGAGCCCGCCTTCGAACCGGCGCTGCCACCCTTGCCAGCGCTCCCGCTCTTGCCCGCGGCACCGCCTTTGCCACCCTTGCCGCTCGTCGTGCCGCCCGAGTCGTCGTCACCGCCGCAGCGGAGCACGGCCGTTGCCAGTAGGGTCAAGATGATGGCGGAATTTAGGCGTCGCATGGCGGTTCTCTCTTTCGTTCCTCGCATTGGCGCGCAACGTGCGCGAGCGGGCCCGTAGCGGACCCCTTCCAAGTGCGGGCACGTCATTACATCGGCTGAGCCCGACAGGGAAGATGTGCTTTGTTTGATTGTCCGCTGGGTGGTCCCCGCCCGCGCGGGAACGACTTGCCGATGGCAAAAAATGCCCAATGGGCTAGAGCACGCGTTTCAACGGAAGGCCGGAATGACTCCCAGCACGCGCGCCACCATCAGCCAGGTACTGCAAGAGAATCCAGTGGTGTTGTATATGAAGGGCACGCGGGCTGCACCGCAGTGCGGATTTTCGGCGCGCGTCGTCGAGATCCTCGACGGCCTACTCACCGACTATCGAACGGTGGACGTGCTGGGCGACCCCGCTCTGCGGGAGGGCATCAAGGAATTTTCGTCGTGGCCGACGATCCCGCAGCTTTACGTGCGCGGGGAGTTCGTGGGCGGCTCCGACATCGTGACGGCGCTCTATGAGTCGGGTGAGCTCAGCGAGAAGCTCGGTGAGCTCGTTTCGGTGCGCGCCCCGCACATCACCGTCACGGAAGCCGCGCGCGACGAGCTGGCTCGAGCGCTCGAAGCCGAAAGCGAATGCATCCGCCTCGACGTGAGTCCGACCTTCGAGCACGACCTCGCCGTCGGTGTGCCCGATCCGAAGGATCTGGTCGTCGATGCGGGCGGTATTCGCGTGTCGCTGCCGCGCAGCACCGCAGCGCGAGCGGACGGCATCCGCATCGATCTCGTGCAGACCCCCGAAGGGCCCGCTTTCAAGATCGACAACCCGAACGAGCCCGCCCGCGTCAAACGCTTGAGTCCCGCCGAGCTCCACGCGCGGCTCACGCGCGGTGACGACCTCTTGCTCGTCGACGTGCGCACGCCCGAGGAGCGAGAAACTGCTCGAATCGAGGGCAGCCACCTGCTCGACGCCGCGCTTCACGACGAGATCGGCAAGGGTTCGCGCGAGCGCACCATCGTCGTCTACTGCCACCACGGCTCACGCAGCGAGCGCGCCGCGCAGGAGCTCGCGCAGCAGGGATTTCGCGACGTGTACAATCTCGTCGGCGGCATCAATGCTTGGTCGATGGACGTTGATCCCGACGTGCCGATGTATTGACTGCTGGCCGCGCGTAGCAGCGCGCTAGCGCTACTTCGCGAGTCTTTGGCAGGAGCAGATATCGATCGGCGTGAGTGGCGGGCGAGTGGGTCTACTGTCCGCTGAAGCTCGGGCCGTGGCGCCCGGCCGCAGCCGCGCGGGCCGTCGCGAGGTCCTTGTTGCCCCGCAGGCACTCCCAGCAATCGGCGAGGTCCACGAAGCCGCAGCCGCGCGTGAGCTTGAAGCGATCGAGCAGCGGCAGCAGGCGCTCGTCGCCGTAATCGGCGACCTTCGACAAGAGCGCCTTCGCCTCCGCGCAGCGACGCTTCTTCTCGGCCCGCTCGACGTCGAACACCAGCGACAGCTCACGACTAGCGTGCTCGCGCACGGCGGTGTCGTCCAAAAATTGGCGCGCGCGCCGGTTCACGCTCTGGAGCTCCGGCTTCTGGCGCGAGCTCTGCCAAACGTCCCACAAGAGGTCGAGCCCGTTCTCCCCGAGCTGGTGCGCCGCGAGCCGCAGCGCTTCTTCGGAGGCCACCGGCTCGAATGCGGCGGCGTGGACGTCGGCGAGCAGCACGGGATCCTGCCGGAGCGCGGTGAACGACAGTATGCCCGTCCGGTAAGCCGCCATGCACGCGGCCCACTCGCCGACGGCGCAGCGCCCGCGACCGAGCGCGCGAGCGTCATCGAGCGTCCGTTGTCTGGGAGGGAGCGCTTCGAGCTCGGCGAGGGCGCGCTGATCTCCCGTGAGCGCGCGCGAGACGAGCGCACGCTCACGCGCCTCCTCCGACGTTACCGGCGCTCGCGCCGTACCGGCGGCGTCCGCGCCATGCTGCTTGGAGGCGTGCGACGGCGCGACGAGCACGGCGAGCAACGCGCCGAGAAGCGCGAGCGCGAGCCCACCGCCGAGCAGCGCAAAGAGCGGCAGCGTCGTCGCGCCGAGCGTCACGGGCCGCCCGAGCGCGGGGACACGGCGCACGAGCGTGCGCTCGGCGGCAGCGAGGCCCGTCCGCAACACGGCGAGCGCGCCGTGAAGCGCGCGCGTCGCGACGGCGAGCGGCCGTTCCCCCGAGCGCGCTTCGGAGAATCGTCGCTGTGCCGACGACCGGCTCGTGGCGCTCACGGCGCGCGACACGCCCGGCGCGCGCGACGACGACGCGAGCTCCCCGAGGAGCTCGTCGACGCGGTCCACGAGCTCGACCGCGCTCTGCACCCTATCCTCCGGCTTCTTTTCGAGGAGTTGGGCGGTGAGGGCGCGCACCTTCGCCGGGATCGACTCGGGCAGCGGCGGCGGCGCTTCCGTCACTTGTCGTGTGATGAGCACGACGAGATCGTCGGCGTCGAACGGCAGCTTCCCGGCGAGCATCTCGTAGAGCATGATCCCGAGCGCGTAGAGGTCGGACCGGCCGTCGACGGTGCGCCCCTGTCCCTGTTCGGGCGACATGTACTGCGGCGTCCCGAAGATGGTGCCGATCTGGGTGAGCGGCTTGTGTCCGCTGCCCTCGTCCATGTGCAGCTTGGCGATGCCGAAGTCGAGCACCTTCACGAAGTCCGAGAGTCCGTCGCGCTCGACCAAGAGCACGTTGTCGGGTTTGAGATCACGATGCACGATGCCCGCGGCGTGAGCTGCGCCGAGCGCGTCGGCGATCTGACGCGTCACGACGAGCGCCCGGTACGGTGACAGCGGGCCCTGGTCGAGCACGTCGCCGAGGCTCTTGCCTTCGACGTACTCGAGCGCGAGGTAAAACGAGCCGTCCTCGAGCTTGCCGAAGTCCGTGGCCGCGGCGACGTTCGGATGCTCGATGCGCCCGGCCGCTACGGCCTCGCGCTCGAAGCGCGCGACCACTTCCGCGTTCGTCGTCATGTGGCGGTGAAGAATCTTCACGGCCACCGATTTCTGCATATGGACGTGCTCGGCTCGGTAAACCGAGCCCATGCCGCCCGAGCCGAGCAGCTTCACGATGCGGTAGCGATCCGCGAGCACTCGGCCGACCTGTGGGTCGGTCTCGACGACGGTCGCATCGCTCACGCGGCCGCATTCTGGTCGGCACCCGCGGATCCGTCGAGCCGTAAACGCCCGGACCGCGCTTTGCCGCGCGAGGGCCGCTCACGCGCCGCTCGCCTTGCCCACCTCTCGCTACACATGAGTTGCCGGTGGTAGAGACTACCTTGGTCGTTCAATCGCGCTCGGCACGACGCGAAGGCGAGACGTCCAGTAGCGAGCTTGGTAAGTTCAGAAGCTCACATGTCCGACGGGTTCGAGACCATCGAATTGGTGCCGGCGAAGCAGCGCCGCTCACGCCTCGGTTGCTTGGGGTGGATCTTGTTGCTGCTCGTGCTCGGGGCGGTGGCCGCGCTCGTCAAGTACGTCTACCTGCCGCTCCGCGCCGAGCGCGCTCGGCTCGAACAGCAGGTGCACGCCGGCGTCGAGCGTGAGAAGGGGCTCCAAAAATCGCTCGCCGATGCGCAAGCGCACGCGACGGAGCTCACGACGGCACGGGAGCAACTATCGGGCAAGCTCGCCGAAACGGAAGCCGAGCGCGAGAAGCTCGAGGGAGAGCTCAAGCGCGTCCAGAACGAGCTTGCCGCGATTTTGCAGCCGGAAATCAGCGCCGGTAACGTTCGCATCCGACGGCGCGGCAACGAGCTCGTCGTCGACGTTTCAGACCAAGTGCTCTTCGACTCCGGACACGCCGACGTGAGCGAAGGCGGCCAGAAAGTGCTCGCCGAGGTCGCGCCGAGCCTCGCGCGGCTCAAGGGCTACACGATTCAGGTCGCCGGCCACACCGATCGCACCCGCGTCGTGAACCCAGAGACCCGCGAGCGCTTCCCGACCAATTGGGAGCTCTCGACGGCACGCGCCACCAATGTGGTCCGCTACCTCGAAGAACGAGGGAAAATTCCCGGCACGCGCCTGGAGGCCGCCGGTTTCGCGGAGTTTCGTCCCGTGGCGGGCAACGCGACGGCTGAGGAGCGCCAAAAGAACCGGCGCATCGAGCTCGTTTTGATTCCCGCAGGAGCTCCGAGTCAGTAAAGCCCCGGCGCGAATTCGCGAGGGCAAGCCGCTACGGGGGCGCCAAAGCGCCACGCGAAGCACCACGAGCTCGGACGCCGCAGCGTTCGGAGTGGCATCGAACTTGCTCGGGCGACCGTATGACGTGGCAACGCGCCGCCCTCGGCTTGACCCTCGCGAGCTCGCTCGCGCTCGGCTCTGGCTGCGCCGAAACAGTCAGCAAGGCAGCGCGTGACGCGGCCCCCGCCGCGGTCGAGGGCTCCGTCAAGACGGCCAGGGATCCGGCGACGCACGACACGATCGCCGACATGATGTCCGATCCGCAGATCCGTGGCGCGACGGCGCAGATGGCGCAGGCCGTGACGGACGGCGTTCTCAACTCCATCACGGAAAAGGAACGCCTCGCCCGCGCCGAAGCGGCGAGCAACGCCTTCGTGGAACACATGTCGAAGTCGCTCGCGGTGTCGCTGCAGCGCGATTTCGCTCCCGCCATGTCTGGCGTCGTCGCCGACTCCATCGAGCGGAGCCTCAACGACAAGGTGGAGGCGCGACTCGAAGTGATGGCTCGGGCCGTCGCGCGGGGAACCATGGCGGGCGTCGCCGACGGCTGGAAAAGCGGGCTCGACTCGTCGGGCCCGGCCGTGGACGGTCTCGTGAAACAGGTCGCGCGCACCGCGGGCCGCGAAGCGACACTCGGCTTTCAAGATGCCGTCGCCAAGAGCACCGCCCAACAGAAGGCGGGCGCCGCCGCACCCGGGGACGTGCTCGCCGCGGCCGGACGCGCGAGCGACTCCCTGCTCGTCGCATTTCGTTTCGCGGGCTGGCTCCTGGTCGTCGCGGCCGTCTTCATCGCGACCACGGGCATCGTCTGGTCCGTTCGGCGCCTGAGGCGGCCGCCCGGCTCCACGGGACCGCATCACACCGTGCACGCCAGCTGACGCGCTCCGCCCGCTAACGCGAACGCGACGATGCGCCGGGGAGCAGCCGGGGCGCGCCGCCGCTCGCGCTCGCGCTGACGCCTCGGTGCACCACGAGTCGCTTGCCGGCCTCACGCCCCCGCGCGTAGGCCTCCGTGCCGCTGTGGGACGCGTGACGCGTCATGCGAATGTGCGGGTGCCGGCCGCGAAAAAAATCGTGGAGCTCGCCGTCGCCGCGCCAGACGAGCCCCGCCGCGCGGCTCTTTTTACGCTCCGCATCGAGCTTTTCACGGAATCCGGCCATGAGCCCCGCGAGGAAGCGCTCGCGTTCGCGCGCGCTACGGCTGCGATCGCCCGCGCGGTACTCACGAAATAGCCGCTCGCCCGTGTGATTCACGAAGGCGTGCACGTACTCGGCGAGCTCGAGATTCTCCGGCGAGCCGCACACCTCGAGCACGCTGCCGCGCCGGCCCTCGAGTGGTCGCCAGACGGGCACCCAGATCACCTCGACGAAGAAATGCTCGGCGAGGATGTGCGCGAGGAGTCGCTGGCTCTCGCCGATGCGCCCGCTCGGCGCGCCGAGGTGGCGAAAATCGTAGAGCGGCCGCGTGCTCCGCGTGAGGGTGTCGAGGTTGTGCTTGAGCATCAAGCGCTGGGCGGCGCTCATGGCGGCCTGCGCCTCGTGCTCGTTGGGGCTCTCGGCGAGCGCGAGCAGCTTGGCGACGCGTTCGAGCACGTGCTCCTCCGCCGAGTGCTGGCCGCGGGGTACGCCGGCCGCGCGCGCGTCGATGCCGCGTTCCGCGCAGATGCGGCGGAACGTCGAGCCGTGCGCCGCTTCGTCGTGCACACCCAGCACTTCGTCGGCGTACTGGTGCGCCATTTCGTGTTTCAGCACCTCCACGAGCACGCCCCAGCCGTGCTCGACGAGCAGCGTGCGGGCGAGCTCGAGCGTGCGCGCGCCGCCCACCCAGCGTCCGAGCCGGCCGCTGGCGTCGGACAGCTCGAAGGCGGGGGTGCGGAGCGCCGAGCGGAAGAGCGACTGATTCAGGTCTTCGTAGACGCGGCGCGCGGCGCGGAGCGCGAGACGCTCGAGCTCGGCCGTGAGCGCGTGGGGAGCTCGTCGCCGTTCGTCGGGGCCGCGCATCGGTGTCGCCGTGGTGCCTCGGAGTCGCTGTCGCTCAGTGACGCACGCCGGGTGCCTCGGCGCCCGTCTGCTCGACGTACTCGCTGTAGCCGCCGCCGTACGTCCGCACGCCGCCGTGATCGAGCTCGAGCACGCGATTCGAGAGTCGCCGCAAGAAGTGCCGATCGTGCGACACGAACAGCATCGTGCCCTCGAAGCCCGAAAGCGCTTCGACGAGCATCTCCTTCGTATCGATGTCGAGATGGTTCGTCGGCTCGTCGAGCACCAAGAAATTCGGCGGCTCGTAGAGCATGAGCGCCAGCACCAAACGCGCTTTTTCACCACCGGACAGGAATTTGCACGCCTTTTCGACGGCGGCGCCACTGAAGCCGAACACTCCCGCGAGGGTCTTCAGCGAACCCACCGACGCGCGCGGGAAACGCTCGGTGAGCGTCTCCCACACTGTCTTTTCCGCCACGAGCAGCTCCATCGCGTGTTGCGCGAAGTAGCCGATTTGAACGCTGGGACCGAGCGTGACGCGTCCCTGGTCCGGCGGCGTCGCACCCGCGATGAGCTTCAGCAGCGTGGACTTGCCGGCGCCGTTCACGCCCATCACGCACCAGCGCTCGCGCCGCCGCACGAGCCAATCGAAGTTGTCGTAGATCTTGCGTGAGCCGTAGCCCTTGCTGACCGCCTCGACCTTGACGACGTCCTCGCCCGAGCGCGGCGCTTCGGGAAAATCGAAGTTCAGCTTCTGCCGGCGCTTGGGCGGCTCGACGCGCTCGATCTTCTCGAGTTTCTTCACGCGCGACTGCACCTGCGCCGCGTGACTCGCGCGCGCTTTGAAGCGCGCGATGAACGCCTCTTCCTTCGCGAGCATCGCCTTTTGACGCATGAACTCGCTCTCCGCCTGCGCGTCGAGCAGGGCACGCTGTCCCAGATAAAACTCGTAGTTGCCCGAAAACACCGTGAGCTCGCCGCCGTCGATCTCGATGATTTTGTGCACGATCCGGTTCATGAACTCGCGATCGTGCGACGTCATGACGAGGGCGCCGTCGAAGCCCTTCAAAAACTCCTCGAGCCACAGGATCGACTCGATATCGAGGTGGTTCGTCGGCTCGTCGAGCAGCATCACGTCCGGCTTCATCAGCAAAATGCGCGCGAGCGCGACGCGCATCTTCCAGCCGCCCGAGAGCGCTCCCACGTCACCGTCGACCACCTCGTCGGCGAAGCCGAGCCCCGCGAGGATCTCGCGCGCTCGCGCCTCGAGCGCGTAACCGCCGAGCTCCTCGAAGCGCGCCTGCGCCTCCCCGAACTCGGTGATGTGACGTTCGAGCGCGCCGGCTTCGGCCGGATCGGCGAGCTTGTGCTCGAGCTCCTTGAGCCGAGCGGCGACGGTCGCCACCTCACCCGCGCCCGCCAGCGTGGCCGCGACCACGGTCATGCCGCGCATGTCGCCCACGTCCTGACTGAAGTAACCGATCGTCGTCCCGCGATCGACCGCGACCTGGCCCCCGTCCGGCTGCTCCTCCTTCACGATCAAGCGGAAGATGGTCGACTTCCCCGCCCCGTTCGGCCCAATCAGACCGACTTTGTCACCACGGAAAATCGCACAGGACGCTTCCAGAAACAGCACCTGCTGCCCGTGCTGCTTCGTCACCGAATCGAGCCGAATCACGGCGCGGAGCTAGCACGTATTTTCCTTTGCTGCCTCCACCCGCCCTTCTCGCGCCTCGGGCGCCGCCACGGGCTTGCCCGGCGCCGAAGAAGGCTGTTCGCAAGATGCCGTACGAGCGCCCGTGAGGTGCGCCAGCTCAGTGACGGCCGGCGCCGCGAAAAAAACGAGTCCGACGGAACCAAACGGGAGCGCCGCCGTTCTTGTCGGTGAATCGGCTCTCGGCCGAGGAGCGCGGCTTCGCGAAGGCAAACGAGCGAAGGACGGGAGGAATCCATGTCGAAACCAACGGACCGGCGTGATGTTTTGAAATTGACGGGCATCGGCGGCGTGGTGTTCGCCTCGAGCTTGTTGCGAGGCACGCTCGGGTGCTCGAGCGGAAGCGGCTCCGGAGATCGCGCGAAAGAGAAAGGCGAACCGCTACCGCCGAGCGGCACGCCGCGCGGCGCGGACCAGGATTTCTTCTTTCTGCAGATCTCCGACACGCACTGGGGCTTCAGCGGCGCGATGGTCAATCCCGAGCCGACGCTCGAGCTGCCGGCGGTGGTCGCCGCCATCAACGCGAGCCCGGCGCAGCCCGACTTCATCGTGTTCACCGGTGATCTCACGCACAATACCGACGACGTGGCGGAGCGGAAAAAGCGGATGAGCGAGTTCATGCAGATCGCTCGCGGTCTCAGCGTGCCGACGCTGAAGTTCATGCCCGGCGAGCACGACGCCGCGGCGGACGGGGGCGCGGCGTTCAAGGAGCTAGTCGGCGACTTGCGCTGGTCGTTCGATTACCGCGGCATTCACTTCGTGGCCATCGACAACGTTTCCGATCCGATGGCGAAGGTCGGCGACGAACAGCTCGCCTGGCTCGCAGACGACCTCGCCGCTCTGGACGACGAAGCGCCGATCGTGCTCTTTGCGCATCGTCCGCTGTGGGATCTGAAACCGGAGTGGGACTGGGCGACGCCGGACGGAGCCGCGGTCGTCGAGCTATTGGTCCCTTACCACAACGTGACGGTCTTCTTCGGTCACATCCACCAAGAGCTTTCGCACATGACCGGACACATCCCGCATCATTCGGCGCGCTCGACCATGTTCGCGCTGCCCACGCCGGACACACCCGGCATGCGCCAGCCCGTCCCGTGGGACCCGGCGAATCCGAACGCCGGCCTCGGCTATCGCAGTATCGACGCGACCACGACGAGCGGCGATTACGCGCTGACGGAGCTCCCGCTGCCGGCCGAGGTGACCCCGTGACGCGGGCTTCGGCCTGGCTCACCGTTCTGCTGTCGCTCGTGGCGTGCGGCGGCAAGCCGAGCGATGCCGGCGACGACGACGCGAACCTCAAAGTGATTCCGATCGCGGCACGGCAGTGGGCGTACGATCCACAACAGATCACGCTCACGCTGAACGAGCCGGTCATCTTCGAGCTCACCTCGATCGACGTCCACCACGGCTTCAATCTGCCCGATTTCGGGGTACGCGCGGACGTGATCCCGGAGCAAAAAACCCGCGTCAAAGTCACGCCCGACAAGGCCGGCAGCTTCGCATTCTTTTGCGACTACTTCTGCGGAACCGGGCACGAGGGCATGCAGGGTCAAGTCGTCGTCGAGTGACTCCGAAACGGGAGCACGTCAAGCTCGGCTGTCCCCGCTTTTTCGTGGCGTCGAGCCCGGAGCGCGCGGGCAGCGGCTCGGCATCGCGCTCGTCCGTTTCGTACTCGAACATCCCGAGCTTTCACTCGTTTTCACGTGGACGCTCGCGACGGCGGACGCGCACGGCGTCTACGAGCACGCGGATTTTCACGCGCTCACGGCGCCCGAACGCTGGATGTCGCTCGAGCGACCACGGGCTTGGCTGCCCGCGGCGAGCGGCTGAGGCGATGCGCGGTTCCCTCGGGGACCGCCGGGCCCTAGACTCGGAGCGCCGCGTTCCTCGCGCGGACCTTTGGACATGAAAGACGACGACGCGCTTCGTTACCACTCGAGCGGCCGGCCCGGAAAAATCGAGGTGGTCTCGACCAAGCCGGTCGCGTCGCAGCTCGATTTGTCCCTCGCCTACACGCCAGGTGTCGCCGCGCCGTGCCGTGAGATCGCGCGCGACCCCGAAACCGTGAATCTCTACACGGCGCGCCAAAACCTCGTCGCCGTCGTCTCGAACGGCACGGCCGTGCTCGGGCTCGGCAACCTCGGTCCGCGCGCGGCCAAGCCCGTGATGGAGGGCAAGGCGGTGCTGTTCAAGCGCTTCGCCGACATCGACGTGTTCGACATCGAAGTCGACGAGACCGATCCGATGCGCTTCGTCGAAGTCGTGCGCGCGCTCGAGCCGACGTTCGGTGGCATCAACCTCGAGGACATCCGTGCGCCCGACTGCTTCGTGATCGAGCGGGAGCTGCGCGAGCGCATGTCGATCCCGGTGTTCCACGACGATCAGCACGGCACGGCGATCATCTCGGCGGCGGCGCTGCGTAACGCGGCCGAGCTCCAGGAAAAGCCGCTCGACTCGCTCAAGGTCTGCTGCATCGGCGCGGGCGCGGCCGCGACGAGCTGCATGCAAATGTGGGTGCGGCTCGGCGTCAGGCGCGAGCACATCACGATGGTGGACGTGAACGGCGTGCTCGTCGAAGGCCGGTCCGATCTCGACGAATTTCGCGCGAGTTTCGCGCGACCCAAGAGCGATCCGCGCCGCAAGCTCGCCGAGGCGGTCGTCGGCGCCGACGTGCTGCTCGGCTTGTCGGCGGGCGGGCTCGTCACGCCCGCGATGCTGAAAACGATGGCGCCGAAGCCCATTATCTTCGCGCTCGCCAATCCCGATCCCGAGATCGCGTACCCCGACGCGGTCGCCGCGCGCCCCGACGCCATCGTCGCCACGGGGCGCAGCGATTTTCCGAACCAAGTGAACAACGTGCTCGGGTTTCCGTTCGTGTTCCGCGGCGCGCTCGACGTGCACGCGCGTTCGGTGAGCGAGGAGATGAAAGTCGCCGCGGCCGAAGCGCTCGCCGAGCTCGCGCGCGAGGAAGTGACCGACGAGGTGCTGCGCGCGTACGGCCGGCAGCGCATGCGCTTCGGCCGCGACTACGTGATTCCGAAGCCGTTCGACAACCGCGTGCTCTACTGGGTCGCGCCCGCCGTGGCCAAAGCCGCGATGGATTCGGGCGTCGCCGGGCGCGCGGTCGACATCACCGAGTACAAGGCGCGGCTCTATCACACGATTTCGCCGACGCGCCGCGTGCTCTGGAACATCACCGAGAGCGTCAAGGCCAAGAAGAAGCGCGTCGTTTTTCCCGAGGGCGACAGCGACTCCATCCTGCGCGCCGCGCACGCCGTGCTGGAAGCCGGCATCGCGGAACCTATTTTGATCGGCGCGCGCGAGCGTATCCTCGAGCACGCGGAGCGTCTCGGCTTCGAGCTCAGCCAGGCGACTATCATCAATCCGCGCGAGTGCCACGAGTTCGAGCGCTACGTCGAAAGCTACTGGCACAAGCGGCAGCGCCGCGGCGTCACGCGGCTCGCCGCCCACAAGGAGCTCCGGCGCTCGCGCACGGCGTTCGGCATGATCATGGTCGCCGAAGGTGACGCCGACGGCCTCGTCGCGGGCGTGCGCCAGCCGTATCCGGCGACAATCCGGCCGGCGCTGCAAATCGTCGGCATGCGCGACGGCGTGCGCCGTGCAGCCGGCATGTACATGGTGGTCACGAAACAGGGCGTGCGCTTCCTCGCGGACACGACCATCAACATCGACCCCGACGCCGACGAGCTCGCCGAAATCGCGCTGCTCGCGACCGACGCCGTCGCCGAGCTCGGCCTCGAACCGCGCGTCGCGATGCTCTCCTTTTCGAATTTCGGCGACGCGCCGCACCCCCAATCCAAAAAGGTCGCCGAAGCGACGGCCAAGGTGCAAAAGCTGCGCCCGGAGCTCATGATCGACGGCGAAATGCAGGCAAACGTCGCGCTCGACGAGGAGGCCCGCGCCGTTTACCCGTTCTCCAAACTCCGCGGCTCGGCGAACGTGCTCATCTTCCCGAACCTCGACGCCGGTAACGCGGCGTACAAGCTGCTCGCGGTCACGGGCAACGCCGACGTGATCGGCCCGATGGTGCTCGGCTTGCGCCGCCCCGTGAACGTGCTGCAACAGGGCGCGAGCGTGGACTCGATCGTGCACATGACGGCAATCACGGCCTCGCAGGCGATTCGCCTCGAGACGACGCGGCCGCTCGCCAATGCAACTGCTGAAGCTGACCCGCTCGCTCTCCGCTCTTGAACTCCGTCGAGTCTGGCGATAGCTCGATTACCGCCGGACGAGCGCCGAGCTTTCAGCAGCCAATGTAACGGACTCGGTGACTCACGCTCGGCGGTTGCGTCCTCATGAGTAATTCATGAGTAATTCCGAATATCACTTCCGAGTTGCCGCCTCGTTGCTAGACTCGATAGCCAGAGGCGTCATGTGGTGTTCGCTCTGCGCGACGCTCGGCGCGAGGTTTGCACAGTAGAGCTGACGCACCAGCACTGCCAATGCCATGTTGTCCTTGAGATCTCGTATCGAAAATCGGCTGCAGGAGAGTATTCCGCCGCTCGATCTGCCGCGTCCTGTGCGTCAGACTTGGCGCGACGTTCGACGCCGACACCTCACCTATACGACGCCTCGCCAGCTCGTTTCGTTGGTGCGGCTTTGCCAGAAAGCGGAGATGGCGAAGGAGCCAGGCGTCATCATCGAGGCAGGTTGCGCGCGTGGGGGCTCCGCGATCCTCCTGGCGGCGACCAAGTCGAGACATCGCCCGCTTCTCGTGTACGACGTCTTCGGCGCCCTCCCGCCTCCGGGTGAGCAGGATGGAGAAGACTTGCGCAGCCGCTACAAGATCATTGCCTCGGGTCTCGCCACGGAGAAAGGCGGTAGCCGGCACTACAGCTACGAGCCCGACCTGTACCGGAAGGTAAAGGACGCGTTTGCCGAATTCGGGCATCCGATCGAAGAGCGAACGGTTTCGCTCATTCAGGGACCGGTTCAGGAAACGCTCGCCGTTTCGGAGTCCGTGTGTCTGGCGCACATCGACGTGGATTGGTTCGAGCCCGTCATGGCTTGCCTCGAGCGCATCGTGCCGAACCTGAGCCCGCACGGAGCGCTCGTCGTGCATGCCTACCTCGACTGGTCCGGAAGTCGGAAAGCGGTCGACACTTACTTCGAGCGCGTCGGGCGAGACGGGTTCAGCTTCGACGCGTCCGCCGGGCACCTCGTCGTTCGGCGTTGCTAGCTCATTGATGACGCGCGCAAAGGGCCTGCGCGACGGAAACGAGAATTGTCGTAGGCTGACAGGATGCGTAGCCGTGCCTTCATGTGGTCACTCGTTGCGTTCACCGCTTGTGGGTCGGATGACGATTCGACACGGGTGCGCGCGAGCGCGGGGGGAAAATCCGGCAACGGAACGGGCAGCAAGACCGGCACGAGAGCCGCCGGCGGTGCCGGTGGCGGCTCGGCACCACTCGAGCCGGGCAGGATCTTCGGCTTCGGCGTGAATGGTCAGCCGCGCAGCTGGGGTACGGATGGTTCGGCAGTGAAGCCTGTGCTCGACCAGCTCGTCAGCGATCTCGGCGCGAACTTCTTCCGCGTGGAGACCTGGATGGGAGGGACCGAGCTCTCCGAGTCGCAGGAGGACGAATTCGTCGAGACCCTAATGGCCGTGCTTGTCTACGCGCGAACTCGCGCTCCAGAGCCGCGTCCACGGTTCAGCATGCTGACCCCGCTGAACGAGCCTGCGTTCTTCAGCATGGGCGAGGGCTTCGACATTGTGCCGGCGCCTCAGGGCGTGCGGGTCATCGACGGCATCGGGCTGCTCGCTCCCGACGACGCGAACCGATACCTGCGGCCTCACTCGTCTGGTCGGATTACGACGCGCCGCATCGCCATCAGAACGACGGGTGGCAGACGTTCGGGTTGTTCGAAGGGAGCCTCCAGGGCAGCTCCGATTTGTGCGGCAAGTTTCCGGGAGGCTCGGAGGTGCCGTCGAATCAACAGCTCGACGCCATCGCGTACAAGCCGAAGCCGACCTACTACGCAGCCAAACACGCTTTCCGCCACATCGCGCGCGGGGCGCAGCGCATCAAGGCGGACGGTTCGGGGCTGCTCGTCGTCGCCTTCAAGAATCCCGACGGAACCATCGTCATCTACGGGCGCAACGAAGGTAAGAGCGGCGATCACGCTGTCACGTTCGCGGGCAACGACGCACTACCTCCCTCGATGGTCCCGTACGTCTCCGCGTCGGGTTCGTACGACAGGCGCCTCGATCCCGTTTCGGTCAGCGATCGTAACGTGAGCGTGACCTTACCGAGTGACGCCGTGTTCACTCTCGTTTCGGAGTAGCGTTGCGCGCACCGCCGGTTCGTACGTCGCAGCGTCCGCCGCGACCTCATTCACGAGGGGCGAGGACGCCGAGCACGGGCGGGAGCACGGGGGCCAGTACCACTCGAAGACGTTTCGGGAGCAGGCTGAGGCGCTCCGCGTCGCGATTCCCAGTCTTCGAGCGTGCGCGGCCAGTCGTCTTTGAGGAGCTGCGAGAGCGAGCGGTCGGCGAGGACTTTGCCGCCCGTCTGGCAGCGCGCGCAGTAGTTGGCTTCGTTTTCGGCGTAGACGATGCGCTGCACGGGCGCGCCGCAGACGGGGCACGGCTTTCGGTATTTGCCGTGCACGGCCATTTCCGGCCGAAACGCGGTGACTTTGCCGGGAAAGGCGTCGCCGGTTTCGGCGCGCAGGCGTTCGACCCATTCGCGGAGCACGCTGCCGGTCGCGGCGTGCAGCCGCTCGAGCTCGTCGGGTTCGAGGCGAGTCGTCCATTTGAGCGGTGAGAGCTTGGCGCGGTGCAAGATTTCGTCGGAGTACGCGTTGCCGATGCCGCTGAACACGCGCGGATCGGTCAGCGTGCGCTTGACGGTGTGGTTTTCACGGGTGAGCGCTGCGCTGAACGCGGCAAGATCGATGCTCAACGGATCGAGGCCGCCCGGATCGTGGTCGCGGAGCGCCGCCTCGCCGCGGACGACGTAGAGCGACGCGCGCTTCTTCTTGCTCGCCTCCGTGAACGCGAGCGTCGCATGCTCGAAGTCGAACGCGGCGAGCGCGATTTTTCCGCCGGGCTTCGTCTCCGGCTTGGGCGGCGGCTCGAACCATTGAAAGCGGCCCGCGATCATCAAGTGGATGACGAGGAACAAGTCGCTGCCGAGCTCGAGCACGATGCGCTTGCCTAGCCGCCGGACGCCGGCCACCGTTTCGCCGCTCACGGCCCCGAGCGGCGGGTCGAACGAGCGCAGCACGAACGGCGAAAACAGCCGGACGCGTTCGAGCCGCCGGCCGACGATGCGCCGCTCGAGCGCCGAGAGGTAGAGCTCCACGTCGGGTAGCTCGGGCATGCCCTCGGAGATTAGCAGGCGTATGGATGCGGCCGCGCTAGACTTCTCTTGGATTGGGCCCAAGGTTTCGAGCTCGTCGCGGTCGAGGCGCCGAATGAACGACGAGCGCCCGTTCTGGCACACGCCGGGCGTCCTCGTGTCACTCGCGGCGCTCGTCGCGCTCGTGGTCACGGACGCCGTGCTCCGGCACCTCGGCGGCAAGCCGTCCGATTTCACGCTCTTCGTCGGACGTTTTCACCCCCTGGTCGTGCACCTGCCGATCGGCTTCGTGCTGCTCGTGGCCGCGGCGGAGGCGGCGACGCTCGCGCCCAGGTTGCGACCCCGTGTCGATTCCGCCATTGGGCTCGCGCTGCCGCTCGTCGTGGCGGCGACGGCGACGGCCTTCGTGCTCGGGCACCTGCTCGCTCGCGCCGGCGACTTTGCCCCGAACGCCATCAACGTGCACCGGCGCTTCGAGCTCTTTGCTTCGGTCGGGATCTGCCTCTGTCCGCTCGGCTGGGAATATCAAGCGCACGCTGGGTCCGAACGAGCGCGCTGGATGTATCGGGGGCTGCTCGGTGTGACGCTCGGCGTGCTCTCGCTCGGCGCGCATTTCGGCGGCGGGCTCACGCACGGCGATACCTACCTCACGCGCTACGCGCCCGAGCCGCTCAAGCGACTCCTTGGCACGGCCCCCGCGCCTCGAGCGTCCGCCTCTGCAGCCGCCGGAGCGCCTGCGCGCGAGCCGCGCCTCTTCGCCGACGTGATCCAGCCCATTCTCGGCGAACGCTGCGTTTCGTGCCACGGCGAGGAAAAGGCCAAAGGCGGGCTCCGCCTCGATTCGCTCGCCAACGTGATGAAGGGCGGCGAAGACGGCGCCGTCGTGACGCCGGGCAACCCGAGCGACAGTCCCTTGCTCGGACGGGTGCTCTTGCCGGCCGACGACGACGACCACATGCCCCCCGAAGGCAAACCGGGGCTCACGCCGCCCGAGATCGCGGCCGTCCGCTTTTGGCTTGAGCGCGGGGCAAGCGACGCGCTGCTCGTTCGCGACCTGCTCGTGCCGGCAGACGCCAGGAGCCTGCTCCAGCACGCGCTCGCCCGCTCCGCCTCTGCGACCACCCCGACCGCTGTGACTCCACGGGGCGCGACCTCGAGCTCCGGCTCTGTTGCAACCGCCGGCAGCGCGTCGGTACCACCTGCGTCCTCCGCTGCGTCTCATCCCACGGCTCCGCCCGCGACGTCTGCTGCGCCCGCTCCGCCAGCAACGTCTCCTCCGACGTCTTCGCGAGCGACCTCGTCTCCTTCGACGTCTCAGCCACCAGCCGTCGCGGGCGCGCCGAAGAGCGCGAGCGCCGTGTTTTCGGAGCACTGCGTGAAATGTCACGGGCCCGAGAAGCAAAAGGGCAAGCTGCGCGTCGATTCCCTCACCGCGTTGCTGCAAGGCGGAAAATCCGGCCCCGCCATCGTGCCAGGTGAGGCTCGAGCGAGCACGCTCGTGAAGCGCCTCAATCTGAGTCCCACCGATGACAAACACATGCCGCCCGCCAAGGAGCCGCAGCTCACGGCGCATGAAATCGCGACGGTGAGCGCGTGGATTGCAGGCCTAGACACAGCGTCGCGGCTCAGCGGCACGGCGCCCGCACGCGCGCCCAGACCGACGTCGAACGCCTCCGTGCCGGCGAAGGGTGCACCCGCCCTCGCGCCACCAGCAACCGCGACCACGCCGAGTGACGCCGGTGCGCCGGCGAACACGGCGAGCGGTGCCGCCGCCCCAGGCGCCACCCCGAGTACACCGACGAGCACACCGACGACGGCGAACACGTCGTCCACACCCGCGGCACCGCCGCCCTCACCCGAGCTGCTCGCGAACCTGCCGTCGCGCCTCGCGCTCTTCCCCACGGAAGTGCAGCCGCTCTTGCGTGCCCGCTGCGCGTCCTGCCACGGCGGCAAGACGCCGGCCGGGGGTCTAGCCATCGCCGACTACGCGGCGCTCCTCCGCGGCGGCGACACCGGGCCGGCCGTCACGCCCGGCAAACCGGATCAAAGTCTGCTGGTTTACCGCATCCGCCTGCCGCCGGACGACGACGACCACATGCCGCCGACCAAGGCTCCCCAGCTCACGGCTAACGAGATCGCTCTCATCAGTGCCTGGGTCGAGCACGGCGGCAGCTCCAGCGGCGAAACCGCGCTCGAAACGCTGCCGGGCCCGGCGGTCGCAGCGATCGCCGCGCATCCGCCGGCTCGCTCGGCGAGTGATGTCAGCCGGGCGAGCCCGCCACCACGCGGCGCGGGATGCGGCGCATGCGGCGTCGTCGCTCGCGACCGGGCGCCCGCCCGTCCGTTCATGCTGGGCGCGCTCCTCGCGGCGGTCTTCTGCGTTCGGCGCCGCAGCCGGCGCTCGCTCATTTCGGTCTAGCTGCACGACCCTCGACGCGCGATTGGTGGCATGCTGCGGCGTCATGTCCGACGAGAGCTTTGCTTCACTGATGAAAGAGGCCACGAACCGTGGCAGCGCGACGGGTCGGCGCCTCCACCCGGGCGACGTCGTGCGCGTGAGAGTGATCCAAATCGCGGGCGATAGTGTTTTCGTCGACGCGGGCACGCCGGGCGACGGCCGCATTGCGCGCTCCGACGTGCTTGACGAAGCCGGCGAGCCGTTCGTGAAGCCCGGGATGATGCTCGAAGCGACCGTCATGGATCCACGACCCGACGGGCCGCGCTTCAGCGTTTCACGCCGTGCGTTCCTCGAGGAACAGCGCCGCGCGGCTCAGGCGGAAGCCGCCGCGCGCGTCGTCGCTGGCGCCGAGCTCGAGGGCACGGTGAGCGCCTTCAACCGCCACGGCGCGCTCGTCGACCTGGGCGGCATCGAAGGCTTCGTGCACCTCTCCGAGCTCGCCTGGCGTCGCGTCGAACGCGCCGAAGATGCCGTGCAAATCGGCGAGCGCGTGCGAGTCCGCGTCCTCAGCGTCGAAGAGGGCGATCGCGGCGCGCGCGTGCGCTTGTCGCTGCGTGCGCTGCAGGCGCCCGAACCCGTGGCGGCGCCGGCGCCGGAAGAGGTGCTCAAGGCCAAAGTGATCGCGAGCGTCGGCGGGGGCGTCACCGTCAGCACGCCGAAGGGTGAGGGCTTCGTGCGCATGGCGGAGCTCGGGCTGCCGCCCGGAGCCGACCACCGTCGCGCGTTTCCTGCAGGTAAGGAGTTCGACGTCGTGCTCGTCACGAATGCCGGTGGCCGGCTCCGTTTCAGCGCGACGCAGGTCGCTCGCGTCGAAGAGCGCAAAAACTTCCGCGATTACTCGAGCGGAACGGCAGCGCCGCAGTCGGGCTTCGGACAGCTCGGCGATCTCTTGCGCGAGCGCCTCGGACTACCCCCGAGCGAGCCAGAGGCGCCTGGCGCGCACGCAGTACCTGAACCCGCTCGCGCCCAGGCGCCGACAGCGGCACCACAGCCGAAAGTCCCGACGCCGGCCGCAGCGCCCGCCGTCGAGCGCCCCGTCGCCGCTCAGCCGGCCGATCGCGGCGCGACCAAGCCTGCGCGAGCGCCCGATCCGAACGGCGTCGTGCGCCGGCGCCGCTAGTACCCGGCGCGTTCAGCCGCTGCGCGTTCAGCCGCGCTGCTCTTGGAGCGCGCGGATGCGGTCTTCGATCGGGGGGTGCGTGCGGAGCAGCCCGATGAGCCCGCCGCTGTTGATGCCGAAAGCGGCCATCGCTTGCGGCAGGGCCGTCTCTTGGGCCTGTCCGAGGCGGCTCAGTGCGCTCACCATCGCCGGGGTGCTGGCGAGGGTCGCGCCACCACGGTCGGCGCGGTACTCGCGCCGGCGGCTGAACCACGCGACGATGAGCGACGCGAGCAGACCGAGCACCGACTGCAAGATCATCACGGTGATGAAGTAGCCGATGCCGCCGCCCCGCTCGCGGTCGTCGCGCCCGCGGAGGGCGCTGTCGATGATGCCGCCGATCACGCGCGAGAGGAAAATCACGAAGGTGTTGAGCACGCCCTGGAGCAACGTGAGCGTCACCATGTCGCCGTTTTCGATGTGCGTGATCTCGTGGCCGAGCACGGCGTCGATTTGGGTGCGGTCCATGGACCGGAGCAGCCCGCTGCTCACCGCCACGAGCGCGTGATTGCGCGAGGCGCCGGTCGCGAACGCGTTCATTTCCGGAGCCTCGTAGACCGCCACTTCCGGCATGCCGATGCCGGCTCTCTCCGCGTGACGACGCACCGTCTCGAGCAGCCAGGCTTCCGTGGCGTTGCTCGGCGACTCGATCACCCGCGCGCCCGTCATCCACTTGGCGATGTATTTCGAGATCAGGAGCGAGAGGAACGCGCCCCCGAAGCCGAAGAGGGCCGACATGACCATGAGCGGCCCGTAAGCGCCGAGCGCCTCCGTCCCGCGCACGATGCCCGTCGCCAGCAAGATCTGATAAATCACGCTGAGCGTGATCAGGATCGCGAAGTTCGTGAGCAGAAACAAACCGATGCGCTTGAACACCTGACGACTACTCCTCTCGGGGACCCGTTAGCTATAAGCACGCGCGCCTCGGTTGTCCACCGCGGGCCGAGCGGCATTTCCGTTGTGAATACCGCGCGCTCCGCGCCTTCATGCCCGAGACGAATTCGGGAATGCGCTGCGCGCCGTGGCTGTTGAGGCGGTCAGAAAGAGCCGGACAGGCGGACGCTACCCGGACCGATGCCGACCTGTGTGCGTGAAGGCCCGGCCGTGAACCAGAGCACGGCGCCGGTCGCGAGCAGCACGCCGCCCGCGATGAAGCCCGCTGTCGAGATGGTGCCGGCCGTCTTTGCGTCCTTCCACGCTTGTTGCCCAGCGGCGTCGGCGCACGCGTCGCGACACACCTTGTTCGCGTCGTCCTTCTTCGACATCGCCATCACGCCGAACGTGCCGCCGACGCCGAGACCGACGACGCCCACGCCCGCCACGACCACCGCGATGATCTTCTGCGTTTTGTGGCCGCCGCTCGCCACCGTCTCCGTCGGATGATTCACGTCCTCGTTCGCGGGCGAGCCGAATTGGATCGCCTCGCGTCGCTCCTTCTCACCTTCGCGCACGACGAGCTGCTTCTCGACGGTCGGCTGGCCCGCAGTCTCGAACTTGAACGCGTGCTCGCCGGGATCGACCGCGAGCGCCGTGCCGTTGAGCTGCTCGGCCAGCACGTTTCCGTCCATCGTCACTCTCACGGAGCTGAGATCGGCTCCAGTCGGGTCCTTGGCTTGGAAGACGAGCGTTGGAATCGAAGCGTTCACCTCTTCCACGCGCCGCGCGCATTCTTTGCGAATCTCGCCCGGACAGCTGGACGCCGCGCAGATGAGAAGCTCTTTGCGCTCGGAGAGGAGCTTGTGCTCGTTGCCGGCTTTGAGCGAAGCGTCGCTCGCCGCCAGGCACTGGCTGGTGCTCGGCTCGGCCGCGCGCGCGGGCACACACACGAAGAGACTCAGTCCGGCGGTGATTCGAAAGAGAGCAGGGACGAAGCGCATCGTTCTTTTCACTTGAAGCATTCGGGCTTGAAACGTTTGCGGCCCTGGTCGTCGAAGACGTAGGGCGGGTCGCAATCGGCTTTGGGCGCGGCCGGATGTGCCGCAGGCTCGGGCGCTGGCCGAGCAGGTTCCGGCTTGGGCGCGGGGGCCGGCGGGGGCGCGGGCAGTGACGTGGTTGGATGCGTTGCAGTCGCAACCGGCGCGGGCGTGCGAGTCGGACGGCGTCCTGACACTGTGCGCTTCGGTGGCTCGGGAGACGCGGCGGGCTCAGCCGTCGCCGTCGCCGCGAGGGCCGGCGCCGTTTCGGGCGATGCAGGTGCAACGACGGGAGCCGCGGAGCTCGCGGCCGTGACGGGCACACTGGAAGTCGGTGCCACGGGTGCGGGCGGTGCGGCAACGGAGCCGGCGCTCGTTTCCGTCGCGGGCACGAGACTGTGCCGGAACACGGCGGCACCCACGACGCCGAGCGCGAGCGCAACGACGGCGGTCGTGCCGACCACGGCGCGGCGATTCGAGCGGCGCTCGCCTCCGCCGTCCCAGGCGGACACCGTTTCGGGCATCGGGTTCGACTGGCGGCCGGACCCGCGGAGCGACTGCGCGGGCTCGGCGCTGCGCGCGGGCGCAGAAAGCGCCGCGGAGTCCTTCAGCACGAGCGCGCGACCCGAGCTCGAGAGCGAGATGCGTGAAATGCGATCGACTGCGACCTGTCCGCGAACGGACGCAAAGCGAGCGAGCGCGAGCGCGAGCTCACCGACGCTCGCGTAGCGGTTTTGCCGCTCCTTCTCGAGGCAGCGTCCGATGACGGCGTCGAGGCCGACCGGCACGTCACGGCGGAATTGCACGAGCGGCGGCGGCGCCTGCGTCGCGATCTTGATCGCGACTTCGCCGAAGCTCTCGCCGGGAAACGGCACTTGCCCCGTGACGAGCTCGAAGAGCACGACGCCGAGGGACCAGACGTCCGTCCGCCCGTCCACGTCCTTCGAGCTCCTGATTTGCTCGGGCGACATGTAGAGCGGCGAGCCGAGCACGGCCGACGTCTTCGTCACCGAGAGGCCGCCTTCGCGAGTGGCCGCCTCGGTGAGCTTCGAAATACCGAAATCGAGCACCTTGACGAGGAGCTCGCCGTCATTGCCTTGCGTGCAAAAGAGGTTGCCGGGCTTGATGTCGCGGTGAACGATGCCGGCCGCGTGCGCACCCGCGAGGGCGACACAGGCGTGCAGCACGAAATCCGCCGCTTGAGCGATCGGCAATGGCCCGTGCTGCACGAGGCGATTGGACAGATCCTCGCCCTGCAGGAACTCCATCACCATGAAGGGCGCGCCCGACGCGAGTCTGCCCACGTCGATCACGCGCACGACGTGCTCGCTCTTGATCTTGACGGCCGCGCGCGCCTCTCGCTCGAAGCGCGCGACGACCTCTCCGTTCATCCAGGCTTGATCGGAGAGGAATTTGATCGCGACCTGCTCGTCGAGGACGAGGTGGCGCGCCGCCACGACGACCCCCATGCCGCCGCGTCCAATCACCCGCTCGATGCGGTACTTGCCATCCAGGACCTGGCCTTCGACAAATTCGTCCACCATCCCTGGTCACTCGTTAGTAACCCGAAAAGCCGCCACCGTCACACGCCGCGCGCAAGTTCCAGTGGTACCGATACCGTGTCCAAGAACCGCGGAAGCATCCTGGAGGGTGACAGCTGCTGTAAGCCCGCAAAATCACGAGCAAATCAGAGCCAACCGCTACCGTGCCGCCGCGGCGACGCCGAGCCGCGAGCGCCGGGGGAACACGACCTTACGGGTAACGAGGTCGTCCACCGTTTCTCGCAGCGTCTCACCGGGATCCCGCGCGCGAAAACCGAGCTCGCGTTCGGCTTTGCTCGCGTCGCAGTACCAAAAGTACTGGCCCATCTCGATGCTCGCCTCCGAGACCGGCGGCACGCCGCCGATGGCGCGCACGGCCTTGCTGAACAAGTGGCCGATCCCGAGGGCGAGCGGGCGCGACGCGGGCAGCTTGAGGAGCGGTGCCTTGACGCCGCTGATGCGCTCGAGTCGCTGAAAGAAGGCAGCGAGCGTCAGGTTTTGCGCGTTCAGGATGTAGCGCTCGCCGGGGCGCCCACGTTCGGCGGCGAGCAGCATGCCCTGCGCAGCATCCCGCACATCGACGAACGCGATGCCGCCGGCCGGGACGGCGGGGATCACGCCTTCGAGGAAGCGGCGTACGTCGCCGGTCGAGGATTCACGCACGTCACCCGGGCCGAGGAGCAGGCTCGGATTGACGACGACGACTTCGAACTCGGGGGGCGCGTTCGCCGCGAGCGCTTCGCGCTCGGCGTAGAGCTTGGTGCGGTAGTAGGGCCACGACGCGATCACCTCGAGCGGCGCGCGGCAGCCTTCGTCGGCGATGCGCTCGCGATCGGTGCCGACGGCGAGGGTTCCACTCGTGCTCGCGACCACGACGCGCCGCACGCCCGCGCGGCGGAGCCCCGCGAGCGCGCTCTTCGTGCCCGTCACGTGCAGGCGGTAGAGCTCCTCGGAGTCGTCGCGGTCTCGCGTCACCTTGCCAGTGCAAAGAAAGGCCCATTCACAACCTCGCGCGCTCGCGCTCACGGCGTCCGCGTCGAGCACGTCGACCACGCGCGCGCGTCCGCCGCCGCCCGAACGCGACACGGGGACGGCCTCGTGACCGCGCGATTCGAGCGCCGAAACCACGTGACTACCCAAAAACCCCGTCGCGCCGCCGACCCACGCGACCGGACGCCGGCCCTCGCCGGCACCATTTTCGATCCCTACTCCGCTGCTCATCACTCGCCTTCCGCGGGCCCGCCGTTACGCTCGAGCAGCCGAAACGCTTTCTGAAACTCGAGCAAGAGGCCGATGTTGTTGGTCTTGACCGCTCCCGACAAGAACTCCGCGGGCGACGGCACGTAGGCCTCGCGCACGATGCGCGCGAAGAGGTCGGGAGAGGTTTTGAGCACGCAATCCGCGGCGTCGACGTGCTTGCCCTCTTTCACTTCGCAGCCGTCTTTGGACACGAGCAGCGTGAAGCGATCGTCGCCGAGGGCGAAGTAGTAGCTCGTCGGACGCTCCACCTTGTTCGGAGCGAAGCGCCGCTCGAGCTCGTGGAATACGTCGTGGAGCGTCGGGGGCGGCGGGGGCGCGACGCTCGTCTCGGCATCGAAGCTTGCGAGCTCGAGCAGCGAGCCCCGGCCGAGCGCGCGCACCGCTTCCTCGATCAAATGCGCGGCTTTGCGCGAGGCGTCGCCGGCCGAAAGCCCCGCGGTCAAGCGCGCGAGCTCCCTCGCCTCGAGCACGGGACCGATACGGGCTTCGACCTCACGCGTGCGGACGACCTTGGCGCCCTTGGGCAGCGCGGCGTGCGTGCCGCCGAGATAGAGCGGCAGCACGTCGATGCCATGCTGAAGCGCGAGGTGGCCGACGATGGCCTTGAACTCGTGCACCTGCCCGTCGGTGCTGCGCGTGCCTTCGGGGAAGAGCAGGAGCGTCTTGCCTTCTTCGATGAGCTCGCCCGCTTTGCGCAGACCTTGGCGTAAGCCGCCGTTGCGCGGCATCGGCACGAGGCGCGTGAAGTTCTCGAAATAAGCGCTGAGGAAGCGGTTCCCCTCGAAAAAGTAGTCTTGCGCCGCGAGCGAGACGAGCTCGCTGCCGTAGCTGCCGAGCGCGTACTTCACGAGGCCCATGTCGAGGTGGCTCGCGTGATTGGCGACCACGATGACGTTGCGGTTGTAGGGAATGTGGGCGCGACCCGTGACCTTGGTCGTGAGCACACGCTCGTAAAAGCCGTGCTGCGCGCGGCCGAGCCAGTACATGGCCGCTTCGCGCAGCGGCTCCGGTACGTCGAGTGGACGCGGCTCCACGTCGGCGATCGTCGTCGTCGCGACGGCACGCCGCGTCTCGGGCCGCTCGCGGAGCAGCGTTTCGACGTCGCCGAGCGTGTGGCACGCGTTGAGCCGCTCGGCGTCGAAGGTGCGCCCGTGCTGGCTCTCGAGCGCGACGAGCAGCTCGAGCAACATCAGCGAATCGAAGCCGAGGTCACCACGCAAACTCTGGCCCGGGTGCAGCGTCGCGGCGTCGCGGCGTCCGATCGTCGCCACGGCCGCGCGCACGCTCTGCGCCGCTATGTCGCTTGCGCCCCCGCGGCTGCTCGGCGTTTCGCTCGCGCCGAGCAACCGCTCGAGCTGGCGGCGCAATTCGGCGCGTTTCACCTTGCGCGTCGTGGTGCGCGGCAGCGGCAAATCGAAGAGACTGATGACGGCGGGGCGCTGCGCGTGCGGCAAGCCCGCGATCACGGCGTCGAGGGCTCGCCTCGCGCGAGCGTGACGCTCGGCGCGCGGAACGTTCGCGTCCTCTTCCGGCACGGCGACGCAGGCGACGCGCTCGCCGCCGCGCCCGTCGGCGATGCCCACCACCGCGAGCTCCTTCACGTGTTCGACGCGGCCGAGGCGCGTTTCGAGATCGTCGGGATAGACGTTCTCGCCGTTGGCGGCGACGATCACGTCCTTTTGGCGCCCCACGATCACGAGCTGGCCGCGGCGGTCGAGCTTGCCGAGGTCGCCGGTGTGCAGCCAGCCGTCCGGATCGATCACCTGGCTCGTCGCCTCCGGATCGTCGGAGTAGCCGAGCATCACGTTCGGACCGCGCGCCAAAACTTCGCCAACGCCCTCGGCGTTCGGGGCGGCGATGCGGATCTCGACGCCGGGGATGGCGCGGCCGACGTGGCCGGGGCGCGCCTTGGGCCCCGCTTCGGCGACGGTGAGCACCGGCGCGGCTTCGGTGAGCCCGTAGCCTTCGGCGAGGTGGAGTCCGAGGCCGGCGAAGAGCGCGTGCGTGCGTTCGGGCAGCGCCGCGCCGCCGCTCACGAGGAAGCGCAGGTGCCCCCCGAGCGCGTGGTGCACGGGGCCGAACAGCACGCGGCCGGCGTCGACGCCCATCGACTTGCCGAGCGTGCGGTTGAGCTCCACGGCGAAGTCGAAGACGTGGGAAAAGAGCGCGCCGCGTTCGGCGACACGGGCGAGGATGCGCCGTTCGAGCATTTCCCAGAGCGCCGGCACGCCGATGAGACCCGTGATGCGCGCCGCCGAGAGCGCGTCCTCGAGCCGCTCGGCGTTGAGCTCGTCGAGGTAGACGATGCGCGCGCCGCGCGAGAGCGGCAGCAGCATGCCGCAGGTGAGCTCGAAGGTATGGTGCAGCGGCAAGACGCTGAGCACGCGATCGGATTTGTCGAGCGGGAAGAGCGGCGCGAGCGAGGCGACGAGCGCCGTCAGGTTTTGGTGCGAAAGCGCGACGCCCTTCGGTTTGCCCGTCGTGCCGCTCGTGTAGATGAGAACGGCCACGTCCGTGGGATCGCTCGGCTCGACGTCGGCGCGCGGCCCGGGCAGCGTCGCGGCGCGCACGTCGAGCAAACGCACGCCGTCCGGTAATGCAAGCTCGAGGCGTTTTTGCGCGAGCGCGTCGACCAAGAACACGCGCGCGCCGGAGGCGTCGGCCAGGGTGCGCGCCACGTCGGGCTCGATGCTCGCTTCGAGCGGCACGACGGTCGCGCCGGCGGCGAGCACACCGAAGAACGCGATGGGCCAGGCCGGATGATTTTGAGCGGCAAGCGCGACGCGGTCGCCCGGGGCGACGCCGAGCTCGACGAGGCGCCGTGCACAGGCGAGCGAGCGTTCACGCCACTCGCGGAACGACAGGCGCGTGAGCCCGCCCGGTTCGGCGCGCTGGAGCGCCACGGCGAGCTCGAAGCGGCCCGCCATCTCGTCGAGCAGCTCCGTCAAGGTCTCGTGCCGCTCCGGCGCGCGGCGGCGCCGCTTCACCTTCTCGTCGATCTGCGGGAACACCCACTTTTCGAGCCCGGGCATGTGCACGTCGAAGAACCACGAGCGCCAATCGATGCTCTCGGGCGACCAACCGACACGCTGCCGCTCGAGGGGCGTGAGCCGCGAGCACGCCTCACGCATGTTGTCGCAGCGAAAAACGTAGTGGTAATCGACCGTGAACGGCACGAACACTTCGAGCACTTTGCCGACGCGATCCTGCTGGCGCGCAAACTTTTCGATCGCCTCCGCCGCCGGCTCGAGCAAGGAAGTACCGGCGCCGAGGGCCTTGGCGCGTTCGAGCAGCCCCTTCACCTTGCGCGCGCCGCTCGCGATCTTCTTGGGGCCGTAGCTTTCGAATTGCGTGCGCGAAAGCAGCGCCCCCTCGAAGTGCGCCTGTAGGTACGCGAGGAGCGGCCCGCCGCGCAGCGTGCGCTGGTAGTACTTGCGCTTGTAGAGGCCCGTGAGCTCGAAGAAGCGGCGCATCGTGCACGGGTTCGAATCGGACGAGCCGAGCTGATACACGGCCTTGGCCGTGCCCTGCACGAGCGCGCCGAGCGCGACGCACATGCCGCCGGCGACCATGTCCACTGGAATGAAGTCGAGGAAGTGATCCGAGCCCGGGATTTGGAGCCCGCCTTCGCGCAGAATGTAGATGAGCGGAGCGCTCGTGTTGATGCCTTCGTTCCAGCCGGGCATCGGGTACTTGAGCGACGACTCGACGATCGCGGGCCGCACGATCGTGAACGGCAGGCCCGAGCGCGCGACGATCTGCTCGCCGATCGCTTTGGTGTACGTGTACGTATTCGGAAAGCCCCAAAATTTGGCGCGTTCCATGCCCGTCTCGGCCAGTCGCGCCTCGACGAATTTGCGGCGCACTTTGCCGACCTCGGCCTCGAGCACGCGTCCGCGCGAAGGCTCGCTGCGTTCGGCCAGGTTCTTCTTCGCCTCGTCGAGGAAGCGACTCTGCCGGAAGGCGTCGCTGCCGCGATGGCGCGCCTGCTCGATGACGTCGAGGCATTCGGCGATCTCGCGATCCGGATCCCAATGCGTGCGCTCGAGCTCATCGGCGCGCGGAAACGGAAACTCCAGCGGGCTGCCTTCGTGCACGTGACCGGTGCGGCTGCCGGCGACGTAGCAAGTGCTCGTGTGGAGCAGCGGCAAGTCGCCGAGATCACGCGCGAGCGCGACCAGGTTCTGCACGCCGAACGCGTTCACCTCGAGCGCCTCGTCGAGCGGCGGATCGAAATCGACGACGCCGGCGGCGTTGACGACCGCGGCGATCGAGCCGCGCAGATCGGCGCGCAAATCCGGCGCGAGGCCGCAAAACGGCCGCACGACGTCACCTGCGACCGGCGTCACCTTCTCGCGAATGAACGCCTCGAAGCGCTCGCCGTGCGCCGCGCGCAGCGGATCGAATACCGCCGTCGGCACGATCTCCTGCCAGAAACGCTGCTCGGCGCTCTGCTTGCCCTTCTCGCGCACGAGCAAATAGAGGTGCTCGACGCTCGGCCAGTGCGCGAGCAAGAACGACCACCACGTCTTGCCGAGGTAACCGGTCCCGCCGACCACGACGAAGCGCTTGCCAGCGAAGAGCGCCTCGAGGTCGAGCGGCGCACGTGCGGAGGGCGGCTCCGAGGCGAGCGTGCCGGCGCGGCTGACCGAGTCCGTGCCACCCTGCGCGTCCGTGCCGTGCGCGCCGTTCGTCACGTGCGGCGCGTGCACGCCGTTCGAGCCGTTGGACGAGCCGTTCGTGCTCAACCGCCGCCTCCCGGAATGGTCACGTCGCCCATGATCACGGGCGGCACGTGGAGGGCCGTCACGCTGAGCGAGCGATTCTCACCGCCCTTGGCGCGATAGAGCGCATCCTCCATGCTCGGTGCAGTTTCCCAGCCGAAGAGCCGCGGGATGTATTCGTTGTCGGCGCCGACCACGATCACACGCCCGAGGTGCTGCCGTCCGTTCTCGCCCCAGTACCACATGAAGAACGGGTGCGACGGGTGGTACGCGTGCCCCGTGCGGTACATCTGCACGAGCGCCGGATCGCGCGCGTACTTCTCTTCGTAGCGTTCGCGTAACGCCACGGCGTCGCGCGTTTCGGGCAAGAGCCGGTGCACGAAGTCGATGTACGACGCGTGTTGCTCGTGATCGAACTTGTCGGTGCACGGGTGGAGCAAAATCAGCGTGCCGCCCTTCTTCACGAGGGGAGCGCCGCGGTACATGTTGAACAGGTACCCCTGTGCGAGCACCTGCACGAGCAGCGGATTCAAGAACGCGTGCACGTTGTACGGGCTGATGTAGGGCACGCCGTACACGAGCACGTCGGCCTGACCCTCGATGGGCACGCAGTACTGCTCGAAATTGCGCGCGACCGAGCGCTCGTGCACGAGCTCTACGTCCCCCGCCCATACGCCCGTCATGCCGTACGGCGCGGGAAACTTGTCGAAGATCGCGTGCCGCGCGGGTTGCGGCAGTCGGGCCGTCGAGACCACGAGCGCCTTCAGCATCGCCCGCTCGCGCGCGCTGAGCTCGTCCTCGTTCTTCACGAGAAAATCGAGCGAACGGTCGAACATGCGGTTGTTGATCGTGGTCTCGATCGTGAAGATCGGCAGCTCCTTGTGGGCGAGCCGGCCCATGCGCTCGATGTCCTTCGCGAGCGCGGAACGCGCGGGATCCATGTAGCTGTCCGACTGCCGGATCGAGTGCGGGTTGTGATGCGGGCGAAGGCTCCGATAACTCGTGAGGCCGACGGCGACCGACTTGTAGCCGCCGTTCATCGGCACGTAGTTCATGTTCGCGTAGATGAGGAGGTCGCTCTCGGCGGCGCGGCGGCTGAGCTCGAGCACTTCGCCGTGGGGCGTGCGCCCGATTTCGACCAGGTTCGCGCTGTCCTCCGCGTCGTGGTTGTACAGGCGGTCCGGGTAGTACGCGTCGAAGATGCGATCGCCGAGCATGTGCCGGATTTCGTGCGGCTTCATGCGCCGGTGCACGCCCGTCGCGACGATGATCTCGATGTCCTCGACGCCGTGATCGGCGAGCAGCTCGAGCACGATCGTCACGACGCGCTCGCGCACGTCGGGCCGGCGCATGGGCGGCAGCGGCAGCGAGATGTCGTCGACCGCGATCGTCACTTTCATGCCGGGGCGCAGGCGCGCGTGCAGCGGATCACCGCCGAGCGGGTGGTTCAGCGCGTAGCGGATGGCGGCGTCCGGATCGCGCAGCGGCTCGAGCGGAGGTTTCGGGTAGATGACGCGCGTTCCCACGGGCAAATCGACTTCGACCAGTCGATCGCCGGAGAAGAGAGTGCGCGGCGCGCTATCGCGTTCGAGAGTGACTAAACACGGATGATTCATGGGATTCGGGATAGGGGCGCGCTGCGCCGGCTCACGCCGGCAGCGTCAAATCGAAGAGCGGCCAGGAGTAGGCCTTGGCGAGGAGCGCGAGGCGCTTGTCGGGATTCACGGCCGCGGGGTGGCCGACGACGCTCAGCATCGGCACGTCCGAGTAGCTGTCGCTGAAGGCGAAACATTCATCGAGGTCGTAGCCCTGTGCGCGCGCGTGGTCGCGCACGATGCGCGCCTTTTCTGGGCCCGCGACGACGGGCTTCAAGAGCTTGCCCGTCGCGATGCCCGCCTTGAGCTCGAGCCGGTTCGCGATCACGCCTCCGCCACCGAAATGCTCTGCGACGCGCCGCACGATCCAATCGAGCGCGCCCGAGACGAAGACGACTTCGTGACCGGCCGCACGGCTCTTGTCGACCAAGCTCTGTGCAGCGGGATAGAGCGCCGGCTTGAGCACGGCATCGAACACCTCGTCCGCGAGCAGCGCGAGGCGGTCCTCACTCATCCCCGCGTAAGCACTGTATAAAAGCTCGTTGAACGTACGACGATCCAGGATCTCCGCGTAGGCCATGCGTGGCGCTTTGAAGAGCGCCTTGCCGAGACGCAGCGCGGTTTGCACCGGCGTCCCCTGATTCAATAGGTAATAGAGCGTCGGCTGGACGAGGTTCGTCCGGACGAGGGTGCCGTCGATGTCGAAGTAGCAGGCCGCCAAGGGGATGGAATTGCCGCCTCAGGTCGCGAGGGGTGTCAAGCCGAGCGGCCGAACCCGCTGCGAAATGGCCCCGCCGAGGGCCCAGGGCAGGCCGGCCGGCTCACCAGGTGAACGTCAGCGGAGGCTCGAGGCCGCGAGGGCATAGCCCGGAACGCGCCAGACGTGTGAGTCTCCGAGAGAGGAGCCGCTAGGTGTCAACCTCGGAAGCCGTCACGCGCCAGGTGCGCGTGCACGTCGATTGTCGTTTCTCACCCGAACGCTCGGACGCCGCCCGGCGCGAGTACTTCTTTCTCTACACGGTCCGCATCACGAACGACGGCAGCGAACCGGTCCAACTGCTGAACCGGCATTGGATCATCACGAACGCACACGGTCGGGTCGAAGAGGTGCGCGGCCCCGGCGTCGTCGGGCAACAGCCGCGGCTCGGTCCAGGCGAGAGCTTCGAGTACACGTCGGGTTGCCCGCTCGATACGCCGTTTGGCTCCATGCGCGGCAGCTACGAGCTCGTCGCGCTCGAACGAAGCGAGCGTTTCGACATAGACATCGCTCCGTTTGCCCTGCGTGAGGAGGGTCATTTTCATTGACGGACGGGTGAGCACCGGCGGGCGAGAGACCGTCGTCGTGACATTTGTTGGGTGAGCCGGAGCTCGCCGAAAAAAGCGTGGTAGCTTGAAAGGCGCTCTCGGGGGGCCCTGCGCATGGCTGATCGCTTCTCGAGCATCCCGAGCCCCAAGACGCTCAGCGGAACGCTGATTCGCTCCGAGGTGCAGCCGCGCGTCAGTTATCGCCTCGAACGCCAGATCGGCGAAGGCGGGATGGGCACGGCGTTCCTGGCCTTGCGCCAAGCACCGGACGGCGTGTCACCCGTCGTCATCAAGATGGTCCGGAGCGGTTTCGGCACGGGACCTTCCGACGCCGCGGCCGGCATGGTCGTGTTGAAGGAAGCCGTCGCGCTCGGGCGCTTGAACGAACGCGTGCCGCCGACGCCGTTCGTCGTTCGGCTCGTCGACACCGGCGCGGCCGAGCTGCACGGCCCGTCGCAGCCCGCGACGCCGTGGCTCGCCGTCGAGTACGTCCACGGCGGCATCGAAGGCACGACGCTCGAGGATCGCATCGCCTACAGCGTCGAACGCACGGGCGTCGCCTTCGACGCGGCGCGCGCGGCTCACCTCGTGCGCTGCCTCGCCGCCGGCATGCTCGCGATCCACGGTGTCGGCGTCATCCACCGCGATCTGACGCCAGGCAACATCCTGTGCTGCGGCTTCGGGGAAGCCGAGATCTTCAAGATCAGCGATTTCGGCATCGCGCGGCCGCAGGGTCTCGCGGCCACGTTCGGCGGCGTGCCGGTCGGCACCGTGGGCTACGCGGCGCCCGAGCAGGTGATGCCCGACACCGTGGGCGTCGGCACTTACACCGACGTGTTCAGCCTCGCGTGCGTGATCTACTTCGCCCTGACGGGACAGCACTATTTCGAGGCGGCCACACCGATCGCCGCGATGACGCTCATGCGCAGCAAGAAGCGCAAGAGCATCCTCGACGGCAAGCACGTCGCGCCCGAAATCCGCCAGCGCGCCGAGGCGTGCCGCGCCATTGACCAACTGCTCGCGCGCGCGACCTCGGTCGAGGCCGACCGGCGTCCGCAAGAAGGCCAGGACCTCGCCGCAACCCTCGTGCCCCTGCTCATCGAGAGCTCGACGCCGCTTCGGCCCGCGCGCCGCCTGATGAACAGCCTACTCAATCTAGCGCCGCCCGGGGATCTCACGAGCTGGCTCTGGACGGTGCGTCACCCGCCGGGCGGCGACCGCACGGTGCTCTCCGCGGCGTGGGACGTCGACGGGCGCTGCTTGTCGCTCACGCCGCAGGGACCCGTATTTTGGGACGGGCAGTCGTGGGTCGATGCGCGCGAGGTCGCGGCGAACCTGCCGGGACAGATGAGGTTCGTGCGCCGTTACGAGGCGGGCGGCTGGCTCGTGGGCGGCAACGGGACACTCGCGGTGTACGCGACGGACGGCGTGCGGGAGGTGCACCGCGCGCCGCAGCCGGACCTCACGTTCACGCACGCGAGCGGGCGCACCGACGATTTGCTCGCGGCCGTCGCGGAACGGCGTGGGGCGCCGCCGCTGCTCTTCGCCATGGCGGCGCGGCGCTGGGTGCGTCCGATGCAGCTCGACGGCGTCGCGTACGTCGCCTCGCTGCTGCGGCTCGAAGACACGCGCTGGCTCGTGTGCGGCCGCCTCACGCAAGGCGGCGGGTTCGCGGCGATCTACACGCCGCTCCAATGGGAGCTCGAATACCTGCCGACGCCGCGCACGCGCGCGTTCGTCGGCGGCGCGAGTGAGCCCGAGCGGCACCTCGGGCTGCTCGTGGGCTCGAACGGCGTCGCTTTGCGCATCGAAGGCAAGACGCCCACGAGCTCGATCGCGGAGGGCGAGCCCGATCTCACCGCCGGCGCGATGGACGTCCTCGATCGCGAGTGGGTCGCAAGTCTCGGCCGGCTCTGGATGCGCGACCCACAGCGCGACAGCACCTGGCGGGCGGTGTGGAGCGACGCGTCTTGGACGGCCCCTCTCATCAGCATCATGGCCGACGCGGGCATGGTCGTGGCACTCAGCGCCGACGGCGGCATCGTCGAAGGCCGCGCGGGCTGGCAGCGGAAGAAGTAAGCACCGTTCGCGTCGCGAAATCGTGCGCGAACGCGCGCCGCAATGCGTCGTGTACGTCCACGCCATGTGTCGGGCGCGAGCGCACAGCCGCGCTTCGGCTCGAAAGATGCCGCGTGCTCCGCGCCTTGCGGAGCCGCAAAAAATCCTTAAGGTCAAAAGAGTGGCCCGCTCGTTCCTCCTCGCGCTGTTCGGTCTCGTCACCCTCGTGAGTGGTTGTGGAAAGAGCGCCGCCCCCGTGCCCATGGTCCCCGAACGCACCGCCGACCATGCGCCGCGCCGTAACGAGCACCCGCGTCCGCACCTGATCGCGCCGCCGCCCGCCTACGGCAACAAAGTCGTGATGGCGAAGGCGACGGGCGTCACGGCGCAGAACTGAGCGGCGTCACGCGTCTCGTGTCGCCGAACACGGCGTGCTTCGTTTCGCTGGCGCGCAACTCGGCCTGTCTCGCGCTCACTGAATCTTCAGCGTGGTCCCGACCCAGCTCACGCCGCCACGGTTGTCGTGCGTGACTACCCAGAGACGCACGGGACCGGGCGTCCTCGGCGCGTAGTACTGCGTGCCGTTCACGCGATTGTAGCCGGTGGTCGCGTCGTTCAAGAGCTTGGTCGCCGAATGGAACTTACCGGCCGTCGCGTAGTAGTCGATCCACATCTGCTCGCCGTAGTCGCGACCATAGGCGTCGTTCGTCACCTGGTCTTTTTCGAACGTGGTCGGATCGATGTCGAGCCGTAGATCGTGCGGCGGGCACTTCGTCGGATCACCATCGTCGGCGCAGGGCGACATGCAAAGCGTCGGAGTCGCCGTGCAGTTCACCTCGGGCGCGGGCGCGTTCACGCAACCGGTGTCGTCGCACTTGCCCAGGCACTCGTCGCCGGAGCACGTCGCGCCCTTCTCGGTCACTTGGTCCGGCCCGAAAAGCAGGCCGTCATTCACTGGATTCGCGTTCGAGTAGCGCGGCGATCCGTCGGCCTGCGGCGCAAAGAAATAGATGGATGAATAGCCGAACACGAAGTCGTCCGGACCGAGCTCGCGTTCGTAGGCGTCGTGGCAGTGGATCGGGAAGTGTTCGTCACCGGCCACGATCTTCCCCGCGCAAAGCGCGAAGAACACGTACGAGAGGCCGTAGCGTGGAAGCTTCGGATCCTGGCTCGGGTGGAGCGCCGCGTCAGGCGGGATCTGCAGCGTGAACTTTGACCCGCTCGGCAAGGAGAGCGGTGTGCCCTCGACAATGGTCTGAGCCCCGTTCGCCGCGAGAGCAGCCGCGAACTGCTGATAGCAGCCGGAATACGTGTCGCCTGGCGGGTTGAAGCAGCCGCCGAGCCAGCCAATCCGCACCTCGCGTTGCCTCCCGCCGCCGCCGTCGCCACCGTTGCCGCTCCCGTCGCCGCCGTTGCCGCCGTCGTCGCCATCACCGTTGCCCATGTCCTGGGCAACCGGGATCGAACCGTCGTGCCACAGCATCGTCAGTCTCACTTCGTCGCCCGGCAGCGCGTACGGCTTGTCCTTTTGCACGCCGAGGATCCGGAGCGTCTGGATTTTGGTGGGCGGCTCCATGCTCGGAGCACAGCCGAACGCCGAGACGGCGCAAAGCCAAGCGAGTGTTCCGAATCGTCTCGCCTTCATGCTCAGATCTCCATTCGAAAGCCGAGGCTCGGGATGATGGGCACGCCCTTCTGGTAGCCGGTTTGGCTGAAATTGTAGTTGTACGTGAAGCCTTCGACGCTCGCGTGGTTGTAGACGTTCTTCACGTCGAGGTACGTGGAGATGCGCACCTTCTTCACCTGCCAGTGTTTGTCGATACGAATGTCGAGTGTGTGCGTGAGTGGCAAACGCCGGCTGAAGGGCGTGCCGTCGAGCTTCGCGTACGTGCCCGCGTCCGACGCATAGAGCGCCGGCAGCGCGCCCGGGTACGACTGCATCAACGTCGGCGTGTCGAGCGGCCCCGAGACGAGCGAGAAGCGCGCTCCGAACTCCCAGCCGCGACCGAGCCGGTAGCTGCCGAGCACCGTCAGGTTGTGCGTCTGATCGTACTGAAATAGATAGCGCGGCAGATCCGGCCCGTCGCGGCGCACGCTGCGCGACAGCGTGTACGCGATCCACCCGAAGAAGTGCTCGTCCGGCTTGTAGCGGATGAGCGTCTCACCGCCGATCACGTACCCCGTTCCGAGATTGTTGTAGGTGTACGCGCCCTGATCGTTGACACCGCGCGCGACGAGGTCCGTGAGATTCTTGTAAAAGCCCTCGAGGCTCAGGTCGACGTGGCGCGTGAGCTCTTGCTCGACACCCACCGAGTAGTGGAGCGCGCGATTCGAGTAGAGACCGGGAGTGCCGAAAATGGCGTCGGTCTCCTGGAATTGGGGCGGCTGGTAATAGACGCCAGCGCCGCCCTTGAGCGTCGTCCTGCGTCGATGGGGATGCTCGGCGTCCGAGCCCTTGACGAAGTCGTAGCGGCCGCTGATGCGTGGGGCGAGCTCGCCGTGTCCGGTGTCACGTGCAAAGTCGGCGCGCAGGCCGGGGACGAGCCGCAACCTGTCGATGGGTTCGAGCTCGAACTCACCGTACCAGGCGGGTCGAAACCCCATACCTTTGGTGTGCACCTCACGCGGCGGGCGCGCGGCGTACGGCCCCGGATCGGGCTCACCCGGCCGCGGCGGATCGGGCGCGCGCACTTGCACGTCGAAGGGTGCGAGCTCGAAGTCGAGCCCCGAGCTCAACTTGACGCCCTTCGTGAAGGTGTAGCCGAGCTCGTAGCGCCAATCGATGGGGACGGTCTTGATGTCGAAGCGCACGTTGCCGACAGAGAAATTGATCGCGTCTTTGCCCGCGGACAGGTTCGCGGTGAGCGTCGCCTTGGAGCTCAGATCCGTCTGGTAAAAGAGCTGCGCGCGATAGAATGACGTGCCGTAACGCAGGCTGCCGCCGAGCGCTGGGTCTTGCACGAACGGATCGTTGATGATGAACGCAACGCGATCGTCGGAGCCGTAAAACCGGAGCGAAGTGCGCGCGTGCTCCGTCTTGTGCTCGGCGATGAGCTGATAGTCGTAGTAGACGGGCGCCGTCGTCACGCTCGCGCCGGTCGCTTCGAGCGCCGGTTTGAGCCAGCTGTTGATCAGTGACTTTCTTCCGGCGGCCAGGAACGACCAACCCTTGATCGGCAGTGGCCCCTCGAGCATCACGCGCGCGTCGATGAAGTCGGCCTGGAGCAGGCCGTGGAAGCAGTTGTGCTTCCTGGGATCGGGCTTGCCGTTGTCCTGAACGCACTGCGTGTTCGGGGAGCGCAGGCCCACGTCGACCACGCCGCCCATCGCGCGGCCGAAACGCGCGCTGAAGTTACCCGGATAGAAATCGATACGGTCGAGCAGCTCGGTCGGCAGGACGCTCGTGAGGCCGAGGAAGTGATAAATGAGCGGCACGCCCGTGCCGTCGACGAACGTCACGCTGTCTTGCGGCGCCGAGCCGCGCACGATCAGGAGCCCCGCGAGACCCGGCGGACGTCCTACACCGGGCAAGCTCTGGAGCGAGCGCAGCGCGTCGCCGTTCGTGCCTGGAATGCGCTCGATTTCACGACGTTCGACAGTGCGGCGCGTGACCTCGCGCGCAGGCCGCTCGCCGCCGACGATGACTTCAATCCCCTCCGTCTGCGGCCGCATGCGCAGCGTCACGGCCGTCTCTTCCCCCGCGGCGACTTCTTCGACCGAGTCGATGTCCTCGAAGCCCTGCACCACGATCTTGACGTGATACGAGCCCGGCGGAAGGTTTTCGACGTGCCAGCGGCCGTCCTGATCCGTCGTGACTTGGCGCGCGCTGCCGTCGGGGCCGACGAGCATGACCGGTTCGCCGACGAGCGGCGCGTCGGTCTCGGCGAGCCGTAGTCGTCCGCTCAAGATGCCCGTCGTGGGGGGCGGGGGCGGCGCTGCTTCGACGGGCGTGAGCGTGAAGTGGTATGGATAGCGGACGATCGCGGGGATCGCCTTGCCGTCGCGGGTCGCCGGCTCGAAGCGAAACTGAAGCGCCGCCGCGCGCGCTGCTTCGTCGAAGCCGTGACCGACGGGTGCGGGAATTTCGACTTTCGTGACGTGCCCCTCGCGATCGATCGTGATCTTGAGCACCACCGTCGCCTCGAGGCCCTCCTTGATTGCCTCCGGCGGGTACGTGGCGTTGACGAAGTCGAGCAGGACGGGATCTTTGATCACGGGCTTCGGCGCCGGTGGCTCCTCCGCCGGTGGCTTGATCACGGCGCCGGAGTTGCCGCGCGGCACGGATCCGTCCTGGGCACGAGCCACGCGCGCCGAGCCGAAAACGATGCCCGCCGCGAGCACCCCCACGCCGGCCACGGCTCCGAGCCTCGAGTCCATCCAACCCTCGCGTCTAATGCCACCCCGTTTCATCCACAAGGGGGTTCGGGTGCGCGCGCCCTCGCGGCCGCGTACCGCCTCCTTGGTGGCCGGCCGGGGCTCACTCATGACGCGCGGCTATGGTGCTGCCCGTGAAGATTGCGAGCTTCAACGTCAACGGCATCCGCGCGAGGATCGCGAGCGTCGCAAGTTGGCTCGAGCGCCACGAACCCGACGTCCTCTGCCTGCAGGAGACCAAGGTGGAGGACGACGAGTTCCCGCACGAGGAGCTCGCTCGCGTCGGCTACGAGACGCGAGTCGCCGGTCAGACGGGATACAACGGCGTGGCCATCGCGTCACGCCATCCCCTCACGGACGTTAAGGTCGGCCTGTTCGACGACGGCCCGAGCGCGGAGCGGCGCCTCATCGCCGCCACGGTGCTCGGCGTGCGCATCCTCGACGTGTACGTGCCGAACGGCAAGAGCGTCGCGCTCCCGAGCTTCGTCGAGAAGCTGCGCTTTTTCGAACGGCTTCGCGTCACGCTCGACGTGAGCGAGGACGCCGCGCGCGAGCTCGTCGTCTGCGGCGACTTCAACGTGGCGCGCGCCGAGCTCGACGTGTTCGATCCGGGTCGCTTTCGGGGCAAGCTCTTGTTTCATCCCGAGGAGCAACGGGCGCTCGCGCGCGTGCTCGACTTCGGCTTGTTCGACAGCTTCCGGCAGCTCCATCCAGAAGAGCGCCGTTACAGCTGGTGGGACTACCGCGGCGGCGACTTTCGCAGCAATCGCGGGCTGCGCATCGACTACGTGTTCGTCACGGCCGCGCTCTCGCCGCGGATCAGGCGAGCGGAGATCGACGTGGAACCGCGCCGCGAGCCCAAGCCGTCCGATCATGCTCCGGTGTTGGTTGAGCTCGATTGAGCTCGCGCGCCGCCGCGAGCCCGATGCGCCCGCGTTCGAACCAGCGCTCGAGTGACGGCTCCCCGGCAAAAGCGCGCGTGACCGCGACGTAAGTCGGCAGGTATACGATCTCGCGCGCGAGCCCGCCGCCGCGGTGAATACGCAGCGCGAGCTCGACCGCGCGCTCGACCGGCTCGCCGCGCTCGGCGAGCGTGTCGACGGTGTCGCGGGGCTCCGCGCCCCGGCGCACGCCCACGGCCGCCACATGTCGCAGCGCGAGCTCCCGCTGACGCTCGGCGTCGAGCAGGTTCGCGCGCCGTTCGACGAGCAGCGCGCGTCCCTCCTCGTCGTCGGCGGCTCCGCGCGTTCCGGCACGCAAGAGCGGCAGAGACGCATGCCGAGCCCGCGCGCGCGGGAGCGCATGGCCGAAGAGCTCGTGCGCGGTAATGCGCTCTCCAGCCGTCGCGGTGAGGCGCATGCCCGCCCGTACCGAGACCAAACCGTTACCCGTGGCCGCGGCGGCGAGCTGGCTCCGAGCGACGCGCACCACGAACTTCAAGCCGAGCTCTCTCACTTTGAGACGGAGCCGTGAAATGAGGCTCCGCGGCTCGGTCTCGTCGTCACTCCGATAGCGCAGGGCCGCTTCGGGCAGCACCAGCCGGTCGGCCTCCGCGACGAACGCGTCACAGGCGCGCCCGAGCTCGAGCGGCGGCTCGGGAAAACGCTTGGCGGCGAGCACCCGAAAATGCGGCGTTCCGACGGCTTCGACCAGTCGCGCTTCGAGCTCGAGCTCCTCGGCGCGCTCGCCGTACAGCCGTCCGAGCGCCCCGAGCGGCTCGGTGGCGCGCTGAACCTGCGCCAAGGCATGGCGGACGGGCGCGAGCTCGAAAACCTCACCCGCGCGAGTGATGACGAGCGGTTTTCCCTTCGAGTAGTCGCGCACAAGCGTTGCAGTTTCCCCGAACACGTCCGCAGGCGCGACGCTCCCCAGCAAATTGATGCGTTCTTCGGCGCGGGCGAGCGTTTCCGCGGCTTGCTCGAAGAGTGCGGAGTCGGACCCTGCGTTCACGCACGTAGGATAGACTCGGGGCCACGAGGGGCGCCACTCGGGTCGCCGAAGGCCCTCGCGAAACTCCTCCAGCCAGGCCTCAAATATGAGACGCTGGCAATCCAGTTTTTGGAGCTCCCCCACGTGCGTCATCGGCTCGTCGCGTCGGCCCGCCCGGAGGGCGAATTCGCTCCCGGTTTCCCGGCGCGCATCGGACCGTACGAAATTCTCGGTGAGCTCGGCAAGGGCGGCGTCGGTGTCGTCTTCCGCGCGCGGCACGTCGAGACCGGAGCGCTCGTCGCGCTCAAGACCGTGCGCGTGCGGGCAACGGCGCACGTTTCGAGCGTTCGCCGCGAAATCGTCGCGCTCTATCGGCTGCATCATCCGGGCATCGTCCGCATCCTCGACGGCGGCGTGTTCGAGGGCCGGCCCTGGTACGCGATGGAGCTTTTGAACGGCGTCACGCTCGCGCAATCCATCGGCGGCGGCTACGTGGATTTTTCGACGATTCCGACGGTCACCGTGGAACGCGAGCGTGAGCCGAGCAAGGGGCGCGCAGGGTCACCGCGTCTCTTGCGCTCCGCCGTCGGCGGCAAGCTCGAGGAGCTGCTCACGCTGTTCCGTTTGCTCTGCGCGCCGCTCGCTTACCTGCACGGCGAGGGCATCGTCCACCGAGACATCAAGCCCGGCAACATTTTCATTCGCCCCGACGGCACCCCCGTCCTCATGGACTTCGGCCTCGTCGGACGCTGGCGCGGCGCGCTCGGCCGCGAGATCCTCGAAGACACGCAGACCTACGGGGGCACGCTCGTGTACATGGCCCCGGAGCAAATCAAGGGCGAAGTCGGCGACGCACGCAGCGATCTCTACGCGCTCGGCTGTACCTTGTACGAAGCGCTCACCGGGATCGTTCCGTTCGAGGATTTCGGGACCAGGCTCGGAACGGCACCGGGCGAGCTCAGACCCGTTGCCCCCTCGGAAATCGTGCACGGCATTCCGCGCGGGCTCGACGATCTAGTCTTGCGTCTGCTCGCCAAAGATCCACGCGAGCGTATCGGTCACGCCGACGACGTCGCCGCGGCTCTTGCTGCGCTCGGCGCGCGTGACTGGCCCCGTGACGGCTTGCCGCGCGGTCGCGCCTACCTCTATCAGCCGCGGCTCGTCGGACGGGCGGAAGCGCTCGACACCATGCTCGAGGGCGTCGACTCCTCGCGTAAGCTCGGCGGCCTGCTGTTGCTCGGCGGGGAGAGCGGCATCGGCAAGACATCGCTCGCGGCCGAGGTGGCCCGCTTCGCTTACCAGCGCGAATACGAGGTCGTGACGAGCGAGTGTCCCGCCGCTTCCCCGGGACGCACCGAGCGGAGCCTGCCGCTCTTTCCGTTCCGCGCGCTGCTCAGGCGCATCGTCGAGCATTGCGCGGTGGGCGGCCCCGGCGTGACGGCGCGTATCGTCGGGCCCTGGCAGAAGCTCCTTGCCAGCATCGAGCCGGCTTTCCGCGAGCTCGAGCCGGCCAGTGAGGTGGTCGATCCACCGGGCCTGCCGGTCGCGGCGGCGCTCGAGCGCCTACTCGGCGCCCTGTCGGAAACGATCCTCGCGTTCGCCCACGAGAGCACCGCCCTATTGCTCGTGATCGACGACGTGCACTGGGCGGACGGGCTGTCGCTCGCGCTGCTCGCGCGTCTCGGTGCGCAGGAAACGGAGCGCGGCGCGGGACGCCTCGTGATCCTCGGCACATACCGCAAAGAGGAAGGCGGCGCGTGGCTTTCGTCCCTGCTCGAGCTGCCGCGCACGCTGCACGTCGAGCTCGGCCGGCTCCGTTCCGACGACGTCTCCAAGATGGTCGCCGACATGCTCGGCGTCGGCGAGGCGCCGCCCGACCTCGCGCACTTCGTCGCGCGCGAATCGGAGGGGAACCCGTTCTTCGTCGGCGAGTACCTGCGGGCGGCGCTCGACGCGGGTTTGCTCTATCGCGACGCCGAAGGCCGCTGGCACCAAGACGAGAGCGGCTCGCATCGCACGTTGCCCTTGCCGCACAACGTCCGCGCGCTCGTCGAGCGCCGGCTCGCCTCCCTGTCTTCGCAGGCGCGCGCCCTCATCGACGTGGCCGCCGTGATTGGCCACGAGATCGAGGCGGAAGTGCTCTTGTCGATCAACGCACGGCGCCTTTCATCGCGGCCCCAAAGCGAGGACGAGCTCGTGTCGGAGCTCGGCGAGCTCTGCGCGCGCCACTTCCTCGTCGAGCTCACGCGCGAAACGCTGGCCTTCTCGCACGATACGATACGCAAGGTCGCCTACGACTCGATCGCCGACGACGAACGCCGCGCGCTGCACGGCCTACTCGCGGAAACGCTCGAAGCGCGCGACACCGAACGCGGCGCGCCGAACCAGCGGGCGGCCTTGCTCGCGCACCATTATCGCGGTGCGGGCGACATCGCGCGCGCTCTCGACTACCTCGAACAGGCGGGCCTCTCCGCGCTCGCGCATTCGGCCGGCACGGAAGCCGCCGAGTGCTTCCGGGAAGCGCTCAAGCTCGATCGCACGGCCGAGTTCGGCACCCCTGCCGCGCGCCGCGCGCGCTGGGAGAGCCAGCTCGGCCAAGCGCTCCAGGGCATGGGGGACCTCGACGCCGGCAAGCATCACCTCGAGCGCGCGGTGTCCCTGTTCGGACGGCAAGCGGCGCGCTCACGCTTCGGGTTGATCCTGCAGATCCTCCTCGGCGTGCTGACGCAGGTGTTTCATCGCCTGCTCTCGCGCGGGCAAAAGCGAGCGCGCGACGCGGAGTACCTGCTCGACGTCGCACGCGCCTCGGATCACTTGCTCCAAATTCACTATTTCGAGGCGGACCCGCTGCCCTTGCTGCACTCGACGCTCAGGACGCTGAACCTCGCCGAACGCGCCGGACCTTCGCCCGAGCTCGCGAGCGCTTACGCGAACACCTTCGGGGGGCTCGCGCTGAGCCCACCCTTGCGGCAGCTCGCTCCCGCGTACCTCGCCCGCGCCGAGCGCACGCTCGAGCTCGCGCCCGACGCGGCCGTCGAGTCTTACGTCTGCCTCTTGAAGGGCCTCGATCACTGCAATACGGGCCGCTGGTCTCTAGGCGAACCATGGCTGAGGCGCGCGCTCGAGCTCGCCGATCGCCTCGGCTACCGTCGCCGCTCGGAGGAGGCGCTCGGCATCATTGCGTATAACCTCGGCTTGCGCGGACAACCCGAAGCGGCGCTCGAGACCGCCGAGCTCGCCTATCGCTCGTCCTTGCGTGGCGATCCGCAGACGCGCTGCTGGAGCCTCGTGACGCGCGCCCAGGCAAAGCACGCGCTCGAGCGCGTGCAGGAAGCGTGCGCCGATCTCGAAGCCGCCGCGGCGCTGGCCGAAGGACTCGGGCGCGACGAACGCATCTGGGTCTCCGGATTACAGGCCCTTGCCGAGCTCGACGCGGGCAATCTGGAACGTGCGACCAAGCTCGTGGACGCAACGCTCGCCGCGATGGGAGGCGGCCTGCCGCTCGTGAGCGCGAGTGGCACCGCCTACGCCGCCGTCGCCGAGGTGTGTCTACGCCTCCACGCTCAGGCCGACGTCCCGAGCCGCCCTGCGCGTCTGAAGGCCGCGCGGGCCGCCTGTGAGGCACTCGCGCGCGTCGCCCGCGCGTTTCCGTTCATGCGCGCCGAAGCCGAGCTCGCGGCAGGCGACCTCGCGCTCGTGTTCGACAAAACCAAGCGTGCACGCAGCGCCTTCGCCGCCGCGGTCGAGCACGCCGAAGCGTGCGAGCTTGCGGCCGTCGCAGAGCGCGCGCGCCAACGGCTCGAGCGTCTGCGTGCCTGACTCGACGTGAGTGAGCCCCCTCAGCGGCCGAAGGCCGACCAGAGCCAATATGCCGACGCGCCGTAACCGAGCCCGATCAGGCTCAGGCGAAAGCCCGGCGCGAACGGTTCGCTCCGCACGCGGTAGACGAGCGGCGCGAGGAAGCAGAAAACTCCGAAAATCGCCTGGCACACGAGCCCCGCGACGAGCAGCGCGCCGAAGTGGAACGCGACGGCTAGCGCCGCGTACAGCCCCCAAAACCATAATAAAATCGCCGTCATCGGCACCCAAGCCGAGGATTTGGCGGGGAAGCCCAGCGCGCGCAGCGTGCCTGCGGGGAAGAACTGGAACGAGAACGCCGCGATGACGTTCAAAACACCCAAGCAAAAGAAGCGTCCCGCGGCGACGTTCGGCGCGAGCAGCATGCCGCTCCAGATCGCGCTTGCCGCGTCGGGTGCCGCGACCATCAAGAGTAACGGCGACGCGCGGTGGCGCCCCTCGGTCAGGTAGAGCACCGAAAGAAAGACGATGATGCGACCCGCCACCGAAAACCAAAAGAACAGCTCGACGTCGAAGAGCGCCGCCGTCGCGTAAAAGGTCGCGATGATGAGAGGCGCGACGCCGAGCAGCGGGATCCAGGGGCCGTACTCGTCGGGAAAGCCGAGCGCGCCGAGCGTCTTTTTCGGCAGCGTGAAGAGCGACAAGCCGAAAATCACCATGTAGGCCGCGTACCAAAACTCGGCACGCGCCGCCGGCGTCGGAATGGGCGACAGCGTGCTCAGACACGCCGCCGGACGAAACGCGTCGAGCCGCGCTCCGAGCTCACAAGCCGACGTGAACGAGAGCGACCAAGCCCGATCCCACACCGTGCCGAAGAGAGTGAGCAGCCCCGCGACACCTGCGCCGAGCAGCCAGAGCGTGCGCGGAACCGCGTTGACCCAGCCGAGGACTTTGAGTCCCGTCGCACCGACGACGAGCACGACGAAGGCGAGCAAATCCGCGTAAAACGGGTTCTTCTGCGAATCACCGCGCCGAAAGCGTTCGGCGTCACGGGCGCGCAGACCCGCGAACGGCTCACTGAGCGGTTGGATCCGGCACGGCGGCTCGGCCACCTTCGCGGCGTCGAGAATCGCGTTCGTCGCAGCGCGCGCAGCCTCGTTCGCTGCCTCCATCGTCGCAAGATTCGTGTTCGTCTTGAGGTAGTCGGAAGCAAGGTAGAGATTTTCGAGAGCGGTGCGCGCCTCCGGTCTCAGATCCCAGCTATCGACGAGGTTGACGAGCAAGGGCTCGGCGTTGGTCAAGAGGTCCGGCTCGTCGGCGCGGCCTTCGGCCTGCTTCTGCTCGGCACGACGCACGCGCTCGCGGCGTGACAGACGGCCCTCCTTGCGCAAGCGCTCCACGATGTCGTCATCGATGTGCCATGGCGTCGTCGGGTGCAGCATGTCGTCCGCGAGCACGGGGCGCTCGCGGTTGAGCGATTGTTTGAGCTGGCGCCAGGTTTCTTCGGCGATCTCGCGGTAGTCGCAATCGCGCGCCGCTTTGCCGCTCGGGCTCGCGATGTCCCAGGCGGAGATGTCGACGGAGAGGATCGTGCGCACCCGGCCGTCGGCGTAGCGGGCGTTCGGGAAATCCGGCCAAAACTGTGACTGCGAGATGCTCGTGAGAGCCCACGCGGAATCGACGTGATTGACGTGACCGCGCGCGATGGGCACGTCGGCCGTGAGGTAAAATTGAATGCCGTTCATCCATTCGACCTGATGACGGCCGAGCTCGAGCACGCCCGCGAGCTTCGGCTCGGCCGCGAGTAGCTCGGGTTGCTTTTCGAGCACCTCGGCCATCACTTCGACGGGTAGAGCAAAGATGAAGTGATCGGCCTCGATGCTCAGCGTCTCGACGCTTTCGGGCTCGGCGCGCACTTCACGTGCGAGCGCGGCGCCCGCGAGTCGTCGCGCGGCCGCCCGTTCCCGCCAGCGCGCGTGACGTTCCTCACGAGCGCGGGCGGCGCGGGCGTCCGTGGAGGGGTCGACGTCCGCCGCGTCGGCGCTCGCGTCCAACGGCGCTTCGCCGAGCGGCCCGGGCGCAACATCCAGCATCGGCGGCACCTCGGCGAGAAGTTCGGCGAGCGCCACGTCGGGCTCGCGCTCCCGCGTCTTCGAACGCCGCACGACGACACGCAAAACCCGCGTCTTTTCGGCGTCGAGCTCCACGCGGTCGAGCTCCCAGCCGAGCCGATAATCGACACCCAGTTGCTCGGTCAAATGCGAAACCCACGGATCGATCCAGACGTCGTTGGTGGGGCCGTCCAAAATGCGATCGGTGTCGCGTGCGCCCGTGATGAGATCGAGCAGAAGCTGAATACCGACCTGCCCGACCGTGCGCGCGTTGGCTTTTTCAGCCTTGCTCGCGACGAGATTACGCGTGACGCCGATCACGAGCAGGCGCTGGAAGGCTTCCGAGCGGTTACTCGCGTCGACATAGTCCCACCAGGACATGCGCTCGAGCGTCGCGATCCGTCGCGTGGTCGAGCTCGTCACGATCTTCCAGAGCTGCCACCAGATGAACACCAGATCATCGGTGCTGATTCCCATGTCGCCGAGCGCGGCGACGTAGCGGAGCACGAGCTCGAACTCGGCCCAGGTGCGCGGCCGGTGCGCGGGCAGCGCGTAGGCTGGCGCCGCGTCGAACGCGAAGGTCATCGTATCGACCGCTTGCAAGTGCTCGGCGACGCTCTTGCCGTCGCGCGCCGGAATGCGCGCCATCGTGTCCGGCAGATGCCAATAGAAGCCGGGGAAGAAGCGAAAGCCGTGTTCTCCGGGCAGCGGCTGCCGTCCGCCGGTCGCGGTTCGTGCGACCCGCGTGCTGCGTGCCTTCCCGCCCGGCACGTCGCGTTGCTCGAAGACGCTCACCGAGAAATGGCGTTCGGAGAGCTCGTGCGCCGCGCTGAGGCCCGCCACGCCCCCGCCGAGAATCACGACGCGACCGTGCTTTTCCTCCGGCACGCCTTCTAGTTATATCACGCCATCCCCGTGCCTGATTTCACTTGTCGCGAATGTTCACGCCGTTTCGAGGTTCCCGAGGCCACCCTAGCTCGCTATCCAGGTTGGACACCGCAAGTCTGCTTGCGCTGCAAAGGCGCGCCGGCGCGCGCGACCCAGCGTGCGATTGCGTCTGTACGCGAAGAGAACCTCACGACTCAGGAAGTTCTCCGCAAATACCAGGGTGGCCCGAAGAGCGGAGTCTTCACGGACGGCGCGGCGGAACCGAACCCCGGCCCCGGCGGCTGGGGGGTCGTCCACGTCGAAAACGATCGCATCGTGCGCGAAGAATGGGGTCACGAGCCCTCGACCACGAGCAACCGCATGGAACTCATGGCCCTGATTGCGGCTTGCCGCATCATCCCCGCCGGCACTACGGCCATTGTTTACAGCGACAGTCAACTCTGCGTCAGCACCTTCACCGAATGGGCACCGGCCTGGGAGGCGCGCGGCTGGAAGCGCAAAACTGGCGCCATCAAAAACCTCGATCTCGTCCAAGAACTCTATCGCACCCTGAAAACCCGCCCGGAGCTCACGCTTCAATGGATCAAGGCCCACGCCGGCAACCGCTGGAACGAATACGCCGACTCGCTCGCGACGGCCTACCGTCGCCAGGTGCGCTGAGGGGCTGCCGCCTCTGGCCTCGCGTCGGACGCGGCGGGAAGGGTCTTCTGGGCGCAGCAAGCGTTGACCGTCATGAACAAGGGTCGAGCCCATCCCACCGATTCGGTTGTTTCACTCTGGCATCAGGCGACCGCGACGGTTCCGAATGCCCAATGACAAAATGAAACGACCCAATTGGGGCGGAGGGGCCTTCGAGCGTCCACGACGCTTGCCCCCTCTCGAGCTCGTCCGGCAACGGATCGAACTACTCCCCGGTCTCGAGTTGTTCCGCTGCGACAGCGCGAGCCTCGCCGTGCGGAGGGCAGCGCAGCCGCCCGTCGAGGAGCACAGTGCGTTTGACGCGTTTATTATTGAACGATTACACTCAGTTCTCGCCCGCTTTGCCGTCTTCGCCGCGCGCGCCGGTGCCCGCGCCACCACCGTGGGTCGTCGTTCCACCTCGGGCGCCGTTCGTTTCGCCGCTGCCACCCGCCGGCGCGCCGCCCGACCCGCCCAGTGCCGGCGCGCCCGCTTCACCGGGTTCACCCCCGGCTCCGTTCCTGTCATTCGACTGCTCCGACTTCTTCGACGCGCACGCGATTCCGAACAGGAAGGCGACGACGAGAAAACGGTGACGGAACAAGATCGCCAAAGTTCAGTTCACAGCGCTGATCAGTCGCGCTGCACGCAGCCGTGAAGGTCGACCGTGAGCTCCTCGCCGTCGCACTTGGCCGGCTGCGAGTTTGCGGTGGTGCCGACCTCACCCGCCCGCACGCTCGTGACCGAATACTTGAAGTATTCGTGGAGCGAATCCGTCTCCAAGAAACCGATCTCGCCGGCAGTAACGCAATAGAGAGTATCGGGACTCGCGGTATCCCAGACCGAAAGCAGGTATCCGCCTGCGGTCAGGGGTTGGACGGCGTTCTGAACGGGCGAAGTGCCCCACTCCAGGCGAACCTCGCTCCGCCCGCGCTGCACCGTGTAGTAGACGGTTTCGTCAAACACGGTCGAGCCCACACTCTTGTCCGACGCTACGGTCGCCCCGTCGAAATTACCCTCGAGCTTCTGGATGTTGCTCGGACAATCGGGAGCCTCCGTGAAAAGCGGGGAGCTTCCGGTGCCGGCGCTTCCGCCCGGAACCGAGCCGCCGGTTCCTCCTTGCGCGCTTCCGCCCGCGCCACCCTGGGCGCTGCCACCGGAGCCAGCCGTCGAGCCGCCGGAGCCAGCCGTCGAGCCGCCGGAGCTACTCGTCGAACCGCCCGACCCGCTCGTTCCGCCCGTGGCGCTCGCGTCGTCATCACCGTTCGAGCAGCCGGACGAAAAAAATATGATGCCCGTCAAGAACATTGCTCGACCCGCATGACCGCTCACCCACAACTTCATCGCGAGCAGGGTAGCCGAGCCGCTCGTCTGCGTCCAACGCCTCCTCGAGCGCACCCCGCGGCCGCTCGCGGAAGCGGTTCGTGCATCGTGTCGCAATCACTCGGACGAGATGGCTCAGCGGAGCATTGCGGAGTCATCGCTCCCGCATCGCACCGACAGGATCGCCACGAGCCCGCCAAGCACCACCGCAGCTCTGCGCATCACAATGGGACACTATACACGACGACGTGATCGATGGGCTGTAGCGAACGTTCCGCTGCAATCGTTGCTCGCTGCGACTGACCGAAGAGCCACCATCTCCGGGAATCTCTTTCGGCATCCTTATTGTCGTCACGCACGTCGGTGGACCGTCGGTATGTGGTTCGGTTTGCGCTGCGACATGGAGGTCGCCCACGATAAAGCCTCGACAATCGCGTGGAGTGATACGCGTGCCGCACTCGCGCGCCGGCTCTCGCCTTAGGCGGTCGTTCTTTTGGCTGGGGCGAGCTCGCGCGGTGCGAGCAGGTTCAGGCGGGGCGGCGCATGAGCCGCGTGCTGCTCCGGAGGATGGAACGGGGCGCTCGAGCGTGGTCTTCGAGGCAGGATGCAGCAGGCTCGACCGTTCGAGAGCGTTGGTGCGCGGGGGCGCATCGTTCGCCCGTGGCGGGTAGGAGCGGACGCGAGGAAAGGCCGATCGGGGTTCACGCGCAACGGCGGACGTGTTAACTCGCGGGGCGAACTTCGGAGGTCACGAGCTCATGCGCATGCATTCGGTGGTCGTATCGCTCATTGGTTTTTCGGTCCTGGCGCTCGCTGGGTGTGGTGGCTCGAAGCAGCCGGCGGAGGAGCCGTCCGCTGCCAAGAGCGCGCCGCCCGACGAGCCGAAGAAGGACACGGCAAGCTCGGACGAGGCCAAGAAGGAAGAGGTGAAAGCCGAGACCAAGTCGGACACGAAGCCGGCTGACTCCACCACCCCGCCCGAGGTCAAGCGCACCGCCAAGGACATCATCACGGCGCCCGAGGTGACGTTCATGTTCAACTTCAACGACTCGGAGCCGAAAGAGAAGGCCGAGAAGGCCTGTAACTCGGAGGCCGGCGACGACGCGAAGAAGATGGCGCTCTGCATGAAGAAGGCGAGCAGCAAGTTCGAAGCCGACGGCATGCAGTTCAAGAAGGACAAAAAGGGGCAGTGGGTGTGGGTGACGATCCGCCGCAAAGGCTCGACCGTCACGGTGCTGCACAACATCCCCATCGAGTTCGGCGACGACAAGCCGACCTCCGTCGTGCTCAAGCCGATCGGTAAGGATACCGGGAAGCAGCCGAGCAAGCCCCCGAGCGAAGTCGTGATCGACGTGCCGAACGAGTTCGAGATCGCGCTCAAGGACCCGACGCACGGGCGGATGGTCTACGAAGCGAAGATCGGCATCATGAGCGACGATAAGGCGAAATAGCCCGCCGCACGTCGCCGTTCACACGCCGCACGTCGCCGCCCGTCACTCGTCCACCTCGAGCGGCGCATGCTCGAGCAGGAACGACTGGATCGCGCGGCGCGCTTCGGCGTCAGGCGCCACGAAGCGCACGCCGAGGCCCACCGGCTCGCCCGAATCGCTTTCGCGCGGCCGTGACCAACGCACCTCGCCGACGCAACAGAGTGGCTCGGCGAGCCGCGGCAGATGCAACTTCAGCTCCACGGTGCTGCCCACCGGCAGCTCGAGCTCGGTCACGATGAAGGCCCCGGCAGCCGAAAGATCACGCGTGACGCCGGTCGAGCACGCGGCGCTGCTCCGCACGTCGATGTCGATGTGCACTTCGCAACGCACCCGATCGCGCCGCTCGTTCGTGCGAGCCGCGGCTCGGCGTGCGCGCGCCGTTCCCTGCTGCTCGGCGGGCGCGGCGTGCCCGGCGTGGCTCACGTGCCTCCACCCGACTGATCGGCGGGGCCACCCGCGACTTCGATGAAGTCGCGCCCGAGCGTCATGCCGCTGCCGTCTTTCACTTCGACGCGCACGACCCAGGGTCCCTTGCCGGCACGCGCGGCGAGCACGCCGTGCAAGCGCGAGCCCTGCCGCGTGAATTCGACGGCGACCGGCTCGACGCCGACGCTCACGGCAGGTTGAACCGCGACTTCCGTTCCGCCGCCCTCTTCGTCGACCTGAACGTCGATGTCGAGCGGCTTGCCGGGCCAATGCGGAGCACGCGACCCGAACACCACCTTGGCTCGCGCGGTGCGAGGCATCAGCCAGAGGTCGCGCGCAGCGTCGGTGCCCGCAGCGCGCAACCGCACGAGAAACGGCTGTGCGCGGAAGAGACCGAGCGACGGCGGCGCCGGTGTGAACGTGCCCGCCGGACCGAAGCTCATCTCGACGCGTTCGGCGTGACGAAATCCGATACTCACGCCGGGCGGGAAGCGCACGATGCCCGCCGTATCGACGAAGGCTGCGGGCGGCAAGTTGACGCCGACGACGCACAGCGGACGTTCGAGCGCGTGCGCGCTCTCGATTCCGACGCCGTCGACCGCGGCAACTCGGACCGAATAGTTGCCGGGCTCGAGCGCGGCGAAGCCGAACGGCGAGGCGGGAGTTTCCGTCTCGGTGTGCGCCACGACGCGCTTGCTCGCGGTATCGCGGATCTCGAGGCGATAAGCGCGCGCGCCGGCAACGGCGTCCCAGTGAAACGCGTCGAGCTCGGCGGGTTTGCCGTAAGAGAGCAGCACCGACGGCGCTCCGGCGAGGGACGGCGTTGGCAGCAACGGGCGCTTGGGCCCGCCCGGCACTTCGACGCTGCCAGGCTCGACGGCATGGAAGGGCGAGCCGTTCACGGAGACGGACGTGGTGCCTTCGGCGTTGGCGACCGCGATTTGCGAGCCTGCGACGATGCTCGCTTCGCCGCCAGCGACGAGGACGGACGTTTTGCGCGGCGCCGAGACGACGACGGCGGTCGAGCCGTTTACGGGGATGTGCGCGTGTACGATGCCGGACTTGAGCATCACGGTGTAACTCGCCACGCGGTGACGCCCTGCGAGAGCGAGCTGTTGCGGCACCGTGATGACGCGCAGCTCGGCGTTACGTTCGGCGGTGAGCCGCGCGCCGCCGGGTAGCGCCCACTCGGCCCCCGCCGGTCCTACCTTGACTCCATTCGGGATCGGTTCGGCAGTGCCGAGCACGAGCGTCGGTCTGAGGACGGCGGCGGGCGAGCCCGCCAAAGCCAATCCAGCGCCGAAGAAACTGGTAATCGTGGAACCGAGGACGAGCGCAGCGACGAGCGGACGAGTCACCAAGGCCTAAACGGACCGGCAGTGCCGCAACTTGAGATTCGGCGACGGGGAGTACTCGAATTGCTGGGTGGACCTGCGCCCGTGTGGGACGGCGCGAACTTGGCCCACGCGACGCCGCCGACCTTACGATTTCGCCGAAGCAAGGAGTCCCGATGCCCCGATTGACCGCCCCGTCCCATCAGCGCCTGCCGCGCCGGCTACTCCGCCAACGTTGCCAGGTCGTGCGCGAACGCGATTTCAAGCTCATCGCGGATCGGGTCGTCGACGTGTCGGCATCGGGGGCGCTCGTGATGCCTGCCGATCCGGTGCTCACGGGCGAGCGCGTCATCCTCTCCTTTCAACTCCCGCATTCGCTGTATTGGGTCGACGCAGAAGCGTGGGTCACACGCGTGCTTCATGGCCGTCGGCCCGGCGAACATACGCGCGGCGTGGCGCTCGAGCTCGACGGCATGTCGGGCCTCAGTCGCTTCATGCTCGAGCGAGCGCTGCGCCATTTGCCGCCCGCGCCGCCGCGCTATCGCTCCGGGCGCCGTGCCAATCCGAATCTGCTCTCCGGTTTGGTGGGCGCGCCGAGCGTCTGACGCGCACGAGGTTCACGCGCCGTGCCGCGCGATGGCGGCCAGGAAGACGTCGCCGTAGCGCTCGAGCTTCGTCATGCCGACGCCCGAAATCGCGAGCAGCTCGGCCTGCGACGCCGGACGGCGCGCCGCCATCGCGACGAGCGTCGCGTCGCTGAAGACGACGTACGCGGGGACACGCCGTTCGTTCGCGAGCCGGCTGCGCAGCGTCTTGAGCTCGCCGAGTAGCTCCTCCGCGCCCGGCGGCACGACGGGCGGCGCTTTGCGCAAGGGTTCCTCGCCGTTTTCGACACGTTCCGCCTTGCGGCGCCCGCGCGCGACGTGCTTCAGCGTGTCGCCGAGGGTCTCACCCGAACACTGGTCGCAGCTCTCGATACACGGCGCGATCTTTTCGCCGAAGTAGCGCACGACGTGCGCGTGACGGCAGCCGTCCGCCTCCGCCAAGCGAAACATGTCGCGCGCTTGGCCGCGCAAACGCTCCGCGGCGGCCTCGTCACCACTCTGATCGGCCATGCGGTCATAGGCCTTCACGTCTGCCCACGAGTAGAACAGGATGCAATCACTCGCGAGACCGTCACGACCCGCGCGTCCGATCTCTTGGTAGTAGCCTTCGATCGAGCGCGGCAGATCGCGATGCACGACGAAGCGCACGTTCGATTTGTCGATGCCCATGCCGAACGCGATCGTCGCCGTGACGACGTCGACTTCCCCCGTGCGAAACGCGTCTTGCGCGGCGGAGCGCTCGGCCGGCTCGAGCCCGGCGTGGTAATGCCGCGCCGAAATCCCCGCTGAACGCAGGTACTCGGCGAGCTCCTCGGTCGAGCGGCGCGACAAGCAGTAGACGATGCCGCTCTCGCCGCGGCGCTCGCGCAGGAGCGCCACGATGGCGTCGCGCGTCGAGACGCGTCCGAGCGTGTCCTTGCGCACGGCGACGAGTTTCAGGTTAGGGCGCAAGAACGAGCCGCGAAAGAGCGCGGGCGCGCGCATACGGAGCTGCTTGCCGATGTCGTCGATGACCTCGCGCGTCGCGGTCGCCGTGAGCGCGAGCACGGGCGTCTTGGGGAATCGCTCCTTGAACCCTGCGAGGTTGCGGTAGGCGGGCCGGAAATCGTGACCCCACTGGCTGATGCAATGCGCCTCGTCGACCGCGATCAGCCGCAAGTCGAGGTCGGCGATGACGCGACCGACGGAAGCTTCGAGCCCCTCGGGCGCGGCGTAGACGATTTCGATTTCGCCCGAACGAATGCGAGCGACGCGTTCGCGGCGTTCGTCCGCCGACAAGCTCGAGTTCAAGAACGTCGAACGGAGTCCCACCTCGGCCAAGGCATCGACCTGGTCCTTCATGAGCGCGATAAGCGGCGAGACCACGAGGGTCACGCCGCCGAGCAGGCGCGCCGGCAGCTGGTAAGTGAGCGATTTTCCGGCGCCGGTCGGCATCACGCCGATGCAGTCGCGGCCGGCGAGCACCGTGCGGACGATCGCGAGCTGGCCCGGCCGGAAGTGGTCGAAACCAAAGGTAGATTTGAGCTCGCGCTCGAGCGCTTCACCCGGGGGGGCCGAATCGAGGTCGGCGGCGATTCCACGCAGCATACCGACCAGTTCGGCCGTGAACGCGCCCGAGTTGCTTCGATAGAGCGCCCGCAGGGCCTCGAGCTCCTCGGCGAGAGCGGGGCGTTCTTCGGCGGCGGTGGTGAGCGCGCGCTCCCGAAGTCGTTCGACTCGGGCGTGGAGCTCGCTATCCGTCACGCTCGCCCCATGACCGATCCCCATGCCTGCCGCAAGCGGCATTATCCTTGCGGCTGCGCATGGCGGGTCTCGAAGTGGCTGCATTCGTCGCGCTCGCCGTCGCCGCGGCGTGGCTCGTCTGGCCTGCGGCAGACGCAAAGCTCCGGACCGTCACGGGGCTCGCCCTTGCTGCCGCCCTCGTAGCGTTGCTCGTCCGGAGTACCGGCAAGCGCGCGCCTGTCAGCCCCATCGCCGTCGTCCGAGAGCCTGCCCACGCCGTCGGCTCTGGAGCCTGCCGCGCTTGCCATCCGTCGGAGTTCGCGAGTTGGCACCGGAGCTTTCATCGCACGATGACGCAGGTCGCAACGCCCGCGACCGTGCTCGGTCCGTGGCAAGGCGTAAAGCTCGAGGTGGAGGGGCGAAACATCGAGCTCTGGCGCAAGGGTGACGAGCTTTGGGCCCGCTTGCCCGATCCGGATCTCGTGGCGGCGGCAATCGTTGCCCAGAGCCCGACGCCGAACGCCGCCGCTCCGCTCGTGGAGCGGCGTGTCCTGCTCGCCACGGGGTCACACCATCATCAGGTTTATTGGGTGGGAGGCGAACGCGGCAACGAGCTCCGCCTGTTACCCATCGCTTACCTGATTGCCGAGGGACGTTACGTGGCTCGCCGCGACGCGTTCTTGCAGCCGCCCGATGCGCCGGCGCATGCCGTTCGCTGGAACTCGAATTGCATCATGTGTCACGCGACGCGCGGAGAGCCGGCCCTCGACGAGACGCGCGACGTTTTCGCGTCCAACGCCGTCGAGCTCGGCATCGCATGCGAGGCGTGTCACGGGCCGGGCGGCGCGCACGTCGAGAAACAGCGTAATCCCTTGGCGCGGCTCGTGACGCATCTACGCGCCGCGGCCGATTCGAGCATCGTCAATCCCGCCCGCCTTTCGGCGGAGCGCGCGTCGGCCGTGTGCGGCCAGTGTCACGCTTACTTCGTTCCGCGCGACGAAGACCGGTTTTGGAAAACCGGGTTCAGCGACTACTCGCCCGGTGACGCGCTCGCTCGGACGCGCGTCTTGTTGACACCGGCCGCCACGACGCCGCCCGACGCGGCAGCGGATCCGGCAGCAGCAACGGCGCCAGGTATGGGGGGCGCATCCGTGGAAGCGACGACCGATAGCCTATTCTGGGGCGACGGCACGATTCGCGTCGGCGGTCGCGAGCTCAACGGACTCGAGCGTTCGGCGTGTTACGAGCGCGGCCACGGCAAGCAACGGATTTCGTGCCTGTCGTGCCACTCGCTGCACGCGAGCGAGCCGAACGATCAGCTGCGCCGTGAGTCGGTCGACACGTCTTGCCGGCGCTGTCACGCAGCCGAAGCTCGCCGGCCGGCGGAACACACCCATCACGCCGCTGGCTCGGCCGGTAGCTCGTGCGTCGGCTGCCACATGCCGTTCACTTCGTACGCCCTCTTCACTGCGATCCGCTCGCACCGCATCGACAGTCCGAGCGCCCTCGCCACCGCGACGAGCGGCCGACCCAACGCGTGCAACCTGTGTCATCTCGACCGCACGCTCGGCTGGACCGCGCGGACACTCGCGGTTTGGTACGGCACGCAGACGCAGGCGTCGCTCGGCAGCGTCGAGGCCGCGCAGCTCGAAGAGGACACTCCGCGCGCGCTCGTCGAGCTTTTGGCAGGTGATGCGGCGACGCGCGTCGTGCTGGCGGCCGCGTTCGGTCGCGCTGAGGCACGTGCGGCGACGAACGGCGTGTGGCAAGCCCGCGCCCTCGCCGAGCTCCTCGACGACCCGTACGCGGCCGTGCGCAAGGTCGCGTGTGACGCGCTCCACGGAACCCCGGAATTTGGCGACATTCCCTGCGATTTCACGGCCCCTCCCGCCGAGCGCCGCGCAGCGCGCGCCGCAGCACTGACACGTTTCGCACAAGCTTTCGGTGAACGTGCGCAACGCCTTTCCAACGACGACCCGCTGTCGCTCGATGCGCGCATGGACGCGCTCCTCCGGCGACGACGCGAGCGCGCGACCACGATCTCCGAATGACGCCCGCGCGCCGCGGCCCGTTTTCGTGGCAGGGTCAATAGCATCCGCTCGAATCACAGCAGTACAGTTCACACCTCCCGTCCGCGGTACTCACGTAACAACACGCGAGGTCGCCGTCGATCCGGCAATCGTACGAGCAGTCCGCGCTCGAAGTGCCGCCCTGTGCGGCTGGCGGCGTCGTGGGCATGCCGCAGCTCGTGACCTCGATTTGACCGGACGGGCAGGAGCTCGGAGGCGGAGCCAGACCTAGCGCGGCATAGGAAGCGCAGTCCGAAACCGGCTGCTCGCCGTCCTTGCATTGCCCGCTTCCCGGATCACAGGTGCACATCGAACCGTCGAAGCAGCAGTGCGCAGGCTCCTGCCAAACATCGTGTTGACTGTCACAAAACAACAAGGATGAAAGGCTATCGAAGTACGTGAAGGCGCACCGGCACGATCCGTCGCCCTGAGCGGAGCATCTCCACGGCTGCAAGTCCCAATACGAGCACGACCCCTCACGGGGATAGCCCGGATCCGCACACCAGCGTACGGGATCGTCGCCGCCGCTATCGTTGTAACATATTCCACCGAACTCGAGTTCCGCACCCGTGCCCCCTTCGGAATGACACTGGCATTCAGGCACGTCGGCGGGGTGGTGACCGTGAGCCCACTCACACGTTATCTTCGTCGTTGGCTCCTTGCCGTTCGACGCCTCCGATCCTGAGCCGGCCGACCCGCTCGATGGGGCCGGTGCGGGCGAACTACTGTCATGTGAGGCGCAGCCCAGCACGAGCGCCATGATGGCCGACACAGCGCGCGCAACAGCTTTCCAACGACTACGATTGTTGACGTCCATACGAAGGGGTCGGTCGGCGGCGACGACAGTTGCGTCGACCCGCCGAGCAGCCCGCCGAGCGCTCCCGTCTAGGATCCCGGCTCATCGCCGCCCGACCGGGGATCCACCGCGCCGCGCATCGTTGACACAGTGCGAGAGCCGCACATGAACGCATCGCGATGTGGCCGCACTCATCACGGCGCTTTGCGTCAATGCGTGATCTGCCTCGACGCTTCGCCACACTGCCCCGTCGATTGACGGAACTGTATGTGTCATTGCGTCTCGCGCCGTCGCAGCTTGGCGCGCCGAAATATGATTGTTTCTGCCACCTTGCGCACACGTGCGCCGCGCGCCACACATTTTCCTTCAGTCCGTAGGAGGACCTTCAACATGCAAACTAAGCTTTTCTCTCATCGCAGCTTGACGGCACTCATGATCCCATCGGTGCTCTCCTTCGCTGTCGCCTCGGGTTGCAGTGGTGACGACGACTCGACGCCCGGCACGGGCGGCACGGGCGGCACCGCGGCCAGGGGCGGAAAAGGCGGTTCCGCGGGCAAGTCGGGTAGCGCTGGACGTGGCGGCACGTCGGGCGCAACGACCGGCGGGACGAGCGGCCGCGGCGGCACGAGCGCTCAAGCCGGTCGCGGTGGCACGAGCGCCACGGGCGGCACCAGCAACGACAACGGCGGAGCAGGCCAAGCTGGCACCGGCCAAGCCGGCAACGCTGGCGCAGGCGCAGGTGGCGAAAACGCCGGCGGCGCAGGCGCAGGCGGCGAGGGCGGCCAAGTCCAGAGCGAGCTTTCCGTGGTGCAAACCAATCTCGCGACCGACGCCACGGGCGCTTCCGTCATCGACGTGAACCTCGTCAATGCTTGGGGTCTCGCCATCAACCCGGCCTCGAGCGGCGCGCGCTTTTGGGTCTCCGCGACGGGAACGGGCCTGGCGACGGTCTACGACGCGACCGGGGCCGTCCAATCTACGGTGGTCACCGTTCCGCCTGCGAGCGGCACGGGCATGGGCTCTCCCACGGGACAGGTCTACAACCCATCGACTGACTTTTCCGGTGACCTCTTCATCTTCTCCACCGAAGACGGACTCATCGAAGGTTGGCAGTCGGGCTCGCTCGCCGTGATTCGCGCCGATCGTTCGGCGGACGCAGCCAGCTACAAGGGCCTCGCCCTCGTCACCAACGGCGCGACCCACACGCTCGCTGCAGCGAACTTCCACGATGGCACGGTCGACGTCTTCGACGCCGCGTACGCGCGCGTGACGACCTCCGGACTCTTCGTCGACCCAGACGCGCCGAGCGGTTATGCGCCGTTCAACGTTGCCCAGCTCGGCAACTCCGTGTACGTCGCCTATGCCAAGCAAGACGCCGACAAGGCGGACGAGGTGGCCGGCGCGGGGAACGGCTACGTGAACGAATTCGGCGTGGACGGCTCGTTCACGAGACGCCTCGTCTCGCGCGGCGACCTCGACGCACCCTGGGGGCTCGCGCTCGCGCCGGCTTCTTACGGTGCGCTCGCGAACACGCTACTCGTCGGTAACTTCGGCGACGGCCACATCCACGCCTACCGCCTCGCGGACGGCTCGGAAGCGGGCAGCCTCGTCAACGCGGCGGGCGATCCCATCGTGATCGACGGCTTGTGGGCGCTGGCGTTCGGCCCGAACACCACCGGGGCCGACCTCACGAACACGCTGTTCTTCACCGCAGGCCCGAGCGACGAGACGCACGGCCTCTTCGGCAAGATCACGCTGCCCTGAGCTACCGCTCGCTCGCGGCGCGCGTTGACGGCCGCGCCGCGGGTGAGCGTTTCGCGCGCGTGTGATATGCATCGGTCGTCTGGCCTCGAGACGACCGATGCTGGCTCTCCGTCACCTGCGCATCGGCTTCTGGGGGCTCCTGTTGTTCCTGTCGCTCGGGCTCGGACTCGAGGCGCTGCACGGCTTCAAGGTCGCTTTCTACCTCGACCTCGAGAGCGAACCGCGCCGGCTCGCCTGGCGGCTTGCCCACGCGCACGGCACTCTGCTCTCGCTCGTTCATGTCGTCTTCGGGCTGACGCTTGGGTCACGTCATGCGCCGGAGGCGCGCACGGCAGCGCGCGCGTCGCGGTTGCTCGACGCCGCCACGCTGCTCTTGCCGGGCGGGTTTTTGCTCGGTGGTCTCTTCGTGCACGGCGGCGATCCAGGGCTCGGCGTGCTGCTCGTGCCGTTCGGCGCCGTCGCGCTGTTCGGAGCCGTGCTGCTGACGGCTCGGGGGCTCGCCTCGAGCGCTGCCACGACCGGGTCCGAGCACGAGCTCGTGCTCCGGCAGATCGCATTCGGCACCGCGGAGTACGACGCGAGTGTCGTCATGCGCACGCGCGTGCTCCGCGCCCCACTGCGCTTGCAACCGTCCCCGGAGGAACGCGACGAGGATCGAAAGCTCTTGCACCTTGGAGCGTTCGAAGGCGACCGGCTCGTCGCCTGTCTCATGCTGCAAGAGCTCGACGACGGCGCCGTGAAGATGCGTCAGGTCGCGGTGGACTTCGATCGCCAGAAGCAGCGCGTCGGCACGCGGCTCGTGCAGTACTCGGAGTCCGTCGCCCGCGCGCGTGGCTTCTACGACATGCGCCTCCACGCGCGTGACACGGCGGTCGCCTTCTACGAACGGCTGGGCTACGAAGCGTACGGCGAGCCCTTCGTCGAAGTGACGGTACCCCACCGCGCGATGAAGAAGCGCCTCTGAACCACCGGCCGACCCACCGACATCGACGGTCCCGCTGACGCCGGCCCCAGTTCCAGCGGAGCCACCCTTCGCAACCGGTCGGCCGGTTCCGCCCTTCACGGGCACGGCGCCCCCAGTAAATAAGCGGGCCTACCTTGGCAGACCCGCGAGCGAGCGGCAAATTCAAGCCATGGGTCAAGTGGGCCGCGCTCTGCTGGTGTTCGGCGCGCTCCTGCTCCTCATCGGAGGAGCGCTCATCATCGCGGAAAAGCTCGGGCTCGGCCGGCTGCCCGGCGACATCGTCGTCGAGCGAAAAGGTTTCCGGCTCTACGCGCCTCTCGCTACCTCAATCCTCGTGAGCCTCGTCCTCACGCTGCTCGCGAACTTGTTTCTGCGCCGCTGAGCACGAGCGCTCGCGATCCGAGTTTTGGCGATCTTGGAAAGCACCGAACGCGAGCGCGGGACGCTGACAACGTTCTGACAGAGCTGCCGCCTCCTGACAGAAGAATGACCCACGTGAGCCGTGGCCGGGTGCCATGGTTCTCGAGTGAGTTTTCTCAACATTTCCTTTGATCCGCCGGTCCGTGGCCCCAAGGCCACCAAGTTGTCCGAGTACCAGTGGCTCGGGGCCGCGCCGTTCATCGCCGTGCATCTTTTGCCGCTCTTGGCGTTTTGGACGGGCGTGCGCTGGCAGGATTGGGCGTGTTGCATCGCACTCTATTGGGTGCGGATGTTCGGCGTGACGGGCGTCTATCATCGCTACTTTTCACATCGGACCTACAAGACGAGCCGCGTGTTCCAGTTTCTGCTCGCCTTCCTCGCCATGACGAGCTCGCAGAAGGGCGTGCTCTGGTGGGCGTCGAACCACCGCACGCACCACAAGCTCTCCGACAAAGACGGCGACCCGCACGATTCGCGTCGCGGCTTTTGGTACTCGCACTTCGGCTGGCTCTACGATCACACCGAAGCGACGGACTACAGCAAGGTCAAGGACCTCGCTCGTTACCCCGAGCTCGTGTTGCTGAACGAGTACTGGGTGATTCCGCCGATCGTGCTCGGCGTCAGCGTGTTCTTGCTACTCGGCTGGTCGGGCCTGCTCATCGGGTTTTTCCTGAGCACCGCGATCCTGTGGCACGGCACCTTCACCATCAACTCGCTGTCGCACATGCTCGGCAAGCAGCGCTACGACGCGGGCGACGACAGCCGGAACAACTGGGTCCTCGCCATCGTCACGATGGGTGAAGGCTGGCACAACAACCACCATCACTTCATGGGCTCGACGCGCCAGGGATTTTACTGGTGGGAAGTCGACGCGACGTACTACGTCCTGCGCGCGTTCCAGGCGATCGGCCTGGTATGGGACATCAAAGAGCCGCCGGCGCGCGTCTACGACCCAGCGCGTCAACTGCCGCAAGCTCGGAGCGTGACCGGAATCCCGCCCGTTCCCGTGGCCGCTATCGATCTCACCCCGGGCGAGTAACGCGAGCATCGGCCGGTGTTACGACACCGGCACTTGGTCCCCGGGGATCCTCGCTGTAGGCTCGCGAGGAGATGTCCAGCGACCGTTCGCTCCCGACCGGACGGCTCGGCCGCGTGGTGCGGCTCGCCGGCGTGGGGGCGCGAGCGGGCGCAGGCCTCTTGCTCTCGAAGGGTGACGGCGCCGCCGACTATGCGGCCGAGGTGCTCGGGACCCTGCGCGGGCTCGCCGCCAAAGTCGGGCAAACACTGAGCTACGTGGACGGCCTCGTGCCGGAAGCGCAGCGTGAAACCTACGAACGCGCGCTCGGAAAGCTCCGGGACGCGACCGTGCGCTCGGCGCCGGAGGCCGTGCGGCGCGTGGTCGAAGAGGAGCTCGGCGCGCCCGTCGCGGAGCTGTTTCGAAGCTTCGACGAGCAGCCGTTCGCGAGCGCCTCGATCGGACAAGTGCACCGCGCGCTCCTGCCCGACGGACGCGCCGTGGCCGTGAAGGTGCAACACCCCGGCATCGCGGGCGCGATCGAGAGCGATCTGCAGAACGCCGGCGTGCTCGAAGGGCTCGTCACGACGCTCGGACCCAAAGGCATGAACGCGAAGGCTGCCTACGACGAGGTTGCTGCACGCTTCCGCGAGGAGCTCGACTACGAGCTCGAAGCCGAACGCCAAAGCCTCTTTGCGCGCCTGCACGCGGGCGACCCCACGATCCGCGTCCCGGCCGTGATTCGCGAGCGTTCGAGCCGGCGCGTGCTCACGAGCGAGCTCGTCGAGGGCTTGTCGTTCGAGGCGGCGACGGCGCGCACGGAGGACGAACGTCGCGCGTGGGCGGAAACGCTCTGGCGCTTCGTGTTCAAGGGCAACCTCGTGGGCGCGATGTTCAACGCCGACCCGCACCCGGGCAATTACCTCTTCGGTCCCGACGGGCGCGTTACCTTTCTCGACTTCGGCTGCGTGCAGCCGATCAGCGACGACCGCTTGCCCACCGCGCGCGCCATGCACTTGGCCGCACTCGCCCGGGACGAGCGCGCCTTCGCCGAAGCAGCCGCGCTCCTGCTCGGCACGCACGGCGGCGAATACGGCACGCGCGCCGTCGCCTACTCCCGCCGCTGCTTCGAGCCCATGTTCGGCTCCCCGTTCCACCTCACGCGCGAGTACACGACGAGCCTAGTTAACGACGTGCGCGCGCTGAAACAGTCGTTTTGGGCCAAAGACAAGAGCTTTGTCATGCTGCCGCCCGCGATGCTGCTCTTGAATCGGCTCCAGTTCGGCTTTTACTCCGTGCTCGCGCGCTTCGATGTCACGGTCGACTACGCCGCCGTCGAGCGGGCATTCCTGCATGAGGCGGGGTTGGTTTAGCCTAGGCGCTCAGCGCAACGTCACGAGCTCTTCGGCGGCGGTCGGGTGGATGGCGAGCGTCCGGTCGAGATCGGCTTTTCTCGCGCCGAGCTTCACCGCGACGGCGAAGCCCTGCAAGAGCTCGTCGGAGCCGAGCCCGATCGAGTGCACGCCGACGACTCGCTCTTCGGGTCCGCTCACGACGAGCTTCATGCGCGTGCGAGGTTTTCGTTGAGTGACGCCGTGATAGAGGCTCGTGAACGCCGTCGTGTACACACGCACGGCCGCATCGCCGAAGCGCTCGCGTGCGGCGGGCTCGCTCAAGCCGACGGTGCCGATCGGCGGATGACTGAAGACGACCGTCGGCACGTCCGTGTAGTCGACGCGCGCGTCGGGCTGACCGCCGAACAGGCGCTCGGCGAGCTTGCGCCCGGCCGCGATGGCGACCGGCGTCAGCATGCGATCCCCCCCGATCACGTCACCGAGCGCGTAAACACCGGGAACATTGGTGCTCTGAAATTCGTCCACCAACACGTAACCCTCGGGATCGAGCTGTACCCCCGCGTGCTCGAGCCCCAAGCGGGCCGTCATCGGCTCGCGCCCGATGGCCCAGAGCAAGCAATCGCCGAAGAGCTCCCGCCCGTCTTTGGCGACGAGGCGCACGCCGCCCGGAGCGCGCTCGGCGCGTTCGGGTTCGAAGCCGAACTCGAGCTTTGCACCCGTTTGGGTGAGCTCCTCGGCGAGGGCGTTCCGGAGCATGGGATCGAAGTAGCGCAGGAGCTCGTGTCCGCGCACGACGAAGGTCACGCTCGCGCCGAGCGCTTGCAAAATTCCGCCGAGCTCGACCGCGACGTAGCCGGCTCCTACGACGAGCGGCCGTTCGGGTAGCCGCTCGAGCGCGAAAAAGCCGTCCGAGCTGATCCCGAGGGCGGCTCCCGCGACGTCCGGCAAGCGGGGCCGCCCCCCCGTGGCGATGAGGACGTGCGGCGCCGAGTAGCGCTCGCCCGCGACTTCGACGCTGCGAGCATCGACGAAGGTTGCCCAGCCGTTCACGCGCTCGGCGCCGTCGCGCTCGAGATTTTGCGCATAGATGCCGCGGAGCCGCTCGACGTAGGCGTCGCGCGCCCGTTTGAGCCGGCCGAGATCGAAGGTCGGCGGAGCGAGCTCGAAGCCGTAGTCGGCAGCATCGCGGAAGAGGCCCGCGAGCTCGGCAGCGTGGTAGCTGACCTTTTTGGGCACGCAGCCGACGTTCACGCAGGTACCCCCGAGGGGGCCGGCTTCGATGACGAGCGCTCGGGCGCCGTGGCGTGCCGCTCGACGCGCCGCCGCAAGGCCCCCACTGCCCCCGCCGATCACGATGAAATCGAGCTCCCGCATGGGCAGGGGAGCATACGCCGCGGTTCGGGGCCGAGTTCCAGCATCTTCGCGAGGCGCGCGACGAAAGGCCCCCCGGACGTGACCGGCATCGAGTAAGTTCGGGACCGACACCCACGGGACATGAAGCGGATCGAGTTCTTCAGCCTCGCGCGGCCCGTCCAAGAGCGCTTCATCGCTGCAACGCGGGGGCACGGCAGTCCGGCGCCGTTGCTCGTCTCCAGGCAGCCGCCGCCGCTCGTCGCCATCGGCTGGGGCCTGCTCTCGGCCGCGGCCGTCGGTGCCTGGATCGCGGTGCTCCGGCTCGGCTACGGCAACCTCGACAGTGCGCTGGCGCTACAGCCCAAAGCGTTGCTCGGCGTCGAAGTAGCACTGCTGGTGCTGGCGGTGCTGCTCGCGCTGCAGAGCCGGCGCGCGCTCCGCAAACGTTCGCGCTTGCCGTTCGTGCCGCGCGTCTACCTCTTTCCCATCGGCGTCATCGACGCCCGCAGCGAGCAGGTCGTCACGCACGGTTGGGACGAGCTACGCGAGCTCGTGGTCGGCACGAACAGCGCGCGGCTCGCGTTCGCGGGCGGCTCGTTTTCGTTCCCGCTCACGAGCGCCGCGCAGGGCGAGGAGCTCAGGGCGCGTTCCACCGAATATCGGGAGCGCGTCGCAGACAGCGGTACGGCGGAAAAAGACTTGGTCGTGATGGATCCGCTGCGCGACAACGGCTTCAGAAATCCGTTTTCGCCGACGGACTCGCTGCGGCCCCCCCGCCCCGCGAAGCTGCCACTGCTCGCGCTAGGCTTGCTCGCCGGCGCCGGCTTACTCGGGGTCGGCGCCTTCGAGCTCCGCAACCGCAGCGGCGAGCGCGCGATCTACGCGCACGCCGTCCTGCAAAATAGCGTCGAGAGCTATCGCGCCTACCTGGCGCGCGGCGGCAAGCGCCCGGAAGTGAGCGAGCTGCTCCTGCCGCGCGCCGAGCTTCGCGAGGCCGTCGCCCTCGGCAACGTCGAGGCCATCGAGCGCTTCTCCGACACGCACCCCGCCTCGAAAATCGACGCGGAGGTGAAGACGGCGCTGCAAGCCGCCCTGCGCAAGGAACTCGCGGCCGCCAAGGCCAAGGGCACGATCACGGCGCTCCGTGAGTTCGAAGCCAAGTACAAAGCGCACCTCGCGCTCGTCCCCGAGCTCGCGGCGGCGCGCGTCGCCTACCTCGCGGGCGTGCTCGACCACTTTCAGAAAGCGGTCAAGCCGAGCAAGGGCCTCTGGCTCCTCGCGCGGCGGCTCGTCGTCTATGCCGACAAGCATCCCGGGGCCAAAGTGGCCGTGCGCTTTTCGCAGCAGGAGTCGCACACGCTCGAAAAGAACGAGCACATGCTGGGCGCGAGCGCGTACTACGGCGGCGACAAGACGTTACCGTCCCATTTTCTGCTCGGGGAGTCGGCGCGGAGCGGCGAGCGACGCGCGGGAGCGGAGCTGTCGGCGGCGCTCGACCGCGTCTTCCCGAACGACCTCTTGCGTTTCGAAGCCGGCGCGCCCGTTCCCGCGGGGCCGGCTCCGCATTTCGAGGAACCGACCATCTTCGTGAGCTATCGCTTCGAGATCTCGTCGCCGCTCGTGAGCAAGAAGCCGCGCGGCATCTACTCGGCCGTAGGCTTGGTCGCGACGACGGCGCTCACGATCCCCGACCAGGAACCGGCGCAGGAATCGAAGTACACGGCGTGGCACGCCCCCGACGTGAAGCGCGTCGAGGCAGGCGAGCTCTTGCCCGAGAACGTCTATAACGATCTCGTGGCGCGCGCCTGGAGCAAATTCATCGCCAAGTACACCGCGCCCTGGATCGGCGCGGAAGCGAAGTAGCGCCGGACGCCTGCGGGCTCGAGCGCGCTCGCCTCACGCGCGTTCGAGGAGTTGGCGCTGGCGGCCGAGCCCTTGGATCTCGAGATCACACACGTCGCCGGGACCGAGAAACCGCGGCGGCTTCAGGCCGAAGCCGACACCCGCGGGCGTTCCGGTCGTCACGACGTCGCCGCCCTCGAGCGCCATGAACTGCGAGATGTACCAAACGAGCCGCTCGACGCCGAAGATCATGTCGCGCGTGCTGCCCGCTTGCCTGCGCTCGCCGTTGACGGCGAGGACGAGCCCGAGCGCCTGCGGATCCGGCACTTCGTCGGACGTCGCGAGGAACGGGCCGAGCGGATTGAAGGTGTCGCTCGACTTACCTTTCGTCCACTGTCCGCCGCGTTCGAATTGAAGCGCCCGCTCGGACACGTCGTGCGAAATGCAGTACCCGGCGATGCTCTCGCGCGCGACCGCGGGCGACTCGAGGTAGCGCGCGGGGCGAGCGATGACGACCCCGAGCTCGATTTCGTAGTCCGTCTTGGTGCTGCCGCGTGGCAGGCGCACCGGATCGTACGGCCCGACCACCGCGTTCGGCGCCTTCAAGAAGAGCACCGGTTCCGCGGGAATGTCCGCTCCCGTCTCCTTCGCGTGATCGACGTAGTTGAGCCCGACGCCGACGACTTTGCCCGGCCTTGCCACGGGCGCGCCCCAGCGCTCCTGTTCGGGCACGAGCGGCAGCTCACCGAGCCGTAAGAGCTCGGCAAGGCGCTCGAGACCGTCGGTCTCGAAGAATTCACGATCCCAGTCGCGGAAGGCGCCGGAAGCGTCGCGGCGAGCGCCGCCGACGAGGACGCCCGGACTCTCCCGGCCGGCGGGGCCGAACCGCACGAGCTTCATATCGAGAGCTCATCACATGCCGCGCAGCAGCGCGACCCAGAGCAGCAGAACCAGGAGCACCGCAATGCCGAGCATCGCCCAGACGCTCGGCACGAAATACGGGTAGATCATCAGCACGAGGCCGATAGCGAGCTGGGGCGGACGCCGCATGCGCCGGCCGTACTCGAAGAGGACGAAGCCGAGCCCCGAGACGAGAAAGCTCGTGAACAGCGAGCCGCCGTCGAGCGTCATGGGCCCTCACGGACGAGCCGATACGCGAGAGCCGCACTGCCGTCGGCGAGCGTCACTTGAGCCCGAACGTATCCGCTCCGTGCAAGGCCGTCGAGACGAGCGGGGTAGTCGCGCCGACCGCAGGGAACGTTTGGTCGGATCCGGGCGCTCGGCTGGCCGGATCCGGGCACGAGCTCGAGGATGTTGGGGCAGGAACTCAACAATTTCAATGGCTTACGCCGACCGTGTGGCGCGCATGCTCCTTGCACACAGGGGGGGACCGGTGGTGCGACCAGAAATTCATTGGAGGTCCGACGATGACCGCAGCCGCTCTCGACTCGCTTCACGACCCCCACGCTCAGCTCCGTCGCCTCTACACCTCTCTGCTCGAGGAACAGCACCGGTTCGACGAGTTCAAGCACCTGCTCGCGCTCTACCCGGTCGTCCAGACCGACGAGGAAAGCGCGGAAGCCAGGGACGTCCGGGCTCGGCTGAACGCGCGCATCAACGAATGGGTTTCGGGTGAATTCGATGGCCTCAGTGCCGCCCAAGTCGCACTGTGGCGCAGCATCGTCGTCGAGGAACGCATCAACGTCGCCCTGTCCGCCTGGAGAGAATCGAACTGATTCGCACGAAGTGGACAGCATTGATGCTCTTTATGCCGGTTTCGTCAGCTCCCTGCCCGAGCAGCTGCGCGCCATCGCCGGCGATCTCCCGCGTCTTTTAGGGCCTTCGCCTACGGTCACGCCGACCTGGTCCCAGGTGTTCGGCCACTCGGTGACGCTCGTGACGCCGAAGCTCGTGGCGCATGCCCTATCCCATGCCGAGCCGGACAAGGTCCGCGCGGCGGCGACCGGGCACGCACTCGCGGCCATCGAAGCGCTCGGCCGTGAGCGGCTCGCCACGCGCCAGCTACGCTCGAATCCGGAGCTCGTTGCTCTGCTCGCCGAGCTACGCCGCGCGCGGGACGCGCTGCTCGAAAGCGTTTGGCTACCCGCCCCGGAGCTCATGCGCGCCGCCGACCGCGAGACGGGTGAGGCACTCAAGGAGCAAACTGCGCTCTTGCGCCGGCTGAGCGCCGTCTCGTTCGAGGACTATCGACGCATCTCGCTCGCCAAGCAGGCGGCGCTGTTTCCGGCGTGCCTCGGCGTCGCTCACGTCGCCGGCGCGAGCGCGGCACAGATCGAGGCGTTGCGACGCACGCTCGTCGGGATAGCTCTCGGGCGCCAATTCCAGACGGACGCAGGCACCTGGGAGGACGATTGGCGGCTTGGCGGAGGAGCGTGGGCCGTCTCGCTCGCCCGGCGCAAGCTCGAAGCCGTCAAAGAGCAGAGCGCCGACGAGCGGCCCACCGAGCCCGATTTGGTGCGCCGCCGTGTCCACCGCACGCGCGTGCTCTATTCGATGCTGCGAGCAGCGCGGCGCGAGTACCGCTCCGCCTGGCGCTACGCGCGGCTGCTTGGCTCCGCGCCGCTGGTGCTCTGGAGCCAGCAACGGCTCACGCACCTCGACGGGCTCCTGCCGCTCGAAGCGCGCCACGCAGGGTACGTGGTGCGCGCCATCGAGCTCGCTCCCTGGGCGAGCGAAGTCTTGACCTGAAGCTGCCCGTGAGCATTCCGGCCCGGCGCGCACGCCACATTTCCGGTCCCCGGTCGGCTGGGAGCATGCGTCCAGTAGGCTCGACGCTCGGCGCGCAGCATTCACCCTGAGCGAAGGTGTGGCCGCGCCGTGGCTGCCGGCAAAACTAGTAGGGTTATCGCACGGTCGCGGCGGCGCATGGAACCGTGACCCTGACGAGCGTATGCTTCGTCACCCGTGTCTCACCGCCTCGGCTCTAGTTGGGCGGACACCTTCCACTCGGCGCGACTTTGGATTTGGACCGCCGGGGTGGTGGTTGTCGCGTGCCTCGCCCTGCGCGCGGGGCGCGCCGCTGTCAGGCCGAGCTCGAAGGGTCGGGCGTTGCTCTCGCGTGTCGGCACGAACGTTGCGCTCGGCGCCCTCGCGTCCCTCGTGGCGACGGCGGCCGGCGCAGCGGTTGGAGCGTGGCTCGGAGCGAGCGTTCGCGATGCGCTCGCCGCAGCAGCGCCGGCAGGCCTCACGGCGGCGCTGCTCGTGGCGCTCTCCTCCCGGCTGAGCGACCTCACGCTGTTCCACGCACGCGCCGAGTACAAACCGACCATCGATCGCCTGAGCGAAGAGCTCGTCACGCTGAGCTCGCCGCGAGACGTGGCGCTCGCCATCGAGCGGACCGTGCGGCGCTGGCTCCGCTGTGACTTCATCGAGCTCAAGCTGGCTCAACCGGACGGTCCGAGCTTCGGCCCGGCGCCGGAACCCGAAGCAGGCGCGGGCACGCTGCCGACGCACGAGAACGAACCACCTTGCTCGCCGGAGACGGCGATGCGCCTCGTCATCGCTTTCGGCGGCAAGGCATACGGTTGGCTCGACGTGGGTCGCAAGCGCGGCGGCGCGCTCTTCACGAGCGACGACATCGACCTCTTGCGCACGATTGCGAACCACGGCGGGCTCGCGCTCGCTCATGCGCGGGCCTACCAGGAACTCGAGGAGCGCCGGCGCCGGCAGGCAGAAGCCTGGCGCGGCGAGCGCGAGGCCTTGGTCGAGACGGTCGCCGCCGAGATTGCCCACGAAATCCGCTATCCGCTCAACTACTTCCGCAGCCTCTTCGAGCGCGGCGGCAAGACCGGCCGGCTCACCCCCGACGACATCGACGTCGGGCGTGAGGAGGTCGATCGACTGGAACGGCTCGTCGCCGGGCTCAAACGCATGGTGGCGCACCGCACCGAGCGCAGACCGACCCACGTCGCGGAGCTCTGCACTCGCGTCGAAGCGCTGCTGCGCGATTCGCTCGGCAACCTCACGCTGCAGCTCGATCTCGCGCCGAACGCCACGCTCAATTGCGATCCGGATAAGCTCACCCAAGTGCTCGTGAACCTGCTCTCGAACGCGGCCGAAGCTTGCGGGCCGAACGGCCGCGCCGGGATCGACTGGCGGGCCACTCCGCAGGGCGGCGAGCTCAGCGTCTGGGACGACGGACCAGGCTTCGGCAGCGACGCCGCGCGCCTGTTCGCGCCCTGGTACACGACCAAGCAGCGCGGCACGGGGCTCGGGCTCGCGATCACGCACCGGCTCGTGCGCGCGCACGGCTGGACCATCGCCGCTCAACGTCGGGACGGCCGCACGGCTTTCACCATCAGCGTGCGCCGCGAGGACATCCTCGAGCACGCCGGGGGAAGCCAGCGCGACTCGCACGACCACGTGAGGGTCGCGTGAAGCTCCTGATCGTGGACGATCAGCGCAGCGCGCGGCGCGTGCTCAAGCAGCTGCTCGCCGAGCGGCCGAACCTCGAGATCGTCGAGGCCGGCTCCGTCGAGGAAGCCAAAGAGCGGGTCGAAACGCAGAGCCCCGATGCGATGCTCGTCGATATCCGGCTTTCGAATGACCCGACCAATCGCGGCGGTCTCGATTTTTTGCGCTGGGTGCGCGAGAGCGGCCGTGCGACGCCGGCCGTGATGGTGACGGGCTCGACCGAGCTCGTGGAGATCCGCGAGGCCATGCGCCAAGGGGCGCAAGACTACGTGCTCAAAGACGAGCTCAGCCCCGAGATGATCCTACCGATCGTCGACGGTATTCGCGAGCGGCTCGAGCTCCGCACCGAGGTGCGCAAGCTCCGCCAGCACCTCGACGAAGCTTGGGGCCCGGCTGCCTTCGTCGGCAGCTCGTCGGCGATGGAGCGAGTCAAGCGCCTCGTGACGCGCGTCGCCGACGCCGACGCGCCTGTCCTCATCATCGGGGAGACCGGTAGCGGCAAGGAGATGGTGGCGCGCGCGATCCATCACTCCGGCCGCCGCGCGGCTCACCCGTTCCTCGCCGTCAACTGCTCGGCCCTGCCCGGCTCCCTGATCGAGTCGTTGATTTTCGGCCATCACCGCGGCGCGTTCACGGGCGCGGTCCAGCGTATTCGCGGTCAACTCGAGCTCGCGGGCGAAGGTACGCTCCTCCTCGACGAGATCGCGGAGATGCCGGTCGAGCTCCAAGCGAAGCTCTTGCGCGTGCTCGAGGACCGGCGCTTCCGTCCCCTCGGGAGCGAAGAGGAGCTGCCGCTCCGAGCGCGCGTCATCGCCGCCACGCACGTCGATCTCGAGCTCGCGATCGCGGAGGGACGCTTTCGCGAGGACCTCTATTACCGGCTCAACGTGGTCTCGATTCAGGTGCCGGCCTTGTCCGAGCGGGGCGAGGACATCGTCGAGCTCCTGCACGCGTTCGGCACTCAATTCCAACGCAAGCTGCGCTTCTCGGACGCGGCGGTCGAGTGGCTGCGCCGCCGGCGCTGGCCCGGCAACGTGCGCGAGCTCAGAAACGCGGTCGAGCGTCTCGCGCTCTTGTCGGACGCCGAGTCCATCGACGTGCCCGAGCTCGAAGAGCTCGTCGGGGCGCAACTCGGCGACGGCGCGCGCGAGGTCGATCGCATGGCGCGCGCCATCCTCGCGCTGCCGGCTCGCATCGGCTCGAAGCTCGATCTCATCGAACGCGCGGTGCTCCACCACGCCGTCGAGATGTGCAGCGGCAACAAGAGCGCCGCCGCGCGCCTGCTCGGCGTGAACCGCAAGTCGCTCGAGCGCAAACTCGACCGCCTGTCCGACCCGCCCGAGCTCGAGGAGCAGAGCCCGGACGAGAAAGCCGTCCTCGAGCGCCTGCAGAGCGAAAAGCCCGTGCAGTAGCGTCAGCCGGCGCTCGGCGGCTTCGCGCTGCGCAAGGTGGGAACGAGCGCGACGACTGCACCGAACGCAAAGAGCGCGAGGAACGGAAAGAGGGCGCGCCAGCCGTACGCAGCCGCGATCGGTGGCACGACGAGTCCTTGCACGAGCGCGCCGAACGAGCCGAGGCCGTTGACGAAGCCCGTCGCCGTGGCTGCAGCGGCGGGGCCGGCCGCGTCTTGGGCGGCCGCGCCCGAGAGCAGTGAATCGGGGCCGAACAGCAGGGCGCCGAGCAGCGCGAGCACGAGCACGTCGAGCCACAAGCTGCCGAAGCCGACACGCGCGTAGACCCAGAGCACGGGTACGAGCAAGAGGATCCAGAGCGCGGAGAGCGCCTGACGGCTCAGGTGCCGGCTGCGATCGGCGATGCGACCGATCAGCACGACGCCGAGGATGCCGCCCGCGTCGAAGGCGATCGAGACGTTTGCGGCCTTTTCGGTGGTGTAACCCTGAGCCGTCGCGAGGTAGTACGGCAGCCAAAACAAGAGCGCGTAGCGCACGAGCTTGATGAAGAAGTAGCTCGCACCGAAGAGCCAGAGCGTGCGGCTCGCGAGCACGCCGAGCTGCGCGCGCGCGACGGACGGCGCCGTCCCGGCCGTTTCCGGGTTCAAGGCCGGCGCGGGCAGCGTCGCGAGCACCACGACGCCGACGAGCGCGAGCGCCAGCGCCGGTCCGAAGAGGGCCGCGCGCCAACCGAAGCGCACGGCGAGCCAGCCGGCGAGCGGCGTCGCGACCAGGCCGCCCACCTGGTAACACGTGGACCAGAGGCCCATCACCGTCCCGCGATTTTCGGGCGTGGTCCACTCGGCGACGACGCGCGTCGTGCCGGGCCAGCCCGTCGATTGCGCGAGGCCGTTCAGCACGAACCACGCGGCCAGCACGAACGCGGCGCGCGAGAGCCCGAAGCCCGCGCACGCGAGCGCCGAGACGAGCATGCCCCAGCCGACGAGACGCCGCGCGCCGATGCGATCGCCGACGATACCGCTCGCGAATTGTCCGAGCGCGTAGGCGGCCAGAAAGGCCGTGTCGATGGCCCCGAGCGCGGCCGGCGCGAGACCGAGCTCGTGCTCGAGCGGCTTCTTGATCGCACTGAACGCTTTGCGGCCGAGGTAGTACGTGGCGTACGCGACCCAGCTCGTGACGAGCGCCGTACGGCGCGCGCGCGCCGAGGCCTCATCCTCCGTCGGCATGCGGAATCGCTCCGGGCGAGGCGGGCGGCCGCGGCGGCAAATGCTCGGTCAAGATCACGTGTGCTTGGAAGGCCGGTGTGCCGAGCTGGCCTACGTGGCACGTCTTGCAGTAGAGCGGGCCCCCGGCGGCCGCGTCGAAGCGTTCGACCAGGCTCGCCGTCATCCATTCGACCGCGCGCGTGCGGCTGCGCGGAGCGCCGAGGATCTTGGCTTTGCCCTTGCCGTCGTCGGCGTGACAATCCGCGCACGTGATGCCGCCACCCGCGCGTTTGGAGAGCCGAGGCAAAAGCTCACTCGCCATCCAATTCGCGATGCGTTTGTTCTCACTCGGCGCCGCGTAGTCCATTTCGTCGTGGCAGTGATCGCAGCCGGTGCCGAGCGCTTTGGCAACGCCATTCATGATCGCGAGCACTTCCGGCTGACAGCGTGCACCCTTGAGCACGCCGCTGTAATTGCCAGTGACCGGCGCGGGCGGCTTGCCGTCGACCGGTTCGCACGGGTCACGCGCCGGGGGAGCCTCGGCAAGCGCGTGCGGAGCCTCAGCGGGCTCGTGCGGCAGCGGAGGACTACCGCAGGCCACGAGCGCGAAGGCGAAGCACAGGCGGCGTGCGAGCACGGCTCGACGATAGCCGAGAAAGCTCGGAAAATATTGGCCGAGTTGCCGTGGGTAGCGGCTTGATCTAACGCGGAGGCGCGAGGTTTTTGGCAATCAGGCGCCAAAGCAGTGAAGCGCCCGGAGTTCGGGCGCGCAGTCGTCGCAGCCATGTCACGCGCGCAGGGGTGCTAGCCACCGCGTGCGGGGCGTTCGCTTGTGCGCCGCCCGCACCCGCGCCACCGGCCTCCACGCCGAGCTCGCCGGCGAGCGTCGGACGGAGCGAAGCGGCGGCGCCGGCAGAGCCGGTGCTTCGCGTCAAAATCCTCGGCTTCAACGATTTTCACGGCCAGCTCTCGCCGAAACGCGAGCTCGGCCGTCCCGTCGGTGGCGCGGCCGTGCTCGCAGCGTACTTGCGCGCGGCCATGGCCGGGCACGAGGACCACACGTTCATCGTGCACGCGGGGGATTTCGTCGGTGCCTCGCCGCCGAACTCGGGGCTATTGCAGGACGAGCCGTCGATCGATTTTTTGAACAGTCTCGCGCCGGCGAGCGCGTGCGGCGGGACGGCCGGCGCGTGCCCCGTCATCGGCGGGTTCGGCAATCACGAATTCGACGAGGGCAAGGACGAGCTTTTGCGTCTGCTCCGCGGCGGCAATCACCGCGCAGGCCCGTTCCTGGACGACCCCTGGCGCGGCGCGCGTTACGACATGGTTTGTGCGAACGTGGTCGAGCGCGCGACCGGCAAGCCGATCGTGCCGCCCTACGCGATCCGCACGGTAGAAGGCGTGCCGATCGCGTTCATCGGCGCCGTGCTCAAAGCGGCGCCGAGCATCGTCACACCGACGGGCATCGCCGAGCTCACCTTCCTCGACGAAGCGGACGCCGTGAACGGCTACGTGCCCGAGCTCGCTCGGCAAGGGGTCCGCGCCATCGTGCTCCAGATCCATCAGGGTGACACACAGCCGCCCTACGCGGGGCCGACGCGCGCGGACGCGCCGCCGCCGACGGGTGCGCTCGACCGCGTCATCGCGCGCCTCGACGACGAGATCGACGTGGTCGTCTCGGGGCACACGCACGAATTCACGAACGCGCTCGTAGCGAACGCGCACGGTAAGCCGCTGCTCGTCGTGCAAGCGCGCTCGGGCGGCGTCGCCTACGACGACATCGAGCTCGTGCTCGACCGTCACACGCGCGATGTCGTCGAAAAATCGGCGAGCATCATAGCGACCTGGGGCGACGACGGCCCTGGGCTCACGCCCGATCCCGCGGTCGCAGCGCTCGTCGCGGCGGCCGACGCGCGCGTCAAGGACACGGTGGAACGCGTCGTCGGCACCGCCAGGTTCGCCGTGAGCGCGACACCGAACGACGCCGGCGAATCGGCGCTCGGCGATCTCGTGGCGGACGCCGAGCGCGCCGCGCTGCGCGCCGACTTCGCGCTCATGAATCCGGGCGGGCTCCGTCGCGATCTCGACGCGGGCAAAGTCACTTGGGGCGAGCTCTTCGGCATGCAGCCGTTCGGCAATACGCTCGTGGGCGTGCGCATGACGGGCACCAAGCTCGTCGAGCTCTTGAATCAGCAGTGGGGCGGCGCGCAGCCGCCGGGCGGGCGGGTGCTCCAGATCTCGGGGTTTTCGTACGCCTGGGACGCGATCGTGCCCGAGGGCGGGGTGCGCGTGGTCGAGCTCCGCGACGCGCGCGGGCGGCCGCTCAATCCGAGCAAACGCTACCTCGTGGCGATGAACAGCTTCCTCGCGGCGGGCGGCGACGCGTTTCCCGCGCAAGTGCCGCTGACGCCCGGCGCAGGCCCGAACGATCTCGACGCGCTCGCAACCTATTTGAAGTCTTTGCCCCAGCCGTTCAGCGCGAAAATCGAAGGACGCATTCGCCGACTGGAACGCCGGTGAGTGAACCGCCAAGACGCCAACGGCGCTAGTCAGAAGAGTTGAACCGCCAGACGCCAAGAGCGTGCAGTCGGAAGGGTTGAACCGCCAAGACGCCAAGGACGCCAAGGACGCCAACGCGGGAACATTTTTTTGGCGCTCTTGGCGTCTTGGCGGTTTTTCCCTTCCTCGGTTTTCGACAAACAGCTTGTTTGGGCTCGCCGAAGCGTCGTTTTGGGTGGCCTCCGACCCGGGGCGGAGGTAGGGGTTCGCACCCATGGCACGGCGAAAAATCGGTCTCATCGGCGCAGGTAACATCGGTGGCGAGCTCGCCAATCTCGCGGTCAGCCGCGAGCTCGGCGACGTGGTTCTCTTCGACATCCCCGCGAAGGAAAACTTCGCGAAGGGCAAGGCGCTCGATCTCGAGCAAGCAACCGCGCTCTCGGGCGCCGACGCGAAGGTGACCGGCACCTCGAACTGGGCCGATCTCGCGGGCACGGACGTGCTCATCATCACGGCCGGTATTCCGCGCAAGCCGGGTCAGTCGCGCGACGATCTCGTGGAGACGAACCTTCCCATCATCCGCAACGTGGCCGACAACGCGAAGAAGCACTGCCCCGACGCGTTCGTGATCGTGATCTCGAATCCGCTCGACGCCATGGTGTACGAGTACAAGCGCCGCACGGGCGCGCCGCGCGCCAAGGTCGTCGGTATGGCGGGCGTGCTCGACAGCGCGCGTTTCGCGCTGTTCTTGGCGCGCGAAGCCAACGCGAGCGTGAAGGACGTGCGCGCGATGGTGCTCGGCGGTCACGGCGACGACATGGTGCCCATCCTTTCGCACACGACGATCAACGGCATTCCCGTGCAGAAGCTCGTCTCGAAAGAAGCGCTCGACAAGATGATCGACCGCACGCGCAAGGGCGGCGGCGAAATCGTGACGCTCATGGGCACGAGCGCGTATTACGCGCCCGCCATCAGCGCGATCGAGATGGCCGAGGCGTACCTCGGCGATCAGAAGCGCGTGCTGCCCTGCGCGGCGCTGCTCGAGGGCGAATACGGTTACTCGGATCTCTACATGGGCGTGCCGGTCGTGATCGGCGCGGGGGGCGCGGAGCGCATCGTGGCGCTCGATCTGACCGCTGAAGAGAAGGGCATGCTCGCCAAGAGCGCCGAGAGCGTGCAGAAGGTGCGCGACCTCGTGAAGTCGAAGGCGTAAGTCTCGCACAGCCACACGAGCGCACGGCGCCGCAATCGAGCGTGCGGCGCCGTGGACCCGAGCGCGGCCCGGGTGCGGCGTCGAACCTCACGTCCCCCAGGCGCCCGTTGTCGCTGCACGTTCGACAGGGTACCTTCAAGGCAACGGCCGACGCCGCCGTACGCCTGCTCGATGACGACGCCGTCGTCTTGCGCAGGACGGGCGTTCGCTTCCCCGTGGAGCTCAGGCCTGCGGGGTTTCATCCGGACGAGCCCGATACGTGGCCCGATGTGGAGGGGCGACTCGAGTGGGTCGGAGGGAGGCTCCTTTACATGCCGCCATGCGCCGATGTGCAGCAAGAGGGCTGGTCAGGCGCCGGTGGCGTCTTAGAGAAGCGCCATGACCCGAGGGACCACGCTTTTGAACGACGACGGGAGCGCGTCGATGGCGACCTTGCTGCTCATGTCGCACCACGCGTTTCGGCGCGATCTGACGCGCTTTGCTGCGTTGCTCGGCAAGCTCGGCACGCCCGATCCGGCGAAGGCAGACGCGCTGCGCGGCGAATGGCGAAGCTATCACGAAGCGCTGCACGGCCATCACATGATGGAAGACGGCAATGTATTCCCGGGGCTCCGTAACGCCCACGCCGAGCTCGGCGCCGTGATCGACAAGCTCACCGAAGAGCACCACCGTATCGATCCACTGCTCGAGCAGGGCGACCACGCGTTCGCGGAGCCTTTCGACGCCACGGCTGCGCAGGGGGTCGTCGCCGAGCTCACCGCACTGCTCGAAGCGCACCTCGAGCGTGAGGAGGCGGCGATCGTGCCGCACCTGCGTGGAGCCAAGGCGTTTCCTCCGCCGCCCGACGAAAAAATGCTCGACGTCTTCGCAGAGGGTTTCGCGTGGAGCATGCAGGGCATCGCCGAGGAGGTGACACGCGAGGTCGAGAAGCTCTTGCCGGCGAGCCTCGTCGCGCGGGTCCCGGCGGCGCGCGCAGCGTTCAATCAGCGCTGCGTGCGGGTCTGGGGCTCGGCCGAGGCGGGACGCTCCCTCACTTCGATACCCGAGGGTTGACGGCGCGGCGCGTACACGGCTCGATGGCGTCCACGGCGGGGGCACGCTTGCGGCGCCGGCTCGAGTCGATCGCGCACAGCGGGCGACGGCCGGAGCTTTCAATCGCCGTGGGTCGTCTACCAAGTCAAGGAGGAGTACGAGTTCCTCGAGGTGCTCGGCCCGGCCGTGGGCGGGCAACACCTCGAGCAGCAGGGCGAGCGCGCGTACGGCGTGCTGAGCGTCCGGGACCCGGATTCGGGCGCCCAGGAGAAAGCATACTTCGACGTGACGGAGCTTTTTGCCGAGGAAGGGCGCGGCGTTTCCGGCGGCTGAGCCTGGTTCGCACGGGCCGTGCAGCGGAGCCGAAGCTGGACTATGAGGTGCTTCCCCGCTCCTCCCCGAGTCAGCCATGAAGATTCACGAATATCAGGGCAAGCAGATCTTCGCACGCTACGGCATCCCGATTCCCAAGGGTTATCCGTGTCTCAGCGCCGAGGAGGCCGGCAGCGCCGCCGCGCGCCTGATCGAGGAAACGAAGGTGCCCGTCGTGGTCGTGAAGGCACAGATCCACGCCGGCGGTCGCGGCAAGGGCGGCGGCGTCAAGGTCGTCAAGGGCGGGGCCGAAGAGGCGAAGGCCGTTGCGGTAAAGCTCCTCGGCATGCAGCTCGTCACGCATCAGACGGGCCCCGAAGGCCAAAAGGTACGCCGGCTGTACGTCGAGCAGGGTCTCGACATCGCGCGCGAGCTCTACCTCGGGCTCGTGGTCGATCGCGAGAAACGCCGCATCGCCGTGATGGCCTCGACCGAAGGCGGCGTCGAAATCGAGAAGGTCGCCGCCGAGACGCCCGAGAAGATCTTGACGGAGCACGTCGACCCCGCGGTCGGCCTCGCCGGCTATCAGGCGCGCAAGCTCGCGTTCGGGCTCCGCCTCGGCGAGGGTTCGCCCGACCCGAAGCTCACGGTCTCCGAGTTCGTGAGCATCGTGACCAAGCTCGCGACGCTGTTCGAGAAGGAAGATTGCTCGCTCTGCGAGGTCAATCCGCTGATCGTGACGAAGCAGGGCAAGGTCGTCGCGCTCGATGCCAAGCTCAACTTCGACGACAACGCTTCCGGCCGTCACAAGGACTGGAACGAGCTCATGGACAGGGACGAAGAGGATCCGGTCGAGCTCGAAGCCAAGGAAGCCGGGCTCTCCTACGTCTCGCTCGACGGCGACATCGGCTGCCTCGTCAACGGCGCCGGACTCGCGATGGCGACGATGGACATCATCAAGCACCACGGCGGCACGCCCGCGAACTTCCTCGACGTGGGCGGCGGCGCGACCAAAGAGCAGGTCACCAAAGCGTTCAAGATGATCCTCACGAGCCCGAAGGTGAAGGGCATCTTCGTGAACATCTTCGGCGGCATCATGCGTTGTGACGTGATCGCCGAAGGCGTGGTCGCCGCGACGCGCGAGCTCGGGCTCAAGGTGCCGCTCGTCGTGCGGCTCGAAGGGACGAACGTCGAGGAAGGCAAGCGCATCCTCGCGACCAGCGGTCTTCGCATCGAGGCTGCGGACGGCATGGGCGACGGAGCGAAGCGGATCGTCGCCGCCGTGCGCGCCGCCTGAAGCGAATCAAGGGCACAAGTATCATGGCCATTCTCGTCAACAAGCAGACCAAGGTCGTCGTTCAGGGCATCACGGGCTCGGCGGGCTCGTTTCACGCGAAGCAGTGCATCGCGTACGGGACGCAAATCGTCGCGGGCGTCACACCGCACCGCGGCGGGGAGAAGTTCGAGGCGGCGGGGCCGAACGGCGCGAAGGTCGAGGTCCCAGTCTTCGATACCGTCGCCGAAGCGGTGAAGCGCACGGGAGCCGACACGTCGTGCATCTTCGTGCCGGCGCTCGGCGCAGCCGACGCGATCCTCGAGGCCGCGGACGCCGGTTGCGCGCTCGTCGTCTGCATCACGGAGGGCATCCCCGTGACGGACATGATCCGCGTGCGTCGCGCGCTCGACGGGCGCAGCGTGCGACTCGTCGGTCCCAACTGCCCCGGCGTGATCACGCCCGGTGCGTGCAAAATCGGCATCATGCCGGGCCACATCCACAAGGTCGGCCGCATCGGCGTGGTTTCGCGCTCCGGCACCCTCACGTACGAAGCGGTCGGGCAGCTCACCGCGCTCGGCCTCGGTCAGTCGACGTGTGTCGGCATCGGCGGCGATCCGGTCGGCGGCTTGGATTTCGTCGACGTGCTCAAGCTCTTCAACGAGGACGGCGACACCGAAGCCGTCATGATGATGGGCGAGATCGGCGGTAACGCCGAGGAGCGCGCCGCCGCGTTCATCAAGGCGCACATGAAGAAACCGGTCGCCGGCTTCATCGCGGGCGCGACCGCGCCGCCCGGCAAGCGCATGGGACACGCGGGCGCGATCATCTCGGGCGGGCAAGGCACCGCCAGCGACAAGATCAAGGCACTCGAAGCGGCCGGTGTACGAGTTGCGCCCTCCCCGGCGGAGATGGCCGTCACCTTGCGCAGTCTTTTATAGTTGGACGGGACGCCGGCCGCTCCGGCGAACCAAAAATGTTGCGTAACCCCCTAGGCTTGGTATGAGGGGCCCGCTTTTACGCGCCCGAAACGGCGCAGATCGACGAAACGATGACGACACAGCGCACTCTCTGCATCATTAAACCGGACGCCGTCGAACGTCGCCAGCAGGGCGCCATCCTGCAGCGCCTGCTCGACGAGGGGTTTCGCGTCCTCGCGATGCGCCAGGCCCTGATTTCGCGGCCGCAAATCGAAGGATTTTACGCCGTTCACCGCGAGCGGCCGTTTTTCAACGAGCTCTGCACGTTCATGACGCGCGGGCCGGTGATTCTACTCGCACTCGAGCGCGAGGACGCCGTGCAACATCTGCGTAACGTGATCGGCGCGACCGACCCCGCCAAGGCGGCCGCCGGCACCGTGCGTAAGCTCTACGGCTCGAACGTGGGCGAGAACGCGGTGCACGGCTCCGACTCCGACGAGAACGGCCGCATCGAGTGCGGCTACTACTTCTCCGGAATGGATTTGGTCTAATCGGTAGTTGATCCTCTGCGCCAACCCGCTGAGTGTGGTTGAACCGGAATGGCGACCGCGCGTCCCCCCTCGCAGCCCCCGCGTGACACCGCGATGGATACGGCGAGGGGCACGGTGCGCGACGCGCTCGGTTCCCTCGGCAACCTCGCGCTCCTCTCCGGTTCGGCCAAAGTCGGCTCCAAGGCGATTGCCGGCGTGTTGCCCGACGTGCTCGCCTCGTGCGGCCCAACGCGCGAGGCGCTCGTCACGTTGATCGACGGGCTCCGGGGCACCCTGCCCGGCTCGCAAGTTCCCGACGAGCTCCAGGCCTTCGCGCTACCGCGCATCGACGAGCTCGAAGCCGAGCTCACCGATCGCGTGAACAACAAGGAGCCGCTGCGCGCTCCCGATCGACTGGGGCTCGATCGCGTCCTCGGCCGGCTCTCACGCGAGCTCGACGCCGTGCAGTCGCTGCTCGAGCTGCTCGAGATCGCGGCGTACGAGGCGCCATTTCCGTTCAAGGTTCCCGATCTGTTGCGCCAGCGCCTGCCGGCGTCCCCGAGCGGACGCCGTCCCGCGCGCCGCTTCACCGCGCGGCTATCGCTCACGGAACCGCTCCCAGAAGTACTGCTCAAGCCACGCGCCTTTTCGACCTTGGTCGGCGCGGCCGCGGAGCTCTTGAGTGATCCGAACGGCACCCCCGGGATCAGCGTCGCGGTCCAAAGCGGGACGGTCGAGGTGTACGTCTCCGGTTCGGCGGCAGCGGGAGCCGATCTAGTCGTGTGGGGCTACGGCGTGATTGGCCCGAGCGCGGCCGCGATCCGCGCCGCCGCTGAGCTTTCGGGCGTCGAATTTTCCGCCGGTGAAGGCGGCATGCTGTTCGGCGTTCGCGTGATCTGAGCGCCGCGTTCGCACGGAGCGCGATGCGGGCGCCGAAGTCGCGCTATATTCGCGCCTTCCCATGCAAGACGCCGAGCTAGAAGCCGCCATCACGGCTGCCTTTGCCGATCGCACCCTCCTCGGCAAAGCCGAAGTCAAAGCCGCCGTCGAGGAGGTGATTCGCCGACTCGACACCGGCACGCTCCGCGTCGTCCGGCCCGAGGGGCCCGGCAAGTACACGACCCTCGCCTGGGTGAAGCAGGCGATTCTGCTCTACTTTGCGATCCGGCCCATGCAAAAGCTCGAGGCGCCGCCCTTCGAGTATTACGACAAGATCCCGCTCAAGCGCGGGCTCGAAGAAGCCGGCGTGCGCGTGGTGCCGCCCGGGACCGTGCGTTACGGCGCATTCGTCGAAAAGGGGGCGATCGTGATGCCCGGTTACGTGAACATCGGCGCCTGGGTCGGCGGGGGCACCATGGTCGATACTTGGGCGACCGTCGGCTCCTGCGCTCAGATCGGTCGCGACTGCCACCTGTCGGGGGGCGTCGGCATCGGCGGCGTGCTCGAGCCTCCGGGAGCGCAGCCCGTCATCGTCGAGGACGGCTGCTTCATCGGCTCGCGCGCCATCATCGTCGAAGGCGTGATCGTCGAACGCGAAGCCGTCGTCGGCGCGGGCGTCGCGCTCACCGCCTCCACGGCGATCCTCGACGTGACCGGGACTGAGCCCGTCGAAATACGCGGACGCATTCCAGCGCGGAGCGTCGTCATCCCGGGCACGCGTACCAAGCGCTTCCCGGCGGGCGAATTTCAAATCCCCTGCGCCCTCATCATCGGCCGGCGCAGCGAGAGCACGGACAAGAAAACCAGCTTGAACGCCGCGCTGCGCGATTTCGCCGTCGCCGTCTGACGCCGCGAGCCGCCACGAAACGCGCTCTCGCGAACGAACCGCCATGACCGACCTCACCGAAACGCTGCTCTGGCTCTGCCGTATCCCCTCGCCCATCGGCGAAGAGAAAAAGCTCTGCGACGCCGTGAGCGAGCGCGTCGGACGGGTCCCACTCGCCGGCGCGATTCGGCGCTACGGGCATTCAATCGTCGTGCCGCTCGTGCGCGGGACCGGCAAGGCGCACGTCGTGCTCGCCGGTCACCTGGACGTCGTGCGCACCGTGCACGACGCGCCCGCTCGCATCGAAGGTGACAAGCTTTACGGCGCTGGCGCGGCCGACATGAAGAGCGGGCTCGCGCTCATGCTCGAGCTCGCCGAGCGCCGCGAACGCCCCGGGGTCGATGTGACGTTGGTGTTCTACGCGCGTGAAGAAGGTCCCTTTGCGGAAAACGAGCTCGGTCCCGTGCTCGAGCAAGATCCCGACGTAAAACGCGCCGATCTCGCGATCGCGCTCGAGCCGAGCGACAACAAGCTGCAGCTCGGCTGCGGCGGCTCCCTGCACGCCACCGTCGCGTTCCAGGGCCGCACCGCCCATAGCGCGCGCCCGTGGCAAGGCGAAAACGCGATTCACAAGGCTGCGGCCCTGCTCGCGCGCTTGAGCGCGCTCGCGCCCGTCACGGAAAACGTCGACGGACTCGAATGGAAGAACGTCATCAGCGCGACCATGGCGAGCGGCGGCCGCGCGCGCAACGTCATCCCCGACCGCTTCGAGCTCAACCTGAACCATCGCTTCGGACCCGAAACGTCGGTCGAGGTCGCCAAAGCCAACATCGAGCGGCTCGTCGCGGGTGAGGCCGAAGTGACGTTTCCCGATCTGGCGCCGTCAGCGCCCCCATCGCGCCATCACCCGCTCGTCGCCGCGCTCGCCGAGAGCGGCGTGCTCGCGATCGAGCCGAAGCAGGCTTGGACGGACGTGGCTCGCTTCCACGCCGCCGGCGTGCCCGCCGCGAATTTCGGTCCCGGCACGCAAGCCCAGGCGCACCAGCGTAACGAGTGGACGCACCTGCCGGGACTCGAAGTCGGACGCGCCATCCTCGGCCGTTTCTTCGACAAGATCGCGGCGCTCGGCGTGCTCGCGCTCGTGCTCGCGAGCCTCGCGACGAGCGGGTGCGAGAGCACGACCGGCGCGACGGAGCGCCGCGCCGATGCGGTCGCCAACCCGGCGCCGAACGCGCCGTCGTACCTCGAGCGCTCGGAAGTGAAGCGCTGGCTCCCGACACTCTTGCAGCGGCTGCGTTCGGCGCGCGTGCTCGTCCTCGACGTGCGCGAGCACGCTCTCGTCGTCCAGGCGGAAGACGTGACGCACCCATCACGCGTGCTCGAGTACACGCTCGTAAACGGAGACTTCCCGGAGCCCGAGCGCGCCGAAATCCGCGGCACGGGTGAGCTCGAGCAGAATCTCTTCTCGCTGAAAGACATCGCGCTCGGCAAGCTCGCTGACCTCGCGCGCCTCGCCGTCGCGCAGGTCGATGCCGAGAATGGACGCGCCTCGCGCATGGTGCTGCGGCGACAGCTGCCACAGAGCGACGCCGTCCGCTTCCGTGTGTATGTGGAAAGCCCACGTCTGAGCGGCCAAGTCGATTTCGACGCGAGCGGAAACCCGCTGCCACTCAGCGCCGGCAGCGCCCTGTAAGGTCGCCCCCGCTCGCTCGTTCTCTCCTCAACCTGGAGGAACGGCGATGAGCATGCAGCGTACTTGGTCGATTTTGGCAGCGGGATTCTTGGCGGTCGGCTGTGCGGCGGCGGGAAAGCCCGAGCCGCAGCACGGCGGCGACGAGCAAGCGCCGCCCGCGACCGAAGAGCCCAATGCTTTCCCGGGGCAAGACGCGCCGGCAGCGGAAGCGGCCCCGCGCGCGCCCGAGAGCTCGAACTATGACTTCCGCGACGAGGCGGGGAGTGAGGAGGCGCCGAGTCGCGCGCCCGCTGCGGGCCCGCCGGCACCCGAGGCTCGCAATGAGGCCGGCAGCGCGGACCTGCGACGCTACGAAGAGAGCTCTCATGCGAGCCGCGGCGCCGCGCCGGCGAAGAAATCGGCCCGGCCCCTCGACTTCGAACCCGAGCGACCCGGGCTCGGTACGACGTGGGGTGAGACGCGCACGAGTCGAGTCTCGAACGCGCCGTTCGAGCGTTCGAGCCAGAACCCCTTCTCGCTCACGAGCATTCACTACAACGATTCCTCCGGCGTCGCGGCGATGCTGCACGGCGCTTCGCCCGTCGCCTACCGCACGGACGCGGCGACGGTGGTGAGCAACGGCGCCGTCACGGTGCGGTTGGTCGACGCGAACGGCAGCCCGCTGCCGACGTTCACGACCGCGAGCGGCCCCCTCGTTCAGGGCGACGTGGGTCAGCGCTACCAGATCGAGCTCGTCAATGAAACGTCGAGTCGCTTCGAGGCGGTCGTCACGGTCGACGGACTCGACGTGATCGACGGGCGGCCGGGCGCGTTCGGCAAGCGCGGCTACCTGCTCCAGCCGTTCGCGACGCTCGACATCGACGGCTTCCGTCAAAATATGGAGGAAGTGGCGGCGTTTCGTTTCGGCAGCGTGCGGGGCTCGTACGCGGCGCAGAAGGGCAACGATCGCAACGTGGGCGTGGTCGGCGTGGCGCTGTTCGCAGAACGCGGCGCGAGCGGCCCCTGGAGCGAGCGTGAGCTCCGCCGTCGTGAGAGCGCCGAGCCGTTCCCGGGCCGCTTTGCGGCACCGCCCATCGCGCGTTGACGTCGGCGCGGAGCGACGACGGTGAGGGCCCGGTCTGCCATAAGCAGAGCCGGGCCGCTGCGCTCACCAGTAATGGTGCACGAGCGCTTTCACCTCGCGTTCGTAGATGGCATGAAGCTCGCGAAGGAGTGGCTCGGGAAGCGGCGCCGCGTCGGCAGCCTTCACGTTCTCTTCGACTTGCGACGGCCGTTTCGCGCCGGGGATCGCGCAGGTGACGGCGTCGAAGCCCAAGATCCAGCGCAGCGCGAGCTCGGGCAGCGTGCTGCCCGGCGGAACCAGCGCCTTGAACTTCTCGACGATACCGAGCGCGAGCTCGTAATCGAGGCCGGAAAAGGTCTCTCCCCGATCGAACGCCTCGCCGTGACGGTTGAAGCGACGGTGGTCGTCGGCGGCGAACGTCGTGTCGCGCTTGAGCTTACCGCCGAGCAGCCCCGACGAAAGCGGCAGGCGCGCGAGAATGCCGACCCGCTTGCGCTTGGCCTGCTCGAAAAACAAATCAGCCGGTCGCTGGCGAAACAGGTTGAAGATGATCTGAACGGACTGCACGCCGGGGAACTCGATGGCCTTGAGCGCTTCCTCGACGCGTTCGACGCTGACGCCGTAGTAGCGAACCTTCCCCGCCTTCACGAGGTCGTCGAGAATGCCGAAGACCTCGGGGCGGTAGTAGACTTCGGTCGGCGGGCAGTGGAGCTGAACGAGATCGAGCGCTTCCCCGCCGAGATTCGCGAGGCTTCGCTCGATCCATTGCGTGAGGTTTTCCCGAGTGTAGGCAGCCGCAACGTGCGGGCTTACGCGGCGGCCGGCCTTGGTCGCGACGTAAAACGGCTCCTTGCGTTCGCTCCTGAGCCGCCGCAGCAGGCGCTCGCTGCGGCCGTCGCCGTACACGTCCGCCGTGTCGAAGAAATTGACGCCGAGATCGAGCGCGCGATGCAGGGCCGCGATCGACTCCGCGTCATCGACAGAGCCCCACGTGCCGCCGATCGCCCACGACCCGAAGCTCACGCTGGAGACGCGGAAGCCGGTTCGTCCAAGTTCGCGATATTGCATGAAGTTTGCCTACGGCAGCGCGGACAAAAGCACAACCTCGGGCAGCGAGCGCCCGCTCGGCGGGTACAATGGCCGCGCTCTGGCCACGCGATTCGAAAAAGCGGTCGAAACGTTCACGGAGTTGAACGGCGCCGATCCGGTGCGACAAGACGTGGACGGCGTACCGCGCCCGCGTCTGCTCGTGCAGGCAGAACGGCTGGCCGCGTGCATCGAGCGGCTCGAGCCGCACCCGAGCGAGGCCCTACGCCTCGCCGCGCACTGCCAGCACCTCGAGCGCTGGAGAATCGCGCGGAGCGAGTTCCCCGAAGGGCGCGCCGGTTACCTGCAGTGGCGCACGCGGCTCGGCCGTTATCACGCCGAACGCGCGCGCGCCGTGCTCGCGGGTCTCGGCTACGAGGACGAGACCATCCGCGCGGTCGAGACCATCCTCACCAAGCAACATTTGCGGTCGAACCCCGATTCGCAAACGATGGAGGACGCGCTCTGTCTGGTCTTCCTCGCGTACGAGTTCGAGGACTTTCTCGATAAGTACCCCGACGAGAACAAAGCCGTCGATATCCTGCAAAAGACTTGGAAGAAGATGAGCTCGCGCGGGCAGGCCGCCGCGCTCGAGCTCACGCTCTCGGAACGGGCTCGCACGCTCGTCGCGCGGGCGCTCGGGTCGAGTTCGGCTGCGTAAATCATTCGGCCGTTCGCCGCGCGAGCGCACGATACGTATCGACGATGGTGCGCGCGTGGACGGCCCAGGTGTAACGCGCCGCCGCCCCTAGCCGCGCCGCCCGTGACGGACCGCCACCGTCCACGACCGCGAGCACGGCCCGCGCGAACGCCGCCACGTCGTCCGCGCGACGTACGACGACGCCCTCGCCACCCACCTCGACCAGGACCGGGATGTCGTTCGCCACGACGGGTGCACCGCACGCGAGCGCTTCGACCACGGGCAAGCCGAACCCTTCAGCGAGGCTCGGCAGCACCACGGCGCGGGTCGCGCGCAGGTATGCGGACAGCTCGGGTCGCGCCAAATACGGAAACTGATGCACGCGCGCGAGCACACCGCCCCGCTCGAGCTCGCTCCGCTGCGCCGCGGTCCAAGTTCCGCCCATTTGGAACATCTCGAGCTCTGGGCGTGCGCGCAAAATCTCGACGATGAGCGGCAGCAAGAATTCGGGGTTTTTTCGCGGAATCAAGCTACCCACGTGCATCACGAAGGGCGGCCGGCCGACGAGCTCGCGGTCGAGCTCACGCGGTTCGGGCTGAAACTCCGCCGCGACACCGTACGGCGCGTGCACGAGCCGCTCGGCAGGTACGATGCGCTGGGCAAGAAGCTCCTCGCCGACGGTGCGGCTCGAGTGAAAAACGACGCGCGCGCGGCGCAAGCCCGCGAGCAGCGTGTGCGCGACTGCGCCGAGCTTCAGGCGTGACGCGCGCGACCCGTCGAGCACGGGCCGGTAGGCGTCGAGATCGTGGCAGTAAATACCCACGCGCTCGCGCGGCAGCTCGAACGCCAGGTGACCGTAACTGTGATCGGTCACGTGAAAGAAATCGTGACGCGAGCGTTCAGAGAGCGCCCGAAGCGGGTACTGCACGTACCGGCCGAAGCCGAGGCCCAAGCGATAACCCCAGCGTTCGAGCGCGCCTTCGCCGCGCGGGCTCGCCATGCGCGCGAGCAGCGAAGGCAGCGCCGGCCGCACGCGTTCGAGCGTGACTCCCGGCAGCCGCCCGCCCTCGGTGAGCAGCATTTCGGCCATCAAGTCCATGCTGAACCAGCGCTCTTCCAAGAGGTCGCAGAACACGCCCAGCTTGAGCGGCGCGGCAGCGGCCGTCGCGATCGAAACCATCGCGCCCGGGCAGGCTCGTCAGCCGAGCCGCGCGAGCAGCTCGGCGACCGTGCCGCGCGCGCTCGATTTCACGCGCGCGCCGAGGAGTTCGCGCGGCCCGCCCACGCGCTCGATCGTCGCCGGAGAGCCCGCGTAGAGCTTGCCGACGAGCGGCTCGAGCTCGCCCTTGAAGGCCGCAAATCCCGCGTCGTCCGACGGGGCGCGCAGCCGATCCGGGAGCCTTACCAAGAGCTCGCCCGCGTCGAACGAAATCCCGGAGAGCGTCGGCTCTTGCTCGAGCAGCCGGCAACCGACGAACGCGCGCCGCACGGCGTCGGCGAGCCGAACCTCGGGTGCCGGCGCGTCCCGCTTGCGCGTGTAGACGAGCCCCGTACGTCCTTCGCCGTGATCCCAGTAGTAATCGAACGCATGCCCGATGAGCACCACGCCCGGTCCTTCGTGCACGTGATCGTAGTCGGCCACGTCGATCGCGAGCTCGTCGAGCTTTTTCTCCCGAATCCAGCTGTGGAAGACCGGGACGAGCTTGTCGGATTCAGGCGAGGTTTGGGCGTAGACTTTTACTTGGATGCGGGTCGAGTTCATGAGTTTTGTTTGGTGGGGGATTGCCCAGGCAGGTCTGGCGTCCAATCCGACCTGACACGGCGCTAGTGCCGGGCTCGCCGGTAGGTCATGTTGGGGTGGTTCCTGCTCGTGGCGATCGCGATCTGTTCTTCCAAGACTCCTACGTCGTTCCGGGCTCGGGCTAGCGCCCGAGCGCCCTCACATTGAGCTCAGTTCGTTAGGTTCGTTTCCAACGCTCGGTTCGGTCTTCCTACGGCATGACGGTCGTGCCCGTACCCGTGCCGATGCGCGTGTAGCAGGCGTGGGCGGCGTCGACGAAGAGCTGGGCTTCTTCGATCAGTTGGTGCGCCGACTGCTGGTCGGCCGTCTTGCCGCCGTCTTGGTGCGCCTTGAAGAACATGTGGGCGAATTTGCCGCCCTCGAACGGGTCGAAGAAGAGCTTGGTGTCGTAGTAGTGCGCGCGGAATTCCCGCTCGATCTCCTGCGGCTCTTCGCTCAGGTTCGGGTTCTTCTGGCGTGCGAGCGCGCGCGCGGCCTGCAGCATGGCGCTGTAGGCACGCTTGCCGGCGTCGGCAGCCTTGCCCTCTTCGAGCAAGAGCTGCGCTTCGAACACTTCCCGTTCGCTCGCCGCGAGGCCGAACTGGGCCGAGTTCACGACCTCGCCGGCGCACTCGCCTTCGCCCATGTCGCCGATGGTGTACTCGCGCGGGTCGCCCCAGTCCGAGTAGAAGCTCGCGTCCTCTTCGTACGTCGGGACGGCCGTGAACTCGTCGACCATCTTGCGCACTTCTTTCTTACCGATGCGCGTGATCCACTTCAGGAACGTATCGTCGCTTTGCCTTCCCGCGACGTACGCGTTCGACATGCGTTCGACGAAATCCGGCACGCGCTTCGACGGGATGGCGCCGATGGCCAAGCCGTAGGTGCCGCCGTTCTTCGCGAGCTCGCCGCCGACGACGAGCTGGAAGTGCGCCACGCGACGTCCGTTGACGTTGCGGCTCACGCCCAAAAATCCGAGGTCTGCCACGTGGTGCTGCCCGCAGGAGTTGAAGCAGCCGCTGCACTTGATGTTCAAGCTCTTCGCCGCCGGATCGAGCTTGTCCTCGACCAGCGAGAGCCGCTTCCTGAGCTCTCCCGCGAGCCCGCGCGAGCTCGAAATGCCGAGCTTGCACGTGTCGGTGCCGGGGCACGACGTGATGTCCGTGATCGTCTCGGCGCCGGCCTCGGCGAGCCCGAGCGCCTTGAGCTCCTCGTAGAGCTTGGGCAGCTCGGCTTCGGGGATCCAGCGATAGAGCAGGTTCTGCGCCACGGTCGTGCGGAGCGCGTCCGTCGAGTAGCGGCGTGCGATGTCACCGAGGGCGCGCCCCTGCGAGGGCGTGAAATCGCCGAGCGGCAGCGTCACCGTCGCCACGGCGTAGCCCGGCTGCCGCTGCTTCTGCACGTTCGTCTTGTACCAAGCGTCGAAGCCCGCTGGACGCGGACCGTCGGCGAGCGGCGCGCCCGGCTTGAGCGGCACGCCGTCCGTCTCGCGTAGCGTCGCGAGGAACGCCGTCCAGCGCGGATCCGGCCTGAGCTTCTGGCGCTCCTCGAGCACGATGCGTCGAAACTCGTCGATGCCGAGCTTCTTCACCAAGAACTTGATGCGCGCGCGGCTCCGGTTCTCTTTCTCACCGAGCCGGCCGAACACGCGGCACACGGCCTGCGTGAGCGGAAACAGCTCCTCTTCCGAGACGAACTCGTCGAAGAGCGCCGCCGGGTACGGCACGGCGCCGAGGCCGCCGCCCACGTAATACTCGAAGCCGCGCTTCACCTCGCCGTTCACGACGCGCGTCTTGGCGATCGCACCCATGTCGTGAAAGTTCGTGAGGCCGCACGGATTGTCGCCGCAGCCCGAGAACGCAATCTTGAACTTACGGCCGAAATCGAGCGTGTCGTCGTGGCCGAGCAGGAAGAACATGATCGCGTTCGCGTACGGCGTCACGTCGAACGCTTCGGTGTTGCACACGCCCGAAATCGGGCAGGCCGTCACGTTGCGCACGGCGTTGCCGCACGCTTCGCGCGTCGTGATGCCCACCGCCGCGAGACGCCGCATCAAGTCCGGCGTGTCCTCGATGTGCACGAAATGGAGCTGGATGTCCTGGCGCGTCGTCACGTGCAGGATCTGATCGGATGTCTCTTCCGCGAGCTCGCAGAGCACGTCCATCTGCTCGGGAGACATGCGGCCGAACGGGATCTTGATGCGCATCATGCCGGGCGCGTCCCAGTACGTGTTCGGCCCCTTCGTCAGATCGCCCGCGGGATAGACGAGCGCTTGCGTCTTTTCGCCGTCGTGGCGCTGGCCGTTGTCGTACCGCTGCCCGTAACAACCGCGACGCAAACGCGTCTCGGCAAAGAGCTTCTCTTCGATCTTCTTCTTCTTGCGAAGCTCAATCTGGGTCTCGAAGATGTCGATCTCGCGCGCCCAGTCTTCGCGGATCTTGCCGTTCAGCCGTTCTTTCCAAGTCGCTTGAGCCGTCATGAAGGTCGTTTCCGGCGGGCAAGCTAGCCCGACCCGTGGCGGGAGATGTACCTGACTTTTCCGGTGTGGCTAGTAGGGAATAGGCCAAATTATCACAAGCAAACAAAATTATTGACCATTTTTAGGGGGGTTGGGCACGAAAGCGCGCGACGCCGAGCGACTCGGCGAGGCGAACCTGACCCATTCGAGCACCTCAGACGGGCTCGCTGCCCGACCTCGCCGCACGATGAGTCACGTTTCGAGGCCCCGCGCTGCGCTACGTTGCGTCCCCCTTCTGCCCTCATGCGCTACCGAAATTCACTCCTCCCCACGTTGAAAGAAGCTCCCGCCGACGCCACGAGCGTGAGCCATGTCCTCTTGCTCCGCGCCGGCTTCATCCGCCGCATGGGGGCGGGCATCTACAGCTTCTTGCCGCTCGGCGTGCGCGTGCTCAAAAAGATCGAGCAGATCATCCGCGAAGAAATGAATCGCGGTGGCGCCGAAGAGGTGCTCCTGCCCGCGCTCCTGCCTGCCGAGTACTTCCAGGAGAGCGGACGCTGGGACGTCTTCGGCGACACGCTGTTCCGGCTCAAGGATCGCAAGCGTGGCGACTATCACCTCGGCCCCACGCACGAAGAGATCATCACCGATCTCATCCGCCGCGAAGTGAAGAGCTACCGCGACCTACCGAAGACGCTCTACCAAATCCAAACCAAGTTCCGTGACGAGCCGCGTCCACGTGGCGGTCTGTTGCGCTGCCGCGAGTTCATCATGAAGGACGCCTACTCCTTCCACGTGTCGGAAGAGGACGCGCGCAAGGGCTACGAGGCGATGCGCCTCGCCTACCGGCGGAGCTTCGATCGCATGGGCCTCGATTACCGCATGGTGCAGGCCGATTCCGGCGCCATGGGCGGCTCGGGCAGCGCCGAGTTCCAGGTGCTCGTGCAGAGCGGCGAGGATCAGCTCGTCGCGTGCAAGGACTGCGACTACGCCGCAAACCTCGAGGTCGCCAAATCGCGCACGCTCCCGCCGGTCGGCGCCGAAGGCGACGTGCCGAGCATCGAGCGCGTGCACACGCCCGGCGTCGGCAGCATCGAGGCCGTGGCGAAGTTCTTGAAGCTCGCGCCCGAGCGTTTCTTGAAGAGCCTGATCTACGTCGCGGGCGGCGAGCTCGTGCTCGCGGTCGTGCGCGGCGACCACGAAGTGCACGAAGTGAAGCTCGCGCGCGCGCTCCGCGTCGACGAGGTGCACCTCGCCTCCGCGGCGGACGTCGCGAAGGCGACGGGCGCCGCCGTCGGCTTCGCGGGCCCGGTCGGCTTCAAGGGCAAAGTCATCGTCGATCGCGACGCCGCGAACGTGCGTGACGCCGTGACGGGCGCGAACGAGACCGACTACCACCTCGTGCACGTGCAGATCGGACGCGACTACCAGGCCGACCTGGCCGAGATCCGCAGCGTGCTCGCCGGCGATCTGTGCCCGGTGTGCGGCGCGGAGCTCGAGTCGTACCGGGGCATCGAAGCCGGCCACATCTTCTTGCTCGGCACCCGCTACACGGCGCAAATGGGCGGCAAGTACCTCGACGAGGCGGGCAAGGAGCAAACCATCGTCTCGGGCTGCTACGGCATCGGCGTGTCACGCTTGGTCGCGACCGTGATCGAGCAACACCACGACCAGAACGGCATCCGCTGGCCGCTCTCCATCGCGCCCTACCAGGTGCAGATCGTCCAGCTCGGCGACTCGCCCGAGGTGCGCGCGGCCGTCAACGAGATCGAGAGCGGCCTCGAGCGCGCCGGCATCGAAGTACTGGTCGACGATCGCGAAGAGCGGCCGGGCGTGAAATTCAAGGACGCGGATTTGGTGGGCGTGCCGCTGCGCGTCACCGTCGGCGAGAAGGGCCTGAAGACGGGCCAGGTCGAGCTCAAGCCGCGCAGCGAGCCCGATCCGAAGAAGGTGGAGCTCGTGGCGCTCGGCGCGATCGTCGAGACGTTGGTGGCCCGCGTGCGCGAAGGGCTCGGGGGTCGGGCGTGAGCGTGCCGAAGGCGCCCAATTCGACGCGCGCCGTCCACGCGGGTGGTCCCGCGGTACGCGCGAACCACACGCTCACGCCGAGCATCGCGCAGACGGCGACGTACACCTTCGACAACACGGCGGACCTCGAGCAGTACATGCGCGGCGAGGATCCCGATCCCGAGCGCGAGGAGTACGGCCGCTACGGCAATCCCACGGTGCGCGAGCTCGAGCAGCGCGTGACGGCGCTCGAGGGCGCCGAGGACGGCGTCGCGTTCTCGAGCGGCATGGCTGCGATCTCGACGGCGGTGCTGTCGCTCGTGAAGTCGGGCGAGCACGTCGTGCTCTTCAACGACTGCTACCGGCGCACGCGACAGCTCGTGCGCAGCGTGCTCTCGCGCTTCGGCATCGAGCACGACGTCGTGCCCGCGGGCGACCTCCGCGCGCTCGAGGCGGTGCTGCGCCCGACGACACGGCTCGTCTTGAGCGAGGCCCCGACCAATCCCTTCCTTTACTGCGTCGATCTGCAAAAGCTGAGCGAAGTCGTCAAACGCCACGGCCGCATCCGAACGTTGGTCGACTCGACCATGGCGACGCCGATCAACTGCCGGCCCTTGGATTTCGGCGTCGATCTCGTCGTGCACAGCGCGACCAAGTACCTGTCGGGCCACAACGACGTGCTCGGCGGCGTCGCCGTCGGCGCGGCCCACCTCGTCTCGCTCTTGCGCGACTCGCGCGGCGTGCTTGGCACCGTGCTCGACCCGCACGCGGCGTTCCTGATCTTGCGCGGACTCAAGACGCTCGGCCTGCGTGTCGAACGCCAAAACACGACGGCGCTCGAGATCGCTCACACGCTCGAGCAGCACCCGGCCGTCGAACGTGTCTTTTACCCGCTGCTCGAGAGTCACCCGTCGTACGGCGTCGCGCGCGCGCAGATGACGGGCGGCGGCGGCATCGTGAGCTTCGTCGTGCGCGGCGGTGGCGACGCGGCTTCACGCGTCGTGGACGCTTGCCGGATCGCGAAAATCGCGCCCTCGTTCGGCGGCCCGGAGACCCTGATCGAGCAGCCGGCGCTCATGAGCTACTTCGAGGCGTCACCCGAGGAGCTCGAACGCATCGGCATCTCGCCCGCGCTCGTGCGGCTCGCCGTCGGCGTCGAAGAAACGACCGATCTCTTGCGCGATCTGCTCGAGGCGCTCAAGACGGTTTAACGGCTCAGCGCACGAGTGGATAAAACACCCGGCGAATGCGCCGCACCAGCGCGAGCACCGCCTCAACATCGGCCGCCGGGCACCCGCCGAGCGCGCCTGCTATCTCAACGGCCGCGCAGCATTCACAGGCTTCACCGCTTGCGATGCCGTACGAGCGACGTTTGTCACCGGCGCTCTCTCTCGCGGCGCCTTCGGCCGCGTTGAGCGCGGCTGAGGCCGCGCTCTTTCTGGCCTGCTGCCTGAGCTGTGCCTCGCTGATGCGAATACGCGCGACGAGCCTGACCAGCTCCAGGCAGAGCTGATAGGCGACCAGAGTGTGGTGGGGAAGTGGAGGGTCCGGGGGAGGCTGCCTCGTCATGCCCTTCTTCGCGCAGGACCTGTGACGGGGCCCCACCGTAGACCGCCGTGTCCCCTTGGCCCCGGCGCAGGTCGTGCGCGCTCCCGCGTGACGAGGCAGCCTCCCCCGGACCCTCCGTCCGCCCGCCTTCGGCCTTCGTCCCTCATTCGCGCCATTGGCGCGCAGTCCTCAGTCCTCAGTCCTCAGTCCTCAGTCCTCGGTCCCCTGTCCCAAGACCACCGGCCCGCGTCCTCTCCCCCACTTCCCTTCCGGCCCTTCCATCAATCAAGGCCGGGCGTCGCCTACTGGCAATGAGCCGTAAAGGTCGAGCTCGTCACTACCGTCGGGTGATCGTTGCTGAGGGTGTCGGTGAGCGTGCCGCGTACGACGACGGGCCCGCTGCAAACGGTAGCCGCCACGTCGGGCTCCGTGCTCGCGTCGAACGTCAGCGGTAACATGACTTTCTTGCCGACCCCGAGCGACACCGGGAACGTTGCGCCCGACAGCGACAGCGGCGTGATGAGATCCGCGCCGCCACCCTGGATCGAGAAGGTGCCGAGCGAGACCCTGGTGTCCTCGGACGCGTATTCACCGAGCTCCATCGCCAGGCTGAAACCGCCCGTGGCGTCGGCGCCGACACTCGACGTTTGCACGGTGAGCGTCGGCTCGTCGATGCTCGCGCTGAGCGCGATGGTCGACTTATCTGCGGAGCATGCGAGCGTGACAGGGACCAGTGAGAGCACCCGAAGGAAAGATGATAAGCGCATCGATTTCGGCGGAGTCGTCAGCGGATGGACTCGCACACTTCGGTGCATTTTACTCGCGCTCGAGCGACGCGGGCGTTCTTTTGCGCTGAGCGCCGTGATCTTTGTCGCGCTCGCGTGCGGTCATGCAACACCTCGCGCCGCGTCGCCTTCCAGCGCGCCGTCCGCGCGAGCGCGACCACACGGCGTCACCGAAATCCCGCCCGGCGCGAACACACCTACATCACCGCCATCTTCACCACCCGCGACCTCGACGTTGCATCCCGTCGTCCGCGCCGAGGTCGCCGACACCGGGCCGCTCTCCGTCGAGCACGTCGCCAAGAACGGCGCGTGGCTCGTCTTCTGCAGACAGAGTGGCGTGCCGCATCCCGAGCTCGTCGTCGGCGCCGGAGCACCGGAGGCGATCGACGATCTCTTGGCGTGGGACGATTCTGGGCGTTTCCTCGTGCTGCGCCGCGACAACGACGTGTGGCTGCTCGACGTCGAAAGCAATCTTTCGACCAACCTGAGTGAGCTCGGGTTCGACGATCGCGACGACGTGCTCGACTACCGCCAGCACCGCGCGCTCGCCTTCGATCCCCGCGGCGAAGTGCTCGCCTACGTGCGGCGCCGTGCTCGCGTCGAGCTCGTGCTGCGCACGCTCGCCACGGGAGAAGAGCAGGTCGTCACCGGCACGAGCGGCGAGCCGTGGCGCTTTGCCTGGGACGCGAACGGGCAAACTCTGGTGGTCTCGAGCGTTGCGCCCGATGCGCTCAGCGGGCGTACGACGTTCCCCGTGCGGCAGAGGCACGGGGCGCGGCTCGCGTGCAGCGGCCTGCTGCCGCATTTCCACGTGAATCCCGACTCGGGGGAGCGGCCCACGACGACGCTCGTCTCGCGCGACGGCCTCACGCTTCGGCCGGCGCCGGACTTTACGGCTCCGTTCGGCGACGGCTACGTCGCACGTGGTGCGGACGGCGCGCTCGCGCTCGTCGGCACGAAGAGCCGTCAGCTGCTCGCGGACGCCGACTGCGGCGGGCGCGTACTTTTCGCCGACCCGGAGCGCGGCTTGCTCCTCGTTACGTGCACCAACGACAAGGTACGCCCCAAGCGCGTCGGCGTCGAGCTCGTGGGCGTGCGTTACCGGCAGGACCTCGGCGTGGTCGTGCAGTCGCTCGCGCTCGATCGCTGGCCGGACGTGCCTGTGCGACTCGTGCCGCTCTATCCCGGCTCCGAGGTCCTGCTCGTCGATCTCGACACACGCAAGACCGTGCCGCTCACTCCGGGCGATCGCGTGCTCGCGACGAGCGCTGAGTTCGCGCTCGTCCGGCGCGACAAAGCGCTGGTCTGGTTCGACACCGAGCGCGGCACGGACGTGCTCTTGTCCTCTGCGATCCCGCCGTTCGCCGGGCTCGTCGTTCAAGGGTCGGTCGTGGCCGTGGGTTCGCTCGTGGTCGACGCGCGGCAAGGTCGCGTGCTCGGCAGCGTTCCAGGCCGGCCGCTGGCGCTCACGCCCGACGGCGCCGCGCTCCTGGCCGAAGGCGGCGCCGCGAACGCCACGGCTTTCGCGCGTGGCCCCCTGCGCTGGCACACGCCTGCGCCGTGATGATGCACGCCTGCGCCGTGATGATGCACGCCTGCGCCGTGATGATGCTAAAAGCGCAGTCGATGAGCGCACCGGTCGATCTGTTGAGCGAGCTCGAGGCTCGCGGCCTCTTGTACCAAACCACCGATCGGGCGGCGTTCACCGCGCACTTGGCGCAGGGCTCGCGCTCGGTGTACGGCGGCTTCGATCCGACGGGGGACTCGCTCACGATTGGCAACCTCGTGCCGCTCCTGCTCTTGCGCCGCTTCCAGCTCGCGGGCCATCGGCCGTTCGCGCTCGTCGGCGGCGGCACGGGGCTCATCGGCGATCCGTCGGGCAAAGACGCCGAACGCCCGATCAGGGACCGCGAAGACGTGGCCCACAACGTCGCGCGCATCCGCGGCATCTTCGAGCGCATCCTCGACTTCAGCGGACCGAGCGGCGCCGTGCTCGTCGACAACGCCGAGTGGCTGCTCAAGCTGTCCTACATCGAGGTCCTGCGCGACGTCGGCAAGCACTTCTCGGTCAACATGATGATCCAGAAGGACAGCGTGCGCGAGCGCCTGCAAAACCGCGAGCAAGGCATCAGCTACACCGAGTTCAGCTACATGCTCTTGCAGGCGTACGACTTTTTGCACCTCTTTCGCGCCCACGGCGTGACGGCGCAAGTCGCCGGCTCCGATCAATGGGGCAACACCGTGGCCGGCATCGATCTGATCCGGCGCACCGAGCGCGCCGAAGCCTTCGGCATGACGGTGCCGCTCATCACCAAGGCCGACGGGGGAAAATTCGGCAAGACGGAAGCGGGCGCCGTTTGGCTCAGCGCCGATCGCACGTCACCCTACGAGTTTTACCAATTCTGGCTCAACGCGAGCGACGTCGACGCCAAGCGTTTTCTCGCGATTTACACGTTCTTGCCGCTGTCCGAGATCGCGCGCGTCGCGGCCGAACACGACGAAAATCCCGGCGCTCGGCTGGCGCAGCGCACGCTCGCCGCGGAGGTCACGCAGATCGTGCACGGCAAGGCGGGCCTCGAGCGCGCGGAGGCCGCGACGCAAGCCCTGTTCTCCGGCGACGTGCGCGGACTGCCCGAAGACGCCGTGCGCGAGCTCTTTGCGAGCGCACCGTCGACGACGCTGCCGCGGGCCCGCCTCGCGGCGCCGGGCGCGGCGATCGTCGATTTGCTCGTCGAGGGCGGCGTCGTGAAGAGCAAGCGAGAAGCGCGCGAATTCTTGGAGCAAGGCGCAATTGGCGTGAACGGCGAGCGCGCCACGGCGTCGAGCTCGTTTTCGTCCGAAGCGCTCCTGTTCGGGCAGATGCTGCTCGTGCGCCGCGGCAAGAAGTCGTGGCACGTCCTGCGCTTCGAGTGAGCGGACGCGCGCTCGGAGTGGTGCGAGCACGACGCGCCGCGCAGGCGGCTCAGAGCGTCTCGAGGTACGCGACGAGATCGGCGAGCTCGGCGCTCGTGAGCGTCGAAACGTCACCGTGCGTGCTGCCGCCACACGTCGGGTCGAAGCGAGCGAGGAGCGTCGCGGCGCAGCCGTCGTGCATGTACGGAGCGCGCGCGGAAACGGCGATGAGCGACGGGACCTGCAGCGCCGGGCCCTTACCGATGTCGCCGAACCGGCCGTTGCTGAAGTTCGGCCCCGAATGACACGTGGTACAACCCGTCGCGGCCGATTCGAACAGGAGCTTGCCGCGCGCCGCCGCCGCATCGCTTGCGTCCCGGGCCGCCGGGCGTCGCGGCAGCGTGTAGATGTACTCTTCGAGCGCTTTTTGGCGCTCCTCGCTCTCGAGCGGCCCACCCATGCGCCGGACGAAGATGCCGTCCATCAGCGCAGCGAAATCCGATAGCTCGCCGTCCCAATGAAACGGCGCCGTGCCCGCGAGCCCCACATCGAGCGGCTGCGTGCGGCGCGCGCCCACGTCCGAGAAGTTCCAAACGCGTCCGTCGTCCGTGCCCTCGGGGTGGCACGACGCGCACGCGATGCCGCTACCGCTGTCGGTATGGAACATGGAATGGCCGGTGTCGAACGTGCTCGCGCCGCCGAGCGACACCTTGGTGTCCGCGTCGGTCCAGCCGAGGCTCAGCACCTCGAGCTCGGAGGGCTCGCGCCGCTGCACCACGAGCCTGTCGCTCTTAGCGTCGAACGCGACGGCCACGACATTCGAGCCTTGCACGACGCGCCCCGTGCTCAAACAGCCGCTCGGCGCCTGCGCGGCAACCTGCTCCCGCGTGTAGATGCCGACCGAACCCGTGTTCGTGCCCGCGCCCGCAAAGGCGACTGCGACGTAGGTGCCGTTCGTCGCGATGTCGACCGGCAAGACGCCGGCTTCGAGGTTCGGCCCCGTGTGCAGCGTGCCGTCCGCGTCCGCGAAAGTCAGCGTGCCCTCGACCACGGAGCTGCACGGAATGAAGGCCGAGCCGTATCCACTCGGGCTCGGCAGTGCAATCTCGTCGCTCGCTCCCGCTTCCCCGCCCACGCTGCCGCCCGTTCCCGCGCCACTGCTCGTGCCGGCGGCCGACGCGCCGCTCGCTCCGCCCGCAGCGGGTGCCCCGCCGCTGCCCCCCTGGTTCGCCCCCGCCTCGCCGTTCACGTCGATGTGCGGTGGCGGCGGCTCGCCGGACGAACCGCTGGACCCGCCCGCTGGCCCCATCGTCTGGACCTCGATCCGTCCGCGGAACGAGCGTTGATGCGAAATGGCGAGCGTCCCGTCAGCCGTGGCGAGCGCGCGCCAAGCGACGCTCGGCTCCAAGCCATGGCCGTCGCCCGCAAGTTTCGTCGTGCGCTGCACGTTGCGCGCAGCGTCTAAAAAGAGCAGCTCTGCACTGCGAAAGCGAGTGACCACGAGAGTCTCGCCGAGGAACGCCACGTCTCTCAGGTCCGAGCCGAGGGCAGTGACGCGTGTCACGGCGCCGCCCGCGGCCGGCAACTCGACGAGCGAGCCTTCGAGGCAAGCGACGACGAGTTGCTCGGAGGACTTGTCGAACGCGATACCGCGCGGCGCTCGGCACACACTGCGGCGGTCGACCACCGCACCACTCGTCGTGTCGATGCTCACGACCTCGCCGCTGCCTCGGAGCACGGCGTGCACCCGTCCTGCCGCGTCTTCGACCAAGCGTCCGGGCTCGGCGCCCGCCCCCAGGTCAGTCTGGCTCACGATCTTGAAATTTTCCGTATCGACCACGAGCAGTCGATCACGATCCGTGTCGGAAACGACGACCCGGCCCCCCGCCTGCAGCGCAAGCAGCGTGCCACCGCTCACGGGCGGCGGCGCGTGCGCGGCCGTCACGACCGGGGATGCGTCGAAAGGCGTGCCTCCGGTGCCTCCCGCGCCAGGTCTCGGGCCCTCGTCCGCAAGGCCGACGCTACCCCCCGCTCCCGGGGTGGCGGGCAAATCCAACGCCAAAGGCGGCGGCGAAATCCCGCATCCCGCGGCGGTCCCCACGGCCGCTGCCACGACGGCAATCACCAACGGCAGTTGCGTAGCCGAATTCCTCGTTGCCATTCCGAACCTCCCGCTCGCCGAGCGAAGACCACCTGCGCTCGAGGTGGACATCGGCCCGAGATTCGGCTCAACGATAACGCGGCGCCCGCCGGGCGCGACCGCTCACTTCGGAATGGGCGGCGGCTTCACGCCCTTGTCGAGCGCGACGGGGCAGCCGCGCGAGACGCCCGTCTCGCCGTCCTCGGTCTTGACGACCTTGAAGTCGACGCGGCGGTTCTTTTCCCAAGCGGCCGGGTTCGAGGCGTTGTCGAGCGGGCAGTACTCGCCGTACCCCTGAGAGATCATACGGCTCGAAGAAATCCCGCGCGACCTCAGTGCATCCATCACGGAGGCGGCGCGCGCCTTCGTGAGCTTCAAGTTGTGTTCGTCGCTCGCGCGCTCGTCGGCGTGACCGGCGATTTCGATCACCAAGAACTCGGGGTGGCCCTTGAGCGTCGCCGCGACGGCGTTCAGGATCTCGTTCGAGGCGGGTAAGATGCGCGCGCTGTCCGTCTCGAACTGCACCTTCTCGAGGATCAGGATCTCGTTACCCTCGATGATGACCTTGCCCTTGTCGGGACAACCGTCCTCGTCCTGGTAGCCGTTGTACGTCTCCGGATCGTTCGGGCACTTGTCCCGCACGTCGGGGATTTGATCGTGATCGTTGTCGGGATCGGGGCAGCCGTCGGCGTCCTCGAACTTGTCTTTGTCCTCGGCGTCGTTCGGGCACTGATCGGCGGTGTCCGGGATGCCGTCTTTGTCGTTGTCCGCCTCGGGGCAGCCGTCTTCGTCTTCGAAGCCGTCGCGGTCCTCGGGGACGTCGGGGCACTTGTCCTTGGAATCGGGGATGCCGTCGCCGTCGCGATCGCCATCGGGTTTGCCTTCGGGGCAGCCGTCCTCGTCATGGTCGCCGTCGCGGTCCTCCGGGATGTCCGGGCAGCGATCGTTCACGTCGAGGATGCCGTCCTGATCGTTGTCCGGATCGGGACAGCCGTCTTCGTCCTGGAAGCCGTCGAAGTCTTCCGGCTCGTCGGGACACTTATCGACGTCGTCCTTGTAGCCGTCGCCGTCGCGATCTCCGATCGAGGGCTCGTAGACGAAGCCGAGAATCAAGCGCACGTTCGCAGCCTCGAAGCCCGTGCTCCAGGCGCGGCTGCCGGCGCCGAGCATGAGGAAGCTGTTCTTGTCGATGAAGAGCTTGAAGCCGCCGACGAGCTCCTCGCTGAGCTTCTGACCCTCGGCCGAATCGCCGCCGAGCTGGTAGGTGCCGTACGTCTCGGCGACGATGTCGAGGGCGTCGAGCGCGCGCAGAGCGAGACCCACGCTGAGCGTCGGGGTGTTGCCGTACTCGAAGACGCCTTCCTTGAGCTGGGGCAGGCCGTTCGGGGCGAGGCCGAAGCGCGGGTTTTTGCCGGTGTGACCGCGATAGCCGACGTTCACGCCGATCTTGAACCACTGCGTCGAGCCGAGGCGCTGCTCGAACGCGACTTGCGGCCAGTACCAGAAGTTGGGATCGGCGCCGAGCTCGCGTGGCGCGCCGCTCAGCGGGATGCCCATTTGCATGAGGAGCGCGAGACCGGGCCCGCGATCGACGCGCGTGAGCCGCACCTTGCCGTGCAGCGCGAGCGAGCTAATCGACTGCTCGTCGAGGCGCCAGGAGTTGTACGTCGCGCCGCTCGGACCAATCTGGTAGGCGGGATCACCCGCGAGCAGCACGACGGGCATCGACAAGCCGACGACCGCGCGGTTGAAGAGGCCGTAATTGAAACTGAACGTCGCCTGAAACGAGTTCTGGACCAGAGCCGGAACGCCGCTGCCGTCGCTGCCGTCCGCTACGGTGCAGCCTTGATCCACGCACGGCTGATTCGTGTTGCCGTCGACGGGCACGTGCTTGTTGCGCGTGCGCAACAGGTCGTTGCCGTAGTCGAGCACCATGCCGAAGCTGATGGATTGGTGGCCGAGGATGTCCGACCCGTTGACGGAGAAAAACCCTTTGGAATCCACGGCCGGGCGAAACAGGTGCGTATCCATGCCGTCACCGTTGGCATGGGTGCGCACCTGCGCGCTCACGGGGGACTCCAGGGCGAACACCGAGAGCCCGAACAGGGCTGTCCGGAGCCAGGCGAGATGGCGCACGACTCGACGCACGGTAGTTCCCCGCGCGTGAAGTCGCAAGCATTCGTAACTCGGGCCTGTGGGCCTGACCGCCAGCGCCGTACCCGCCGGCTGCTCGGACCTCGAAGGAGCGGCCCCCGCCGAGTCGAAGACCCGCTAATCTTCTCGAGCATGCGGTCCGGCACCCGGGCGCTCACGGCCATCTTGTTCGGGCTCACTTGCGCGCCCGCTTTACGCGCTGACGCGCCGGCAACCCTCTCCGGTCGCTGGTCGGCGACGTCACTTACCGAGACGTGGAGCATCGGCGATTGGGGCAGCGCTTGCGGCCCCAAGCCGAGCGCGGCCGGCGAGCGCGGCGGCACGGCGACCATCGAGCAAAACGGGACGGAGCTCACGATCACGGGCGTGGGGCACACCTTCAGCACGACGAGCTGCTGGGAACCGCTGCCGGGTCTCGTCCGAACCAGCCACAGCGCGAGCGCACGGAGTTGGCGAACGACCTGTAAGAGCCCGCCCGGCGACCCGCGCCAGTCGAGTCTCGTGACGACGCTCGGCGCAAACGACCAGCAAATCTCGTTCGACGAGACGGGTCAGTACCAGTTCGTCATCAAAGGCCAAAACTGCACGGCGAGCGTGCGTCGCACACGTTCCTTCCGTCGCCTCGCGGCAGCGCTCGCACCTCAGCCCACACCGAGCGCGCTCGCACCCGCCACGCCCACGGCACAGACGCTGACCGTCGCACCCACGGCGGTCCCGTCATCGCGCATGGGCGACCTGGACATGCCGACACCGAAGGTGGGCTCGTCCACCTGCGCGCTCCCCGGCCCGCCCGCACGTATCGAAGTGCGTCCCTCTCACAAACTGCTTCGTCCCGGTGAGAGCTTCGACTTCAGCGCGGCCGTCCTCGACTCGCACGGCTGCCGACTCGGCATCGCGCCGGCGTTTCGGCTCGACGACGACGTCAAGGGTGTGAACGTCTCGCCCACGGGCAAGGTCCGCGTCGACGACGGCGCCGCCGAGGGCGAACACTCAGTCGTCGCCACCGTCGGCGCGCGCTCGGTCAGCGTGAAAATCGACGTGGTTTCGCGCGAACGTTACGACGCGCTCCTCGCGCAAGGCGGCTACGACCCGTCGGGAGCCTCCACGGATGCCGCGGTCGCCCGTCTCGAATCCGACAGTGTGGGTGCGCGGTCCACCGTGCTCGAGGACGACTCGGGCAAACGCCGCACTTTGTTCGTCGCGATCGTCGGCGCTGCGGCGCTCGTGCTGGGCCTGGTCGGACTCGTGCTCGTGCGGCGCAGCCGAAAGCGCGTACTGACGCACAGCGTCGCCCCGGTGCAAGTGGCGGCGCCGCCTCCCCCGCGCGCGAACCGGGCGATGGTGTGTCCGACATGTCGGGAAGAGTTCCCACCCGAGGCTCAGTTTTGCCCCAAGGACGGCAACCGCCTGCTGCCGCTCGAACGTGGCACCTCCGTCGGACCGACGGGCGCGGTGTGCCCCGTGTGTGGCCAGGGCTATGATCCCGGAGTATCCGTGTGTCCGAAGCACGAAGAACCGCTGGTGCCCCCGCTCGTTTATGCCGCGAGTCGAAGCGTCCCCCTCGTCGAATCGAAAAAGATCTGTCCCGTTTGTGGTGCGCAGTTCACCGGCGAAAGCCAATTCTGCGGCTCGTGCGGCGCAGCGCTCGTCCCGGTCAACTAGCTAGGCAAAAGCGCGGCTTCCCGCTATCCCTGAAGTTTTGTAAGTTGGGTACTGAGATCTTTCTCCCTTGCCCGCGGAAACCATAGGTAACGTTCGATGAAAGTCAGCTGCCAAGCTTGTGGCGCGAAGTACACCATCGCCGACGACAAGGTCCGCGGTAGGAAGGTCAAGATCCGCTGCAAGAGCTGCGGGACGCCCATGGTCGTCGACGGCGCGAGCGACGCGCCGGACGCGGGCGCCGCCGGAAGCGCGGCAGCCGCCAAGGGACCCGCCGTCAGCTGGTCGGTGAACTTGAGCGACACCGATCAGCGGACGATGACGACCGACGAGATCGTCGCGGGCTGGAAGGCCGGCGAGGTCACGAGCGATGCGTTCGTGTGGAAGGACGGCATGGCCGACTGGGTCGCCATCCTCGACTCCGACGAGCTCAAGCCGTTGCTCTTGAGCTCGGGGGCCGCGCCCGCGGCCGCCGCGGCGACACCGTTCGCTGCACCGGCCGCCACGGCAGGGTCACCCGCAGCGGCGGCGCGCCTCGCTGCGGGCGGGCGCAGCGCCGCCGTCGATCTGTTCGATGCGTCGAGCAATCGCGTCACCGAAGAAGAAGACGTGGCGACGAGCGCCCCCGCGCTACCGACGGCGGGCAGCACGGCCTACGACGACGGGAAGCTCACGGGCGCCCGTAACGAAAATTCGGTGCTCTTCTCGCTCGACGCTCTACGCGGGGGCATGAGCCCAGAGCCGAAAAAGAGCTCCGTGCCCGCACGCAAGCCGTCCTCGGCGCCGGCCGGGCCCGACCCGTTCGCGATGTCTTCGAGCGAAGCCGCCGGGAACAGTCCGCTCTTTTCGCTGAACGCGAACCAGGCGCTGCTCACGGCCCCCGCGCCGCCCGAGCCGCCTCCCCCGCGCATCAGCGCGAGCGGCGCCGTCGTGGCGCAACCGATGAACAAGCTCGTCGTGTACGGCGGCGGCGCCGCTGCGGCCGTGATCCTGCTCTTGCTCGGGCTCTTGCTCGGGCGGAGCGGAACCAAAGAGCCCGTGGCAGAGAGCTCGTCCAAGGAGAACACCGCGGCGAGCACGAGCTCCGAGCCCGACAAGAAGAGTGAGGCCAAGACCGAGGAGAAGCCGGCCGAGACCGCCACGACGAAGGCACCGGCGGCAGCGAGCGCCACACCGTCGGCGACGCCGACCGCGACCTCGACGGCGACCAAGGTCGCGAGCACGGCGCCCGTGCACACGAGCTCCACGACGACGACCAAGGAGCCGAAGGAAAAGACGACGCCGAAGCCGCCCGCCGAGGAGACGATGCCGAACACGGCGTCGTCGCCGTTCAGCGTGTCGGCGGCGCAGGTCGCGCTCACTCAAGCGGCGACGAACGCCGGCAGCTGCGCCAAACCCGCCGGTCCCACGGGCAGCGGCAAGGTGCAGGTGACGTTCGCGACGAGCGGCCGCGTCACGACCGCGACCGTCATGGGTTCGCCGTTCGCGGGGACGCCCGTGGGCGGCTGCGTCGCCGGTGTATTCCGGAAAGCGCGCATTCCGGCGTTCGCGGGCAATCCGGTGACGGTATCCAAGAGCTTCTCGATTCACTGAGGGCCGGACTGTCGCGGGACCGCCGTCCCGGGCGGGCGCAGCTGGCGCGCGCCGGGTAAACTCCGGTCCTTCGTGTCTCAGATCCGCCTCAAACGCCTGAACAAGAGCTACGGCTCGGGCGAGCGGGCGCTGCACGTCTTGAAGGACGTAGAGCTCACGATCGAGCCGGGCGAGCTCGTGAGCATCATGGGGTCGTCCGGCTCGGGCAAGAGCACGCTGCTCAACGTGCTCGGCATGCTCGACGACTACGACTCGGGCGAATACTGGCTCGGCGATCAGCTGATTCGCGCGCTGCCCGAACGCATCGCCGCGCAATACCGGAGCCGTTACATCGGCTTCGTCTTCCAGTCCTTCAACCTGCTCGGCTTCAAGACCGCACAAGAAAACGTCGCGTTGCCGCTCTATTATCAGGGCGTATCGCGGCGAGCGCGGAACGAGCTCGCACTCGAATACCTCGACCGCGTCGGGCTCAAGCCGCGCGCCCATCACCTGCCGGCCGAGCTTTCGGGCGGCGAGCGGCAGCGCGTCGCGGTCGCGCGCGCTCTCATCAGCGAGCCGAAGCTCGTGCTCGCCGACGAGCCGACGGGCGCGCTCGACACGGATACTTCGTACGAGCTCATGGATTTGCTCGAGTCGGTGAACCAGAGCGGCATCACGATCGTGATCGTGACGCACGAGCCGGACATCGCCGCCCGGACGCGTCGCGTGATTCGCTTCAAGGACGGCCGTGTGCTGCCCGAGGGAGCCGAGGACCAGCATGCGAGCTGAGTCGAAGGTCCGCGCGCGACGTGGGCTCGCGCGCTTCGGGCTCGGCTGGCTCGCCTTCGCGCCCATCGAAGAGCTCTTTTCGACGCTCGGCCGGCACCCGCTGCGCACCCTGCTCACGGGCCTCTCGGTCGCGTGGGGCACGTTCATGCTCGTGCTCTTGCTCGGTGCCGGCAAGGGCCTCGAAAACGGCATCGCGTGGGAGTTCCGGGACGACGCCGTGAATTCAATTTGGGCGTGGACCGGCTTGAGCTCGATTCCCTTCGCCGGCCGTGGGCCGAACCGCGACATCCGCCTGAAGAACGACGACATCGCGGCGCTCGAGCGGCGCGTCTCCGGCATCGAACGAATGAGCGGCCGCTACTGGTTTTGGGGGGAATTCAGCGTGAAGAACGGCGATCGCCACGCCTCGTTCGACGTGCTCGGCGTCCATCCCGATCAGCGTTACCTCGAAAAGACGCTGATGATCGCGGGGCGCTACGTGAACCCTCGCGATATCGCCGAGCGGCGCAAGGTCGCCGTGATCGGCGAGCTCGTGCAGAAGACGCTCTACGGCAACGGCGACGCGATCGGCCGGGAGATCCAGATCCGCGGCGTGCCCTACCGCGTCGTCGGCGTCTTTCAGGACGAGGGCAGCGAGGCCGAGCTCCGGCGCATCTACGTGCCGATCACGACGGCGCAGCTCGTGTACAACGACCCCGGGCGCATTCACTCGCTCGGGCTGACGGTCGGTGACGCGGACACCGCCACGAGCGAAATCATCGAGCGGGAAGTGCACCGCCTGCTCGCCGAGCGCCACCAAGTCGACATGGGCGACCGGCGCGCGCTGCGCACGCAAAATAACCTCGTACACTTCAAGAAGATCGCGGCCGTCATCACGTGGGTCAACGGTTTCGTCTGGTTCGTGAGCTTCGGCACGCTGCTCGCTGGGATGGTCAGCGTCTCGAACATCATGCTCATCAGCGTCGCGGAGCGCACGCGTGAGCTCGGCATCCGCAAGGCGCTCGGCGCGACGCCGTTCCGCCTCGTCGGCATGGTGCTCGCCGAAGCCGTCGTGATCACGGCCATCGCCGGCTACGCGGGCGTCGTCGCGGGTGTCGCACTCGTCGAGCTCGCGGGCAAGGAGCTCCACGACGCTCCCTTCGTGCGCAATCCCTCCGTGAGTCTCGCCGTCGCGCTCGAGGCGACTGCGCTCATCGTCGCCGCGGGCGCGTTCGCGGGGTTCTTCCCCGCGCTCCGCGCCGCGCGCGTGAATCCCATCGTCGCGATGCGCGAAGGCGGGCAATGAGCTCGTTCTTCTTCGACCTCGACACCTGGCAAGAGATTTGGGCCACGCTGAAGCAGAACCGCTTGCGCGCCTTGCTCACGGCGAGCGGCGTGTTCTGGGGCCTGTTCATGCTGATCCTCTTGCTCGGCCTCGGCCGCGGGCTCGAACGCGGCGCGCTCGCGCTCTCCGAGCTCGCGCCGCGCGCCGTGTACGTCTGGGGCCAGCGCACGGGCGTCCCGTACCGCGGCTTGCAGCCGGGCCGCTTCGTTCGCTTCGAGGACGACGACATCGCGCGCATTCGTGCGATTCCCGGCGTCGAATTCGTCGCGGCGCGCCTGCGCTTCGGCGGCTGGCGCGACAACGCGCTCGTCTCGCACGCGGGTAAGACCGGGGCAGTCAACGTGCTCGGCGACATGCCCGATTACGCGCGCATCGAACCCATCGGCATCGACCGCGGGCGCTTCTTGAATCAGCCGGACGAGCTCGAGGCGCGCAAGGTGGCGGTCATCGGCAGCAAAGCGCGCGGCGTGCTGTTCGGCGAGGCGAGCCCGCTCGGCCAGCGCGTGGAGGTGAACGGCGTGCACTTCTTGGTGGTCGGCGAAATCCACTCCGACAAAGCCGGTGACGACGGCGATCGCATCAACAACACGGTCTTCATCCCGTTCCGCACGTTCCAGCAAACCTACAACCAGCGCAATCGCGTCGGCTGGTTCACGCTCGGCGTGCGCGAGGGCGCCTCGTCGGCCGACGTCGAGCGCGAAGTGCGGCGCGTGCTTACCGCCCACCACCGCATCAGTCCCCTCGATCAGCAGGCGATCGGCTCGTTCGACGCGGCCGCGCAGTACGAGAAAATTCGCCGTCTGTTCGCCGGGATCCGGAGCTTCGTCTGGCTCGTCGGCACGCTCACGCTGTTTTCGGGCGTGCTCGGCGTGAGCAACATTTTGCTCATCATCGTGAAGGAGCGCACGCGCGAGATCGGCGTGCGCAAAGCGCTCGGCGCGACACCTGGCTCGATCGTCCGTCTGGTCGTGCAGGAGTCGATGGCCCTCACGACCCTCGCCGGCTACACGGGACTCGTCGCCGGGGTCGCGGCGCTCCAGGGCATCGCGCGCTTGGTCGAGCGCTTGGAGGGCGCGCCATTGCGGAGCCCGGAAATAGACTTTCGCGCGGCGGTCGTGGCCGCAGTCGTGCTCGTCGTCGCGGGCGCCGTCGCAGGCATCGTCCCGGCGCGTCACGCGGCGGGTATTCCGCCCGTGGAGGCGCTACGTGCGGAGTGACGCGAGCGTGACTCGCGGCTTGCGAGTACTGAGCGCGTGCGTAAGACTGCTTGATTTGAGCACGGCTACGTCGCGCGAGGTCACGCGTCAATTGCCGGTCACTGACCCACGCCCCGCATGTTGAAGCGCATCGTCCCGTTCGTGATCACGCTGGGCGTCCTTTTGGCGTTCAGCTGGACTTTGCTCTTTCTCTACCAAAAATCGCAGGCAAAACCGCTCGTCTGGAAGACGCAAAAACCGCGCGTGACCGACATCGTCAAGAAGGCAGTCGCGCCGGGCTCGATCGTGCCGCGCAAGGAAGTCACCATTAAATCGCGCGTCTCGGGCGTGCTCGAAAAGATCGAGGTCGTTCCCGGCCAGCACGTCAAACGCGGCGAGCTCATCGCCAAGATCCGCATCATTCCCGACGTCGTGAGCCTCAACAACGCCGAAGCGCGCCTGCGCGCCGCTCAAATCAGCAGCGACAACGCCAAGGCCGAGCTCTTGCGCTTCGAGCGCCTCCACGTCCAGAGTCTCGTCGGCGAAACCGAGTACAACCAACAAAAGCTCAACGCCGAGCTCAAGGCCCAGGAGCTCGAAGCGGCGGAGGCGAACCTGCAGCTCGTGAAGGTCGGCGCCTCGAAGAAGTCCGGCGCCATCTCGAACGTCGTCTACTCGACCGTCGACGGCACGGTGCTCGACGTTCCCGTCAAAGAGGGCGGCAGCGTGATCGAAGCCAACAACTTCAACGAGGGCACGACCATCGCTTCGATCGCCGACATGCGTGACCTCTTGTTCTCGGGCACGGTCGACGAGTCCGAAGTTGGCAAGATCAAAGAGGGCATGCCCGTCGCCATCACGGTCGGCGCGCTCGGCGAACGGCATTTCAAGGGCACGCTCGAATACATTGCGCCGAAGGGCGTGGCCAAGGACGGCACCATTCAATTCGAGGTCCGTGCCCGGCTCGAGCTCTTGCCCGACGTACTCTTACGCGCCAACTACAGCGCCAACGCCGACATCATCCTCGAGCATCACGACCACGTGCTCGCGATTTCCGAGAATCTCGTCAAGTACGAGGGAAATAAGCCCTTCGTCGAAGTCGAGACCGCGCCGCAGCAGTTCGTGAAGCGGGCGGTGACGCTCGGATTGTCGGACAGCATCGACGTCGAGGTCGTCTCGGGCGTCGACGCGAACGCGACGCTCAAGGTCGAAGACGGGGTCGATCAGGCGCCGGTGAAGACGCACTGAATCCCGCTGTCCTCACCCCCGCGCGGGCGTACCGCTCTCGATGGCCGAGCCGAACCTGATGCTGTTGCCGTCGGGATCGATGATGACGCCTTCGCGCTTGCCCCATGCGGGGTCCTCCGGTCCCCTTCGGCCTACAAGAGCGCGATATCCGGCAGTGTGCGCTCCGCTTCGGTGAGGACGTGTTTGACGGCGGCGTCGTCGAGGCCGAGCTCGGCGGCCGCGGTCTCGAGGTCGAAGGCGGGGATGGTGTCGCCGGGGAGGCGCTCGCCGTCGACTTTCGGGCCGCGGACCGAGCAGTCGAAGTATTGCGTGAGGTGATCGGCGAGGCGAACGGCGGCCGCGACGCGTGCCATGGGGCCCGTGTGCAGGTGATGGTGGTGACCGACGACTTCGACGACGTCGCGCGGCAGGCCCCAGCGTTCGACGAGCAGGAGCGAGGCGCGTTCGTGGAGCTCATCCACGTGCGGCCAGAGCACGGTGAGCGAGGGAGCAGAGGAGCCCTCCACGTGCTTGACGGCGAGGAGCAGGCCCGCGAAGCCCACGTCGTGGAGCAGGCCGCAGATGAAGGCGAGGTCGGCGTCGATGCTCGCACGGCGGCAGACGATGCGCGTGATGTACGCGGTGACGGTGCTGTGCCGTGCGACGAGCGCGATCGTGTCCGTGTATTCGTTGACTTGGAAGACGCCGCGCGCGATGGCCGCCTCGAACACGACGTCGCGAATGACGCGCACACCCAGCCGCAGAACGGCCGCCTTGAGCGAGCGAATCGGCGCGCGACCGGCGTAGATCGGTGAGCTCACGAGACGCAGCACGCTCCCCGCGAGCATTTGGTCGCGCTCGAGCAGCTGCACGATTTCGTCGACGTCGGCGTCGTCACGCTCGGCGACGCCCATGATGTCGAGCGCGACGGTCGGTAGCACCGGCGGGCGATACGCCGGGTTGTCGAAGACGGAGAGCAAGTCCGTCCGAAGCTTCTCGGCGATCAAGTCGACCAACGCATTTGGCATTTTAGCGGACCGTCGCCGCGAGGCATGCAGCTTTTCATCGGCTCTGCGCGGTGAGGCCGATTTGCCGCTGTTCGCGGCCAATCACGCCGATGTCGTCGAAGGTGCGAGTCTCGGATTTCGGTTCGGACGGGCGCGCTGCACGCGACGTACGTCAGCCTTCTTGCAGGCGTTCTGCCAAGCTCGTGAGGCGGTCCTCGCGCCGCACTGCGGCGAGCGCGAGCTTGAGCGCACGTGGATCGGCCACGAGCACGCAGAGCTTCCGCGCGCGCGTGACGGCCGTGTAGAGCAGGTTGCGCGAGAGCATCACGAAATGGCTCGTGAGGAGCGGCACGACGACGGCAGGGTACTCGCTGCCCTGACTCTTGTGGATGCTCGTCGCGTAGGCGAGCAGGAGCGCGTCGAGATCGGCGCCTTCGTACTCGACCTCGCGCTGCTCGAAGCTCACCGTGACGACGCCCGTCTCGTCGTCGAGCGCCGTCACGACGCCGAGATCGCCGTTGTAAACCTCGCGCTGGTGGTCGTTGCGCGTCTGCATCACGCGATCGCCGATCCGGAGCCGCCCGCCGCCCAGGGGTATGACGCGTCCGCCCGCGTTCAGCGCGAGCTGCAAGCGTTCGTTCAGCGCGATGGTGCCGACGGGTCCGCGGTGCATCGGCGTGAGCACCTGGATGTCGCGGCCCGGCACGAACTGAAAACGCTCCGGAATGCGCTCGAGCACGACGCGGAGCAGCGTGTCGGCCGCGCGCACCGGATCGCTGCTCGAGACCACGAAAAAATCGCTGGTCGGGTCCTCCGCGGGCGCGCTCTCCGGCATTTCACCGTGCAAGATGCGGTGGGCGTTGAGGACGATGCGGCTCGCGCCCGCCTGGCGGAAGATTTCGTCGAGGCGCACGCTCACCGCCACGCGGCTCGCGAGCACGTCACGCAAGAACGCCCCCGGTCCGACCGACGGCAGCTGATCGGCGTCACCCACGATCACGAGCCGAGCGTTCGGCTGCAGCGCGACCACGAGCGCGGCGCCGAGCGGCACGTCGATCATCGAAGCCTCGTCGACGATGACCACGTCGGCTTCGAGCGGACTCTGCGTGCCGCGCTGAAAGCCCCCGCCGCGCGGATCGTACTCGAGCAAGCGATGCAGCGTCGTCGCCTCGCGTCCCGAGGCTTCGGCGAGGCGCTTGGCGGCGCGTCCGGTCGGTGCGGCCAAACGAATGCTCAATTTGGCGCGCTCGAAGGTGTCGACCAGCGCGCGCACGATGGTCGTCTTGCCGACGCCCGGGCCACCGGTGATCACGGTGACAGTATGCCGGCTCGCCGCTTCGAGCGCGCGGCGCTGGCTCGGCGCGAGCGTGATGCCGGCGCGCCGCTCGAACGCGCTGAGCGACGCTTCGACGTTCGGCAGCGCCGTCACGGGCTCGTTGGCGAGATCGAGCAGGCCGCGCGCGAGCGCGACTTCGGCGCGGTGGAGCCAGGCGAGAAAGACGCGATCCTTTTCGAGCACCACGCGCCCCGCCGCCCACAGCGTGTCGAGCGCCGCGGCGACGTGGGCTTCGGCCACGTCGAGCATTTTGGCGGCGCGTTCGAGGACGACCTCACGCGGCGCGTAGGTGTGGCCCTCGGCCGTGAGCGCGTCGAGCTCGTGGAGGACGCCCGCTTGGACGCGCTCGGGGTGATCGCCCGCGATGCCGAGCGAACGCGCGAGGCGATCGGCCGTTTTGAAACCGATGCCGCGCACCTCGAGCGCGAGCCGATACGGCGCCTGCTCGACGATGCTGGCTGCGCGTTCGCCGTAATGTTTGACGATGCGCGTCGCGAGGTGCGGGCTCGCGCCGTGCGCCTGGAGCAGCATCATCACGCCGCTCGTCGCGCGCTCGGCTGCCCACGTTTTACCGATCTGTTCGGCGCGGCGTTCGCCGATGCCCGGCACCTCGCGCAGGCGCGCCGGAGCTCGATCGAGCACGTCGAGGCTCTCCATCCCGAATTTTTCGACGACGCGCCGAGCGAGCGCGAGCCCGACGCCCGGGATCACACCGGAGCCGAGGTAGCGAGCGAGTCCCTCGAGCGTGCTCGGCGCGACGGGCACGAGCACTTGCGCCTTCAACTGCTCGCCGTGCCGCGCGTCGAGCTCGAACTCTCCGGTGATGCGCACCCGCGTCCCGGGCCCCACCGCCTGGAACGTGCCGACGACGGCCACGGAGCCGGGACGCGCCCCTTCGCCCTCGAGTGATCCGACGCGGACGACGCGAAAACCCGTCTCCTCGTTCTCGAAGGTGATGCGTTCGACCTCGCCCTGGAGCGTGACCATTGGTGAGCAGGCGACCTTGTTTCCGCCGTCCGCGTGGCGCAAGGTAGCGTTTCATGTCCTACCGCCTGCACGCTCGTTGCGCTTGTTCCAGCCTCGGAGCGCCCTTCGCGCTCGCTGGGACCACGCGAAAGTACGAGCGCTCGCGCCCCTACACGATCCGCCACCTGTTCCTCGATTTGACGCTCGAGGCGCCGAAAAAGAGCGTCCATGGCGCGGCGACGCTCGACTTCGAGCGGCTCGCGCACGACGCCGAAAAGCTCGTGCTCGACGCGATCGGCTTCGAGCTCGAAAAGGTCGAGCTCGTGAGCGGCGAGCAAGCCGCGCCGGCAGACTACGAGTACGACGGCGACCGGCTCAGCGTCGACGTGCAGGGCAAGCGGCGCGGCAAGCTGCGCGTAACCTACCGCGCCACGCCGAAGCGCGGCCTCTACTTCCTCGAGCCCGACGCGAGCGTCAAAGACCGCCCGCGCCAAGTGTGGTCGCAGTGCCAGGACGAGGACGCGCGTCACTGGTTCCCTTGCCTCGACAAGCCGCACGTCAAGATGACGAGCGAGCTCCGCGTGGCGGTGCCGGCCGGCTGGGTCGCGCTCTCGAACGGCGAGCCGCGACCCGTCGAGAAGGCGAAGAAGAAGGGCGGCGCGTGGACGTACCACTTCACGCTGAATCAGCCGCACCCGGCGTACCTCGTGACGCTGGTCGCCGGTGAGCTCGCCGTGGTCGAAGGGCGTGAGGCCGAGCTCGGGCGCCGCAAAATCCCGGTCGCTTATTACGTGCCGCCCAAGCGCACGCGCGACGTGCCGCGGAGCCTCGGCGACACGCCGCGCATGATCGAGCTCTTCTCCGAGCGCACGGGAGTCGCGTTTCCGTGGAGCCGCTACTCGCAGGTCGTCGTGAGCGACTTCATTTTCGGCGGCATGGAGAACACGACCGCGACGACGCTCTACGAGCACGTGCTGCTCGACGAGCGCGCGGCCCTCGACGTAAGCTCGCACGATCTCGTCGCGCACGAGCTCGCGCACCAGTGGTTCGGCGATTTCGTCACCTGCCGCGACTGGTCGCACGGCTGGCTCAACGAGGGCTTCGCGACGTACTTCGAGCACATCGAGCGCGAGGCGCGGCTCGGCCGCGACGAGTACGACTACGGGGTCACCGGCGACCTCGAAGCGTACCTCGGCGAAGCCAACGGCCGTTACCAGCGTCCCATCGTCTGCCGCGACTACAAGGAGCCCATCGATCTGTTCGATCGGCACCTGTACGAAAAAGGCGGGCTCGTCCTGCACCTCTTGCGCCGCGAGCTCGGCGACGACGTGTTCTGGGACGGCGTGCGGCTGTATCTCGAGCGGCACGCCCACGGCATCGTGGAGACCAACGACTTGATGCGCGCGCTCGAGGAAGCTTCCGGTAAATCGCTGGAGCGCTTCTTCGACCAGTGGGTGTACCGCCCCGGACACCCCGAGCTGCGTGTGAAGATCGGCTGGGACGACGGCTTACTCAGCGTCGAGGTGAAGCAAAAGCAGAAGGGCAACGACGTCGCCGTCTTCGAATTCCCGCTCCAGGTGCTGGTCAAGACCAAGGGCGGCGCCTTGGAGCGCCACGAAAAGCGCGTGACCGAGACGTCCGACACGCTCGTCGTGCGGCTCGCCGAGCGACCCCGTTTCGTGGTGTGGAACCCGGATCAGAGCGTGGTCGGCAGCGTCAATCTCGAGGCGCCGTCCGACTTCTTGCGCCATCAGCTCGCGGACGGGCCGAGCGCGTACGCGAAGTGGACCGCCGCGCGCTCGCTCGGCGAACGTGACGACCCGCCGAGCCTCAAGGCTCTCGCCGACGCGCTCGCGAGCCGCGACAACGCGTGGATGGTGCGCGCCGAAGCCGCGCGGGCGCTCGGTCGCGTGCGCAGTGAAGCGGCCTTCGAGGCGCTGGCCGCCCATGTCAAAGACGCGCAGCCCAAGGTGCGGCGCGCCGTCGTGGAAGCGCTCGGCGCGTTCCGCACCAAAGCCGCGGCGGACGTGTTGCGCGGGCCCGCTCGCAGCGATCGCAGCTATTTGGTGGCCGCCGACGCGGCGCGTTCGCTCGGCCGCACGCGACAGCCGGGCGTGCTGCGCGACCTGCTCGCGGTGATCGATCGCCCGTCGTGGGCGGACGCACAGCGCGCCGGTGCTCTCGACGGCCTCGCGCAGCTGCGCGACGAAGCCGCGTTGCCCGAAGTGATTGCTCGCTCGCGTTACGGCATCCCGACGCGCGGGCGGCGCGCGGCCGTCGCGGCCCTGGCGGCGCTCTCCGATTCGCGCGAAACGCGGCGCGAGCTCGAAGATCTGCTCGACGATCGCGATCCGCACTTTCGCATCACTGTCGTGGACGCGCTCCTGACGCTCGGTGATACGAAGGCGCGCGGTGCGCTCCGGCGCGCGCTCGACCGCGAGCTCGACGGCCGCGTCGCCCGCCGCCTGCGCGAAGCACTGCGCGATTTGGGTGAGAGCGGCTCTACCGAACGCAAGCGCCTCGGTGACGAGCTCGAGTCACTGCGCGGCGAGCTCGCGGAGCTGAAGACGCGCTTCGCCAAGATCGAGGGCAAGCACGGGGGCGAGCACAAACCCGCCGCGAAAAAGCCCGCGCCGCACTCCAAACCCGCCGCAGGCGCAAAACCCGCCCGCCGCGTCAAACGACGCAGAGCCACGCCGCGCGCATGAGCTCCGTCACCGTGCTCCGCCGCGGACACGCCGTCCTCGTCACGCTCGATCGCCCGGACCGTCGCAACGCGCTCGATCGCGCCACGGTCGCGGAGCTCGGACGCCTCGGCCGCGAGCTCTCGGTGGACGCGAGCGTGCGCGCCGTCGTGCTCACGGGGGCGGGTGACCGCGCGTTTTGCGCGGGTGCCGACCTCAAGGAGCGCGAAAGCATGAGCCTCGACGACGTGCGGGCCATGCTCGACTCGTACCGCAGCGAGCTCACGTGGCTCGGCGCGGCACCCTTCCCCGTCGTCGCCGCCCTCAACGGCGCTGCGCTCGGCGGCGGCCTCGAGCTCGCGCTCACGTGTGACCTGCGCGTCGCGGCGCCCCACGCCGTCCTCGGCCTGCCCGAGACGTCGCTCGCCATCGTGCCGGGCGCAGGCGGCACGCAGCGACTGCCGCGCCTCGTCGGTTACGCGCGCGCCCTCGAGCTCATCCTGCTCGGCCGCCGTCTGAGCGCCACGGAAGCACTGGCGTTTGGCCTCATCAATCGCGTGACGCCCGGCGGCGCTGACCTCGTCGAGGACACCCTCGCCTGGCTCGCGCCCCTGCTCGACGGCTCGCCGACGGCCATGCGGGCCGCTTTGAGCGCCGTGCGCGCCGCGCAAACCCTGCCGCTCGACGCCGGCCTCGACGCCGAGCGCCGCGCCTACGAAGCGTGTCTCGCGAGCGATGATCGGCGCGAAGCGCTGCGGGCGTTCGCCGAGAAGCGAAAACCCGTGTTTCGCGGCCCGTGAGCAGCAAGCGCACGGGCGTTCCGAAGTTCACCGGTAGCGTCCGTCTCTGGCGGCATCTAGGAACGACCTGAGAGACGCAGCGGAACTCGACTGGACGCCCGCTTCACGCGGCGAGGGCCACCGAACGAAGCAAGGAAACCTCCTCGCCCGCGGCTGTTGCCCATGTCCTCAGCCAAAAACCGTCATCCCACTCACCGATCTCTTCGGTCTGATCTGTCGCCCATGCCTGTAACCCGGACGCTCGTGAATTGACTGCGCCTGATAGGCGCTCCGCCAATATGTGCCGAATTCAAGCAAAGTAGCCTTACTCAAGATGAAGAAGGGTGAATGGACAGGCGCGACTCGACGTCGCGAGTCCACATCCGAACGCGGTCCTCCCAAAAACGTTCCAAAACCAACCCAGCTTGGCGGGCCTGTCTCGTGCCGCGTGGCCCGCCCGGACCCGCAGTGCGCAGTTCCTCCTCGCGTATGCCCCATCTGTCCATCGATGAATATTTCAAGCAAAGCAGAGTATGTCGCTCCTCTGCCGGCCCTTGAGTGAGCCGGAGACGGCGGAGGAATACATCCGCTCGCAGGGTTTCTAGACGGCAGTTGCGTGCCCCTCCCATGGCGCGCGCAGCCGCAGGCGAGCACGACGTCGGGGAGGGGCGGCAACACGCGCAGGCGGTGAAGCCGCCGAGCATGTTGCGGGGTGGGCAGCCACGACGACGAGTTCTGCACAAAGCCTTCTCGCCACCATTGTCACACGGTGGGCCTGGGGTCGGATGCTTCAGCTAGCGTCCACAGTCGAGCAGGCGCGTCCGGTGCGACGGCATCCGACTGCGCTTACGCGAGTGATTCAGCGCGACTCCTGCCGCTTCCACACCGTGAAGAGGTACTTGAGGTGACCTTCACGCAAGCACGTCTGCAAGGCGTCTCCGCCCTGCAACATGCGCAAGTATTCCGATCGGAAACGCCGCTTTCCGGCTAGGCGCATCAAGGCATTGATCAAGACGTCCCGGGGTCGTCCCACAGATCGAGCGTTTCATGTACGAAAAGCCGAGCGTCGCATTTCCCTAAAGACGCCTCGTTCAGTCAATGAGCCGGGGTGCACGTTGCTGTTGAATTCACAGACCCTGTGGTGACCTTGGCGCTGCTTAGCGGGCGCACCGAAACCCGGCGTGAAAGTACCGACCGTCCCTCGGCGTGGCGGTCCGCGCCGCCGCACGGGTGAGCGCGTCCCCTTCTGTCGTGATGAACCAGCTCGCCCCCTTGATGCCAACGTCGGCGCTGCTCGTGAGGTTTGCGCAGTTGTTGCATGATCCGGAGCTCGCGTACGGCAGATACGAATCGAGTACGTATTCCCACATCGAGCCCGCCAAGTCATCGTGCCCCCAACGCCCGGCCCCTGCCGGTCGCGATCCGACGTCCAAAATATCGGCAATGCTGCAGGAAGAGTTGCCGTCGCCGAGGCACTTGTAGTTGGCGCGTGTCGTCGATGCGACATCGGCGCCCCAGGGGTACAGCCGATTTTCGTCTCCGCCCGCCGCCGCATATTCCCACTCCGCTTCCGTCGGCAAACGGCCACCATCCCACGCGCAAAACGCGAAGGCGTCGTACCACGTCACACAACTGATCGGCGCCTGCTCGTACGCTCCTGGCTCGTCCGTCCAGACGTTGTAGTCGGCGCAAGTGAGCGCGGCTCGCAAATCGTCGTCGGTGGGTGGAACCTCCGAGTTCCAAGCCGGCTGCCAGCCACTGCCCGCAATGAGCGGATGCGCGCCCGCACCAGCCGTTGGCGGGCCCGCATAGTGTTCGACATAGCGCCGAAAACGACCGACCGTCACCTCGTATTGATCGAGTCTAAAAGTAGCGATCGTCGCGGTGTGTTCGGGTAGCTCGTCGTCGTCGCACGTGAGGCCTGAAGGGCAGCCGGTCGAGCAGGTCGCACAATCCTCACTGCCACGGCCAAGCTTGAAGGTACCGCCCGGCACTTCAATGCTGCGACAACAATCGGCGCCTTGGCACTCTGTTCCAGACATACCCGAACACGACGGCGGTGAAACCGGCGCGGCTCCGCCGTTCCCACCCGTGCCCGCGCTTGCAGAGCTGCCGCCGGTCGCTGCGCTGCCGCCAGTTGCCGCGGTGCCGCCAGTCGCCGCGCTGCCGCCCGTCCCCGCGCTGCCGCCCGTCCCCGCGCTGCCGCCCGTCCCCGCGCTGCCGCCCGTCCCCGCCCCGCCCCCGCGCCCCGCGCACGTTTGACAGGAGCCAGGGCAGTCGCTTTCCGCAGTGCACTGATCGGTACCGGCCGCGCCGGCGTCCGAGCCGCTCGCTCCTCCCTGCGATTCGTTGGCAGGGACCCCGGCTGTCCCCCCGGCCGCCGCAGTCGCGCCGCCCTGGCCCGCGCGGTCGTGCGAATTCCCGGCCTGCCCCCCGGAACTCCCGCCGATGCCGGCTGCCGAGGCCCCGCCGCGACCGGCGCCGTCACCATGCCCGCCCGCCGCACCCGCTGTCGCGCCTGCCGCGCCCGCCGCACCCGCTGCATGATGGTGGTCGCGAAACGTGACGTGCGTCGCGCAGCTCGGGATCACGAGCGCGCCCATTCCCACGATCCACCCTGCGTTTACTCGAGTCATTTCCGCTCTCCGCGAGGACTTAGTACCATGCTGGCCTGATCAAGGGCGCGCGACGAACCATGGTTCGTGACGTGCCGCGACCGAGACGCTCGATGCACCTTCTCGGGTCGGGCGGAGCGGGACGGCAGTTGCGCGTTTTTTTTGGTGAGATCATCACTACGTCACGCCCGAAAACGAGATGAAGTGGGAACGCGCCACTCTGTACGGCCGCTCAGTATCCGAAGTCGCGGCGTGGCCCTGCCGCGGCGTTCGCTGCGGAGGCGCGGCGCTCGACGAGCGGCGTTGCGCCTCGAGTTCGCTCGTTTGGGTTTCGAGCTCGTGGGCAGGGCCGGGGCCCAGAAAATATATGCTGAATTCAAGATACGTGTCCACGTTGGACATCGCGGATGAGGCTACTGAAGTCCAGCGCGAGCAGAGCTATTCGGGCCGTACTGGCGGTTCGGAGTGAGCCGGAAACGGCGCACGAAGCACCGTTCATAGGGCTTTCAGACGCCCGTTGCGTGCCCCTCCCATGGCGCGCGCAGCCGCAGGCGAGCACGACATCGGGGAGGGGCGGCAACACGCGCAGGCGGCGAAGCCGCCGAGCATGTTGCGGGGTGGGCAGCCACGACGACGAGCTCGGACGGAGTGCTACCGGCCTCGACGCGCTCTGCAGCGGCCGTTCGTGACGGCGGGCCCCGAGGACCGTTCGTGCGTGCGTGCGAAGAGCGTTCGAGCAGCGGCCCGAGCGTCGTTCGCTCGCCAAGCGCCGCACGGTCCTGCGCTGGGACGAGGACGACATCGAGGTGCCACGGCGCCTCGGCGAGCTTTCGCCGCGGGTTACTCGACGGTGACGACCTTCGCGAGGTTTCGCGGTTGGTCGACGTCGGTGCCTTTGAGGTCGGCGAAGTAGTAGGCGAGGAGCTGGAGCGGGATGACGGAGAGGAGGGGCTGGACGAGCTCGGGCGCGTCGGGGATGCGCAGGACTTGTTCGGCGAGCGTGGAGGCGACTTGGTCGCTTTCGCTGACGACGGCGATGACGCGGCCGTCGCGCGCGCGCACTTCTTGGACGTTCGCGAGCGTCTTTTCGTAGTGGCGGTCGTGCGGCATGACGACGACGACGGGCATTTCGTCGTCGATGAGCGCGATGGGGCCGTGTTTCATTTCGCCAGCGGCGTAGCCTTCGGCGTGGGCGTAGCTGATTTCCTTGAGTTTGAGCGCGCCCTCGAGGGCGATGGGGTAGCCGAGTCCGCGGCCCAAAAAGAGCATGTGACGCGCGTTGTGCCAGCGTCGCGCGACTTCGTACGCTTCGTCGCTGCGCTCGAGCGAGCGGCGCATGAGCGAGGGGACGGCCATGAGCGCCTCGAGCGCGGACGCCGTGCTCGAGGCGTCGAGCACGCCACGCCGGCGGCCGAGGTGGATCGCGAGCAGGAGCAACGCCACGAGCTGCGTGGTGAAGCACTTGGTCGAGGCGACGCCGATTTCGGGGCCGGCGTGCGTGTAGAGCGCGCCGTTCGACGCGCGCGGGATCATGCTGTCTACGACGTTGGCGATCGCGAGCACGTAGGCGCCCGCTTCGCGCGCCGTGCGTACAGCGGCGAGCGTGTCGACCGTTTCGCCCGACTGACTCACGGCGACGACGAGGTCGCGCGGCGTGAACACGGGCGAGCGCAGGCGCACTTCACTCGCGATTTCCGTCTGGGCGGGCAGGCGCGCGAGCTGCTCGATCCAATAACGGCCCGCGATGGTCGCGTGGTAGCTCGTGCCGCAGGCGAGGAAATAGACGCGGTCGATGTTGTCGATGAACGCGGGGTCCAGCCCGAGCTCGGCGCCCTCGATCTCGCCCGCGGCGACGCGGATACGGCCGCGCAGGGTGTCTTCGACGGCGCGCGGCTGCTCGAAGATCTCCTTGAGCATGAAGTGCTTGAAGCCGCTCTTTTCGGCCTGGGTCGGGCTCCAGTCGATGCGGCGCGGCGCGCGACTGACGAGCTGACCCTCGAGCGTTTCGACGCGCGCGCCGCCCGTCGTGAGCTCGGCAAGCTCGCCGTCCTCGAGGAACAGCATCTGACGCGTGTGCCCGAGCAGCGCCGGAATGTCGCTGCCGCACAGGGTCTCGCCCTCCCCGAGTCCGATCACGAGCGGCGAAGCGTTCTTCGCCACGACGATGCGATCGGGCTGACGCCCCGCGAGCACGGCGATGCCGTACGTCCCCTGCAAGAAGCCGAGCGTCGCCTTCACGGCTTCGAACAACGACGCGCCGCGCTCGAGCGCGCGATGCACGAGATGCGCGAGGATTTCGCTGTCCGTGTCGCTCTTGAAGACGACACCCTCCGCTTCGAGGCGGCGGCGGAGCGCGACGTGATTTTCGATGATGCCGTTGTGCACGACCGCTACGTCGCCGGAGACGAGCGGGTGCGCGTTCGGCTCGCTCGGCCGGCCGTGCGTCGCCCAGCGCGTGTGTCCGATGCCGACCGTGCCGAGCAGACTCCGGCCCTCGAGCGCGCGCGACAAGTTGTCGAGCTTGCCGACGCTGCGGACGACCTCGAGCCCGTTGGTCGCTTGAATCGCGAGACCTGCCGAGTCGTACCCGCGATACTCGAGCCGGCGCAGGCCCTCGAGCAGGATGGGGGCCGCCACGCGAGGACCGACGTAACCGACGATGCCGCACATCTTGGGCGCCCTAGGTTCCCACGAATTCTGGCAGCCTTGTCAATTTTCGGATGTGGAGGGAGCTCACCGCCAAGACGCCAAGAGGGAACTCACCGCCAAGACGCCAAGAGCGCAGAGGATTGGGATCAACCAGGGAAAGCCCTATTCGGGTGAGTAACGATTTTACTCTCCGTCCTTGGCGTCCTTTGCGTCCTTTGCGTCTTGGCGGTTCAATCTTTCCGACAGGCGCCGCTACCGTCTCGGCGGTTCAAGTTCTTTCGACGAGCGAACGGTAGAGCGCAATCGTGCGGTCGGCGATCGCGCCCCATGAGAATTGCTCGACGACGCGGGCGCGACCCGCTGCGCCGAAGCGTCGCGCTCGCTCGGGATCAGCCGCCAAGCGCGAAATACTTGCAGCGAGCGCCCGCGCAAACGCGTCCGGGTCGCGCGGCTCGTTCTTGGCCGTACCGTCACCCTCGAACTCGACGAGGTGTCCGGTCACGTCTTCGACGATGATTTCCGGGATACCGCCCACGGCCGACGCGATGACGGGCAGGCCGCACGCCATGGCCTCGAGGTTCACGATACCGAACGGCTCGTAGACGGAAGGGCACACGAACGCGCGCGCGTGACTCAAAATCTGGACGATGTCGGGCCGGCTCAGCATGCCCTCGATCACCTTGATCCCGCCGCGTTCGCGCTCGAGCTCGCTCGCGAGGGCTTGGAATTCACTGGCCATTTCGGGAGTGTCCGCCTCCCCGGCGCAGAGCACGAACGTGACGGCAGGATCGACGTACCGCGCGGCGCGCAAAAGATGCACGATGCCCTTCTGACGCGTGACTCGGCCCACGAACACGACATACGGCCGCGCCGGATCGATGCCGTGGCGCGCGAGCACGTCGGTACCGGTGTCCGGCCGGTACTCACTGGGCTCGATACCGTTGTAAATCACGTGCACGCGCTCGGGCGGGACCGTGGGATAGGCGCGCAAAATGTCGGTCTTCATCGCGCTCGAGACGGCGATGACGGCGTCGGCCGCTTCGATGGCCGTCCGCTCGCAAAAGCTCGAAATCGCGTAACCCCCGCCGAGCTGCTCGACCTTCCAGGGACGGAGCGGCTCGAGGCTGTGGGAGGTCATCACGTGCGGAATGCCGTACGCGAGCTTGGCGAGATGACCTGCCATGTTGGCGTACCAGGTATGCGTGTGCACGAGCGAAGCGCCGCGCACGCCGCGCGCCGCCACGAGATCGACCGAGAGCGTACGCAGGGCGGCGAGATCCGGCTCGGACCCCGCGAGCGCGTCCCAGGGCTCGTAGCTGCCCGCGACCTCGGGCGCGGAGCGCGGCTTGCCGAAGCAGTGCACGCGCACGTCGATGTGCTTGCTGAGCGCGCGCACGAGGTATTCGACGTGCACGCCCGCGCCGCCGTAGATGTCGGGCGGGTACTCGCGGGTGACGATGGCGGCGGAGAGCGGGGCGGGCATCGGGAGAGCTTAGCGGCTCACTGAGGAATTACGTCGTCTTTACCGATGACGACGATGCCGTTGTCGCTGAAGGTGAAGCCGCGGGCGCGGTCCTCGGCGGCGCTCACGCCGATGCGGCAGCCGGGCGGCACGATCACGCCCTTGTCGATGATGGCGCGACGGACCACCGCGTCACGCCCGACCTGGACTCCGTTGAGCAGCACGGAGTCTTCGACCACGGAGCGCTCGTGCGCGACGACGCCCGGCGAGAGCACCGAGCGGCGCACCGCTCCGCCCGAGACGATGACACCGGCGCTGATCACGGAGTCGAGCGCGACGCCGCGCCGCTCCGCGTCGTCGAACACGAACTTGGCGGGCGGCAGCGAGTGGAGGCCCGTGAACGTCGGCCACTCGGGATTGTAGAGGTTGAACACGGGATGGACGCTGATGAGGTCCATGTTCGCTTCCCAGTAGCTGTCGAGCGTGCCCACGTCGCGCCAGTAGCCGCAGTCGCGATCGGTCGCGCCTGGGACGCGGTTCTTCGCGAAATCGTAGACGGCGGCCATGCCGGCTTCGACGAGCATGGTGATGATGTTGCCGCCCATGTCGTGGGCGCTCTCTTTGTTCTCGGCGTCGGCGCGCACGGCGTCTACGAGCACGCGTGTCGTGAACACGTAGTTGCCCATCGACGCGAACACCTTCTCGGGATCGTCGGGCAGGCCTTCGACGTCCTGCGGCTTCTCCTGAAAGCGCTGGATCCTGCCGTTCGTACCGGGCACGAGCACGCCGAAGCGCGACGCTTCCGAGCGTGGGACGCGCAGGCCCGCGACGGTCACGCCCGCGCCGGACTCGATGTGCGCCTCGAGCATCTGCTGCGGGTCCATGCGGTAGATGTGGTCGGCGCCGAACACGCAAATGTACTCGGGCTGCTCGTCGCGGATGAGGTTCAGGTTTTGGTGGATCGCGTCAGCGGAGCCTTCGAACCAACGCCGGCCGAGCCGCATCTGCGCAGGCACCGTCATCACGTAGTTGTTGAGCAGGTGCGACATGCGCCACGTCTGGGCGATGTGACGGTCGAGACTGTGGCTCTTGTACTGCGTGAGCACCGCGATGCGCAGGAAGCGGCCGTTCACCAGGTTCGAGAGCGCAAAATCGATGATGCGATACACGCCGCCGAACGGCACGGCGGGCTTGCAACGATCGCGCGTGAGCGGGAACAGCCGCTTGCCTTCGCCACCCGCGAGGACCATGCCGAGAACGTGAGGGCGCTTCGCCATTTTCCGCCATGCTGCCCGAGCGCACGGCCGAATTGAAGGGGGGTCGCGCGTTCACAGCGGGGCTAGAAGTCGCGGGCCGCTTTCCGCCGAAGCGGAAACGCCTCGACTGCGCCGGCGATTCGCCCCGGTGCCGCCGGGGAGACGCGCCATCCCGAATATAGCTGACCGGGTAGCTCCGTGAGGCGGGGCCGCGTGACGGCGTACCTCGTCGCGAAACGCGGGCGAACCGCCGTCGCCCGCGCCGAACGGCGTTACTCGCGCAGGGCTTCCGCGCCGCCGATGATCTCCATCAGCTCGGTGGTGATCGCGGCTTGGCGAGCGCGGTTGTACTCGAGCGTGAGCTTGCTGATCATCTCGGACGCGTTCTTCGTCGCCGAGTCCATCGCCGTCATGCGCGCGCCGAGCTCGGACGCCATCGACTCGAGCAGCGCTCGCGCGATGGTCGCCTCGATGTACATCGGCACGAGTCGCGCCATGAGCTGCCCCTGGTCTTGCAGGAACAGGAACTCGCGGTGCTTCTCCCAGTCGGCCGCCTCGGGCGCCGGTTGCCGCTCGGGCACGGCGAGCGGCAAGAGCGGCTCGCTCACGACCTTCTGACTCATCGCGCTCTTGAACTCGTTGTAAACCAGGTAAATCGAGTCGACCTGCGAGCTCAGAAACGGCGCGAGGATCGTGCGCGCGACCTTGCGCGACATCTCGATGTCGAGCTGCTCCCACACGCCCGTGAAGGCGTGAAAAATCGGCGCCTTCCTGCGCGTGAAGTAGTCACGACCTTTGCGGCCGATCGTCGCGAGCTGCACCTCGACGCCCGCCTGCTGCTTCTCGTGCCAGAGGCGTTCGGCGGCGCGCGCGATGTTCGTGTTGAACGCGCCGGCCTGCCCGCGATCGCTCGTGATGACGAGAATCAACGTGCGCTTCTCTTCGCGCCGCGTGAGCAGCGGGTGATCGAACGCCGCGGTCTCGCTTTCGGCCACGGCCGCCGTCACGTCGGCGAGCATGGCCGACGTGCGGACGGCGTAGGGCCGGAGGGCCAAGATGCGCTGCTGAGCGCGCGCCAGGCGTGCACCCGCCACCATCTTCATGGCACGCGTGATCTTCTGCGTGCCCTTGACGCTGCTGATGCGTTTGCGGATCGCCTTGAGACTCGCCATGAACTTGTTCCAGCGCTCCGGCTTCGGGCCTCGCGCCTACGCGTGCTCCTCGGCAGGCTTGGCTTTGGCCTTCTTGGCGGGCTTGTCGCCGGTTTCGGGCGCGGGCGCGGGTTCGGGGGCGCCGTTACCGCGCTGGCTCGCGACGAAGTGCTTGCCGAATTCGACGAGCGTCTGCTCGATCTTCTTCTTGAGCTCGTCGCTGATGTCACGCGTCTTCTTGATGGATTCGAAGATGTCCGGATGCTTGTCGCCCACGAAGCGATAGAGCTCGGTCTCGTAGTCGCGGAGCGACTCGACGGGCAGCTTGTCGGTGTAGCCGTTCACGCCCGCGAACACGATCAGCACCTGGCGCTCGACCGGCAGCGGCACGTACTGGTCCTGCTTCAAGAGCTCCACGAGCCGGCGCCCGCGCTCGAGCTGCGCGCGCGAAGCAGCGTCGAGGTCGCTCGCGAACTGAGCGAACGCTTCCATCGCGCGGTACTGCGCGAGATCGAGGCGGAGCGTACCGGCGACCTTCTTCATGGCCTTGATTTGCGCGTTGCCGCCGACGCGGCTCACGGAAATGCCGACGTTGATGGCGGGGCGCACGCCGGAATAGAAGAGGTCGCTTTCGAGGAAGATCTGGCCGTCCGTGATCGAAATCACGTTGGTGGGGATGTACGCGGAAACGTCGCCCGCCTGCGTCTCGATGATGGGCAGCGCCGTGAGCGAGCCGCCCGAGTGCGGGTCCATGTAGAGCTCGAGCTCGGCCTTTTCGGGGCGCGCTTCGAGCGCCTTCTGCGCCTCGTGCTTACCGACCTCGCCGATGTACGCTTGGCCGTCGACGCCGCGGAATTTCTCGTCGCCGGGCTTCATCTGCGTGCCCTTGCGCACGATGAACCAGCGCTCACCCATCTTTGCGGCGCGCTCGAGCAGACGCGAGTGGATGTAAAAAACGTCGCCCGGGTACGCCTCGCGGCCCGGCGGGCGGCGGAGCAAGAGCGACATCTGGCGGTAGGCGACGGCTTGCTTCGAGAGATCGTCGTAGAAGCAGAGCGCGTGGCGACCGGTATCCCGGAAGTATTCGCCCATCGTGACGCCAGTGTACGGAGCGAGGAACTGGAGCGGCGCCGACTCGGTCGCGCTCGCGATCACGACGATCGTGTACGCCATCGCGCCGTGCTGGTTCAGCTTGTCCACCACCTGCGCCACGGTCGAGGCCTTCTGCCCGATCGCGACGTAGATGCAGATCACGTCCTTGCCCTTCTGATTGATGATCGTGTCGGTCGCGATCGCCGTCTTGCCCGTCTGGCGGTCGCCGATGATGAGCTCGCGCTGGCCACGGCCGATGGGGATCATGGCGTCGATGGCCTTGACGCCCGTCTGCAGCGGCTCACGCACGGGCTGGCGGCCGATGATGCCCGGCGCCTTGATCTCGATACGCCGGCGCTCTTTGCTCTCGATCGGGCCCTTGCCGTCGACCGGCTGTCCGAGCGCGTTCACGACGCGGCCGATGCAGCCGTCACCGACTGGCACGTCGGCGATGCGGCCCGTGCGCTTGACGGTGTCGCCTTCCTTCACGGCGGTTGCGTCGCCGAGCACGGCCACGCCGACGTTGTCCTGCTCGAGGTTCAACACCAGACCGAAGATGCCGCCCGGAAACTCGACGAGCTCGCCGGCCATCACTCCTTCGAGGCCGTAGACGCGAGCGATACCGTCACCGGTCGCGAGCACGGTGCCGGTCTCGGTGACCAGCGCTGCGCGATCGAAGTTTTGGATCTGCTGCTTGATGATCGCGGAGATCTCGTCGGCACGAAGCTGCATGGGACTGTCTTTCTTTGATGATCAGGAGGCGTGGAGCCCGCGCTCGAGCTGCTCGAGCCGGCCCCGGAGACTGCCGTCGATGGTGTTGTCGCCGATGCGGGTGACCACACCGGCGATGAGGCTCGGATCCTCGCGACGGTCGAGCACGACTTTGCGTCCGACGAGCGTCGCGAGCTGGTCGCTCAAGCGCTGGTAGAACGATTCGGGCAGCGGCTGCGCGCTCGTGACCGTCGCGCGCACGACGCTTTGTTGTTCGTCGGAGAGGCTCTGCAGACGCTTGGAAATGTCGGGCAGCGCGGCGAGACGCCGGCGCGACGCGAGGTAGCGCACGGTGTTCAGCGCCGACGGCCCGAGCCCGAGCCGGCCTGCGATGTCGCTCAAGATCTTGTCGCGTTGCGCGACGACGACCGTCGGATTTTCGAGCACGCTCCGCAGATCGAGGCTCTCGGCATAAGCGTTCGCGAACAGGCGCACCTGCTCGGCGAGCGCGGCGAGCGTCCCCGTTTCGACGCCGATCGCGAAAATCGCGCGGGCGTAGCGTTCGGCAATGGTGGCTTGGCCGGCCATGCTTCACGCCCTCCCGCGCAGGGACGTGCCTGCCTTGGCGAGACCCGCGAGGTACTCCTCGGACAGGCGCTGGTGGTCGTCGGGGCGCAGGCGCTCGGCGAGCGTCTCCGCGGCGGATTTCATCGCGGCGGCGATGAGCTCACCGCTGAGCGCTTCGCGCGCGGCCGCGAGCTCTTGGGCGACGAGCGCCTCGGCGTCCTGCTGCATGCGCTCGTGCCGTAGACGTGCTTCGGCGAGGATGCGCGAGCGCTCGGCCTCGGCGTCTTCACGCATCTCGCGCCGCACGCGTTCGACCTCTTGGTCGATCGTCGCGAGTTTCTTTTCGTACTCGGCGAGCCGGCGTTCGGCGTCTTGCTTCATGCGTGCGGCTTCTTCGATGCCGCGCATGATGCTCGTCTTGCGATTTTTGAGCGCCTCCCGCAGGGGCTTCGCCGAAACGCGGATCAAAAATCCGTAGAGCAGCGCAGCGTCGAGGAACCACGCCGCGAACGGCGCGGGCATGCCCTTCGGCCGGAACATGATGCTCGGCTCGACGCCTTCGCGCTCACCGAGCCAACCGTAGATCCAGTTGATGTCGTCGAAGGAGGGAGCTTCGTGCTCGGCGTGTGCGGCGCCGTGCACGCTCGCCTGGTGCGCCGTCGCGTGCTCGGCCTCGGCGGCTTCCGTCTCGGCCCAGGCGACCGCCGGGACGGCGGCAAGCAAAGTGACGCAGCAAAGACTCGCCAAGAAGCGACGCATCAATTGGCCTCCCGGCCGAGCACTCGAGTGACGATGTCTTGCGAGAGTCGCTGCGATTCCCGTCCGAGGTCGAAACGAATGCGCGAAATCTCGGCGGCGATCTGCTTGCGGCCGTCCTCGACGACGCGGCTCGTCGTCGCGCGCGCCTCGCGCAAAATCTCGGCTTCCACCTTGGCCGTTTCGGCGCGGATGCGATCGCGCTCCTCGGCCGCGACGCGGTTCACGCGCTCGAGCTCGCGCTGGTAGCGCTGGTAGATCTCACCGGCGCGCTCGTCGAGCTCACGGGCCTGGGCTTTGGCGCCGACCGTCCGTTCTTCCCGCAGCGCGAAGACGCGCAGCACGGGCCGGAACAAGAGCGGCTCGAGCAGGAACATGAGCAGCACGAAAATGAGGATCTGGAAGACGAGCGTGTTGTCGAAATCCAGGCTCACTCCGCCTGCAAGGGCGAGGAGGGGCGGGGGTAGTTCTAGAGGCGCAACGCTCATGCGGTGACCGTTTGCGGCGCGGCTCGTACCATCTCGAGCGCGGCCTGTCCATTCATGTCCAGCCAAAGCGCGAGCCGGCGATTTCCACCGGTGAATCGTCGCCGAGCGCCGCGAGGACGGCACGGTAAGGCGTACCGTCGCACGGATCTGCCGCCTCGGGGGCGACGTCGAGCAGCGGGCGCAGAGCAAAGGCACGCCGCCGGAGCTCGGGGTGCGGGACGCGGAGCCGCGGAGCCTCGAAAATCCCAGCGTCCGTCCAGAGGATATCGAGATCGATGCTCCGGGGCCCCCACCGCTCTTCTCGGACGCGACCGAGCCGGAGCTCGATCGCCAGCAGCGCATTCAGCAGGCCGAGCGGGTCCAGGGCGGTTTTCAGCGTCACCGCGGCGTTGAGAAACAGCGGCTGAGGCGGGCCGACCGGCTGAGTTTCGTAGAGAGCGGAAATTGGACCTACATCGCCGAGGAGGCGCAGCTCCTCGACCGCGCCCCTGAGCAAAGCGCGGCGGTCGCCCAAATTCGAACCGAGGCCGATGACCGCGTCCACGCGCGTAGCGTAGACCGGAGCTCCTGGCTCTGCAGACCGACTCGCGGCAGAGTCTAGTCGTGTTCGGCATGACCCAGGGCGAGCTCGGGCTCGTCGCGTTCATCGTGGCTGCGATCCTTACGGCGCGTTATTGGCCGCGTATGGGCGAGTGGGTCGCCAAGCGGCTCGAACGACACTGAAGACCGCACCCAAGGCGGAATCGAGCCCGGCCGTAGAGAAACGCCGGACGACGGGGTACGCTGGCAGCACCGAGGTGGTAAGCCCCGACCCCAAGTCTAGCCCCGAAGGCACTGGCGGCTCGCAGGGCGGAGCCCTCGTTTTCGTGAGCGACGCTTCCGCGGAGGCGGAGCGTTTGAGCGCGGCCTTGCGCGCCCGCGGCTACTGGGTCGTCGACGTGCCGCTCGGGCTGCTCGCGGGGCGCGTCGCCGTCCAACGGCCGTCGCTCGTCGTGCTCGACGCCGATACGGCGGGCACCGCCGAGGCGGTCGAGCGCATGCGGGCTGCGAGCGGCGACAAACCCATCGATATCGTGCTCATCGCCGATCTCGGCGCCGCGACGTCCGAGAGTCGCAGCGAGCTCGAGCGGCGCGCGGTCGGCCTTTTCACGCGCCCGATCAACGTGGACGCGCTCGTCGCGAAGATCGAGCAGCTCGTCGGTCCGCCCGGGCATCGCTCCGATACACCCGCGGGAGCGGCGGCGCGTTCGCCCGTGCTCGTCGCCGCGACCCGCCGCCCGTACCGTTACGAAGGCGGCAAGGCGCGACCACTGAGCGGAGCGCCGCCGCCCGTCACGACCCCGGCTTCGCCACAGAGCGTGCCAGCGGGTCCGCCCATGTCGCCGTCGCAGGTACCGTCGGCACCGCCGTCGACGGGACGACCGTCGAGCGCGCCCCCGGGCGGCCGCGCGGGCTCGGTCGTGCCGCAAGCGATCGGCGCCGTGCCTCACGCACGGCTGAGTCCGGAGCTCGAGCTCTTGCTCGGACGCGCCGAACAGCGCGTCCGCAACCACGCGAACGTCCCCCAGCCCATCGAGCGGCTTTCCCCCGATGCCGAAGTCGACGCGGTCTTACCCGCCGATCTGCACGCGGCGCTCGACGAGCCCATTCACGCCGACGATGACGACGACGACGACGACAGCGTCGCCGGCACGGCTGGCACTGGGGGCGGATCCGACACCGGCTCGCGCGGCAGTCGCGGCGCCACCCCGGCGGGGACGGTCACTGGCGCGCGCGCCGCGAACGCGAAAGACACGACCGGCTCAGAGGCGTCACGCCCCGACGCGGCTCCGGAGTCGCTTCCCCCCGAACCCTCGGCGCCCGAGTTCGGGAACGAGGCGCCGACGCTGCCGCCGGCGCGCCCGATGCCGTCCCAGCCGCTCAGCACCAAGGCCACGACCGCGCTCGATCCGCTCGAGCCGCCGCTCGACTCGCACCCGAGTCGCTTGCCGCTGCCCTCGGACATTCCATCCTCGCGCGCCGAGGAGACGATCTCGACGCGTCCGCCGCGCGTGGAACCCCCGCCGCCGACCGCGCCCGGCAACTCCCCGCCCGAGCGCGAGCGCGTGCCGACGTACGCCCAACCGCCACCGCCGAGCGCGCCGATGGAATCGCGCGGCGCGCTGCCGGACATCCCCGTATCGCTCGGCCCTGGCGGCGGCCTGCGCGCACTCGCTCGCTGCGTTGCTGCCCGCTACACCGGCGCGATGGCGCTCGAGGATTCTGCCGGCATTCGACGTGTCGTCTTCCGTGACGGCGACTTCGTCACGGCGGCATCGAGCGCCGAGAGCGAGACGCTCGTCGCGTTCTTGGTTCAGCGCGGCGATCTGCCGGGCGACGGCGCTCAGCGCGTAGCACGTCGTGTACCGCCGTTCGGCCGGCACGCGGGCGCGGCCCTCGTCGCCCAGGGGCACTTGCGCCAAGACGAGCTCTGGCCCGTCCTGCGGGCTCACGCCGAGTGGCTGCTCGGAAAAGTCATGGATCTTGCGAGCGGCGCCGCGGGGCTCGAGCGCGAGGTGCCGCAACGCCTGCAGGCGGAGCCCGGCGTGTTCGGCGGCGCCACGGGCGCCGAAGTACTGCTCGAGATGATCCGGCGCACCGTGAAGCCGAGCGATGCGGTCACGCGGCTCGGCGGACGCGACGCGCTACTCGGAACGGGCGGCGCGCGTTCCCTACTCGCCGAATGCGCGCTCAGCGAAGCCGATCAGACACTCGCGTCTCAAGCGGACGGCATGAGTGTCGGTGAGCTCCTCACGCGCGCCGGCAACGACGACTTCGCGTGCGTGATCCTCGCGCTCGTCGAGCTCGGCATTTTGCACGTCCAGGGCCTCGCCAAGCGCGCCGTGGTGCGCGAACCGGAAGCCCCCCGCGGCTGGGATCCCCTCGACGCGGAAGCGTTGCGCCAGCGCGTCGCGACGCGCCGCGCCCTCGTCGAGGAAGGCGACTACTTCGCGCTGCTCGGCGTGGATCGCGACGCGACGAGCTATGACCTCAGGCGCGCCTACCAGGCCCTCCGCAAAGACCTCGATCCCGAGCGCGTGCTCACGGCCGCGACCGTCGATCTGCGGGACGAGGTCGACGACATCCTCGAAGTCATCGACGAGGCGTACGACATTTTGCGCGATCCAGTACGCCGCGAGCGTTACCGGCGTGCGCTCGAACGCGCGCCGGATTGAGCGACGCGGCTGCATGGCAATCCAATCACTCGAGGAGGCGACATGGCTCTGAGCAAGAGGTGGGCGGTGTGCGCGATCGCGCTCGGCGGTGTGACGCTCGGATGCAAGAGCGACTGCGAGTCGGCGTGCGACGATCGCAAGGATTGTCCCGGCGGCGACGACTCCACGGATTGCAGCAAGACGTGCGATGCCGAGGAGGACGCCGCCGACAAGCTCGGCTGTAAGAGCCAGCTCGACGACTTGTCGAGCTGCATCGCCGATATCGACGACGCGTGTAAGTTCGATCCGACGAAGCAGTGCACGCGTGAGAACGACGCCTTGAACGCGTGCGCGGCAAAGTATTGCGACGCTCATCCCGGCGCGTACGGCTGCACGTAGTATTGCTGACCGGCCCCCGTCCGGACTCCGAGCCGCGCGGCGTCGGCTACTCGACGGACATTGGCGGCGCGCTCGAGCAGGCGTGATGCCCGGCCGGCGTGAAGCGCACAATGTGCGTGGCTTTTGAATAATCGCGCTCGAGTTCCGTCACGGCGCAGCTCAAACCCCAAAAACATCGACAATCCTCGCAAAGTGTTGCAAGCGGGCAACACCGAGCGATCGTCCGCCTCGTCGCCTATTTACTGGACAGAGCGGCACGGAGTGGACTGTAGTTTGAGGTCGGTCGGGAGTGCTGTTCGCTTCCGTAACAACACGAAGAGGATGACATGGATCTTAAGAAGATGATGGTGGTGTGCGCGGTCGCGCTCGGCGGTCTCGCCGTGGGCTGTGGTGGGGACACGTGTAAGTCGAGCTGTGAAGACGCCAAGAAGTGCTCGGACGCTACCGCAGAGGTAAAAGCCACGGACTGTGGCAAGAGCTGCGACGACTTGGACAGTCTCTCCGATACGGCGAAGTGTAGCGATCAGTACGACAAACTCATGGACTGCGCGGACGACCACGACGCGTGTGACAAGAACGCCTGCAGCGCAGAGGGCGCGGCTTGGGGCACCTGCGTGTTCGCCTACTGCACCGCGCACCCCACCGACAGCAAGTGCGCGGCGCTCGGCGGCGACTCCGGAAGCTGAGCTCCTCGGCAGCGAAGAGCCCTCGCGACGGCGGGGCTCTTCGCTGACTGCGGCGCACGTCAGTGGAAGGGCGCGACGTTCTCCACGCGTTCGGCGTGGCGGGTCACGTCCGGCGTGCCGCGGTAAGTGATGCTGCCGTTGCCTTTTTGAGTCGCGTCGAGCTTCTCCACGTAGCCGAGCTCGACGCGCGCAAAGTCTTGCACGGTTGCCGTGACGGTCCCCGCCGAAAACGCGACTAGGCTCAGCTGCGCCGCGGTGCGAGCAGCGACGGACAGCGTGCTCGCGGAGCCGTCCAGCACGACGCGCGCCGCGCCACCGCTACGCAGCGTGAACGCATCCGCTTTCACGCCGTGCACCGTCACTTTCGCCGCCACCGCTGCCGTCAGGGCTTCGAGCCGCTCCGTGCCGACGACTAGTCTGAGCGGCTGCGTCGTCTTGAGCACGGCGTCGGGTTTGAGCGCGAGCTCGCCGCCGACCACCGTGGATGCAACGTGCTCGAAAAGGTTGTCTTCGCCGCGCATTTCGAGCGGCTCGTTCTTACCGACGTTGACCGTCAGCTCGAGCGCTCCGCCCACGTCGATGCGCGAAAACGGCGCAAGCTGCCGCGACGTCGACGAGCCCACGCCGCTACCGCGCACGCTCGGGAGCTCGTCGTCCGGCTTCTTCTTGTGACAGCCCGCGGCCACCGCGAGCGAAAGCAGAGCGACGCTGAGCCACACGCCGGCGAAACGCATGGCCGCGCTATTCCGCCGCGCCTGCCTCGAGCGTCGCCGCGCCTTCGACGACGTCGAAATCGAGTGCGCCGTCGTGGACCTCGAGCAGGGCGATACTTTCGCGCGGGAGCTCGCCGCGGAGGAGCCGCTCGGCGAGCGGCGCTTCGACGAGCCGCGCGATGGTGCGCTTCATGGGCCGCGCGCCGAGCGTCGGGTCGTAACCGCCGCGATCGAGCAGGTGCTCGATGACTTCAGGCCCGTACTCGAGCCGCACGCGGCGCTGATCGAGCAGCGCTTGCGCCATCGACGCGAGCAGGCGGCGCGCGATTTCCCGTACCTCCGCGCGGCCGAGCGGCGCGAACACGAGCACCTCGTCGATGCGATTGTAGAGCTCGGGCGCGAGCGCGGCGCGCGCGGCGGCGACGATGCGCGCTTCGAGGTCGTTCTCGGGTTCTTCGCCCGAACCGCCGAAGCCGACGCGACGGCGAGCGTTCGACGGCGTCTCCTCGGAGCCGAGGTTCGACGTCATGAGGATGACGCAATTGGTGAAATCGACGGTGCGGCCGCGACCGTCGGTGAGGCGCCCCTCGTCGAACACGCCGAGGAACGCCGTGAGCACGTCCGGATGCGCCTTCTCGATTTCGTCGAGCAAAATCACCTGATACGGACGGCGACGCACGGCTTCGGTGAGCTGCCCGCCCGCTTCGTGCCCGATGTAACCTGGCGGTGCGCCGATGAGCCGCGCCACGGCGTGCGCTTCACTGAACTCCGAGAGATCGAGGCGCGTCATCGCGCTCTCGCAGTGAAAGAGCACTTCGGCGATCGCCTTGGCCGTCTCCGTCTTGCCGACGCCCGTCGGGCCGAGCAACAGGAACGTGCCGATCGGACGGCGCGAGCCGAGACCCGCGGCGTTGCGGCGCAAAATGCGCGCGATCTTGCGGATACCCGCGCTGTGTCCGACCACGCGCTCGGCGAGGATCTCCTCGAGCTTCAACATGCGATCGCCGTCCGCCTCGAGCAGGCGCTCGATCGGCATGTCCGCGAGCTCGGCCACGACCTCGGCCACCGTTTCGGGACCCACTGCCAGGCGGCCGCGGCGCCTCGTGCGAGCGCCCGCGAGGTCGAGAATCGAAACCGCCTTGTCAGGCAGGGCGCGGCCCGGCAAGTAGCGCACCGACCAGGCGACGGACATCGCGAGCGCCTCCGTTCGGTAGGTCACGGCGTGATGTGCCTCGAGACTCGGCTTGAGCGCGTCGAGCACGAGGTACGCGTCCTCGCGCGAGGGCTCGTCCACTTCGACCAGTGAAAAGCGGCGCGCGAGCGCGGCGTCGTTGCCGATGGCTTTGGTGTACTCCTCGAGCGTGGTCGCGCCGATGCAGGGGATTTCCCCGCGTGCGAGCGCAATCTTGAGCTCGCTCGCGATCTCTTCGGCGGGCTCGCCCAAAAAGAGCTGGTGGATCTCGTCGAAGAAAATCACGACGCGCCCGCGCGCGAGCAGCGTCTCCTTGCGGATCTGGCCGAGCCGCGCCGCGAGCGCGCCGCGCACGCCCGTCCCCGCGACGAGCTCCCCGATCGGGATCTGGACGATGATGCGCTCGTCGAGCGTCGAGGCGTCGCGTGTCTCGGCGATGCGCTGGGCGAGCCCGCGCACGACGCTCGTCTTGCCCACGCCGGCGACGCCGACGAGACACGGATTGTTCCCCTCGCGCTTGGCGAGCACGTCGAGCACCTGTTCGATCACCGCGTCGCGACCCACGACGGGATCGAGCTCGCCGCGCACCGCGGCACGCGTGAGGTTCCGCCCGAGTGCGACCAACATGGGGAAGCGCTGCGGATCGAGCTCGAAGCGGTCGTCGGGCAGAGTGGCCGGCACGGCTTGTTGAGCGGGCGGCGCGACGGCGACGGGGGCGGGTGGGGCCTCTTTCACGGGCGGCGGAGCGTCGGTCTCGGCCTCGGCGGGCGGGGCAGCCTTCTTCGTCGCCAAGCTGAAGAGCGACACGGCCGTCGCGGGGCGTCGCGTCGCCTCGGAGCGCCGCGGCGGCGAAAGCGGCGCGGCCGCCGGAGCGACGCCCGGTCGATCCGGCAAGCGCCGTCCCGCGACGAGGCCCTGCCCGAGCTGGAGCGCGGCCGTACGCAGTCGAGCAACGTCGGCCCCCGCGTCTTCGACGACTCGGCGTGCGGCAGCGCGGGGCTCGCCGAGCAGCGCGATCAAGAGGTGTTCGGCGGACGCTCGCGTCCGGCCCATGCGCGCCGCAATGGCGTGAGCTTTGGCGAGCAATTGCCGGACGGAATCGCTGAAATCGTCGGGGACACTGCGCCCGAGCCGCAGGATCTCGTCGAGCGAGAGCTTGCGCTCCTGGAGCAGCAGCGCGGCCGGGCTCGGCCGCGCGGCGATGGCGGCGAGCAGGTGGGCGCTCGTCAGCCGATCTTTCTGACGACCGGCGAGGTCCTCGGCCAGCTGCTTCAGGGCGTTGAGTTCAGGCTCGATCCGCGCGGACGTCATCCGACACGAGCTTCTGCCCCGCGGGCGCCGAACGGCCAACTTCTCGCCGTTTGCCGGCGGGCCGGACCCGCATGCGGCGATGGTTCTGAGCCGCCCCTCAGCGCGTGAGCACCCGCTCGCCGGCCGGCAACCGAAAGACCTCGAGCGCGCCGGGGCCACCGACGGCCACGAACGGCTCCGTCTCGGAGAGCGCGACGTGCCGGTCGCGGACGGCAATTTCCGTCCAGTCCTCGCCGACTTCGGGGGGACCCGCGGGGAGCTCGCGTTCGAGCGCGAGCGTGCCGTCATTGTGAAAGACGCGGAGCCGGAAGCGGCGCTCACCCACGCCCGGCTCCTCGACCACGACGAGCGCGAGGTACTCGGGGTTCGCCACGGCGGAGAAGGGCGGCGCGCCCGCCGCGAAGCGCGCTTTGACGAGCAGCCGCTCGGCGAGCTGCCAGAGCTCGATGCGTCCGTCTTCGGCAATCGCCCAAGCCTCGTCGATACGCGGGCCCGGGAGCAGCCGCCACGGTGCGAAGTCCGACGCGAACGGCCGCGGCCGCCCCTCGGGCAACGCTCGCCGCGCCCCGTCCGTCGAGCGGTAGAAGAACGCTCCGTCGCGCAGCACGGTGACCGGACCGCCGTCGTAAGCCTCGAGGGTGAGTTCCTTGTCGAAGGCACGCGTGGGGTCGAGCACGAGCCGTTGCCGCAAGAATTGCTTACCGGCGCGCTGGACGGTCCAGAGCAGGTTCGAGTCGCGGCGCTCGGGAAAGAGCAGCGTTCCCGGCAGCCACGGGACGACGGGCAAGCGGACGGGAGCTTTGGCCCCCGCATCGAGCCGCAGCGCGAGTTTGGCCCCGACGGCGACGACCGAGCCCCCCGCGATCTCCACGACTGCCCGCGGGCCTTCGAGCGGCGTCTCGAACGCCGTCGCGAGCTCCGGCAGCGCGATGACCTCGACCCGATCCTTGAGCAGCCGGACGAGCAAGTGTCGGCCGAAGCACAGCGATTGGAGCTCCCACTCGGGCGCCGCAAGCGAGATGCGCGCGTGCACGGACGCGAGGACGCTCGCGATCGCGCGAGCTGCGGGCGGCTCATCCGTCTGGAGCGCAGCCGACGCGGCGGGCCGCGCCGGAGCAGGCCGCTTCGCGCAACCGAGCGCGAGGACGGCCAAGAGGACGCTGGGAGCGACGAGCCGGCGCACGAGACACGAGAAAGTAGCCCAATGCCGCTCGGTGCGACGAGCCGCACGGCGAAAAACCGCGCAGCGGAGCCGCCGCAGCCGGCGGCTTGGTGTACGTTCGCGCTCGTGCAAGCTCGCCTCGCCCGCGCGTTCGTCGTCGGTTCAGCGCTCGCCGCCGTCGTCGGCTGCGAGCGCATGAACGAGGTGAAGCGCTGCCGCGCGCTCGCGCAAAAGGTCAACCCTTCGCTCGACAAGATCGAGGCGCGCAGCGGCGAAAAGACGCGCGTCAGCTACGACCTCATCGCCTACGAGTACAACGCCATTGCGTCGGGCCTCGACGGCTTCGACGCCGGCACCCCCGAGCTCGAGCGCGCCGCCCAAGACTACGCCGCCCTCGCGCGCACGAGCGCGCGCCAGTCGGCGGCGCTCGCAGAAGCCCTCGCTGCGAAGAATGCGGCCAGCGCAGCGCTCGCCACACGCGAGCTCGAGCGCCTCGCGCGCCAAGAGAAAGCCATCGTGGCGCGCATCGACGAGGAATGTCGGCCGAAGTGACGACGTCGCGCACGACGGCAACGTGCCCGTAAACGTGCCCGACGGTCTCTAGCGTGTGTGCTTCGGCGTGCCGCGCTCCTCCTTCAAATTCACGATGCGCCGCTCACGCGGACCGACGCGCACGTTGCCCCAGAGGTAGCTGATACGGCGCCGGAAGGCGCCGGGATCGTCGCCGCCGAGCAGCCAGATCTCGCGCGGATCGTTTTCGGCGTGGAGCATGGGCTGCCAGGTGCCGCCCTCCGCCCAGACGAGTGCGTTCGGCTTGCCGAGCACGACCCGCGCGACGAGCACGCCGCAAAGCGCGCGCCGTCCCGTGCCCGCACATACACTCAAAATCACGAGCTCGTCGTTCCCCGCGGGCCACCAGGACCACATGCGATCCGGCGCGAGCGCGCCGTGGCGCAGAAGCGCGGCGCGCGCTTCGACCGGCAACACTTTGAGGAGCTCGGGCACGAGCCCGTTATCGAGGCGTTCGCGCGCTTCGAGTTTGCGCGGGTGACGGATGGCGAGCTCGACGTCCGGCGCCACCGACGCACCCGAGCAGCAGCGAAAGCCGATACTCGGCGCTTTGGTGTCCGCCGTGCGCGCGATGGCGTTGGCGCAGCGCCCCACGAGCTCCCCCGCGGGCGCGTTGCCGCCGCGCACGGTGACGAGCTCGCCCGTGGTGCCGCGGCGAAAGGCGCTGCGCGTCCATTCCCACGCGCCGCCGTGCATGTCCCAAACGCCGTAGTCGCTGTGGCAGCCCACGCGCAGCCCGCTCGGACGGAGCAACGGCGCGCCGCCCGTCGCGCACACGTCGGCGCGGTAACGATCGCCGTATTCGTACGTGTGATTGTCCGAACCCTTGCACGCACGCTCCCACTCGAGCTCGCTGCAGAGGCGCTTGTTGCGCTCGGCGCAGAGCTTCGCCGCGTCGTCGCGCGTCACGTTCGTGAGCGGGATGGCGCCTTCCTCGTCCGGATACGGGTACAGATCGATGTAGAAGTCGCCGACGATCACCTGCTCACCTGCCACCTCTTCGTCGGCCAGGCGCGGCGAGCGATCCGAGGGCGTGCCCACCACGAGCGCGCCCGATGGGATGAACACCATCCCCTGCCTCGGTGTGGGCGGCGGCACCGGCGGCAAAATCCGGCTCTTACTCGAGGCTGACGCGCTCGGCGCAGGCGCGCCGCTGGTCTTCGTTTTCGCGCCGCAAGCCCCGAGCGAAAGCGCGAGGGCGAGCGCGGGCAGCACGCCGCGCGCGCCGGAACACGGGCGAACGAGCGTCACGGCTCGGGCCGCTCGTCCCGCTCGCGGAGCCCGAGCTCCTTCATCTTGAGCTGCAGCCCCTTGCGCGAGATCTTGAGCAGGCGCGCGGCGTGCGTCACGTTGCCGCCCGTCTGCTCGAGCGCCTTGACGATGAGCTCGCGCTCGAGCCGGCTCATGGCGGCTTTGACCTGCTCTTTCAAGCCGTCGCTCGCGGCCGGGCTCGCGGGCGCGGGGTGCTTGGTCGCGGGCGCGGCGAGCGGCGGCTCGGGCGTGCGGTGCAGTTCGTTCGGCAGATCGGACGGACGCAGCTCTGCGCCGTCGCAGAAGAGCACGGCGCGCTCGATCACGTTCTCGAGCTCGCGGATGTTGCCGGGCCAGGGGTGCTCGAGCAGTACGTTGAGCGCCTCGGGCTCGATGCCCGTCACGTTCTTGCGCAGCCGCGCGTCGAACTTGCGCACGAAGTGAGAGACGAGCAGCGGAATGTCCTCACGCCGCTCGCGCAGCGGCGGCAAGCGCATCGGCACGACGTTCAGCCGATAGTAGAGATCCTCGCGAAACCCACCGGCGGCGATTTCCTTCTTGAGATCGGTGTTGGTAGCGGCCACGAGGCGCACGTCGACGCGAATGGTTTTCACGCCGCCCACGCGCTCGAACTCGCTCTCCTGGAGCGCGCGCAGGAGCTTCACCTGCATTTCGACGGGAATCGAGCCGATTTCGTCGAGGAACAGCGTGCCGCCGCTCGCGAGCTCGAAACGTCCTGGCTTCGAGCCGACGGCGCCCGTGAACGCGCCCCGCTCGTAACCGAAGAGCTCGCTCTCCATCAGGTCGCGCGGGATCGCGGCGCAGTTCACTTTGATGAACGGCTTGTCGCGGCGCGACGAGTTCTCGTGCAACGCGCGCGCGACGAGCTCTTTGCCCGTGCCGCTCTCGCCCGTCACGAGCACCGTCGTCGGCGTGTCGGCGACGCGATCGAGCACGCCGTAGAGCTCGACCAGGTTCGGGCTCTGCCCGATGATGCCGTAGCGGCCGCCTTCGAGTCCGCCGACGAGCGACGGCCGCGACGCCTCGGTCGCAGAGAGATCCTGCGTGCGCAGGGCCTTGCGCACGATGGTGCGGACATCCTCTTGGTCGAAGGGCTTGGTGATGTAGTCGAAGGCGCCCGTCTTGAGGGCCTCGACGGCGGTATCGACCGTGCCGTGCGCCGTGATCATGACGACGGGCATCGGATCTTCGAGCGCCGTGATGCGACGCAAGAGTTCCATGCCGTCGAGCTTCGGCATGCGCAGGTCGGTGATGACGAGGTCGATGTGGTGCTCGTGGAGGAGCGCGAGCGCCTGCTCGCCGTCGGCGGCCGTGTGCACGTCGTAGCCGTCGCGCTCGAGTTGCGCCCTGAGCACGCGCCTGAGGTTCGGCTCGTCGTCGACGACCAGGATCTGTTTGCGCTCGGGCAGCATCAGCCTACTCGCCGTGGGTGTTCCGTAGGGCTCGCCGGATGTGGGCAATCCGGAGCGACGGGCCGGGAACGATCGGGTGTCGCATCGTTCGAGTGGGCAAGAGAGCGCGGATCTCCGCTTGGCACAAGGGGCACCGCGGCCGGCGCGGCAAAGAAGGAGGTAGGCGCTGGCCGTTTCATGCTACCAAGATTCTGTGGTTCGACTGCGGTCGCCAGACTCAACCAGAAGTCGCATGCGTCTCCACTTGAGCGGGCTCGTAGCGGTCGGGGCGCTCACCCTCGCCTCCTCTGCGTTCGGCGCCGAGGAGGCGCACCCGTACCCCGAGTGCACGCACGAGGCGAGCGACGCCGATCTGACGGCTGCGAAGGCAGCCTTTCAGGCCGGCAACGTCTCCTTCAACGAGGCAGACTATCCCCGCGCCATTCTGTACTGGGAGGACGCGTTCCGTCGCGATTGCACCGCGCACCCGCTGCTCTTGAATCTGGCGCGCGCCTACGAGCTGAATGGGCAAAAGCCGCAAGCCGTCACGGCGCTCGAGACCTTCCTCGAGCGGGAACCGAACTCGAGCGAGAGCGCGCAGATTCAGCGCCGTATCGAGGTGCTGAAGAAGCAGATCGACGCTGAGCGCGCCGCGGCGGTACCGGCGACCGTCACCCCGACGACGCCGAATCCGGCGCAGACGCCCGCCTCCGCCCCGCCCCCCACACAAAACACCGTCGTCCTGAGCGAGCACCCGAAGTCCAAGAGCGTCGTTCCCCTGGTCGTCGCCGGGGTCGGAGGCGCCATGTTCATCGTGGGCGGGCTGGTCTTTTTGAACGCGTCCAAAAAGGTCAAAGACTTCGAGGCCATCTGCGGCCCGAAGCACAACCAGTGTCCGGATGGGTATGACGTCGGACCGGCCAACGCCGCGGCCAAGCGCGAAACGGCAGGCGGCGTCATCGCGCTCGTCGGCCTGCCGATCACGGCCGGCGGCATCATCTGGTACTTGGTTTCGGGCTCACCGTCGAAGACCGCCATGGTGACGCCGGCGATCGCTCCGGGCTTTTACGGCGTCGCCGTCAATTCTCGCTTTTGACGCGCCGCACGGCGCGTCAGTACTGTGAGGAGCTCGGCGGGCGCAGGCGCTTCGGTGCGGGCGCTGGGGCGCTTGCCGATGGCGGCGGAGCCGCGCGCGTCGGGGTACCGATTTCACCCGGCAACGTCGTCGCCGAACGATCGTAGCGGACGTTGGCCGGCGAAGGCTCGAGCGGCGGCGGGGTTTCGCTCGACGAACCGCCGCAGCTCATGAGCGCCACCGCGAGCAGTAGCCCGAACGCAGCGGCCCCGAGCCCGCGCACGGAGGCGTGGAACGAGGAACCCGGCGCTCGGCTGTCCGACACGGAGCGACCCGATAGCACGAAACCCGTGATCCCCGCTCGACCCGCTGCGGTGTAGTATCCCGCTCCGAAGATGATCGGTTGGCTTCGCGGACGCGTCGTGGCCGAGGAGCCGACGGGCGTCCTCGTCGTCGATGTGGGCGGCGTGGGCTATGAAGTGAACGCGCCGCTCGGGGCCGTGGGCCGAGCGGCTTCCGTGAACGGCGAGCTCGAGCTCTTCGTCCATACCCACGTGCGTGAGGACGCGCTCGATCTCTTCGGGTTCCCGACGGAGCTCGATCGCCGCGTCTTTCGCCTGCTGCTCAGTATTCCCAATGTCGGCCCGAAAACCGCACTCGGCGTCTTGAGCGCCCTGTCGGTGAGCGAGCTCAGCCGCGCCGTCGGAGCGGGCGATCTGGCGCGGCTGTCGAAGGTGCCGGGCATCGGAAAGAAAACGGCCGAGCGTTTCGTGCTCGAGCTGAAAGACAAACTCCCGAGCGTGGCGGCCGACGACGCGGCACCTCCGCCCCGCGGGCCCGTTTCCGATGCGAAGCAGCGCCTCATGAGCGCGCTCACCAACATGGGCTACCGCGCGGGTGAGGCCGAACGGGCGGTGGACGGGCTCGGCTCGAAGGTCGAAGAGGCGACCATCGGCGACCTCTTGAAGGACGCGCTGGCTCGCCTCGGCTGACCGACCGGGCAGATCCCAGAACCTGACTGAGTGCGCGGAGTTCGGCGGCTCTTGACCCCCCAGAGCGAGCATGGGTAGATCCGCTACTGACGCGCGGAGGCCCCGGCGGCGGGTAGCCTTAGACGTGTCGCCGGTCGGAGGCCCAACGTGATTACCTGTCCGAAGTGCGGCAAGGAGAACCAGGACCATTATAAGTTTTGCCTGGGGTGCGGAGCCGAGCTGCCGCGAGGCGGCGCCGCTGCAAAGCCGTTCACGTCGAATACACCACCGCACGGCATTCCAGCTGCTCAAGCGCGCCCTGCAGCCGCGCCGGCTTCGCCGGTAGGCGCCCCGCCGCCCGCGGCAGCTGCGGCCCAACCCGCAGCGCGGCCCGCAGCGCAAGCCACGCCGTCAGGCGCTCCGCCGGCGGCGGGCGCCAACATGGTTGCTTGTCCCCAGTGCGGCCACAGCAACGTGCTCGGCAACCGGTTCTGCGCCTCGTGCGGCTATAACCTGTCGGCGCTCTCCGGCGCTCAGGCGGTACCTGCCGTCGCCGCGCCCGTCGCCGCGGGTCCGGGCGGTGCGCGCTCCATCACGCTCACCGCGCTCCGCGCCGACGGCACTGAAGCCGGACAATACCGCCTCCCGGACGGCGCCAGCGTCACCGTAGGCCGCGACACCGGCTCCATTTTCGCGGGAGACAGCTACCTTTCGCCGCGGCACGCGACGTTCACGCGCCGCGGCACGCAGCTCTCGATCCGCGACGAGAGCTCACTCAACGGCGTCTACTTGAAGCTCAAACCGCAAGATCCGAACCGGCTCGAGTTCGGAGACGTCTTCCGCATCGGCCAAGAGATCATTCGGTTCGAGGAGCTGCGGGGCTTGGGTCCCTCACCGGACGGCGTCGAACGCTTCGGCAGCCCCGCGAAGGGCTACATCGGCCGGCTCGCGCTCGTCATCGGTCGCGACACCACCGGCAATGCCTTCCCCATCCCCGAACGCGGCGTGCACTGCGGTCGCGAGCGGGGCGACATCCTCTTCTCGGAAGACGGATACGTCTCGGGTCTGCATTGCCAGGTCGCGCGCGCGAGCGACGGACAGGTGTACATCACCGATCTCGGGAGCTCGAACGGCAGCTTCATTCGTCTGCGCAGCGAGCGACCCGTCACGGGCGGCGACATCCTATTGATGGGGCAGCAGCTCTTTCGGGTGGATCTATGAGGCGGTGCGCGGCGTCCTAGACGTTCGCGCCTGCGTGACATGACCGCGCGCCCCACGATCCGCGTCGTCGCCGCCGTACTCGAGCGCGACGGGCGCTACCTCATCACACAGCGGCGTGCGACGGCGGTGTTGCCGCTCTTGTGGGAGTTTCCGGGCGGGCGCGTCGAAGCGGGCGAAACCGACTCGACGGCACTCAAGCGCGAGCTCTTGCATCGCCTGGGCGTGAGCATCGACCCCGGACAGCTCATCAGCTTCGTGACGCACCCGTACGAAAAGTACGCGGTCGATCTCTTCCTCTACGAGTGCACGCTGGTCGGCGGCGAGCCACGCTCGCTCAACGTCGCCGATTTCCGCTGGGTAAAGAGCGCCGAGTTCGATCGCTATCCGTTCACGCCCGCGGATGAAGCATCGATGAGCAAGCTGCTCGGCCTCTGAACACCGGCCGCAACTCGCGCGCCGAGCGACCGATCCGTCGACGCACGGCCGCCGAAGCGGGGCCGAGCGTCCAGCATGGCAACAAAGTTCCTCGAGCGAACCAATGCGTGGCTCGAGTCCGCGCTCGACGCGCTCTCGCCGGCAAGCTGCGCGGCGTGCGCGGGACCGTGCGGGGGAAAGCGGCCTTTTTGCGTCACGTGCGGCGACCCAACGCCTGCGCCGGCATGGGAGCTCGAGGGCGTGCCGCTCGTCACCGCGGGCGTCTATCGAGCGCCGCTCGAGTCGGCGATCGGGCGCTTCAAGTTCGGCGGGCACTCCGAGCTTTCGCGCGCGCTCGCGCGTCTGCTCGCCCCCCGAATCAGGCCGTTTTTGTTCGACCCCGTCGCATTCGTGGCCGTGCCGCTTCATCGAAGCCGGCTCGTGGAACGGGGCTACAACCAGAGCGCGCTGCTGGCTGCGCGCTTGACGCGTGAGCTCGGCGGCAGGGCAGAGCCGCGTGCGCTCGAACGCGTCCGGAGCACCGACCAGCAAGCGCGACTCGGGCGCGACGCTCGTACAGAAAACGTGCGGGACGCGTTCCGTGCGCGGCCGGGTCTCGTGCCGCCGCGCGTCGTGCTGGTCGATGACGTGGTGACGACCGGGGCGACGGCGCGCGCCTGCCTGAAAGCGCTGAAAGACGCCGGATCCGAGGTGAGTTTGGTCGCCGCGCTGGCCTCGGTCTGACGAGCTTGGAGGGCGGACGCGGCCGCTCAACTTGAGACGAGGCGCGCCCAGGGTGATATCGTCCCGCCTTCGATGAGCGATCCTTCGGACGACCCGAACCGTTGGTCGTGGCTCATGCCGGACGGCACGACTGTCACGGGTGCGAAGGGCGAGCTCATGCTGGCCCTCCGTGGTGAGAAGCTGCCGGCCTCGACCCTCGTGTGTCGGGGTGGCTGGGCCGAGTGGCTGCCCGCCTCCCGCGTCGCCGAGCTGCGCAATGTCTTGCCACCCGGCAAGGCCGAGCCCGCCCAAGCACCGAAGCTCACCGATTCTGCAGCTGGTCGTGCTCAGGGCTCGGGCGCGCGCGAGACTGCAGCGAACCAGGCGGCGGTCTCGCGTGTACCGGTGGTTGCGTCGCGGCCGCCACCGGCGCCCGTACGGGGCAACACCTCGCGCCCGCCCCCCGCACCCATCCGCCAGCCGAAGTTGCCCGGTGCCCCACCTGCGACGAGCGGTGCCCCACCTGCGACGAGCAACGCGACGGCGAGGAGCGGCGCGACGACGACTGCGACGAGCGGCGCGACGGCAACGAACAAAGCGAGGCAGCCCGCGGCGCCAATGGTCGGCGGCGCGTCGGTGCCGCAGCTCGGGACATTCCGTGGCGCCGGCGCCGAATCGGCACGCACGCCAGGCGCGCGCGCACAGTCCGCGCCGGTTCACACGACAGCCGCGGAAACCAAGCCGCGTGGCGCGAGCGTGCTCGGCCCACCGCGCGAAGAGCTGGTCAACACCGTTCCCGGACGCGCGCCGCTGCCGACACTCGGAGACGACGGAGGCGAGCAGCGGACGGCGACGTTACGACCGCCGGGCGCCGTTCCGCCGCCGCCGCGCGCCGGCGTGGGACCGCTCTTCGCGACCCCCGCGACGACACGCGGCGAGGACGAGCTGCCGACGCAGCGCCATGCCGTAGTGCCGAGCCATGCCGTAGTGCCGAGCCATGCCGTAGCGCCGAGCCATGCCGTGCCGCCGACGGTCCCGAACCTCGACGCCGTGGCGCCGACCGAGCTGCGGCCCGCCTTGTTCACGCCGAGCAGCGCCGTGACGAGCCCGATGAACGATCGCCCCTCGGCGGCGCCCGTCGATGACTTGTTGAGGGACTTGGACAGAACGCTCGGCTCGACGCCGTTCGAGCAGGAACGCAGCGCCGAGGTCGTGGCGCCGAGCACGACGCTCGAAAGCGCGGGGCCGTCGGTGCTGCCCGATGCCAAACCGGCACGCGGCCGCGACGAGCTCAGCTGGACCCTGCCGATCCCGCGTTCGGTGGCGATCGTGCTCGCGGTCTTTCTGAGCGGCGTCTTGCTCCTCGGTGGCGGAGCTTGGGTCTTCTCGTCGCGCGGGAAGGCGACGAGCGCAGCGTCCGCCGCCGCCTCGGCGCCGCCCGCACCCGCCGACCTTCCCGGCTGCCGGCTGCTCTCGCCAGCGGCCCGCCTCGCGACCACGGTCGAACGCTCCGTGCAACCCGCGCTCGCCGAGGTGGTCTCCGGCGAGCGGGTCGCCGTCGGCTTTGCCGCCGCGCCAAAAACGGCAGCCGGTGCGCTCGTGCGTCTCGACACGCTCGACGTCGATCACCGCCCCGATCAAAACGGTGACGCGCCCGTGCGGGCGAGCGCACCCGTCATCAAGAACGGCTCGGCCTCGTTCGTCGTCGACCGCTCGGGCGGCGAGCTCGGCGGCGCGCGCACGCTGCCCGACGGCACGACGATCGGCTTTGTCGGGGCGGATCTCGTGCGGCGCGTCGGCGGCAAGAACACCGTGCTCGTCGCAGGCGCCGCGAGCGACAAGACGACCGATCCGCGAGTCTCCGCCGGCGCCGCGGGCGCGCTCGTCACGTTTCGGCGCGGCGGCTTGTCGGGCCAGGTGCTCTACACGTGGGTCGGTCCCGACAACGCCGTGAACGGCAGCCTGACAACTGTCAGCGCACCCGGCGTGAAGTTCTCCGGCACTCCCGACGCCGCGGCGAGCAGCACGGGCGGGCTCGTGGTGTTCGCGGGGCGAGCGTCCGACACCGCGGATTGGCGGGTTCAGCTCGCGAGTGTGCCGCTCCATGGCGCGGCGAGCGTGAAGCAGTTCGCGGCGCCTGCCGGCGGCGCGGGCGGCGGCAACATCGCGCCGGCCGTGAGCGCGTTCGGTGACGACGGCTGGCTCTTGCAATGGACGGAAGGCGCGACCGGCGCGTACCAGGTGCGTCTCGCGCGCTTGAGCGCGAAGCTCGAGCCGCTCGGGGAAGCGCGGCTCGTTTCGCCGAAAGGCGCCAACGCGGGGCAAGGCGCCGTGATCGCTACGGGCTCGCGCGTGCTCTCGGTGTATATCCAGACGACGGCCGGCCACGACGAGCTCTGGGGAGCAAGCTTCGAATGCAAGTGACCACGCGGCTCGCTGCACGCTTTGCGCTCGCTTTGGCGCTGCTCACGCCTTCGGCGTGCCAGCTGCTCGGCAGACCTGGGCCGAGCGCCGTCGCGCAGGGTCGCTACTACGCGAGCGGCAACCCCGAATACGACGCCTTTTTCGTCGAGCTCCATCGCCTGCAAGTCGAGCTCAAGGACTCGCCCGAACGCACGGCAGAGCCCCGCGCGGCGCTCGCGCAGGCGCTCGAGGTAGGACTCGACGCCGACGTGATCGAGGAAGCCTTGAAGAAGAAGGCGAGCGAGCTCAACGGCCGGCAAGTCAAATTCAGCGTTCAACGCCCAGCGAGCGACGACAAACCCTTCACGCTGCGTGTGTCGGGCAGTCCGGCGGGTGACGACGCCGCACTCCAAAAAACCCTGCAAGAGACGCTCGCCAAAGTCTCGGCGCTCAAAATGGCGACGAACGGCTGGCGGGAGTCGCTCAAGCCCCTCCCCGACCGCGCCGCCACGCTCGAGAGCGGCGTCGACAAGGCGTTTGCCGGTAGTGAGCCGCGCACGGTCGCCGAGGTCAGAAGCAATCTGAGTGACGCCCGCAAAGTCATCGAGCTCTTGGCTTCGCGCGCCAACGACGCTGCCAAAGCCAACGACGAGCTACTCGCCGCGATCACGGGTGCCCTCGGCGAAGTGCCCGCGTCAGGCGGCGAGAAGCCCAGCGAGGCGTCGGCAAACACCACGGAGCCCAGTGGCGAGAAGAGCGGCGAGAAGAAAGGTCGCAAGGCGCCTCCGGAGAAGCGTTCGAAGACCGCCAAGTCGGCGCACGGCGAGCCACCGCCGAAGACGACGAAGAGCGAGCCGTCACCCAAGCCCGCGCCCGCCAAGCCGGCGCCCAAACCGGCGTCGAAACCCGCTCCGCCACCACCCAAGCCGGCCGAACCGAAAGCCGCCGCCAAACCGCCCGCACCCAAGCCGGAAGCGAAGCCCGAGCCGAAACCGGCGCCGCCCGAAGTCCCGCCGCCGCCGAAACCGACGCAAGGCACGGCAAAGCCCGACTTCGAGCCCTGACGCTCGCGCGCGCTCAAGTCGCCGTACGTGACGCGCGCAAGCGGAGGCTCTCGCGCACGACCAGCCCCACGAGCAGCGCGAACAGCACGGCCGACGATCCGAGCGTGCCGAGCCCAAGGCCGCCGAGCTGCGGCGATTTCGTGAGCACGTCCCCCATGGTCGCGCCGAAGGGTCGCGTGAGCACGAACGCAACCCAAAACAGCGCGACGCGCGAGACGCGCGTCATGAACGTGAGCGCGACCACGACCGCGAGCAAGCTGGCGATGACGAGCGCACTCCCGGCGAACCCGAGCCCGGAGTCGTCGGCCAAGAAATCTCCAAGCGCGGTACCGAGCGTGTTCGAGCACAAAATGGCCGACCAATAGAAGAGCTCGGCACGGCGGGTCAGCGCGCGATCCACGGCGAGTGAGCCCTCGGTGCGGCGCCAGACGAAGAGCACGGCGCAAAGCAGCGCGACGAGCAGCGCGCTGCCTTTGGCGTAACCCAAGCCGAGGGAGCGATCCATGAAGTCGGAGATGGTCGTGCCGGCCGTGCTCGTGGCCAAAATCACGCTCCAATAGAGTGCCGGGTGGTAGCGCCGCGCGGCGAGTTGCCCGAGCAGCGCGAGCACGAAAAAGCAGAGCAGGATCGCGGAGCTCACGGCGTAGCCGACGGCGAGCGTCATCGAGAGGAGATCGCCGGCGGTCTCGCCCAGCGTCGTCGCCGCGATCTTCATGATCCAGAAGACGAGCGTGACGTGCGGGAGCTTGTTCAGGCCGCGCACGCCTCAGTCGACCGCGCGAATGCTCTCGAGGAAGCGCTCGGGCGGAACGAAGTCGGTGTAGCGCAAGGCTTCACGGCCGCGCGAATCGAAAATCACGACGGTGGGCAGGCCACGCACCCCGAAACGCTGGAGCGCAGCGCCCACGTTGGGATCTTCGTCGTTCGTCGCGTCGACGCGCACGGCGACGAAGCGGCCGAGCTCGACACCGACGGGCGGCGCCGAGAACGTCGCCTTGTCGAGCTCCTTGCAGGCGCCGCACCAAGCCGCGGTGAAATCGACGATCATCGGCTTGCTCTCGCGGAGCGCCCGCGCGCGCGCCGAATCGACGTTGCCCTGCTGCCACGCGAGCGCCTCGGCCGGCTTCACGAGCCCGAGCACGAGCGCGAACAGGCCGCCGCTCGTGAGCACGAGGCCGAGCCCCTTGGCGATTTTTACGCCGACGATCGGATCGGAAAACTCACGGTGCACGGCGCCGAGCCCTAGCCCGACGACGATGGCGACCGTCGCGGCGCCGAACAATAGCCTTCCAGGCCGCGCGAACGCGCCGAGCACCGGGAACACACCGCTCAGGAAATAGAACGCGACCACGACGAGCACGATGCCGAGCAGGGATTTCACGTGCACCATCCAGCGCCCGCTCTTCGGCAGCTGCACCGCGAACGTGCCCACGACGAAGAACGGCACGCCTAGGCCGAGCGCGAACGCCCCCATCGCGAGCGCACCGAGCCCCGCGCTCTTGGTCTTCGCGATCCAAGCCAGAATGCCGGTGAGCACGGGCCCCGTGCACGGTGAAGCAATCAGCCCGCACGCGAGTCCCAAGAGGAACGCGCCGCGGTACCCGATGCCGCCGATCATGGCGAGGCGGTTGGTCAGCCCCTCGGGCAGCGCCAGCTCGAACGCGCCGAAGAGAGACGCGGCGAGCGTGAGGAACAGGAGCGCCATCGCCACGACGACCCAGCGGTTTTGGAGCACGGCTCCGAAAATCGATCCCGTAAGTCCCGCCACGACGCCGAGCGGCACGAACATCGCGACGATGCCGAGCACGAACGCGGCCGACAGTGCGGCTCCCTCCCAGCGGCTCTTGGCTTGGCGTGCGCCGAAGACGCTCACCGTCACGGCGACCATGGGATAAACGCACGGGGTGAGACTCACGACGAAGCCGCCGGCCAGGGCTGCGAGTGCCGCATAGACCGGGCCACGTGCGAGCGCTTCGGTGAAGGCGTCGGCGGCGGGCATGCTCGGTTAGTGTAACGCGCTCCGGGACGATTGGTTTCAGCCGCGCCGGCGTCGGGCGCGCAGGCGCCGGAGGAGCCGTCGCGCGTGAGCCACCTCGGCGGCGAGCGCGACCTCGAGCGCGACCCGACCCGTCGTCGCACGCTGGACGAACGCCGCCAGGTAGCGCTCCGCCTCGTCGTCGTCACGCTGCTCGAAGGCGAGCGCCCCGAGCACGAATTGGCCGTAACCCTGGCCGCAGGGCGCTTCTTCGAGCCGCTCGCGCACGGCCGCGAGGCCGCCGACCGCCTCACCCGCCGCGCGGCGCGCGAGCACGAGTTGCGCGCGGTAAAGCGGCTTGTCCGTCGTGCCCCAGCGCGCGGCGCGAGCGAGCGCCCCGGCCGCTTCCCGGTGGTGCCCCGTCAAAAAAAGCACGCTGCCGAGCGTCCACAGGTGAAACGCCCGGCGCGCGGGCGGACTCACGCGGCTCGCGATGCGCAAATGGTAGAGCGCGCCGTCCCGATCACCGAGCCCGAGGCAGGCTCGCGCCGCGTCTTGGCGCGCGACATCCGGCATCACGGCCCCTTCGAGCATCTGCTCGGCCACAGTGAGCGCTTCCCCGAACCGCCGCCCCTCCATGTGCGAGAGGTAGAGCTGGCGGAGCAGCATCGTCCGTGTGGTGCGATCGAGCGTTCCGCGGTGAGAAAGCCCGCGTTTCGCGTACTTGGCCCGTGTGACCGGGGTGCGCGCGAGGCTCGCCTTCCGGAGCAAGAGCTCCGGGGTCTGGGGCTCCAGCGAGGTGGCGGAGCGCAGGCGGGTCATCGCCTTTGAACCTAGCAGGACCTGCACAGGCGTCCAGATTTCGGCAAGCCTCTAGCTTATCGAAGTAGCAGGTTCGCGCGGCCTTTTGGCGGGAAGCTCCCCGGGTTTGCGAAGCCCGGCGTCCCGGTCCAGGCTCGCTCCCGATGCGCCCCTTCGCCGTGATTTTCTTACCCGTACTTCTCGCCGGCTGCGGGCATCCCGCGAGCGAAAGGGAGTGCGAGGAGATCGTCGCGCGCGTGGCAACGCTCGAGCTAGAGCAGGCGCACGCCGGCACGGAGACGGTAGCGAGCGAAGTAAAGCTTGCCCAGGAAGCGTTCAAGAAAGACATGAGCCGCCGCTGCATCGGTCGCCGCGTCACGCAAGCCGCGATGAACTGCGTCCGCCAAGCGAAGAGCGCCGACCAAATCGAAAAAGAATGCTTCCGCTGAGCCGCGCGCGACGCTCGAGCGTCGCCCTCATCGTCCTGCCGTTGACGCTGGCGCTCGTCACCGCCTGCGGCAAACCTCCGACCCCGGCGGAGTGCACCGCTCTGCTCGATCGCTACACCGAAAAGCTCGTCGCCTCCGACCGCCCCGACGTAACTCCCGGCGAGCTCGAAAAACTCAAAGCCACCGCCCGCGCCCGCGCCGCCGAAGACCCGGCCTTTGCCGAATGCTCCCAAAGAGTGTCCCGCAACGCGTACGACTGCGCCATGCGAGCCGAGACGGTGGATCGCATGGAGATTTGCTTGAATTAGCGGAGGCGCGCTCTCGTTGCCGGGCGCGCAGTGAGTCGACGACGCGCCGGCGTGTCGCACACTTCGAGCTGTCCCACTAGCCAACAGCGGAGCTCCGCTTGGCGAGGGCAAGCCAAACAGCGGAGTTCCCGTCGAGCACGCGTGCCACTCCAAAAACTCTCCGGCCGCGGCCCAAACGACACCTCTCTACTCGGAAGCGGTCACTCTGATAGTGACGCCTAGCGCCCCACAACACGGGACGCGACAAGGCTGAACGCTCGTCGTCTCGTTGCGCAGACTGGACTCGGCTACCGCGCGGACCTCCCCGACAGTCTGCGAAAGCTGCGCCTGAATTCACTGCCCCCCGTAGGATCCGGGCTGGTCGCGTGGCCGCAAGGACGGCGCGTGACCGCAAGGGCGACGCTCCGTCGATCGCGGTTTTCTGCGATTTCGAACGGGCGGAGCAAGCCATGGCGTCGCCAACCCCGCCGCAGCAAAACGAGCGCGGCATCACGACGCCCGCCGCGAGCTCCGGAAATGCATCGCTCAAGGCCCTCGGGTCGGGCGGAGCGTGAATCCACTCTGGATCCCAGCCGTCGAAAGCCGCGGCCGAGCTACAAGGATCGCGAAACGACAACGGCAGTCGTGGTCCCACTGTGTCGGCGTAGTGGCGGTAATTATTGAGCACGTAGGCGAGCGCCCGCCGCACCTCGAGCGGCGTCTTCAGTGCACGGACGTGGAAACGGTCGGCAAAGACGCGACCGGTGCGCGCGAACAGGCGATTGAGCCGCCTCGCGAGCCGGATCGTGAGCGCCTGCAGGCCCTGCGAGAGGCGCGCTGCGTTGTCGGCCTCCACGATGAAGTGAAGGTGGTTCGATTGAACGGACTAGTGAACCCCGCGCGCGTCGCCGGCTCGAGGCATGGCGAGCGCCTCGCGCACGACGCGAAAAGTCCGTCTTCCGCGCAGATTCGGCAAGCCGGCAACGAGCCTCAGAGTTACGTGCACTGGGACGTGCTGCGTGACGCGAGGACGCGTCACGTGCGCCACGCGCCTCGACGTCTTCGGTCGGCCGGCTCCACGCCGAGCGCCGCCCCAGGTGCGGAAACGAAAGGCCGTCTGTTTTGCGCAGCCCTTGGCACTGGCACGAGCGCTCGCGCGTCCCTCCGACCCCCGCCTCGGCGCGAATGGTACCTTCGGCATTGGGAACTTGAATATAGCACATATCGATTGCCTGCGTCAGTCCACTGAATCACGCCGGCGGGTCCGGGTTAGAGACATGGGTAACAGATCGAGACGACGAGATCGGTGAGCAGGTGACAATTCTGTCCGAGGACATGGGTGACAGTCACGGGCAAGGAGGATTCCTTGCCCTGGAAGGACACGTCACCCATGCAGCAGCGGAAAGCGTTCATTGAGGGGTTTCAGCAAGCGTTAGAGCGGGTCGGAGCTCTCTGCTGGTGCTTCGGGAGTCAGTCGGAAACCGCATGCAACTGCGAAGAGCGCTCGAAAGGAGTGCTGAAGGTGATGCGGAATCGGACGGCGCACGAACACCGCCAGCCGGTACCTCATGCCTCGTGGGAGCAAAGGGCATCTGAGTTTAGCTGAGCTGTGCCGAGAGTTTGGAGTCACTCGGCAGGGGATACGAATGGCTCAGGCGCCAGTGAGCCGTGATGAGGAATCTTGCGCGCTGAGTGGCGGAGCGTGCGGGGAACGAGCAAGCATACAGCCGTTCGTCACGCTAGGTGCTCGCGGCCTTTCGGCGTGCTCGCGGTCACACGACGCGCGCGCCGTCACTCACCGTCACACGACGCCCGTCGCTGCGTCATCGGCCCTTGGCGTGCAGCTTTTCGAGCTTGGCGACGGCGCTCGCGATGTCCGGGGTTTGGTCGAGTAAGCCGAGTAAGGGGTCGCCGCTTTCGGCGAGGCGGGTCGGGGCGGTGAGGAGGGTGAAGCGTTTGGGGTCCAGGGCGACGTGGACTTCTTGCCAGTAGAGCGGCGTCGAAACGGTGGCGCCGGGCCAGGCGCGCACGGAGTACGGGGCGACGATGGTGCGCGAGGGACCGGTTTGACCGATGTCGACGAGGGCTTTGCCGTGGCGCTGGTCGACGCGGCGTTCGAGGGTGCAGAGTTTGGGATGGCGCGCGACGACGAGCTGGCCGAAGAGCTCGCACAGGATTTTGGCGGCTTCGAAGCCGACGCCGGGGCCGAGCGGGACGAGAACGTGGAGGCCTTTTTGGCCAGAGGTCTTCGGATAACCGACGAGGCCAATCTCGTCGAGGATGTCTTTGAGCGCCAGCGCGAGCACGACGGCGCGCTCGAACGGGTGTTCGCCGATGTCGAAGTCGACGGTGAGAAAGTCACATTGTTCGCGCGTCTCTTCGCGACACGCGAGGACGTGCAGCGGGATGGTGCCGAGGTTCGCGAGGTAGATGAGGGCGTCGATGTCGTCGACCAGGAACACGACTTTTTCGCGCTTGTCGGGATCGCTCGAGTCGCGCAGCATGGTGCGGCGAAGCCAGTCGGGCGTGCCTTGCGGGACGTTCCATTGGTAAAAACTCTTGCCGCGAATGCCGTCGGGGTAGCGCACCATGACGACGGGGCGATCGGCGAGGAACGGGAGCATCGCGGGCGCGACGGCCGCGTAGTATTCGATGAGGTCGCCCTTGGTGTAGCCCTCGTCGGGCCAGAAGACTTTGTCGCGATTGGTGACTTTGACGCGCGTCGGGGTGATGACGCGCGTGGAGGTGCCCGCGTCGGAGGCGTCGAGCTCGGACTCGGCGGCGACGTGCGCCGAGGTTTCGGAGCCGTGCGCCGAGGTTTCGGAGCCGTCCGGCGCGTTCGCCGAGCCGTCCGGTGCGTTCGCGCGCTCGGCCGCGTGTAGCGCGAGCAGTTCGTCGGGCGGCATCGCGCGGCACGCGTCGGGCGCGATGTCGTGGCGCAAGCCGCGAAAGACGGGATGACGCAGGTGCGCGTCTGGCGTGAAGCCTTGGAAACGCACGCTGACGACGAGCTCGGGCTCGATCCAGTGAGCATCCTTCGCTTCGGCGGGAATACCCCCAACCCCCGGAAATTTCGGCGTCGCGAGCTCGGCGAGGCGTGGCAAGAGTGCGTTGATGTTGGCGTCGTCGAGGCCGCTGCCGACCCGACCACGGTAGCGCAGGCCGTCGGGGCCGTGGCTCGCGACGCAGAGGGCGCCGAGATGTTTGCGCGTGCCCTTGCCCGTCATCCAACCGATGACGACGAATTCGTCGTCCCGGTCGCATTTGATTTTAATCCAGTCGTCGCCGCGCGCGGGGCCGGGGCGGTAGGTCGAGGCCACGCGCTTGGCGACCACGCCTTCGAGCCGCTTTTCGCGGCAAAAATTCATGAGCAGCTCGCCGTTGCCCGTGATGTGATCGAGCGAGCGCAGCAAGCCGCGGCCTTGGACGACGCGCGCGAGCAAGGCTTTGCGCTCGCTGAGCGAGAGGCACGTGAGGTCGCGGTCGCCGAGGGCGAGCACGTCGAAGACGACGTAGGTGACGGGGACTTCGCCTTGGACGCGCAGGACGTCGAGCGGGCGTTCGGCGTGAATGCGCGGGCCGAGTTTGTGGAAGCTCGGGCGACCTTCGTCGTCGAAGGCGACGATTTCGCCGTCGAGCACGACGCGGTCCGGTGCGAGCGCGGCCACGGCGCGTGCGATTTCAGGGTACGCCGCCGTGGCGGAGCGGCCGTTTCGGTAGCGGAGCGCGACGGCTTGCGCGTGTTTGTCCGCGACGATGCGCACGCCGTCGAGCTTGAGCTCGTACAGGCGTTCGGGGTCGTCGAGGCGGCCGCCCTCGGTGGCGCAGAGCATGGGCGTGAGCGTTTCGGCTTTGATGTTGCTCTGCGCGGCGCCGGCGTCGGCCGCTGCCTGCACGAGCTCATGGGCCAGCGTTTCGCGCTGGAAGAGCTCGTCGATCGTGAGCCCGCCGAGGATGCTGCGCGGCTCTTCGACGATGATGTCGCGCTTGGCGGCGAAATCGTCCTGCTTTTTGACGAGCAGCCATTGCCTGCCGTCTTCTTTGCTGCCCTTGCCCTGCCGCGAGCCGGTTTCGATCAGCGCGAAGCGGCCGTTCAACTTGAAGCCCGTGAGGATGAAGTCGAGCTTGCCCTTGACGAGGCCCTCCTCGGCCGTGGTCTCGAGGTAGCGCACCCGCCCCCGGTCCCACGCGATCATGGGGCCGGCGCCGTAGTTACCCTCGGGGATGACGGCCTCGAAGTCGAGGTACTCGAGCGGGTGGTCCTCGGTGAGCATCGCGAGGTGCTTCTGCGTCGGGTCGAGCGAGGGACCCTTCGGGACCGCGAAGCTCTTCAGCGTGCCGCCGATTTGTAGGCGCAGGTCGTAGTGGACGCGGGTCGCGTGGTGCAGGTGGCAGACGAAGCGGCCTTGCCGCGTTTCGCGAACGCTGGTCTTGCGTTCAGGAGCAAAGGGTTCGTTGGTCCGTAGCGGATCCCGCTTCTTGCGGTATTCGCCTAGCGGATCGCCCGGCGGTCCAGGATCCTTAGCCGAAGTTTTCGGGGTCTTGATGTCCTCTTGTTAGCATTCCGTTCCCACCCATCGACGGGGCATGTGAAGAGCCCCAGGAAAGTCGCATGCCCGCACGCGCCATCGCCTCCGGAACCATCAGTTTCGGCCTCGTCTCGATCCCCGTGAAGCTCTTCACCGCCGCCTCGAGCGAGCAGGTGAGCTTCAATATGTTGCACCAGAAGTGCGGGGGGCGCGTGAAGCAGCAGTACATCTGTCCGACCGACAACAACGAGGTCGTCGACCGCAAGGACATGGTGAAGGGCTACGAGTACGCCCGCGGGCAGTACGTGCTCTTCACGGAAGAGGAGCTCAAGGCGTTCGAGTCGGACCGCTCGAACGCGATCGAGATCACGGAGTTCGTGCCGCTCGCGAGCGTCGATTTCGTGCACGTCGAGAAGAGCTACTACTTGGGCGGCGATAAGGGCGGCGACAAGGCGTACCGGCTGCTCTCGGAGGCGATGCGCAGCAAGGACGTGGTCGCCGTCGGACGCTGGGGGGCGCGCGGTAAAGAGCAGCTCGTGCTCGTGCGACCGTACGAAGACGGGCTCATCCTGCACCAGCTCTATTACGCGAACGAGGTGCGCTCGTTCGCGGAGGTGGATCCGACCGCCAAGGTGACGATCAGCGACAAGGAGCGCGAGCTCGCCGAGAAGCTCATCGATCAGTTGACGAGCGACGCGTTCGAGGCGGCCAAGTACCACGACACGTTCAGCGACAAGGTGCGCGCCGCGGCCGAGCAGAAGGCGGCCGGGCAGGAAATCACGGTCGCGCCCGAGGCGCCCAAGGCGCAAATCATCGATCTCTTCGATGCGCTCAAGCGCACGCTCGCGACCGCGCCCGCGCCGCCACCGAGCGTGCTCAAGCCGCCGAAGAAGGCGAAGGCCGACGACGAGGAAGAGGCGCCGGCGCAACCGAAGAAGCGCAAGGCGAAGTGAGCGCGTGACGTGACGGCGCGTTCGGCGACGTGACGGCGCGTTCGGCGAGCGTCAGAAGTCTACGGAGGCGTTCGTCGTCTGATCGGCGGCGACGTTGACGCTCAGCGATTGGCGTCCGAATTTCGGGTGCACGAACACGACCGTGTGGCTTCCGGCGGGCATTACGACCGCGCGTGGGGCCTTACCGAGCGGACGGCCGTCGAGCACGATGTTCGCGGGCGGGCTCGAGGTGATGTTCAGCGTGCCCGTGCGCGTCAGGGTTGCCGCAGCGTCCTCGGCGCCGTCGTTCGTCTTCACGCCGTTCGAGAGCGGTACGATTTTTTCGAGGTTGATCGTGACCTCGGCCTCGGGCGTGATCGCGGAAAGCTGAAAGCCGGTATCGAACGGCAAATACCCCGGTTTTCTCGCGTGGAGCACGTAGTCGCCGGGCGCCGCGTCGAGCCGCGCCGGCAAGCTCGCGATCATGCGGCGCTCGTTGGCCCCCACGACTTCGACTTTGACGCCCTGAGCATCCGAGCCCGGGACGAGAAGAATCGAACCGTGCGTCAGCGTGAGCTTGGGCTCCACCATACTGACGTGATCGGCCGTCAGGAGCACCGGCTGCTCGAACGGCGCGAAGCCGGGGCCGCTGATCGAAAGGTCATGCGAGCCGAGCGTGAGCTCGGTGAGGACGAGCGGCGGTCGACCGCGATCTTGTCCGTCGAGGTACACGTGAACGTCGAGGCCCGTGAGCGGAATGGCCAGGCCGGCCGTCGCGCGAACGAGGGGCGCCACGTTGGCGGTCGCAGGCCGCGCCGTGTGATGGCTCGCCGCGCCGCCGAGGGCGCGTAGAAGGGCAAGAACCACCCCAGCGGCAACGAGCAATGCCGGCACGGCAACGCCCCAGATGCCGAGCTTCTTCGGGCGGGCCGTCGACGGAATCACGTCGTCGTCGCTGCCCCACGGACCCGGTGGTTCGGAGGCGGGCTGCATCGAGACGGGCTGAATCGATACCGGCGGCTCGGGGACGGCCCTGGGGGCCGAGCTCCTGCGCGGTTCGCCGGCAGCCTGCGGCGCCGACTTCCTGGGCGGCTCGCTGGCGGCCTTGGGAGCCGACTTTCTTGGTGGCTCACCCGCAGCGTGTGGTGCCGACTTCCTGGCGATGCGTGAGGGGAAGGGACCGATGCCGACGAGAGTCTCGCCGTCGTTGTTGTCCCAGTCGTAAGGAACGAGGATGCGAATGTCGTGCTCGTCGATGTAGTCGAGCGGGAGGTTCGCGCTCGGCGAGGACGCAGGCTCGCGCGTCGCGGCGTCCGTAGTGCCATAAGATTCGTTCATGGTGTCCTCCGCAATCGGTGGGCGGACGCTAACTCCCTCACGCGCGTGATGCACGTCATCTCCGCACGAGACTTGCAAAAAACAGCGTGAGTTCCGATGAGAGTGAACGCAACACTCCTTAAGCTGCCTGCAGCTTGCAGGTGCGTGGAGATCTCTTCGATGAGACGGCTCGCGCAGCGCACAGGATTGCCACGGAGCACGGCCTGCGTGGCGTTACTCCTCGTCGGTTGCCTGCATGCGCGTGGTCGCGTGAACGGCGACGCGCCGAACGATGGTGCGCGCGCCGATGGGACGTATGAGACGCGCGAGCGCGAAGCGACGACTGCCGGGAGCTCGCCCGGGGCTCCGGCGAGTGCAGTCGGTGCAACGCGCGACTCCGGCGCCGAAGGCGCGCCGGCGACGGCAGGCGAGCTCCGTTTGCTAGCCGTTTCGGGCTTCGAGGACGCGGTCGTCGCCGTACCGACGAGTGGGCGCGCCGTGCCGCTGCTCGTCGCGACGCACGGCGCGGGCGGCGATTCGCGCTGGGAGTGTGAGCGCTGGAGCCGCGTCGCGCGCGGGCGTTGGTTCGTCGCCTGCCCGACGGGCGTGCCGCTGCGTCGCGGCGAAAGCGGCAGCTACTACTACCCCGATCATCCGACGCTCGAGCGCGAGGTGCTCGCCGTCGTCGCTGCCGTGCGTGCGAATTACGGCTCGCGCGTCGCCGAGAACGACGGCGTGTACCTCGGCTTTTCGCAAGGCGCGACGATGGGTGCGCTCATGCTCGTCGAGCACGGCGCAGAGTTTCCGCACCTCGTGCTGATCGAAGGCGGCAGCGGCGATTGGACGCGCAAACGCGCGGAGCGCTTTCACGCGTCGGGCGGGCAGAGCGTCTTCATCGTCTGCGGCACCGAACCGTGCGCGCGCCGCGCGACGACGAGTGCCCAAGCGCTCGAGCGCGCAGGCGTGCGAGCGATTAGCCGTCATGCCGAAGGCGGCGGCCACACCGAGCTCGGGCCCGTGGGCGCCGAAGCCGAACAGCTGCTCGCAACGCTCGCCATTTCGGGGGTTTAGCGCACGTTGCAACGCTCGTTATTTCGGGCGTTTGGCGCGACGCGCCCAACGCGGGGCCTCGAGCTCGGCGCCGGTTTCTTGGCCCCGTGTGAGCGCCCGGCATACGGGGAGAAGACCCGGAGGATTGTAATGCGCAAGCGCCCGGCAACATTGGTCGTGATCGAGTTCGGTGCGAGCTGGCCGCGCTGGCTCCACCCGGCTCACTCGGGAGATGTGGCCGTCGTCGCGCAGCATTACGAGGGGCTGCCGACCGATCTCGTCACGCAGGTGGCGAGCCGCATCACGCGCCTCTCCCACGCGGGCTGGCAACTCGACGAGGTGGTGCTCGTCACGAACGGTCGAACGGATCCGGATTCGGCTGCGGCCCGTTCGGTGCTCGCGCGCGGACTCGTCGGGCACTTGAAGGGCAACGGCGGCTGCCAGCTCACGCTGAGCGCGAGCGAGACTTACGGCAGGCGAGCGACGCACGAGCTTACGTCGCTCGCCGCGGCGCTCGAGCCCGTGACCCTGATCTCGGAGCTGTCCCTGTGCGTACGCGTGGGCGAGACGGCACCCGTATTCAGCCGCCCGCCCGCGCCGCGAACACTCGCGGCCAGCGGCTGAGCGCCAAGAGCGGCTCTTCAGCGGCGGCGCCGCGCGTGCTTGCGCGGCGGACACGCTCACTGCGCGTGGACGGGAGTGCGTATGCTCACTTGTACCTCGAAGCCGCCGCTCGGCTTCGAGCTGATGCCGAAGCGGAAGCTGCCCGGCTCGCGCGGGTGGCCGTAGTGCACGCCGTCGAGGCTGGTTTGAAGTTTCGCGCCCTCGACGCGCAGGAAGAAGTCACGCTTTGCGGTGAGCCAGAGCTCGCTCGGCCTCGGCGTTATTTCGATGATTTCCCCCGTGACATCGAAAATCACCGGGATGCGATCGCCCGCCTTGAACGCGATCACGACGGGGTGACCCGGGGGCACGGGCGTGCGGCCGAACTCGGCGGGGCGCAGCACGACGGGGCTCGCAGCACTCCCGGCGCAACCCGAGAGCCCCGCGCCGAGCACCCACGCAAGCGACAGGCGAGCGAATACCGATGAACGAAACGACATGATTAGTCTCCTACGGTCGTAGTAATTCAAACCAATGCAACGGTCGGCCGCGGGATCCCGGCAGCCTCAAGGCGTGTGATTCCCGAACGCGACGAGTCGGAGCACCGCGAGCGCGCACCAGCCAGCCGCCACGAGCTTGAGCGCACCGAGCAGCACGCGAGATGACTTGGCGGCCGGCGCAGCCGAGCCCGAGCGAACCGGCACGTCCGAGAGTAGACGGCGCACACGAGACTCGAGCACCGCTGCCGAACCCGTCATGCCGAGCGCGTACGGCTCGGCGTGCTCGCAGGCGAGCTCCGCGGTGGTCACGAGCGCGCGAGCGAGCGCCGGCGCGCCGACTCCCGAAGCCAGCGCGGCATCGGCGGCGCGCCGCTCGAGGTGCGCGGCCACGCGCGCGACCGCCGCGCTCGTGCCCGGCACGTACCAAAACCAACATTTCAGCGTCTCGAGCGCGAACATCAGCGCGGCGTCGAAGCGCCGGATGTGCGCGAGCTCGTGCTGGACGACGGCCTCGACCTCCGCGGGCGGGAGAACGCGCGTCAGTCGCTCGGGCAAGAAGACGCACGGCGCGAGGATGCCGGCCGCGAACGGCGGCCCCGAGAGCTCGCCGCTCTCGAGCACTCGAACCACGCGGAAACCGACGGCGCGGAGCTCGCGCAAGGTCGCGCGCTCGGCGATGCCGCGGACCCGCGCCGACGCTGCCAAACGCCGGGACCACGCGCGCAGAACCCCGGTGCACGACGCGGCGACGAGGGCGAAGGCGACGAACGGTGCCACGGCGGGCCCGAGCTTCCCGGCGAGCGCGCGGACGGCGAGGTCGCCGGCGCTCTGCGGCGAGGTCCCGCCGGCATGCCGTGCCCAGAGCTGCGCCTGTACGAGGGGACCTGCCGCCGTGAAGCCGAACCCGACGCGAAAGGAGCCGAGCACCTGACGTACGCCCTGCTCCGAGCGCCAAAAGAAGGATGCTGCGGGCACGCCCCGCGCGAACTCCAGCGCGAGCTTCACGAACGGCAGCACGAGCACGACGAGCCCGAGCCGGCTCTGCTCGAGCCGGAATGCCCGAAAGATCAGCAAACTCAGCGCGAGCGCCAGCCAAAATGACGCGCAGGCGTTGAACGACAGATTGAAGAGCGCGTCTCCCCAGAGCTTCAGCGTGGCGGCAAGCTCGTGCGGCGCCACGTCATTCACCTTTCGCCTTCAGCCGCGCGTCGACCCAGCGCCGGAGTTCGCGTAAATCGTCGCGCGAGAGCTCGCTCGCATCGAGCAGCGCCGTGAGCGGCGCCGTGCCACGCCCCGGAAACAGCGACGAACGCAGCCGCTTGACGATGCGAGCCTTGAGCAGCTCCGAACCGCGCGCAGCCGAGTACACGAAGCGACGGCCGTCACGCCGGCGGCGAATGACGCCCTTGTCGTGGAGGCGTGCCAAAACGGTCATGACGGTCGTGTAGGCGAGAGCCTCCCCTTCCCGCTCGAGCTCGGCGAGCACGTCGCCGACGGTGGCGGTGCGGCGCCGCTCGACCAAGCCGAGGACGCGCATTTCGAGTGGGCCGAGCTCGGCCGTGGCGACCATTCGCGCATTGCTACTACGGGCGTAGTAAAATGCAAACTGCCGAACCGGACCTGCGATCGCCCGGGAACATGCTAGAGCGGCGCGTCATTCCCCGGAAATAACGGCCGCCATGGACCCCGTCACGCTCCGCGCCCTCGAATGGCCGGCCCTGCTCGAGCGCATCGCCGCCCACACGGCGAGCCTTGCCGGCGCCGAGCGGCTCCGCGCGACCGAGCCCTGTCCGGCGCTCGAGACGGCGCGCGCCCTCGCCGCGCGGACGCGCGACGCCGTCGCGCTCGACGCCCTGGGTGAAGCGCTGCCGCTCCGGGATTTCCCCGACGTGCGCGAGTCGCTCGTGCGCGCGCAAAAGGGCGGCACGCTGAGCGGTCACGAGCTCATCGGGATCGCGCGCTTGCTCGCCGTCTCGCACGCCGTGCGGCTCTTCGCCGACGAGCGACGCGAGCGCTTCCCTGCGCTGTTCGATGCCGTTGCGAGCGAAGCGCGCCTCGACGCGCTCGAACGGTCGCTCGTCGCCGCCCTCGAGCCGGACGGCACGGTGAGCGACGCGGCCTCGCCCGCATTGCGCGAAGCTCGCGTCCGCGTCCGCGACGCGCGTGAGGCGCTCAAGGAGCGGCTCGAAGGCTGCCTGAAGACGCACGCCGACGTGCTGCAGGGCCGCTACTACACCGAGCGCGACGGCCGTTACGTCCTGCCCGTCCGCTCGGACGCGCATTTGCGCGTCGAGGGCATCGTGCTCGGCTCGTCCGCGTCGGGCGGCACCCTGTTCGTGGAGCCGCGCGAAGCGACCGAGCACGGCAACCGCCTGAAACTTCGCCTCGCCGACGTCGAGCGCGAGGAGGAGCGCGTGCTCGCCGAGCTCACGCGCGGCGTCGCGCAGCAACGCGAAGCGCTCGAGCGCGCGTTCGACGCCGCGCTCGAAGCCGATCGGCTCGCGGCGCTCGCGCTCTGGGCGCGCACCGCCAAAGCCGAGGTCGTCGAACCGGACGCAGGCGACGCCATCGACTTGCAGGAGGTGCGCCACCCGCTGCTCGTGTCGACCGGCATTGCCGTGGTGCCGAACGACGTGCGCGTGGGCGGCGGCCGTGCCCTCGTGATTTCGGGCCCCAACGCCGGCGGCAAGACGGTGGCGCTCAAGTGTCTCGGCCTCGCCGTGTGGATGGCGCGCGCGGGGATCCCGATCCCGTGCGCCACGGGGTCGCGCGTCGGCTGGTTCTCCGAGGTGCTCGCCGACGTGGGCGACGAACAATCGCTCGAGCGCTCGCTCTCGACGTTCAGCGCGCACGTGACGCGCCTCGCGGAGATCGTGCGCCGCTCGGCGCCCGGTACGCTCGTGCTACTCGACGAGGTCGCCTCGGGCACCGATCCCGAAGAGGGCGCGGCGCTCGCGGCGGCCGTGCTCGAAGCCATCACGGCGCGAGGCGCGGCGGCCGCCGTGACGACGCACTACGAGCGACTCAAAGAGCTCGCGGCGCTGCCGGGCCCGCTCGAAAACGCGAGCGTCGCCTTCGATTTCGAGCGCATGGAGCCGACGTTTCGGCTGACGCTCGGCGTGCCGGGACCATCGAGCGCGCTCGCGGTCGCCGCTCGTTTCGGACTCGAGCCGAGCGTGCTCGAGCGGGCGCACGCGCTCTTGCCCGACCGTGCGCGCGAGCGCGAGGAAGCCGTGAAACGACTCGAAGCAGAGCGAAGCGCGCTCGAGCGTGAACGCGCCGAGCTCCGTGGCGAGCTCGCACTGGCCGCGGCCGCACGCGCCGATATCGAGCGCGAGCGTGACCGCGCCGTCACGGAAGCCAACGCCGAGCTCGGCCGCGAGGCGCGTGAGCTCACCTCCGTCGTGCGCGCCGCCCGGACCGAAGTGCGGGAGGCCCGCCAGCGACTCCGGAGCGCCGGGCTCGAACCGGCCGCGCTGCGGGATGCCGAACGCGCCGTCAGTCGCGCCGCGACGCACGTCGCGCTCGGCGGGACGCTCGAACGCCACGAACGCGCGAGCGCCGAGCAGCGCCGCGGCAAAGCCGAGACGCCGCCCGCGCCCCCGCTGCTCGCCGTGGGCGCAACCGTGCGCGTCAAAAAAACGGGCACCCTCGCGACGGTCGAAGCGGCGCCAGAACGTGGCTCGATCCGTTTGCGCGCCGGTGCCGTGCGACTGACGCTTTCCCTCGACGACGTCGAGCCCGCCAAGGGCGGCTCTCCTCGCGGAAATACGCCAAAACCTATGCCGCGAGCACGCACGCGAGCGACGACGTTGGCGGCCGCGGTCCGCACGCCGACGAACACCTTGGATCTGCGAGGCACACGCGTCGATGAAGCGCTCGGGCGCCTCGACGCATTTCTCGACGTCATGCTGGGCGAGGGCGAGCCGCTCGGCTTCGTATTGCATGGACACGGTACGGGCGCGATCAAAGCCGCCGTCCGCGAGCACCTCGCCGCGTCGAGCTATATCGAGCAGAGCCGCGCCGCCGAGCCCGACGAGGGCGGCGACGCGTTCACCGTGTTTTGGCTCCGCGATTGACGATGCGTACGAGCTCCGCGCGCGCGCAGACCGTCACGTGAAAGAACTCTTACTTTCCGGCAGTGCCACGCGCCGTCGCTGGAACCAGTGACAGCGCCGGAGCCTCGCGGTACGAACCCGGCATGTCGGACCCGGCGGCCGCAAACACGGCCGGTGCGACGCGCACGAACCCCGCCCCCATTGCGGCGGAGTCGAACGAGCCCACGGCGTCGCTCGAAACCAAAGCCCCCGCGCAGAGCGACGCGCCGGCCATCGCTGCCTCGAGTGCCACAGCGCACGAGCGGCCCGCGGGACCGCAAAGCCCGCGCTACCTCGCCAAACTGGCCGTCGGCGCGCTCGGCGTCGTCTTCGGCGACATCGGCACGAGCCCCCTGTACTCGATGCGCGTCTGCGTCCAGGGCGCCCATCTGCCGATCAACCACGCGAGCGTGCTCGGTTGTCTCTCGCTGATTTTTTGGTCGCTCACGCTGATCGTCGCCGTGAAATACGTGTTTTACGTGCTGCGCGCCGACAACAAAGGTGAGGGCGGCATCTTGTCCCTCTCGGCGCTTGCGACGGCCGTCGCGCGCGGCACACGCCTGCGGCCGTTCGTGGTCGCCTGCGGCGTGTTCGGCGCCGCGCTGCTGTACGGTGACGGCGCGATCACGCCCGCGATCTCGGTGCTCAGCGCCGTCGAAGGTCTCGAGGTGGCGGCGCCGCGGCTCGCGCCGTTCGTGATTCCGATCACGCTCGTGATCCTCGTCGGACTCTTCTGGCTCCAAAAGCGCGGGACCGCGAGCATCGGCGCCGTGTTCGGGCCGATCATGCTGCTCTGGTTCTTCACACTCGCGCTGCTCGGCCTCTATCGCCTGGGCTCGAACCTGAGCGTGCTCGCCGCGATCAGCCCGACCTACGCGCTCAGCTTCATGCTGGCTCAGGGGCGGGAGAGCATCGTCGTGCTCGGCGCGGTGTTCCTCGTCGTGACGGGTGGAGAGGCGCTCTACGCCGATCTCGGCCATTTCGGACGCAAGCCGATTCAGCTCGGGTGGTTCGCCGTCGCGTTTCCCGCGCTCTTGCTCAACTACTTCGGGCAGGGTGCGCTCCTGCTCTCGGACCCCACCACGGCCGAAAACCCATTTTTCCGCATGGCGCCGAGCTGGGCGCTCTACCCGCTCGTCGCGCTCTCGACGGCCGCGACCGTGATCGCTTCGCAGGCCCTCATCACGGGCGTTTTCTCGCTCACGCAGCAGGCGACGATGCTCGGCTTCTTGCCGCGTATCGAGGTCCGGCACACGAGCGCCCACGAGCGCGGACAAATCTACGTCCCCACCATGAATTGGCTCTTGATGCTCGCCACGGTGAGCCTCGTCTTGAGCTTCAAGAGCTCCGATGCGCTCGCCGCGGCCTACGGCATCGCCGTCACGCTCACGATGGTGATCACGACCATCCTCGCCGGGATGTACGCCCGCCGTGGCTGGCACTGGCGGCTCGAGCGGGTCGTGCTCTTGACCGTGGTCCTGCTCGTCCCCGAGACCGTGTTCCTGATCTCGAACCTCGCGAAGTTCTTGGACGGCGGCTTCGTTCCGATCGCGATCGGCGTCGGCTTGTTCGTGGTGATGATGACGTGGCGCCGCGGGCGAGAAATTCTGTTCCGGCGCTTCCAAGAAGATTTGCTGCCGCTAACCGATTTCTTCGATCTTTTACGGGTCGAGATCCCGGCGCGCGTCCCGGGGACCGCCGTCTTCATGACGGCGAGCGGCGACGGCACTCCGCCCGCGCTCTTGCGCAACTTCATGCACAACCGCGTGCTCCACCAGCACATCGTGCTCCTCACGATCAAGACGACGGAGAGCGCCCGCGTCGCGGAGGAGGATCGTTTCCAGGTCGAGCACCTCGAGCACGGTTTCAGTCGCGTGACCGGCCGCTACGGCTTCATGGAGCAGCCCGACGCCCCGACCTTGCTCGAGCGCGCCGGCCTGGTTTCGAGCGTCGAGCACACGACGTTCTTCCTCGGCCGCGAAAACCTGATTTCGAGCCAGCACCCGGGCATGGCGCGCTGGCGCATCCGGCTATTTGCGACACTCACCCGAAACGCGCAGCCCGCGAACAAGTTCTTCGGCATCCCCTCCGACCGCGTCATGGAAATTGGGGCTCAGATCGAGCTGTAGTCACAGGCAGCCGCCATTCGATTCCGATCCCGCAGTCCCACGGGGAAGGTCGACGGCTGCCACGCCCTGCCCTGCCTCTCGCCAGGGAGATGGTTCCGACGCTTTTGTTTGTGTTGTTTTCGGGGCCCCGACCCCGAAAACCGTTTTCTCCGGCGTCGCGCGAATCGTTACTGCACCTACAGCGGCGACTTGCATGGGGCAGCTTCACGTCTTAGGTTCGCGCCACCGTGCACAGCGCTGAATGGATTGGTCTCCTCGTCGTCCTCGTCATCCTGGGGTTCCAAGCGCGCACGACCCTCAAGGTATGGCGATCGAAGCTCTTCGATCGCTCGCAGAAGATCGCGCAGAGCCAGCTGATTTGGCTGCTGCCGCTGATCGGCGCCGTGATCGTGATGAGCGTGCTCGACGACGAGGACCAGCGGGACAAGGGACCGCCGCCCGGCCTCGGAAGATGAGTGATTTCGGGCTCTTGCAGAGCTGAGCCCGCCACCGTAGCCGTCGGGAGCCTTAGGCTGTAGCAACAGGGCCGGCGCTGCGCTAATAGGGCGCGCCCTCGAGTGGAATATCTACGGGTCTGCCTGGCGCAGGCCCGCCCCCTCACCTGGAGCCAAACGCCTTGCGACGTATCGGTCCCCACCTCTCGTCCGTCCTCCTCAGCCTGCTGGTCATCTGTTTCCCCTCCCTCTGCTTCGCGGAGCCGAAGAGCGGCGAAGCGAGTCTGGTGCTGCCCGATCTGTCGTCGGTCACCGTGCTCGGCATGACCGGCCGCAACCTCTTGATGCTCGGCATCATCGTGGCGGCGCTCGGCATCGGCTTCGGCCTCTTCACGCTGAATCAGGTGAAGAACCTGCCGGTCCACAAGTCGATGTCCGACGTATCCCAGATCATCTGGGAGACGTGCAAGACATACCTGTTCCAGCAGGGCCGCTTCCTCATGATGCTCGAGGTGCTGGTCGGCGCGATCATCCTCGTTTACTTCGGCTTGTTGCAGCAGATGAGCGCGGGGCGGGTGATCATCATCCTGCTCTTCAGCATCGTCGGCATCCTGGGCAGCTACGGCGTCGCCTGGTTCGGCATCCGCATCAACACGTACGCGAACTCGCGGACGGCGTTCGCGAGCCTCAGCGGCAAGCCGTACGGCGTGTACGCGATCCCGCTCCGCTCCGGCATGAGCATCGGCATGCTGCTCATCAGCGTCGAGCTGCTCCTGATGCTCGGCATTCTCTTGTTCGTTCCGGGCGACTACGCGGGCTCCTGCTTCATCGGCTTCGCCATCGGCGAGTCCCTCGGCGCCTCGGCCTTGCGCATCGCCGGCGGTATTTTCACCAAGATCGCCGACATCGGCTCCGACCTCATGAAGATCGTCTTCAAGGTCAAGGAAGACGACGCGCGTAACCCGGGCGTCATCGCCGACTGCACGGGCGACAACGCGGGCGATTCGGTAGGTCCGAGCGCCGACGGCTTCGAGACCTACGGCGTGACGGGCGTCGCGCTCATCTCCTTCATCCTCCTCGCCGTCCACGAAAAGAGCGTCCAGGTCCAGCTCCTCGTCTGGATCTTCGCGATGCGCGTCGTGATGGTGATCGCGAGCGTGCTCTCGTACTACGTGAACGAGGCGATCCAGAAGGGCGCCATCGAACGCGCCACCAAGGTGAACTTCGAGGTGCCGCTCACCTGGCTCGTCTGGCTCACGTCGATCGTCTCGCTCTCCTTGACGTTCGTCGTGTCGTACCTGCTCATCCCCGAGCTCGGCGACGGCAGCCTGTGGTGGAAGCTCTCGCTCATCATCTCGTGCGGCACGCTCGCGGGCGCCATCATCCCCGAGCTCATCAAGGTCTTCACCTCGACGACCTCCGGGCACGTGGCCGAGGTCGTCACCTCGTCGCGAGAAGGCGGCGCCTCGCTCAACGTGCTCTCGGGTCTCACGGCGGGCAACTACAGCTCGTTCTGGATGGGCGTCGTGCTGATGGTGCTGATGGGCGCGTCCTACTACGTGAGCGGCATGGGCCTGCACACGTTGATGATCGCCGAGCCGGTGTTCGCGTTCGGGCTCGTGGCGTTCGGCTTCCTCGGCATGGGGCCGGTCACGATCGCCGTCGATTCGTACGGTCCGGTGACGGACAACGCGCAGAGCGTCTTCGAGCTGTCGCTCATCACCGAGATCCCCGGCGTCAAGGAAGAGATCCAGAAGCAGCACGGCTTCAAGGTCGACTTCGAGAAGGCGAAGGCCCTGCTCGAGGAGAACGACGGCGCCGGCAACACCTTCAAAGCGACGGCCAAGCCCGTGCTGATCGGCACGGCCGTCGTGGGCGCGACCACGATGATCTTCTCGATCGTCGTGCTGCTGACGGACGGCCTGACCAAGAACATCGACAGGCTCTCGATCCTGTACCCGCCGTTCTTGCTCGGCCTGCTCGCGGGCGGCTCGGTCATCTTCTGGTTCACGGGCGCGAGCACGCAAGCAGTCGTCGCCGGCGCGTACCGCGCGGTCGAATTCATCAAGCGCAACATGAAGCTCGACGGGGCGGCCAAGGCGTCGATCGAAGACAGCAAGAAGGTCGTCCAGATCTGCACGCAGTACGCACAGAAGGGGATGTTCAACATCTTCCTGGTCGTGTTCTTCGCCACGCTCTCGTTCGCTTGCCTCGAGCCCTTCTTCTTCATCGGCTACCTCATCTCGCTCGCGCTGTTCGGCTTGTTCCAAGCGCTCTTCCTCGCCAACGCGGGCGGCGCCTGGGACAACGCGAAGAAGGTCGTCGAGACCGAGCTCCACGAGAAGGGCACGGACCTCCACGCTGCCGTGATCGTCGGCGACACGGTGGGCGATCCTTTCAAGGACACGTCGTCGGTCGCGATGAACCCGATCATCAAGTTCACGACGCTCTTCGGCCTGCTCGCCGTCGAGCTCGCGATCGACCTCGAGCGTTCGACGAGCGCCGTCCTGGCCGTGGTGTTCGGCCTGGCAATGCTGGTCTTCGTCTACCGCTCCTTCTACGGCATGCGCATCACGAGCGCGGCGAGCGAAGCCAGCGGCAACACGGCGCCGTCGCCCGCCGAGTGAGCTCGAGTTTGGCGTAAGTCGTCGCACCGGAGCGTCAGCGGCTCGCAACGCTGACGCTCTGGGGTGCCGGCGGCGGTCCGGGCCCGCTCGACGACGACTACTTCTTCGCGCGGCCCGCGGCGCGTGCCGGCACTTTCTTCGGAGCTTTGACGGCTTCGGGCGCGGAGTTCTTCGCCACCTCGGACTTCGCGCGCGTCGCGGGCTTGGACTTCGCACGTGTCGCCGGCTTGGTTTCGGCGTCGGCCGGCGTCTCGCCTGCCTTGGTCTTGGGCGCGCGCTTCTTTGCCATGGCGTATGGCACCTCGACGGGCGCGGCCAAGGGCGCAGGAAATGCCGGCTCAGGTTCGCCGCGCGCGATCGTGCCGAAGAACGTCGCGTAGTCGGGACCGAGCACTTCGTGCTTCAGGTAGACGTACGCGGTTTGCCACGGCTCGCCGAGGATGCGCTCGCACCAAGTGCGGAGGGCGGGCGCGTCGTAGCTCGGCGCGCGCAGCCTCAAGTAGCCGAAATCGGCCGTGGCGACGAGCGGCGGGGAGCGCTCGTCTTCGTCGGAGTCGCCGCCGCAGAGCGCCGCATTGCGTGACGAAAGAAGCGCGTAGACTTCGTCGTCGAACCACGACGAATTGCGAAACTCGAATGCCGGACGCAGGCCCGCGGGCAAGCTCGCGAGAAAATCCGCGAGCAGCGGCAAATCCTTCTTCGCGAACGGGGGCAGCTGAAACAGCACCGGCCCGAGCTTTTCCCCCAGCACGGACGCGGCGTTCCAAAAGTAGGCGAGCGCTTCCCCAGCACCCTTGAGCCGCTGAATGTGCGTGATGCGGCGGGGGGCTTTCAGCGCGAACCGAAAGTCGGCGCTCACGGCGTCGCGCCAGCGCTCGAGGAGCGCGGGCTTCGGTGTTTGGTAAAAGGTATTGTTGATCTCGACGCTGGCGAGTCGGCCCGAATAGTGCGCAAGGCGCTCATTGGCCGGAAGATCGGCCGGATAGAAGCGTCCGTGCCATTCGTCGTAGCTGAAACCGCTGGTGCCCGAGAGAACGCGCACGGCCTCCAATATGGACCTTTCGGGCCGCAAATGCGACGCTCGCGGGCGGTGAGTCAGCCGCCGCAAGCCCCAAGCCCTGCGGAGCACGCAGCGACGCTGACCGTGGGCCAGATCTTTGCGGGTCGCTTTCGCGTGGAGGAGCAGGTCTCCGACGCGCTCGGCGGCGTCTTCTTCGGCGTCGACGACACGAGCGGAAAGAAAATCGTGCTCGTCCCCGTCTCGGCCGAGCGGGAAAAGACGCTCCGGCCGCTGCTCGGTATCTCGCACGCCCACCTCGTGCCTCTGCTCGCGCTCGAGGGCGACGGTGAGCATTTCGTCGCCGTAGCGGCCGTCGCCGAGGGTGAGACGCTCGCCGAACGCATCGAGGCCATCGGCAAGAAGCCGGCGGTCGACGCCGTGCGCTCGGCGTTGCGCATCGCCGACGTGCTCTCGCACGTGCATGATGCCGGCGGCGTGCACGGCTGGGTCAATGCGCACGCCGTCATCATCGAACCCGTGCAGGGGGAACCTCCGCAGCTTGCGCTCGGCGTTCGCATCGACCAGGCGCTGTCGACGCCAGAGCGCGCACCGGACGGTGTTCCGAGCATCGCCGACGATACCTGGGCGACCGCGGCGCTGTTGCATTGGATGCTCACGGGCTCGCCGCCTCCCCCCGCGGGTTACGCGAGCGAAAGCGAGCTCGAACAGGCCGGCGTTACGGACGCGGCGCTCCGCTCCGCTCTCTGGCACACGCTCACGGCGAATCGGCCCGATCGGCAGAGCGACCTGCGGCCCCTCCGGCGCGAGCTCGCGCGCTGGTTCGTCGATCACGCGAACGAGGAGCCGATCACGCCGGGTCATCACGCCTCAGCGCCGCCGCCGCTACCGCTGAGTCTTCGGCCGTCACGCCAGTCGAACCGGCCGCTGTCGCAGCCGCCGCCCAAGCGCAAGATCGGCGCGTTCGCGCTCGCGGCGCTCGCGCTCGGTGCCGCGGGGGGCATCGCGCTCTCGTTCCTGCGTCCAAAACGCATTCAGCTGGTCGCGCTGCCGGAACAAGCCGCCGAGGCCGCGCCGAGCGCCTCCGCCCTTCAGCTCGGCGACGTGCCGGTCACGGGCGAAGACGACGTGCGTATCGGAAGCAAGCTCGCGGCGTGCGTCGCGGGACACCTGCCGAAAGGCACGTTCAGCAAGGCGCCCGCCGTCGAGTGGCTTTGTGACGAGACGGATCCGCGCGTGGGCGCCGACAAGCTTCACGCCGCAATCGTCTCGGGCGCGCCGCGCGGCGCGGTGACCGACTCGATGAAGCTTTTCTCCCGCATCGGCTGGTACGCCATGCCGGTCTTCGCGGTCGTGCGCGTCGGCTGCTGCCCGGGAGCGAAGCCGCTCGCGCTGCCCGACGAACACTGCGCGATGTCGGCCGCTTTGACCGGCGTGGGCGACGCGGTGGAGGCCTCCGAAGACGTAACGGAGCCGCTCAAGAAGTACACGGACAGCATCCACTGCGAGCTGAATCACGGCGGCGCCAAGATGCTCAGACGCGCCGAGCGGCCCGCGGGCGGCGAAGACACGGCGTTCCTGGAACTACTCAAGCACTTGGAGTAGCGAACGGGCGAGTCCTCCGGGAGCCCATGCGTGACGTCGCCACACTCATCGTGCAGTTTGCCGCGACGATTTTCATGTCGGCGTGGGTGGTGCGCCGCGATTTGAAGCACCTCGCTCCGGACCTGCTCTCGCGCGCCTGGCCCGAGTCCTCGTTCTGGTCGGCCGTCGTGTGTTTTAGTCCGATCTGCGTGCCCGTGCACTTCATGCGCACGCGCCGCTCGGCGCTCGGGGTGGCGCTCGGCATCGTTTGGTTTTTCGCGACCGTCGTCACGGTCAACGGCCTCGCCTGGGTCGTGGACGCCGCCTTCGGCCGCTGAGCGCGGCGTGGCGAAGTGGCCGGGGTTCCGCGCTGCCGCTTGTTTACCGCAGCCCGGGAATAGCCGCCGTCGGCCGATTGTCTTGGGCCCGCCGAGCGCGCTATGACGCGCCACTGCCAAGCCCGAGCTAGAGGATTTTCGACATGCAAGACGTACGAGCGCTGAACGACGTCGTCGCCAACGAAAGCGCCTTCGTGGACGACCTGACCGCGGAGATCGGCAAGGTCATCGTGGGTCAGCAGCAAATGGTGGAGCGGATTCTGGTGGGGCTGCTCGCAGGCGGACACGTCCTGCTCGAGGGCGTGCCCGGCCTCGCCAAGACTCTCACCGTGCGCACCGTCTGTGACGCCATCAGCGCGAAGTTCGCGCGCGTGCAGTTCACGCCGGACCTCTTGCCGGCCGACCTCATCGGCACCGTCATCTACGACCAGAAGACGGGCGAGTTCACGAGCAAGCTCGGTCCGATCTTCGCAAACCTCGTGCTCGCGGACGAGATCAACCGCGCGCCCGCCAAGGTGCAGAGCGCGCTGCTCGAAGCGATGCAAGAGCACCAGGTCACGATCGGCGATCGCAGCTATCCGCTGCCCGACCCGTTCGTCGTCATGGCGACGCAAAACCCCATCGAGCAGGAGGGCACCTACCCGCTGCCCGAGGCGCAGGTCGATCGCTTCATGCTCATGGTCAAGGTCGGTTATCCCTCGCGCGAGGAAGAGCGCAGCGTCATGGATCGCATGACGGGGGCGCGCGAGAGCCGCGCCGTCGCCAAGACGTCCCCCGTGCAGCTGCTCGAGGCGCGCAAGGTCGTGCGCGACGTGTACATGGACGACCGGGTCAAGGACTACATCGTCAACGTCGTGTTCGCGACGCGCGAGCCGGAAAAGAACGGCTTGAAGGAGCTCGCGCCGCTCATCGAGTACGGCGCGAGCCCGCGCGCCAGCATCGCGCTGAACCTCGCCGCGCGCGCGCACGCCTTCTTGCGCCACCGCGGCTACGTCACACCCGAAGACGTGAAGGCCATCGGCCCCGACGTGCTGCGCCACCGCGTGGTGCTCTCGTACGAAGCAGAAGCCGAAGAGGTCTCCGCCGAAGACATCGTGCGGCGCGTGTTCGAGGTCGTCGAGGTGCCCTGAGCCCCGCGGGGGCCGACGCAGGAGGGCGCGAGACAAGCTTCGCTCCGGACGACTCATGATCCCGAAGGAACTCCTCAAAGCGCTGCGCAAGATCGAGATCACGACCAATCGTCTCGCGACGGAGCAGCTCGCCGGCAACTACACCTCGGGCTTCAAGGGGCAGGGCCTCGCCTTCCGTGAGGTGCGCGAATACCTGCCCGGCGACGACGTGCGCACGATCGACTGGAACGTGAGCGCGCGCATGAACTCGACCTACGTCAAGGTCTTCGTCGAAGAGCGCGAGATGACGGTGATGCTCGTCGTCGATCTCTCGGCGAGCGAACGCTTCGGCACGCGCACGGGCAGCAAAGCGCGGCTCGCCGCCGAGGTCGCGGCGCTCTGCGCCTTCAGCGCCATCAGCCACAACGATCGCGTGGGACTCATCCTCGCGACCGATCAGGTCGAGAAAATCGTGCCGCCCATGAAAGGGCAAAAGCACGTGATGCGCGTCGTGCGCGAGATTTTGGGGGCCGCCCCCGAGCGACCCGGCACGGATTTGAAAATCGCGCTCGAGACGCTGTATCGCGTGGCGCGCCGGCGCAGCGTGGCGTTCGTCATGAGCGATTTCTTCGCGACGGGGTACGAGCGCACGCTTTCGCTCGCCGCGTCGCGGCACGACGTGATTCCCGTCTTGCTCGTCGATCCGCGCGACGAGCAGCTGCCGAACGTCGGGCTCGCCAACTTCGAGGATTTCGAAACCGGCGACAGCGTGATGGTCGATACCGCGAGCCCGCGCGTGCGCGCCCACTACGCGCACGAAATGCGGCGCCGCCGCGAGAGCACCGTGCGGCTCTTCACCAAGCTCGGCCTCGATCACTGCGTCGTACGCACCGATCGGCCGTATATCGGACCGATGCGCGATCTCTTCGCGCGCCGGGCGCGGAGGGCGCACCGGTGAGGCAGTGGCTTCCGTTCGCGTGCGCCGCGGCGCTCGTCGCGGCGGCTGCCCAAGCGGCGCCGACGTCGGCGCCGCTCTTGAGCGCGGCGCCGCCGCCCCCGCTCCTCAGCGCACCGCCCCCACCGAGTGTCGCTCCGTCGAGCTCGGCAGCCACGCCGAGCTCCGCCGCGAGCAGCACGTGCGTCGAACACGTGCCGCTCGGCAAGGACCGGCCGAAGCTCACGGAGAAATTTCCCGCGCGCGGCGAGAGCGGCCACGTCCTCACGCTGTCGCTCACGCTCGAGCACGGCAAGGGCGAGACCGTGCTCCCGGGCGGCTTTCAGCTGCAAACCGAGGATCCGACGTTCCGCGGGCTGGAACGCGTCGGACTCTACTTGCCGGATCCGGACGGCGGCGCGGGCCCCGTGCTCACGCGCACCGAGCAAGGCGAGCGCGCCACGACGCACGTCGAGATTTCGTTCGTTGCGCTGCCGCAAAAGCCGGGACGCAACGTGCTCGTCGTGCCGGCGCTGCCCATCACGGTGGCGCGCGCGAGCGGCGACGTGATCGTGCTCTGCACCGAGCCGCACGAAGTCACGATCGAAGACCCGATCGCCAACGCCTCGAACCCGATGCCGCGGCCGAACCCCGCGGCGCGTCCGGAGCGCGAGGAATGGACCGCGCTCAAGAACGCGCTGATGGTCGGCGCGGGTGCGCTCGTGCTCGGCGCGCTCGCCGCGTGGCTCATCGGGAAATGGCTCAGGCGTCCTCGTCCGGTGCCGCCGCCGCCACCGCCACGGCCGCCGTGGGAAGTGGCGCTCGAGGAGCTCTTCGACATTCGTCACGCGGGCCTCATCGCCGAAGGCCGCCTCGCCGAGCACTTCGATCGCGTGTCCGACAGTCTGCGCAAGTATCTCGGCGCACGGTTCGGCTTCGACGGCCTCGAGAGCACGACGCGTGAAGCGCTCTCGGTGCTCCGCGACGTTTCTCCGCGCGTGGCTCCGCTCGACGCCATCGAAACGTTTTTGCGCCAAGCCGACCTGGTGAAGTTCGCGAAGACGGTGCCGACGGCCGACGACGGCGATCTGGCGCTCGTGCGCGCCGAGCACATCGTGCGTGAAACCCTGCCGACGATCGGCGTGACTGCGGCAGGCGTGCCGACGACGACGCTGCCCGTAGCGGTACCGGCGCCCGTCGAAGCGCGACCGGCCGCGCCCGTGGGCGACGATGAGTTCGCGAAGTGGGGGCCGAAGCCGAACGCACCGCCCGCCACCGAGCCGAAGCCGCCCGAGCCGGAGGTCAAGTCGTGACGCGCTGGCTACGGCCGGTCGTGGGCGTGGTCGCGCTGCTCGTGCTCGCGCTGCTCGGCGCGGCGTACCCCATGCTCGCGCGTGGCGATGAATTGATGGATGCGCGCTGGTCGGAGCCGTGGGCGCTCGCCGGCTTGGCGGTCGTGCCGCTCGTCTTCTGGCGCGCCGTATTCGGCGAGGATCGACGTACTCCGCGCCTGCGTCTCGGCACCCTCGCGCCGCTCGCGGTCGGCCCTGCGGGCGCACGCGTGTACTTGCGCGACGTCCCCGGCATCGCGCGCAGCGTCGGCCTCGTGCTCTGCATCGCGGCGCTCGCGCGGCCGCTCAACACGCTGCGCCCCATCTCGACGGACGAAGAGGGCATCGACATGGTCGTCGCGCTCGATTTGTCCGGCTCGATGCAAGCCGTGCTCGACAACGTGCCCGAGGATTTGCGCACGTACATGCCGCCCGCACGCCCCGGCATCCGCCCCACGCGCCTCGACGTCGCCAAAGCGGTCTTGCGTGACTTCATCGCGCGGCGCAAGACGGATCGCATCGGCGTCGTCGTCTTCGGCGCGAGCGCTTACGTCGTGTCCCCGCCCACGCTCGATTACCACCTGCTCGACGAGCTCGTGAAGCGCATGGACACGCGCCTCATCGATTCGAACGGCACCGCCATCGGCGACGCGCTCGGCGTCGCCGTCGCGCGCCTGCGCCGGAGCACGGCCAAGAGCAAAGCCATCATCCTGCTCACCGACGGCGCCAACCAAGGCGGCCGCCTCGCGCCCGAATACGCCGCCAAGCTCGCCAACGTCGTCGGCGCGCACATCTACAGCATCCAGATCGGCCAGGGCGACGAGGCCGAAATCCTGCAGGGCGCGGATCTGTTCGGTCAAGCCCGCTACGTGCGCATGCCTTTTCCCGTGAATCCGAAGCTTTTGAAGCAGCTCTCCGACCAAACGGGCGGCCACATGTACGTGGCGAGCGACGCCACGGGCCTCCAGGCGAGCTTCCACGACGTGCTCGACAAGCTCGAGAAGACGAAGCTCTCGGCGAGCGTCGCGCACTTCGAGGATCTCTACCGCTTCTTGCTCGTCCCAGGCGTGCTCTTGCTGGCGCTCGACGCCGTGCTGCGCGCGCTCGTGCTGCGGAGGTTTCCGTGAGGTTCGCGGCTTCCATCTGGCTCCTCGGAGCGCTCGGGGCGCTCGGCGTGGGCGTGCTACTCGTCATCGGCGCCGTGCTCTCGCTGCGTGCCGTGCGTCGCTTCGGCGACGAGCAGCTCGTGTTCGAGCTCGCGACGGCGCGCGCGGGCGGGCGTCGCGCGCTCAAGGGCGTCTTGCTCGTGCTCTCGCTCGGGCTCGCGTTCGTCGCGCTCGCGCAGCCGCAGTACGGCCGCGGCTCGCGCGTGATCCCCGCGACCAATCTCGATGTCGTGATCGTGCTCGACTACTCGAAGAGCATGTACGCGCGCGACATCCCGCCGTCGCGCATCGAGCGCGCCAAAGCGGAGATGAGCCGCCTCATCGGCGATCTGCCCGGCGCGCGCTTCGGCGCCGTGGCGTTCGCCGGCGACACGATGGCGTTCCCGCTCACGAGCGACGGTGCGGCAATTGCTCAATTTTTACGGCAACTTGCACCCAACGACATGCCGGTGGGCGGCACGGCGATTGGCCGCGCGATCGAGGCCGGACGCGATCTGTTGGCGCGCGATCCGCTGTCCAAGGATCACCGCAAGGTGATGGTGCTCGTCACAGACGGCGAAGATCTGGAAGGCGACCCGGTCCAAGAAGCGCAAGCGGCCAGTCACGATCAGATCACGATTTACGTCGATCAGATCGGTGGCCGCACGCCCGAGCCCATCCCGGACGTGAACGAGCTCGGGCAAGTCAAAGGGTGGCGCACGGACGACCAGGGCAAGCCGCTCACGACCGAGCTCTCGGCCGCGGGCGAGGAACAGCTCACCAAGATCGCAGAGAGTACGGGCGGCCTCATCGCGCGGAGCGAGAAGGGCGAGACAGGACTTGCGAGCATCGCGTCACGGCTGCGCCATCTCATGAGCGAGGAGCTCTCCGAGCGTGTGGAAACCGTATACGCCGACGTGTTCGCGTACCCGCTGGGACTTGCGCTGCTCTTGCTCGTGATCGAGACGCTGATCCCCGAGGCCAAGCGCCGCAAACGCGCCGTGGTGCCGCCCTTGCCCGAGGATCGACGCCGTAGCCGACGGCGCCGCACCGCCAAAGCCGCCATCGCGGGCGTGTCGGCCTCGGCGCTGCTTTCACTCGCCGCGAGCGGCTGCGAGCAAACGAACGAGCTTTTCATGCGCAGCTCGCCGGTCGTCAAAGACGCCGTGGAGGCCCTCGACGCAGGCGACGCCGGCGCGGCCGTCTCACTGCTCGAAGAGTACCTTTCGACCGGCAAGTGCGAGAACGGCAACATCGGTGCTCCGAGCTCGGTGAGCGCGCGCCCGAACGCCGCGTTCGATCTCGGCTTGGGCCTCTTCACCCTCGCGGAGAAATTCGGCAAGCGCTTCGGGGAAGATCCGCCGCCGCCCGACGGTGGACGCGCGCCGGAAGAAGAAGCCGAGCTCGCCAAGCGCAGTGCCGAGGTCGACTGCGCGTTACGGATCGTGCGGCTCGCGGCGACGGACCAAAGTGTCCCGCTCGAGCTCCGCGCGCGCGCCTTTTATCTAGCCGGCAATCTCGAGTTTCTGCGGCGCGACTACCGCTCCGCCGTGGCAAGTTACGACGCCGCACTGAAGCTCATCCCGGGGTTGCCTGGCGACGCCGGCGACGGCACGGGGCGCGACGCGGCGTACAATCGGGCCATCGCCTTGCGCCGCATCGAGGACCAGCAGAAAGACGCGGGCCCGCCGGACGGCGGGGACGGCGGAGAGCAGCCCGACGCCGGCAACGACGGCGGCAAACAAGATCAGCCTGACGCGGGCAAACAGGATCAACCGGACGCGGGCAAGCAGGATCAGCCCGACGCCGGCAACGGCGAGCCGGACGCTGGCAAAGACGGCGGCAGCCAGAATCAACCCGACGCCGGCAAACAAGGCGAAGACGGCGGCGCGCCTCCACCCGAGCAAAAGCAGCCTCAGCCCCAGCAGCAGCAGCAGCAGAACCCCGACGATCGGCTGCTCGACGAATTCGAGCAGGCACCGACGCTCCAGCAACACGACGCCAAGGAGCGTGCGGCCCACGCGCGCGGGCGCCCGGGGATGGAGGACAAGTGAGCGTGCGTCTGCTCGCCACGCTCGTGCTCGCGTTCGGGGTGCTGCTCTGCTCGGGCGCCGCGCGAGCTCAGGTGCGCGTGCAGACCGAAATCGCGGCGCACAAGGTCGAGCTCGGCGACGCGGTGCAGTTTCAAATCACCGCCATGAGCTCGACGGGCGAGGCTCCGCAAAACCCACGGCTGGCGCCGATCCCCGGCCTCAGCATCATGGGTCCGAGCACCGGCACACGAACGCAGGTGAGCATCAACAACGGCCGCATGCAGCAGGAGAGCGGGATTTCGGCGACTTGGAACATCCAAGCCGTCAAGGTCGGCACCTACCGCGTTGGGCCTGCCACGGTGGATTTGGGCGGGCAGCGTTTTCAAAGTCAGGTGGAGACGCTCGAGGTCGTGCCCCAGGGCACCTTGCCGCGCGGGGGGCAACGGGGCGGAGGCCCGCAACCGTTCGATCCATTTCGATTCTTCGACCCCTTCGGCGGCGGTTCCCCGTTTCCGCCCGGGCTCTTTCCGCCAGGCGACCTCGACCAGCAGCAAGAGCTCCCGCCCGTGCCCGACGAGCTCAAGGTCGAGCGCGCACCCGATCCGATCGCGTTCCTGCGCGCGGTCGTGACACCGAAGCACCCGGTCGTCGGCGAACAAGTCACGGTGCGCATCTACGCCTACGGCGGTCGCGGCATCTACCGCCCGGTCAACGCTGTCGACCCGACGTACCCCGATTTTCTCGACTACACCGGGCAAGACGACTCCTTCACCGAAAACGCCGTTCAGGTTCCGATCGGGGATCAGGTATTCATCGCACAAAAGCTCCGCGAGCTCTGCCTGTTCCCGCTCCACGCCGGCAAGCTCACGATCGGCTCCATGACGCTCACGTTCACGGGCGGCCGCTACGTCGCGAACCCGCCGATCACGCGCTCGAGCCCGCCCATCACGCTCGACGTCGTCGAACCACCGCTCGACAATCGCCCGCCCGGCTACCACGTCGGAGACGTGGGCACGCTCGAGCTCAGCGTGGCCGTCGATCCTCGCCGCGTCACCGCGGGTGACACGGTGGGCGTCGTCGCCAAGCTCGAAGGCACGGGCAGCATCCCCACGGCACTGCGCGTGCCCGAGCAGCGCGGCGTCGAATGGCTCGATCCCACCCACGTTGACGAGGTGCACGAGCAGCACGGCGTCGTCCGCGGCTTTCGCGCCTTCACCTACCTCGTCAAGATGAACGAGCCCGGCCGCATCGATCTCGGCGAGCTGACGCTGCCTTACTGGGACCCGCGCAAACGGGCATACGCCACGGCGCGCGCGAGCCTCGGCAAAGTCGAAGTCGCGCCGAGCCCCCAAAAGGCCGCGCCGGTCGCTAGCGCAGCCGCAGCCAAAACCGACGAACCCGACACGCTCGCCCTGAAACCGCGCCGCACGCTCGCGCCATACGGCCCCTCCGCGGCCCCGTTCACCGATTCGCTACGTTTCTGGTACCTCTTGCTCGGCGCACCCGTGGCCGTCGGCCTCGCGGGGGTCGGTCTCGATATCGGTAGCAGGCTGCGACGCCGCTTCTCCTCCGCGCGCACGAGCCCGCAGCGGCTCGCGCAAGACTCGCTGCGCGCCGCCGAAGTGGCCGCCAAAGGCTCCGAAATTGCCAAGACGGCCGCGGCCGTGGAGCGCGCGCTCTTCCTCGCGATCGAAGCGGGCACGGGCATCCGCGCGCGCGCGCTGCTCAAAGACGATCTCAAAGCGGCGCTCGGCGGTGCCGGCATCGAGCCCGGAACGATCGAGCGCACCGTCGCGTTGCTCGACGCCTGTGAAGCGGCGCGCTTCACGGGTAAATCGGCCGATCTGCCGCCGAAGGAGCTTTGTGCGCGGGCGCACGGGCTCGTCGGTGATCTGTCGCGAAAGCGCCGGAGCTCGTGAGCGGGGCGCAGCTTCGTCGTGTGTGCGTGATGCTCGGCGCGTTGCTCGTGCCGCTCGCGCTCGTGTTGGTATTCGAACGCACCGCGGCAGCGGCGGAGGCGCGCCCAGCCTTCGAGGAAGCCGTGACCGCGATCGAGCGCGGGGCTTATGGCGACGCCATCGATCGGCTGGAGCTACTCGCCGATCAAGGCTTCGTGCACCCGGACGCGAGCTTCGATCGCGCCGTCGCCTACCTCGGCCGCGCGCGCTCACCGCAGCGGCAGCCGGGCGATCTCGGGCGCGCCGCCGCCGCTCTCGCCGAGACACTCGCGCTCCGCCCGGACGACCACGCCGCCGAGAGCGCGCTCGAGGCCGTGCGGGCGGAAATTGGCCGCAGGCGCGCCCACCAAGGCGGCGCGCCGCTCGTCGCGAAGCCGCGCTTACTGCGTGCGCTCGTCGGGCTGTTGCCGGAGACGGCGTGGGGAGTCATCGGCGCGCTCGGTTCGGCGAGTCTCGCATGGGGACTCGCCTTACGACTGTTCGTGCGCCGCACGTCGACGGAGGTGCCGGGCGCGCTCGCGATCGGCATCGGCGCGCTGCTTTTGTGCGTCGGGGGCGGCCTCGCGCTCGGGGCGCGCCATTTTCGCAAGAGCTCGACGCTCGCGGTCGTGGTGGTGCCCGAAGCGCGCCTGCTCGACGAATCGGGGCGGCCGTTGCCGGTTTCGGCGAACGCCGAGACGAACGTCGTGCCGGAAGGTGCGGAAGTCTACGTGCTCGAACGGCGGGGTGCGCTCGATCGCGTCGAGTGGGGCACGACGGACGGCTTCGTGATCGCCGGACAGGTGCGTGAAGTCGAGCAGCACGCGAGGAATTGAAAAGCATTCGATCCGGATCCGTGCGGCAATGCTTTTCAGCCTACGCTGCCCGGCGGGCAACGGCGGCACCCTCCCCCCGGCTCCAATTGGAGCAACGCCGCCCGCGCGCGTACGAGCTGGGTCCAGCCGCTTTTCACGCAGCCGCCGAACCCGCTCGGCAACAGGCCCGCCCCCGTTCCGATTCGCCCGTTTCATCGTGGCATCGGACTAACGAGGACGGCACGGGTGAGCCGATGACAAAGTGAAACGACCAAATTCCCGTATGGGTCGTGGCACTACCTCGCCGCGGCGAGCGCCCGCGCGAAGAAGGGCGAGTGCTGCGCGAGCTCCTCGACGTACGGCCGCACGTCGCCGCGCGCGGGCTCGGAGAGCCGCGCGAAGGGGATCACGTGTTCGTCCGGCACGTACCGGAAGGTAAAGTTCACGCGCCGCGTGCGAAACCCTTCGATTTCGGGCGGCAACTCGACGCCCGTGCGATCATCCACGCGCTGAATGCGATGCAGCAGGCGGTCCTTGTAGAGCGGACCTGCGAAGAGCTGCAGCGCGCCATCGTCGAGCCATTGCGTGAGTGCCGGCTCCGCGCGCTCGCCCGCCTTGCGCCGCGGTACGAACTGGAACAGCGCCCGCTCGCCGAGCGAGAGCGACGCGACGGGGCCCGGCTCGAAATCGCGGTGCTCACCCACGCGCGCCGAATCGATCCAGCGTCCGCCCTCGAGCCGATCGCCGTAGAAGTTCACGAGGCACGTGTTCAAGTGCCAACCCGCCGGCACGTATTCGCGTGGAAAAATACGCCGGGCGCGCGCTTCGATGTCGCGCACGAGCTCTGCGAGGACGGGCGGAAACGGCTCCGCGCCGACCGAACGTTCGAAGATCCCTTTCGGCGGCCGGTAATAGTCGAGACAGGCAAATTGCCAATTGCCGAGCCAGTACACGGGACGCAGTAGCCGGCGTTGCGTTTCACCACGCGGCGCTGGCCGATCCACCGGAAAGCGGAATTCCCAGATCGGGTGGAGCCGCGCGAGATACTCGAGGATCTGCTGGCGAGCCCGCTCGCGCACGTAACCCTGAACGATGAGGTGCCCCCGCGGGTCTGTCCCCGCCCGCAGCGGAGCAGGTCCGCGCCACGACGAGCGGCGCGCGGGGAGCGACCTCGGTTTCATCGGGCGCGTCAAAACCATAGTATTCTAGCCGCGGCAACGGCGTGTGCGCCTCGGGCGGGACCTGCCAAGCCGACGAGCTCTCGCGGGTCGAACCGAGCAGCGGTGGTAGCATTCGATGCGCTTGGCCCGTCTTTCGGTCGCCCTCGTCGCCGGCCTACTCACGGCAATCGTAGCCTGCGGCAGCCCTCCGGCGGCGAATCATCCGGCAAAAGGCGCCGGGACGGCGCCCTCTAGCGCGAGCTCGAGCCCGCCCAACGCGCCGAGCGCACTGCCGCCGGCGCCCGCCCGAGCTGAATCGCGTCCGGCCGGCGGTCGCGCATGCGGTGAGCTCGACTGCCGCGCGTTCGATACGCCGCGGCAAGCGTTCGAAGAGGTGCTCAGGAACGCACCGCGCGTCATCGCGATGGGCGAAGCCCACGCGCAGAAGGCCGCACCCGGCGTCGAATCCGCCACGTCGCGTTTCGCGCGCGAGCTCTTGCCCGCGCTTGCGCCGCGCACCAAGGGCATCGTGATCGAGCTTTTGGCCCCCGACCACCGCTGCGAGCAGCACGAAGAGCAGGCCGTCGCCGAACGCACGAAGCCGGTCACCGAACCCCAGCGCGAAACGAACCAAAGCGAATTCGTCGCGCTCGGCTTCGCCGCCAAAAAGCTCGGCATCCGCGCCGAGCCGCTCATTCCCACCTGTGACGAGCTCAACACCGTCCTCCATGCCGACAACGACGTAAGCGCCCTGCTCGAGCTCATCGCGAACATCACCGTGCGTGAGACGTTCGACTTTCTCGATCACCAAAATCCCGAAGCCGCGCTCGCCATCTACGGCGGCCTCTTGCACAATGACTTGACCCCGAAGGCTGGCCAAGAAGCGTGGAGTTTCGGCCCGCGCATCCGCGACCACGCTCATGGCAGCTACGTCGAGCTCGACCTCATCGTGCCCGAGCTGATTCGCAACGAGCCACCCTGGACCGAGCTCCCCTGGTTTTCACACTACGACCCAGCGCGGGCCATGGGCCAGACCTTGCTCTACCGCACGGGGCCATCCTCTTTCGTGCTGATTTTTCCGCGCACAGAAGCTAGGGCAAACTCGAAGGCCACGCCGTGAGCTCCTTGTATCGGCTCCAAAATCCCATTCAGAACTACGCGTGGGGCTCGTACGAAGCGCTCGGCGAGCTCCGCGGTGTCGCAACGCCGACGCAGCTTCCCGAAGCGGAGATTTGGATGGGTGCGCACCCACTCGCGCCGTCACACATCGAAAACGGCAGAGGCTCGCTCCTCGACCTCATCACTGCAGATCCGACCGCGACGCTCGGCGCACGCACCGCCACCGAATTCGGCCGGCTGCCATTTTTGCTGAAGCTCCTCGCTGCGCGCGAACCGCTCTCGCTGCAGGCGCATCCGAGCGAGCAGCAAGCCCGCGCAGGCTACGCGCGCGAACAAGCAGCCGGCGTCCCCCTCAGCGCGACCACCCGCAGCTACAAAGACCCGCACCACAAACCCGAGCTCATCGCCGCGCTCACGCCGTTCACGGCACTCGTCGGCTTTCGCGCTCCCGACGTCACGGCACGCCTCTTCGCTGCCCTAGGCGTCCCTGCCCTCGCGCCCACCGTCGCGCTGCTCGAACGTGCGGCGCCGGAATCCGCATTGCGACAGCTCTTCCAGCTCGTGACGGGCGCACCGTCCGAGATCCGGCAAGAGCTCGCTCGCGCGACCGTGGCCGCCTGCGAGGACCCACCACCGCGCGCCGCCGATTTCGCGCGTGAGCTCGCCTGGGGCGCGCGCATTGGCGCGCTCTATCCCGGTGATGCGGGGATCCTCCTCGCGCTCGCATTGAACCTCGTCGTTCTCGCACCGGGCGAGGCGCTCTACCTCCCGGCCGGCAACCTCCACGCCTACCTCGAAGGCACGGGCGTCGAAGTCATGGCGAGCTCCGACAACGTCCTGCGCGGCGGGCTCACGCCCAAGCACGTCGACGTGGATGAGCTCATGAACGTGCTCGACTTTCGCGCGGAAGTCGTCGCGCGCGCGCCGACCGAACACCAGCGCGGCGTGACTCGTTACGTGACGCCGGCACGCGAATTCGAGCTCTCGCGCCTCGAACTCACGGGAGCCGCGCTGCACGTCGCCTTGGTGACTGGGCCCGAAATCGCAGTGGTCACCCGGGGCTCGGTCGAGGTGCGTCGCGGCGCGGATCGTGTGACGCTCGCGTGCGGGGAGTCAGTCTTCCTTTCGGCGACGGGCGGCGAGTACGACGTGAGCGGCAACGGCACGCTATTTCGCGCGCGCGTCAATCTCGCCTGATTGCACCCGCTCGGAGTTTCGCGACGACGGAGCGGCGCGCTCGGCTGCGCCTCGACGTCGTCACGGCGTTTGGAACTGCGGGTTGTAGGTGAACTCGCCCCAACAGACGAGCCGGTGGGACCCGGAAAGCACGCCGCAACCCATCTGGTCGTACAGGCTAATTCGATCGAAGGCGATGCCCGACGGCGCGAAGGCGACAGCGGCCATGGAACCGTAGAGAGGGTCACCCCAGCACCCGAGCGTACCGTTGTCCGCGCGAATGCCGCATGCGCCGCGGCTGCTGACCGAGACCGAGGAGAAGGCCGTGGTCGGCATGGCCCCGAGCCCGCCGATGTCGCCCCAGCATTGGACGTGTCCGTCGCTGGAGCGGACGGCGCACGACTGGTAGATCCCAACGCTGAGCGAGCTGAACGCGACACCAGTAGGAGCGGACGCCACGCTTTCGGAGCTGTTCGTGCCCCAGCACATGACGTTGTCGTTGTCCGCCCGGAGCGCACACCCGAAATTATAGCCAACGTCGACTACCTTGACGGGGATGCCGGCGGGCACTCCGCTCAGGTGGCCGCTGCCGCTGCTCGGACCCCAGCACTGGAGAGTGCTATCGGACGCGCGCACGCCGCAGCCGCCAAAGGGATTCATCGATATCGAATCGAACGCAACGTCTAGCGGTGCGTAGAACGGATTGTTGCTGCCCCAGCACTCGAGCAAACCGTTGTCTGCGCGAATCGCGCAGCTTTCCGTGTACGTTCCGGTACCGAGCCCCTTGAACGTCGTTCCGCTCGGAATGGCCGTCATGATCGGCCCGCCGTCGCGATGCCAGCACATGAGGCGTCCGTCCGCGCGCAGCGCGCACGCCGAGGCCGAAGCCGCGACCACCTCGGCGTACTGGTTCGAGTCCTGGTTGCCTTCCACTTTGGCCGAGCCATTCCAGCCCCAACATTGCACCTTGCCGTCGAGGGCACGCACGCCGCACGCCTGGTCGTTCCTGCCGGCATAGGTCCCGACATTCTGGCGAGACGACATGCTGAGCTGGGTGAAGGCGACGCCGCGCGGCGTGTGGAATGCCGCGTTATCCTGCATGAGGCCCCAGCACACCGCCTCGCCAGTGTCGGCACGGAGGCCGCAGGCTGCGGAGTCGCTGACGGAAACGGATGCGAAGGGCAGCGCGGGCGGATTGTTCAGGTGGGTGAGATCGTAGGGATAGCCCCAGCACTCGACCCCTCTGTCGCCGGCGCGCACGCCACAGGCGGCGTCGCCGCCGACGCTCACCTGCGTGAACGCGACGCCGCTCGGCACGTTGTTCACGACGTTGCTCGAGTTACCCCAGCAGACGGCTTCGTTCGTATCCGAGCGCACGCCGCACCACGTCGAGTACGCACCGCCGCTGATACTAGAGAACGGCACCGTGGCGAGTGCGTCCGGAATCGCGGACGGCCAGCATTGCACGAGCGCGTTGTCCGCCCGGATGCCGCACGACTCGTAGGCTCCGGCACTGACGGCTGTGAACGTGACGCCCGGGATGCTCGAGCTCAGGCCAGTGTCGCCCCAGCACCGGGTCGTACCGCTCGTCAGGATCCCGCAGTAGTGCTCGCTACCACCGTCGATCGACGCCCATGCGGCGTTCGTCGGCGGGGTGGCATCGAGCGCAAGCAAGGTATGGCCCCAGCACGTGACACGACCCGTATCGGCGCGGATGGCGCACGTCGACTGCTCGGCGGTCGCCACCTGCGTGAAGCTCGGACCGCCGGTCCACAAGCCGCAAGTCGGCGCGTTCACCTCGAAGGCGGCGTAGCCGGCGGGACAAGCGGAGCAGGTGCGATCGCTGACTGGATCTCCCGCGCTAGCCTCGAACTGCGTCAGCGTGCAGTCGGTCCGCGCGACGCAGGCGGTCGTCGGATTAGCGTCGGCGTCCCAGCCGGCGGCGCCCGAACAAGTGACCTTGGCTGTCGTACCACCTGCGCAGTACTCGCCCGCAGTGCACTCGCTGCACAGGCGATCGTTCGTCGACGTCGGTGCCTGCGCCTCGTACGTGCCTGCGGCGCAGGTCGTCCAGGTCACGCACGCTGTTGCAGGGTCGGAATCATGGTCGAAGCCGCCACTGTCGGAGCAGCTGACAGCGGCTGCGCCAGCACCCGCGCAGAATTCACCCGCGTCGCACGGTGTGCAGCCGGGACCTGCCGTGCCTGCGCTGCAGAAGCCCGCGCTGCCGCCGGTGCCCGCGCTGCCGCCAGTGCCCGCACTGCCGCCGCTGTCCGAAGCGCCGCCGCTGTCCGAAGCGCCGCCGCTGTCCGAAGCGCCGCCGCTGTCCGAGGCCCCGCCGGCATCCGAAGCGCCGCCCGCATCGGAAGTGCCGCCGGTCTCCGAACTGCCGCCGGTCTCCGAACTGCCGCCAGTGCTCACGCTGCCGCCGGTCTCCGAACTGCCGCCGGTGCTCACGCTGCCGCCGGTCTCCGAGCTGCCGCCGGTCTCCGAACTGCCACCCGCACCCGACCTGCCGCCGGTGCCCGCGCTGCCTCCGGTCGCCGAACTGCCTCCGGTCGCCGAACTGCCTCCGGTGCCCGAACTGCCACCGGTCGCCGAACTGCCTCCGGTGCCCGACTTACCGCCGGTCTTCGCAGCGCCGCCGGCGCCCGACCTGCCGCCAGTGGGCGACCTGCCGGAACCCGCGACGGTGCCGCCGTCGCCCGGGCCAGCGGCGTCGTCGGAGCTGCCGCAGCCGGTGGTGGCCGCGACGAAGGCGACCCCGAGCGCCAGTAACATAGGGAGCGTGCGTTGCGTGAACAGCATGGGGAAAGTCACTCTCCAAGGACAGGCGCATGTCCGCCGAAGACAACTGCTCGATTTTCGCGCAGGCCCCTTTCCGGTCTCGACACGGCGAAGAGAGAATTAGCACATCGAGTGCTCGCGACGATATCGATCTCGCGCTTCCACTCGATGATTCGGTGTGCATGTGGGTGGAAGTCCCCGTTGTCGACAAGCCTCCCACATTCACAGCTTCACTGGTGCGAGCGCGCGGGCAGGACGCTCATGCTCTCGACGACTCGCCAGCGAGGACCAACCGCACATGGAGCTTCGCCTGCGAGCGCACGGCAGTGTCGCCGTTGGAACGGCGCGCTTGCTCGAGCGCGGCGTTGACACCCGCGGACCCTCAGCGTTCCTGCGGCGACGCACTCACCGAATGCCGTTGTCGCACTCGCAGTAATCGGGTGTCGTGCCGGCATCGGTGCACGTCCCTTCGCCGACGATGCACGCGCAGCGGAGCGACGAGCCGCACGGATTCTGCATCGAGCAACGATAACCGCCGGGATTTGCCGGGCCACCGATCTGATACACGCACGTCATGCCCGCACCGCACTCGCCACACGGCGACGGCGAAGTGCAATTGGCGGTGCACTGGCCCTCCACGCACGCCTGTGGAGCGCACGATGTGCTCGGAGCGTTCGGGCACGTCAAGCAGACGTCGGTGGCGCAATCCATGTCGGTCGTGCACATCGTTCCGCCGCATTGCGGCTGAGTCGCCGTGCACGAGAGATTCGCGTCGCAGAACATGACGACCGCCGGACAGGGTTCGCTGCCAGTGCAGGTCGTGCACGTATCGCCGCACGACTTGCCCGCGCACGGATCGGTCGGCGTGGGGCATTGGTCGATGCCCGCCGTGCACTTACCGCCGTCGCATTTCGCCCACGGACACGCGCTCGAACCATCGGCGCAGAGTTGGCAGGGCGCCTTGCTGATGGGGCAGTCGGCATCTACTTTGCACTCGGTGCTCGGACACGTATCGATTCCGTTCGTGCACTGCCCGGCGTCACAGCGCGCCCACGGACACGCACTGGAACGGTCGGCACACAGCTGGCAAGCGGCCTTACTCACGGGGCAATCGGTATCGGCCTCACACGTGCCCGGACACGCGGGGAAAACCCACTCGCAGGTACCGTTCACGCAATCGTACGAGCTATTGACGGAGGAGCCATCCGGGCAGACTTTCCCCATGCCGAGCGCGGTCGTCAGGCAAGGGGCCGTCTTACTGCAACTCGGCCCCGCCCCGCTGCCGCCCGTACCACCCGCGTTTGCGGTCCCGCCACTCGCACTGCCACCCGTACCGCTCGTGTTGCCAGTCCCGCCGTCGGCACTACCACCCGTTGCGCCCGAGCCCTGGCTTCCCCCACTGTCCGTGCCTGCTTGGGCGCTAGCAGCCGCCATTCCCGCCATTCCCGCCGTTCCAGCCTGACCACCCCGTCCGCCCTCCTGACCGAGCTCCGTGAATTTCCCACCGCACGCCGCCATCAAGAACGCGAGCGCGACCGAACTGCCAATCGTCGAAGTTTTCATTGCGTTACCTCCCGGTCTCACCGAAGCCAATCGTCGTTGCCCATCCCCGTTGCGCGGCTGCTGGATCAAGGAATCGCCTGGGCGAGCACCTGACGGGCCCGAGCCGTATGCGGGCTCGTCGGAAAGGCGTTGACGAGCGACTGGGCCACGCTGCGCGCCGCGTCGGGGCGGCCCATGCGTAGCAGCGACTCCATCCGCAAGTACAACGCTTCGGGCGCGAACTTGCGCCGGCTGAAACGCGAGTCGTACTCGTCGAGCGCCTTGAGCGCTGCGGCCGCGTCACCTCGCGCCAGCGCGCTACGCGCGCGATCGACCACCGCGACTTGCTCGGCGAGATGTTCGGCGTCGATCGGTGTCGTCTCGACGGGGGTCGAGAGCGCTTTGGGCGGGCGCTTGGCAGCAATCGGCGTCGCGACAGATCCGCCGGCTCTGGGTGCCTCCACAGCCGTCGGACGCACGGTCGGCGCCATGTTTGACGACGGGATCACTGTCTCAGCGCTTGCCAACGGGACCACCGCCTCAGCGCCGGCGGAGGGGATCACGGCCTCCACCCCCGTCGGCCGAACGGCGGCGGTCTTCTGCGACGTTACGAGCTGAGTCGCCGCGGGCGGCGCCGCACGGTGGGATGCCGCGCTCGCAACCGCTTGGTCACGCGTCGCGCCAGCACGTTTGATGACGACGCTACCGACGAAACCTGCGGCCGTGACCGCCGTCGCGAGAGCACCCCATTTCACGACTGCGCTCGTCGCGAGCAGCCCCACTACTTTGCCGGCTGACGCAGCAGCCGCCGTCCCGCTCGCGCCGGCGGTCGAGGTCGCAGTCGCCGTTCCGACCGCCACGCCGAGCGTCGTCAGCGTCCGCGACATCGAGCGCTCGCTCGGTTGCTCGGTGGCAGCGGCACGCACCAAGTGCGCGATTTCCACTGGCGGTCCCTCGTCGATCCAACGTTTCGGCTCAGTCATGGCATGCCGCCTTTTGTTCGCGCGCGGGCGCGCAGGCGCGCGACACGTATTTCGATTTCTTCGCGCGCGCGTTTGAGACGCGAAGCGACCGTGCCCGGTGGAATGGCGAGCGCCTCGGCGACTTCGTTCTTTTTGAGGCCCTCGATGTCGAACAAGACGAACACCGCGCTCAAGTCGAGCGGCAGCTCCGCCAAAATACCGTCGAGGATATCGCGGGCGCGCCGCTGATCGAGCAAGTCCTCGAGCGACGGCGCCGCGTCGACCGCCTCGTCCACCTCGATACTTGGCGCATCCGGACGCCGCCGGCGCGAGCGATGCGCCTTCGAAGCGACGTGGGCGGCCGTGCGAAACAGAAACGCTCGCTCCGACCCAGGGCGAATGTCGGCAAGCCGCTCCGTCGCGATCAAAAAGACGCGCTGTGCCGCGTCATCGGCGTCCTCGGGCGACAGCCCGGCGCGCCGCAGGATGCGCCAGGCGAAGGCGTAATGCTCGCGCACGAACGCTTCCGTGCGTCGGGCGTCGGGTACAGCTCGCGCCATGAGCGCTCCGAGCTGGACCATGAGCACGCCGAGCGCCACGAGCCTTCATCCCCCCCGGCCGGGATCTGGATCGAGCTTTCGTTTCCTCATAGCCGAAACCCGATGCCGAGGGCCGCGTCGACCACGAACGGCGGCACCCTGAACGTCGTCTGTTCCTGCCCGTCCACGATGCGACCGAAGCGTTCGCGCACGAGCGGCGGACCACCGCCGAGTTCGAGCTCCACCACGAGCGGATCGAAGCCGGTCACGAGCCGGAGGAGCACGCCCGGGACGAGCCACGGCGACCATCCGCCGCTCGTCGTGGACAAGCCCGCGCTCGGCTCGCCGGCGCCGTGCAGCGCGCCTGCCTCGAAGAAGGCGCAGGGTTCGAACGCCAAGGTCGTCGTACCGAAAGCGTACGGGCAGCCGTCGAGGCGTCCACTCAAGCGCAGGTACTTGGCCGCGACGCCGTTCGCCGTCGCGCTCCCCGACCACAGCCCCCCCGCGCTCAGCCCGAGCCTCGCCCGTCCCAACTCCACGGCGCCGAAAACCGTCGGACCAAAGCTTGCTGCCGGCGCCGTGCCACTCGCCACGCGCGCGGCGACACCGAAGCGAAACCGCGTCGCCGCCGACGGCTTCGCTGCCGACTTCGGCGCCGGCGCGGGAGCATTCTGCGCAACGGCTGGCTTTACGACCGCGACAGCCGCAGGCGGCGGCTGAGCCGGCTCCGGCTCACTGCGAGCGAGCGCCTCCTCCACTCGGGATTGAATCGCGAGCGCCGTCACGAGCGCGATCCCGTCGACCACGTCCGCGCACACCCGACCGCTCAAATTCCGCGCCACCGTGGCCCCGTCCCCGTCCCCGTTCACGAACACGATCGCCGCCACGTACTTCTCGTCCTGCTTCGCGACCGAAACCGTGATCCGCCGAGCGAGCTCCCCGGGCCGGGCTTCCCAATCCCCACTCGCCCGCGCGCGCACCGCCGAGCGAAACGCCGCGTCGTCGGGACACTCCGCGGGCGCGGAATACACCAGGGCAATCCGCTCGACCGCGGGCGCCGGCTCTGCGTCCACCTCACGCGCGGGGTCAGTCCCCGGCGCGACCGAGCTCGCCTGCCCCCAAACCGGGGCAGCAGCGAGCAGTTGGCCCACGATTGCGGCCGTGATCAAGTGTCGAGCGCGCGCTGCCATCGAGCGACGCGCTCACCTTCGCAGCCGCGTCGATGCGATCGGCGCGCAACGCTCGATCATGGGGAGAACCATTGCGGCCATGATGGAGCGACGGCTCGGCAAAGTCGAGTCAGTGTGCTGGCGCGCCGGGCGCGCTGCAGCGCATCAGGTCTCGTTAGATCCACCCGGCGAGTATTCGGGGGGCACCTATTCCGGCGGTAAGTCGAGTGGAGGCGCGCCGTCAGGTGGCGCTGCGGGAAAAACGGGAGCTTCGGGTACGCCGTCCGCGTCCGGGCGCGTCCAGCGTCGGGCACGAGCCTAGCCTCGAGCGAGCGGCGCGAGCAACCGGCGAGTGCCGCGCGATGATCGAGCAAGCGTCCGCAAATTAACCCGATGCGCGACGCTCAACATAGGCGAGCACGGCGGCGCAATAACCTTCGAGCACGGAGAGTAGCTCGGTGGCCGCTTCGTGAAGCTTCGACGCATCGACCCTCGCGTACGCGTAACCGATTAGGTTTCGTACCTTGACGCTGGCAGAGAGCGTGTTCGCCATTGCCGGCTCGAGCACGCCACGCGTTGCCAAGATCGTGAAGTGATCACGCAAGCTCGGCGCGGGCCCCCAACCCTCATCGGCGATGAGGTGCGAGGCGAGATCGATTGCTTCCTGCACGCTCAGGTAGACGCGAAACGACACTAGATCGAGAGCGTCTCGGCTGCCCAGACCCTCGACGGTAGCCGGCAGCGCCGACCTGAGCGCGGCGACCGTCTCTCTCAGCCTGCGGATTTTGTCGCGGATAATCTGGACTTGGACCACCGCGCCTCCTCGAGAGCCCGCATGAGGCCGGCGCTCTCACGCTCGAAATACGGCTCGAGATCCGCCCATTCGATGGGGACTCTCGCCTTGAACGCCAGCAGCGCGTCCGGTTCGTTCACTACGATGATGCGACCATCTCGCAACACTTCCCGCCGCAGCAGCGTCGAAGCCTCCTCGAGATCCACGATATCGACGGGGTGCCCCGTGGCCCTCTCGACCTCCGTCGCGAGGCGCATGCGATCCATGAGTCCGAGTGACACCGACGTCGAGATGGCAATATCGACGTCGCGCGCCACATCCGGGCCTCGCGTGGCCGCGGAACCGAAAAGCAGCGCGTACTTGAGCCGCCTGTCCCCTGACAGGGACGCGTTCAGCGCGGCGAGCAGCTCATCGACGGTCACGCGAGCCAGCCTAGCATTTCGTAGCCATTTGCGGCGGCCACGCTCCAAGGTCCACGGCGCGCGCTCTTGAAGGACGCGCGCAGCTCACCAATGGCCGCGGCAGCCTGCGCGGCGGGAGAACCGGCAGTTCGAAGCCGGATACGTGCCCTATGCTACGGTGTACGCGTGAGCGCACCAGCGCACCTCCACGGCTACACCTTCGACGAATATCTCGATCTCGAGGCCGTGAGCAACGTCAAGCACGAGTACCTCGACGGCGAGATCTACGCCATGGCCGGCGGCACGCCGCGCCACGCGGCTCTCACGCTGGCGATCGGGGGCACGCTCCTCGCAAAACTCCGCGGTGGCCCTTGCCGCGCTTTCAGCTCGGATCTTCGGGTCCTCGTTGCCGCAACCGGCCTCGCCACGTACCCCGACGTGACCGTCGTGTGCGGACCGATCGAAACGGACGTGCGAAGCCAGGTCAGCGTCACGAATCCCAAGTTGCTCGTCGAGGTGTTGGGCTCCAGCACCGAAAACTACGATCTCGGCGAGAAGTTCGAGCACTACCGCCAGATCCTGAGCCTCGGTGCCGTTCTCTACGTTTGGCAGGACCAAACACGCGTGGAGCTTCGAGTGCGAGCGCCCGACGGAAGCTGGTCAATCTCGACGTTTCACGACGACGACACGGTCCCGCTCGACGTCATCGGTTGCACGCTGAGCGTCCGCGAGATTTACAGGGATGCCGCTCCGCAAGAGTGATTCCGCCGCGCGGCGATAAGCTCGCCGCGACGGCCTCGCGCTCTACTCGAGCCCGTGATCGCACTGGCAGCCGCCCACCGTGCAGCTCGCGTAAATATGCGCATCTTCGCTCGACAATGCGGACTCCTCGGACAATCGCTGTCCGTCTTGCACCCCGCTGCGGACGGAACAGCGCCGTGCCCGACCGCGGAACAAGCGAGGCACAATGCGCCAGAACTGCTCTTGCACCTGACGCCCGCTTGAGCTCGACAATACCCGTCTGGGTTTCCCCTATTGACGATCACACAGAAGAAGCGCCAACTGAAGGCGTGAACGGGTGTGAGCATGTTGCTGAACGAGCGCAGTGGGCGGGGCGGAGTTCGCCAGTTGGGGGATCAGGATGCTGGAGCATGTTCGTGCAGATTCCAGTTGGCAATTGCCGAGCTACGTCATTCGTGCGCAACTGTTGGCGCAGCAACACTTCGGAATCCGATGGTTAGATAACGCTCGCTCGGCCGTCCAGGGGGCGTCCCGAGGGGTGTCGCTGCGCCTGCAAGAAGTCGCTCACGACGCCGACGTCGTGCTGATCTGCGGTTCGGCCGAATGGGCCCAGACCTTTGTTCGGCAATTTCGGAACGCCGGCAACCCGACCCCCATAGTCGTGCTCAACGCCAGCGCGGAGACCGGCTCCAATGCCCGCATCCTCGACGAAGGCGCCGACGACTGCCTCACCTGCCCATTCGAAGCGCGCGAACTGCGGGCGCGCGTCCACGCCGTGCTGAGACGCCTGAGCCCCGCACTCCTACGAACGCCACTCATTGCGATGGATCGCGGCACGCTCCGGATACGCGTCCGTGCCGTGCAAGCGCACGTGTCACCGCGACAGCTCGAGATCTTCACGTGCCTCGCCGAGCGTCGCGAACGCTGGGTGCATTCCGAGGAAATAATCGCCGTCGTCTCCGGAACGCACCACGACCCCGGATCATCTCTCGTGCGCGTTCAAATCCATGCCTTGCGTAAGGCACTTGGGGCAGAGCGCAACTGCATTCGGTGCGACGGGCGTAAAAGCTACATGCTCACGTTGGCGAAATAGTACCTCACCTGCCAACCGTACGATCTGTCGACCGACGAACGTGGATCACGTCAGCACGATCCCCAATCAACCGTGACTGCAGATCGAGCGTGCTCGCTCGCAGAGCGTTGCCTGTAGCTCCCTCGCCCCTGCGGCCGATCGGTTTTACCGCTCACAACGAAACACGACAGTAGAGCTGTACGGCGCGTCCGGATTTGTTGGAGGAGGCACGAGAACTTCGGAGCCGCACTTCAATTCAAAATTCGCGTGGAGTATCTCACCGAACGAGCTTCGCGCCGACTGATACGTGGGCCACTCGACGTCTGCGGTGCACATCGAAGTTCGGCAGTCCACTTGACGCAACTTTCCTTCGAACTTGGCAATTGCCCGAAAGCCATCACGAAAGGATTGCTCTGCCCCCGTGGCCCACGATGAATCGCGAGGTTGACTATCGTGCTCATGGATAAAATCCGCGTGCCGCGCAACCTTTTCCGCGATGTACTCCGACTTGCCTTCGACAGAGGGTCTTTCCGGGCCTGACGGCGCAGAGCGCCCCATACCGATGGGCTGCTTTTGGGCAATCGATATTTGCTGCCCGGCGACGGCCGCTGTCATTCTCGAGTACACCCGCGGCAAATCGCTAGCCGCCGAGTCCACCGGGCCCGAGATGGACTTTCTCGGCGACATGGCGCTGACGTCCATCCGATGGGCGTGTTCAGCGCGCGACAGCCGCAAGGAATATAGGGCAGAGCACGTCAGCCCAAACATAAGCGCAAGCACGGCCACTGCCATCACGCGCATGATCTGCCCCAATGCTGTCATGAGTTGCCGTTCGTCGCTATTATCCTTGAATCCAATAGCTATTGATTTCGGTGCTCTTATCCATCCCCACGTCAATGAACGCCGATCCGTCACTGGCATAGAGAGGGGAAAGGTCGATCGGACCCAGCTCGAAGGAGCCGACGGGCATGCTGCTGGTATCCGACGGGGTGCCACAGCTACCACCGACGGACGCATAGTACATGGTGCAGACCTTCGCGCTGAGGTTAGTGGTGCTGCCCTTCCATCCGTACACCCACAGACCTGTACTGCTGTGAATGGGAGTCGCGGTAGTCTCGCTCAAAGGACACTTCACAGTTTGACTCGATGCGTTTGCCAGCCAGCCCCCAACGACGCTCCACCCTATTGAAGGCGACCCTGCGACGAATGTGCAAATACTCGCGTTCTCATAAGCGTACCAAGCCTTCGCCGTGCGAGGCACCGTCAGCACTACGCCTCCAAACGCAAAACATGAAACGACGGTTAATACTTTGGACAACGACATAACCTGCCTCCTTGTTGAGCGACAGCGGGGATTCTCGATCAAGCCCCGCGTCGGCGTAATAGCGCGTCAGCAGGCATCGGCGTCGTTATTTTCCTGTTACCACGGGTAGCCCGCAGTGTTGTCAAACCGGGTGCTCGATGTGCTGCACTGAGAGGCCGCCGAGCTCCGCAGCGCACGCTGGAGCCGGGCTACGAGTCCCTGGAGTGTCTCGCTGAACGCCAGCGGTTCGGAACGCCACTGGCTGAAACTCAGGATGAACTGGAAGACCACATGCGTGAAGAATTGGCCGGCGATGCTGACCCGGAGCCAACTGCAACCGGTGAAGTCGATCGCCGCGCCGCATAGCTCCCGGCGCGCGACGTTTCACCCTCAAGCTAAGAGAAAGTCGCGCCTCCGTGCTGGGGGCGCGACTTAACTCGGCGGATGACCACTCGTGGTGACGGGGCTGGCGAAGCGCGTTGATACGGGAACTCGCGCTTCGCTGGACAAGAGCTCAGAACAACATCATGAGCCGCAACCGCCCGCCGAGCTGACCCGTCGAGAACGAGTCCTTCGACGGCGAGTGCGCGTAGTCGTAGTAGCGGAAGTTCGAGTGAGAACCGACGAACTTGATGTAGTAGCGCTCGAAGAGCGTGTACTGGATCGCGAAGAACGACTGAAAGTGGTCCTGTTCCGTGGACTTGCCGGAGTTGGGATCGGGCGGCGGGTTGCCGTTCTTTTGCAGGTCTTCCCAGTGGGTTTGGTGAATGCCCACGCCGAGGACGAGCGGGAACTTGGGGCCGAAGCCGCCGTTCACGAAGCCGCCGATGCTGCGGGTCGTCGTGCTGCCGGCGGGTTGGGGCACACCGTCGATGTTGATCGTATCGACGTAGCCAATCGCGCCGCTCACGCCGCCTTCGATATACGGATTGATGACGAACTGGACCGCGCCGCCGATGCCGTTCCGACTGTCGCGTGACTTGTCGCCGCGGTCGGGCTGGGGGATACCTTTACCCCACTCGTAACCCACCTTGGCCTTGATGAAACCGAAGTCCAGGATCGCGACCGGCCGGACTGCACGGTAGTTCTTGCCGGCATTACTGCCGATCTGACCGAGCAGCTCGAAGCGGAGGAAGTCAGTCGGGTAGACGTGGAGCGAGTAATTGCCCGGACCGTTCGGGCGATCCCAGAAGTAGTCGGCGCCGTAAATCTGCGCGGGGTGTTTGGAGAGGCTCGGATCGTCCGCACCGGCGCGCTCGAGGGTATTGAGGTCGAGACCCATGCCGTAGTGATAGACTTCCCAGCCCTGGTAACGGCCGGCCGTGAAGTCGATCAGGTTCCACTTACCGACGCGGACGTAGAGGTCGTCGATTTGGCCGAGGGACCCGCCCGACAGCGGGTAGTCGTTGCCTTGTCCGACGAGCTCGGCCTGGCCTTGGACGAACCAGCCCTTCGAGTTGCTGTACGTGGGTGTTGCTCGCAGCACGGCACGGGATTGCTGCGCCAAGCGGCTCACGTTGGGCTTGATCTTCTGCCCGGACAAGTCGTTGCCGTTGGTGACGCGCGTGTAGCTCACGTCCGCCCACATCGAACCGGAGAAGGCGAGAACCGTCGAAGACCGTCCCGGCGACCACGGCATGTACGGCCACTGATAGCCCTGCATGCTGAGCCACATCGACCCGTACTTGATGCCGCGCACCCGCGGCTCCGGATAGCCGGAGCCCGGGAGGAGCTCGACGCCGACTTGGCTGACCGCCTTCTCGCGCTCGAGCTCCGCGGCAGGAAGTTGGTCTGCCGTGGGCGCCGGCTGAGTCGCCGGTGCCGTCACCTTGGCCTGGGCCTCGACCTTCGCTTCTTCCTTCGGCGGCGCTGGCGCTGGCGCGGGCTCGGTCGTATCCGCGGGCTTCGCCGTGTCGTCGCTCGGCGTCGGCGGCGCCGGCTCGTCCTGAGCGAGCGCCGTCGAAGTGAAGCCGAAGCAGAAGAGCGCTGCCTGCAGTGCTACGCCCAGCCCGAAACCGTTCTTTCGAGTTCTCATAACGTCCTTGCGGGGGTGCCGTGTCCGAAAAAACCGAGCTCGGCTTTTAGCCCTGCACCGTGAAAGTGTCCATCAGCGTTAGGTCTTTATCAGCGGCGCTCCGGCCGACGAGCACGGTGTACGTGCCGGGATCGACTACCCACTTCCCGGTGGCGCCGCCCTGCCAGTGTTTCAGGTCCTGGACACGCACGGGGAGCGTCACGTCCGTGCCCATTCCGGCGTCCAGGTGCTGCTTGGCAAAACTTGCGAGCATCTTCACGGGACGGGCAGAGCCGCTCGTGTCCGACTTGGCCTGCGGACCCTTGACGAAGAGCAGCGCGACTTCGTCGCCGGCCATGGCGCCCGTGTTCGTGATGTGCGCGGTGACGTTGATGATGGCGTTCGGGCCCACCTGCGCGCAGGGCACGTGCACGCTGTCGTAGGTGAACGTGGTGTAGCTCAACCCGTGACCGAAGGGATAGACGAGCTGATCGGAGAGGCCCTTGAAATCATAGAACCGGTAGCCGAAGAAGTACCCCATCGTCGTCTTCGTCCCTTGCTCGATGAACGGCTGAAGCGCCAGCTGGTCTTTCGTCGGCCAGGCCATCGGCATCTTGCCGCTGAAGTTCGCGTCGCCGAAGATGAGCTTGGCGAGCGCCGTTCCACCGCGCATTCCAGGGTAACCTGCCCAAATCGTTGCTTGATTGTGGTTCGCGTCCGCGAGCCAGGGCATGTCCACGACGGAGCCCGACTCGACGATGATGACGGTCGGCTTGCCTAGCTTGAGCACGTCGGTCACGAGCTGCGCTTGATTGGCGGGCAAGTCCAACGTGCTCCGATCACCATGGGTCGTGATGGCGTATTCCTCGCCTTCATCACCGGGCGTGAGCCCGACCACCACGACGATGGCGTCGGCACCAGCGGCTGCCGCGGCCGAGTTCCCGCTCGTCACGTTCGTCGCGCCATGCGTCATACCGACGGTTTGTATTCCGTGGAAGGGATCGACAGTCTGCGCCGGATCCGCGTTCACGCGGCTGCTGCCGCGGTCGCCGAGGGCCGCATCGGTGGCGAAGTGGAACGTGCAGGGGTCTTTCGACGTTGGGCAGCTCTTCGGGTTCGTCGTGCTCTTGAGCGTGAAATTCACGTCCGCGCCGATGACCGCGATGTTCGCAGCGTTCTTGAGCGGCAGTACCGGCGCCGCATCTGCCGTGCCGTTCTGGAGCAACACGGCCGACTTGAGCTCGGAATCTTCAGCTAGTTGCAGATGAGCGGCGTTCGTCTCGATCGAGCCGCCAGTCCCCCCGGACGTGAGGCTCGACTTTGCAGTGCCTAACCCGAAGCCGTCAGTGCTCATGGCGCTGTGGAAGCGGAACTTCTCCGCGATGATGCGCGTCGCGGCTTCGTTAATCAGCGCCTCGTCTACGCCATGACCGACGACCTGCGGTAACTGCCCGAAATTGAGCCACCAGGGTACCTCGATATCGAGGCCGGCGTTGACCGCACCGATCGTATTCGTTTGGGCCTGGTCCATGGGGATCTTGTCCACCTCGCCGCCGGGCATGGCCCACCAATCGGAGATGACGAGGCCGCGGAAACCCATCCCGCCCTGGGCGACGGGCCCTTTCAGCATCTCGCGGAGCAGATGCGTGTTCTGGGTGGATTTGACGCCATTGATCATGTTGTACGAGGCCATCACGCACGAAACACCGCCGTCCTGGACCACCATCTCGAAGTGGCGGGCGTAAATCTCGCGCAGCGTCTGCTCGTCCATCACCGCGTCCTGATTCGCGCGGTTATTTTCAACGTTATTCGCCGCGTAGTGCTTGGCGCAGGCCGAGACGTGCTGCTGAATGCCAGCCGTGAGCGCCGAAGCCATGCGGCCGATGTGATAGCTGTCCTCGCCGTAGGTCTCCTGCGTACGGCCCCAAAACGGGTGTCGGATGATGTTCATGCAGGGGGCGAGCAGCATCATGTTGTGCGAGGCCATCACCTCGTCGCCCATCGCCTCACCCACGTCGTACTCGAGGTTTGTGTCCCAAGAAGCGGCGCGTGCCGATTCGGCGGGGAACACCGTCGAGAAGTTGTTGCCGTCGTTCGGACGCTCCGGCCCTTTTTGCGGAGCAGCGAGGTTGACGCCTCGCCCTGCGTCCCGGTACTGCCAGCCGCGGAGTACAGACATGTCATCGAGCGTCACGTCGAGGCTGCGCTCGATGTCGTTGTAGTCCTTGAGGTGACCGTCGGCCGAGCCCATCATCTGCTGAAACTTCTGCGGGAGGCTCATTCGGCTGATGAGTTGCTGGACCTTCGGATCCTGCGGGTGCTCCTCGACCGTGTACCCGGGCATCGTCTTCGCGTCCCAGCGCTGCGAGGGGACCATGTCGCACGCAGACGTGCCGCTCGTGCCGGTGCCGCCCGTGCCGGTGCCGCCCGTACCGGTGCCGCCCGTACCAGTGCCGCCCGTCGCGCCCGTGCTCGTCGAACCGCCGGAGGTTGCGCCCGGGTTGCTGGTGCCGTCCGTCAGCTCACTTGAATGGCCGAGACAGCCGACGCCTGCGGAAGCGAGCAGGGCCGAGGTGACTGCGAGGGGGACGAATCGAAAGTACTGGGTCATGAACCGGAACTCCTTCGAGCGAAACTCATCGAAGCTGAAAGCAAGCGAAAATCAGAGGGCGAACGCTGCCCCACTTCCCGTTATCTCGGCGCTTCGTGCGGGTCGCGGACCTTAGCGCATCAGAAGGCGAGAAGATCCTCTCGTTTTGAGGTGCAAAACCGAGAGTTCGTGAAGTGAGGGAAGAACCTTTTGGCAAAACTGGCTAGAGGAGACACGGCCGCCGGGCCTCCGCATCAAGGCCGCTAGCCTTGGGGTGAATACCGGGGCCCGCTGGGGAGGGCCGCTCTCGGCTTTGTGTCTGTTCGAGGATTCCCGGAACCGGCGGCGAGGATCAGATCCTTTCGCCAAGACGTGCTTCAGCGCGCGGCTGCCGGGGCAGCGTGCCCGCGGAGTGCGCCCCTTTTGTACGCGACGCGTCAGAAGGAGCTGCCGGCCCGACAACGGGCGACCTCCCGACGAGCTACAGTCGTACACGCCCCCTGGTTGTTCAGTCCGCGGCTTCATCCCGTTCAAACGAGCGCGGCCACGAGGCGTTCGAATTCGCCCTTGATTCGCTGCCAGTCGGACGCGGAGAGCCCGCGAGGAAGCGGCGCCGCATCGGCGTCGCCAAAATAGACGAGGCTCCTGATGACGTGTCCGACATCGTCCGCGCTGTACTTCGTGCGATAGAGGTCGAGCGCGCCTTCGAGCGAACCACCCGCTACTCCACGTGCCAGAACTGCATGCAGATCCCAAAAGTCTCGTGCCATCCCACGCGCCGCGATGGCTGAAAGTTTCATGCAGGCGAGGTCCTCGAGCGAGGCGACGGGGACGGCGAGCTCAGTGCTCGTGATCGGCTGAAACAAGAGCGGATAGCGGTACGCGATCAGGCTGCTCGGGACCGAATGGATCTCGAAGTAAAGCGTGCCCGGAGCGCTGCTCGTAACGACCAGACCCGATACATCGGTGCTCAGCCGTTCGCTCATCGATTCGGGATCGGAGGCAAGAAAAAATGGAGGTCGCGCGACGTGCGGTGATGCAACGCCGCCGCGATCGCGACTCCACCTGCGAGGTAGGCGTCCGCGGGCAAAGCGCCACGCAGCGCCGCGAGCGCCTTCCGTTGGTCTTCCGTGACGGCCGGAGTCATCCAGCCCAGACAGGTCGGCCGCCACCGGGTGCCTGCGGAGCGGAGACACCGGCGATGAGCGACCAATACGCCCGATCTCGTGGCGTGAGGCGGTCGCCTCGCTGTCGCAAAAAATCCGCGAGCTGTTCACGCGAATACGTGGCTCTAAGCCAACGCATCGCCTCCCACGTGCCGCGGCTCATCACGCGTTCCATGACGTAGTCGCGATGAAGCTCGGGGTCGACGGTTGCGGGCTCTACATCCCAGAAAAGCCGGCGAACGCACCCGGGAAACGCCACGCTATCCACAGGTCGACATTATCACACGCGGGGTCTCAGCGTAGCGGCGAGCCGTGCGTAGCGCGTCACTGTCCAACGGCCACATCGGTCGCCTCCCCCGCCGCCGGCACAGGACACGGCTGGCCTGTGTAGCCACGTTCGCCTTCGGGGACGCGGCAGGGATGGAGCTCGACGCGACGCGGGCGGGACTTGTAGGTCACGCGGCGGCGCTCTTGTTTCTGAGTTCCATCAGGAAACGTGATGATGCGTGAAACGATGACGGACCAGCCGATGCTGCCAGGTTCTTTCACGTGCTCTTCGTCCGGGGAGACGTGCGGGTTCGGGATAATCTCGAGGGGCGCGGGGACGATGTTCTGGCGCTCGGAGACTTCGCCTTTGATTTTGCGGCCGCCGTTGTCGCCGTAGAGGCGGACCGTGATGCTCGTTTCCGTGTACGCGGTCTTGATCAGGAGGCCTGCGGCGGTATCGTTTTTGAAAATGATGTCGGGTTTGGGCCAGGAAAGCGTGGCTTCGTGACCCATGGGGTAGCGCGGGAACCAATAGGAGTGGGGCTGGCGCTCGATGATGTCGTAGCCGCCATGGAAGAGCGCGTTGAAGAAGGTGGTCGCGAATTGGCTGATCCCGCCGCCGACGCTGTCCACCATTTCGCCTTCCTCGATCGTGGGGGCGGGCACGAAGCCGGCCTTGAGGGTGCGCGGGCCGACGAGGGCGTTCAGGGATACCGTTTCGCCTGGCAGCACGACTTTGCCGTCGAGCAGGTCCGCGATGCGGTGAATGTTGGCGACGCGCGGCTGGCAACAGGGGTGGCGCGTCGTGAAGGTGCTGACGAGGCCACGGATGCCGAGCGCCGTGGCTTGTTCGGTGGTGAGCGCGGGGTCGGGATGCTGCGTGAGCGGGAGCTCGGCGACGTGCGTCGGGGTCGCTGCCGCGGCGCGCAACGCGTCGGGGACGCGTTCGAGGTCGATGCGGACGCCGGGGCGGCTCGGGACGATGCTGATCGCTCCGGTGGGTGATACGTCGAATTTCGCGTCGAGGGGCTCGCGTTCGACGGATTTACGCACTGGGTCAAGGAGTGCGGCGAGCCGTTCGGTGTGGAACGTCAGACGCAAACGGCCGTCCGCGCGCTCCGTCGCGAGCGCGCCGCCGAGCTCAGCCGGAGCGAGCGTGACGGAGGCGGTCGGCTCGGTCACCGTGAGCGTCAACGGCGACGCCAGTAACGTCCGCGCCTCGGCTGCCGCCGCACTCGCCGCGTCGGCGGGCAGCGGCGCCGGGGCACTCTCGAGCGGCCACTGCACGTCTTTGTTTTCGGCCGCGAAGAGCGCGCCGAGCAGCGCGCGCTCCGCCGCGGCGAGTGCCGTCCGCCGTCCCGCTTTGGGCGGCAGCTCCGTCACGACGCCGTTCGCCACCGCAATCCCACCCTCGAACGGCCGATCCGGCAGCGCTTCGATTTCCCAAGTTTCGGCGCGCTTCGCGAGCGCGTTGCGATCGAGCGCCGCGACGGGCGTCACCTCGAACGGCGTGCGCCGTCGCTGCCAGTAGCTCGCGGTGCGTGCCCAGAAGCCGCCGTCCCGCCCCACGCGCAGCGCTCGTGCGCACGTTTGGGCACGATCGACGTGCAGTCCGACGTCTTTGGGCTCGAGCGCGAGCCGCTTGCGGTCGAGCGCCACGCTCAGTTTCTTCGCCTCGATCCGCTCGGCGAAACGCGCGATCTCCTCGTCGAGCGCCGCTCGCGCGTGGTGTCCGATGGGGCGACCATCGAGCGTCACGTTGCCCGCAACGCGATCGCTCGGCGTACTCATTAAGTCGAACAGAGGCAGCGCGAACACGAACAGCACGAACACGAACGGCAGGGCCCAAAGCGCGCGCTTCAGCGTCTTGGAACGCGAAGCTCGCTCCGAGTTTTCCTGAGCTATTTCGGCCACGTCGGCGCGGAGCCTACGCTGCGTCCGAGCAAAATGCTGGCGGAATGCGTGTCGGGGGCAGAGAGCCCCACGTCGTCCCGAAAGGCCGTGCTAGGTTCACAACATCTTGTGGGTTCGACGCTCGGCCATCCGTCCCGTTCCCGCGTACGCCACCGTACCCGCCCACGCGCTCCAAAGCGTTCGTGAGAGCCTGGCCGAGGACGATGAGGAGGCGCGCGCTCAGCTCGACGAGGCGTTCGAGCGCTTCGAGCGCTCTCAGCCGGCCCTCGCCGCCCACCTGGCGGAGGTGCTGGGGGAGCCGCTCGACGAGACCGCGCTCGCGCTCGGCTACTTTCTTGCGCTCACGGTGTGGCTCGCGTTCGAGCGCGCCCACGGCCAGCACCTCGACGCCGTCACGGAGGAGCAGATCCGCGCCACGGGCGAGCTTTTGAGCCTGGATGAAGAGCTCCGGCGCACCGATCCCGCCGAATCGCTCGACACGGACGACGTGGTGGCGATGGAGCAGCCGCACATCCTCGCGTTCGTGCACGAGCACATCGACGCGACGCTCGAGGCCCACGCCGAGCAAATCGACGTGGACGACGTGCATGGCGTGTATCGCGTCGTGTTAGTCGAGATCCTCGCCCTCTCGTACGCCGTGCGGCGACCTGACGGTTACCCGGTCGCGAAGACCGAGCTGCTCGCGTAGGGGCGGGCGCTGCGACGGCGCGTCACGACGTTGCGGCGACGGTGTGGGACGACGACGTGCGTCGCGACGAGGGTGCGTCGCGGCGAGGGTGCGTCACGACGACGGGGCGTCACGACGACGGGGCGTCACGACGACGGGGCGTCACGACGACGGTGCGTTGCGACGACGGTGCGTTGCGACGACGGTGCGTTGCGACGACGGTGCGTTGCGACGACGGTGCGACGACGGTGTGCCACGACGACGGTGCGTCACGACGACGGTGCGTTGCGGGGCGTCGTTGCGGCGCGTCGTTACGGGGCGTCGTTGCGGGGGTTGCGGCACGTCGTTGCGGCACGTCGTTGCGGCACGTCGTTGCGGCACGTCGTTGCGGCACGTCGTTGCGGCACGTCGTTACGGCGCGTCGTTACGGCATGTCACGGCGACGACGCGTCACGACGCGAGGATGAGCCGCGTCGCGGACGGCGATTCACCACGCCAGGGTGCACGGCCTACTTCAAGACCACACGACGGCGTATCACGAGGACACGGCACCGAACCTAGTTCAGCGCAGAGCGTGCCGACCGATTAACGAGCCGAGACACTCACTCGTGACCCGCTACTCCTGCGGCAGCGACGAAGACATGGGCGACAGCGTCGGCGCTTCCAACGCAGTGGGTGACGACTGCAGTAGAGCCTGTGATTCGGTCCTCAGCTGTGATTTGCCTTGACACGATTCGTGGCGCTGGAGCCCGCGGATTTGCGGAGGATGCGAAACGTAGCGCGCGCGGCACGCAGCGGGCGCGCGGCTGAGCTCTTGCTGGACTGGGCGATTCGCGTCGCGCTTTCGTCCCCGATCGCTCGCCAGTGCGCCTTTACGGAGCACCGGAAACCCCGGGTTACCCTACGGCGCATGCAGACGAACACATCCGTTGATGCATCCGACGCTCGTGGTCGATCGTCGCTCGCGCAGCTCTCCGACGCCGAGCTCCTCGACGGGACGCGTCGTCTCGTGGGTCAGTCGAACCACCTGCTCGCCGAGCTCCTCGTCCACCTCGGGGAAGTCGAAGCGCGCGGCATTCACCGCACGCGCGCCTGCTCGAGCCTCTATGCTTATTGCATCTACGAGCTCCGCTTCTCCGAAGACGAGGCTTTTCGGCGCGTTGCCGCGGCTCGTCTCGTCAGACGCTTCCCCGCGCTGCTCGACGCGCTGGCCTCTGGCGAGCTGCATCTCACCGGCCTGCTCATACTTGGGCCCCATCTCAATGCGGCGAACCTCGTCGAGGTCCTCGCGCGCGCCAAGCATCGGACCAAACGCGAGCTCGCACGGCTCGTGCGAATCCTCGATCCGTTGCCCGCCGTTCCTGCGCGCATCGAGCCTCTCGGACCCGCGCCGGCGCGACTCGTGCCGTCTGCGCCAACCTGGCGAGAGTTCATCGATTCGACGTGTGCCGTGCGAGAGCTCGCTCCGGGCGATCGACCTCGCGATTGGGCCGAAAGCGCGAATGACGCGGTCCTGAGTTCGCCCGAGGAGGGGCGAAAGACGATGGGGCAGAATGCGGGCGCGGGCGCGAGTGCGAGTGCGGGCGCGAGTGCGAGTGCGGGCACGAGTGCGAGTGCGGGCACGAGTGCGAGTGCGGGCACGAGTGCGAGTGCGGGCACGAGTGCGAGTGCGGGCGCGGGCGCGAGTGCGAGTGCGGGCGCGAGTGCGAGTGCGAGTGCGAGTGCGAGTGCGAGTGCGGGCGTCCTTGATCACTGTGAGGAGCGGACGACGGTCGCCGCGCCGGCGCGGGTGAATCCGATGCCCTTCGAACCTCTCGAGCCCGAGCGCTACAAAGTTCAGTTTACCGCGACCGAGGAGTACGTGCGCCTCGTCGAGGACGCGAAGGCGCTGCTTTCACACGCCGTTCCGAACGTGACGCTGGAGGAGCTTCAAATGCGCGCCATGCGCGCACTCGTCGCCGAGCTCAAAAAGAAGAAATACGCCGCGAGCGGCATGCGCCGCCCCGCGCACGTACCATGCAGCGTGGACGGCTCGCTCGCACCGACGCGAGACCCCGGGCCCGCCGACGCCCTGCCGCAGGCCGCTTCGAGAACGCGCCGTGAACGCACGGACACGCGCGACCAGCATGACCAGCATGACCAGCATGACCAGCATGACCAGCATGACCAGCATGACCAGCATGACCAGCATGACCAGCATGACCAGCATGACCAGC
>JAICTZ010000047.1 GCA_025936115.1 Polyangiaceae bacterium
CGTAGAGCGCGCCGAACGCGCCGTGCGTGAGAAAAATCCCGAGCTCGGCGCCGACGAAATCGCGAGGGTCGCAGAAGCCGTCGGCATCGGCGCGCTCAAGTACGCCGATCTCTCGAGCGATCGCATCAAAGACTACGTCTTCGATTGGGACCGCATGCTCGCCTTCGAGGGCAACACCGGGCCGTACCTGCAGTACGCGCACGCCCGCATCTGCTCCATCGCGCGCAAAGCCGCCGACGCCGGCATCGCTGCCGGCCCGGAGACGCCCCTGCTCCTCGCCACCGAACCCGAGCGCCGCCTCGCCGTCGAGCTGCTCATGCTCGAGCCGGTCCTCGCGAGCGTCGAACGCACGCTCGAGCCCCACAAACTCTGCGGCTACCTCTACGAGCTCGCGACCACCTTCACGAGCTTCTACGAAAGCTCGCCCGTCCTCCGCGCCGACGACGCCCCGACGCGCGCCTCACGCCTCATGCTCTGCCAAGCGACACGCTCCGTGCTCGGGCTCGGCCTCGGGCTACTCGGCATGACGGCGCCCGAGCGGATGTAGCGGCCGACAGTGCGGCGCCGTCGTACAGCTGCCGCGCTAGGCGGCCGCTCTTTTTCACGGTAGGATGAAAGTATGACAGCCGCGAAGGTCGCCGTTACGATTCCGGCGGAGGTACTCAAGCTCGCTCGCCAGCAAATCAAAGCCGGACGAGCCAAGTCACTGAGCGCGCTCGTCAGCGAAGCTGTCGGCGAGAAAGTACGCCGAGACCAGCTGCTCGAGATTCTAGACGAGATGGACGCCCGCCGTGGAAAGCCGAGCAAGGAGGCCGAGCGATGGGCAAAGCGCGTACTCGGGCGGTAGTGCTCGACGCCGGTGCGCTCATCGCTTTCGAGCGTGAAGATCCGCACATGCGAGCGTTGTTCCGCTTGGCGCTGCGCTCGGGCGCGCGCCTGGTGGTGCCAGCGACTGTCGTCGCGCAGGTGTTCAGGGATCGCGCACGCCAGGTCCCGCTGCACGCGTTACTGAACGGCCCGACCACGTCGATACCCGCGTTCGACCGCCCGCTAGCAGAGGCCGCGGGCACCCTCTGCGGCAGAGCGGGCACTTCGGACATCGTCGACGCTTCTGTGGTTCTGGTGGCACGGCAGGAACGAGCGTCCGTCGTGACGAGCGATCCGGAGGATCTGGCTCGCCTCGATCCGCATCTCGCGCTCGAACGAATCTGAGCGTGAGAACGCGCTACATTCCCGCCGTGCCGACCGTAATGATCGTCGTCGTCGGCGCGAGCAGCGGATCGTTCGAGCCTTCGTCCTGCACTTTGGCCGTGCCCTGATCGGTCACTTCGACCACGATTTCGAGCGCAACCGTCGCCTGCTCGTAGGTGCGCAGGCCGAAGTCGATGCCCGTGAGCGCAGCGACGGTCGCAGGCACCCACTGCTTCACGAGCGGATCCTTGTTCGAATGGTTTTCGAAATCGAAGGCGTGATTGACGTAGGTGGGGAGCAGTCCCGCCTGGTCCGCGGGATCGACGGGCTGTCCGCCGGGGTACGCCGTCGGCGGGAACTTGATGAGGTCCATCGCCGTTCCGAAGTCACGCGCGACCTCGTCGAGATCGTCGTAGGTGAACGTGCCGTGAAGGCGTGACTTGTCCCCCGCGCTCGAGCGCGCGAGCGGGAAGTACTGGTCGAGCGCGGAGAGGTTCGGCTGGTATTTGCCCTCCTCCGGATCGACGAGCGTGAGTCCCGGCCAGTAGCGTCCGAATTCCGTCCACGGATCGACGAGTAGCTCGACGTTGTGCGCCTGATCGTCGAGGTTCGTGAGCGTCCAGGAGATCTGCACGCGCACGTCTTTCAGCGTGATCCACGGCTCGCGGCCGTACGGCTCGTAGCCGCTCGAGGCTCCGGGCATGCCGTCCTTGGGCGCAAGAATCGGAAACTCTAGGCCCTTTTTGACCTCGTAAATCGTGAGCTCGTCCGTCATGAAGACGGGCGTTACACCCTGGTACATGGCGACCTGCGCGGGCGGCAACATGCGTGTGTCGCCGTCGCTGCCGCACGCGGCCGTCGTCGCCGCGACGCACACGAGAGCGGCGAGGGCTCCGAACCCCGGCCCGGGGCCGAGCGGCCCCACGACGCGAGCGCGCCTGGACTCGAGGTCAGCGCGAAGGAAGCGTCGATTCAGCATGATGGCCTTTCTCGCCGGGACTTGCCGCAGCACTCGCGCTTCAGCGATCCAGGTTTCGTGCCAAGGGGCTCACGCCGCACCATCACTTCCCTTTGAAGACGAACGGGAACGCCGCGTTGGTCGGCTTGTCCGCCACCGGAAACTTCAAGCGATTGAAGGTGCGGAGCATGCAGCCCTCCACGCGCGGATTGTTGAGCGAGCTGTGCGCGACGTTGGCGCTCGCGACGTCTCCGCCCGGACTCACGCTGAACGAAACCGTCACGCCACCTTTGGCGCCCGGATCCTTGTCGAGCGCGATCTCGTAACAAGCCTTGAACGCGCCGTAACGCGACATCACGACGCGGCTGATCTGTTCGGGAGTGAGGCCTTGACCGGGCTTGGCGGCGCCGGCGCCCGTCACCTTGCGCTCGCCGTCGCCCGTGCCCGAGCCTTCGCCCGCACCGACGCCGCCTTTACCGGGACCGCCGAGACCCGCGCGGCCGGGACCGCCGTGCCCGCTGCCAAAGCCGCCGCCTTTGCCCGGTCCCCAGCCGGTATCGAGCGTGCCGGAGCCGAACGGGACGCCGCCTTCCGCGGTACCGCCCCCGCCGGGTCCGCCGCCACGGAGTCCCGTACCGGAACCTTGGCCGAGCACGATTGAATCCGAGCGCAAGCCGCCGAGCGCATCCGCGACGGAGCTGATCGTGCCGAGCGTCTTCTTCACTTCGTCACCGACGTCGGAGTTGAGCGCTTCGGCCATGCCGCCGAGTCCCGCCGCCGGCTCGCCCGTGAGCTTGGTTTCCTTCTCGGCGCCTTGTTTGCCGAGCTTGCCCTCCGCGCCTTTGATCTTCTTGCCGCCGCCTTGAGGCTTGGTGTCCTTGGCGCCGGGATCCGGCACACCTGCGCCCTTGTCTTGTTGGTCTACCGCGGGTGGCGGCGGAATATCTTCGGGCTTCAGGTTGAGCTGCGCCAAGAGGTCGGCTTGGCTCGTGAGCTCGATGGGCTTCGGGATGCCGCGCGGCGTCGTGATCGCCCACATCAGCGCGAGCCCGCCGCCGACGGCGATGGTCGCGAAGATGAACGAGAGCCAAAAGCCCCAGTCCATGCGGCGCTTCTTCTTGAGCGCGGGGACCGCGTCCGCGAACTGGAAGAAGACGGAGAAGTTCCCGTATTGAACGACGCCGTAGTCGCCCGCGACGATAGGGATCGGCGCGCCGTTCGCGCCGAGGTCGGCGGGGTTTTCTTGCCGTCCGCGCAGCACGATTTCGCCGCCGGTCGCGCCGCGCGCGTCGAGCTCCCAACCGGACGCTACGGCGCGGATCGGGAAATCCGACATCGGCGAGCCGTCGGGTTTCGCGACGAGCGCTGCCGGACCGTCGCCGAAGTGGAGGCTCTCGCCGGTCGAGAGCGAGCGTGCTTTGAGCACGGTCGTCCCCCAGACGGCAGCGGTGCGCAAGACGACCGGCGCGGGCGCGGGCGCGCTCATCGCAAGCACGCGCTCCGTCGCGTGTCGGAGAGCTCCGGCATGAACGAACGATGCCCGAGATCACCCGCTTCGAACTCGGCGCGCACCCGGCGCAAGAAATAGACGATCTGCGGCGACTTGAGCCGGCCTTCGACCTCGACGGCGTTGAACTTGTACGTCTTCACGCCCTTCTCGCTCTCGGACTCTTCGGTCGCGGCGACCTTGCCCTGAGCTTTGCCGTCTTTCGTCGCGTCTTTGCCGACGGGCGCCTTCACGGGCGTCTCGGGCGGCGTGCTCGCCGACGTGTCGGTGGCGGGTTCGGCCGGCGCAGCGGGCGTCTCCTTGACCGGCTTGGTCTTCGCGGGCGCGTGCCAGCGCGGCTTCCCGAAGCTCGGCGCCGCAACCAAGAGCGCGACGACGAGCCCTCGCAACCAAAGTCCACGTCGCATCGGAACATCGAGGATAGCCGAAGGCCCGCGGTTCGCACCAGCGGCGAGCGCGTCACTTTTTCCGCAACTCGGCGAGCGGACGCCCGACCCAATCTCGAGCACGCACTGATTCCACCCGCGCTGCTCGAAACGAAAGGACTCCCACCATGACCGACATCGGATCCACGGGCTCCATGAGCGACGGCGAGATCGTCGCTTGGCTCGAGCAGAAATCGAACGATCAGTACCACGGGTTGAAAGCTGAAATGAATGCGTCCGACCAGCGTGCCCAGCTGATCGAGGCACTCACCGACGCGCGTGCCGCCGTCGACGGTAATGATCCCAACACGGCATACGACAAGCTCGGGAACATCGCCGCCTCGTCCGACGATCCGGACACCCAGGCGTTCGTGTTCGAGCAGCAGATTGGGCTATTGGGCTGGGTCACGCACGGCGACACCAAGTCGGACGAGCTCAAAGGCACCATCGATCAATCTTCCTTGAGCGACAAAGACAAGCAAGCACTCAAGGACAAGATTGTGCACGAGCGAGCGGTCATGGATGCGACGGACACGAACGCCGACACCGACGAGAACCGGAAGGTTCACGATCAACAGAAACAGCACGTCAGCGAAGCTCTCGACGGCAGGACGACCGACCTCACACACGTCGATCAAGTCGCTATGATCAACATTCAGCAAGCGGTCTCCGATGCGAAACAGACGCAGGAGCTGGCGTCGAACATCCTGTCCTCCCGCTCGCAAGCGAGCCTCGCCATCGTTGGCAATATTCGGGGTTGAGGCGCACCATGAGTATGCAAATACAAGCGAGCACGCTCGCGTACGCCGACACGGAGCCGACTGGCGTGGCCACGATGAGCGATCCAGCTGCGGCACTGCTGGCGTTGATGCTCCAGAATAGTGCTGCGCAAAGCGGCGCGGCGCGAGCCGACATCGATCACGCGACTCAGGCCATCGAAGACACGCGTCGCCAAGTCAAAGAAGCGATGCAGCGCGCCGCCGACGCGCAAGAACATAGCGGTTTTTTCCACAAATTGAGCGAGGTGTTCAGCGGCGACATCGGCGCGTTGTGCGAGCTCGTGGCAGCGGCGGCGGTCGTTGCGGCGACGGGCGGCGTTGGAGTAGCCGGGGTGCTCGCCATATCGGCCGCAGCCTTCAGCGTCAGCGGTGAGGTAGCCAAGCGCGCCGGAGCGAGCCCAGCAGTCTGCTGCGCCCTTTCCGGTATGGGCGCACTCGCCGGCATAGCCGTCGGCAATGTCGGCGGCGCCTCAGCCGCTTGGCAGGCGGTGGCGATGGGCGCCAAGGGCGCCGGAGCCGTTGCGACGGGGGCCGGGATCGGCGCCACGGTCGTGTCGAGCGATTGGCAGGCCACAGCCATGGATCGACAAGCCGACGCCACGGCAGCGCGCGGAGAGCAGAGCGCCGCTGCTGCAGACTTTGACCTCGCGCTCGGCCAACTCGAGCGCGCGGCACGAGATGCGAGCCGCGCCGGAAGCACTGCGGCAAACATCGTGCAAACCGAAAATGACGGACGCATGAGTCTCGTCGCGCGACTAGGAGCAGCATAATGTCCACGACAATCACCGCCACCGATCCTGCGATCGCACTGGCCGCCCGCGAGATCGAGCTCGACAACGTGAACGCGGACCTCGATGCGGCGAACGTGCGAGCGGCACGCAATCAAGAGCAGGCAGCACTCGCGCAACAGGTCCAGAAGTTGCACGAGGCCGCTGACGACATTCGCAGAGGTGCACTCTTTCAGGGAGGATTTTCGCTAGCTGGAGCGGCGGCGTCGTTCTGCGGAACGGATGTGATCAAACCGGGCGTCTGTGCGGACCTCACGAAAGGAGCGGGGACAGTCGCGACCGCGCTTGCGGGGCCAATGGCACGCTGGACGGGGGAGGCGCAGCAGCGCGACGACGAGGCGGACGCCAAGATGGCGGAAGCACACGTCAGCGATGCGCGAGCCCGCGCCGAAGAAGCGGAGCAGCATCGACAACGCATGGAGCAGGCAAGCGATCGAACGCTCTCGACGGTCGACGCGATCCTCAGTTCTGAAGCCCAGGGCAATCTCGCGCTGATCGCGAACGTCTAAGTCCTGCCGGGAGCTCGAGCCGTGCGATCGCCATCCGTCGCGCGCCTCGCGCCGCACGGCCCGTCCGTCACTCCTTGCGCGGCTCGAGCCACTCGACCGGTTCGTCGCGGAGCCAAGTGCGCTGGCGGCGCGCAAAAATGCGCGTCGCCCGCACGATCGAGAGGGCGAGTGCCTCCGTGTCGATGGGCGCGCCGCTCGCGAGCGCGAGGCTGACTTGCTTGTAACCGACGGCGCCCATCGCGCGACTCGCGCCGTAACCGGCGGCGTGCAGCGCGCTGACTTCGTCGAGCCAGCCCGCGGCGAGCATGGCTCGCACGCGTGCTTCGATGCGGCGATCGAGCTCGTCGCGCTCGCGCCGCACGCCGATGAGACGCGCCGTGTAACGCGGTGTGCGGAAACCGTGCTCCGCTTGCCAGCGGCTGAGCGGAATGCCCGTGAGCTCGTGGACTTCGAGCGCGCGGCTGACGCGCACCAAGTCGTTCGGCGCGAGACGCGCGGCGCTTTCAGGGTCGATCTGCGCGAGCTCGGCGTGCAGCGCTGGACGCCCGTCGGTTTCGGCGCGGGCGCGGTGACGGGCGCGAATGGTGGCGTCGGCCTGGGGAGCGCTCGCAAGGCCGAAGAGCAGCGCGCGTACCCACAGGAAGGTGCCGCCGCACACGATGGGCTCGCGGCCGCGGGCGCGGATGTCGTCGATGGCCCGGGTGGCGAGTGTGGCCCAGCCGGCTGCGTCGATGGGCTCGTTCGGGTCGAGCACGTCGAGCACGTGATGCACGGCTCGCGCGCGCTCCTCGGCGCTCGGCTTGCCGCTGCCGATGTCGAAGCGGCGATAGACTTGCACGCTGTCGGCGCTCACGATTTCACCGCCGCGCTCTTCTGCGAGACGTATGGCGAGCTCAGTCTTGCCGGACGCCGTCGGGCCGACGACGACGACGAGCGGCGCTGCCTCGCTGCTCGCCGTCACGCGCTAACGCCGCCCGACCTTGCGCTCGAGCTCGGCCCAGGACGTAAACGTCACGATGGGGCGGCCGTGCGGACAATGGCCGGCAAAATCAGCCTGGTCGAGCGCGACGAGCAGCGCCTTCGCTTCGCTCGCCGTGAGCGGATCACCCGCTCGCACGGAGCCGTGACACGCCATCGTAGCGAGCGCGAGGTCGACCGCCGCCGAAAATGCCCGTCCACCGCCGCGCGACACTTCACTCAAAAGATCGCGTAAAAGTCGCTCGGCGCTGGCTCGCTGCAGGAGCCGCGGCACGGCGTGAATGCTGACGCTCTCGGGGCCGCGCACCCGCACCTCGAGCCCGACTTCGGCGATTTCGGCGCCGCACTGCTCGACGATTTCGGCTTCCGTGGCCGTCACGTCGATGACGGCCGGGAACAGCAACGCCTGCGAGGGCACGGCGCGCGACTGATATTCGCGACGCAGCCGCGTGAAGGTGACGCGCTCGGCCGCGGCGTGCTGATCGAGCAGGTAGATGCCTTCGTCGCCTTCGCAGAGTAAGTAGGTTTGCCGTAATTGCGCCACGAAGCGCAACATCGACCAGCGGACGTTCGGGCTCGGCTGGATGGGTGCGGCCGCCGAGTCACGCACGGCGATGACGGCCCGGGCGTCTTCGGCGAAGGAAGGCCCGGGCTGTAACGGAATTGAGAGCGTCGGCCGCGACAGGTCGGCTTCGTCATGACCGAGCGTGCCGAGAGAGACGGAGCCTTCCACGGAGACCGCGTCTTCGTGGCGCGGCGGGTACTCGTTCGGCGTGGAGCCGCGAGCGCCCGCGCCGTAGGGGGTGCTCGGCGAGTGTCCGGCGCCGCTCGGAACGTACGCACCGCTCGGGGTGTGTCCGCCGCTCGGAATGTACGCACCGCTCGGCGCGTACCCAGCGCCGCTCGGCGCGTACCCGCGGTTCCCTGCCGTCTCGGCGCCGCTCGCTGCATTCCGCTCCGGCGCGCGCCGTCCCCACGCCGAACGGTCGGGTGTCGGCAATGAAAATGCGGTCGCGAGCGCGCGGCTCAACGTCACGTACACGGCGTCGCTCACCGCACGTGCATCGGCGAACCGCACCTCTTGTTTTTGCGGGTGCACGTTCACGTCCACGAGCTCACTCGGCAGGTCGAGGTACACCACGCCGCGCGGGTAGCGCCCGCGCTCGAGCACGCTGCCGTACGCCTGCGCAATCGCGACCAGAATCGCCCGATCGCGCACGGGCCGCCCGTTGACGAGCAGCCGCAGCCCGCTCGCACCGGCGCGCGCCGCCTCCGGTCGGGAAAGAAACGCTTCGACGCGCAGGGGCCCGCGCTCACCGCGACACGCAGCGAGCTCGTCCTCGGCGCACACGCCGCGTACACGTTCTTCACGGTCTTTGGCGCGCAAATACTCGCGTACGCGCCGGCCGTCGCGAGCGAGCGTGAACGTCAAATCCGGCCGCGCGAGCGCCGCCGCTTCGACGACCTCCGTGACGTGGCCCGACTCGGTGCCACTCGAGCGCAAGAATTTGCGCCGAGCCGGCACGTTGAAGAACAGCTCGCGCACTTCGATGCGCGTCCCCGGCGCGTGCCCGGTCGGTCGCGTCACGCGCGCCGCGCCTGGCTCGCACGCGACTTCCACGCCGATTTCGGCGTCGCGCGCGCGCGTGCGCAACGTGAGCCGGCTCACGGACGCGATGCTCGGCAGCGCTTCGCCCCGAAAACCGTAGCTCGTGAGCCGCTCGAGATCTTCGAAGCAGGCGAGCTTGCTCGTCGCGTGCCGCTCGAGCGCACGCTCGGCGTCCTCGGCGCTCATGCCCTCGCCGTCGTCGGCGACCGAAATCGCCATGATGCCGCCGCCCTCGATCTCGACATCACAGCGCGTGGCGCCCGCGTCGACCGCGTTCTCGCAGAGCTCCTTGACGACGCTCGCCGGCCGCTCGACGACCTCACCCGCCGCGATCTGACTCGCGAGCTCGGGCGGCAGCACGACGATGCGCGGCATGACGCCCTGACTTTCGCACTTCGTTGAGCTGGGTTCTACCTGGACGGCTGAAGCGCCCGGCGTCTCCCGCAACCTGAAGCACGGCCCTCCGCCGGTCTCGCCGGCGATTCTCGTGACTCGTCGCCGCTCGCGCCGATCGTGATCTGGTCCTGCCAAGACTGCGGATGGCGTATCAGAGCAGCCCGGCGCGCCGAGCGACCTCGGCGATGGCGCCGCCCGTCTCGTGATCGCTGTCGAGCACCACGTCGGCGGCGCGCTTCACGTCCTCGGGCGCCTGCGCCATCGCGAACGAAAGCCCCGCGCGCTCGAGCATCGGCACGTCGTTCAGCCAATCACCCACGGTGATGACTTCATCGAGCGAGATGCCGTAGTGCCGAGCGAGCCACTCGATGCCCGTACCCTTGTCGATGCCGGCCGCGCGCACGAGCACGGCCCAGGGCCGTGTCCCGTCGTCGTATTCGCTCTGCGATTCGAAGACGATCGTCTGGAGCAGGCTCTGCGCGCGGCCGCCGAGCGCCTCCGCGGCGGCGCGAATGCGCTCCTCCGTTCCGAGCGCCAGCATTGCCGGCACGCTGCGACCACGGTGCCAGGCGTCACTCACGAGCATGTCGCGCACGACCGTCGTGCGGCGCGACCAGAGCCGCATGTAGTCGAGGTGCGCGTGACCGTCGTCGTCGTGGAACAAGAGCTCGTCGGAAAGAGCGAAGGGCGCGGCGTCGTGCCGGCGCAGCACCTCGCAAAAGAGCGCGATCGCCTCGGCGGTGAGACCCGCGCAGGCGAGCGCCGTGCCCGTGCGGGCGTGAGCGACGTGACTGCCGTCGACGCACGCGACTGGAGCATCGAGACCGAGCTCGAGCGCGAGGGGCTGCGTCCCTGTGAACATGCGCCCCGTGCAGAGCGTCACGTGCACACCTCGTTCCACGAGCGAACGGACCGCCGCTAGATCAGCCGGGCGGATGTTTCCGGCCGGGCCCACGAGCGTCCCGTCGATGTCGCTGACGAGGAGCTTGTAACGCGTGGAAATCGCGACTCAGTTCGCGGCGTTCGGATAAACCGAAACGCGCTTCTTGCTGCGGCTCGCGTGTTCGTACGTCACGGTGCCGTCCACGAGCGCAAACAGCGTGTAGTCGCTGCCCACGCCGACGTTACGGCCCGGGTTGATGGTCTGCCCGACCTGCCGCACGAGGATCCCGCCGGCGCGCACGAACTCGCCGCCGAACACCTTCACGCCCCGGAACTGCGCGTTCGAGCCGCGTCCGTTACGCGTCGAGCCGCCGCCTTTTTTATGTGCCATCGGAGTTAGCCCTGCACCTTGGTGATCTTGACCGCCGTGAAGCTCTGGCGGTGGCCCGCCTTGCGACGCGAGCGCTTGCGCTTGCGGAACTTGAAGACGACGAGCTTGTCGCCCTGGACCTCACCGACGACCTCGGCCTCGACCGCGGCGCCCGTAACCAGGGGGCTTCCGATCTTCGGCTCGTCGCCGCCGATCATCAGCACGTCCTCGAACTTGATCTTGTCGCCCGCTGCGCCCGACAAAAGATCGACGCGGACGGTATCGCCCTCGGCAACTCGGTACTGTTTGCCGCCAGAGCGGATGATTGCGTAGGCCATTGGGGGGCGCGGAAGGTAGCCGATGACCTAATGCCTCGCAAGTAGCGGGTGAATCCCGCGTTTCTGCCGCTGAAAACGCGGGCTCACAGGCCGAGCGAGGCGTCGAGGAGCTCGAGAAAGCTCTTTTCCGCCGTTCGCGTCCCGAAGCGGACCTCGGCGACGTCGGTCGCGCCGACGGCCGGGCGGGCCAGGCGTTCGGGGCTCTCGCTGCTCGAGGCGACCGCGGGCACCGTCACGGCGACGTGCACCTCACGCTCCGGCACCTCGATCGACGGCGGAGCCGCGAGCGAAACGTCGTAGAGCCCCGACTGCAGCGACGGGCGCGGCAGCGTCACCTCGAGCTCTTCCGCCGGCGCGGGGACGTCGGGTCCCTCTTCCGAGACGGTGATGTCGATCTCGAGCTCTGGACCGCGCGGCGCTTCGAGCTCGATCGTCTCGCCGAGTTGCTCTGCGGTGGGACCCATCGACGGTGGCCCGCTGAGATCGGCTTCGAGATCTTCGACGTGCGGCAGGCGCGGCGCTTCGAGACCGGTTGCCGGCAACGCTTCTTGCGGCCCCGACTCGGGCGGCGGCGTCTGCGCCGGGATCTCGCGCTCGCTCTCCGCAGGCGACGCGTTCGCCATGACCTCGTCGAGTGTCGCGGGACCTCTCGAGCGTCGCGACGACGCGGGCGGTTGCTCTTCTTCCGGCTCTGCAGAAATCGCGACGAGAGGTTCGGCTTCCGCACCGTCCGGCTCGGGACCGGGCGGCATCGTCGTCACGTCGATGAGATCGTCCTCGCTGAGCTCCATCGGCGGAACGGTCGTCGGTCGCGCTTGAACTGCGGAGCCAGGCTCGGGCCGCCACGACGGAGTCGCGACGGGCGGCGCTGATACGGGCGGACCCGGCGGCGTGGCCGAAACTGCCGGCGCTTCGACGTGCGGCGGGGGCTTCGGCACGACGGGGGGGACGACGGGCGTCGCCGGCTTGGCCATCGGAGGCGCGTGTGGCGCCGCGGCTGCACCCGACGTTGCCGGCAACGCCTCGAGCGCGATGGGCTCCGCCGTCCCCGAACGCGACGGCCGCGCGCTCCGGTTACGCCGGATGCGGTCGAGTAGCGCCTCGAGCTTCTGAATGCGTTCTTGGTTCACGACGGCGCGCTCCCGTTGAGCCGCGCGAGCACGTCGCCGAAGCTCGTTCCCTCGGCGAGCCAACCGCGCACGCGTTCGGCGGTGTCCGAGCTCACGACCAGCAGTCGAACGAGCGCGTCGTCGCGCCCGAGCGTCACCACCGCGGTGTTACGTCCGAACGCTCGCTGCAGCGCACCTTCGACGAGCCCGGTGAGGAGCTCGTCGCCTTCGGCGCGCAGCGGCGAGCCCGTGACGGTCACGACGAGCGCGCGTCCCCAGCGCTCGACGCCGAGCGACCCGAGGCCCATGAGCGCCACCTCCCCGCCGAGATGCTCGACGACGGCTTCGCTACTCGCGCCCGCGTCGAGACGCTCGGCCACGCGCCGTCCGGCTTCGGTGCCGAGCCGGCGCGCGAAGTCGCGACGCGTCTCCACATCGGCTCCGCGCAGCAGCGCCGCGAGGGCGTCGGCGGGCAAGAGCACCCGCTCGAGCGAGCCGCTCAGCTTGACGCTGCCTCGGTCGAGGTTGAATTCTAACGAGTGCGTCGGATCGAAGCGCGGCGTACCCATGGTCTGAGCGCAAATGCTCCGCTGTCAGTATAGGGTCCGAGGCACTCAGAGTGTCAAATTCGGCCGCGGGGCGCACTGCCTCGCCGCCGCTCTCCTCGCGGCGAGCCTGGCGGCTCCATGTGCGCGCGCCGATCCGCTCGAGCCGCCGCTCCTGCTCGGCGGCGCGCCCGATCGTCCCCTGCACGTCGTCGAAACCGACCCGAGCCTGCCGACCGGTGCCGATCTCGAAACCAGCGACCGACCGACCGGCGGCGAGCGCGTCTGCTCCGTATCCTACCCCGTGTGCGTGCACGCCTTTCGCGGCGCCTCGCCGGACACGGTGCTCGGCGCGCTCGACGCCCTCGAACGGGCCTTCGAGCGCGTGACCGTCGGCCTCGAGCTGCCCGCACCCCTCGGCGACGAAGGCCGCGGCGGCTCGGACGCGCTCGATCTCTACCTTGCACCGAGCGATCGCACGACGCCGGATTACGCGCGCGTTCACGTTTACCCCGACACGCCGCGCGCCGGCGGCTTCGATCGCGCGTCCGGCTTCTGCACCGCGCTCGCCGATCCGCCCGAGCTCCTCGAGCGCGCCGCGACCCTCTGCGTCGGCGAAGCACTCGCGCTCGCCCTCGACGCCGGCGAGACGCCCGACGTGCGCCGTGCCTTCGCGACCGAGCTCTGGTGGATCACGGGCTTTCCCACGAGCTTCGATTTCGAGGCCATCGACCGTGTCCAGCGCCGTCCCCGTGAAGCCATCGCCGCGCGCGACCTCTCGCCCACGAGCGAAGGCCACGCGCTTTTTCTCGACTACCTCGCCGACAAGCTCGGCGTGGGGGGCCCCGGCGATTTGCCGACGGCGCTCCTGGCCGCTTCCGCACAAACGACGCCCGCCGAGAGTCGCTCGTGGCGGAACGAGCCCGACTGGTTCGACGTGCTCCGGCACACGCTGCCGCCCGGTGAGGCGGCCATGGCCGATTTACTCGGTGACTTCGCGGTGACGCGCGCTTTTTTGGGCGAGCGCGAAGACGGGCGACACCTGCCGGCGCTTGCTTGGTCTGGTTTTTTTGGCGCGCCGCACTTCGACTGGGTCATGCCGTTCTCGTCGCTGCCGCGCCGCGTCCAGCTCTCGCCGCTCGAGCCGACGGGCGCGGCGTTCGTGTGGGTCGATCTGAAAGGAGCACCCGCGGGACTCACGCTCGGGTTTCGCGCCGAGTGGGAGCCGCCCGCCGAGTTTCAGTGGGAGCTCGTCGAAGTCGGTGACAGCGGCGAGCAAACGCGGCTGCGCGTCCCATTTCAAGAGCGCGAGACGCTCGCGGAGGCACGGCTCGTCAACGTCCACGACGCGCGCGCGATCATCGTGGTCGGCACGCACCTCGAGCGCGTCGACGCCGATCACCCGTTCGACCCGGACGTCGCGCCGTTCGAGCCGCACGGCGCGTCCGTCTACCTAGTCGAGCTCTGACGGCCCAGGCGCCGCCCCGTACGTCGCCGCCCGAACCACAGCGTGGCGAGCCCACCGAGCGTCACGGCGCCGCTGCTCAGCGCGTGCGTTTCCAGCCTCGCGATTGCGCACCCGCCACGCGCCGACGGCAACGTGTCGGCAAGAGAACGCTCGACGGCGATGGGCATGCTCTTCGCCGTCACCTCACGGCCGTCGAAGCGCAGCGACAGCGCGAGCGAGCGCCCGCCGCTACCACCCGGCGCGACGATCGCGAAGTGCCAGAGCCCGGGCGCGAGCCGAGTCAGCGGCTCACTCACGCTCACGCCGTCCGCGAAGAGCGCCAGCCGCGCCGCGTCGAAACCGTCCGCGATTTCACCCGCGTCGTCGCGCAACTCCACGAGCCCTTCGAGCGGCCAGCTCGGATCCGGGTGCGCGTACGAGCCTGCGAGCAAGAGCTCGGTGCCACGTCCGGGAACGCGCTCGAGCATGCCTTCGTCGAGCGCTTCCAGCGTGCGGCCGAGATCGAGCGCGCCGGCGCCGAGCTGCTCGGCTTGCGCGTCCGTCGCGTGCAGCTGCCGCGCGCTTGCTTGCAAGAGCGCTTTCAATTCGGCCTGATGCAGCGTGGGATCGCGCTCGAGGAGCAGCGCGATGGCTCCGGTCACGAGCGGCGCCGACATCGAAGTGCCGCCGGAGACGGCGTGCGCGGCGTCGACGACGAAGCAGCCGTCGACGTAGCCGAGCGTGTTGCAAAGTCCGCCGTCGTCGAAGAGTCCGCCCGCACCGTCCGTGCGTGGATCGGCGCCGGCCGCCATCGCGCCGACGACGAACGCTCCGGGCGCGACCAAATCCGGCTTGAGCGCGCCGAGCGCGTTCGGCCCCGCCGACGAGAAGTACGCGAGCGTATCCGGCGGCGCGGCTTCCGGCGGCCCGAGCCCGGCGAGCGACACCGTTTCATGGGCAAAATCCGGCCAATCCGTGCGGTTCACCGTCGCGCCCACCGCGATCAGATCCGGCGCCGAGGCGGGCACGTTGATCGTCCCCTCCTTCTGGGCGCGCGGGAGGAGCGGCCCGATGCTTTGCTCGGGGCTCAGGAGGCCGTCACCCTCGATCCAGAGCCGCGCCGACGCGGGCCCCTGGAGCTTGAGTCCGAACACGTCGCTGCTGCTCCAGCTGCCGTCGATCACCACCGCGGCGGCGTAGGAGCCCGCTGGGATCGGGCTCGTGTCGTTCGTGACACCGTTCAACACGGTCACTTCGACGTTGCCCGTGGCCCCGAGAGCGCCGCCTCCGGATGCGACGGGCTGGAGGATCGTGCCCGCGCGATGTTCGACGCCGACCTTGAGGGCGTCGCCTGGGCGCAGAGTGATCCAGACGTAGATCGTGCCCTCCGTGACGCCCGGACCCGTCGCAGGCGTCACGATCGGTACGAGCGCTTCGCCGTGCTCGGGGATGTGCACTTCGGTATGCACGCCGAGCGGCTCCGGCGTACCGGTGTCGAGCCCCGAGTACAGCGTCGCGCTGTTGCCCGCCGCGACCACGATGGCGCGCCCCGGATGCTCTGCGCCGACCAAGCTTTCGAGACCCCGCTCGACCGGCGAGCTACCGTCGTGACCGCCGAAATCGCTGCCGAGACTCAGATTTACCACGGCGGGCCGCGCGAGATCGGCCGCGCGCTCGAAGACGAAGCTCGCGGCCTTGAGCACGTCGGTGTCGTAAATGCCTCCGCCTTTGCGCGCGACGCGCGCCACGATGTAGCTCGCCTCCGGCGCCACGCCGACGTAACGCGGCGGCGCGTTCGAGCGCCCCGTGCCGCCCGCGAGCGACGCCACGTGCGTGCCGTGGCCACCGAAATCGCTCGGGTCGTTGGTGGCGTCGTTGTCAGCGAGCAACGCTTCGACGTCGTTGCCGTCGAGCACGGCACAGGGCACACCGTTGCTGTCGCTGGGATCGACACGGCAGCCGAGCTCGTCCTCGAGCTCAGGGTGGAGACCGGCGCGTTCGCGGGAAAAATCCAACCACCAGAGGACACGGCTCTTGCCGCTTTCGTCCCTGAGATCGGGGTGCGTCGGATCCACGCCCGTATCGATGATGCCGAGGATGACGCCGTGTCCCGTGAGACCGGTAGCGTTGCGAAACGCGGACGCGCCCGTGAAGCCGTCGGCTCGATCGAGCAGGAGCCGGAGCGGCGGAGACCAACTCAACGTGAGCTCGGGCCGCGCGGCGGCGAGCGCAGTGAGGCTCGCCACGCCGAGGTCGAGGACGCCGAGCGTCGAACCGGACGGCGTCGTGCCCACACGTACGAAGCGCGCGGGCGGCTCCGCTCCGGGCGGTACCTCGACGATCATGCTCGGCTGAGCGCCCACGACGCGCGGCAACGCAATCCCGCTGCGCGCCACCGCGCCGAGATCGATCGCGGCTCGCGCCGTGCTCGTGACGGCGCAGAGCGCCGCGACGACGCCGAGCGAACGCCGGGCAGCCCCGGCGCCCGGACCAGCGCGCGAGCGCAGAAGTGCGGCGCCTCCGGCCATGCTCACATCGGTGGCACGAGGTGCTTGCGCGCAATGCGTGGCGGCCGGCGCGTGCTCGCGTTGGCGAGCCGCGCCACGACCTCGCTACGTAGCCGATCGAACGGCACCACGGCGTCGATCACGAGCTCGCTCGCGAGCTTTTCGAGACTCACGTCTTCGCGGTACTCGGCGCGGAGCTTCGCGACGAGCGCCTCCCGCTCCGGCCCTTCCGGCACCTGCTGAATACGGTTGTAATGCACGGCGTTGACGGCCGCCTGCGCGCCCATCACGGCAATCGACGCAGTCGGTAGCGCAATGCACGCCTCGGGCTCGAACGCCGGCCCGCACATCGCGTAGAGCCCCGCGCCGTACGCCTTACGCACGATCACGCTGAGCTTCGGCACCGTCGCTTCGCTCACCGCCGCCACCATCTTCGCTCCCGCGCGGATGATGCCCTGGCGCTCGACCTTGGTGCCGATCATGAAGCCCGGCACGTCGGCCAGAAAGACGAGCGGGACGTTGAAGGCGTCGCACAGCCAAATGAAGCGCGCGGCCTTATCGGCGCTGTCGACGAACAGCACGCCGCCCAAGTGCTTCGGCTGATTGGCGACGATACCGACGGGACGCCCTTCGATGCGCGCGAAAGCCGTGATGATCTCTTTGGCAAAACGCGCCTTCACTTCGAGCAGACTGTTGTCGTCGATCAGGGCGTCGATCACCGCGCGCATGTCGAACGGCTTGTTCTCGTCGGGCACGACGACGCTTTCGAGCGGCGCGCCCGGTTTCGGCGGACGCACCCACGTGCTCGGCGGCTCCGCTTCCGCATTTTGCGGCATGTACGCGAGGTAGTCGCGTCCAAAGGTGAGCGCCTGCTCCTCCGTGGCCACGAGCACGTCGCCGCAGCCGGAGACGCTCGTGTGCATTTTGGCGCCGCCCATTTCCTCGAGCGTCACCTTTTCCCCGATCACCATCTCCGCCATGCGCGGCGAGCCGAGATACATGCTCGCATTCCCGTCCACCATCACGACCACGTCGCAAAACGCCGGGATGTAGGCGCCGCCCGCCGCCGAGGGCCCGAACAGCAAGCAGATTTGCGGCACGCGGCCGCTCAGGGCGACCTGGTTGTAGAATATGCGACCCGCGCCGCGCCGGCCCGGAAACATTTCCGCCTGATCGGTGATGCGCGCACCGGCGGAGTCCACGAGATAAAATAGCGGGCACGCGAGCTTCTCGGCGCGCCCTTGGATGCGCAAAATCTTCTCGACGGTGAGCTCACCCCACGAGCCGGCCTTGACCGTCGAATCGTTGGCCATGATCGCCACGGGGCGGCCGTCGATGTTGGCGGTGCCGGTGACGACGCCGTCCGCGGGAAGCTCGTCAGGAGATGCAGCGCGCGCGAGCAGTCCATCTTCCACGAACGAGCCCTGATCGACGAGCAGCGCGATGCGCTCGCGAGCGAACAGTTTCTTCTGTTCGCGATTCTTCTCGTGGTACTTCGGTGCGCCGCCACGTTGCGCGCGCTCAACGAGCTGCCTGAGCTTGGCGTCGTCCATGCCCGGATCCTAGTACGAACCGCTCGGGCCAAATCAGGCCGATTCGCCCGGGCTGCGGCTCAAGAACCTTCGGACAAGAGGCCGCGTAGGGTCGCTTCCGTCTTCTCGAAACCGGCCGACGAGTAGCCGACCATGGCCGTGCGGATCTTGCCGTTGCGGTCGATCACGAACAGCGTCGGTAACGAGAACGCTTTGTACTCGCGGGTCGTCGCGCCGTCCGGATCCGAAAGTACCGCGTAGTCCATCCCCATCTCGACGCTGGCCTGTAGCGCTACTTCCGGCGCATCCATCGTGATGCCGATCACGGTGAGCCCCTGCGCTCCGTAACGGTCCTGCCACGCGCTCAGTCGTGGCGCCGTCATCCGGCAGGGCATGCACCACGATGCCCAAAACTCCATCACGACCACGCGCCCCTTCAGCTCTCCGAGCGTCGCGGGCACGCTGCCTCGCACCGTGGCGAGTGGACGCCACGCTGGCGCCACGTCACCGCCGAGTTCGAGCTTCAACAGCTCGTCGGGGTCCGGCCGAGCGGCGAGCAGCACCGGCATCAAACGCTCTTCCCCGTCGCGCGTGAGCGAAAGGCCCACGCGATCGCCGCCTCGGTGGCTGCTCACGATGCGCACGACGTCGCGGCCGTTCGCCACGTCCTCGTGCCCAATCCTCAGAATCCGATCGCCGGCTCTTAAGCCCGCGGCCTCGGCGGGCGAGCCGTGCATCACACTTTCAACGAGCACGCCCGCTTGCCCCGGCGGCGCCATTCCCACTTCGACGCCGAGCCAGCCCGGACCATCCTCGGCCAGGGGGGTCGCACTATCCGAGGCTGCCGGCGCGGTACCGCTCGCCGCCGGCGCAGCAGCCGCAGACGCGACGCTCGCGGGTGTGCTGCTCGGGGAAGCAGCTTGTCCCGCCGGCGAACAAGCGCTCGCTGCGAACCCGAACGAGACGACGGCCGGCGCGACGAGAGCGCGCGAGAGCATGCGCTCGTGGTACCATGCGACGCATACGGGCGCAGCTCGGGGCCCAGGTCTTGCGCGTCTCGCTCCTTTGCTCGGTGTTCGTGCTCGGAGCGTGTGGCTCGCCGGCGCCCCTGACGAAAGTCCCGACGAGTGCGCCACGGCCCAGCATCACGCGCGGCGTCTGGCCTCGTTTCAGCGAAGTGCGGAGCTGGCCGCCCGCCAGCGAGCCGTTCACGAATCGTGGCCATACGGGGGCCGGTCCCGTCGCCGTCGTCCGCGTCAGCCCAGAAGCCCGCGACTCGTACGCACACTTGGTGCGCGACAGTGCGCTACCCGACGACAGTGTCGTCGCGCTCTTCCACCTGAAGGCCGATCAGCGGCCCGGCCCGGTTTACGTGATGGAGAAGAGCTCAGGCACCTGGCGTTTCCTGGTGCTCGATCCCGATGGCGTTGTGCTCGCGCCGGCTGGGCCGACTGGTCAAGCCACTCAGGGCTGCCACGGCTGCCATGCGGACGCCGTGGCTGACTTTCTGTTCGGCGTGCCGCAGGAACCGTGATTTTTCGGAGGCCGGGATGGCCCGAGATGCCTCGAGCGTTGCACTGAGGAGACGCGGGCAGATTGGCACCGCGACTCGAAAGTCCCGCGTAGGGGACTACCCAACTCGGAATGGAAGCGCTAAAATTGAAAAAGGCCTGAGGGCTGGACCCATCAGGCCTTTTGGAATCGTTTCTAGAGAAGATAAAAGTAAGCGAAAGAAAGCAGAAGCGATAAGGAAGCGGTCGGAAAGCGAGAGGCGTCGTTCCAGCGATGCCTCTTTGCAAGCTCTCGCTAGGCTCAGCGAGAAAGTGGTGAAGCCGGTGCGGCCTCGATAAGTGCCCGGTGTTTAGCAGGGTCCGTGCCATCTCGCCAAACACTGACGAAACAACGCATTGTTTCAACGGGTTAGGGCTTCTTTTTGGGTGGACCAACCTAGAGCTCGCAAGCGGCCACCCTGGTCTCGATGTCAGGCTAACCCTCACAGTCTGAAAAAGTTGCAGACAAAATTCTGCCTTGAATGGATCGACGCAGCGGCAGCGGCTGGCCCAATTCTCCGCCGTCGTGTGTAGCGAGACATACCGGCCGACCTGCCAACCGTTCGCGTGAACGAACAAAAACGGCGATGTGGTTGCTCTCCGAGCTGGACGCCACGCAAACCGCATGTGCTATGAGTCGCGCCCTTCTCCAAGCGCCCGTAGCTCAGCTGGATAGAGCACCGGTCTACGGAACCGGGTGTCGGAAGTTCGAATCTTCCCGGGCGCGCAAATTCACGACGTTCGTCAACTGAAGTCGTGATCTCACCGAGCTTACGGTTCGCCCAGCGCCGACCGCGCGAATCGCGCTGCCGCGCGCAATGACTCTGCCGCATTCGGGTGAAATGCCGCGAGTACGCACGGGTTGTGTGGCATGTCCTCGGCGACGTAGAGCTCGGCGCGCGCCGCTGCCGCCTGCGCTTTGTCGACGAGCGCGCGGCCTTCGTCCGCCAAGCGCTCCGCGCCGCCGATCACGACGTAGATGGGCGCAAGCCCCTCGAGGTTCGCATTGAGCGGAGACACGCGCGGGTCCTCGAGCGGGACGCCGCCCGCGAAGTCGCGCGCGTGCTGAAGTAGAAACCAGGTCTGTCCGTAGTCGAGGGCGTCGGCGGCACGACAGGAGGGGTGACTCGCCGTGAGATCCAACCACGGCGAGAGTAGCAGGGCCGCGCGCGCCTGCTCCCGCTTTCGATCCCGAAGCAGCAGCTGGAGGCAGAGGGCGAGATTGCCGCCCGCCGAGTCGCCGGCGACCACGATCTCTGCCGCCCTGAATCCGCTAGCCAAGAGAGCATCGAAGACAGCGAGCGCATCTTCGAGCGCTGCTGGGTAGGGGTGCTCCGGCGCGAGTCGATAGTCGATGCCGACGACCGCAATTCCGCTCTCGAGGGCGAGACTCGCCGCCAAGTCCGCATGGCTCGTTTGGATGGAGCCGAAGATGTAGGAGCCGCCGTGAAAGAACAAGATCGCGCCTCTGCGCGCTTGTCGCGGGCGGAACCACACGGCCTGAACGCCGCCGACGGCCGCGGTTTCGCGTGTCACGCGCGCCGCTGCTTTCGACGGGTAGTGCCGCGCATCGAGGTCGCGGCGCAGCCTTCGATAGGGCCAATGGGCGGATTCATCGAAATCCCGGCGCAGGAAGGCGACGACCCATTGGAAGCGGAAGTCCCACGCCGAGCGCGCCGGACCCCGTCGAACACGTCTCACAAGTGTCGTAAAGAACGTGACGATCAGGATGCGCAGCAGGCGAAACATACCGGAGAATCTAAGCGCCGCGCGTCGCGTCCGCCGAAGCCTCGCACGCCAGATCGGTGGGCCTTGGCCGCCACTCTCCGGGGCAGACGCCCATGGCTGAGACGATTTCGGCGGCCATGCTGCTGAGGTTGGTTCGCCTGCTCGAGCTGCGGGGGGAGCCGGTCGAGCCGCTGCTCACAGCGACGGGAATTGCGAGGCCCACGCTCGAGAGCGAAGGCGCACGCGTCAACTACGACGCAGCGGATCGCCTGGTCGAAATGGCTGCGGCAAAGCTTGGCGCGGCCGAGCTCGGGCTCGAGCTCGCGCTCACACGCATCGATGAAAGTTACGGCGCGCCGGGGCTGCTCTTGCTCACCGCACCCACCTTTCGACGCGGACTCGAGCGAGCCTTTGCGTTCCAGCGGCTATGGGGTGACGGCGAGCGCTTTCGACTGAACGCTGCGGCTGCCGACGCGGTCGTGAGTTTTCGGCATCCAGGCTCTTCGGACCTGGCGCGCGCGGTGCTGGCCGAGTGCGCGCTGGTCGAGGTGCTCGAGGGAGTTCGTGCGCTCGTCGATCGCGATGCCTCGCCACGCTTGGTGGAGCTCGAGCACGAGCCGCTCGGTGACTTCAGCGCGCTCGCCGCCCATTTCGGCATCGAGCCTCACTTTGCTGCGCCCGAGAATCGAATCACCTTGCCGGCTGGCTTGGTTGATCGACCCCTGCACGGCCTCCGCGAGCTTTTGAGCCATGCGTTCGAGCGACAGGCGGCGCGAGCGCTCTCGCTTCTGCCGCAGCGCGCCTCGATCGCGGACCGCGTGAGACCACTCGTGGCCGGCGAAGCCGGGGTCGTGCGCACGCTCGGCGACGTCGCGGGCGCGCTCCACATGAGTCCGCGCACGCTCCAGCGTCGATTGAGGAGCGAGGCGACGAGCTTCGATGCCTTACTCGACGACGCTCGCCGCGCGCTCGCCCAGCAACTGACGGCACAGGGCCTATCGAACCAGGAAGTCAGCTTCCGTCTTGGATTTCAGGATGCGAGCGCGCTCGTGCGTGCACGACGACGCTGGCACGAGTGACGCACGTACCAGGCTTCTGAAGTGTTTCACGACCGAGGCAAGCCGCATCTCGACGCTAAACACAGCGTGCGATTGACGAAGCTAGCCGCGGTCGTCGTGCTACGACGGCGATGACGGGTGGGACAGAAGACGGTACCCCGAGGCAAACCATGCAGATCCGAGTGGGCTACGAACTTCGCTACACGTTCCCGCGCTCGACCGCGATGATCTTGACGTTGAATGTCCATCATTCACGTGTCTCCGATCTCGTGCGCCCCGATTACTTGCTGACGGATCCTGCGCTTCCGATCCGCTCGTACCGCGACGGGTTCGGCAACTGGTGCACGCGCTTGGTCGCGCCCGCTGGAAGCCTACGGATCTGGTGCGATGCCGTCGTGAACGATTCGGGGGCTCCCGACGAGGTAGCGCCGTGGGCCGAACAACATTCGCCAGATGCCCTTCCGGAAGAGGTGCTCGTCTATCTACTCGGCAGCCGCTACTGCGAGACAGACCTGCTCTCGGACTTTGCGTGGAAGCTTTTTTCGGGCGGGCCGACCGGTTGGCACCGCGTCCAAGCCGTCTGCGACTTCGTGCACCGCCACATTCGCTTTGGCTACGAGTACGCCAATCCCACCAAGTCGGCGCTAGGCGCGTACAACGAAGGGCTCGGCGTGTGTCGCGACTACGCGCATTTGGCGATCGCTCTTTGCCGTTGCATGAACATTCCGGCGCGCTACTGCACGGGATACCTCGGCGACATCGGCGTGCCACGCGCGGATAGCCCGATGGACTTCGCTGGTTGGTTCGAAGCGTATCTCGGGGGGCGCTGGTACACCTTCGACCCTCGCAACAACACTCCGCGCATTGGGCGCGTACTGATCGCGCGCGGCCGGGACGCGGCCGATGTCGCCATCAACACGACCTTCGGCGAAAATACGCTCGACTCGTTTTTCGTTCGCACTGACGAAGTGACGAACGCCTGAAGCGGCGCCGACGCGCCTGTCACACGAACGCTCGCGTCAGCCGCTGCCGTTCGTGACTGAGGGCGGCTCGCTGGTCGTTGCTTCGAGCGAGGCAAGCGCCGCACCGGCGGCACGTAGTCGGTCGAGGGCTAGCTCGAGAGCGCCGCTGACGGCGACCTTGTCTGCTCTGGGCGCCACCTGGATCAAACTCATTGCCAGCTCCAGAGCGCGCCCGGCGGCTTCCACTTCGGTGCGCGCGAGCGAAAGCGCGGGCGGTGGCGCTGCGTCCGGCGAACTAGGCCAGCCTGATGGCTTCTGCACGCGGCCCCCTCGCGCCTTCACTCTGCGTGAATTCGACGCGCTGACCGACACGGAGCTCCTCGAAGAGCACTCCCTGCAGCGCTGTGGAATGGAAAAATAGGTCAGTTCCACTCGGTGTGCGGATGAAACCGAAACCCTTTTCTGTCAACCGCTCGATATTACCCTCTGCCATGTGCTTGCTCCTGCTCTGGATCGATCAACGGTCGATCCCATATTTGTAAGGCCTACCGGGTCGCGCAGGTCCCGACACGCATGCTCCGACGCAACTTCAAAGCGCCTGTTCGCACCCGATGGGGGGCGCCAAAGAACGGACGCTCGAAGTGTGAACGTGCCGGGAGCATCGGTTTTCTTGCCCATCCATCGCTTGGCGCGGACGGATTCGGCGTGACCGAAAACCTCAGCGTCGTCCTGACTGCAGTCCGCGCACGCCAGGTGGCGCCGAGAAACGGCTCCTGCTGCCCGAGTGCTTCAACGCTACTCTCTTCCGCCAGAAAGTCAAGGAGCGGCGGGGTGCGTCTGAGTTCCTTCGTCCGGTCTCATCCCCTCATCGATGGACGCTGCTCGCTAGGAGCGTCGTGCTAAGTTCCATGCGTGCAGCGACGTGCGGGCTCGGTCGCGAGGCTGCTTTCTCTCGCCCTTTCATGCGCCGCAGCGACGGTCGCGCCGCAAGCGGTGGCCGCGACGCTCGATTGGCAGGGGCACACGTGGCAGCTGACCTCGGGCGGCATGGCGGGCGTGTGTGAAGGCGACGCCGCGAACGTCAACGTGGACGACAACGGCTACCTCCACTTGCGCATCGCGCACAGCGGCGGGACCTGGTCCGCGTCGGAGCTGTTCACGACCGACGAGATCGGGTTCGGCACCTACCAGTGGCAGGTGGAGGGGCCGATCGACACCTACGACCGGAACCTCGTCTTGGGCCTCTTTCCATATGGGCCTGAAGCCGGGCTCGGCGCGGACGGGACGAACGAAATTGACATCGAATATTCGCGCTGGGGCCAGGCGAATGGGCCCAACGGGGACTTTACCGTGTATCCGGCGACCGGGACGACGATCGGCGAGCTCAGCTATTCGTTCTCGCTGAGCGGCCTCACGTCCACATCGCGTCTGGTCTGGTCGAACGCCGGCGTCACGGAGTCCTTGTTCGACGGCCTCGAGCCGCTCACGACCAGCAGCGCGCCGTTGAAAACGTGGTCGTACATGCCGGCGCAAGCGAGCAAGAACATTCCTCAGTCGGCACTTCCGCTCGGGATCAATCTGTGGTGCTTCGACGCGCCGCCTTCGGACGCGAATCCCGTCGAGATCGTAATTCGGAGCTTCGAATTCGTGCCGGCGGGCGCAATGGCGGGAGCGGGTGGCTCGGAGTCGACGGGCGGCGCGGGTGCCGGCGGACGTGCCGGTGGAGGCGCAGGTGCAGGTGGACATGGCGCCGGACGTGCCGGTGGAGGCGCAGGTGCCGGCGGACGTGCCGGTGGAGGCGCAGGTGCAGGTGGTCGCGGCGGCGCGGACACGTCGGGGCACGCGGGGACGAGTGGGATGAATCGCGGTGGACGTCCGGGGTCTGCTGGGGCGATGGCGGCCGCAGGCGCGACCGCGGGGACGCTCGGCGGCGAAGCGTCGGGGCACGGCGGAGCGGGCGGCACAGCGTCGAGCGGCGGCACACCGTCGAACGCGGGCGTGAGTCCAACGAGCGAAGCCGGCAGCGGACACTCGGGCGCGGGCGGTGCGCCGAACTTGGACGGAGCAGCTCGCGCAACACCTCGGTCGTCCGGGTGTGACTGCTCGCTTGCGGGCGAAGGCGGCGAGCGCTGGTACGCCGCTGGCGGAGGTTGGCTCATGGCAATCGCCTGGCTTGCACGCCGGCGTGCACGTCGCTCCGCGCGCTCCGCCTAACGCCGAATCCCCGGATCCTCAGGCCACTTCGGGGATCGCGCAGCCCTCACGCAGGAAGCTCGACAAGGCCTCCGCCGCCATGAGCCCCTTGTCCGTGCCGTCCCGCAAGCGAACCGCCGCACCGTCACCTTCGACTTCCTTGTCGCCGATCACGAGCATGAACGGGATCTTTTCGAGCTGCGCTTGTCGAATTTTCGCGCCGAGCTTGTCCGACGACGCTTCGACGCTGGTTCGAACGCCCGCTCGCTGCAAGAGCTCTGCGATGTGCCGGGCGTGCTCGGCGTGACGCTCGGCCACGGTGATCACCCGCGCCTGCTCGGGCGACAGCCAGGCCGGCAAGGCGCCTGCGTAATGCTCGAGCAGCACGCCGATGAAGCGCTCGATCGAGCCGAGCAAGGCACGGTGCAGCATGATCGGCTGCTCGCGCTCGCCTTTGGAGTTAACGAATTCGAGCGTGAAGCGCTCGGGGTTGTTGAAATCGTATTGGAGCGTCGAACACTGCCATTTGCGCTCGAGCGCATCGACGAGCTTGATGTCGATTTTGGGGCCGTAGAAAGCGCCCCCACCGGCGTCGACTTCGTACGCGAGTCCCACGCGTTCGAGCGCCTGCGCGAGCGTGCGTTCCGCCCGTTCCCAACCCTCCGGCGTGCCCACGTACTCGGCCGGTCGCGTCGAGAGGTTCACCTCGAAGGAGTTGAACCCGAACGTGCGCAGAGTGCGCAAGATGAACCGGAGCACGCGATCTACTTCCTCTTCGACCTGGTCGGCGCGACAGAAGAGGTGGGCGTCGTCCTGCGTGAAGCCGCGCACGCGCATCAGCCCGTGCATCACACCGGCGAGCTCGTAACGGTACACGGTGCCGAGCTCGGCGAGCCGCATCGGGAATTCGCGATAACTCCGATTCCTGCTCTTCACCATCAGCACGTGAAAAGGGCAATTCATCGGCTTACAGCAGTAGTCGTGGCCGTCGACCGACATCGGAGAAAACATGCCGTCGCGGTAGAAGTTCCAGTGACCGGACACCTTCCACAAGTCGGCTTTGGCGATGTGCGGCGAATAGACGAGGTCGTAACCCGCCTCCAAATGCATCTTGCGCCACTGGTCTTCGATGATGGCTCTGAGCCGGCCGCCCTTCGGCAACCACATCACGAGCCCGGGACCGACTTCCTCCGTGTAGTGCGGCTCGATGTATAGGTTCAGCCGGGCTTCCTTGCAGTCGGCGAGCGCCGCTTCGAGCTCGCGCCTCACGCCCGGTGACAACGCTCCGCGCAGCCGCACCTCGACGCTGGGCTCGACCACCTCGCCCGCTTTGGCGCGCGGCAGCGGCGCGAGCTTGACCGTTTGACGGACTTGACGCGACGCCGCACAGCGAGAGACCTGCGTCAGCACGAAATCGACGAGGCGCCGATCGAGCGGACTCGGCGCCGTCACACCCACGTACAGATCGAGCTCCTCCTGCTCCTGATAGTCGTGGTCGTCGTAACGCTCCGACACCAAAAATAACTCGAGATCCCGGCCGAGCTTGCGGTGGTCGCGTTTTTTCGCCTCTGCCAGGGTGCGCTGGTATTTCTCGAGCTCCTCCTTCTTTGCGAAGGCAACGCCGCGCACGCGCTGCAAAGATTGCTTGGTCGAGTCGGCACGCCAGTACGCCGCCGAAGCGGCCGTCAGCTTGAGCCCCTTGATGAAACCGGCGTGCGGCAGATGCGGCCCACGACAGAGATCGACGAAGTCGCCGTTGCGAAAGAGCGACACCTCGTCGTCGCGGATCCACGACAAGATCTCCTCTTTGTACTCGTTGTCTTGACCGAGCGAGCGGAGAACGGCCTGCGCTTGAGTCCGCGGAACGCTCTGCCGCTCGAAGGCGACCTTGCTCTCGATCAGTCGCTGCATCTCCGCTTCGATGCGCGCCAGGTCATCGGGCGAGAAGGTGTGATTGCCCACGTCGAAGTCGTAATAGAATTCCTCGGCGTGGGTGCGCGGTCCCATCGTGACTTTGGCGCCGGGAAACAGGTGCAGCACCGCCGTGGCGAGCACGTGCTCGGCCGAATGATTGATGGCGTCGCGCCCCTCCGGCGAGTCCGCTTTGCAGAGCTCGAGCCGCGCTCCGTTCGTCAACGGCTGGCGCAGGTCCCAAATCTGCCCGTCCACCTTCGCGACCACGACCACGTCGGCGAGCTTCGTCGAAATGGCGCGCGCCGCGTCCAGAGGTGTTGCGCCAGGCTCGAGGGTTAAGTTCTTGCCGTCAGGAAGAATGACCGAAATTGACATATTGCGCCGACCAGCCGAGGAGGGGGCAAAAGCTAGCGCCCATCCTCGGACAGGGGAAGCTCGCGCCGCCCACAGGCCACTCACAGGATGGGGAAAACGCCCAAACTGCCAGCCCACAAATTGCCACGCCGAGGCGGAGTGGTTACTCGCTCGAGTGCCGCTCTTCGCCGAGGAGCACGGAGGCGGCCGCGTGCCCGCTCTTCACGGCGGCCGACACCGTGCCCACCTCGTCGGCGTCGAAGAAGTCGCCCGCGACGAGCAGGGGCGCGCGGCCGGCAACGAGCGGCAGGTCGCCGTCCGTCTCTTCCGCGAGCTCGTACGGATACGCTCCCCGCGAGAAGTGATCGACCCCGAAATCATGGACGTGAACTTCACGAACCAAGGCGCGGAGCTCCGGCACCGTCTTGCCCGTGATGCGGCCGAGCACCTCGAGGGCGGCTGCTGCGGCCCGTCGTTCGCCCGCGAGGCGCGCACAACGCGGCCCGCCGCACCAAGCAACGAGCCGCGGCTCGTTCCCATCGGAGCCCGACCACCAGGTGGGAAAATCCTCGTCGAGCACGTGAATGAACGAGCCGTGTGGTAGCGCCCGCTGAAATTCGGCAGGCTCGGCCAAGCGCAATGTGACACGGAGCGCCAAGCCGCTCTCCAGGCGCCGTGACGCGACCGTCACCGCCTCGGGCGCGGGATCGAGCTCGACGCCGCCGAGCTCCTTGGGCGCTTGGTGCATCGGGAGCGGCAGCGCGACGATACACGCCCCCGCGTGATGCTCGCGCCACTGGTCGCGCACGACCACGCCGTGTGGCTCGACCACGACGCTTTCGACACGAGAACCGAAGCCGAGGCTCGCGCCCGCGTTGACGAGCTCGGCGCACAAGTAGTCGATGAGCGCGCCGTACCCTTGGCGGCAGCGCGACTGAGACTCGGTCGCGGCCGATTGTCGCACGATGGAGCGCGCGCTCACCCGGTCCGGCGGAGCGGCGTGGAAACCTTCGACGAAATGCGTCAACCAGCGCGTCTGTTCGCGACCGAAATGGCGCTCTTTCGCGAGATCGAGCGCCGTACCGGCGTCGTCCACGCCCGGGTGCCCGAGTGCGTCGAGCACCTCACCGAGCACCTTGGCGGGGCGCACCTCTCCCGCATCGAGCTCGTAGTGCTCGCCCTCCACGCGCTCGAGCTCGAGGCCGGCCTCTTTGATCAGCTGGTGAAGCTCGGGCGACCGCCCGTGTACGAATTCCGCGCCGAGCTCGACCGGACTCGCAGACTGGCTCGGCCGCTCAGTCAGGATGCGCCCACCCGGCTGTGAACGCCCTTCGAGCACCGTCACGCGCGCCCCAGCGCGTGCGAGGCGTCGCGCCGCATACAGCCCCGCAATGCCGGCACCCACGACGATGAGATCGGGTTTGGTCGCGTTCGCCGCGCCCGTACCTTGTCCGACGTTGCCGTCACCCACGTGGCTTAGCTGAGCAAGGCCCATACCAGGCGGCGGAGCGGCCCGACCCAACACTGCGGGCCGCATCGCTGCGCGTTGCCATGGCGCGACATTTTGGCGCATGCCATCGCTCGGGGCTCAGCCCTCACGGAGTTGTGCCGGATGGCTTCCCAGCCTCGCCCTCGATGCCTGCTCCGTGGGCTCGCAGCGCTCCACGTCACGATAGATTGAGCGCACCGACACCTCGAGCTCCTGCCCCAGGACTACGGCGCTCACCGGCGCGCGATACCGGCGCAGAAGCTGAACGAGGCGAAGCAAGCGATCCGCGCGCGACATGGTTTCATGCTGCCACGATTTGTCAGTAGCAGCGTAGCGCTCGCGGGCGCCGATCGCGCGCCGCGGATCATGCTGCCAGTTGCTGTCGGCAGTCCGTGAAGCCGCCGCCGGTCCCCTCACGCTATGCTGCGGTTTACCTTGACCAGCCCCCGCCCGAACCCCGTCTGGGCCGAGCTCCTTCAGCTCGTGCCGATCGTGAGCCTCGCCTTGCCTATCATTCTCGCGGGCAAAATCGACTTCGCTCGAGCGGGGACCGCCTTGCTCGTCGCCGCGCTCTTGACGATCCCGGTGTCCGCGTTCGTGCTCTTACGACGCGCAGTCTTGAACCCGATTCTCATCGGCACGGCCCTCTGGTTGTGGGTTGCCGCCATTGCCTTCGAGCTCGGTGCACCCGGTCTCGTGGCGGCGCTGAGCGAAGCGCAAGCCGCAGGACTTTTCGCGGGCGTGGTCGCCGTCGGCTTCGTCGCCACGCTGATTTCACCTCAAGGCTTCGTCGGGACGATTCACCCGGATCGAGCTTGGATCAGGCAAACGTCATTGATGTTGCTCGGGCTCGCCATCGCCATCACGGCTTGGGCCTGGATGTTCAGGCATAACGTGCGTTTGGGCGGCGGACTGCCGTTCCTCGTCCTCAACATCGTTCGGCGCCGGCTCATCTTGCGAGCACCCGTACTCGCGTAAGAGGCACGAAGAAATCGCCGTGAGCACCGACGACCGCGAGCCTCACAGCCCCTTCAGCCGCCTCGTGACGGCGTGGTTTTGGTTGGTGCTGGGGCTCGTGGCCGTCGCCGCGTGGACTCTGGGACGAGCCGGCTCGCTCGCCGGGGATTGGCAGGGTTGGCGCCAAGCGGACACCGCCGCGATCGCGCGTCACTTCACCGAGACGGGGGCGAGCATTCTTCGCCCCCGCATCGACTGGGGTGGCAGCGGTCCCGGCTACGTGGAATCGGAATTTCAACTTTATCCGTACGTCGTCTCGTTCGGGCTGCGGCTTTTCGGCGATCACGCGTGGCCGGGACAGCTCGTATCGTTGGCGGCGACGCTCGCCGCGGCCGTCGTCACGTGGCGCTCGCTGCGCGCGTACTTTGGCGTATTTCCAGCCGTCGCCGGCGCCCTCACGCTGCTGACGGCGCGAGCCGTCATTTTCGCCGCGACTTCCGTGCAACCCGAAGCCACGTGTCTCTTGTTCTACGTCGTGGCGTGGAGCGCGTTCGAGCGCTGGGTCAGCGATGGCGAGCGCAAGAACCTCATTTTTTACACGGTTTTCGGCGCTTGCGCCATGCTCGTCAAGCCGACCGCCGCGCAGCTCGGTATTGCGAGCTTCGCCTGGCTGCTCTTCGGTCGGCGCGACAAGCTCCGGCGAACTGAGCTCTGGATCGCATGGGTCACGATGGTTGCCGTGTTCGGAGCGCACCTCTGGCACGCGCACCGTTTGTTCGAGACGTACGGCAATTCCTTCGGCGTGCTCTCGGGTGGTGATTCGAAAGTGCCGAAGCTCGAGCACCTGCTCATGCCGCGCTTATGGTTCAAGGCCGCCACGAATGCGCTCGTCTGGGGAGCGGGCCCCATCGGTACGCTCGCGTTTCTCGTGCTCGCCGTTCGGCGCCGTTTCGACGCGGCGCTCGGCGCCCTTCTCCTCGCGGCAGCGATCTGGACGCTGCTCGCTTTGCGCTACACCTCACAACCCGCCGGCACGCACTACCACTTGCTCCTTTCGGTCGCCGCAGCTCGCGCCGTCGCGGTCGCGCTGAACGACGTGCTCGATTCCGGGGTCGTTCGCGCCCCAGCGCGCGGGCTCGGCGCTGGCTCGGCGCTCGCCGTCGTGCTGGTGCTCACACTACGCCAGCGCGCAGAGCACCGTGGCCCGCTCGCGCCCTCCATTTTGGCGGCCGGCGCGCTCCTCAACGAGCGTTCGCGTCCGGGCGACCTCGTCGTCGTCGCGTCGCTCGAGCCGGCGTGGGACGCCTACTGGCGCACGCAGAACAATTTCCAGGATCCGCGCATCTTCTACCTGTCGAAGACGCATGGCTGGGCGCTCGCGGCCGACGACTTCACGACGCGTACGTTCGAACGCGCCGCGCGCGAGGGCGCGCGCTACTACGTCGAACCGGAGCCGCGCACCGAACCCGCTATCGACGCCTGGCTCGCCGCGCACGCGCGGCTAATCGAGCGCACGGCCTACGGCGGGCGGCTGTTCGCGCTGAACGCAACGATGCCTTCAGCGGACGCTATGGGCGCCGCCCCGAGCACGCGGTCCCGCTGAGCGCAGCCCTGCGCGAGCGCATGGGCTGGCCATCAAAACAGCGGCTCGAGCACGGCGTCCCACTTGGCGGCCATTTTCTGGGAGCCGGAGTCGTTCGGGTGCACGCCGTCGCGTGTATCGGCCACGGCGTCGAAGCCTGTATTCTGATCGACCACGCCGATCGGCGACCCTGCGGTCGAATGCATGGGCGCCCAAGCCGCGATCGCCGAATTCAGTGCGGCGATGTTCGAGGTGCACGCCGAGCAGCTGCAACCGCCGCACGTCGCGGTCGTCACGTTCATCGGGATGATCTGGGCGACGAAGATCTTCACACCGGCGTTCGCTGCCCGCAAACCGTTCACCAGATCATCGAAGCCGGCCATGATCGAACTCGTCGCAATGCTGTTCCAGACGTCGTTGGTGCCGTAATGGATGAGCGCGACGTCCGGCTTGTAGCTTTGGAATGCCGTGATGAAGTCGTTGAGCTTCGGGCAGGGCCCCGAGGCCGCCGGCGGACTACACATGCGGTTGTTCGCGAATAGGCCCGACACGGCCTCACTCAGGAGTGAGCTGCCGTACGCCTCGTTGTCTTGATCGTAGTTCGAGGGGGAGCAGCCGGCGTCTGACCGGTGTGAGCCGACGAAATCGAAGTGTCCGGCGTGCTTCCCGTTGAGTGTCTGCCAGAGCAGGGCGCGCCAGCACGTCGATTGCGTGGTCGAGTCGCCGATCGCCATGATTTTCAAAGTGCCGGCGCCGACACTACCGGCCGAACCGCCGCTGCCCCCGGACTTTCCGCCCGTTCCTGTTCCACCGCTTGCTGAGCCGCCTGCGCCGGCCATCGCACCGCCGGCCCCCAGCCGCCCCGCGCTGCCATTCGTTGCGCTCGAACCAGCCTGCGCGGCGCGGGTGCCCGCGGAGCCTCCCGCCAGCATGCCGGCGCGTCCCCCTCCGCTCGACGCGCCCGCACGGCCACCCGTCTGTCTTCCTGCCGCCGCGCCGGTTCCGCCATTCGGTGCGCCGTCGCCACCGACGCCGCCACTACCGGCACTTGTGCCATTCGCCGGTAAGCCGCCGATCGAACCCCCCGTCGCGTTCGCCGCGTTGCCGTTCGAACCGCCAACGCCACCGCTCACTGCATGGCTGCCCCCGTTGCCCGCGGCGCTCGGCACTTCGTTCTTGCTGCACGCGAGCGCGAGCGCACCGCCCAGTAGCGCGAAGCGCCCCGCGCGACCGAAGCGGCGAAGTTTCGTCATGATCGTTATGCAGTGTCCCTGGGGTCGGCGGTAGCCGGCGCGAAGAGGGGCCCGAGCACGGCACCGACGTGAAGCTTCATGTCTTACTTCCTTCGTTGCGGCGGCGAGGGCTAGGCTGCCAACAAAACCTAGGCTATTTCAGCCGAACATTGAGCCGCACGGCTGCAACCATTCAACTTCACTGCCAAAAACCAAGCGGGACGCAAGACTGAGCTTCGCGAGCGACCTCCGGGGACATGAAAGGTAGCGGAATCGGATGCTCCTTTTCATGTCCCACCACGACCGCCGAAGTCGGTTCGGGCACCATGGCCGGTGGTGACCCTAACGGCGCCTACCACGCGTTCCGGCGCCGGGCCGACGGACGCCGCGCTCGTGCTGGCTGCACGCGCCGGCGAGGTTTGGGCGCAAGAGGCGCTGTTTCAACGCTACGCGCGGCAAGTGCTCGCACTCGCGCAGCGCATTTTGGCAGGTCGCGACGACGCGGACGACCTCGCGCAGGACGCGTTCGTCTACGCTTTCACGCGGCTCGACACACTCAACAACCCCCAAGCCTTTCAGGCCTGGCTCCGCTCGATCGTCGTCAGGACGGCGAGCAAGCGACTGCGGCGCCAGCGCCTGCTCACTCGCCTAGGCTTGCGGCGGAACGAGCCGATCGAACCCGACACCGTGATTGCGGCCGACGCCCCGCCCGACATCGCCGCCGAGCTCCGCGCCGTTTACGGCTTGATCGAACGCTTGCCCTCGGAGGAGCGCGTCGCGCTGGTGCTGCGGCGCGTCGAGGGTATGGAGCTTTCGCAGATCGCCGAGGAAATGAAGCTGAGCCTCGCCACCGTCAAGCGCCGGCTTTCCGCCGCGGAAGGCCGTCTCGAGAGAGCGAGAGCGCGGAAGGGCGCGTTTTGACGTGACGCCCGACACGCCGCCCTCGAAGTACGTCAAGGTGGACGTGTCGCCCGCGCGCATCGCGCGCGTGTGGGCGGAAGTATCGAGCCGACTCGACGCGGCACCGAGCCGTGGTCGGCGCTTTGCGTCTCGCGGGACGGCCCTGGCTGTGCTCGCGGGAGCCGCGCTCGCGCTCGCATTGTACGTATTGAGCGAGCGTCACGCGCGCTCGGTGTGGCCGCGCGCGGCGCTCGAGACAGCGAACGACGCGATGGCCGTCGCCCTCGACGACGGCTCGCGCGTCGAGCTCGCAGCGCAAACCAAAGTGCGCGTGAGCGGCACCGAGCCGCTCTCGCTCGCGCTCGCGCTCGAGCACGGCCGCGTCGACTGCGACATCACGCCGCGCCCGGGCCGGCACTTCACCGTCTCCGCCGCGGGCGTCGAAGTACGCGTCAAAGGCACGCGCTTCGGCGTCGAGCTCGCCCCCGCGCGCGACCGCGTCGAGGTGGACGTGTCGCGCGGCTTGGTCGAAGTCATCTTGAAAAACGGCGCCGACCGCCGCGAGCTCGCGGCCGGTGAACACTGGTCGATCGATCTGGCGCAGCCCGCCACAACGAACGAGCCACGCGCCGCTACGAGCTCGGAGGCGACGGACTCCAGTGCCGCGAGCACGAGCGGCGAGCCGGTCGCGAACGCTCCGCCCGCCTCCGATAGCGCCCCTGCCGCCGCGCCGCACACGAGCGCGCCCCGCACCGCGCCTGGCGCCCGCGAGCTGCTCGATCTGGGCAACGCTGCGCGCCGGGCCGGCGATGTCGCGGGTGCGACCCACGCCTACGAAGAGCTGCTTTCCACACATCCCACGGATGCGCGCGCGGGACTCGCCGCGTTCGAGCTCGGGCGACTGCGCATGGATCGCTTGGGCGACGTGCAGGGCGCGATTTCAGCGCTGCAGAAAGCCGTCACCCTCGCGCCTGGCGCGGGTTTTCGCGAAGATGCGATGGCGCGGCTGGTGGAAGCGTACGCGGCCGCAGGTGCTCTCGAGCGTTGCCGCTCGGCACAGCGGGAATACTCGAAGAGCTACCCGGGCGGCGTTCACGCAACGGCGGTCGCGCGCCAATGCGGCGCGCAGTGACATCCAGGTGTGCTGGTAACGTTTCGGCGCTTGCGCACGAGCGCTCCGAACGGACACCATGGAACCGTGCCGGCCGTTGCGGCGTTCTTTCGAGTACTTTCGGTCTTCCTGCTCGTCGTGACGTGGCTTGGACACGCGCGAGCGGCAGGCGGCTGTGGCACGAGCGGACGCCCCTGGGTAAGTCTCACGTTTGCGGACGCAAATTGGCCGCGCGGCTTCGAGGAGCAAGTGCTCGGTGACTTGCGCCCCGGACTCACGAACCGCGGGATCGACACCTGCCCGGGCGACTCTGGACCGCGCACCGAACCGCCGCTCGCGACGGTACGCGTGGCGGCAGCCGAACCGACGAGCGTCGCTGTCAGCGTCGAGGTGCGGGACGCCGTTACGGAAAAGCGCGTGAGCCGCGACATAGACCTCACACACGTGCCGCCGGACGGCCGCGCGTTCGCGATCGCGATCGCCGTCGACGAGCTCGTGTGGGCGAGCTGGGCCGAGATTGCGCTCGTCAAGACGCGGCGCTCGGCGCAGCCGCCGCCGCCCGAAGTCGTCGCGGGTGTCGAGCGCGAGCTACCGCAACGGGACGAACCCAATTGGGTGCTCGTCTTGCGCTTCGCGGCTGAACATTACGGGGGCGGGCAGACGCAGCTCGGCGCCGATCTCGGCGCGCTGCTCCCGCTCGCCACGCGCCTCACGCTCGATCTGGACGCCGGCTTCCGTCAAGGTGTGCGGGTGTCCGCACCCGACGGCCGCGTGCTCTCGAGCGCTCTCGGCGGCGGCGCGGCCCTACGCTTCGCCCTGCTGCACGCGCTCGCCGGAGACGCTGGCATAGCGGCCGGGGTGCGCCTCGCCGCGACGCGCTTTCGAGGCGCCGCGGGAGCACCGGCGCACGACGCGGAGCTCTCCGGGCTCACGGCGTTCGCGCGGCTCGGTGCGTTCGGTTCGCTTCGGCTCGGCGGCGCGGTGTATCTCGACGCGACGGCTGGTGCCGGCGCGCCGCTCCGCGCGCTCGAGGCGAGCGATAACGGCGAGGTCGTGACGGGCGTCTCCGGCGTCGAGCTGTTCGGCGCGCTCGGACTTGGAGTGGCGCTATGACGCGCCCGTCGTTCTTCGCCGCGGCGCTGCTCGCGTTGGCGTGTGTCGAGCGTGGCGAAGTCTTGAGCTCGGCGCGCGAGCGCGGCGACGACGGTGCGCAGGCGGGCGCCGGCGGCGAAACGACGCGTCCGGAGCCTGAGCTCGTGATTTCAGGCGTCGCGGTCGGGATGTCTCACAGCGCAGCCGTGTCGTCGGGGCACCTGTTCACGTGGGGAGCGAACGAATCCGGCGAGCTCGGCCTCGGCGACACGAACGAACGCCACGTGCCGACCGAGCTCACGAGCACGCAAACCTTCGTGAGTGTCACCGCGGGCGGCGATGTCACCGCGGGCGGCGATTACACCTGCGCGCTCGACGATCTCGGCGGCGTTTACTGCTTCGGCGCGAACGACCGCGGTCAGCTCGGACAGGGCGATCGGCAAGCGCGTAGCGCGCCGGTGCGCGTGCCGTTGCCCGTGGCGGCGCGCGTCGTCTCGAACAACTTCGAGCACGTCTGCGCGTTACTCGCGGACGCGTCGCTCTACTGCTGGGGCCAAAACTTCGAAGGCGAGCTCGGCCAAGACGACAGCCCACCCCTTGGCCAAGACATGACGACCGACGACGCTCTCACGCCCGTGCAAGTGCCGGGCAATGATTGGAGTGACGTTTCGGCCGGCGACGGCTTCACGTGCGGCGTTCGCTTCGACGGCACGCTTTGGTGCTGGGGCCGCAATACCGGACACGAGCTCGGTCCCGACACCAACGGCCAAATCCGCCATCCGATTCAGGTGGGCGTCGACAGCGACTGGGCGCGCGTGGACTCGGGCCAACACTTCTCGTTCGCGCTCAAGCAAGATCATTCGCTCTGGTGTTGGGGCCTCAACGTCGGCAGTCCGAGCGATGGCTATCCGCTCGGCATGGACACCTCCGGGCTCGACCGGCCGACGCGCTTCGGCAGCGCGAGTGACTGGATCGCGTTCGACACGCGCGTTTTCCATACCTGCGCCGTCAATCGCAAGAACGAGCTCTGGTGTTGGGGGCGCAACATCGAAGGTCAGCTCGGCACCGGCGACATCGATTTGCGCTCGAACGCGACGCACGTCGCTGACGGGATAGCCGCCGTCGCCGTCTCGTGGTTCACGACCTGTGCGCTCACGACCGCGGGCCACGTGCTTTGCACCGGCCAAAACGAGCACGGCGAAACCGGCGACGGCACGACCGAGCGACCGCTGCGCTTCACGGACGTGACGCCCGCGGCGCCCTGAAGCAAGGGTTCCCCAAATCGAAGAGCTGCCGCAGGTGAGACCGCAGCGCACGCGGCCGGAACCAGGCGGATGAGCCGTCTCGCGCAGGCCGCGGTACCTCACGACGTGGCCCTCTCTGCGCGCCGGCACCGCACTCGCAAGCAGCTCGCACCGCTCACCGCGCTCGCCCTGACGGCGCTCGCCGTCTCGTGCGTGGAATTGCCGGACACCCGTCTCAAGCCTCGCGTGGGGAGCGGCGCAGGCGGCACGGCGGGTGCGGGTGGAGTCGCGCCGAACGGCGCGGCCGGCACGAGCACGACAGCGGCCGGCAGCGGCGGGAATGCCGGCCGTGGTGGCCACGGTTCCGGCGGCTTGGCCGCTGCAGCGGGCGGCGCGAACGCGAGCGCCGGCGCGGCTAGCAGCGCTGCGACGAGCGGGGCGGGCGGCGCAAAGGGCGCTGCCGGCCGTGGCGGCGGCGGGGGGCGCAGCAATGGGGCGGGCGGCGCGCCTGCGGGTGCGAGCGGCGCGCCGGAGGGCGGCGCATCTGAAGCCGGCACGGCGGGCGGCGGTGGCAGCGGGGGATTTTCGACCAATCGCGACGATTTCTTCGGTGAGAGTCGCTGCAAGAACTCGGGCTTCGCGTTGTGCGAAGACTTCGAGAGCGGCTCGCTCGATACGGCGACGTGGAAGCCGCGCGGGGCGGCGCCGACGATCGAGACCGTACGCGCCGCGCGCGGAACGCACTCGGCGCACTTTCACACGACCGACAACGGCCTTTCGTACATCACGCAAACCAAGACGTTCCCCGCACCGAACGACACCTACTACGCGCGCGTCTTCGTCTGGTTCGACGCGCTTCCGACCGCGCCCGCCTGGGCGCACTGGACGATCTCGGGCGCACAGGCGGGAACGGCGCAAGACGCGCCCGAAATCCGCGTCGGCGGCCAATGGGATTCGAATCACGACATCGAGCTCTTCGGCGTCGGCACCGACCGTGGCGATACCGGCGATTGGACGAACCTCGACGCCGATCCGAGCGGTACGCCGAAAGCCGTGCCCGCGCAAGAGTGGGTGTGCGTGGAGTGGATGTTCGACGGCAGCTCGAACCAGACGAAGTTTTGGTGGGACGGCGTCGAGCATCCGTCGCTCGCGACGAGCTCGACGAATCACGGCGGCTCGAGCGACGCGTTCATTCTGCCGCAGTTCGACGCGATGTGGATTGGGTGGTGGCTGTATCAAGCGAACACGGATCCACCGGCGTTCGACGTTTGGTTCGACGAAGTCGCGGTCGACTACACGCGCATTGGGTGCAATCGCTGAGCGACGCGTACGTACGGCAACGCGCCGAGCGTCAATGATAGCGCTCGCCTCCTGGCTGCACGCGCCGCTCGACTTCGGAGAGTTCCGAGGGGACTGGGAATGCATGCAACCTCAGCTGACGGTGCTCTGCCTCCTACTGACCGCTTGCGGATCCGAGAGGATCTCCCCCGTCGACTCGGCGGAGGGTGACCTCCTGTTCCGCGACGACTTCTCGCCGACCGGGGCCCTCCTCGTGAACCGCGACCAGAACGGCAACCTCGGCGTGGCGGTGTACGACGCCATCGGCTCGTCGACGGTCGCCGAGACGGCCAGCCTGCGCTCGCTCGTGGACGTCTACACCGTCTTGCACCCCGACCGGCCTGACGTGCCCGAGGTACTCTTCGCACTGGATCACGAGTTGCTGGGCGAGAGCGTGCTTCCGGCGCCGCACGACGAGCCGTCGGTACCGGAGGTGCATACTTTAAGCCTGCAGACCTTCGACACGACAGTGTGCCATGACGTCAGCGCCGGCTCGACCGTCTGGCACACGCGCGATTGCGAGTACAATAGCTACACTTACCTTGTTCAAGCTTTCCCCTACAACTCAGGCTGGCGGTCGTACGGCTGGAACGAGACCAGCCACGCCGGCTATCAGCAGCTTGAGCCCACTAGCTGCAACTCCTGGTCGCCGACGCTTCCGGCCAACAGCTACCAGTGGGTGCAGTGGAGCGGCTCCTGCAGTAACGTGTTCGCCGGCACCTGGGTGTCGGCGTCGTACCCGGGAGCGATCGGCGTCACCAGCCACTGGCCGGAGACGATCGTCAGGTAGGCCGGCGTGGTGGGCGGACGGGGAGTCGACCCACGGCGATCGCGAAAGTTCGCTTGGCCCTCAGTGGCGCTGCGCGACGCGCGCCCGTCAATGTTGCCGCGCGAAGCGGCGCCGTGGCGCGAGACGTGCGGCGAGCAGCCGTCCGGTGCGCTGCGCGGCGGGATCGAAGAAACGGACGTGGAAGTGCGTGATGTGGCCGTACGCGTGGCGAAACAGCGTGTCGCGGTGCGCGGGGCTTTCGAACAGTGTGTCGAGCCACGCGGGGTCGTCACCGTGCGCGAGGGCGTAATCACGGAGCAGCGCTTGCACCGAGCGATCCATGAAGATGTATTCGGTGCTGCCTTGCGCGATCAGCGCCTTGAGGAAGGCCCACGTGAGCTCGCGATCGAGGTTTTGAGCGGTCGCCTTCGCGTACCACTTGCCGCCGGCCTGGTAGAAGTAGCCGAGGTCGACGTCGAGACCGAGTTGATGGCTGTGATGGGGGCGCAGGTAGCCGCCGTGTGCGTGGCTGAGGTCGCCGACGGCGAGATCGGGAGCGTTCGGGTACAAGGCACGAAACTCGGCGACCGCCGCGTGGAGTGTCCGCACCGTCGCGTCGGTGCCGAAGCTCGTGTCGTGTTGCACCATGACGTGCAGGCCCGGCGCGGAGGCGAGCTCGACGGAGTTCCACAGCTGTCCGCGGTTGGGGCGGCCGATGCAAATCGAGCCGAGCGAGCTCGGTTTGGTCAGCGCGAGTCGATTGAGCTCGGCCACGGAGAGGCCACGCAGCGGGTTCGGCGTGGGACGCACGTCGAGTGGCTCGAGCGCGACGTGACTCGGGCCGGACGGCGGGGGCGGCGCCGAGGGGGCGCGGGGGCGGAGGGCCGGCACGGCGCGGGCCGGCTCGCTCGAGGCGCGCGAGAGCGCGGCTTTGCCGCCGGCGAGTAGCGCTGCGAGGACGCACGCTGCTGGCAGCACACGCCGCCCCCACGTCTTGAGGTGGACCAAACCAGACATGCGGGCGACTCGGGACCTTAATCCCGAGGACGGCCGTCCGCAACCGAGCTCCGGAATTCCACGAGACGCGCGCGTTCTTTTTGACTGAGGTCGAAAGAATCCGCCACGAGCTCGTCGAGCTCGGCTTGCTCGCTCGCCCGGATGCCGCGACCGCGCTGCGAAAGTGCTTTGCCGAGCGCCGCGAGCGTTCGTTTGAGCTCCAGCGACGGTGGCGCGGGCGTGGCGCGCAAATGGGCGATTTTCAGCTGCGGCATGCCCTGGCGTGCGTCGCGGTGACGTGCGTGGTGAAGCCAGCGTACGGGCGTGGAATTCAAGTACGCGACGAGAAATTCAGCGGGGTGCTCCGCGTCCTCGAAGCCGGCGAGCAGGGAATTGCGAAAACCCGTGCCGTCCGAAAGCGCGGCGACCGGAACGCGCGCGGTTTGACGCACGAGTAAACGCACGCGCTCCCACTCGCTCGCGGGGCGCAGGCGCGCGCCGAACCACGCCGGATCGGCGTGAGTCGACGGGTTTTTCAGGCCGAACGCTTCGACGTCGCTGCCGGAACGGAGCGGGACGGAGTGGCGCGCGTCGGGCGCGGCGACGAGGTGGGCGCCGTCTTTGCCGGTCGATTGCAAGCCGCGTTCGCCGAACAGGTGCGCGGGAAGTGGCGGGCGTAAAAGTTTTTCGATGAGGCCCAGCGCGACGGCGTCCAGATCGGGCCGTTCGACGGGCCAGGGGCGTTCGGGGACGTGCTCGAGCGCCGTCGGGCGGCGCGTGGAGCGGAGGACCATGCACGGCTGAAAAACGCCGTCGAAGGCCGCGGCGCCGAGATCGGCGAGCGCCGCGTCGGGCGCGCACAGGCGATCGTGCGCGCGGCGTGTGGGACGGTAGCCGGCAAGCTCCGACATCGAGCTCGGCAGGACGAGACCGAGACGCCCGCCGGGCCGCAAGAGCCGCGCGCAGCGTTCGACGAAGAGGCCCTGAAGATTGCGATAGCCGCCGAACGCTTCGTAGCGCGCGTACTCGGCGCGCAGCTCGGATGCGAGCGGTTGCGCTGCGCGGCCGGCATACGAGACCCAAGGTGGATTGCCGACGAACGCGTCGAAGCCGCCGCGCGTTGCGAAGACGGACGCAAACGCGCGCTCCCAGTCGAGCCCGGCGTCGAGCGCAGAGCGGGGCACGGCGCGGGACGATACCGAGCCGCGACGGGCGGCGACGCGCGACGTGGAGGCGGCACGAGGTGGGCCGAGCAGCGCTTCACCAGCGCAGAGCGACGGGTGGAGCGCGTCGAGCGGTAGCGTGAAATCGCCGATTTCGAGCCACAGCGCCTGGCGCGCGACCGCGGCGGCGAGCCGATCGCGATCGACGCCGAACAGGCACTGTTCGGCAACGCGGCGTCGCGCGCGAGTGAAGCGGTGTTCGCTGGCGAGTGCGGCGTGTTCGTTCGCGGCAGCGGCGTGTTCGTCATGGTCTGCGACTGAACGCGACTGCTCGCGTTGCTCCGCTTCCACGAGCCGCGCAGCGAGATAGCGACACGCCGCGACGAGGAACGCTCCAGTGCCCATCGCGGGATCGCAGACGCGGAGCGCGAGAATGCTCTCGGCACTGGGCGCGGCGCCGAGCAGCGGCGCGAGGGTTTCGGCGACGACGCGCTCGGTGAGCTCGCGCGGCGTGTAGTGCGCACCCGAGCGGCGTCGGTCCACGGTGCAGAGCAACGCGATGCGGCCGGCGGGCACACGCGCGACAGAGTACCGTTTGGACGGCCGCCGCGGCCCAGACGCCCGATCCCCTACCCCTCGCGTGTCCAACGCGCGTTGCGAGTACTTGCGCGCGCTGCTCGCTGCCGCGCCGACGGCAACCAAGCGCTCGACGGCGGCACCGCCGGCAGGTCGTGGCTCGCTCACGATCACGCTGTCGGTGCGTGCCAGCGCAACCCCGGTCGCGAGCAGCCCTTCGTAGAGCCCGCCGAGCTCCTCGGGTGCGTGCGCGAGCGCTGCTGGTAACGCCGCGAGCGCCCCCAGTGCTGCCTCGAGCGCGGCATCGAACGTTTCCGCGCCGAAGCGCCAGGCCCGACGTGCGGCTCCGTCCTCACGCCGCACGAGTGCGGCAGCGCTCGGCAAGAGCTCACGCTTTTCCGCGACGACGGCAAACGCGGCTTCCGTCACGAGCACGACGAGCGCTTCGCGTGCGAGCGCGCTACTGCGCACGAAAGCGCGCTCGATTTCCGAGCCCCCGAGCCCGGCAGGCAAGGCGTCGAGCACGGCCGCGAGCACCGTTCGACCTTGCTCAGCCGGAGCGCGGACCGCCGGAGGGCGAAGCATCGGCCCTATTCTATCGTCTTGTCCGCGCCCGGCGCAGGTATTCCGACGGGGTCTCGCCGACGACCGCCTTGAAATCGCGGACGAAGTGCGCCTGATCGAAGTAACCGAGACGAGCGGCAACCGCGACTACGGTCTCGTCGCTGGTTTCAAGGAGCTCGGCGGCCTCCTGCAACCGAAAGCGGCGAACGACCCATTTGGGGCCGACGCCGACGTAGTCGCGAAAAAGACGCTGCACGCTGCGCGGCGTGAGCCCGCTCGCTTTGCACAGCGCGGCGACGCTGTTCAGCACGGGCTCGGTGCGCACACGTTCGACCAAGTCGCGCGCGAGCTCGGCATCGGCGTCGAACCGCGGCAGGGCGGCGCAAAGCCTCGCTTCGAGGACCTTGGCGCGCGTGAGCTCGTCCGGAGCGGCGAAGATTGCGGCGAGCAGGTCGGAGGCTGGCGCTCCGAGCTCTCGACCCAGCGCTTCGGTGCGGTTCGTGAGGCGAATCGCGGGTGCGCCGTACCAAGGCCGGAACATGCCGGGCCGAAATTTCACCGCGAACACTTCGCCACGACCCTCGAGCCGGCGCGTGAACTTCGCGCGCACGACGCCGACGATGCGCGCATCTTTGCCCTCGAACGTGACGTGAATCGACGGGTACGAGAGCACGTCGGCGACCTGCGGCTCCGGGACGTCCCAGCTCACCCACCAGTAATGCTCGACGAACGGCGAGAGCTCGCTCGACGGGCTCACCCGCCCCATCCGCGTGCCGGGCGGCTGCAGGAGCGGACCGCGTGGCTTACCGGGCTTTGGCCGCGGCTCGGTCGCGTTTGTACAAGCCGGCTCGGTCGAGGGTGGGCATGGTCGGGCTGTGGCTTCGGACATGAGCGGCTCCGGAATTTTTCCGAGCAAGCACCGCGCCACCAGCAATTTCAGAAAGGAGCTCGAAATGCCGTACTCATCCTCCACCGCGCTCTTCATCCAGGCGACGCGCGAACGAGTCTGGCGCGCCCTCACGGACCCGGCGCTCGTGAAGCAGTACCTCTTCGGCACGACGCTCGAGACCACGTGGCAAATTGGCGCTCCGCTCGTGTTTCGTGGCGAGTGGGAAGGCAAGGCTTACGAGGATCGCGGCACCGTGCTCGCGTTCGAGCCGATGCGGGCGCTCGCCTACAATTATTGGTCGAGTTTTAGCGGGCTCGAGGACAGACCCGAGCTCCGGCAAATCATTCGCTTCGAGCTCGAGGAGCAAGCAGGCGGCGTGAAGGTCAGCGTGGAACAGACCAACGTTGACACCCAGGCGCGCGCCGACCACTCGGGCGAAAATTGGCGCTCCGTCCTGACGAAGCTCAAAGAGCTCGTCGAAAAGTGATGGGCCGCGCGCGAGTCTCGGCCTTTTCGCGCTCGCCCTTGACGACTCGGGGCTGCCGTCCGAACAAAGGAGGTGATGCGCCGTTTGGCTTTCACCGTCGCGTGGCTCGCCGTATTCGCGGCGCCACTCGGCGCGCGCGCCGAGCAAAAGGACCAAGACAGCTGGGACGGCGGCGCCGGCACGAAGAACGAGCGCCGTTCTGACTTCGTGTTCGGGCTGTCGCCGAGCGTCCTGTTCATGAGCGCCAACGGCTACCCGAACGAGGTCGCGAAGCTCGACAACCCCGCCTATCACGCGAAGAGCGGCTTTGCGGCAGGCCCCGGCGTCGAGGCGTGGATCGGCGGCGCGCTCACCGACTGGTTCACCTTCGGCGTCGGCGGTCTTTACTTGAGCGCGAGCGGCACTGACTCGAAAGCGACGGGCGGCGCGTTCTTGATTCGGCTCGAGACGTTTCCGTTTTACAAATTGGGGCTGAAGGACCTCGCTGTGTACGCGAATTTCGGCGCGGGCGGGCTCAGCCTGGACGGACAGAACGGCAAGCACGCCGGCGGCAGCTTCGCGTCCGTCGGTGGCGGTGGGCTCGCGTACGAGGTCGTGCGGCTCGGGCATTTTGCGATCGCGCCTACGGCGGAATACCTGCTCATCGCCAGCGAGGCGCTCACGTCGAACCAGGCGCTGATCGGCGCCCGCGTCGTGTTTTACGGCGGGCCGAGCTGACGGGCGAGATACCGTGTTGCGCGGGACGCGCGCACCGTCACGGCGGACGCCTGGTGCTAGCCTCTCGCCATGCCGTACCGCAGTAACACGACGTTTTCGGGGCGCAGCATGGCGGGCGCTCGTTCGCTCTGGCGAGCGACGGGCATGGCGGACGCCGATTTTGCGAAGCCGATCGTCGCCATCGCCAACAGCTTCACGCAGTTCGTCCCTGGGCACGTGCATCTGCACGACGTGGGACAACGCGTGAAGGGCGTGATCGACGCCGCGGGCGGCTGGGGCGTCGAGTTCAACACCATCGCGGTGGACGACGGCATCGCCATGGGCCACGGCGGCATGCTCTATTCGTTGCCGAGCCGCGATCTCATCGCCGACAGCGTCGAGTACATGGTGAGCGCCCACGCCGCCGACGCGCTCGTGTGCATCTCGAACTGCGACAAGATCACGCCCGGCATGCTGATGGCCGCCATGCGCCTCAATATCCCGACGATTTTCGTCTCGGGCGGGCCCATGGAAGCGGGCAAGATCGTCGGCACGCACGATCGCGACGGCAAGCCACTCGTGCGCAAGCTCGACCTCATCGATTCGATGATCGCGGCGGGCGACGCCTCCGTCTCGGACGCGGAGCTCGGCGAGATGGAGCGCTCGGCGTGTCCGACGTGCGGCTCCTGCTCGGGCATGTTCACCGCCAACAGCATGAACTGCTTGAACGAAGCGCTCGGCCTCGCGCTGCCGGGCAACGGCACGCTGCTCGCGACTCACGCGCGGCGTTGGGAGCTCTTCTCGGACGCGGGCAAGCGCATCGTCACCCTCGCCAAGCGCTACTGGCTCGACGGCGACAAGAGCGTTTTGCCGCGCAGCATCGCGACCTTCGACGCGTTCGAAAACGCGATGGCGCTCGACATCGCCATGGGCGGCTCGACCAACACGGTCCTCCACATCCTCGCCATCGCGCACGAAGCGGGCGTGGCGTTCGAGATGAAGGACATCGACCGCCTGTCGCGCCGCGTGCCGAACCTGTGCAAGGTCGCGCCGTCGTCCCATTACCACGTCGAGGACGTGCACCGCGCGGGCGGCATTCTGAGCATTCTCGGTGAGCTCGATCGCGCCGGCTTGATTCACCGCGACGCGCACACCGTACACGCCGACACGATGGGCGCGGCCATCGATGACAACGACCTCGGCCGCGCCACGGCGACGGACACCGCCAAGCGGCGCGCGCTCGCGGCGCCGGGCGGCGTCGCTACCAAGGTCGCTTTCTCGCAGGACAAATACTTCGGCGAGGCGGACCTGGATCGCGAACACGGCTGCATCCGCAATCGCGAGCATGCCTACAGCCAAGACGGCGGCCTGGGCGTCCTTTACGGCAATATCGCCATCGAAGGCTGTATCGTGAAGACGGCGGGCGTCGACGCTTCGATCCTGAAGTTCGAGGGGCCGGCGCGCGTGTTTCACTCGCAGGAAGCCGCCTGCGACGCGATCATGGCCGACCAAATCAAGGCGGGCGACGTGGTCGTCATCGTCTACGAAGGACCGAAAGGCGGCCCGGGCATGCAGGAGATGCTGTATCCGACCTCCTTTTTGAAGGGGAAAGGGCTCGGTAAGGCGTGCGCACTCGTCACGGACGGTCGCTTCAGCGGCGGCACGTCGGGGCTCAGTATCGGCCACGTCTCGCCGGAAGCGGGCGAAGGCGGCGCGATCGGGCTCGTGGAGGAGGGCGATCGGATCCGCATCGACATTCCGGCGCGCAGCATCGACGTGTTGGTCGACGACGCGACGCTCGCGGCGCGCCGGCACGCGATGCAGGAGAAGGGCGTGAACGCGTGGCGGCCGAATCGCGATCGCGTGGTGTCGCAGGCGCTGCGAGCCTACGCGCTCATGACGACGAGCGCGGCGCGCGGCGCCATTCGCGACATCTCCGAGCTCGAGCGAAGGCGCTGAAGAACGACGCGGGCCGCGCGCAGACGATCGAGGACGTGTGCGGCCGCCGGACGGGTGTGCCGAGCGTGAAGAAGAGGGAACCGAGGAGCGCTGCGCCTTCACGACTCCGGCAGGGTGAGCGCCAACAACGTGCTCTCGAGCTCGCTCGCGAGAAACGGCTTCGGCAAGCTCGCGGAGAAGCCGAAGTCGAGGGGCCGCGCCATCACGGGATCGTCGGAGTACCCGCTCGACGCCACGAGCGGGACCGACGGCAAGAGCATGCGGAGCTCCTGCACCACCTCACGCCCACCGCGGCCCGCCTTGACGGTGAGATCGAGCATCACCGCGCGCGGCCGCTTGCCGCGCCGCAAGAGATCGTTCACGAGACCTATGAGCTCCGTCCCTTCCGACGCCTCGAACGGTTCATAGCCGAGCCGCTTCAGCATCGACGTGACGACGCGCCGCACGGCGGGCTCGTCGTCCATCACGACCACGACCCCGGAACCACGGCGCGACTCGGGCTTCGAAGGCGGTAGCGAGACGCGTGCCGCCGCAGTGGCGGGCAAAAAGAGCAGCGCGGTGACGCCCGCGCCGGGCTCCGATTCGACTTCGACCGAACCGTCGTGCTTCTTCATGATCGCGTACGTCACCGACAAACCGAGCCCGTTACCTTGGGCTTTGGTCGTGAAAAACGGATCGAAGATACGCGGCAACTGCTCGGCGGGGATGCCGGGGCCCTGATCGCGCAGGCTGATCTCGACGTAGCGACCGGGCGCGAGCGACGTTCTTTCACCGGGACCGATCAGCACGTTGCGCAGGCGCACGCGCAAGACACCACCTCGTGGCATCGCCTGCTTCGCATTGATGACCAGATTGTCGATGGCTTGTCCGATCTGGTTCTGGTCGAACTCCGCGTTCCAGAGCCCGGGCTCGACATCGAGCACGAAGGACACATTGCTGCCCGAAAGCGCGAACTCGACGCACTCGCGCGCGGTGCGCTCGACCGAGCCCGTCTTGCGTACCGGCGCGCCGCCCTTCGCGAACGCGAGCAGCTGTGCCGTAAGCGCTTTGGTGCGCGTGTACGCCTGCGCGGCGAGATCGAGGTGCGTGCGCGCGTCGTCGGCGGCAAGGCCGCGCGCGAGCTCGAGGTGGCCGTAGAGACTGCTGAGCAGATTGTTGAAGTCGTGCGCGATGCCGGCGGCGAGCACGCCGAGCGACTCGAGCCGCGCGGTGCGCTGCATACTTTCCTGCAATTGCCGCTCTTTGGCGACGTCGCGGAAGACGATGACGGCGCCGTCGCGCTGGCCGTTGGTCTGTTGGATCGGCGATGCCTTGGCCGACACGCTGACGTGGCGTCCGTCCTTGGCGACGATCGTCGCGTCGCGGCCGACGTCGAGGGCGCCCGCGAGCGCCTGGCGCGCGAGGTCGGAGGCGCGCGCTTCTTCGCTCAATCGCAGCACGTCGTCCAGTGCGCGCCCGGACGCTTCCGCTTGGCTGAACCCCGTGAGTTCTTCGGCCGCGCGGTTGATGGAGGCGACCCGCGCGGCGTCGTCCGTCGTGATCACACCGTCGGCGATGCTGCGCAGCGTGACAGCGAGCCGTTCTTTCTCGGCCGCCAGCAAGAGCTCGGCTTCCTTGCGCGCAGTCGTGTCGACGGATGCGACGAGGCTCGCGGGGCGCCCCTCGAACTCGATCATGCGCCAATACTCTTCGACCCACTTGATTTTGCCGCTCTTCGTGACGAGCCGATACTCGTAGCGCTCGCGGGCGTCGGGGTCCTGCGCCTGCTTCTTTTGCGCCTGCTCGAGCACGAAGGCGAGATCGTCGGGATGAATCAGGCGCGCGAATTGTTCGAAGCTGAAGCGCGTGAGCTCGGCGAGCGAGTAACCGTTCAGGTCCGCAACGGCCTGATTCACGTAGCGCACCTGATTGTCCTGCAAAATCGAGAGACCGAGCGACGACTGCTCGGCGATCAGCCGGAAGCGCGCCTCGCTCTGCCGCAGCTGTTGCTCGATCGCTTCGCGTTCGGTGCGCGCGCGACGGCGCTCGCTGATGTCCTCGGCGATCCCCAAAATCACCGTGTCCTCACCGGGACCGAGCTCGACCAGCGCCGCGCTCACCGACACCCAGAGCGCGTCGCCCCCCCGCCGGCGTGCTCGAAATTCGTAGTGCCGCAGCACGCGCTTTTCGCGCAGCTCCGCCACGGCGCGCGCCCGGTCCAGAGGATCGAGGTAGAGGTCCGCAGCCTTCAGCTCGAGGCAAGAGTCGAGGTCCGGGTAGCCCCACATTTGGGCGAAACGCGGGGTCACTTCGAGCATCCGACCGTCTACGGTCGAGACGAACAAGGCAACGTTCAGGTGCTCCAGTAAAGCCTGATACCTGAGCTCGCTCGAGACTCGTGTCTTCGCAGGCGGCGTCATCGAGCCCCGGCGTAGCGTAACCGAGCTTCTCCTGCGCCGCCACGCGAAAGCCGGGAAAGCATCCGTTCGTCTGCTGCCCTCGAGCACGGACGGAACTTCGTGGGTGCGGGGACCCTGGTGGCTCGTCCCGCTCGCATGCCAAAGTGGCGCCGCAACATGAGCGCGCGCTGGCGGGCATTTCGGGACCTTTATCTCACGGCGGACCGGCGCGTGCTCGGCGCGGTACGCATCGCGTACGGCAGCGTCCTCCTCTACGATCTCCTGCGCCGGGTTCGCGTCCTCGACCTCTATTACACGAACGAGGGCATCCTCTCGAATCACTACGCGCTCTTTCAGCCGCAGGATCGGCCGCAATTTTCGCTGCTCTTTTCCTTCTCGACCGCGGCAGAGGTGCGCTTCGCCTTCCTTGGCATCGGACTCGTCTACTCGCTCTACACGCTCGGCCTCTTCACCCGCGCGATGCAAATTGCGGCACTCGTCTGCCTCACGAGCCTGAACGCACGCAATCTATTCGCCGAAGACGGCGGCGTCTCGACCGAGATCGCGCTCGGGCTCTGGACGGCGTTCTTGCCGCTGGGCGATCGCTACTCGCTCGACGCGCTCGTGCGTGAAGCGCGACTAGCGAACGTGCGCGCCCGCGTTGCCTTGCGCCGGCGAATGAACAAGCCGGTCGTCTCGCTCGCAGTACTCGCCCTCACGCTGCAGATCGCCGCGATCTACCTGTTGAACGCCGTGCAGAAGACGGGCCCCACGTGGCGTCACGGAGAAGCCGTACACTACGTGCTCTGGCAAAGTCGAATCTCGACGCACTTTGCATGGTGGCTCGCGCATCACGAGCCGGGTTGGTTCTCGCCGCTCGCCTGTCGCGCGACGGTCCTCGTCGAATCGGCGATCCCGCTGCTCATCCTGTATCCGTACAGCCGCGTCACGCGCGTCATCGCGTTCGGGCTCAGCGTCGCGCTGCACGGCGGCATCGCGCTCATGATGACGCTCGGTCCGTTTTCGTACGCGATGATGGCGCTCGTGCTCTCACGGCTTCCCGCAGAAGCGCTCCTCTGGCCCGCCGAGCGGCTACCACGCCATTTGCGCGGGCGCCTCGCACGGCTCCGTGCCCGCGCCGTGCTCGAGCTTGCTCCGCGCCTCGCGCGCGGCTCACGCAAACCAGCGAAACGCCCGCTACCGTGGCCGCGGCTGCGTGAAGGCACCGTCGTCGTGCTGCTCGTAGCGCTCTCCACCGAGCTCAGCCACGCAAACCCCTATTTCAAACACAAGTTGCCGCAGCCCGACTGGCTCCGCAGCATCATCTTCTACCCGCGCTTCACCCAGCACTGGCTCATGTTCGCGCCCGAGGCGCCGACCGACGACGGCATCACACTCATCGACGGAGTCACGGAGCAGGGCACGCACATCGACCCCTTCACGGGCACGGCGCCCGACTTTTCGCAGCTCGACGAAGGACCGCTGCCGTATCCGATGGAGGTGTGCGACTACCTCTTTCAGATCCATTTCGATTTCAACGCGAGCTACCGGCGCGAACTTCAGCGCTACCTCGAGCACTGGCGCGGGCCGGGCGGCGAACGCCTGGTCTCGTTCGAAGCGTGGTGGCTCGGGCGCGACACGCCGCCGCCTGGGAGCTTGGCAGGCGGGCCCATCGAACGCACGCTGGTCGCGAGCGGCCACTTTCGCCGCTGAGCCTCCCCTCATGTCGAGCCTGACGAACGACGACGAGTTCTGGATGCGCCTCGCGCTCGCGGAAGCCGACGCGGCGACGGCGCACGGCGACGTCCCCGTGGGCGCCGTCGTCGTTTCGGCGGAAGGCGTAGAGCTTTCGCGCGATCACAACCGGCGTGAAGCGCTCGCCGATCCGACCGCACACGCCGAGCTACTCGCCGTGCGCACGGCCGCGCAGAGCCGCGGCCACTGGCGGCTCGAGGGCGCGACGCTGTACGTCACGCTCGAACCTTGCGCGATGTGCGCTGGCGCGCTCGTCAATTCGCGCATCGCCCGCGTCGTGTTCGGCGCGCTCGACGCCAAGGCGGGTGCGCTCACGTCGCTCTTCACGCTCGGCAGTGATACGCGCTTGAACCATCGCTTCGTCGTGACGGGCGGCGTGCTCGCGAGCGAAGGCGCCGAACGGCTCAGCCGCTTCTTCCAAAAACTGCGCGCTGCAGGCGAGAAATAGCCTTCGACGCAGCGCGTCTCGGACCGAGACTCGGCCCGAGAAACCTCGGGGAAATGAGCAGTTTCATGCCTTGCCGCGGGCGGTCGCAGGCGCTCGCCCTTTGAGCTAGTCTCCGCCACCCTCTATCCCTTTCCGGAGTCGATCATGAGCGAGTTAGCCAGTATTCAAACCCACCTCGGCGACAAGGCCAGCTACTACCTCGAGCACGTCTCGAAGACCGTCAGCAAAGACAAGCTGCACCTGCCGTCGCCGACGTTCGTGAACGACATCTGGGTAAATTCGGATCGTAACCCGCAGACGCTGCGCAGCATCGAGGACCTCTTCGGCCACGGACGCCTCGCCGGCACCGGCTACCTCTCGATCCTCCCGGTCGACCAAGGCATCGAGCACTCGGGCGGCGCTTCCTTCGCCAAGAACCCGATCTACTTCGATCCCGAGAACATCGTGAAGCTCGCGATCGAAGGCGGCTGCAACGCGGTCGCCAGCACCTTCGGCGTGCTCGGCTCGGTCGCGCGCAAGTACGCGCACAAAATCCCGTTCATGGTGAAGTTCAACCACAACGAGCTCCTCACCTACCCGAACAAAGCCGAGCAAATCACCTGGGGCACCATCAAGCAGTGCTGGGACATGGGCTGCACCGCCGTGGGCGCCACGGTCTACTTCGGCTCCGCCGATGCCTCGCGCCAGATCGTCGAAGTCGCGAAGCTCTTCGAGCAGGCGCACGAACTCGGCATGGCGACGGTGCTCTGGTGCTACCTCCGCAACAGCGCCTTCAAGGTCGGCACCACCGACTATCACGTCTCGGCCGACCTCACGGGCCAGGCCAATCACCTCGGCGTCACGATGAGCGCCGACATCATCAAGCAGAAGCTCCCCGAGAACAACGGCGGCTTCAAGGCGCTCAACACCGGTTCATCGTCGTACGGCAAGCTCGACGAGCGCATCTACACCGAGCTCACGAGCGATCACCCGATCGATCTTTGCCGCTACCAGGTCGTCAACTGCTACATGGGCCGCGCGGGCCTCATCAACAGCGGCGGCGCCTCGGGCAAGAACGACTTCGGCGAGGCCGTCGTGACGGCCGTCATCAACAAGCGCGCGGGCGGCATGGGCCTCATCAGCGGCCGCAAGGCGTTCCAGCGCCCCATGTCGGAGGGCGCGAAGCTCCTGCAGACCATTCAGGACGTGTACCTCTGCAAAGACGTGAGCGTCGCCTGATTCAGGGCTCGGCGGCGTCGTCGTCGAGCGTCTTCGAACGGTGAGTAGTGATTGAGGCGGGCTCCGTCGCGTCGAGATCGCGGAGCCCGCTCTCACCGTTCCCCTTGCGAAACGCGACTTCTTCCGCGAGTCCCGCGGCGAGCTCCTCGTCCGAGATGCGCTCGACGCGCCGGGCGATGCGCATGAGCTTCTGCAGGTACGCGGTCCAGCGCGGGTTCAAGCGCCCGTCCGGCTCGAAATGCTGCCGTGTCGGATCCGGCAGAATCGACGCCAAATACAGCGCTTGTCCGAGGCTCAGCTCGCGGGCGTCTTCGTCGAAGTAGTAACGTGCCGCTTGGCCGACGCCGTAGATGCCCGGACCGAGCTCGACGACGTTCAGGTAAAGCTCCATCAGCTCGCGCTTGGAGAGCTTCGACTCGAGCAGCATCGTGAGGAGCGCCTCCTCGACCTTGCGCGACAAAGTCTTCTCCTTGCCGAGGTAGAGGTTCTTCGCGAGCTGCATGCTGATGGTGCTCGCGCCGCGCACGAAGCGACCCGCGCGGAGGTCGTCTCTCATCGCGCTTTCCATCGCGCGAAAGTCGAAGCCGTGATGATGGTAGAAGCCGCCGTCCTCGCACACGAGGACCGCGACCTCCATCGCGTGCGGTATCTCGTCGTAGTAGAGCCACTCGGGCGTGCCCGGACCCGAGCGAATCGTCACGGGCGAGCCGTCCGGGCCCTTCACTTCGCGCGACCACGCGGCCCGAAAACGTTCGGGCGAAAGCTCGGGCGGCGCCGCGGCGACGCGGCAGCCGTTCTCGACGTGCAGCGTCAACGCGAGCGCGTCGGGGTGCGCCGAGTCGTAGCTCAGCGCATGATCGAGCGCGAACGTGCCCGCGAGCCGCACGCCGGCCGCATCGTTCAGTAGCGCGGACGGCAATGACTGCACCACCGCTTCGCACGACGCGAGCGGCACGCCGCCCGCGAGCTTCACACGCGTGCCCGCTTCGTCGCGTTCGAGCTCGAGGTTGCCGCGGAGCTTCACGTCGCCCACGGTGAGCTCCGTGTCGCGTAGGCTCACGCGCGAACCGTCGAAGGCCGCTTCGCCGTTCGCGCGGAATCCGAGCTTGAGCGCGCGCACTTCGCGGGCGCCGATCTCCGGGCGGCGCAGCGAGACGTTGACGAGCGCACCCGAGCCCGAGCCGCGCAGCGTGCCGTTGCCGAGCTCGACGCGCAGGTGCGCCTCGAGCGTCGCGTCGCGCGTGCGCGTGAGGCCGAGCTCGCCGTCACGCACGCCGAGGGCGGCGAGACTCACCGGGCCGCCCTCGAGCTCCACGAGCGGCGGCTCCGGACCGAACGGCAGCTTGCCGCGCAGGGCAAGCGCGGTCGCGCCGGCGCTCGGCCGTTCACTCGGCTCGAGCTCGAGCGCGAGCGCCGTCGCTTCACGGCGCAGCGTCACCTCGCTCGGACCGAAGCCCAAGTGCTCGCCATGAAACGTGAGCGCGAAGAGCGCCGAGTCGACACGCGCCTGAGCACCTTCGGGGAGCGCTTGCTTTGCGATCTCTGCGGCCGTGGCGAGTCCGAGCGCGTAGCCGGCGGGCGAGGAGGCGCCCTGTGCGACGGGTTCGTTTGCGGCGGAGCCGTGCGTCGCGCTCGCGGAGCCGCCCGGCGCTGGGCGGGCGGCGCTCGACGCCACGTCGCCGCCACGGCCCAGTAACTCGAGGTCGAGCGCCGCCGCGAGCCGTCCGATATGAACCTGCCGCAGCCGTCCGCTGCCGTGGGCAGCGAGCGAGACCTCGACGTTCTTGGTGTCCAAAGCGCCGCCGCGCGTCTCCACGTGCGCCGTATCGAGGTGCAGCCGATCGCCGTCGCCGCTGCGCTCGGCCGCCAAACCCCCGATTTGCAGGTTCGAGCCGCGCCGATCCAGCTGGTTCCACGCGACGCTCAAGCCGTCCGCACGAACGAGCCGGCGCCCGCCGCCGTTTCCGCTCGGCTCGTGCTGCTCGGGCGCAAGCTCTCGTTCGAGCTCGCCTACCGTTCCCCGCAGCGTCAGATGTCCACCGTGCACCTCGACGGCCGCGTCGCCGAACGGCACGCGCACGGCCTCGAGACGTCCGGTGATTCTCCCACTGCGCCCATGGATCCCCACGCCGAGGAGCCACACCCCCGTCCACGTCGGACGGACATGTTCGACTTCGACGCCAAACCCGCGGGTGGCCGCGCGCGCCGAAAGCTTCGCTCGCACGATCGGTCCGACCAGCGCGAGAGGTAGTCCGAACAACAGACTAATGGCGACGCCCGACACTGCGACCCGAGCTCCGCGGCTCAGGTCCCGCCATAGCGACAACACGCTCGGCACTCGTCGGAGGCTAGCGCCAGCTCATCCTCCGCGCGACTTTCGGGCGCCGGACGCTAGACGGCGCGACGTCGGCGGCCCCCAACGTCGCGAATGAACGAACATTCCCCTTGGCATTGAGGCGTCCACGCACGACGATACCGCCCGCATCCTCGATGGCAGCCGTAGCGCCCGAGATTGACGGGGAGTTTCCGCGCTGGCGCCTCGCCGTGGCGGTCGGCGCCGCCCTGGCGTTCTACGCCGCGACCATGCTGGATGTCGCCACTGGTCGGGAGGACTGGCCGATCTCGCCCTACCCGATGTACAGCGATATGCCCGGCACCACGGCGTCGAGGTTCCGCATCAGCGGCGTCTCGCAGGAGGGCGAGTTCACGCTGGATGACGCGCAGACGGCGCCGTTCCACGGCCCGCGGCTGCTCGTCATCAGCCGCAAGCTCGAGCACCATCCCGAAAAGCGGGCGCAGTTCATGCGCAAGCTCGCCAGTCGTTACGACGCGCGGCGCGTGACGGAGGGCTGGCCCGAGCTCCACGCCATTCGTTTCTACCGCGAACACTGGGATCTGCGTGAATACCTGAAAGGCAACGAGCGGCCCGAGCAGACACTCGTGAGCACCATGTATTTGCCGCCAAGCGGGCTGCTCGAGCGCTTGAGCGCGGAAGCGAGCGGCAAGGCCGCGCCGGAAGCTCCACTGCGCGTCCCGGCGGGAGACGTGGTCGTAGACTTTGGGTCCGGGCAATGTACGGCCGCATGTTCGTCGTTCGCGGACGAGCTCGCCATGGGCGGGAGCGCGTTGCGCTTGTCGCCGGGGAGCGCGCGGCAGGCGAGCGCGGCAGCTTCGCTCGAGCTCGTTCCCGGTCGCTACCTCGTGTTTCTTCGCATGCGAACGACGGCGGATCCCGGGCACGACAAGCTCCAGCTCGAGCTCGACGGCAATCGAGAAGGGGACCTCGGTAATTACCGAGAAGACCTCACGGATCCGGGTTGGGTGTGGGCAAGTGTCTCGCCGGCCAATCCGCCCTTAGTGCTCGAGGTCAAGCAAGCAGGGACGCACGCGCTGCGGCTGTCGAGCGCAGCGGCCGCAGACGTCGACGAAATTTGGTTGTCCCGGAGCGCGCATGAGGTTCCGAGTGAGAACCGGGTGCGCGAGCCATGAGCAGCACCGAGAGCCAGCAGGCCGTGAATGCCTCGAGCGGCGGTGCGCGGCAGCAACTCGCGGCGGTGGGCAGGGCGTTGATCCGGCCCTGGCTCTTGCGCTCGGACCCGCGCGCGCTCGCGATCTGCCGGCTGATCTTGTTCTATTTTTGTTGGCCGGGCTTCCGCAACAGCGGTGTCTTGGACTTCGCAGAATTCCGGACGACGACCTTCCGCGGAATCGGCATCCCCGCGGCTCTCCACGTGCCGCTCTTCTCGGGGCCCATCCTCGAGGGCCTCGGCTACGTGAACACGGCGGCCGTCGGCTGCGCGCTCGTAGGGCTACTGTACGGATTGTCGGCCCCGCTCGCGGCCACGGTGAATCTGTACCAAAACTGGGTCGTTCAGAGCTCCGGCAAAGCGAACCACGGCGGCTTGCTGTTCACGTCCGTGCTCTTCGTCATCGCCTGCTCGCGCGCCGCGGATGCCTGGTCAGTCGACGCGCTCGTCCGACGGCTCCGCGGCAAACCCGCACCTCGGCCGAGCGCCGCGTACCGCTGGCCAACCACCTTCATCGGCGCGCTGGTCGCGACGCAGTACGGAGCCGCCGGCCTCTCCAAGCTCATCCACTCAGGATGGCAATGGGGTTTCAGCGGCCAACTCCGTTGGCGACTGCTCTCGCACCAGTTCACACACTCGCCGCCGACACGCATCGGCGTGTCGCTCGCGCGCTCGCGCACGCTCTGCCGGGTTCTCGGTACGTCCGCGATGCTGCTCGAGCTCTCGAGTCCGCTCGCGCTCCTCAACAAGTGGGCCTACCGCGTCGTCATCCCGAGCCTCGCCCTGCTCCAGCTATGCATCTGGCTCATGATGGGCGTCTACTTCCGCGAGATGGTCCCCATTTTCGCGTGCCTTTTGCCCTGGAACGCCGCCGTCGCGCAGCTCGACGCTCTCAGCGCCAAGCTCTACGACTTCCGCCGTCGCAGCGCCCGCCAAGCTTGAACGCTCGAGAACGCGCACCTCATTTAGCACCTGCAGCGCTTCGGCCGAACGGAGAAACAAAATGCAAAAGGCCCCGAGTTCATCGAGGCCTTTTAAGAACGAACAAAAGACAAAAGGCCTCGAGTTCATCGAGGCCTTTTGGGGGAATTAACCCGGCAGCGTCCTACTCTCCCACACAGTTGCCCGTGCAGTACCATCGGCTCCGAGAAGCTTGACTTCCGAGTTCGGGATGGGATCGGGTATGGCCTTCTCGATATTGCCACCGGAAACGTTGGGCATCCGTACGTTAGCTGACCCGAAGGTCAACGCTACGCTCGGTTCGTCCGCGCACGCCTCTCTGCGTGCTGCGTGGGTCACCAGCCACAACTCTAGAAGAGCTGCAGGGGCGACCACCGCCCGGACTCCGAACACCAACTGCAATGATTGCCTTAGAGAATTAGGTCAAGCCGCACGACCTATTAGTACCGGTAAGCTCCGCGCCTTGCAGCGCTTCCACACCCGGCCTATTAACCTCGTAGTCTACGAGGGGTCTTTAGTGCCTTGCGGCAGGGATACCTAGTCTTGAGGCCAGCTTCCCGCTTATATGCTTTCAGCGGTTATCTGTTCCGAGCATGGCTACCCGGCTATGCCAGTGGCCTGACAACCGGAACACCAGAGGCTCGTCCACCCAG
>JAICTZ010000006.1 GCA_025936115.1 Polyangiaceae bacterium
CCCACGACAAACCGGCGAGACCGGCGCTAGGGCACTTTCAAGTCGCCACCGTCGCCACCACCCCCACGCGTACCACAGCGCAAAATACTGAACTCGCCCGGCGTCAGCCGAGCCTGCCAAGCCCCATGAGTCTTGGAAGACCAGATCACGATCGTCCACTGCAGCCACCACCCCCACGACAAACCGGCGAGACCGGCGCTAGGGCACTTTCAAGTCGCGGCTGTCGCCACCACTCCCAACCCCGACACAACCTAACACTAACTTTTAAAAGGTATAAACAAACTCAACCCGCCCAGCACGACAATGTCATTCACGACCTTGTCCACTCCGAGCGGCGCACGCTTCTGCGCGTGCACGATGTCGCGGGTGTCGAGCCGCAGCGCGAGCCATTCGTTGAAGTAGAACTTGAGTCCGAAGCCGCCGCTGCCCGTCATGCCGACGTCACCGGGTTCCACGGTGGCGCCGCCGCCGAGCGCGACCTGGAAATCGAAGCGACCGATGGCGCCGCCGAGCCAGCGCACTTTGCCGTAGGCGAGAGACCACACGAGGTGGCCGAGGAAGAAGTGCTGCGGGCTGTCCGGGCTCTTGACGATACCGACGAGGCCCTGTTGGCGTTCGATCAGGTTGTCGAGGAGCGCGTAGTGCTGGCGCGTGTAGAGGTACGACGCCTCGAGGCCGAGATCTTCGGTGAAGTGGAAGGTGTACGCGCCGCCGAACGTCGGCGCGCCGTCGGAGATGTCACCGGCGTACCAGCCGCCGAAGGCCGATAGCTCGTGACGCAGCGCCTTCTTGATCAGGCGCGGCACCACACCGCGGTACGCGCGCTCGCCGACGAGTTGTTGCTTCAGCGCTTCGTCGACGCATTGCGCGTGCGCCGCTCGCGGGAGCAGCAGAGACACGACGACTGCACCCACACCGACGAGCCCGCTAAGTAGACGCATGCCTCTCAACGACACCTGGGAATATCACACCTCGCTCGCGGGAAGTGCGCCGGCCGCGCGGTCGATCGCAAAACGGCGGCAAAACGGGCGCATGCCCTGCGCGCTCCGCCACGAGTGAGTAATCTCGACGGCGATGCGTGCGTGCGTCCCGCTGTTTCTCGCCGTGATTTTCGCGGGCCCGCCCGCGGGCGCCACAGCGCCGACTCAGGGCGAGGCGCCGTGCACGAGTGAACGCAGCACGCTCGGCGGACTCGCGTGCGAGCTCGGGCGTGCCGTGCGCGCACAAGCGGCCGATGCGGTGGTGGTCGGTCTCGCGCCTACCTTGTCCCCTGCCACGCCGCTCAAGCCGGGCGTGGCCGTCGCGCTCGCGGTGAAGGTCGCGCTCACCCTCGGGCGGAAGGCGAGCGCGTGGCCGCTCGCCGAGGACCGCGCGCACCTCGCGCATTTCGTGAGTCCGCGGCCGCTCGTCGTCGTGACGGCGAAGCTCGAGGGAGACGCGCTCGTCGGGTCGCTCGAGTTCTTCGCGCCTGCCGCGACGCCGCCGACGGGTGGCAACACGCGCATGGATCCGAGCGTGCGCCTGGCCGCGAAACAGGGCCTGGACGCCGAAGTACGCCGATTTTTGCCGCCGATCGCGCTCGCCGCGCGCGAGTTCGTGCGCCTCGCCCCCGGGGAGAGCGACGTGCTGGCGCTCGCTTGCGGCGATCTCGACGGCACGGGCGTGCCCGTCGTGGCGAGCGTCGGACGCACCTTCGTGACGTTCGGAACGTATCGCGCGGGCAAGTACACGCGGATTTCGCGCCGGGAACAGCGCGAGCTCGCGCCCGTCGCCCCGGCGCCCCTGCGTGAGCCGCTCGGGACGGCCTGGATCACGCCGGCTCGCACGCTCGATCTCGGCTTGAGCGATCGCGCCCATGCCGTTCGCCTCCGCGGCGCGCAGGCGGAGGCGCTCGCGGCACGCCTGCCTTGGCCGGGCGGCGGCTGCGTGAATTTCGACGCGCCGCTCGTCTCCCCGCGCGCCGTGCGCTGCAGCAAGGACGAGGCTGTCGTGACGGAGCCGGGACTCGCCGAGCCGCTCGACGCTCTCGCGGGAGCAACGATCATTTCACGCGCGGGCGACGCGCGGCTCGTGCGCGCCGGACGACTCGCGTCCGGCGCCGTGGTCGTGACCGACGGCGCTCACGAGATTCGCCTCGACCACGGCGGCGCCCAGCTCGCGCTCGCCGATCTCGACGGCGACGGTGCGCCGGAGCTCGTGACCAGCCTCGACACGCTCGATCCGCGCGCCGACGCCGTCGTCGTGTACTCGTGGCTCGGCTCGGTGCTGAACGAGCGGCTGCGTGTCCCCGTGCCCGCCGGGGTGCGCGCACTCGCCGTGTGCCCTGCGCCCGCGGATCGCATGCCGAGCATCGTACTCGCGACGAGCGAGGGGCTCTGGGTCATCCGATGACGCGCGGGCACGCTCCTCGTCGTTTGGGACGACGTGCCCTGCTGGGAGGGCTCGCGGCAACGGGAGCGAACGCGCTCTTGCTCGAGCGCGCGCGGGCGCTCGGACGGACGCCGCTCGGCGGCACCCTGCGGCTATCGCTGCCGTTCGCGGCCGGTCCGCTCGATCCGCACTCCGCCGACGATCCACTGAGCGCGCTCATCGCGCCCGCACTCGCCGATCCGCTGTACGTGCTCGACGCGGAGAAAAATCCGCACCCGTCGCTCGCCGCGGCGTTGCCCGAGCAGCTGGCCAACGGCGCGCGCGTCAGCTTGCGCGCGGGACTCGTGAGCGCGCGCGGCCGTGCGCTCGACGGCAAAGACCTGCTCTGGTCCCTCGCTCGCGCGCGTGAGCGGGGCGGCGTGGCGGTGCTCGCCGAGCTGCCGAAGCCGCTGAAAGACCCGGGCGACGCGTTGTCCGTCTTCTTTCCGAGCGCGGACGCGAAGAGCGTCGCGGTCGCGCTTGCGAGCCCCGTGACGGCTCTCGTGCCACGCACGTTCGATCCGCAGGCTCCCGACGGAACCGGCGCGTTTCGCGCGACGCTGTCCGCGAACGGCGCCGTCCTCGAACGCAACCAGAACGCCGCGCGCGGGCCCGCGTTTCTGTCACGCATCGAGCTCGCGCTCGGCGGCGACCTCGCCGAGGCGTTGCGGGCGTTCGAGTCCGAGCGAGCCGACGTGGGGTGGCTCGGGGCCGGTCTGTATCGCGCGCGGGCGGGCGCCGTGTCGTTCGAGGCGCCGAGCATCGGCTGGGTCGTTCTGCGCACGGGACACGACGCCGGGCACTGGAGCGCGCCGGGCATCGCCGCGCAGCTGCTCGAGCGCGTGCCACGCGGGCCGCTCGCTCCGCTCGGCTTGATGTCGGCGCCTCCGTCCGCGCAAAATGGCGCGGCCTGGGGCGGCGGCAACGTCGAGCTCGTCGCGCCCGCCACGGCGCCGCAGCTTATCGAGGTCGCCAATCAGATCGCTGCGGCGTTCTCGGTCGGGGGGCAGCGTGTGAGCGTCCGCGCGCTCTCGTCCGCGGAAATTGCGGAGCGCCGGCGTTCGAACCGCTACGCGCTCATGCTCGACTTCGTGCGCGCGCTCGGACCGCCCGGGCGTAGCACGCTGCTCGCGCTGCTCGCGGCCGCGAACCCGGCGCTCGCCGCGCGACCGCCAAATGCGTCCTCGTACGACGCGGCGGACATCGCTCGAACGCTACCGCTCGGCGTGCTCGGTACGCTTCGCGTCGCTGGCGCGCGCGCGCCCGACGTGCGCGGAATCGAAACCTGGCAGCTCGGCAACGTCTATCGTGTGGCGCCCTAGGCTCGACTTGGTCGATCTCGGAAGACCAGATCGCGATCGGCACGAGTGACCAAGAGCTACGTGAAAAACCGGCGAGCACCCGTGCGTTGTGGGTCAGTGATCGGCAACGGACGCTCGACTTTGAGCAAGGTCGCCGTGCTCCCATCAACCCCAAAAAGTCCAAGGGGGTTCCCCTCGCTTCACACGAGCGCGGCGACGGGGCCGGCCGGCGAACCACAATGCGCCGGCCTCGCCGGTTCTCGCGTATGTTTCCGCTTCCTCGACGATCGTGATCTTCCCTAGACCGTCCAACTCGAGCTTACGGGCACTGAAGCGGCCAGCGCGCGGCGGCGGGGCGCCGGAACGACTCGAGTCACGGACCGGTGTACCGAGCGCGCGGACGGAGCACGAAGCCGGCACCCCGTTGTTCGAAAACGTGCGCGATCCAGCCGGCGGCGCGGCCCACGGCGAAAATGGCCGAGGCCGCGCCGGCCGGCAGCCCGAGCGCGAGCGCCGTCGCGACGAGGCCGAGGTCGACGTTCGGCGGCTCGCGCCCGGCCGCGCGCATGCTTTCGACGATCGCCGCGAGCGTCCGCTCGGCGCCGTGGCGCAGCCTGTTCTGGCTGAGGAGCACGGTCGCGCGCGGATCACCGTTCGGATAGAGTGGGTGGCCGAAACCAGGCAGCGCGTCGCCGCGGCGAGCGCGCTCCTCGATCACGAGGGTGGCGCGGTCGGGGCGCTGCGTCTCGGCGACGAGCGCTTCCACGCGCGCGGTTGCGCCGCCGTGCTCGGGGCCCGAGAGCGCGCCGAGCGCCGCGCCGATGCACGCGTACAGGTCGGCGCCGGTCGACGCGGCGACGCGGGCGGCAAAGCTCGAGGGGTTGAGCTCGTGATCGGCGATCACGACGAGGGCGCGATCGAGAGCGTCGCGCGTGCGCGGGGTATCGCGCGCACCGAGCGCGAGCGCGAGCGCGCCAGCGACGGTCCGCGCGCGGAGCGCCGGTCCGAGCCGCCGCGGATCGAAGGCGAGCGCAGGCGCGGCTGCGAGCAGGTGGAGCAACCACCGAGCCCGCGCGTGCTCGGCGCCGGGTGGAGCGTCGAAGCGCAGCGGGTCCACGAGCGCGAGCGCTGCGACGGCCAATGAAAGCGCCGAAATGGGCGCCACGCCGCGCGGCACGAACCGACCGAGCGCGCGCAGGCGCGTGGCCGCAGGCTTGAAGCTTTCAGCGCGAGCGGCGACGGAGTCCGTCGCTACCTCCTCACCGAACCACAAGAGCTCGGCGACGGGCTCGAAGGCCACACCCTCGCGCGCGAGCTCGACCGCGACACGACCGCGGTAGCGGGGCCCGCGTTCGTCGATGGCCGTGAGCGCGGACTCGAGCACCGGCTCACCGAAGCGAAGCGCGCCGGCTGCAACCGCGGCGTGTCCGCGGCGCGCGAGGTGACGCGCCTTCAAGCGCTCGACGTCACTGCGCGCGTAAAGCCGGCTCGGTCCGCGCGTGCCCGGCACGCTCGCGAGCAGACCACGACTCACGTACGCGTACAGCGTCGCGGCCTTGATCTCGAGCAGCGCCGCGGCTTCACGCGCGCCGATGAGCTCGCGACGGCGCGGCACGACCGCTGTTCGCGCCCGGGACATTGATTGTCGAATCTACATTGATCGATGCGTACGAGCGGCTCAAGTTCGAAGGGCCAGGAGGAACCGCCATGCACACCGCCACCGCGAATACCGTCGCACGAGCAAAATCCAGTGGACTCGAAGGTGTCGTCGTCGCCGACAGCGAGCTCAGCGAGGTCGACGGGGAGCAGGGCCGGCTGATTTTGCGTGGTTTCTCGGTCGAAGAGCTCGGACACCACGCAACGCTCGAACAGGCGGCCGAGCTCTTGTGGAACGGCCGCTTACCTGACGCAGGCGACCGGCGGATGCAGCGGGCCTTCGGCGAGGCACGGCGGCGCGCGTTTTCGCTGGTTCCGGCGCTCGGCCCGGCGCTGGCGCTGCCGGATGCAATGGCAAGCTTGCGGGCTGCCGTCGCGCACGTGGCGGAAAACGAGCCGGAACCGGGCCCGGCGCTCGCTGGCGCCGTTGCGGTGTTCGCGGCTGCATGGGCACGCAGAGCGGAAGGCCGCGCACCCGTCGCGCCCGATCCGTCGCTGTCGCACGCGGCTGACTACCTGCGCATGCTGCGCGGCACGCCGCCGAGCGCGGCCGCCGAGCGAGCGCTCTCGAGCTACCTCGTGACGGTCGCCGACCACGGCATGAATGCGTCGACGTTCGCGGCGCGTGTCGTGGCGTCAACGGGGTCCGACGCCGTGTCGGCGATCGTCGCGGGAATTGGAGCGCTCAAGGGGCCGCTGCACGGCGGCGCGCCCGGGCCGGTGCTCGACATGCTCGATGCGATTGGCGCGCCGGAGCGCGCGGCGGGGTGGCTCGAAGCGGAGCTCGCGGCGGGGCGCCGGATCATGGGCATGGGGCATCGGATCTATCGCGTGCGCGATCCGCGCGCGGCCGTGCTCGAACGAGCCATCGAGGAGCTCGAACGCGCCGGTGACGCCGCGAGCCGGCGCCTGCCGCTCGCGCGCGGCGTGGAACGCGCCGCCGTCGAGGTGCTCGCAGCGCGCTACCCCGAACGCGCGCTGCGGACGAACGTCGAGTTTTACACGGCGGTGCTGCTCGACGCGCTCGGCGTCGAGCGGCGCTCGTTCTCGGCGACGTTCGCCGTCGGGCGTGTCATCGGCTGGTACGCTCACGTCGAAGAGCAACGCCGGAGCGGTCGGTTGATCCGCCCGGCGTCGCGCTACGTCGGGCCGGGCAGCGCCACGCAGTGAGCCGGCGCTTTACGGGATTTTCGTAGGTTCCGGCAGCGCGCCGCCGCCACGCAGGTACTTCACGATTTCGGCGCTGAGCTTGTCGTCGGCTTTGACGCATTTGGCGCTCACCTCGCCGCTCGTGACGCCTTTGCACTCTTTGCGCCGCGCGAGGTACGCGTCGTTGATCGCAGGCACGGCGCGCAGGGCCTCCTGCACGTTGTCGTCGAGGAAACGCCACTCCACTTTGGACGTTTTCGGAGCGGGCGGCTTGTCGAGGGTGAGCTCGTCACCCGAGAGCGTGACGCAGCTGCCGTCCCAGCGCAGGGCGTCGTAGCTCGCGCCGCCACCGCCGCTCACCTGCATGCCACCGAGATCGGCCTTGCGCTCGGCGAGCACGAGCACCTCCTCGTCGAACTCGAGCCAGGTGTTGTCGGAGGCGCCACCCGAGGCGTTCCACGCCTTCGTGCGACCCTTGAGGTAACCGCGCGTCCACGGCAAGCCGTTGCCGAACAGGTAGAGCGCGACGGACGGGTAGTCCCCGGCGCAGAGTTTTTCGACGAACGGTCGCGGCGGGACGCAGGCGCCGTTCTTCTTGGCGCACGTCTTGGGAAGGCCCGCGCTCGATGCGGGTTTGGACGCGGGAGCACTGGTGGCAGGCGCGTCCGTTGCAGCCTTTTCGACGGGCTCTGCTTTGCCGGCGGCGGGCGCTTCAGCCGGCGGTTTCGAGCCGCCGCACGCGACGCTGAAGCAGGCGCTCAAATACAGGACTGTCGCGGCTCCGAGCTTCGATTTCACTTCTTGCCTTTCATGCCGGGCGGCGGCTCGACCGAGGCGCGCCCCTTCCACTTTTCGACTTTGGCTTTGACGCGCAGGAATTGTTTGACGGGGCGGCGATCGTCCGGCGTCGTGCCGAGGCCCCAGAGCGCCACGTCGAGCTCGAGTGAGTCACCGTTGCCGAGCGGACGCACCTTGAGCTTGCCGGGCCACTCGCGCATCAGTTTGACGCTCGTGCCGGCGGGCAACGGTTCTTCGCCGTCGCCTTCACGCTCGTCGCCGAAGTGCTCGGGCTCGCTTTGGCCTGCGCGCTTGACGTTACCGGCGAACGCCAGCGCGCCGTTCTTGGGGGCGAGCAGCATGCGGTTTTCGGTCGCCGTGGCGCTCAACGTCACCTTCACGACGAAGCCGAGCCCGGTGCGCACCGCTTCGACCTTGGGGACGAATTTGACGCCCAGGATTTCGACGCGCAGGCCGTCGGGCGATTGGACGTACTTGAGCTCGCGCTGGGCTTCGCTCGCGGGAGCGGGTTCGGCGGCGGCAGCGGGCGCGGGGCTCGGTTCGGGTGCTGCGCCAGGCGCGGACTCGGCAGCGCTCGCGGTGGGCTCGGGCGCAGCGGGCGGTTGGACGGCGGCGGGGGAAGGTGCGGGGGCGCTCGGAGCCGCAGTCTCTTGGGCTCCGCCGCCGCACCCCGAAATCAAGAGGAACACGGCCGGGAGCCGGCGGGCGAGCCTCGAAACGACGTGAGCCGACATGGGCCGCACGGTATCACGACACGAACGGCTTAGAATGCGCCGTGCCACCGAGCCGAGGACCGAACCCCAGCGAGCGCTTGCTCGCCGACGACGAGCCGCCCGCGTTCGAGATTTACGGCGCCGACGCGCGCTCGCCGTACGTCATCGCGTGCGACCACGCCTCGCGCCGCATTCCTCGTGCGCTCGGGTTGCTCGGGGTCCCGGAGTCGGAGCTCGAACGGCACATCGCGTGGGACATCGGCGTCGCAGAGCTCGGACGGAAGCTCGCCGACAAGCTCGACGCATGGCTGATTCTTCAAAACTATTCGCGCCTCGTCATCGATTGCAATCGGCGACCCGAGCGACCCGACTCGAGCCCGGCGCAGAGCGAGGACACACCTATCCCCGGCAATTTCGAGCTCTCACGCGAAGCGGCAGCGCTGCGGGCCCGCGAGATCTTCGAGCCGTATCACGCACGCATCGAGGCTGAGCTCGACGCGCGAGCGGCGCGCGGCGCGCCCGCCATCATGATCCTTTTGCACACGTTCACGCCCGTCTTTCGAGGGGTCGAACGACGGTGGCACGCGGGCGTTCTCTACCACCGCGACGCGCGTCTCGCGGAGCCGTTACTCGCGGCCCTCCGGCGCGAAGCCGGCTTCGAAATCGGCGACAATCAGCCGTATGCGGCGACGGCGCTCAGCGATTACGGCATCGTCGAGCACGCCGAACGGCATGGACTCGTGCACGCCGAGCTCGAGGTGCGTCAGGATCTCGTGAGTGATCTCGAGGGGCAAGCGGCCTGGGCCGAACGCTTAGCGCGGCTCATCGCGAGCTCGGCGCGCGAGCTCGGCTTCTAACTCGCGCACGCGGGCTTCGGCGGCGAGGCGGGCTTGGTCGGCCTGTTCACGAGCCTGGTCGGCCTGTTCACGAGCCTGGTCGGCCTGTTCACGAGCCTGGTCGGCCTGTTCGCGAGCCTGATCGGCTTGCGCGCGGGCTCGATCCGCCTGCTCGCGCGCTTGATCGGCTCGTTCACGCGCTTCAGCGGCGGCGCGGCGTGCCTCCGCGAGCGTGGGGAAGAGGTCCTGCCCTTCCGCGTCGCGCGAGATGCGGAGCGTGGGACCGAGTTTTTCGTCTTCACGCACGCAGAAGTAAACGTCGAGTGTGCGGCAACGCGAGAAGTCGCCTCGTGATCGGTCCCGCTCCACGAGGTCGAACTCCACGCGATCCCAAATGCGGATCTGCGCCTCCGGGTCGTCGGGATCGAAGCGGACGAGCTCTTGGACACCCATGCGCTTGTGGCGGTCGAGCTTGTCCTCCCACGGACCCCGATCGTGGTCACTCGCGCTCACGATCTCGATGGCCAAGTGCGGCGCACCTCGTTCCCACGTCTTCCAAATGTCGAATGGCTCGTCCGGTTCGCCGAGACGAAGCATCAAGTCAGGCGCACAACACACCCGAGGATTCGTGGGATCGGAATAGACGAACTGCTCGGAGCCGAGCGTCCCGCGGTCGGCGAAGGCGAGCTCGAAAATCTGGAACAGCGCCGTGCGCAACCCCATGTGACGGCGTGTCTCCGGCATCTCATCGCTCGTCGGGAAATAGACGGGCGCCGTCTCGCGCAAGTAGCGATGCGGGATGCGGGTCACGACGTGCCGGACCATGATCGAACTGTACCACGCCCACACGTTCGGTCGCCGTGACGGCGAGTTGCGCGCGGGCACGGCGACTTCGCGAGCCGAAGCGGCGCGTTCACGCCGCCCGGCGGCGCGTCACGCCCCGAACAGCTTCGCGAGCACGCGTAACCCGAGCGAGCGGAAGCGGATCCCGCGGTGCACCGCCGCCGCGACGCATGGCTCGTCGGGCCCGATCGTGAAGGCGTGTTCGCCGCCCGCGTCCATCGAGTGCACGTCGCCGCAGCGAAAGACCTTGCCTTCGTGGTCCGTGTAGCTGCCTTCGAGGATGAGCACGTCTTCGTGCCCGTGATGCGCGTGTGTCGGGAAAGTCATGCCGGGCGCGAAGCGGGCGAGGTACGCGTTCGTGCCGGCGATGCGCGGGCCGCCGCTCACCGACATGAGCTCGAGGCCGGGCAGCGGCGCCCTGCGCCAATTCTTTTTGTCGTGCGTGCGCTCGAGCAGGCCGCGCACGTCGCTCTCGGGCAAATCCCAAAGCTCGGCCAAACGCTCGAAAAAGGGCGCGTAGCGGAGCGGCGCTTGCGACACCTCGATCATCAGCCGCTCGAGCGAGCCCGCCGGGACGGAGGCGGGCTCGAGGAGCTCCGTCAGCTGACCGAGCGGCGCGCCGAGCTCCGGCTCTTCCGCCAGAACGTCTGCGGCGAATTCGGGCGGCTTGTCGTCAGTCGTCGCCATGCTTCACCTCCCCGAGCGCCGCGCGCAGCTTCTGCAGCGCAGCGCGCGTGCGCGATTTGACGGTACCGATGGGTGCGCCAATGTGGTCGGCGATTTCACTGCTGCTCAGGCCTTCGAAGTACCCGAGCTCGATCACGCGCTGCTCGTCCGCGCTCATCGCCGCGAAGGCTTTGCCGAGTCTTCGATGATCTCGAATACGTGCCGGATCGACGGACGGATCGGTCGGCTGATCCGTTCCCCAAACGTCCAGCGATACTGAACGCGCGCGCGGTGCCGAGCGGCGGCGGTCGATCGCTCGGCTGCGTGCGCGCAGCGACAGCCACGCGCCGACGGTGCCCCGCTCGGTCGAGTACGTCGCCGCCTTTTGCCAGGCTTCGAGAAATACGTCGTGGAGCACGTCCTCGGCCTCCGGACGATCGTGCAAGATTTGGATGACCAGCGCCAGGAGCCGCGGCGCGTGCCGCCCGTACAGCGCCGAGAGCGCGGCGCGGTCCCCGCGCGCCATCCGCAGGACGAGCTCGGCGTCCGCTTGCTCGAGCGCGGGATCACCCATGTAGGGAGCGGGCGCGCGCTGCGCGGTGTTCCGCACGCGCCTGTTCGACGAGTCCCGGATCCTCGAGCAGATCGGCGGCGGTGTGAGCCATGGCTTTGGCGGCGACGAGCATGGTTTCGAAACCGCGCGGACTCTTGGCGCACGCGGCGAACGCACGCTCGTGACAGAGCGTCTCGCCTTCGTCGCAGATGGCGAGCCAGGGATGAATCGCAGGCAGCGCGAGGCTCACGTCGCCCATGTCCGTCGAGGCGGCGCCGACCGTCGGGTCCGTCTCGCGCGGCGAACGACCGAGCGCACTGAGCGCGGCCGAGAAGCGGCGTACGAGCGTCATGTTGTTGAGCATCTCGTGGTAGCCGATTTCGCGGCGAATCTTGACTTCGACGTTCGAGGCGAGCGCCGCGGCGCGCATGCAGCGTTCGACCGTCTCGACGACGGGAGTGAGGCCCGTGGTCGTCGGCGCGCGCAGCGTGAACTCGCAGGCGGCGTCTTCGACGATGATGTTCGGCGCCTGGCCGCCGTTCGTCACGATACCGTAGACGCGCACGCCGTCTCGGAAGTGCACGCGTTGACCGTCGATGAGCCGGAAGGTGTCGAGGCAGGCGGCGAGCGCGCTGCGGCCGTCCCACGGCGCGAACGCCGCGTGCGCCGGTGCACCGTGAAAGGCGGCCTGCACGCGCATGGTCGAGAGCGCGGGGTGAGCGATCACGTCGCGATCGAACGGGTGGAACATCATTGCCGCGTCGACGCCCTCGAAGACGCCGGCCGCGAGTAGACGGATCTTGCCGCCGCCGCCCTCTTCGGCCGGCGTGCCCACGAGCTCGATCGAGCCGCTGAGCGCGGGCGCTTGGCGGGCGAGCGCGAGAAACGCGCCCACGGCCGCGCCCGCGATGAGATTGTGGCCGCAGGCGTGGCCGATCTCGGGTAAGGCGTCGTATTCGGCGAGCACGGCGATGCGCGGGCCCGACTTCGCGCCGGCGCGCGCGCGGAACGCCGTCTCCATGCCGCCCGTGCCGCGCTCGACCGGGGCCTGCATGACCGACTCGACGAACTCGGTGATCCAACCGCTCGCGCGCCGCTCCTCGTACGAGAGCTCGGGATGCTCGTGGATGCGCCGCGAGAGGTCGATCAAGCGCTCACTGAGCTCGTCGACAGTGCGATCGATGGCAGCGCGGTCGAGCGTCATGCCGGCTACCATAGGCGCCCATGCGTCGCCGTGCCATAAGCGTGCTCACGCGGCGTCGTGCTGACTTTTTTAACGCGGAAACTTACCCTATCCGTGCTCGGACTCAGTGCCTTGCTCACCCGTTGTGCCAACAGCGGAGCGCCGACGACTGGCCCGTCACGAAGCCGGCCGCCCGCTGAAGCCGGCGCGGCGACACCGCTTCCGTCGCCGGGTGTCCCGCCACGATCGGCTAGCGCCGCGGGCGCCAGCACGACCCCTGCGACTCCGCCGCCCGAGCCACGCAAGGTGGAAGCGCACGAGGCGGCGATGGGCACGAACGTCACGTTCATCGCGTACACGAACGCTCGCGCCGACGAACCCGCGACGCGTGCAGCCATCACGCGTTCGCTCGGGGAAATGCGCCGCCTCGAAGCGCTGCTCAGCGAGTGGCGCGACGACAGCGAAGTCGGGCGCATCAATGCGCAAGCCGGTTCCTGGGTCACGGTCGGTCCCGAAACCCTCGAGGTGGTTCAGAAGGGACTCTGGGCGGGGCAAGTCTCGGGCGGCGTCTTCGACATCACGTTTCAGGCGATGAGCGGGCTCTGGAAGTTCGGCAGCGCGCGAGAGAAACACCCGAAGCTCCCGACAGCCGCCGCGATCGCCGCCGCCAAGAAGCACGTCGACTACCGACGCGTCGAGGTGTCGGAAACCGAGCATCAGGTTCGCCTCGGCAAGGATCAAAAGATGGGGCTCGGCGGGATCGCCAAGGGCTACATCGTCGATCGCGCGGCGCACGTGCTGCGCGACGCGGGACTCGATTCGTTCTTGGTGCAGGCGGGCGGCGATCTCTACGGCGCCGGACACAAGCCGGACGGCTCGCACTGGGTGAGCGGCATTCAGGATCCGCGCGGGCCCCAGGGTGAATATTTCGCGACGATCGAGCTCGAGGATCACGCATTCTCGACGGCCGGCGACTACGCGCGGGCCTATGTGCTCGGCGGCAAGCGCTATCACCACATCATCGATCCGCGCACGGGTTATCCGGCGACAGCCTGTCGCAGCGTCACCGTGTGGGCGCCCGACGCGTTCCTCGCCGACGCAATTGACGACGCCGTTTTCATCCTCGGCCCGGAGCGGGGACTCGCGCTCGTCGAGTCGCTCGACGGCGTCGGCGTCGTCATCGTCGATCGCGACAACAAGGTCACGGTGAGCCCACGCCTCATCGGCAAGGTGCGCCTCTTGGCACAACCGACGGACGGACTCTGAGCGCGCGCCGAGCCGAGGGCAGACTCCTCTTCCGAGGTAAGCTAGAGTCGAAGCGTCGTGAACGCGTTCCCGCTGCACCGCTACACGTTCGAGGATTATCTGCGGCTCGAAGCAGAGAGCTCCACGCGTCACGAGTTTTTGGACGGAGAGATCGTCGCCGTGGCCGGTGGTACGCCCGCCCACGCCGCGCTCGCGATGGCCGTCGGCACGCAGCTCAATAACCAGCTCGCACGCGGCAATTGCCGCGTCTACTCCTCCGATCTACGCGTTCACGTCAGCGAATCCGGGCTCACGACCTATCCCGACGTGACGGTCGTCTGCGGACCCACCGAACGACTTCGCACGAGCGATACGACCGTGGTCAATCCCAAGCTCGTCGTCGAAATCACGAGCGACAGCAGCGAACACTACGATCGCGGACCGAAGCTAGAACGCTACCAAACCATCCCATCGCTCGTGAGTATCGTCGTCGTGTCGCATCGCGAGCCGCTCGTCGAGGTTTGGATACGGCAAGGCGCAGCCTGGGCCAAGACGGAGTCGCGCCGCGGGGAGCGCGCCATGATCGCACCGCTCGCGGTCGAGCTCGACGTCGACGCGCTGTACGCGGCCGCCGCCGAGCCCGAGGCGTGAATCACAGCGAGGGATTCAGCGGATCGTACTCGCTCGCCTTGCCGCCTTTTTTGCCCTTCTTTTGGAAGACGGGGTCGACGTCGTCCGAGGACGACGAGCGGGAGGCCGATGAGCCGTGCGTCGAAGCGCTGTGCGTCGCACCCGTCGCGTGAGCGGGCGCCGTTCTTTGCGGGGAAGACTTGGCGGCTGCGAGCTCGGTGCGCGCTGCGGCATGCTCGCTGGGCGTCGTGTCGGCGTGGGTCGTTTCGTGCGTGTCGCTCGCGTGCGTCGTGTCGCTCGCCTGCAGCGTGCTTCCCGTCGTCGCGGTCGTCGTGTTCGAGACACCGCTCGGCGCCGCGGAGCCCAAGGCGGACGTCGCCGTGGGACTCGCCGGTGCACTCGTCCCGGCTTCGCTCGTCGCGCTGAGCGCGGCCGTCGCCGCCGCCATTTGCTCGACGGCGCGCGGCGTGCCGAAGCTCGGTCCACCGAGCGCCCGCTCGAGCTCGAAGTAGCCCGATTCATGGCCGACGGAGCGCGCGGCCGCGTGCACCAAGTCGTTGCGGTAGAGCGTCACGGCTGCACCCGCCGCAAAGGCGAGGAACACGACCCAGCCGCCGCCACCGCCGCCGCTCGGGCGATGCAGGCGCTGCGTGCGTGCCATGGGTGCGGTCGAAAGCGGCGCGCTCGAGAGGGGTGCCGGCATCGACGGTGAAGCGAACGGGGAAACGTGACGCGCGCTCGGCGGAGGGTTCGACCGTGCGGGCGATTCGGCGGTCGCGGCATAAGGGTTCGCCGGTGCCGCGTAGGGATTCGCCGAGGCTCGCGCTGGAGCGTTCGACCACGCGGGCGGAGCAGTTGCCGGCTTGGGCGGAGGGTTCGACCAAGCAGCAGCGGGCGGCCACGACGATGCGGTGGCCACAGCTCGAGCTGAAGGTGGCGGCGGCAAGCTCGGAGGCGGGAGGCGAGATGAGGGAGGCGCGGGACGCACCGAAGCCGGCGCCGCCGCGCGAGGCGGCCATGCGGTCGAAGTCGCTGCCATCTGTCGCGGCGGAGGCGGAGGCGCCGACACCGGAATACTGACCTTGTCGGTTGCGGAACCCTCGTCGTCGAGCCCCGCGACGACGCTGAGCGGCAGCCATTCGGTCATGCCGGGTTGCCAGACGAGCGCGTCCGCCCCGATCACTTCGAGGCGAAAGAGGTCGTCGAGCTGCTCGAGGGTCAGCTGCTTCACCTCGTCAGGCGCGATGCGGACGTGCCACAGATCCTCATCCATGAACGCAACAATAACAGTTGGTCGGCGGGCCGCCGCCCACGAACTGTCATCACGTGCCACGGACGTGTTCATTTCGATTCGAGGTCAGCGGATTTTTATCGACCAGACGGATTTCTCCCCTAATCCACGGAACCTGTGCATTGATTGACGACCGGCAGGGACCGCCCGTCGGACCTCGGCTCATGGCGAATTGGCAAGACGATCCGGACCTCGCCGCGTTCAAGCCGCGCCGCGGTAGCACGCCGTGGGGGCGTATCTTCGTGGGCGTGCTGTTCGTGGGCTGCGGCACTTTCGCGCTCGCCTACTACCTGCCGCTCTACCGCGCGCATCACGCGCTGAGCGATGATCACGCCCGCCTCCGTGAAAAGCTCGAGGGGGTCGAGCAGGCGCTTCAGAAGAGCCAAAGCGAGCTCAAGAGCGTGACCGCCAAGCGCGACGAGCTCCAAGCCAGCGCCGATCAAGCGCAAGCCAAGGTCAGCGCGGGCACGAGCGATCTCGGTAGCGTCAAAGACGCGCTCGCGACCGCCGCAGACAAGGCAGTCAAGAAGAAGGCGGCGGCCGTCGGTGCGGACGCGAGCGGAGCGCGGCTCGCCGTGTCGCCGTCGCAGCTCTTTGCCGCGGGCAAGCTCGACGTGAGCGGGTCCGGCGGCGCGCTCCTCTGCGCCGTCGCGAAGGCCGCGGGGTCGCGCGCGCTGCACGTGACCGGCGTAGCGACCGACGCCGAGGTCCCGGCGCCGCTCAAGTCTAAATTCGAGAACGGCTGGGCCTACGCGGCTGCGGCTTCGGTGGCCGTCGTCGCGGCGCTGCACGACAAGTGCTCCGTCCCCGACACGAAGCTTTACGCCGAGGCCTCCGACGGTGCGCACGCCGCGCCCGTCGCTTTCGGAGGCAGCGCGCCGTCGCCGCGTGTCGAGATCCTGATCGCGAACGAAACGAAGCCCTAGTGCTACTTCGCCAGTCTTGAATGGCCGAGATCACGATCGGCGCGGGCGCCGTGCGGCGCCGTCACAACTTGTCGTGATGGCCCGCCTGCGCGAGCGCCTCGACGATGGAACGCACGTGCTGGGCGCGCTCGCGCTTCATCACGAGTAGGGCGTCATCCGTTTCTACGACGCAGAGATCGTCCACGCCGAGCGCGACCATGACGCGCTTTTTGCCGGGGCTGCGCAGGTCGAGCAAGAGATTGCGCTCGCCTTCGAGCACGAGGCCGTCGGCGTTCGTCGCGTTGCCGTCGGCGTCCTTGTCGGCAAGCTCCCAGGCGCTCTCCCAGCTGCCGAGGTCGCTCCAGCCGACGCTCGCGGGCACGACCTCGAACGCGCCGACCTTTTCCATGAGACCTACGTCGATGCTCACGCCCTTGAGCGCCTCGAAGACGCGCGCCGTCTCCGCGCGCTCGTGATCGGCGCCGCCCCGCGCCGCTTCCTCGATCCGCGCGAGGCCCGCGGCGAGCTCGGGCAGATGACGGCCGATCTCACCGAGCAGCCGCTCGGCACGGAAGAAGAACATACCGCCGTTCCAAACGTAGCGGCCGCTCGCGACGTACTCCTCCGCGCGCGCACGGTCCGGCTTCTCGACGAAGCGCGCGCCCTGCTTCACGCCGGGCCTGAGCTCGGCGCCGAGCTCGATGTAGCCGTAACCGGTGTCGGGTCGCGTGGGCTCGATGCCGACCGTCGCGATGGCCCCCCGCGCGGCCGCGTCGAGTGCGAGTCCGAGCACCTCGCGAAAGCGCGACTCGTCCGTGATGTGGTGGTCGCTAGGTAGCACCATCACGATGGCGTTCGGATCGCGCCGCCGCGCGACGGCGGCGGCCCAGCCGATGCACGGCGCCGTGTTTCGCGCGAACGGCTCACCCAAGAACGAGCTCTCGGGCAAGAACGGCAGCGCGCGCCGCGTGGCGGGCAAGAGCTCGGCGCCCGTCGCGATCAAGATGCGCTCGTGCGGGACGAGGGGTTCGATGCGCTTCACGGTCGCACCGATCAGCGGAAGCTCCGCGCTCGGGCCGAGCGGCAAGAGCTGCTTCGGCAAGGCGCGCCGGGAGGCGGGCCAAAAGCGGGTCCCGCTTCCGCCCGCGAGAACGACGGCAAAGACGTGATCGAGCGCGCTCTGGTTCATGTGCGCGCATTCTCCGTCAGGCGTCGCCGATGTCCAGGGCCTTCGCTCGAGAGCGCTCGAGCAAGTTCAGAGCCGCGCTTAACCTGCGTCCTCGCGGTCTTCGCGCTCGGTTTCGTCGGGCAGCTCGTCTACGCCGCTGCCACCGCGCACGGGAATGGCGCGGGCGAGCGCGATCTTTTCGAGCGCTGCAGCGAGTTGTTCGCGATCGCTCACGTCGGGCAAGTAGGCGTGCGTGCCGTCCCACAGCTCGATCATGATCGTGCTCGGGGAGTCGAGCAGGATGCGATCGATCTGGGCCCACTTGTAGCGGCGCAGGCGCGGGATGCCGAGCGCGGCGACTTCGCGAAATTCGAGTCCGTCGGGTCGAATACGCACGCCGCGCATGCTGGTCTTGAGCAGCGACGAGATCGCGCCGGCGACGAGCAGGAGCGACACGGTGCGCGCGCCGATCACGCCACGCGCGCTCCGCTCGACGATTTGGTTATAGAGGAAGCTGCCAACCGGGGCTTGATACGCGACGAACACCGTGACGGCGATGGCCACTGCGCAGAGCAAGTAGAACGCCGACGGCAGGTGCGCGCTGAGCGGCGGACCGAATGCGGTCTCCGCCGGTCGATAGGTCATGTCGAAGCCCGGCGGGCGGGACGGGCGAGCCATGCGTGATGGACCGTAACCGCGCCCTATCCCTTTGGGTAGTAAACGAAGGATGATACGACGCGGGCCGTGCCGACCATCCTGCTCCGCCGGACCCGTGGTGGCCCAAAGACGCTCGGTCGCCGCCTGCAAGCCCAAGCCGATCGGATGCTCGACCACCTCGGTCTCGCCGACGCCGAGCTCAGCGTGGTGCTGGTGGACGACCGGGGCATTCAGGCGCTCAATCGCGAGCACCGCGGCAAAGACCAACCGACGGACGTGCTCGCCTTCCCACTCGGACGTCCGCCGAGCGCGGACTTACCGCGCCTGCTCGGTGATATCGTGATCTCACTGCCTACAGCCGCGCGCCAAGCGAGGAGTCGCAAGCGACCGCTGCTGCCGGAAGCTAGATTTCTGCTGGCGCATGGCCTCTTGCACCTGCTCGGCTACGACCATGCGACCAAGTTGCAGAAACAACGTATGGATTCGGCGACTCGCAGGCTCGTGCGGGCCGCGACGGACACCCGTAAACGTACGCCCGAGCCCGCACCCACAAAAACCGCGGCAGCCCGCGCTTCCCGGCACCGACCAGCCGGACAAGCACGCAGTCGAACCCCTAAATCGCGCTGAATTTCACCTCCCGCAGCACGTCCAAGTTGAGCGCTAACTTAGCGGTTATCCACAGGGATCACGCGCCAACTTGCCCCTGAGCTTCGAGTCAGCAAGAAAACCGGGCAGGGCTCGCTCGGGACCACGAAACCGGCATGCCGGCTGCTGTCGTGGATGGGGGGTGTTCCCACCCGGCGTAAAAAAAGGTCAATGGACGCTTTTCTCTCTTGAAACCCCCTGGAGTACCCTGGTATCCGTGCCGTTGTCTGGTCGGGCGCGCCGGTCCCGCATGAAAACCGGCAAGCCGAGCGCGCGCGACGGTTGGTCAGACACGGATACTACCACTGGATTTATGTACAGGAGGACTTCATGGCAGGCAAAAGACTGACGAAGGCTCAGGTGATCGCTGAGCTCGCTGGCGCGACCGATCTCGACAAGAAGAGCGTTTCGCGCGTGTTCGAAGGACTTTCGGATCTCATCCGCAAGCAGCTCTCGGTGCGCGGCCCGGGTGAGTTCGTGGTGCCGGGCCTCGTGAAGCTCCGCGTCGTGAAGAAGCCCGCGACCAAAGAGCGTCAGGGCATCAATCCGTTCACGAAGGAGCCGATCACGATTCCGGCCAAGCCCGCGAGCAAGAAAGTGCGCGCGACCGCGCTCAAGGCGCTCAAGGATCTCGTTCAGTAACGAGTCTTCGGCAGCGACGATCCCCGGCTCGCCATCGGCAGCCGGGGATTTTCGTTTTGTACGCGACGATCTCGCCAGTCTCGGCAGGATCAGAAATAAAACGTGACGCCGAGGCGGAATAGGCCGCCGCCCGACACGTTCGTCGTGAGGTGCGTGGTCGGATCCACGTACTCGGGCAACACCTGACGGCCTTCGTCGATGCGGCCGCGGACGAACATTTGAAAATCGCTCGTGATGGCGGAGTGACGCGTGAAGCGCCACTCGACGCCGAGACCGAGCTGGCCGCCGAAGTAAGCGTAGTGATCGTCGTAAGGCGTGATGGGGACGCCGCCGAGGTGACTCACGGTCACGCTCGCTCCGCCCAGGTTGAAGCCGCCGAGCACGAAGCACTGCACCTCATCGCGCGGATTGAGAAAGCCGATGGCGTTGACGACGCCCGCGTACTCGCCGCGATCGTTGCCGTTGTAGTCCTTGCCCGCCACGAGCTCGAGCCCGAGGTCGAGCGCGAAGGCGGGGATCGGGCGCAGTCGAAACGCGAAGCCGCCTCCGCCGAGCAGGGCGCTGTTCTGGGCGCCCGAGCCCATGACACCGAGACCGAGGTGGAAGTTCAAGGCGAGCTCTTCGCGGTCGCGTGACCACGGAGGCGGCGGCGGAGGCGGGTTTTCGTCGTACGGCGGTACGGCGAGGTCCATCGCTGCCGGCCCCTCGAGCGGGGCGCTCGAGGGTTCGGGCGCTTCCTCGCGCGGCTCCGCTGGCACGGCGTTCGGCGGCGCCGGCGGCGGCGGCTCGGCGGGCTTGTCGTCACAGAACCAGCCGTCGGGACAGTCGGCGCGCGCGACGCTCGGCACGAGGACCAGTCCGACGCCGGCGACGACGGCGAGAGCACGCAGAGCCATGCCGGGCCTACGTTAGCAGCCTTGGGGGGACAGATGCACGCTCGGGCCGCCCCCGCCGTGGTACGTGAGGCGCGAATGGGCACCGTCGTCATCAAAGCCGGACACGTCCAGCCCGTCTGGGCCGGGCACCCCTGGGTGTTCGCTCAGGCGGTCGAGCGCGTCGAGGGCGGCGCCGTCGCGGGCGACGATGTCGAGGTGAAAGATCCGCGCGGCAACTCGCTCGGGCGCGGGCTCTACTCGCCCGGCTCGGCGATTCCGGTGCGGATCTACACGCGTGACCGCGAACGTCCGGTCGACGGCGCGCTGCTCGGCGAACGCATCGCGCGCGCCGCCGAACGCCGGCACGCCTTCGCGTTGCCGAGTGAGGACACGACTGCGTTCAGGCTGGTTCACGCCGAAGGCGACGACTTGCCGGGCCTCATCGTCGACCGGCTCGGTGACGCGCTGTCGATCCAAATCGGTACGGTGGGCATCAAGCTGCGTGAGGATGCCGTGTTCGCGGCGCTCGAGCGCTTCGGGGCGCGGGCCATCGTCGATCGCACGCCCGAGCGCCTCGCGAAGAGTGAAGGGTTCGCGCCACGCTCCGGCGTGATTCGCGGCGACGAGACGCTCGACGCGTTCGAGTTCAAGGAGCGTGGGCTCGTCTTCCGCGTGCCGCTCGAGCTCGGGCAAAAGACGGGGTTTTATCTCGACCAGCGGCCGCTCCGCGCGCGCGTGGAGGCGCTCGCGCACGGCCGGCGCGTGCTCGATACGTTCACTTACGTCGGGGCGCTCGCGCTCTCCGCGGCTCGCGGCGGCGCGACCACGGTCGAAGCCGTCGATAACAGCGCGCTCGCCATCGAGGTCGGCGCCGAGTGTGCCGCCTTGAACGGACTCGAAACCAAGGTGCATTTCGAGCGCGGCGACGCGCACGAGGCGCTCGCGCATGCCGGACGTCAGGGCGGCTTGGATCTCGTGATCTGCGATCCACCGAAGCTTGCGCCGAGCCGTGCCGGCCGCGGTCGTGCGCTCGAGGCGATGCGAAGGCTCGCGGGACACGGCGCGCGCGCCACCAAGCCCGGCGGGCTCTTCGTGCTCTGCTCCTGTTCGGCCGCCATCGGCATGGGCGAGCTCACGCGCGCGCTCGCACTCGGAGCACGCGACGTGGGCGCGCGCGCCACCGTGCTCGAGCGCCACACGCAGGGCGCCGATCATCCCGTGCCCGCCGCATTCCCGGAAGGACTCTATCTTTCGTCCGTGATCGCCGCGATCGACGTGGCGTGAACGCACGGCGAACATCCGCAGCCGCCGGAGCCGCGAGGTGGGCAGTCGCGCGCGACCAGATCTCGAGGGGCGCGAGCCCAAGGTCATGCAAGCAGCATTTCCCTCCGCGTTTCAGGTATGGCGAATCAAGCGACCTATCAAGAGCAATGCGCCGGCCTCGCCGGTTCTCGCGTAGCGAGTGGCCTTCCATGACGATCGTGATCTTTTCTTCCAAGATCGCCAAAATCGACCCATGAAACCCCTCGCCGCGCTCACGCCCGCCGAAGCCCGCGCGCTCCGTGGCGTGCTCTTCGATCTCGACGACACGCTGCTCGACCACGGTAAGCTGACCGAAGGCGCCTATTCGGCGCTGTTTCGCCTGCGCGAAGCCGGACTCGAGCTCTACGCCGTCACGGGGCGGCCGAGCGCGTGGGTGCGGCTCATGGCGCGGCTTTTCCCCGTGAACGGCGGCGTCGGGGAGAACGGCGGCGGGCTCGTGGGGCCCGGGGGGAAAGTGGTGGATGCGGTGAGCACGAGTGAACGAGCCGCGCGGAGCGCTCGGCTCGCGACGCTCGTCGCCGAGGTGCGCTGCGCGTTCGCCGAGCTCGAGCCGGCCGACGACGCGAGCGAGCGAGTCACCGACTTCACGTTCGATATCGGCGAGCACCGGCGCGTGCCGCCCGAACGCGTCGCGGAGGTGAGCGCCTTTGCCCGCGCGCGCGGCGCGACCGTGCACGTCTCGAGCGTGCACCTGCACGTCGGCTTCGATGCCGTGGACAAGGCGTCCGGTAGCGTGCGGCTCTTGCGCATGCTCACGGGGGTCGATCCGAGCACCGCCACGACGCGCTATGCGTTCGTCGGCGACAGCGAGAACGACGTGGCCTGTTTCGGCGCGTTTCGCACGACGATCGGCGTCGCGAACCTGCGCGGCCGGCCGACGCTCGCGCCGCGCTTCCTGACGACGGCGCCGCGCGGCGAGGGCTTCGCCGAGCTCGCGCGCGTGCTCGGTGCGCTGCGCGCGTCGGCGGAGTGACCGGACGTGCATACACCCAAGCTAGCTTGGGTGTATCGAGACAAGAAAACGACCGGCATACGGATCTGTGCGAAAAGCGAGTGAATTTTTCGGGTCTCGAACGAAGTGGGCCCGAAAAATTCACGACCGCCCAAAGCGGTCTCCGGTCCAGGCGAACGAGGCGGTGACCAGCCCACCGCCGAGCGCCGTGGCGACGGTGGTCGGCTGTGCGCCCCAACCGCTTTCGAATTTCAGCGCACCGGGCCGGACGGCACGATCACGCCGCAGTCGACGAAGTAGAGGTTCGTGTCGATCTTGAAGTTCGACGCGTCCGTGTGGCGCTCGGCGTGGAACAGATCGAGCGGGTACGCGGTGCCCTTCTTGATGCCGAACTCTTGAGCTCGTTCATCGAGATTTACGGTCGCGCTCTGCTGCGAGTGCAGGCCGCCCAGATCGATGGCGAGCTTCTTGTTGATGAACACCCACAAATCGTCGTCACCCGTGAACGAGAAGGTCTCACCCCCGTTGTACTGGAACGTCGTGTGAACCTCGGTCGTGAACGAGAAATTGTGTTTGAAGCCCTGGTCACCGAAACCCGTGCCGTCGAGCGGGAAGAACGCGCTCGAGTGGAAGGTGGCTTGGTTGCCGTTCGGTTCGAGCGAGAAGAAGACGTAGTAGGGATCGTTGACGTTCGCGTCGTCGTTGTACCACTCGTTGAAATCGTCGGTGCTCGTGAAGCAGGAGTGCTTGGCTTTGTTGCCGTCGGCGTCCGCGGTGCAGTCGGTCACCGTGAGAGCGGTAGGGTCGAACACCGGCTTTTGGTCTTTGCCAAGCGTGGTCGCGACGGCGTTCCGTTGGCCCTGGCCCTGGTAAGTCTGAAAGTCCTTATGACCGCCCGCTTGATCGCCGCGCTTGAAGTCGCGCACGATGCCGAGGATCTCCTGGCCACAGCCCATCGTGCCCTGCGTGCTCACCGTCGGAGGCGGCTCGCCTTCCTTGACGGGGTCGCCGAGGAGCCAGCCGCCGTTGTCCGCCCGCGTGTAGCCGGCCGGCAGCGTGTACGGGCCCGTGCCGCCGCTCGCGGTGCCGGTTCCGCCCGTGCCGGGATTGCTGCTGCCGCTCGTGCCGCCAGACACGGGAATGATGGCGGTACCGCCGGTGCCGCCGCCGCCCGTGCTCGTGGAGGCGCCTCTACCGAGGCCGTTGGTAGCGTCGTCGTCGGCTCCGCCGCAGGCGGAAGCAAAGATGACGGCACCGAGCGCGAGCGAAAGGCGAGTAGCGGGGGGTAGCACCATGGTGTCTCCGGAGCTTCGAGGCAGAAGCGACGAGCGATCTTCAGATTAGCCTTGGCGTCGTGCCTCGGCCAGCGCCGTTCGGCTCATCCGACTACGCTGACCCAGAAGTTTTTTGGATGGTGACCAAGGTGCGCCTTATTCCCACACTGGACCAAAGTGCTATATCACCGCGGCCATGAGCGCCCAGAGTGAGCTCGCCGAGCTCGGCCACCGGTTTCTCTACCCGAACTATCGACAAGCTCCGGTCGTGATTGCGCGCGGGGAAGGCGCCGTGCTCTGGGATGCCGAGGGCAAGCGCTACATCGACATGCTCGCCGGCATCGCCGTGAGCGCGCTCGGACATGCTCACCCGAAGCTGGTCGCCGCGATCGCCGATCAGGCCGCGCGCGTGATGCAGGTCTCGAACTACTACTACAACGAGCCGAACGTGCGGCTCGCGCAGAAGCTCACGGCCGTCACCGGCATGGATCGCGCCTTTTTCTGCAACTCGGGCACGGAAGCCGTCGAAGCTTCACTCAAGCTCGCGCGCCGTCACTTTCATACCCGCGGCCAGCCCGAACGGCTGAAGGTGCTCGCGTACACCAATTCCTTCCACGGCCGCACGCTCGGCGCGCTCGCCGCGACGGGCCAGGACAAATACAAAGAGGGCTTCGGTCCACTCACGGGCGCGCTGCACGTGCCGTTCGGCGATCTCGCGGCCACCCGCCGCGCTCTCGGCCCAGAAGTCGCGGCCGTGATCTTCGAGCCGGTGCAGGGCGAAGGCGGCGTCGTGCCCGCGCCGCCCGGCTTCCTCTCGGGGTTGCGCGCCGCGACGGCCGAGACGGGGACGCTCCTCATCGCCGACGAGATCCAGACGGGCGTCGGGCGCACCGGAGCCTTCCTCGCGTGCCAAGCCGAGGGCATTCAGCCCGACATCGTCGTGCTCGCCAAGGGACTCGCGGGCGGCGTGCCGATTGGCGCGCTGCTCTGCAAGCAAGAGCTCGCGTCGGCGCTGCCGCCCGGCAGTCACGGCTCGACCTTCGGCGGCAACGCGCTCGCCTCGCGCGCGGCGCTCACCGTGCTCGAGACGCTCGAGAGCGAGGGGCTCATCGCGCGCGTCCGCGAGCTCGGCGAGCTGCTCGAGGCGGGCCTCGCCAGGCTCGCGACGGAGCATCCCAGGAAGATCGAGACCGTGCGCGGCACCGGGTTGCTCCAGGCCGCCGTCTTGCGGGATGGCATCGATCCACGCGGCGTGCTCGCGGCCCTACAGGCACGCGGGCTCCTCCTGAGCGTTGCGGGCGCGCGCGCGCTGAGGTTTTCGCCGCCGCTCGTCGTCAAGCCCGCCGAGCTCGAGGAAGCGCTCGGCATCCTCGACGCGACGCTGACCGAGCTTACCTAATGACGGCCGCATCCGCCGTCTTCGGCGAGGCGACACGCCCCTGCTCGACCTGCGGGAAAATGGTGGATCCGTTGCGCGCCGAGCGCGTGGCGTTCGTGCGTGAACGGTTTCGCTATTTCTGCAGCGCGGCGTGCCGCGAGCGTTATGCGAACGACGTGTACGCGACTCCGCTTCCCGTCCCGGCGCCGCGCGTCGGACACACGCCCGCGCCGCGCATCGGACCCACGCCGCTGCCGGCGGCGCGCGGGGGGACGCCGGACCCTCCCGCGATCAACCTTGCGACGCCCGAAGCGGAAGCCTCGCGCGCCGTCGCCGAGGTCGCGCGCACGGCGAGCCTCGGTGAAGAGCTCGAGCGGCTGCCGCGCCCGCGCGTGAGCACGTCGCCGCCGCCCCCGGTCGTCGCGCACGTCAGCGAACCGCGCACGGCGAGCGCGAGTGGACTCTTGCTCCTGCTCGCGGGCCTCGGCGGCGTGCTCTCGATGGGGCTCGTCTTGGCGGGGGGGTCGCGCGCCGTGCTCGCCGCGCGCGTCGTGCTCGCGGCCGTCGCTTGCGCCGCGCTCGTGACGGAACGCGCGACGAGCCCGCGCGACCCGGCGGAGCTCAATGCGGCCGTGTTTGCGGCCGCACCCGTCGCCGCGGCGGGCATCGCCTGGGGCACGCTCGTGCTCGGCGACGCTCGCGCGTCGGAAGCGGCGCTCTTGACGAGCGTCATCGTCTGTCTCGGTGCGCTCTCGGTCGCGCTGCTGCGCCGCGCGCGCCGCCCCGTCGACGCGGCGCGCGAGCGGCTCCTCGCCGTCATGAGCACCGTGGCGCGCCGCGTGGTCGACGACGGCACCGTCGAGGCGCACGCGCTCGATTTGCGGCCCGGCGAGGAGATCCTCGTGGAAACGGGCGACGTGATCCCCGCGGACGCCACGGTCACGGCGGGCAGCGGCGCCGTGTACCCATGGCTCGACGCAAAAACGACGCACGCCGTGCGCGAAGGCGACACCTTGCTCGCGGGGGGCCGCGTCGCCGAAGGACGCCTGCGCGCGATCGTCGGCTGGTCGGGCGAGGATCGGGCGTTCTTGCGGCTCACGCATGACGCGCGCCGCCGCGCCGACCTACTCGCGCCCGTCGCACGCTTCGGGCGCCTGTACGCCGAACGCGGCGCCCTGCTCGTCACGGGGCTCGCCGCGCTCACGGCGTTCGCCGCGGGCCTCGACGGCATCGACATCCTGCTCGTCGCCGTGGCCGTCCAGGCCGCGGCGGCCCACCCGATCACCGCGCAAGTCGCGTCACTCCGCGTCGCACGTACCGTGCTCGCCGCGCTCTACCGCGGCATCGTATTTCGCACGGCCGAAGCGCTCGACCGCGCGGGGCGCGTGACGCTCGGCGTGTTCTGCGCGCGCGGCACGCTCTTGCTCGGCGAGCCCGAGGTCGCGACGCTCGAGGCGTTCGGCGGGCACGAGCCGCCCGACGTGCTCGCCCTCGTCGCGGGCGCGGAGAGCGGCGAACATCGGCCCGTGGCGAGCGCGGTCATGCGCACGGCGCGCACGCGCGGCGTACGCCCCGACGCCGTGCGCAATCCGCGCGTCGAGCCGGGGCTCGGCGTGACGGCCATCGCGTCGAACGGGCAGCCGCTCGCCGTCGGCACGCGCGCCTTGCTGCTGCACGAGCATGTGAGCGTCGGGATCGCGGAGCGCCGGATTCAAGAGCTCGAATCGATGGGGCAGACAGTGCTGCTCGTCGCTCTCGCCGGGCGACTCGTGGGGCTCGTGGGGCTGCAAGATGGCATGCGCCCCGGCGCGCGCGCCGCCGTCCAGCACTTGCTCGACGCCGGGCTCGAACCCGCGCTCTTGTCGGGCGACGCGCGCGAGACGTGCGAGGCGCTCGGACGGGCCCTCGCCATCGACCACTTGCGGCCCGAGGTTTCTCCCGCCGACCGCGGTGACGAGATCCGACGTCTGGTGGAAGGTGGCGCGACGGTGGCGGTCATCGGGCAAAGTCCGACCGACGACGCGGCGCTCGCGGCCGCCGACGTTGCCGTGGCGCTGCGCTCCGCGGGCTCGACCTCGGCCGATTGGGGGGTAGAGCTCGCGACGGACGACGTGCGCGACGCGGCCTTTGCCCTGCATTCCGCGCGTGACTGCTTGCGCCACGCTCGCGTCGATCTGGCCCTCACCGGGTTGCCTGCCTTCCCGCTCGCGGCGTTGGCGGCGCTCGGCATGTTACCCGCCGTCTGGGTGCCCGTGCTGGCCACGGCGGGCTCGGTGCTCGCGCTCGGTCGCGGCAACACGGCGACCTAATGGACTCGCTGTGAATTTCGAGGCTTCACGCGCGGCGAGGCCGGACCCTTGACTGACGGCCCTTCGGGGAGGATGAACGAAGGGTGAAGAGCGGTTTGACGAGAGCGGCAACGGGACGGGGCAGTGACATGCGCCCTCCCGACCGGGACCGGCTCCGCACCGATCTGAACGCCTTCATGCTGCGGCGCGGCTTGCGCTCGACCGAGCAGCGGCGACTCATCATCGACACGCTCTTTACCGCGCGCGAGCACGTGACCATCGATCGCCTACTCGAACAGGTACGCGCGACCGATCCGCGCGTCGGATATGCCACCGTGTACCGCACGCTCAAGCTCTTGACCGAGAGCGGCATCGCCCAAGAGCACCACTTCGGAGACGGGCACACGCGCTACGAGCTCGCCGACTCCGAGGCGCACCACGATCACTTGATCTGCGTCGAGTGCAGCAGCATCACGGAGTTCGAGGAGCCCGCGGTCGAGGCGCTTCAGGATCGCATCGCGAGCCGCTACGGTTTCGAGATTCGCGCGCACAAGCACGAGCTTTACGGCGTGTGCGCCGAGTGCCAGCGCAAGCGCGCCAAGCGCAAGTAGACGCGCAACGGCAGGTCGCTCCTCACGCGTCGGGTGCCGTGGCGGTGACGCTCCGCGCGTCCGTGACGACGATGTCGCACGCCACGTCGTGCGCGAGCGCCGGGACCTCCGCGAGCAGCTGGAAATCGAAGACCACGATCGCCGCGCGCGCCGTGGGACGAAAATCTGGCAACAGCGAATCGTAAAACCCGATGCCGAAACCCAGGCGATGTCCCGACAGGGCGGCGGCGAGCGCGGGCACGACCAAAAAATCGACATCCCCGCGCGCCGCCACGGGCGCGTCCGGCGGCGGCTCGAGAAACCGGTGCTGACGCACCGCGAGCTCCGCGGGTGAGCTCGTGAGACGGAGCTCACTCGAGAGCGCGCCGGTGCTCGTCACGCCGAAGCCCGGATAGTAGACGCGCTTGCCCTGTGCGCGCGCGAGGCGGTCGAGCTCCCGCACGTCGATTTCCTTTTGCTCGAGCAGCGGCCAAAACAGCGCGATGCCACGCGACGCCGTAAACTCCGACAAAGTCGCCACGTTTCGTACGGCCCGCGCGCTGCGTTCCGCGAGCGCTGTGGCAGGGTAAGCCGCGCGCAGGGCCTTCATGCGCGCCCGGAGCTGTTGCTTGGCGCGTGCGCCGACGTCGGCGAGGAGTGCTGGATCGAGCGGATTCACGGAGGGGCCATGGTAGCGTGTTCGCGATGCAGGTGCTCGCGGTCGTTCCGGCTTACCAAGCGGAGCGGACCGTCGGCGCGGTCGTCCGCGGGCTACGCGCCGAGCTCGGCTGCGAACCCGTGATCGTGGTCGACGACGGCTCGACGGACGGCACGGCACGCGCAGCAGAGCAGGCGGGCGCAGTCGTCGTTCGTCACGCAAAAAACCGCGGCAAGGGTGCGGCGCTCGTCACCGGTTTTGCTCGCGCCGGCGAGCTCGGCGCCGACGCGGTCGTCACGGTCGACGCGGACGGCCAACATCCGCCCGAAGAAGCCGCTCGCATCGCGCGTGACTCCTCACCGCGCACGGCGCTGGTCCTCGGCGTGCGCGATTTGACGCGCGACGGCGCCCCGCGCGCGAACCGCTTCTCGAACGCGTTTTCCAACCGCTTCTTGTCGTGGTTCGGCGGGCGGCCGCTCCACGACACGCAGTGCGGCCTCCGCCGTTACCCGCTGCCGGAAACGACCGCGCTCGGCGCCCGCTCGAGCGGCTACGCGTTCGAGGCGGAAGTGCTCTTGCGCGCCGCGCGCCGCGGCTGGGACATCACCCACGTCCCCGTGCGCGTGCTCTACCCGCCGGGCGCCGAACGCGTGTCGCACTTTCACGCGTTCCGCGATCCTGCACGCATCGTGTATCGCGTGCTCGAAACCACGCTGCTCGTGCGCCGTCGAGGCAAGCGGCGCCTGGTCGTCGCGGCGTTCGCGGCCGCCGTGGTGGCCGTACTGCTCGCGCATTGGGGTATCGGCTTCGCGGCGCGGCCCGTGCAGCCCGTGGTGCATCCTCCCGCGGCGCTGCCCGTCAGCGTCGCTCCGGGCCTGCGCGAGCTCGGGCGTTCCTACGTCCTCGAGCGCGACGCACTCACGGAGGTGGGGCTCTACGGCGATGCCGTCGCGATCGGCACCGCGCAGGCACGTCTCTTGCGCGACCCCATGCTGCAGATTGAAGGCGCCATGATGCGGCGCTTCGACCAAGCCGTACCGAGCGCGTTCGCGCGCCTCTTGCTCGTCGACCTCACCAAGCTGCGTTACCGCAACCTGGACCGCGGCATGAGCGACGACCGCCGCCGCGAGCTCGCGGCGCAAGCGCTCGCCTTCGAGCCGGATCCGTTCGCGTCCGTGTTGCCGACCTACCAGCGTTTTTTGTACCTGAACGCCCTCTACGACATTGCGCTCTCGTTCGAGCACTCGCCGCTCGTCGGTTGTACGACGTTGGCTTTCCACGGTGAGCCGAAGCCGGGCGGCGGAGCGCTCGTCGCGCGCGCGTTCGACATGGAGGTGGATCCGGTGTTCGACCGCGGGAAGGTCGTGTTCCTGGTGCACGAGGACGGCAAGATCCCGTTCGCCTCGGTGGCGTGGCCCGGCCTCGTCGGCGTCGTCAGTGGGATGAATCGGGAGGGGCTCGCCGTCGTGGTGCACGGGGCGCGCGCAGGCGAGACCAGGGGCGACGGCGAGCCAGTGGTGCATGCGCTCCGGCGCGTGTTGTCCGAGGGTCGCACTGTAGCCGACGCCGTGCGTTTGCTCGACGCGCGGCCGGCGCTCGTGAGTCACATCGTCGTCGCCGCGGACGCGACGGGCAACGTCGCCGTGCTCGAGCGGGTCCCCGGCTTCAAGGCCACCGTGCGCGAGCTGCCCGAACGCGCCGCCGTGACGAACCACCTCGAGGGTCCGTTCCGCGACGATCCGAAGAATCAGCGAGTTCTCCGCGAAACGACGACGCTCGCACGCCGCGCGCGCGCCGACGAGCTCGTCCGGCAGACGCCGGCGCCCGTGACGGCCGAAGGCGCGCTCGCGCTACTCCGCGATCGACGCGGACCCGGTGACACTCCGCTGCCCCTCGGCGATCGGCGCGCCATCGACGCCCTGATTGCGACCCACGGCGTCATCTTCGACACCCAAACCAAAACGCTGTGGGTGAGTGAGGCGCCGCACTTGCTCGGCCGTTTCGTGGCTTTCGATCTTTCGCGCCAGCTCGCCGACGACTACCGACCGTCCTCCTCGCCACTCCCCACGCTGCCCGCCGATCCGCTCGCCGGCAAGGCGCTGAACGCCGAGCGCTGAACGCCGAGCGTTGAGCGTTGAGCGAGGACGCGACGGTTGCGGAGCGGGGCCTCGAGGCGCTAAGGAAAAGTGCGGGTGAACACGCGCGCGCTAACACGCTCGGGCTCGGCATGGGGCGCGAGGGCGGCCCTGGCGGTCGGCTGCCTCGTGGCAAAACCTGCGCGCGCTCTCGAGACGGTGCCGCCGTCGATCTGGTATCGGAGCTCGGAGGGCTGCCCCGGCGGAGCTGCTTTCGTGGAGAGGCTGCACGGCGCGGCCGAGGGGGCAAAGCTTGCAACTGCGGGTGATCGCATCGATTTCGTCGTGACGCTCGGGATGAAGGATGGACATGCCTTCGGCCAGCTCGAACGCCAAACGGCCGAAGGACGCGTCGCTGTCCGCGAGCTCGAGGCGTCACGCTGCGAGGAGGTGGCGGACGCGGTGGCGCTCACGTTGACGCTCGCGCTCGAGCCGCATGCAGCGCAAGCGGGCGCGTCCCTGCAAACGACGACACCCGCGACGGCCGCCACTGCAACCGAAGCTGCGAAGCCCGCTTCCACGAGCGCGGTGGCGGATACGGCGACCCAAACATCGAACCTCCCAGCGTCGAACGTCGTCGCACGCACGCCCGCACCCGCCGCCGCGACCGTCCACGGCGGAGCTGAAAGCCCCCGACGCTGGCTCGCCGGCGCGGACGCGACTCTCTACGAGGGCTCGCTACCGGACCCCTTGTTCGGCGGACGAATTTTCGTGGAGCTCGGCGGCGAGGCGCCGTGGCACGGCGCGAGCGCACGTCTCGGCGCCTTCTTCGCCAAGCGCGTGCGAAAGACGGATCCTGACGTGAGCCTCGTGCTCGCCGGCGGGCGGCTCGACGCTTGTCCCGTCGCGCTCTTCGGGCCCGTCGTGGAGCTACGGCCGTGCTTCGCGCTCGAGCTCGGCTCGGAGCAAGCGCGCGGCACGTCGAGCACCGGCGTGTCGGATGCAGCGTTCTGGGCGTCGGGCAGCGCGAGCGCGCGAGTCGCATGGCACGCGAGCCGCAGCGTCGGATTCGAAGCCGAGCTCGGCGCGAGCGTGCCGTTCACGCGCTACGAGCTCGTCGAAAAAGAGTCGGGCACTGTCATCCATCGGACCGAAAACATTGGGTTTTCCGCCGCGCTCGGCGTGTTCGTCGGGCTGCCGTGATCGATCGGCCAGGGGCCGGACATGACGCAGGCAAGGGCCAGGTGAACCCGGTCTCGAGCGACGCAACCATCGAGCGCCTGGTCCTCGCCCATTTCGATTTCATCTGGCGGCTACTCCGGCGCTTCGGCCTCGAGCCGAGCGACGCCGACGACGCGGCACAAGAGGTATTCATCGTGGCAGCGCGACGACTCACGAGCATCGAAGACGGACGCGAACGGCCGTTTCTTTACGGCACCGCGCTCCGCGTGCTCGCGAACGTGCGTCGTGGCGCGCGACGACGTCAGGAAACGAGCGACGCTGCGCTCGTCGAGCTACCGGCCATGTCGCGACCCGCGGACGAGCTCATCGACGACGAACGTGCGCGTACTCGCCTCGACGCACTGCTCGCGGCGCTGCCGCCCGAGCTCCGGCGCGTGATCGTGCTCGCCGAGATCGAGGAGCAGAGCACGCGCGAGATCGCCGAGCTCGAGGGCGTGCCGCTCGGCACCGCCGCGTCCCGTTTGCGGCGCGCACGCGAACGCTTGCGTGAATTGGCACTGGCGGACGGCGAGTGCGCTCGCGATCGGAGCGATGGGTGACGCCCGCGGAGCCGAACGAACCGCTCGAGCGGCTATTTCGCGCGGCACGGAGCGAAAAGCCGCGCACCGACGTGCGAAGCCGCGCCATCGCGCGTGCGATCGCGAGCACGCGCGTGCGGTCCCCTGCCCGTGGTCTCTCGCTCGGAATCGTCGTGGCGGCGGCCGCTGGCGTCGTGTTGACGTTAGGGTTCCATCGGTTGCAAGGCGTACGCATCAGCGTCGGCCCCGAGACGCTGCCGGCGAGCGCCCGCCCGAACCCGACACCCGAGCTGCCTGCCCGTCCGTCAGAACCCGCACGCCCGAGCTCGACGACGGCGCCGAGCGCGGACGGCAGGGCTGACTCCAAGCGACACGACGAGACCGCGGTTCCCCGCCCTGCGCCGACGCTCGGCCAAGAGCTCGCGCTGCTCCAAGCCGCGCGCGCGGCCCTCGACGCGGGCAACGGCAAACACGCGCTCGCGCTGCTCGATCAGTACGCGCGTTCGACGCACAAACCGCGCCTCGCTGACGAAGCAACCGTCGTCCGCCTGGAAGCGCTGTCGCGCACCGGACGCGGCGCCGAAGCGGCAAAGCTTGCACGCGAGTTCGTCGCCGAGCACCCCGGCAGTCCGCTCGTGGATCGCGCGCGTGCCTTCATCACCACGCCGAGAACGGCTGCGTCAGCCGTCGAACCAGAGGGAACACCATGAACAATCTCAAAATTCTAAGTACCTTCGCCTATGCGGCGCTCGCCAGTGTGGCTGCCTGTAGCGGCAAACTCGCGATCGAGGACGGGTCGGGCGTCGGGTACGCCGGCCACGCGACGGGCGGCTACGCGAGCAACGACGTGACCGCCGGTCAAGCGAGCGGCGGTCACGCCGGCGTCGTCTTACCGGCTCCGCAAAACCGCACCCCCAGCGACAATCCCACATCGCGAGGCTCATCCGCGAACGCCAGCAACTGCCCGGAGTCGTTGCCTGACGATGAGAGCGTTTGCGACGTCGCCGAGGGACAGTTCTGTACTTACCTTTACGCGAGGTATCCGGCCTCGGACGACTCGCTCGTGTCTCAGTCCTGCGGCTGCTGGCTTGCGAGCGGCGGGACTCTGCGCTGGGATTGTGGCTACGCCCAGCCCGCCTACGACTGTCCCGAAGCCGAACCCGCGAACGACTCGGATTGCTTCGGAATGCGCGGCGTAGAGTGCCACTTCGCGCCGAACACGGCTTGCGACTGCATACCCACGAGTCCGTCGTCGAGCACGATGACTTGGCAGTGCACGTCGACCGTCACCGAGCGAGGCTCAGCCTCGGGACCTGCGGGCGTAGACGCGACGAAGCCCGTCGCCGAGCTCACCGACTCGGAGCGGAGCGCTTGGTGCGGATGGTACTCGGACACCTACTTCGGAGCGGGTGCTCCCGATATCGCAGACAACGTCGACGCGAACGGCTACGCGGGAAACGGCTGGAGCGTGGGCTCGCGACTCGAGTGCCTGGCGTGTTTGCCAGCCGTCTCGCGAGCCGAATGCGCCGCCAATCTCGCTCTTTCGACCTGCGGCGCGCCGCTCGGCGCCCTCACGGATTGCGCCCTCACCGTCCTCGATTTTTGCACGCCCGCGCCACACGGCTGCGCTCCCTACTTCGACGTACCCGATTGCGACGGCACCATGCTCGTGAGTCGGCCTGCGGATGTCGTACCGACGACAGGCAATAGCAGCTGCTCGATTCGCGTGCGCTGACGAAACTCACGCCGTTCGCAACCGTCGCGTCAGCGTTCCACGCCGATCCACGCCCCGCCGCACGCGAGCCCGAGCGCGATCGGCGCGACGGCCAGCGCGAACAAGACGCCGATCGGGGCCGCGAGCCAGAGCATGAACACGAGCAGGCCGACCGTGAGCACGGCGGCCGCGGCGGGTTCGAGCAAGCCGTGCGCGGCGCTCGCGCGGGCGACGAGGTAGCCCGAGATCGGAAAGGCCGCGAGCACGGCGGCGCCGAGCAAAATGAGTGGACCGGACGAGCGCACGTCGGCTTCGTCGGCGAGCGCGAAGTCGATGTTGAAGCGATTACCGAGCACGACCGCCGCCACGACGAACGCCACGATGAGCCCGAGCGTCACGAACGCGCCCGCGATGATCCAACGCAGCATGACGGGACGCTCGTGCTGGTGAGCGAGCCGCGCTTGGACCGCCTCGAGCGTGGGCGGTTCGAGCATGGCGAGCGGGGCCGTTTTTACGGGCGCGTCGCCGCGGAGCGCCATCACGCTGCCGGCGCTCATGAAGAGCACCATCGGCAGGACGGCGACGAGCAGGCCCGGGCCGCGCCCCCACACGATGTGATCGTAGAGGCCGTGCAGGAGCATGGCGAAGAACCAGGCGAGCCGAAACCAGCGGTCGTGGAGCCGCGCCGCGCCGAGCGCGTAACCCCAGACGCCCGCGAAGAACAGATGCGCGGGCACGGAGAGCAGGAGCCGCACGAGGCCGATGCCGTCCCCCGTCGCGATCGGGGAGAGCGCGGTTTCTACGGCAGCGAAGCCGGCTGCCGCGGCGGCGGCGTAGAAGAGTCCGCCGCGTCCCGTCGAGAAACGATGACGCCGGTAGAGCGGCCAGACGACGAGCACCTTGAGGCTCTCTTCCAGCGGCGCGGCCAAGAGGAAGGTCGCGAGCAGAGCGCCGGTCGCTCCCGCCGTGCTCACCTGGAACGACAAATCGGTCCACGCGAGCACGACGCGCTCGGCGTAGACGGCCGCGGCCGCTGCGAGCCCGCCGAAGACGGTGACCCAAAGTGCGAGCCTTCGCGACAGCCGCGCGCGCCGGCGCACGCGCTGAAACAAGAGCACGCAGAGCACGAGCGGCAGGGCGGCGACGACGAAACGCATTTCAACGCCCGCTGCGGCCCGTCAGAAGTGCAAGCCCCCGACAGCCGTCGCGTTCACGGCGCCGCCGGTGCTCGAGCCGGAACCGCAGTAGAAATCCGAGCCGCTCGTCGCGCTCGGGCACGCGCTGCTCGTGCGCTGCAACGCCAAGAGCTCGGCGCTCACGTTCACGCCGACCGAGAACAGGTTCGTGAGGTAGTAGTCGAGACCGACGCCGAGGCGCGCGTCGAAGCCGTGCACCTTCGCGAACGAGCTCGAGCCGGGGAACGAACCGAGCGAGACGTAGCCGGCGTCGAGCGTCGCGTACGGCTCGAGCGCGCCGAGCGGCAGGTGCAGCCCGCCTTCGAGGCCGAGCGACCATAGCTTGTAGTCGGGTAGCGGCGCGTAACGGAAACGCGCGCCGAGCGTGACGAAGATCAGCCGCACGCCGAGGCCCGCGCCGACGACGACGCCCGTCGCTTTCGATTTCACGTCGGCCGGATCGAGCAAATGCTTGTCGTGGAACGTCGCGAGCCCGACGTGCGTGACGCCGACCTCGCCGTTCAGCCAGACGAACTCGAGTCCACGACCGGAGTCCTCGCGATCGGCGCGCGCGAGCTCGGCTTCGGTAGCGGCGGGCGTGGCCGTGCCCGGCGGCGGGGTCGCTTCCACGGCGGGCGGCGGCGCAAGCCCGCCCGTCGAGAGCGTCGAGCCGCCGCTACTCGGCGCGGGCGGCGGAGCCGAGGGCGCGTATTGCGCGAGCACGGGGCCGCACCACGCAGCGACCCCGAGTGAAGCCACGAGGCTGATCGACCAGGCATGCATGCCCAGCCGAGCTTAGGCGCGATAGCGCACGCGGTCGAGGACGCTCGTGTCGTCGAGCTCGACGGCCAGCGCCTCGACGAGCGCGCGGTCGGCGCCCAGGAGCGCGAGCTCGTCCACGCTTTCGGCGAGCGGCACGTCGAGCCGCAGCGTCGCGAGCTCCCGATACAGGAGCGCCTCAGCGAGGTGCTCGTGCAGTGACGCGGCGAGCGCGTCGGCGCCGCGCACCCGCACGTCCCACGCGGCCGCGTCCGCGGGGATGCGCGTGAGATCGCCGTAGCGCGCGAGCAGCGTGCTCGCCGACTTCGGCCCCCAGCGCGGGACGCCCGGAATGCCGTCGGCGCTGTCACCGACGAGCGCGAGGTAGTCGGGGATCGCCGCCGGGGGCACGCCGAACTTTGCCACGACGCCGCTCGCGTCGAGCACGACCTTACGGTGGCGATCGTAGCCGACGACCCGCGTGTCCTTCACGCACTGCGCGAGATCCTTGTCAGGCGTCACGATCAGCACACGCTCGACGCGCGGATCGGTCGCCGCACGCGCCGCAAACGTCGCGAGCGCGTCGTCGGCCTCGAACTCGATCATCGACCAGGTGACGAGACCGAGCGCGCGTGTCACGCGTTCGGCGAGCGGGAACTGGGACCAAAGCGCGGGGTCGATCCCCTCCCCGGTCTTGTAGCCGGCGAACATTTCGTTGCGAAACGACTCAATCACCGTGTCGAACGCGACGGCCGCGTGTGTGACGCCTTCGGCGGCAAGCCAGCCGGCGAGACTTCGATAAAGGACCCGGGCCGCACCTACCTCGACGCCAGCGCGCCCCCGAGCACTCGGTGCCGCGTAGAAAGCCCGGAAAAGCTCGTAGGTCCCATCGAGCAGGTGGATCCGCATGAGACGGCCGTCGGTGCTTGCGTTCAGGGGCGGCTCTTTGAAAGAATAGGCCGCTCTGCCCCCTGGGGGCGCAGGCCGAGAACTCTACCATGCGTACGATCAATCCCTCGCTCGCACTCGCTTCGCTCGTTGGCTTCCTCGCCGCGGCCAGCTGCACGCTCATCACCGACGTCGACCGCACCAAGATCCCAACCGACGCCGGAGCCGAGGGCGGCTCACCCGGCACTGGCGGCACGGGCGCGACCGGCGGCACGGGCGCGACCGGTGGCTCCGGTGGCAGCACGGCCGGCAGCACCGGCGAGGCGGGCCAGCCGAACGCCGGCGCGGGTGGCACGACGAGCACCGGCGGCACGACGAGCACCGGCGGCACGACGAGCACCGGCGGCACGACGAGCACCGGTGGCAGCGCCGGGAAGGGCCCGATCCCGGAGGTCTGCACGCGAGCAACCGGCACGCTGACAATCGGCCCGAACACCTTCTTCGCCGACGGCGACACCATCACGCTGAACGATGGCGTGAACACCGCGGTCGTCTTCGAATTCGACGTCGACTCCGCGGTCGCCGACGGCAACGAGGCGATCGCCTTCCAAGCCGGCCAGAATCAATTCGAGCTCGCCACGCTGATCAAGAACGCGATCAACCGGACGCACGGCAGCGACGCGCTGCGCATCGTGGCCACGACTCCGCCCGCTCCCACGGAGCCCGTCGGCACAGCGGGCGCAGGCGGCGCGGACAACGGGGGCGCTTCTGCCGGCGGCCAAGCGGGCCAGGGCACCACCATCGATCTGGACCAGCCGGCGGAGGTCGATCTGACGAACGATCTGGCCGGCAGCCGCAGCAACGTCCGCATCAAGGACACCGTCGGCAACCCGAACTTCACGACGGCCGGCATGAGCGGCGGCAACGCGATCGTGTGCTCCTCGCCCGCGAGCTGCAGCAACGGCGACGCCTGCGCGAGCGGAACGTGCGGCAGCGATCACCTCTGCGAGCAGTAACGCGTAAGAATTCTCGCCGCTGAACGCGGCGCGCACGCGCGTTCGTCCCTGAGCTACCGCTGGAGGCGGCGCGCGAGGACGATACCCACGCCGAGCGCCGCGAGCACCGCAGCCGCTCGCAACGTCCCCGTCGAATCGCGCGGTAACGGCGTGATGGCCGCGCCACAACCGTAGGTGGGGCCGATGCACAGATTGCCGTGCGCGGCGTTCGGATCACCCGTCGGATTGTCCGCGAACTCCTTCATGTCGGGCACGCCGTCACCGTCGGAGTCGCACGGGGCCATCGTATTGCCGGGCTTGCTCGTCTCGGTGCTGCAGGGCAGCGTCGCGAGCTTGTGGAGTGCAGCCTTGATCCCGCCTTCCCCCATCGGCAGGCCCTTGTTCACGTAGATGAGGTTCGCGAAGAATGTGCCTTCTCCGCGGTTGTTGCCGAGATCCTGATGCGTGTATTCCGGCTCGTCGAGGACGCTCGGATTGTAATGCTCGGGCCCGCCTTCGGGTCGGTTGTGGCAAAGCGTGCACTGGGGAGCGCACGTGCCGCCGTACGTGTCCTGAATCACTCCGGGGAAGGTCTCCTCCGCGGCAGCGGTACTAACTACACCGAACGCGGACAGCAGAGCACCGAGCGTGGCCGCAGCGGAGAACGCACGAGAACGAGAAGGAGTGCGCATCGTCAACCTCACAAAAATGCGTGCAGCTGGGTGATGACCGTGAAGTCGTTCGGACGGATGATGGCGTCGGTGCGCACGTCGAGGTGCGGCAGGAAAAACCAGTTGGCGCCCACCCAGAAGCCGAGCTCGCCTTTGCCCGCGCCGGATTGCTTGGGCTTGTTCTGGACGTGGTCGCTCTCGAGCTGCCCCTGATCCTGCCACTCCATGGTCACGATGCCGTGCAAGCCCTGGATGAACTCGTAGTCGCCCTGCAGATACCCGACGTACCCGAGCGAGGCGCGCGAGGAGTCGGTGAGCAAGTCCGCTTCCCCGAGGATCGCGAATTCGTCCGTCACGCCGAGCCGCGTGAACGCGCCGTGCGCCCCGCGCCCGACGCTCGTCGCGAGCGTCACGCGATCGCGCTTGGCGTAGGTGTACAAACTCGAAACGCCGATCGCGGCGCGCTCCCCCACCAAGAGCTCGAGGTAGCCGCTGTAGCCGCGCTCCCGATACTCGTCGGGGTTGATTTGGTAGTTGCCGATGATGCCCATCAGCTCGCCGCGTATCTTCTCGGCGTTGTAGGCGAGCGCGGCGCCGTATTGCTGGCCCGACTCGCGATCGGTGCGAGTCGTCGCGCGCACCCACATCGTGTGCTCGGGGATGCGCACGCCGAAAGGCAAGTTCAGGCGCCCGACGCGCAGCGTGAACTCGTTCGACAAATCCATGCCGAGGTAGAAGCTGCGCGAGATGAGGTTGTACTGATCGCCTTGATTCGTCGTGATCTGCGAGGTGCGACCGTAGAGCGACCCGGCCGGCGTTTTGATCACGCCGAGGCTGCCGCCCATGATCACCTTGCCGAAGCGCAGCTGACCGTACGCGTCGAGCTGCATCGGAAAGAAGGCGAGCTTGCTGGACTTGTAGGTCGTCGCCAAGCGCACGCTGCCGCCGAGCAGCAGCGCCTGCGGCGTGTCCATGAACCACAGAAAGCGCGAAGCGTTCGAAGGCTCGGCCTCCTCCGCGTTCTTCCCGTCCCAACGCGTGCGCAGCAAGAGGTCGCTCTGCGCGCGGCCGTAAGCGGTGAGCGTTTCGCCGCCGGACGGATCGGCGTGGCACACGGGGCAGCCACTGTAGCCGTGCCGGATCATCCACGAGTAGGCGTGCGCGGGCCTCGCCGTGAACAGCACGCACCAGAGCGGCAAAACCGCGACGAGCACGCGCCACCAGACTCCCCGCGTCTGGCGTTTGGCCGTGTATTTACGCATGGAGGCCCCCTTTATTTGTCGGCGGGGACCCGGCTGTCAATGGCCTACTTTGCGTGGAGTTTGAACTTCGCATCGACCTTCACGTTCGAGTCGACGCAAACGCCGAGATAACAGGGCTTCTCGATCTTGTGATCCTCGATGTTCACCGAGAAGTGCCCCTCGACCGCGTAGTCGCTGCCGTGGCGATCCGCCGAGTAGCTGACCTTCACGTCGCGAGTCACGCCGTGCAAACGAAACTTTCCCGGAGCCGTGCCGGAAGTTTTCTTGCCGTCGTCGGGAAGCTTGATCGCGCTCTTGTCCACGGTGAGGCTCGCGTCGGGCCACTCCTCGGTACCGAGGTACTTCTTCGTGTGCTTGTCGCGCAGCGCGATGCCCGTCTTCACGTCCTTCAGCGACGACTTGAAGACGACCTTGTCGCCTTGATCCATAGCGTTGAGATTGTCGGCGGAGCCGTTGATCTTGAGGCCGCCCGGACCGACAGCGGTGAAGCCGACGCTCGGCGTGCCGGCGACGTCGTAACCGTCTGCGTAAGCTGTCAACGCGGCGGTCAAGGCCATGAGCACGGGGGCGACTGATGACAAGCGGGTGCGCATCTTCTTGGGTCTCCTTACATAGGCTTAGGTGCCGGAACGGCTCGGCGATCAGGCTATTACCCGTGCCGAATAGAGTCTCGAAAGTGTAGTACGTTGCATCCCCCCTGAGGATTCCTCCGCCCCGGCAGGCTTCGAATTTCACGAGATTTTTCCGGTCTGCTTACTTCGCCGCCGCAGAGCCGAGGGCGACGGGCTCGAACGACACCAGCCGCCGCTTCCGGCCGGTCAGCGGCCATTCGAAAGTGAAGTCCGTACGGACCGCCCATCCGGCGCAGACCGGCGGCGCCTCACGGGCGAGCAGTACCCAGACCTCGCGCCGCGCAAGACGTGCGCCTTCGCGCAGCCAATCCGCCGGCGGCAGCGTCGCGCGCGAAATCGCGACGTCCGTGGACGCGCCGCCGACGTCCTCGACGCGCCCTCGCACCACTTGCGCTCGCACGCCGAGCGTCCCCACCAAGGTGCGGAGAAATGCGACGCGCTTCTGCATCGGCTCGAGCAGCAACACGCGCAGCCGAGGCTCGAGCACCGCCAGCGGGAACCCGGGAGCGCCACTGCCGCTCCCCACGTCGAGCCACGCTTCGTCCGGCCGCAGCTGACCGCGTCCGAACAGGGCCATCGCGTCGGCGAACGTCAGATCCACGAGCTCTTCGGGCGTCTTGGCGGCGGTCAGATCCATCTTCGCGTTCCAGCTCACCGTCAGATCGAGCAGCGTGGACGCGAGACGCTCGAATGCGGGCGGCGGCGTGACGGAACTTGCGAGTCCCGCCGCCACGCGCGACAGATAGGGCGCCCAGCCGGCGCCAAGCTGGGCCAAAGCCATGCGGCTACTCTACAAGAATCAACGCATGGCGCTCGACCTCGACCTCGCCGAAACCGAACGCGTCGGGGCGTGGCTCGCCCGCGTCACAGGGCAGCGAGGCCGTTTCGAGCTCGCGCCGGTTCGGGGCGGCGCGTCACCGCGACGTTTTTACCGCGTCGAGTTCCGCGGCGGGCGCGACGGGAGTGCGATCGTCATGCTGGTACCGCCGGAAACGCCCGACGTAGCCTTCGCGCGCGAGCGCGGACGCGCGTGGCCGTTTCTCGAGGTTCGTGAGCTACTTGCGACTGCGGGCGTCCGCGTTCCGGCCTTGTTCGCTGAGGCGTGCGACGAAGGGCTGCTCCTGGTCGAGGATCTCGGTCAAACGCTCGCCGAGCACCTCGAACGGCACCCAGGCGACCGCGAGACCCTCTACCGCGCCGCCGTTTGCGACCTCGCTCGCGCACAGAGCGCGCTCGACCCATTGCCGGCCGATTCCGTCGTCCGCCTGCGTCAATTCGACGCGACGCTCTACACGAGCGAGCTCGAGCATTTTTGGGATTGGGCGATCGCCGCGCGCGCCGTCGACGCGCCGCGCCCGCCGTTCCAGCGTGCACTGACTTTTCTCGTCGAAGAACTGTGCGCTCTCCCGCGCGCCTTCGCCCATCGGGATTATCAGAGCCGCAACCTGCTCGTGACGGACTCGAGCCGGGGCCAAGCGCTCGGCTGGATCGACTTCCAGGACGCCCTGCTCGGCCCGCGCGCCTACGACCTCGTCGCCCTCCTCTGCGACAGCTATCAACCTTTCGATCGCACCTTCGTCGACCGCCGCCTCGACGACTACGCGGACGCGCGCGCTCTCCCGTCGTCCGAGCGCCGCGCCCTCGCCCACGAATTCGACCTCCTCACCGTCCAGCGCAAATTGAAAGACGCCGGTCGCTTCATCTTCATCGAGCGACGCCGCCACGACCCGAGCTTCCTCCCCTTCGTCGCCCCGACGCTCGACATCGTCACGAGCGCCCTCGATCGCCTCGCGGACGAACCCGCATTCCGTGACCTCGCGGCAATCGTGGCGGCGGCGCGGCGGGCGTGCGAATGAGCGATACACGGACGCCTGCGGCGGAACACATCGCCGTCGAGTGTATGGCCGCCGGGGCGAACTGGGCTCGCTGAGGGTGACTCGAGCTGATGCGGAAGGACCATGCAGAAGCATCTCGTGGCCCGCACATAGGCAAAAACCTAGCGACGCGCACATCCTGTGCGAGCGGACGCTGGCCCGCCGTGCGCTCTCGATCAAGGTGCAGAAGAGCCCCGTGACTTCGGTACGGCACTGCGACCACGATCTCTCAATGGTTCTTCCAGTCCGATAACAACCCGGCGGACGGCGCTCGGTGCTTGGGTGTCGAGACTCCACGCGCCGTCTGTGGTGAGGAGCCGCCGCACGGAGCGTCTCGTGCGCTCCGATCGGCAAGGCCAGCTCGCGGAGCGTCTCATGCGCTCCGACGTGTGGTGCGGGGGAGCGCACGGGCATCTCCCAACGCTTGGAGGTGTGGTGCGAAGCCAGCGCGGGACGGCTCGCTCCGATGTGTGGACGGGGGACCAGGATGAACGTGCGCTACGTCGCTGCTGGTCACGCCTCTATTTCGCTCGTCAGCGCGCGGGCGGCTCCGAAATCCCAATGAGCCCGCGCTTGCGCCAGCCGACGCGTCCCAGCCATGTGCGTGACGAACCGACCGCCGCTGCGCGCGCAATCCGTATTGGTCCTGTGGCTACCAGGGCGTCCCAGTGCGACAGGCCCGCATCCTGATGCCACCACCCAACTCCCCAAGCCGCTTCCACTGCAAACGGCGGCGGCGTTCCCGAGGCAGGCGACCATTCACGAAACCCGTCGAAGGCTGCTGCCGAGGAATAAGGATCGAGCCCGGGACGCAGCGCCCTCGGCGCGTGTTTCCGAAAATTCGCAACGACGTAAACGATGGCATTGCGAACCGCTCGAGGGGACGTGAGCGCGCGTCCGTGCCAACGTCCGGACCACAGCGGACCACGGCGCGACAAAAGATCGTTCACGTACCGCGCAATGCGAATAGCGACGCTGCGCATGCCGCTCGAGAGTGCTCGCTTGTCCGCTGCCTCGACGATGAGATGCACATGGTCGCGCTGCACGGAAAAATGCACGATGCGAAAGCGCTCAGGATCGCGACGCGCGGCACGCAACAGGGCGAGCCGCACGCTGGGAAACAAGAACTGACTCCGGAGCGGTGTGAGGCGAGAACGCAGGGTGACGTGCACCGGCTCCGAAGCGCGGTGCACAGGCCGCGTTCGATGAGGCGTGCTCGGCCGAGGTCCGGGTTTGCGCCCAGCGCCCTGCCGGGCGCCGCCCCAGGTGTTGGGAAATACCAACGTCAGTTGAGGCGGCTTACTTCGCATCACGACCTCCGTTCGAGCCGATGCAGGCTGCAGCCGTTGCAAGCTACGGCGCGCCAATCCACTCAAAAGCGACGCGTCGACTCTACCACCGAAGGGCTAGAGCTTGATAAGGGCAATACCACATCGACAGATGGATTGTCAATAACTATGTCCTTCGTCGCGGGCTCAGCCGTGACAAGAACTCGAGTAGATGCGCACGTAAGAGATCGACGCTCGCACATTCGCGGCGTCGCGTGACTCCCGTCCCGTTCACGCGTGGTCTGTCGTCGTTCACGCGTGGTCTGTCGTCGTTCACGCGTGGTCTGTCGTCGTTCACGCGTGGTCTGTCGTCGTTCACGCGTGGTCTGTCGTCGTTCACGCGCGGCACGTCGTCGTTCCCACCGCGCGCGTCGTCGTTCACGCGACGCGCGCCGCGAGCAGTTGCGGTTCGAGCCGTTGAGCGGCGGCGCGTCTACGCTTCGCTCAGCACGCGATCCGCCCCATCGACGAGTGCCGGCAATGAGCCGTCGGGGATGCCGGCGGCTTCGGCGAGGTGGCGGAGGAGTTCGAGCTCGCCGAGGGACATGCCGTCGCTGACGAGAGCGACCACGACAGCGGCGGTGACACCTTCGAGGCCCACGGCGGAGTTGAGCAGGCGTTGGCCGACGTGCACGGCTTCGGCGGCGATGCGTTCGGAGCTGGCAGCGGCGGAGAGTTCTTGGAGTCGTCGGTCGATGAACATTCGCTCGTCCTTCGCGCCGATGAGCGCAGCGAGCCGGTCGATGGCGTCCCGTTCGCTCGCCTCGACGACGTTGTCCGCGACGGCCACGAGGCACGTGGCTTCGAGCACGGCCCGTTTGGCGTCGACGCCCAGAGCGGCGATGGGTTTGAGCGACGCGAGGGCCTTGTCCAGGTTGCCGGCGGCTTTGCCGGGTTGGAAGAGCCCCTGTTCGAGGTCGCGCTTGTCCTCCGCCAGCGCCTTCTTCATCACCTGGCGCCCGCCCGCGGCGAAGAGCGGGCCGAGCAACTTGCGGCCGAGAGTCGCCGGGGCGTCGGCGCTGAGCTCGACGTTGGTTGCGTCCGGGCCGAGCGGCACGAAGCGATGCACGAGCACCATGCCGGCGTTCGTGCCTTCGAGGTAGCGGATCACGAACGACCCGTCTTCGGCATCCTCGAGCAACGAGACGTCGTATTGCGGCATGCCGAGAATGCGAAACGTCGTGCGGATCTTGCGCTGGCCCGGCTCCGCGGGCTCCCACGCGTACTGGATGCTCGGATGCACGTTGTTTCGGATGTGATGATCGATGTCCCGATACTGTTGCCTCACGACTTCGGCAGGACGCTCCATGCGAAGCGACGCGGTGATGCGAATCGAATCGGACATCGTGACCTCCCGAAACCTACGGACGACGGCCGCGGCCGGATCATTTCCACCCGCACGAATATCGTAACCCCGCGCGCGCGTCACCGTTCTGAAATCATGAGCCCGCGGGCCGCAAGCGTTCAGCACCGACGCGGGCGAGCGCATGATCGCAGAAACAAATCGCCCCCGCGGGCCCGGCGATGCCCACTTTTGCGGCGACTTGCCGCACGATCGTCACGCCGTGCGCCGGCCGCTCGAGCGCGAGATGGACGTGCGAATGGCGGACACCCATGCCGCCTCCGATCACGCGGCCCGTCCGCTCACTCACGAGCGCCGCGTCGAGGGCATCTTCGAGCACACGGCGCCGCGCCAAGGCGCGACGCACGTCCGCTTCGTCGTTTTCGTAACGCAGGTACGCGAAGAGCTCGCGAGCGCGCGTGAAGCGCGCCGACGCGAACGGGGCCCCCGCGAGATAGGATTTCAAGAGCTCGGGCATGAACGTCGAGACGAGCACGAGGTCGGATTCCGGCGTCGGCTGCTCGCTCGTGCCCTCGAGCTCGAGCAGGTACCAGCGCTGCTCGCCGCCGAGCGACCAGAGCGGAACGTCCGGTAGACCGGCGTGAACACCGGCGACCGCGGCTTCGATCGCGTCCTTCAACTCGGCGAGCGCGAAAAAGCGAGCGGCAGCCGGGCGCGCCTGCACGACCGTGAGCGCACCACCGCGCGGCGCGGCCAAGACCGTGGCCTCGCCGAGCCAGTCGTCGACGCGCGCCTCACCGAGCAGGAGCTCGAGCAGCGTCTCGAGCGCCTCGTGCTCCGCCACGTCGCCGCGACCGCCGGGCAGCTCGACGACGACGTCGACCAAGTGACCGCGTGCAATGCCGGCGCGTGCGCGTGCCGAACCGAAATCGACCCCGTGACGTTCGCGCGTGACGGCGAGAGCGTCCGCGAAGGGTCGCGCCGGCGCGCCGCGTGCCGGGTCGAGTGCGGCACGGAGCTCCGCTTCGTCGAGCGGCGGCGCCGTCGGCTCCAAAGAGACGCACCACGCCGCGTCCTCGCGCGCTTCCCGACGGCTCGCATCGCGCTCGGCCATGCGCGTCAGTGCCTGTGCACGTGCGACTTTTTCGCCGGCGCCACGCCGCGCTCCACGATGTCGGCACGCACGTCGGCGACTCCACGCCGCAGCATGCCGAGCTCTTCCGCCGCAGCCGTCGACAAATCCAAAATGCGTCCTTTCTTCCCGTAAGGCCCGCGATCGTTCACCCGAACGTACACCGTGGCGCGCGTGTCGAGGCGCGTGACGCGGAGCACGGTACCGAACGGCAAGGTGCGATGCGCGGCCGTGAAGCGCCGCGGCTCGAACACCTCGCCGCTCGCCGTCTTGCGACCCGCGAAGCTAGCTCCGTAATAGGACGCTTCACCCTTGAGCACGCCCTGCGAACGACGTCGGCCGTAGCGTTCGGCGAGCTCGCGCTGTTCGCGCGAATAGTCGGCCGGCGACGCGTGCGCATGCTGCGGAGCTGCGTCCGTGCGCGGCGCCGGCTCACGCGCGTCGGCATCGTCGAGCGCGTCGTCGGGTACGAGCTCGCGCGAGGAGGGCGGGTCGGCCGGTGTGCGCGTGACGGGCGGCGGCGTACGGCACTCGCTCAGCGCGAGTACGAGTGCCCCCCAATGCGCGCAGCGCCAAAACCAGAGGCGCTCGGAGCGTGGTGCTCTCGCCTGCTCGAGCCCAAGCGTCATCCAGAGTGACCTTAACCCGAGCGCTCCGGCTCACACAATCGCACAGCGACCGCCGGCGTTCGCGCGCGCCGCGATTTTTGCAGCGCGCGTCACGCTAACTCAATCATTTCGCGTCACTTCACGCTGCGCGCCGTCACGTCGCAGGGCTCTAGCATCGAGTCGCACCCTGGCGCCGCTCGAGCTCACTTCGCCGCAAGCTCGCTCTTCTTGTCGAGCGTGAGCTCCGCCAAGCGATCTTCGAGCGTGACGCGTTGAGCGAGAATTTGCCCGTCGATGTCCGCGACCGCGAGCGTGAGCTTTTGCAAGCGCTGGCTGCTCTCGTCCATCTTCTGCGCGAGCGAGTGACTCAGCGCTTGCGCTTGCGAGACGCGCCGAAGCGAGACGAGCTGTTCGTTGAGCTCGTCGATGCGCGTCCGATACGTCTCGCTCTGCAGCTCCGCGGTCTGGCGCTTCTCCTCGAGCTCGGCCATGCGACGATGGAGCTCCACCACTTGCTCGAGCGCGGCGCGCGTATTCGGTTCGAGTCGGGCCGCGGACGCTTGCAAGAACAGCTTGAGCTCGGCGATGCCGCCTTCACTCCGGATATCGACCGATTTTTTGATGGGCGTTGCTTCCTCGAGCGTGAGCTTTTCGGACGCATTCGCCGCGAGTTTCACCGGGACGAGGTACGCGTCGCGGAACTTCTCGACGCCCTGCCGCGGCGACTCGAGCGTGTAGCCGTCGGCGACGGCGTGGCGCACGTAGACGATCACGGGCGATAGTCCCCGGTTGGTGAGCTCGAGCTCCGTCGTGCGAAAGCGGCGCGCCTCGGTCGTCAGCACGCCTCGTTCGGCGGTCACGAGGCGATCGATGGTTTCGCGCGTGCCGTCCTTCTCGTCGATCAGGACCTTGCGATCGAGCGAAAACGGGACGAACGCACGGCTCTTCGGCTGGATCGGATCGCTCAGGCCCTCGCCCAAGAACTGTCCGTCGGCGTAAACGGTGACGGGGCCCGGATCCAGCGTGTGCTCCGTCGGGTTGTCGAAGAGCACGGCGCGGAACGCAAAGCGCTTGGAACCGCGCGCCGAGATCGGATCGTACAGGTAGACGGGCTCGGCGTGCACCGCGGACGAGAGCACGTTGACCATCGCCGAGTGGTTCTTCTCGACGTCGAGCGGCATCTGCGTGAGAAAGTAGGCGTCGCCGAGCGGCTCGTCGGGTGCCGCGGACGTGGGTTGTGCCGGCGCCGGGGTTTCGCCGCCGACCGCTAGCACGCGAGCCGTGTCGCCCGTCGAGCTTTGGCCCGTGCCGACCACTTCGATCTGTTCTGCCGGTACGCCGTCCTTGATCAGGCTGTCTCGCACGACGTTCGCGTTCGCGAGCGACGCGCTCTTGCGGTCCGAGTCCTCGGGCTTGGCATAGCCTTCGACGCGGATCTTTTGTTTGGTGCTGCGAGCGCGCTGGGCGACGGCAGAAAGGCCGTCATCGCGCGCGCCCGCTTGGCCGCCACCCGCTGCGAACGACTCGGCGGGCGACGGCATCGCCGCCGGCATCGTGCTGTGCGAGTTCCGCTTGGGGGAGCGCTCCGCCAACTGCTCGAGCCTGGGCGCCCGCGCCGGTTCGGGCGCCACGCGTTTGACCGCGCCGAGCAGCTCCACCTCCTTCTTCGCGACCTGGTAGGGCGTGCCACCTGTCGGGGGCGCGACGCCGAGCGCCGTCTCGTCGGTGAGCGTCTCGCGATCGACGAAGTGAACGCTCCGCAAGTCGTACTTGAACGACAGCGCCGACGTGGAGCCGACGCCGATCGCCACGTGCTTCCAATCCTCGCCCGAGACGTTGTGCACCACGGCCCACGCCTCGAGCTTCGCGGGTTCCTTGCCGTGAAGCTCGAGCCGGTAGCTCGGCTTCCACGACGGACTCTCCGTCACGTACGTGATCTTGAGCTCGTAGGTGCCGTCCTGCGGCAGCTCGAGCCGAATCTTCACCTCGTCGTCCTGATCGTCGAGCGTCGGGAACGAAATCGGTACGAGCTTGCCGCTCCGAACGTCCTCGACCGTGAGTGACTTCAAGAAATCGTCGAGTCGCTGCCCCGGCACCTCGAGCGTCAGCTCGTTGCCCTTCACGATCGCGCGCCGCTCGAAGTAAGCGACGCCGTTCCGATACACGACCACGCGCCCGAGCGCGGCCTCGGTATGAATCGGCGGCGTCACGGCGCGCGCCGATGCGCACCCGCTCGCACCCGCCAACACCAACAAGAGCCCAGGACCGACCGTGAACTTGCGCGACATCTTCGTCATCCTCCGTACGGAGAACGCCGGCCGCGACTTCCCGCTTACACCGCGATCAGTGCTCGAACGGCGCCGTATCCCCGGCGCCCGCGCGAATGATGACCGGCTCTTGGCCCGTGAGGTCGACCACCGTCGTGGGGTCGGTGCCCCCGGGGCCGCAGTCGAGGACCATGGCGAGACCGGGGAATTCCACGTCGAGCTCGCGCGCGTCGATGTGCGGCGTTTCACCGTGGCGCGCCGCAGTGCTCGAAACGATCGGATGGCCGAGGCCTTCGACGAGCGCGAGCGCCACCGGGTGGTTCGGGATGCGCACACCGACGGTCTTTCGGTGCCCCTGCACGGCGCGCGGCACGTCGTGCGTCGCTTCCAGAATGAAGCAGTAAGGGCCCGGCAGGTACTTGCGCAGCACCTTGAACACGCGATCGTGCATCACCGCGTATTTCGAGATTTCGGTCATGTCGCGGCAGACGAAGGCGAGCATCTGCGTGCGCTCCATGCCCTTGATTTGATAAAGGCGGTTGAGCGCCTTCTTGTTGAACATGTCGCAGCCGAGGCCGTAAACGGTGTCGGTCGGGTAGCCGATGACCTCGCCCGCCACGAGCGCGTCGACGGCACGGCGGATTTTGCGGGGCTCCGGCCCGAACGGATTGATCTCGAGCAACATGCGAATCTTGGGGGTCGCGTCTAGGTATGGAGCTCGAGCATGCGAACGCTGCGGGCAGCGACGCGCAGCTCGAACGAGCCGACGTTAGCGCGGAAGCGCGCGCCGTCGAGCACGTCTTCGGCCTCGGACGCGCCGGCGACGCCTACCTTGGCGTCGATCGCCTCGGGCGTGGCGTTGATGACGAAGAGCACGCGCGGAGTGCCGCGCTCGTCTTCGTGCAAAGTGACACGAATGTCCGCCGGTGCGACGGCGAGGGTCGGCAGCGCCAGCCGAACTTGCGCTTCTGCCACGGCGCGCTCGATCGCGGCTTCATCGAACGGCAAGAGCGCCGGCACGGGCGCGAGCGGATCCTCGACGAAACGCGGCGGCTCGGCGAGCGGCCGAAAACTCGCGTCGGCGACGGGCGCGTGCGGCCCGACACTGACGCCACGCTCGCCCTCGCGCGCCTTGACGATGCGGTCGATGAGCTCGGGTTCGAGCGCACCGGGGCACGCCACGATCGTCCAGCTTGCGTGCTTGAAACTATGGCGCGCCACGTCGTCGCTCGAAAACGCGTACGGGATCCCGGCCGCGTCGAGCGTGCGTTCGAGCAACTGCACGAACTGATCGGTCTCGACGGCCGGCGGCGCGCCGAGTCCGATTTCGTCCTCGAAACACGCGTCTTCGGCGCTGCCGCCCAGCACCTGGAACAAAGCGGCGCTGAGCGGACCGAACGCGTGCATCACGCGCGCGAGCCGGCGGAGCGAGCGGGGCAGAAGCACGTGCACGGGCGTGCGGCGCACGAGCTCGTTGAAGCGGAGCCGCACGAGCGCGCGCGTGAGCCGCTCCCACGCCGCGGCGCTCGGACGCACGCGACCCTTCGGATCGATCGGCGCGTTGATCCAACGGTCGCGCTCGACCACCATGTACAAGTTGTAGCCGCGCAAGCCGTAAGCGAGCGCCGTGAGCGCCGTGAATGCGTTGTCGCCCTCGCTGAGCGGCGCGAAGAACGGCGGGTATCCTGCGCCGAGCTCGCACGCGAACGCCGGATGTTCCCGCGCGGCGCTGCGCACGTCGAGCTCTGACGTGCGGCGCGCGATCTCGCTGCGCTGGGGCGGCGAAGCGCCGTGATAATAGTCGAGACCGAGCAGCTCCACGGCTTCGCCCACGCGCCGTGGATCGAGGGGCGTCGCCGCTTCGCTCAGCGGCAAATTGTGCGAGGTCGGCACGCCGGCGAGTCCGGCTTGCTCCATCGCGGCGCGGTAGCGCTTGAACGCCGCCGCGATGAGCTCTTCTTGAAACTCCGCCCAATCGAGGTGCCGCGCGAGGTCGCGCTTGCTCTGCGCGTTGAAGCGACGGGGCGGCTCGACGTTGAAGAACGTCGCGCCCGGGTCGCCGAGCACGTCGCGCAAGACCTCGACCCGGTCGTACTTGTCCTTCAAGAAGGCGCGATAGTGAGCGAGCGCGTCGGCGTGATAGTCCTGGTCGTAGACGCCGTCGCGAAAGTACATCGCGCCTTCGTTGTCGACCTGCAGGAGCACGATCGGGCCGTTCGGCCAGACTAGCGGACCGAGCTCCTTGCCGACCGCTTCGAACCACACGCGCGCCTCCGCATGAAACGCCTCGCTCGCGTAGCTCGGCACCGGAAACGCGAGCGGCGGCACGGGCAAAGCGACGGGCTTGCCGCCGGCCGACACGGCTTGGCACTCTTTCGTCCAAATCACGCGCTCGGGGATGCCGAAGCAAGTGAGCTCGGCGTTGATGTGCGGCCCCGGACGTACGATGACGTGGAGACCGAGCTCGCCCGCGAGCCGCACGAAGCGCACGACGTCGAGCTTCGGATCGACTCGCCCGAAGTCGAAATCCCCCGTGCCGCGTTCGTGCACGCCCCAGGGCACGTACGTGTCGACGAGCCTGAGCCCGAGACCGCGCACGCCTTCGAGCGCCGAACGCCACGTCTCGGGCTCGAGCCGCCAGTAGTGCGCCGTGCCCGCCAAGAGCGGCACTGTCTCGTCGCCTACACGAATGCCGCCCGGGACGAGCTCGACTTCTTGGGCATTCTTGTGGGCCCTGACCATTCGGGGGCCGGAGGCTAGCACCCGCCGCCGCAACCATTTGCGACTTTTGGGCTCGAGGCCCTGGGCAGCGGGCGCAAAGATCGCGATCTTCTCGTGCCAAAGACCGGCGAAGTAGTGCTAGGAAGGCGAAGCCATGACTTTCGTCGTCACGGACAACTGCAAGGCCTGCCGTTTCACCGATTGCGTCGCCGTCTGCCCGGTGGATTGCTTCCACGGCGACGCCGACATGCTCTACATCGATCCGGGTGAGTGCATCGACTGCGGTGCCTGCGTCCCGGAGTGCCCCGTCGAAGCCATTTACGACGAGTCGCAGATCCCGGACGACAAGAAGACCTGGATCAAGGTGAACGCCGACAAAGCGCCGAGCTTGCCGGTCATCAACCAAAAGGGCGAGCCACTGCCCGGCGCGGAAGAGCGCAAGCAGTCGCTCGGGTTTTAGTCCCGCGCCTCGCGAGCTCTGCGCTCGCGACGGAGCGCTCGCTTCGAGTGCCGACGCCTCAGTTCGAGCGCCGGCGCCGCAGACCCGCAAGCCCTGCGAACGCGAGCGCCAACAAGCCGAACGGCCCGCTAGCGCCGCCGCGCACGTGACCGACGGCGCAGCCGCTGTCGGACTCGGCACTGGACGGCGAGGAGGAGCTCGCCTTCGAGCCGTTGTCGTTCGGATTCGGAGCTGCGGGCGGTTCGGTTCCCGCAGTGCCCCCGCTCCCGGAGGCGACGCCACCACCGGTCCCGCTCGGCAGGCCGCTCGATGAGCCACCGCTACCGACTGCAACGCCGGTACCGGAGCTGTCCTCGGCGTGCCGGCCGCCAAGCGAAAGATTCGCGTAAGGCGGCAGGCAAATCTTGGGCGGGTCGGCCGTGCACGAGGTCGAGCCGTCCGAACTCGAGCTGCACACGCCGTTCGGGTTGTCGCCGCACGTCCAACCGGCGGGGCACCCCTGATCGACGCTGCACGCGACGATCTTGAGATTGCACGCCTTGGTCCCGCTCGGCTGACAGCTGCAATCCGGCGGCGTCGGCGTACCGGAGTCGGCGGGCGGCGGGCTATCGGCAGCCGGAGGTGGATCGTCGGCGCCGCCGTCGGCTGCCGGCGTGGGGGCTGGCGCGCTGCCGTCGCTGCCGCCGGTCCCGGCGCTACCGCTCGCGCTGCCGCCGCTCGCAGTGCCGGTGCCCGCGCTGCCCGAACACGAGCACTCCTGCTCCTCCTCGCACGTGAAACCGACGCCGCAGTCCGCGTCCGCTTGACACGGCGCAAGGTACTTCGGCACGCAAGCCGAGATCGTCTCGGTCGTGCAAGCAGTGTCGACGGGCGCCGCGCAATCCGCGCCGTTGTCGCAGGGCGGAGCGGTGGGACAAGTCTCTTGAGTCTGCTTGTAACAGACCATGTCGTCCGCGCAGTCGCTGTCGCTCTCACACGGGAGCGGAGCGCAATATTGCGTCGTGCCGGTGCAGGGCGCGCAATCCTTGCCGTCCGCGCACGCGATCTCGGGACAGGCGCTCGGCTCGCTCGCACACTCGTAGTTCTTCGGACACGTCTGGTCGCCGCAGGCGGCTTGGGCCTGCGCGGCCGCTCCCCACGCGAGCGGTACGGCGAGGGTGAGAGCGACGAGGCTCGAGCGCACGATAGAGCGGGATGTAGGCATGAAGCGGCTTCCTCGGACGTTGATCCGTGCAGGGCGCGTGCCACTGCAAAATCTTCGGTAAATTCGACGAGCGGCCCGAAGCGGGCGCATGCCGAGCTGACAGCCGTGCCCGAACGCTGTCAGCTTGTGCCAGATCGACAAATCCGCGCTACGCGCCGAAACCGTGGACCTTGCCCGCGAGCGCCCGCTCCCAGGCGGGCGGATCTTGGAACTTTCCCACCAAGAAATCGACCACCGCGCGCACCTTGGTCGAAAGCTGCCGGGCCGACGGGTACACTGCGAAAACGGCGGTCTGTTCGAATTCGTACTCGGGCAGCACGCGCCTGAGCTCACCGGAGACGAGCCAACGGTAGACGGACATGGTCGGTCCCACGGTGATGCCGAGCCCGCTGCGCGCGGAGTTGCACAAGACTTCGATGTTGTTGGTGCTGAAGCGGCCCGAAATGCCGACGCTCACGGGGCCCTCGGGACCGATGAGCTTCCATTCACGCGGGCGCGAGAAGCCCGTGTAGACGACGACCTCGTGCTCGGCGAGCTCCTCGGGGCGCGCCGGTGTGCCGCGCCGCTCGAGGTAGCTCGGAGCTGCGATGAGAATGCGGTGATTCGTGCAGAGCCGGCGCGCGATGAGTCGCGAGTCCGAAAGCGCGCCGATGCGGATCGCGAGGTCTACACCTTCGTCGATGATGTCGACGAAGCGGTTCGTGAGAAGCAGATCGATCGAAATATCGGGGAAGGCCGCGAGCAGCTCCGGCAAGAGCGGCGCGATGTAGAGCTGCCCGAACGTGATCGACGCGGTCATGCGCAAGTTGCCGCGCGGCTGCGCCGTCGACTTCTGCACCTCCGCCTCGGCGTCCATCAAATCCGCGAGGATTTGGCTCGCGCGCGCGTAAAAGGCCGCGCCCGCTTCGGTGAGCGAGAGGCTGCGCGTCGTGCGCTGGACGAGCCGCACGCCGAGCCGCTCCTCGAGCCGCGTGACGATGCGGCTCACCCCGGACGGACTGAGCGAGAGCTCCTCGGCCGCTTTCGCGAAGCTCGAATGCTTCACGACCGAATGGAACGCAATCAGCTCGTGCGTCTCCGTGGCCATCGCGCTTAGACCGCGAGCCGCGCTCAGTGTTTACCGAAGTCGAGCGCCACGCGTGTCTGTACTTGGAGCGTGCCGCGCTGGCCTTGCTGGCCTTGTTGTCCCGGCAAGAGCAACGAGGCGCCGAGTGCCGACTGGACGTCCCCGGACTGCGGGAACGGCGTGCCTACCTTGAACACGAGCTTGCCCTCCGACTTGCATTCGAATTCGGCGAGCTCGTGCGGCGCGTCGGGCGGCAGCCCTTCGAAATCGAAGCGCGTGCTCGTCGCGTAGCGCTTGGTCCCGACCGACAACGTGACGAGATCGCCCGCGACCGACTCCACCTTGACGAGTCGATACGTCACGAGATCGAGCCCGAAAACGCCCTCGCGACTCGTCGTCATCCAGAACGCGCCGACGCCGAGCGGCTGCGGCGGCACCGGCAGCGTCATGAGCGCGAGTGCGTCGCTCAGTTGCCGCAGCTGATCGCGCACGGGCTCGGCGCCGGGCGCAAGCTCGGTGTGGTAACCGGTCCCGGCGCCGTCCGGCGAGACTTGATACTCGACCTTCGAGCCCTTGAGTTTCGCGAAGCGCGCCTCGACGTCTTGCGGGATGCCGGTGATGCCGATCTTCGTGCCGAGAACCTTGACGGTCATCGTGACGTTGTCGTTCGTGCCCGCGTCCGGGAGCGCCTTCGGCTTCTGCGCTTCGACCGTCACGGCGAACGAGACGGGCAGCGGCCCCTGTTGCGGATCGGAGGCGACCTGCAGCTCGAGCGTGCCCTGCGTCTTCCAGCCGGGCTTCGGCTGCGCGGGAGTGAGCGCGACGCGCGGCTCGCTGCCGGTACCGCCGAGCGTGATCTTCGGCGGCATGCCGGCCTTGATCTCCGCGTCGGCCGCGCCGGGCGCGAAGATGCCGTTCGGCGGCGGCTCCCCCGAGCCGGCCGGCGCGGCCCCTGAAGCGGCGCGCGAGCTTGCCGCCGCGACGGCCTTGGCGAGGGCGGGATCAATCGCCGCGGTCTTGTCGACGCTGGCGGCGGGTTCCGCTGGTTTTTCGTGATGCTCCTTCTCGCAGCCCGGCAGCGAGAGCAACACGCCGAGCAGCAGCCAATCGTGTTTCCAAAAACGCATTGCGGCGCCGGATCTACCATATCCGAATGCAGTCCCACGCCCAGCGAATCAGAAAGCGCCGGACCGAGAACCCGGAGAGCTGCTTCCTTTGCGGCAAGCACGGTCATTTTCCCGAGCTCCTCCGCGCGGCCGTCGTCCGGCCGGACCTCGCCGCGCACATCGCCAAGACGCGCGAGGTGGCCTGGCAGCCCGAGGGGCGCGTGTGCCAAGCCTGTCTCGGCGCTGGCCGCACCGAGCGCCTGCTCGAACGGCTACAGCGGGAGCGCGGCCGCCTGAGCGCCCTGGACCGGGACGTGGCGCGACGCATCGCCGAGCACGAGAGCATCGTGATGGAAAACGAGTTCGACCCGCCCGCAAGCTTCGGCGAGCGCGTGGCAGACGGCGTCGCGCGCTGGGGCGGCTCGTGGCCCTTCGTGCTCGGCTTCCTCGGCATGCTGCTCGTGTGGACGGCTGCGAATAGCGTCTTCATGCACAATCGCGGCTTCGATCCCTACCCCTACATCCTCTTGAACCTCGTGCTCTCGTGCGTGGCGGCCCTGCAGGCGCCAGTGATCATGATGTCGCAAAACCGCGCCGAAACGCGTGACCGGCGGCGGGCCGAGAGCGACTACCGCATCAACTTGAAGGCAGAAATCGAGATCGCGGGACTCCACGACAAGCTCGACCACGTGCTCCACACGCAATACGAAGAGATGATCGAGCTTCAAGAGGCCGAGCTCGACTTGCTCGAGCAGCTCGTGGCGTCCCAGCGCGAGACGCAAGAGCCAGCCAAGTAACTGCGCGGCGTGGCGTCTCCGACGCGCGGCGTGGACGGGGAGCCACGCCTTTTTTGGGGAAGGTCGAGGGGGCAGGCGCCGTTGCCCGCCGATTCGGGCCATTTCACGCCGGGACTCCGAGCGCTGCCGCCGTGCACGGCGGTTGCAGTGAGTGGGGCCGCCGCCCGCCGCGGCGAAAGGATTGTCCCGTCATCGTGGGAAAGCTGCTTCGACTGCTCTTGGTTTGCTTCGTCTCGGTCTTGGGGTGGGAGGGCAGAGCGCGCGCCGGCGACGCCGCGCCGCCCGACAAGACCCTCGCGCCGTTCTTCGTGATCGAACACGGCGATCCCAATATCGACCAGCTGCCCCTCGTTTCGACGAAGGTGGACGTCGCCATCGCGGGCGTCGTGGCCGACGTCACGGTCACTCAGGTCTACGACAATCGCGGCAAACGCGCGATCAACACGCGTTACGTCTTCCCCGCGTCGACGCGCGCCGCCGTCCACGGCTTGAGCATGGCGATCCGCGATCAAATCATCGAGGCCAAAATTCAGGAACGCGAACAAGCCAAGCAAACGTTCGAAAAGGCGAAGAGCGCGGGCAAGACGGCCACGCTGCTCGAGGAGCAACGCCCGAACGTCTTCACGATGAACCTCGCCAACGTCATGCCCGGCGACCACATCGAGGTCACGCTCAAATACAACGAGCTGCTCGTGCCGACCGAAGGCAGCTACGACTTCGTGTTCCCGACCGTCGTCGGCCCCCGCTACTCCAATCAATCCGCTGCGGAAGCGCCTGCGACGTCGCAGTTCGTCGCGGCGCCGTACCTGCCTGCGGGCTCGGCCGTGCCCTCGGCTTTCGAGCTCAAAGGTACGCTCGCCTCCGGTATCCCGCTCGCCGAAATCAAGTGCGACACCCACCGCGTGACGACGCACGCGGACAACCCGAACCTCACCCACTTCGCGCTCGACGCCGGCGAAGCACGCGGCGCTAACCGCGACTTCATCCTGCGTTACAAGCTCGCCGGCAGCGCGATTCAGTCGGGGCTCACGCTGTTCGACGCGGGCGCCGAAAAGTTCTTCTTGCTGCAAGTCGAGCCGCCCGCGCGCGTGACCGACGCCGATCTCCCGCCGCGCGACTTCGTCTTCATCGTCGATGTCTCGGGCAGCATGATCGGCTACCCGCTCGACACGGCCAAGGACCTGCTCCAAAAACTCGTGGGCTCGCTGCGCCCGAGCGACACGTTCAACGTCATGTTGTTCTCGGGCGGGTCGAAGGTGCTCGCGCCGCATTCGGTGCCGGCGACCAAAGCGAACGTCGCGAACGCGCTCGCCATGCTGAACGGCGAGAGCGGCGGCGGCGCGACCGAGCTCCTGCCGGCCATGAAGCGTGCGCTCGAGCTCGAGAGCAGCACGGGACGCTCGCGCAGCTTCGTGCTCGTGACGGACGGCTACGTCGACGCCGACAAGCAAGCGATGGATCTCGTGCGCAGCCACCTCGGCGACGCCAACGTGTTCGCGTTCGGCATCGGCTCGAGCGTCAATCGTTACCTGATCGAAGGCATCGCGCGCGCCGGGTTCGGCGAGCCATTCACCGTGACGACCTCGACCGAGGGGCTCGAGGCGTCGCGGCGTTTCGCGGAATACGTGCGCGCGCCCGTGCTCACCGACGTGCGCGTCGCCTACGACGGCTTCGACGCTTACGACGTGGAGCCCCAAAGCGTGCCCGACGTGCTCGCGGCGCGACCCGTCATCGTCTTCGGCAAGTACCGCGGCGAACGACACGGCACGATCACGCTCACGGGTGTCGGCGGGCAGGCGCCGTACACGCAGCGCTTCGAGGTCGCGCGCTCCGTGCCCGCCCCGGAAAATCGCGCGCTGCCGTACCTCTGGGCGCGCGCGCGCATCGCGAGCCTCTCGGACTTCGGCTTCGGTGAGCTCGACGCCGCCGCGAGGAGTCAAGTCACGGCGCTCGGTCTGCGCTACAGCTTGCTCACGCCGTTCACGTCGTTCGTGGCCGTCTCGCACACGGTGCGGAACTTCGGCGCGCCGGCCCAAAACGTCGATCAGCCGTCGCCGTTGCCGCAAGGCGTGTCGAACAGCGCCGTCGGCGAGCCGCTGCAGACCGCCGCTGAACCGGAGCTCTGGCTTCTGGTCGCGCTGCTCGGGGTCTGCGCAGGGTTCGCGGCGCTGCGCGCGCGCCGCCGGGAGCTTCAGGCGTGAAGACGCTCGCACACTTCGGAGCAGGCACGCCGAGCGCGTTCGGGGTTCGACCCGCGGACGCGCTCGGCGCGCTCGCCGTGCTCGGCACGGATTACGGCTTGAAATCGTTCGCGTCGCACGCCGGCGCGCGCGAGCTCGCGCCGCTGCTCGCCCCCACGGCGGCGCTCGTCACGCGCGTCAGCGGCCACGCCTTTCACGCCGAGAGCGGCGCCGGCTACGTGTCGCGCGAGGTCGGCGTCGTGATCGCGCCGGCCTGCTCCGGTATCAACTTCGCGATCGTCGCGTTCACGGCCCTCGCGCTCGGTTTCGTCACGCGCTTCGCGACAGCACGCGGCAAGGCGCTGTGGCTCTGCGCCGCAGCGCCGCTCGCCTACGCCGCGACCGTCGGCGTGAACACACTGCGCATCTGTTTGGCGCTCGCCGTCGGGCACGAGCTCGTGGCTCCCGGCGTGCTTTCGGGCCAAGACGCGCATCGCGCCCTCGGCGTCTGCGTGTATCTCGGCTGTTTGCTCGGCCTGTGCGCGCTCGTCGATCGCGCGCTCGGACGCCGAACACGCGCCGGAGCGCGAAATCGCGCGGCTCGCTACGCGCTGCTCGTCCCGCTCGGCAGTTACGTGGCCGTGACCGTGCTCACGCCGCTGCTGCGCGGTGAGGTTCGCGGGGCATTCTGGACGCACGCGGCCGTCGTGGGTGGGGCTGCCGGTTTCGTGATCGCGGTGCTATGGCTTACGCGGAACTTTGCCGCTTCGACTGAGAGATCGCCTGGCCGAGTGGTCTCGGGGACCATGGGGCCCGCTGGGGTTCGTTTCGGCCTGGACATGCCTGAACGTGGTGGCGAACGTTCGCTACCCGGGTGAAGAGAGCCGGCTCTGGTTTTTGCCGTGCATCGACACGGTCGTCCTGCTCGGGGCGTTCGCACTCCTCGCGCGGCGCGGGCGCACGGTGCCGCGGCCGGCGCTGGCGGCGCTGGCGGCATTTTTCGTGCTCGTGCGCTTTTTTCGGTTCGCCGACGGCATTTCGGCGCGCGTCTTCGAGCGCAGATTCGACTTGTACGTCAATCTGAGGCTGCTCCGCGAGCTGCCACGTCTGCTCCGCACGACGCTGTCTGGTTGGCAGCTTGGTTTGCTGGGCTTCGGGGTACTTGCAGGAATGGCACTCGTGGGTCTCGCCTGTTACGGCGCGCTGCGCATGGCGGCGGAAAGCCTGCGAGCGCCGAACAATCAGCGGCTTTTTCTGGCAGCCTCACTAGCTTACGTCTGCTTTTCACTGCTCCCGGGCGCGCTACGTGAGCGGTTCGCGCGTCCCCTGCCGGCAAGCGCCAGCGGACGTCTCGTTCCCGAGCTTCGCGCCATCATTCGCGCGAGCGGCACGGACGAGCGCGAGCGGCACGCGGTGGCGAGCGCCCGCACCGAGCTCAGCCGCATGCCGAATGGCCTCGCGCGGCTCGGCCGCGCCGACGTGCTCGTTTTCATCGTCGAATCGTACGGAGAAACCGTGCTCGAAGACGCGGCGTACGTGCCGACCGTCCGGCGAGAATTTACGGCATTCGAGCGAGAGCTCGGAGCCGCGGGCTATGCCATCGCATCGAACGTCTTGGACTCTCCGACGTTCGGCGGCTGCTCGTGGTTCGCGCATGCCGCGCTCGACACGGGCATCCGCGTCGACAACCAACTCGCCTTCGATGCGCTCGCGAACGATCATCCGTTCACACTCGCTGATGCATTTCACGCCGCTGGGTATCGCACCGTGGTCGCCGAACCCGCGACGGAGGGACCGGCCGCGAACTACTTGCACTTCGATCGCGAATATTACGCTAGAGCCTTCGACTATCGCGGTCCGCGGCTCGGCTGGGGCCGCCTGCCCGATCAATTCGTGCTCGACTTCATCCACCGGCGCGAGCTCGTCGATCGTGAGGTCCCGCGGTTCATCCAGTACGCCCTCGTGACGAGTCACGCGCCCTGGCTTGCGGAAGCGACGGTGCTCGACGATTGGTCGCGGATCGGCGACGGCTCCGTGTTCGCCGGCTTGCCCATCAAACGCCACACGACGAACTGGTCGAACCTCGACCAAGCGAGCGACGCGTACCTCGACGCGATCGTCTACGACCTCGAGGTCCTGCGCCGTTACCTCGCGTCCGAGCTGCACAATGACACTTTGGTCATCATTCTGGGCGACCATCAGCCGCCCGGCGGAGTCACGCGCTCGAGCACGGGACACGGCGTACCGGTGCACGTTTTGAGCCGTAAATCCGAGCTAGTCGCGCCATTTTTGGCGCGAGGCTACGCTTCGGGGATGTGGCCCGCGCCGAGCTCGAGCAGGCCTCCGATGGAGCGCTTTCTGTTTGAGTTCGTCCGCGATTTCTCGGCAGACTTGCGACAAACTAGCGTGGCGGGTGGGCCCACACCGTGACGATCCGACCGACCCCCCTCAAAAAGCAACCGAGCCTGCCCGAGCACGCGCCCGAAGCGCTCGACGAAGAGCGCGCGTGGACTCTGTTACGAGCACTGGCACGCCGTGCGGCGCAGGGGCACCCCCTGAGCCGCGCGACGGGGCTCGATCTCGACGACGCGGGTGAGCTTATCGAGCTCGGCGTCGGACGCGGCGTGATCACGATCATGCCCGCTCTCGCGCGGTGTTTCGAGCTCCACGCACCAGCAGACGCCAAGGTCGAGGAGCTGTTCGATTTGTATTTGCCGCTTTGTATCGGCAAAGCGAGCGCGAAGCTCGTCGTCGGACACCTGGGGCAAAGCCTCGACGGCCAAATCGCCACCTCGAGCGGCGCGTCACAGTACGTCACGGGGCCCGAGAACATCCGCCACCTGCACCGATTGCGCGCGTTGTTCGACGCGGTCATCGTCGGCGCCAATACGGTGGAATGCGACGACCCGCAGCTCACGACGCGCCTCGTCCCCGGCCCGAACCCGACGCGCATCGTGCTCGATCCGAGCCGGCGCCTCACGGGCGCGCAGGCGCTTTTTCGCGACCGCGCAGCGCCCACGCTCGTGCTGTGCGCGCTCGGCTCCGAGCGAGAGCCGAAGCTGTCCGACGTCGAGGTGCTCGGCATCGAAGCGAGCGGCGAGCTCTTACCCGTGAACGGCGTCATCGCGGCGCTGCGTGCCCGCGGCTTGAATCGCCTCTTCGTCGAGGGCGGCGGCGTGACCGTGTCGCGCTTTCTCGATGCGCGTGCCTTCGACCGCTTGCACCTCACCGTGAGCTCGGTTTTTTTGGGCGAGGGGCGTCCGGGTGTGAAGCTGCCGGGCATCGACCGTCTCGACGCGGCGCTCCGACCGCGCGTGCGTCGCTTCGCGCTCGGCGACGACGTGCTCTTCGACTGCGACTTCGATGACGGGAAGTCCTGACGCGAGCCACGCGGCAGCACATCGCTTCGTCGTTCCCGAGCTCGCGGGGCGGAACACGGGCGGCACCGTGTACAACCGCGAGCTCATCGGGGCGCTGCGTGAGCGCGGCGAAAACGTCGCGGTGCTCGAAGTAGCCCAGGCCGAGCACGCCCTCCGTGGCGGCGATCCCGGGACGTATTGGATCGACACGTTGTTTCTCGAAGCCGTGCCCGCGCTCGTCGCGAGCTCTAGCGCCGCCCAGCGAATCGGGCTCATCGCGCATTACCTGCCAGGCCTCGTGCGCTACGGCGACGACGTGACGCGCCGCGAGCTTTCGGCCGCGGAAGTCGCGGCGCTGGACTCGGCGCGCGCCTTTCTCGCGCCGAGCGCCTTCATGCGGCGCACGCTGGTCGCGCTCGGTGCCGCCGAGGGTTCGGTCGCCGTCGTGGAGCCGGGCACTTTCGCGACGGGGCGCGCGTCGTTGCCGGCGCCGTCTGCCACGTTGCGAGCGCTCGTCGTCGCGCATTTGGTCGTCGGCAAGGGCGTCGATCGACTGCTGAGTGCGCTCGCCACACGCATCGACGCCGACGACCGCCTGACACTCGAAATCGTCGGCAGCATCGACGCCGACCCGGCCTACGCGTCGGCGTGTCGCGTCTTTTCGACGGCGCCGTCCCTGCGCGAACGCGTGACGCTCGTCGGCGCGCTCACACCGACCGAGGTCGTCGCCCGCCTCGCAACGAGCGACCTCTTACTCTCCGCCTCGCGGCTCGAATCTTTCGGCATGGCCCTCGCCGAAGCCCGCACCCTCGGCGTCCCGATCGTCGCACGTCGCGGCGGCAACGTCGAAAGCCTCGTCACGCCCGAGAGCGGCGGCGAGCTCGTCGCCGACGCCGCGAGCGTCGCCACAGCGTGCATTACCCTCTGCCGCGATCCCGTCGAGCTCGGCACCCGTCGGGCAGCCGCACAAAAAAACGCTCGCCCGGCTCGCACCTGGACACGCGTGGCCGAGGAATTCCTCGAACGCACACGCGAACTCTGAACAGCCGAGCTGGTCCGCAGCTGCCTGTTGCAGGCGTCCTGTTGCGGGCGTCCTGTTGCAGGCGTCCTGTTGCAGGCGTCCCGTTGCACGCGTCCCATTGCACGCGTCCCATTGCACGCGTCCCATTGCACGCGTCCCGTTGCACGCGTCCCGTTGCACGCGTCCCGTTGCGCGCCTCTGCCGCGTGCACTCGCCTCCTGCCCCTGATGACGCTCCCATCGATCGTTGCCTGCGTTGATATCAACGCTATCAATGATATCAACGCTATCAATGATATCAACGCGCGGAGAGTTCATCACCGTCCCGGCGCCTTCCGGAGAGCCCCGGGGCAGTTTGAGCTCTTCAGCGCGTTTGAGCTCTTCAGCGCGTTTGAGCTCTTCAGCGCTCTCGTGGGTTTCTTACCCCAGCGGCCGGGGTTGCGCGGACGAAGGCTGCGTCAGGTGGGACGGCTGTAGGACCAGTAGAAGGACCGGGCGAACGAGGCGGTGACCAGCCCACAGCCGAACGCGGTGACGACGGTTCCGAACGGTTCGCCCAATACCATTCCCAATGCCAAGCCGAGCATGAGGGCAGTGAAGGCGTGACGGCCCCAGGTGGAGCGCGGGATGTCGCCGCGACGCGCGGGGACGAGAGCGAGGGCAACGACGTACGCGTAACGGAGCAGGCCGGCGACGAGGATCCAAGCGCCGTAGCGACCACGCTCGAAGAGGGCGATGCCCGCAAGTAGGACGAAATAGGCGTCCGTTTCCATGTCGAAGTAAGCGCCGAAGGCGGAGGCTTCGCCGCGACGCTTGGCCACGAAGCCGTCGAGGCCGTCGAGCGCGACGAGGACGAGCGTGGTCGCGCCGAGCGCCCAGGTGGGGACGCTCGCGGGAACGACGCCGACGCATGAGGAGAGGACGAAACGCACCGACGTGATGGCGTTGCCCCAGCCGAAGGCGCCGCTGGGAGTGAGGGCGCGGCGATTCCCGAGGACGAGGGTCGTCAGGCTCGTGGTGGCGGCAAGAACGAAGGGCCACGCAGTGTGCGCGGCGAGCGACGCGGCGCACGCGGCGAGCAGGAGCACGGCGTGAAGGCGGCTGAAGCGCGTGAAGTTCACGTGCGACTGCCCGCGCGAAAGCGCAGCGCGATGAGGGGCGTCACGGTCCGGCGCGGGAGGGTACCAGCTTTCGAACGGCGCCGGCACGGGCCGAAGCGCGCGTCGAATACGCTACGCTCTGCCTCACGATGAGCCACGACCCGAGTCGCGCGCGCGCGTTTTGGATCACCGCGCCCGGTCAAGGAGCGATCCGCGAAGAAGCGCTCGAGGCGCCAGGAGCGGGCGAAGTGCTGATCGAGACGCTCTTCAGCGGCGTGAGCCGCGGCACGGAGTCGTTGGTGTTTGCGGGGCACGTGCCGCGCACGGAGTACCGGCGGATGCGCTGTCCGTTCCAGGCGGGCGATTTCCCCGCGCCCGTGAAGTACGGCTACGCGAACGTCGGGCGCGCGCGGACGGGCGCGTTCGCGGGACGCCCGGTGTTCTGCTTGTTTCCGCACCAGACAGCGTACGTCGTGTCCGAGACGGCCGTGGTGCCGGTGCCGGACGGCGTGCCGCCGGAGCGCGCCGTGCTCGCCGCAAACCTCGAGACGGCGCTCAATGCGCTCTGGGACGCGCGGCCGCAAATCGGCGATCGCGTGTCCGTCGTGGGCGCGGGCGTCGTGGGGGCGCTCGTTGCGTACTTGGCGGCACGCGTGGCGGCGACGGACGTCGAGCTCATCGACGTGCGGCCCGAGCGCGCGAGCGTGGCGGCGGCGCTCGGCGCGCGATTTTCGACGCCGGACGGCGCGAGCACGGAGCGCGACCTCGTGTTTCACGCGAGTGGCCGCGCCGAGGGAGCCGCGGGGGCGCTCGCGCTCGGCGCCGTGGAAGCGACGGTGCTCGAGCTCAGTTGGTTCGGTGACGCGGAGGTCTCGCTGCCACTTGGACGGGACTTTCACGTGCGGCGGCTCACGTACCGCTCGTCGCAAGTCGGCCGTGTGAGCCCCTCGGCACGCGCGCGGTTCACGCACCGCGCCCGGCTCGAGCTCGCGCTGTCGCTCTTGCAGGACCCTGTGCTCGATTGCCTCATCGACGGCGAAACGAGCTTCGACGCCCTGCCCGCCGAGTTTCCGGCGCTCGTCGCGGGCGGCGGGCTCTGCCGTCGCGTGCGTTACTGATATCCTCTCGCCCGCCATGTACAGCGTCTGCGTTCGAGGTCACGTCATGATCGCCCACAGCTTTCGCGGAGAGCTCTTCGGCCCCGCGCAGCGCCTGCACGGCGCGACCTACGTCGTCGATCTCGAGCTGCGCCGCCCCGAGCTCGGCCCGGAGGGCGTCGTCGTCGACATCGGCCGCGCCACCGACGCGCTCGAAGCCATCCTCGGCGAGCTGAACTTCAGAAACCTCGACGACGATCCGGCGTTTCGCGGAAAGAACACGACGACTGAGTTTCTCGCCGGCGTCATCTTCGACCGCGTCGCCGAGCGCATCAAGAAGGGCGACCTCGGACCGGGTTCCGACGCGGTGCGCGAGCTCAAGGTGACGCTCCACGAGTCGCACATCGCGTGGGCCGCGCGCGAGGGCACGATCGCCTGACGCATGACGCGCTTTCCGTTTCCCCACGACCAGCGCCTCCCGCACCTGAGCTACCCCGCCGCGGCGACGCACGCCGACGTGCTCGCCGCGTTCCGCGCCTTTCGTGACGAGATCGTCACCGCCGACGGCGCGCGCGGCTTCCTCCGCACACGGCGCCCCGACACGCCGGACGGCGTCCCGAACTCGACGGTCTCCGAGGGCATTGCGTACGGCATGCTCATCGCCGTCATGCTCGGCGAGCAGGCGCTCTTCGACGCGTTTTACGGCTACGCGCTCGAGTTCGCGAACGAACGCGGCCTGATGGCCTGGTACGTCGCGCCCGACGGCTCGCGCGCGCTCGGCACCGGAGCGGCGAGCGACGCCGACGAAGACATCGCCTGGGCGCTCGTGATGGCGCATCGACAATGGGGCGGCCGCGGCGCGCTCCGCGAGAGCTACCTCGAGCACGCGCGCCGGCAAATCGACCGTATTTGGAGCTACGAGATCGATCACGACAGCTGCCCGCACCTGTTCAAACCCGGCGACGAGTGGCGGCCGGACGTCTTCAATCCGTCGTATTTTTCTCCGCATCAGTACCGCCTGTTCGGCGAGGTGAGCGGCAACCGCGCAGGGTGGCGAGCCGTGCTCGAGCGCGGCTACACCGTCGTCGAAGCGTCGCTCAACGACGCCAACGGCAATCGTGACAACGGCCTCGTGCCCGCGTGGTGCGACACGCACGGCACACCTGTGGAAGCGTTTCCCGGCGCCGAGACGAACTACCAGACGGACTCGGCGCGGCTGCCGTTCCGGCTGGGACAAGACTTCGCGTACTACGGCGACGCGCGTGCCCGCGCGTACGTCGCGAAGACCAGCGCATTCTTCGCGACCGTCGGAGCCGCCGCCATCGGTGACGGTTATCACCTCGACGGCCGGCCCTGCCCCGATCGCAAGACGTCGCAGCCGAACCCCGGCTCGGCGGTGTTCGTGGGCGGCGCGGCCGTGGGCGCGATGCACTCGCCGGACTACCAAGCGTTCCTCGACGCGGCGTACGCGCGCCTGCGCACGGGCCAATTGCTCGCGCGCAGTCGCTACTACAACCACTGTTGGACGGTGCTCTCGCTCCTGATGCTCACGGGCAATTTCGTCGAATTTCCCGAGTGAAGTGGGAGAGGATTTGAGGGGCGACCGGCGTGCGGCAGGGTTTGCGGCGCGGAACGGCGCCGGTCCGCGCCAACCGTGGCTTCGGATCTGCGCTATCTTTCACGGGTGTTCGCGCTCCGCTCGCTCGCCGCTCTCGTTGCGCTCGCTTCACTCGCGGGCTGCGGCGGCGCGGCCGCGAACTCGGAGTGGGTGCGCGAGCCGGAAGGCGGCGGCAGTCTCGCCGGTCGCGAATCGCTCGGACTCGAGCGCGACGCCGTGGACACGACGAGCGACTCGGCGCCGAAGAGCGGACCGCAGCGCCTCGATCACACCGTGACGCTCGGCTCGGTCGTCGCCACGTCACCGGATCCGGCCGTACCCGGCGCTCCACCCCCCTCGTGGACCGTCGTCAACGTGAACAACTACGGCGGCGGTTACGGCTCGGCGCCGTACTACGGCTACGGTTACGCGCCATACTTCGCCGGCTCGCGGCCGGGCGGAGGCGCGCCGCCGCACGCGAGCACACTACCGAGCGGCAGCGGTTCCGGCGGCATTCAGCCCGGCCAAAGCTGGCCCGCCGCGCCGAGCTACGGCCCGTCCTTCCCGTATCACTTGAGCCCCGCCTCGCCTTGGGAAACCAAGCGCTGAGCGGCCGGCGAGGGCAAAAAGCAAACTCGAGACTCGGCTATCTTCCGAGCATGAACGCGAGCGAAGGAGCCGTTCGACCGAATTGGCTGAAGCGACGCCTGCAGAGCTTCGTGTATGCAGGCCGCGGCGTCTGGCTTTTACGGAGCGAGCCGAACGCGCGCATTCACCTGCTGGCGACGGCGTTCGCGCTGATCGCGGGCGCGGCGCTCGGGCTCTCGGGCCTCGAATGGGCGCTGATCGTGGTCGCCATCGCGCTCGTGCTCACGGCCGAAGCGCTGAATACCGCCATCGAACAGCTGGCGAACGCGCTGATGCCGAACCATCACCCGCTCGTCGGCAGCGCGAAGGATCTCGGCGCGGGCGCCGTGCTCATCGCCGCGGTCGGCGCCGCCGTGATCGGCGTGCTCGTGCTCGGGCCGCACCTCTTGCGCTGGTGCGCGACGTTGTTGCACGCCTGAGCGCCGCGTGGCGCACCGGCAGACGGCAACGTCAAGCGAGCCCGCCGAGCGGCCCCGAGTCCATGTCGATGTTGCCGATGCTGGTCGTGCTCTGCATGCCCATGGCCTGCAAAATCGAGACGAGCAGCTGCGCGCTCGGCTGCTTGCTCACGTCGAGAAAACGCCCGGTCCGGAGCGCACCCTGCGCGCCGCCCGCGAGCAACGTGGGCCACGGTTGCATGGCGTGCGACGTGGTGCCGAGCTCGCGGCCCCACACGACGAGCGTGTTGTCGAGCAGCGTGCCCTCGCCTTCGTCGATGGCGTCGAGCGCTTGCAGCATCGTGGCGAGCTGCTGGGCGTACCAGTGGTCGATGGCGACGAGCTTGTCGCGGTTGTCGACGTCCTGGTGCGACATGGTGTGGTGCGCGTCGGTGTGACCGAGCCAGGTGTGCGTCACGTTGCTGAAGCCGCACGAGAGCTGCACGCTGGCGATGCGCGTGAGATCACAGGCAAAAATGTGCGGGATCATGCCGAGCATCGCGCCGACTTCGGCCGGGAAGTTCGCGTTGTTCGCGTACTTGCCGCTCGAGGCGGGACGGTCGGGCGCCGTGCAATCGGCGTTCGCGACCGGCGTCATGGTTTCGAGCCGTTGCTCGAGCGCTCGAATGCCGGTGAGGTGCGCCTCGAGCTTCGGGTACTCCTCCGAGCTCACGCGCGTCTTCAAGCGGTTCAAATCCGCGGTGACGAGATCGAGGATGCTCTGTTGTTCCTTCTTCTTTTGCGCCGCGTCGGCGGCTTGCGTGTCCGGCATGAAGTTGCCGAACAAGCGATCGAACGCGGCTTGCGGATCCGTCTCCGGGTGCAGCGGCGTGTCGTCGGCCTTGTAGATGGTGCGCGTCACGCTCGTCGGATTGCCGCATTGCACGCCGAGCTCGAGCGTGCGGTACGCCGTCTCCTGCACGGCCGCGTCGGGCGTCACGGCGTACGGCAGGCCTGGCCCAGCATTCGCCGCGAGGATTTGATCCACGGAGGGACCGCTGTCCCACCCGGTGCGGTGGCCGTTGCCGCCGTCGAAGTCGGCACCGTTGCCGGGATCCTTCAAGAGCGCGCCGGTCCACATGCCGGCCGAGCCGTAGGCGTGCTGCTCGCCCGCGCCTTTGGCGCTCATTCTGAGGCCCCAGGGCACGATGAGCTTCGACTTGAGGGGCGTGAGCGGATCTTGAATCGGGTGGAGCGTGAAGTCCGTTTCCGTGCCCTGCGGCTTCCAGTCGATCGGGCCGGCCGAGGTGTCGGAGTCGGCACTGCCGTCGGGCGTGAACACGAGCAGCAGGCGTTTCGGGCGCTTCAGCTCCTGGCCGCTCGCGTTGAGCAGCGGCACGAACGGCGCGAGCGACGCGCTCACGCCCAGCGTCTTCAGTAACGCGCGACGGGACAAGGCTCGACGGGGGAAATGCGGCATGGAGGGCGCTCGAAGGTGAACCTACGGCATGTCTTCTTGCGTGCCGATGGCGCGCACGTGGCGGAAGGCGTCGCTCAGAACGAGCGTGGTGATGAGCGCGCGCACGTCGTAGCCGGAGGCGGCGAAGCCGTCGTGGAGCGCCTTCAAAGTGCAGGCGTCGTCGGGCGCCTCGATGCGGCCGAGCGCAAAGCGAAACCATTGTGTCGCCGCGCAGTCGGCGACGGTGCGGCTCTGCGCGAGCTTTTGCCCGAGCTCGACGACGCCCGTGAACGAGCCCGTGAGATCACCGCCGTCGACGATTTCCCCGCTGGCGTCGATCGTGACGCCGCCGTCCGTCGTCCGGTAACGCCCGAGCCCGTCGTAGTTTTCGAACGCGAGCCCGATCGGGTCCATTTGCGTGTGACAACCGGCGCAACTGCCCGTCTCGTGCGCCGCAAAGCGATCGCGCGCCGTCGTGCCGGCCACGGGCGGCAGCGGCGTCGCCATCACGTTCGCGGGCGGCGGATCGATCGGCGTGCAGAGCAGATTTTCACGAATGGTGATGCCGCGGTGCACGACCGAGCCTTCTTGGTCGCCGCGGTAGTGCTTCACCAAGAAGCCCGCTTGTGTCAGCAAGCCGGCCCGCTCCGTGCCGTCGAGCATGACCTGCGTGCCGTCCGTGAAGCTCGCGGGTTTGCTCAACCCGTAAATGTCGAAGAGCGCGCCGCGCGGGTACGAATACGGCGCCGTAAAGAGCGTGCTCAAGCGTCCGTCGCCGGCGAGAATCACGTGGTTCGAGAAGTCCGAAGCTTCGGCGAGCATGGCTTCTGCGAGCGCGGGCTGCGCCGAAGCAAGACTGCCGAGCTGGGCCGCGCTGATGTCGAGCCATTGCAGGTGAAAGAGCGGGACGGCGTCTTTGGCGCGCGGATCGGCGAGCATGCGCGTGACTTGGTCGCGGAGCGTCGCGTCGTCGTCGAGGCCGTCCTTGGCTGCGAGGTCGAAGAGCGCCTGGTCGGGCATCGAGTCCCAGATGAAATAGGAGAGGCGCGAGGCGAGCTCGTAGGAGGTGAGCGAGACGGGCATTGCCGAGGGCGTGCCCGTGGGGCCAACGTCGGCGTGATAGAGGAAGAACGGCGACTGGAGCATGGCTTCGAGCACGAGACGGAAGCCGTCGTCCGGCGTGCCGCCCACGCCGTAGAGCGCCGTATACGCCGCGATCTCATCGTCGAGCAGCGGACGGCGGTAGGCCTTCGCGCCGAACGTCGTGATGAACGTTTTGACGCAGGCGTCGCCCGACGCGAGGTCGCACGGCGTGATCTTCGCCCTGCGGCTTTGCGCGTCGAGCGCCACTTTCGCCGCAAGCTCTTGGTGCTGCTCGACGATGAGGTCCGTCACGACCGCGAGCGCATTGCTCGCGAAGGGGCCGACGGTTTCGTCAGGTGTGAGCGCCGAGGACGGACTGCCCGCGACGCCCAGCAGGTCGCGCAGCGTGTGATCGAGCTGTGTGCGGGTGAGGCGGCTCAGGCGCGAGCGCCCGACCTTGAGCGCGGCGCCGGTCTGCTTGGCGCACGCTTCCGCGGTGGGATCGTTGGTGGTGCCGCTCGAGCCGCTGGTCGAACCGCCGCTGCTCTTCGCACCCGCGCCGGACGAGCCGCTCGTGCCTGCAGCGTTGCTCGTCGTGCCACCGGACGAGCCCGTGTCGCGCTGAACGGGTGCGGGCACGGTGACCGTGCCCGTGCAACCGAGCGCGGTCGCCAAGATGCAACCGAGCAGAGGGCGCGAGCCGTGGACGAGCATGCCGCGAACCTACGAGAATACGCCCTTCGACACGCTCGCCACAACGACGAAGCCGCATGATTTGCGGCACTCCGCTCAAATCGGTGCGACTCGCACGCACACCGGAGTGGAACGGCGCGGACCTCCGCCGCCGTCAGCGCGACACAGCGGTCGCCCCTAAATCCAAGAACGTCACACGATTGCGCTCAGAACGGCGCAACCTCCACCGTCCCACCCGCGTCCGCGACGTCGCGCGCGCCGTGCGTTTGCGTACCGGCAGCGTGTGCTTCGAGCGTATCCGGAGCGGGCGTCGTCTTGCCTTCGGCGCTTTCGTCGTCCGTGCCGGCGTCGAGCGCGTCCGGTGCGCCCGCGTCGGGGGACGCCACGGTCGCGGGTTCGGTCCCGGCGAGAAACTCTTCGTCGACGCCGTCGGTCTGGCCCGGATAAGCGAGCAGGCCCGTCGCGGGATCGACGTGGAGCGTGACGATGCCGCCCGGCTTCGGAAAGTCGGTCACGGGGTGGCCCTCGCCCGCGGCTTTCATGAAGCTCACCCACGCGGGCAGCGCAGTGGCGGCGCCGGACTCGCCCCAGCCGAGCGGCAGCGGCTCGTCGTAGCCGACCCAAACGCCCGCGACGAGCTCGGTCGAAAAGCCGACGAACCAAGCGTCTTTGGCGCCGTTCGTCGTGCCGGTTTTGCCCGCGACGGGCCGCTTGAGCGCGCGGGCGCGCTGTCCCGTACCCCGCTCGACGACACTCTCGAGCAGGCTCGTCGTCAGGTACGCCTCCTCGGGCGACATCACGCGGTGCTTCGGCACGCGGGCGCGGACGGCGTCGAGCTCGACGCCTTGGACGCTCAGCAAGAGCTTGGCGGGTTCGAGCTCGCCGCCCGCCGCGAACGTGGCGATCGCATTGACGAGCTCGAGCGGCGTGACTTCGTACGCGCCGAGCGCGAGCGAAGGGGTCGGCTGGAGCTCGGATTCGATGCCGAGTGCGTGCGCCCAGGTGACGACGTTCGGCGCGCCCACTTCTTTGAGCAAGAACTGCGCGGCGTCGTTGTCGCTCTGCGCGATGGCGCTCCGGAGCGTGAGCGTGCGATTTGGCGCCGGTACGCCCGCGTCCGTGAGCAGCGCAGGGTGACCCGGGTGCGCGACGTTCGGCAGCGTGAGCACGCTCGCGGGCGTGAAACGGCGCGAATACAGCGCAAAACTATAGAGAAACGGCTTGAACGCCGAGCCCGGCTGGCGGCGCGCTTGTGTCGCGCGATCGAGCCCGCCCGCGACGGCGTCGTAGCCGCCGATCAGGGCGCGCACCTCGCGCGTGCGCACGTCGATGGCAACGAGCGCTGCTTCGGGACCGAGCGCGAGGTGGCACGGCACGGGCGGCGCCTCGGGGGACGCCGCGGGTTCGGTGTCGAACACGACGCGCAGGAGCGCACCGGGCTTGGTGAACTCGCTCGGCGGCAGGTGCTTCGGATTGAAGCGCTCTTCGCTCCGCAGGAGCGCGCGGCAATGTGCGCCGCCCACGTCGATGTCGACCGCGCCCGCGTCGTCGTGCACGGCGAGCACGTGACCGACCGCCGCCTTGTTCGGCTTCGGCGGCACCGCCGCCGGCTTGCCCCAGAGCTTGCGCGTCTCGGCGGTGAAGGGCGCTTCGAGTTTTTGCCGGTGCGCGTAGGCGTCGAGCGCGTCGCGCACCGCCTTGCGCGCCGCGGCTTGCAGCGCCGGATCGATCGTGGTCGTCACGAGGTGCGCCGTGGGTGCGGCTGCGTGCGCCGGTGCGTTCGGATCTGACTTGTCCTTGCCCGCGAGCGCCGCGAGCTGCGCAAGAGCGTAAGAAACGGCTTCGGGCGCGAGATCGGACTCACCGTCCGAGACCGGCGCGAGCCGGAGCGGCGCGTCGTACGCCCGCTGGTAGAGCTCGCGCGTGACGAAGCCCTTCTCGAGCATTTGCGCGAGCACGTAGTGCCGGCGCTCGAGCGAGCGCGCTTCGTCGCGGCGGGGCGAGAAGCGTTCGGGTGAAGCGACGAGCCCCGCGAGCGTCGCCGCCTCGGCGAGATCGATGTCGCGCACCTTTTTGCCGAAGTAGTAGCGGCTCGCCTCCTCGACCCCGTAACGGCCGTGCCCGAGGTAAATCTGATTCAGGTAAAGCTCGAGGATCTCGTCTTTACTGAGCGTGCGCTCGAGCTCGCGCGCGAGGATGGTCTCTTTGATCTTGCGCTCGTAGTTGCGGTCGGCCGTGAGCACGACGTTCTTGATCACCTGCTGCGTGATGGTCGAGGCGCCTTGTTTGGTGTGACCCGCGCGCAGGTTCACGGCGACGGCGCGCAACATGCCGAGGTAATTGAGGCCACGATGTTCGTAGAAGCTCGCGTCCTCGGCCGCGAGGAACGCGAGCTTGACGTGCTGGGGGATTTCCGCGAACGGCACGACGGTGCGCCGCTCGACGAAAATGCTCGCGAGCACCGTACCGTCCCGCGCGAGCACGCGCGTCACCTCGGGCGGGTGGTACTGCTTGAGCTCGGCGACGCTCGGCAGGCCCGCCTGGTAGTGGCGAATCACGAGCACGACGACGAGCACCGCCGTGACAATCCCGCCGAGCACGGCGACGCCCGACCACTTGAGGATGCGCAGCACGCGCTCGCGCCGCTCGTTCGAGCCGCTCGGGGCGGCGGGTTCCGCGCTGGGCGGGGACTCTTGCATCAGTGTCCGACGGCGCGCATCACGATGATCGCGATGATCACGCCGCCGAGTAGGCATGCCACGGCCACGCCCACGAGCAATCCGAGCCCGCTCGGACGCGTATTGGCGACGGTGGGCGCTTCACTGTTCGGGAAGCCTGACTGGTGGACGACGACCTGGGGCCCCGCGATGCGAATGGCAGGCAGGGACGCCGCCGTCGCGCCACCGTAGGGCCTCAGCGCCTCACCGAACGCGGCGGCGGATTGGTAGCGCTCGTCCGGTTTCTTCTTGAGCGCGAGGCCGAGCACGTCCTCGAGGCCCTTCGGGAATTTGCGCTCCGGCACTCGTTCGTTCAGCGGGATGGCCGGCTCCATCACGTGCTTCTGGATGTACTCCATCGGCGTGCGCGCCGAAAACGGGAGCTTGCCCGTGAGCACCTCGTACAAGATGACGGCGAGCGAGTAGATGTCGCTCCGCGCGTCGAGCACGCGTCCCTGCGCTTGCTCGGGCGACATGAACTCAGGCGTACCGAAGACCATGCCTTCTTGCGTGAGGATCACGCTGCCCGGCTGCATTTGCCGTTCGGTGACTTTCGCCAAACCGAAGTCCAGGACCTTCGGAAAATCCTGAATGCCCCCTTGCTTCGAGAGGAAGATGTTCTCGGGTTTGAGGTCGCGGTGCACGATGCCGAGGTCGTGGGCTTCTTGAAGCGCGCCGCACACCTGAATCAGAATTGGAATCGCGCGCTCGGGGGGCATCGGGCCTTCCTTGCGCACGGTCTGATTCAGGTTCTTGCCCTCGAGAAACTCCATCACGATGTAGAGGGAGCCGTCCTCTTCTGCCTCGCCGTACATGAACACCTTGGCGGTGTTCGGATGGGTGAGCTGGCTCATGGCGCGGGCTTCACGCCGAAAGCGCGAGGTGAGATCCTTGCGACCCGCGAGCTTGGGATGGAGGATCTTGATCGCCACCATCCGGTTCATGGCCGGCTGGGACGCCTTGTAGACGGAGCCCATCCCGCCCGTGCCGATCTTCTCCAGGACGCGGAACTGCCCGCTCAGGATCTCACGGCCGATGAACGGGTCTTTGGGACGCATCCAGCCACGATCGATACCAAAATAACCCCGAGCATCCCAGGCTCAAGCGAGCAGCGACGTTCCGACTCAACGCGCCAGCGCCAAGATGGTCTCGCCGCTGGCCGGATCCACCACCTTAAACTCGGTGAGTCCGTCTGTCAGAGCGACACGCACCTCGTTTCCGACCAGCGGACCGCCCGACACGAGATACACGCCGTCCGTCTTGAAAAGCTTGTCGGCCCGGACCACGCGAGCCCGGCTGCCCGGCGCAACCAGGAAGAGCTCGTCGTCGTCGTCGAGCTCGAAGCTGAGCTCGTGACCCCAGTCGCCGAGCAGCGGCGCGACCGCGTCCGGGTCGATGGGCGCTTCGAGCGCGAGGGCGGCGGCCACTGCGTTCAGCTGTTTACGACCTGTCGCGTAGAGCTCCGTGTAGTAGTCGGGGCCGAGCTCGGCGTGTCCGTACACGAGCTGCATCAGCTCTTCGTCGAGTGCGAGACAGAGGCTCTCGCCGTTCAGCCGTTCGTGAGGATGACGAGCGCAAGGTCGTCGTCCGGAAGCAGGCGGAGCGTCGCGTTGTAGCCGTCGAGCGCGCCGTCGTGCCAGACGACGGTGACATCGCCTTCCCTGCCGACGAGCCAGCCGGCGGCGTAGTCGGTGAGCCACGGCGCGACGTGGAACGTGACGTGCGTCTGCGGGGCGTGCGTCAGGGCGAGATTTTCCGCCGAAAACGCGCCACGCCGGGCACGTCGAACGTTCGGCGCAGCGGCTCCCCGGCTGCGTCGAAAGCTGCCATGCGCCGAAGATCATGAAACTCGCGTCCGCGCCGCTTGCGCGACTGGCGCGGCAACGATAGACCGCCCGGATGCCGGTCGAGTTTCTCGAAAGCCAGCTCTTGCGAGAAAACGGGTTCCGTCACGCGTTCTTTACCCGTCACGGCGGCGTCTCGGAAGGGCCGTACGCCTCACTCAACTTCTCGCGTTCGGTCGGAGACGGTCCGGAGCGCGTCGCGAAGAACCTCGCGCTCGCCGCGGAGGCGCTCGGCCTCGGAACGGAGCGCATCTTCTTTTTGTCGCAGGTGCACGGCACGGGCGCCGTGGTGCTCGCGGGCGACGAGCAGCAGAATGCCGTGGTCGAGCTCGAAGGCGACGCGCTGGCGAGTCGCGCGCCGGGTCTCGCCTGCGGCGTGCGAACGGCCGACTGCGTCCCGGTGCTCGTCGGCGACCTGAAGAGCGGCGCCGCGGCGGCCATCCACGCGGGCTGGCGCGGCGTCGTGCGCGGCGTGCTCGAGGCGGGCGTCGCCAAGCTCAGGGAGCTCGCAGGCGGCGACACGGAGCTCGTGGCCGCGCTCGGGCCGCACATCCGGCTCTGGGCCTTCGAGGTGGGAGACGACGTCGCCGATGAAATCGCGAGCGCATCGCCCGTGCCCTGCGTCGTGCGGCGTGACGGCATGAAGCCGCACGTGCGCCTCGACAATATCGTACGCGCCAAGCTCACCGCTCTCGGTTTGAAACCCGAGCACATCGACGACGTCGGCGGCTGCACGGCGACCGAGGGCGAGCGCTTCTTCTCCTACCGGCGCGACGGCAAGGTCGGCGGCCGCCACCTGTCGGCGATCGTGCCGCGGGTCTAGCGGCGCCCCCCCGACGACTCCGGCTCGAAACGTGGGGGTTGCTTGCGCGGAGCGCGGGACCCGGGGGATGATTGGGTGTGAACGGCCGCAGCGCGGCCTCGGGTCATGCTGCTCATCAAATGTCCTCAATGTAACCGGAGCTACCGCCTCGCCGAGTCGCTCTATCAGCGCAAGGCGGCAGGCTTCGGCGTCGTCATCACGTGCCGCCACTGCAAGACGCAGATCCACGTGGACGAAGGCGCGCTCGGTAACGCTCCTGCAGAGGAGCCGGATCCGGCCGCGTTCGACGTCGACGAAGTGACACCGCCGAGTCGCGAGGTCCACGCCGTGCCGCGCGCCCCGGCGAGCACACCGGAGTCGGAGCCGCCGCCCTCCTCCGGCCCGGCGATGCCGCTCGTCGTGAAGCCGCCAGCACAGGCCTCCGACCACGAAGAAGCCGCGACACTGCCGCCTGCGGCGCCCGTCGCCGTCAAATCGGCGGCGGCACCGAGCCCCGTGGCCATCGCGGGCAATGCGCTGGCGGCGCCGAGTCCCGTGGTTGCTCCGCGTCCGGCCGCGTCGCCGCCGCGTCCGCTCGGGAGCGTGACGAACGTCACCGCAACTCCGACACCGCTGCGCGCGTCGTCCGGCAGCGCCACCGCCACGCCGCGTCCGCTCGCCGCCGCGCCACGTCCGGGGAGCGCGACGGGCACGCCACTTCCCGTGCGTCCGGGGAGCGCGACGGGCACGCCACTTCCCGTGCGTCCGGGGAGCGCGACGGGCACGCCGCTCCCTGTCCGTCCCGCGCCACGTCCCGGCGTGAGCGCCGCTCCCACGGCTACGCCGCTCCCGGTCCGCGGCGCGAACGGCAACAGCGCACGCGCGAACGGAACGCCCACGCCGAACGACATCGCCGCGACGCCGCCCAACGGCGCGGCGGCCGACACGAACGGCAGCGCGACCGCCACTCCGAGTCCGAGTCCGACGACCATCAAAGCCAAGCTCGTCGCGCTCTCGCCCGGACTCCTCGGGGTCTCGACCGCGATGAAGGACGCGGCTCCGCTCAAGTCTTCGCCCGAAGCAGAGAGCGCGCCCGAATCGGGCGTGCCGCTCTCCATTCCCGACGCCGAGCTCTTCGACGTCGACCCGACGAGCTCCAAGCCGCCAGACTCGGCCGTGCCCATCGATTCGATCGATTACGTCGAAAGCGTGCCGCCCCCCGTCGCCCCCGTGCACCGCAGCGCAGCCGTGCACAACCGCGCGGCCAACCAGACGACCAAGCGCATGCCGACGGCTCCGCATCCGCCGCACGCCCCGCACCCGCCCCACCCAGCGCACGCTGCCAGCAACGACACGAACGAGTCTCCGCGCCGCCGCGTGCCGACGGGTGATCTCAGCGATGACTTCCTGAACACCGATCTCGGTTTCGATGCGGCGCCCGCGATCGCGCCGCCCGACGCGAACTCGCTCTTGCGCGCGCCCGTTTCCGTGCGCCCGCCGGCGGCTTCGGCACCGCCCACACCGCAAACCTCGACGCGCGCGCCAGTGTCGAGTCCGAGCAACGTCGCGCGCGAAAGCAAGAGCTCGGCGCGTGGGATCGTGTTCGTGCTCGTGGCCGCTGTGTTCGGTAGCGCCGGCTACTATTACACGCACCGCCTGCAAGCACCGGGCGAACCAGGAGCGCCGCCGATAACCGCCGCCGCACCCGCGGAACCGGCGCCCGTAGCGGCTACCGAACCCACGAGCAACACTCCGCTCCAAGCGACGGGGGCGGAAGCGAGTGCTCAGCCGGCGGGCACGGACAGCGCGGCGACGACGCCGAACACGGCGCCCAGCCCAATGAACCCGAATGGGGCGACTGCGACGAATGCGAATTCCGTGACTGCAGGCGCCGTGACGCCGAGCGAAAAATCAACGAAGTCGCGCGTGGAGAAATCGACGCATGACTCGGGTTCGAGTCCGAGCAGTGCCGAAAGCGAAGCTGCTGCGCCGGCGAAGACCGAAGCCGCAGCCCCGGAAGCCGCGCCCACGGCAACGAGCAAGACGGTCGTCGAGCCGCGCGGCGCCGTCGGAACGGATCCGTTCGACGTGGCCGCCGCGCGCAGCGCGCTCGAAATGTCGGCCGAGCAGGCGTCGAATTGCCGCAAAGAGGGAGACCCGAGCGGCGTCGCCGTCGTCACGATCACGTTCTCGCCGACCGGTCGCGTCACGACCGCGACGATCTCGGGCCCGCCGTTCCAAGCCACGCCCACGGGCGGCTGCATTGCCTCGACGATGCGCCGCACGCGCGTGCCGCCCTTTGCCGGCGACATGGTCACGGTGCGCAAGACCGTGACGATTCAATAGCGGGCGACTTCACGGCGCGTCATGTCGCGCGTCACGGTTCCGGCGCGTCACGTGTGGCGCGCGACGTTACGGCGCGTCACGCGACGCACACGCTGGTTCCGTTCTCGTCAATTGAACGGCGGCCCCGCCGGCGCACCCGGCGCTCCCGTCAAATCAGCGGGCGACACGTCGCGTGCCGCGACCTGCGACGCTTGCGTCAAGATATCGGGCTTCACCGCGAGCTCTATCTCACGCCCGCTCACCGAGCCGTGACAGCCGCCGCAGAGCCCGTTGAAGAATTTCCGCGGGAAGCTTTGGCGCGCGCGTTCGCCGGGATAAAACTGCATTTCCTCGCGCTGGTGGTGCTCGACCGCGCCGCCGTCACCCGCGAGCTTGGCCTTCACTTCGAGATTGACCGGCACGCCACCCGGCAACGTCAGCGAGGCCGAACTGTCGGGGAAGACGGGCACGTTGCCGAGCAGCTGCCGGCGCGCGTAGACCTGACCGTATGCGTCGTTCACCACGAAGCTCCCGCCCGAAGCGAAATCGGTAACGTCCGGCGGGGGCGGTAGATCCTCCCACACCGAGAACCCGCCGATCGCCAAGAGCTCGCGCCCGGACCGTGTGTTTTGGAACAGCAGGCTCCCGAGTACGCCCACGTCGAGCACCGTCACGGTCGCGTTCGTCCCCGGGCCGATCGACGTGGCAGCGTTCGCTTCGTCCTGGCGCGACTGAAAGACGCCGTTGTTCTGCTTCTCGTAGACGGCCACGGGCCAGAGGCAATCGCGCGTCGCGTCGGAGACGAACGGCGTGCGTACACCCGTGTTCGGGTTGACTATGTCGAGCTCGAATTTGCCGCTGAAGGCGTCGAGCGCCGTCACCGTCGGCGCGTAGCTCACGACCAAATTGCCGTTCGGCAGCGGCGCGGGATTGCGGTACGCGCCCTGCGTGCCCGCGAGCTTGCCGGTAGCGTTCGCGTCCACGATCGCGAGCGAGTGCTGGTAAAAGGGCTTGGCGGGCGTCGTGATCGCACCCGGATCCACGAGGTAGTCGGAAGGCGTTTCACTCAGCTGGTCGATGCCGATGCTGCGATTGAGGACGGCGAGCGTGCCGGCGCTGCGCTCGGCTCCCTTGTCACTGAGGATGAAGGCGAGGTTCTTGTCGGCGAGCTCGACCACGTCGGTAAACTGCGTGTAATCGATGCTGTTGCGCTGGCCGAAGAGCGGGTGATAGTCGGCGCCGTCGAGGTTCATGCGCCGCCCGGCGAGCTGATAAAAGTTCGGCGCGCGCTTTTCGCTCGTGAAGATGAGCCGGCCGTCGCGCATGAACGAGGGCAAAAATTCCTGATTGTTGAGGAAGGTGAGCTGGCGGATCTTGCCGTCGCCTTCCCGGACGTAAAGGTTCGCGTTCAGGCGCGAGGGATCGGCGGGTGTGCGCTGCGGCCCCGCGTAGGAGAACGCGTCGGTGTTCATGATGTTGCCGCGCGTCGACGCGAAGACGATGCGGCCGTCGGGCGCGAACGCCGGGTCGAAGTTGTGCACCAGTGCGCCGTTCTGCGGCAGGGCGTCGCCGTGATCGTTGACGGCGGGCGCGTCGATGGCCGCGTCGAGCGCGCACGTGCCGCCGCTCACGACGTAGACGTGATACGGGTCGGTGTCCGCCGTCCGCGCGGCGAAGGCGACGCGCTGGCCGTCCCATGAAACCGCCGGCCGGCGCGCATCGGTCCGCGTCGCGTCGAGTCCGCAGAGCGCGCTCAAGCTCGTCTCGCCCCCCGACGTGAGCGTGCCGTCGCCCGCGAGGGCCGCCGCGTTCTGGATCACCTCGGCGCCTGGAGCGTACGTCGCAAAATCCTGCGGCGTATCGGGCCCGCTCACGGGCGCGCGCCGCACGTAGACGACGCCCGAGAACGGCTTGGCGTTCGCCATGCGCTCGCTCTTTTCCTCCGCGAACCACGCCGCGATCACGCAATACGGCTTTTGCTCGTCGATGGGTCCCGTCTGCGCCGCCGTCATGTCGCACGGCGTCTCCATGTCACCCACGCCGAAGAGCGCTCCGCCGCGATGGCGAATGCCGCCCGCCTCGGGCGCTAGATTTTTCGCGATCAGCCGGCTCGCGTTCGGGGTCGGCGATTCGAGCGCGAGCTGCTCGAGCGACAGCCCGTAGTTGCGCCGCGTGCTCGCGACACTGAATTGCCCGCCGCTGCCCCCGCGCAAGCGGTAGTCGTGAAACATCGACGCCGAGTGACAGCCGAGCATCATGCAGCCGCGCTTGACGAGCATCGGCTGCACACGGCTCGCAAAGAACTCGAACCCCGCGTTGCTCGGCACGTTCGTGGGACCGCCCTTGTCCTTCGCCCAGTTTTCGAGCGCGACGTAGCCCTGGTCGTCGCGCGAATCGAACACGGTGCCGCCTTCGTGGAAGGTGCCGCCCGCTTCGGGCGCGAGCGCGCGCCGCAGGATCTCGCTCGAGCTCGGGTCGGCCGAGACATAGTCCTGTAAGGCGAAGTAGTTCCAGCGCGTTTGCTCGGGCGTGCTGCCGCACGTGAGGTGGAGAGCGTTGGAGGACGCACCGTGGCAGTTGCCGGCGGCGCACTTGTTCGCCACCACGGGATTCACCGTCCCGACGAACGTCAGGTAGTCGGCCGTGGCCGGATCGGAGGCGGGATCGAACAGCGCGTCGCTGCCGAGCGCGACCGAGCAGGGATCGAGCTTTCGCGCGGCCGGCGCGGGCGGCGCGTTGTTTTCGGCGGCGCCATTTCTGATCCAGGTATCGAGCGTGACGAACTGCGCGCTCGTGAAATCGATCTGACTGCCCGCGTCGTGCGCGATCGCCGTCGTGATGACGAGCGGAGGCTCGTCCTTCCAGTTCGTGAGCGAGACCTTGAACGGCGGAACGACCTTGAGCAGGAGCCCCGGCACGCCGTAAGGACCGTAGTCGGTGAGCAGGTCGCGCCGGAGCGCGAGCGTGTCGTACGTCTCGAACGAGAGATTGCCGTCGGCGTTGCCGGCGCCGTCGGAGCCGTGACAGCGCGAGCCCGTGCCGCTCGGCGTGCAGCCGGCCGTGTGCAGGGCCGGCGTGATCTTGCGATCGTAAAAGGTCGTCTTCCCGTAGTCGGTGTCGTCTCGCTCGCAGCCGAACGTGGCGAGAACGAGCGCGCCCACGAGCACCCGGCAAAAAGCTGTCACGAGACGCATCTTACCGGCACTCGCGCGCTCGTGCCTCGATCTTGACGCGCCCGTGCGCAACCTACAACGACCTACCTCGCGCCACCGAGCGCGATGGCCGCGATGCGCGCAGCGTCGCGCACGAACGCGTTCGGATCGCTTTGCGCCGCCGTCACCGTCGCGAGCGCGCTCGCGTCGCGCAGCTGGCCGAGCGACCAGATGGCGGCTTTGCGCACGCTCGGGTCGCTCTCGTTCTCGACCGACGCGAGCATCTCGAGCAGGTCGACCGCATCCTTGACGCGCATCGTGCCGAGCGCTGCGGCGGCCGCGGCGCGCACCGTCGGCTCCTCGTCGGCGACGAGCGGCGCGATGGCTTGGACGTTCGTGAACACGTTCACGCGCGTCGCGGCGTGCACGGCCGCGAGCCGCACCGACGCGTCGGAATCACCGAGCGCGTCCGCGAGTTCCTGCTTCGGCCCCTCGCTGTTCATGCGCTCGAGCGCCTGCACCGCGGCCTTGCGCACCACGGCCGAGCTGTCGTCGTGAATCGCCGTCGCGAGGTATTTCGCGCCGTCGAGGGCCAAGAACTCGCCGAGCGCGTTCGCGGCACCCGCCCGTCGCGTCTCGGCCTGCGAAGCGTCGCCGAGCGTCGCGATCACCTGCGAATACACCTCACCCGGCCCGAACACCCCGAAGATCCGGCGCCGGAGCCACCACGCCGCGATCTCGCGGGTCTTCGCGTGAGAATCGTAGAGCAAGCCCGCGACGAGCGGAATGCACGACAAGCACTCCACCTTCTCGCCGTGCTCGAGCACCTGCCAGACGCGCGTGGGCGCGTAGTTGGGGTTGCCCTTGCTGTCGAAGAGCGAGCGAATCGTCGCCGGCGTGCTCACCGTCTCGAGCGACGAATTCTGGAGGTTCGCGTACACGGCCGCGCGTCCCGCGTGCGTGCTCGGGTCGTCGTCGGCGCGCGCCGAGGACGAGACCGCCGCGAAGCCGAGCGCCGTCGCTAGTGCCAAAACATTGCTGAATCGTGAGGTCATGCTCGTGTCTCCTCGTCCTCGAGTCATTGCGAGCCGGCGCCGACCGGGTCGCTCGTGAAGGGTAGGAAGTCCGTGTTCTGGCGTGAGTAGAACTGGCCACCCATATCGATGGCCCGCACGAGCTTCACGAGCTCGTCGCGCGTCATGCCGGCGACCGCGGCGTGATCCACGTGCGTGCCGCCCGCGACCGTGGCGCCGTAGTCTTCCGGCTCGATGGGCGTGCCGAGCTTCCAGGCGTAATCCTTCGGGTCCGTCTCCGACGTGACGTTGAGCTTCTCGATCATCTTGCTGTGACGCGCGTCGCTCGGGACCGCCCAGCGCGGCGGCACCGTGCCTTGCACCATGGCGCCGTCGCGTCCCATTTCCATCTGCAGCGCGGCCGGGTAGAAGAGCGAGACGTAAGACATCGGATACGTCTTGGTCTGCCGGTCGTACGTGACCGTGATCGGCGTGTCGGTCAGATCGAGCCGCGGGATCGTGTACATCGTGATCTCGCCCGTGACGGGGTCCGTCTTCGAGAGCGTGTAAAACTCCTGGGGCTTGTCGCCGTTGGTCGTGCCGTTGTGGCACTGCACGCAGCGTTGGTTCAAAAGCGCCTGGATTTCGTTCGTCTCGTAGCCGGCCTTCGCGTACGCCCACGGGAACTCGGTGCGTTCGGCGATTTGCAGGTTGAAGTGCTCCGGGTCCTTACCGGCCGCGACCGTGACCTGCTGCTCGGCGGGCTGCACGTTGCCGGCGCGATCCTCGTGGCAGCCGCCGCACACGCGCGTCTCGCCCGGCATGCCCTGGATCCAGGTGGTCTGGCTGCGGATCGCCAGGTCGTAGCGATCGACGGGCTGGAGGTGCATCGGCACGTAAGGCGGCACCTCGGCCATCCACGAGCCGTCGGAGTTGATTTTGGCTTCGCCGAGGATGGCGGCGCCTTCGGACATGGTGAGCCCGAACATGGTCGCGCCGGGCGCCGCTTCGGTCGAGAACCCTTCGATGATGCGCACGCGCACTGCTTCGGCGAACGCGTCATCCATCGTCGTGTTGTCGAATTCGGCGCCGCTCACGCGCTCGCCGTGACGAGTGGTGAGCGACGTCTGGCGGATGTCGACCGAGCCGATCTTGGCCGGGACCGTTCCGTCTGCGTTGTCCTGCCGCGACGGCACCGCGGGCGGCTGGCCGCGCGAGACCACGGGCCGCGCGTAGAGCTCCCACGTGCCCTCGTAATTCAACACCGTTTCGTTGGTGCCGCTCTGCTCGTCGAGCAGGTAAATGCCGTAGTCGGGCGGCGTGAGGCTGAACTCGTTTTGATCGTTGACGACACCCTTGGCCCAGGAAACGAGCAACTTGCCGTTCGGCATCACCGCGGGCGAACGGTAGCGACCGACCGGTGACGGATCGTCGCTCACGGGCACGAGCGGAGTAATCACCTTGAAGCCGTCGGCCTTCTCTTCGTCGACGCGCGTGGGGTCCTTGGCGGACCGGGCGTCGTAGCGGAAGAGCGAGCCGGCTTGGATCGTGTTTTCACGGGTCGTCACGACGCCGTAAAAGACGTTGGGCGTCGTGCTCTCCGACACCTGCACGAGCGAGTTGCCGCGGTCGGGCTTGGCGTGCTGGCCGCCGAGCGCGACCATCTGCGTGCAGTCGGGATTCATGGCGAAGAGCTTCACGTCGTTGACGTTCTCGAGGTGCTCCCAGCGCGAGAAGCCGACGCGGCCGTCCGACATGCTGAACAGATTGACGATGTGCGAGAGGTTCTGCGAGCACAGCTTGCGATCGGCGTCGCCGCCGTCGACCGTGACGCTGCCGAGCTGGGTAACGACGCGTGAGTGGTTGTACTCGTCGGCTCGAGTGCCCATCGGCGTGTAGGCTTGGTTCGTCACGAACACGATGCGGTTCTGGTCCGCCCAGATCGCGTTGATGTCGTCGTAGTCGCCGAAGGTGAGTTGGTGCCGCTCGTAGACGCCGTCGTCGTTCGGGGAGAGCGCCGACCAGTACACGTGGTACTTGTCCTCGGGCTTCGTCTTCATCGTGAAGAGGACGCGCGTCGCGTCGTAGCTCACGTCGACGCTCGTGATGTCCGCCTGATCGAGATCGGCGATCAGGTTGTGCGTCTCGAAGGTCCTGAGGTCGTAAACTTCGAGGCGACCGCCCGGCTCGTAGCGGCCATAGTCCATCACTTGGCCCATGCCGCCCGCCACGTCGATGGTCGTCGCGTTGCCGCTAGCGTCCACCAGGGTGTGCTGGCGCACGGCGTAGACGATCTTCGAAACGTCGGTCGTGCTGTTGTCGGGCGACAGGGTCTGCCCCGTGCAGGAGACGAGCCCGAGTAGCGACAGAAGCGGGAGCGAGCTGACGAGCGTTCGCGGCATGAAGACTCCTTCGACCCAGGGCGGCCTCCTGGGCAACCCGGTTGATGCAGCTTACGCACCAATCAAAGAACCACGTACTTTCAAGTAGTTAGCGTTCGGCACCGGGGGCTTGTACCCACCGTCCCGTCCTCGCGCGGGGGCCTCTACCCCCGGGGGACCCGTCAAAGTCCTGCCGCCCGGCGCCTGCGCGCGCCCCGATCCGTGCCACAAATCCGGCCCCCCTTGGCCACCCCCTCCATCACCTTCGACTCGAACGGCCTCGTCACGGCCATCGCTCAAGACCGCGCTACCGGCGAAGTGCGCATGGTCGCCTGGATGAACGCCGAAGCGCTCGACAAGACGCTCGCGACGGGGCTTGCCACCTTTTACAGCCGTTCGCGACAAAAGCTGTGGGTGAAGGGCGAAACCAGCGGCCATCGCCTGCGCGTTCATTCCGTCCTGGCGGATTGCGACGCGGACACGCTGCTGCTCCTCGTCGATCCGGAAGGCGCGTCGTGTCACACGGGTCGCCCGACCTGCTTCTTCCGGCTCGTCACGCCCGAGGGCGTCGCCGAACCCGGCCGCACGGCACTTCCATATCTGTTCGAGCTCGAGGAAACCGTCGCCGAACGCGCGTCTGCCACGGCCGAGAGGAGCTACACGCGCTCCCTGCTCGACGGCGGCGCCGCCAAGATCAACGTGAAGATCGAGGAAGAAGCGTCCGAGCTTGCCCGCGCCATTGCCGGCGAAAGCGACGAGCGCGTGGCGAGCGAGGCGGCGGACGTGCTCTATCACGTGCTCGTGGGGCTCAGGCTGCGCGGCGTGCCGCTCCGTTCCGTGGTCGAAACATTGCTCGCGCGCTCGGCGCGCTCGGGCCTCGCCGAGAAGGCTTCGCGGCAAAAGTAGATAAAGGTGGGAGTTACGGGTCGGCCGAACTCCCGGAGTATTCGCTTCGTTTGACCCTTCTCGGCGGAGCCGGCTATCGTGCTCTACCCGTCCGAGATGTCGAAGAAAATCCTGATCTTCGAGAGCGACGCCGCTTTCGCCGACGAGCTGCGAACGGGCTTTTCACGCCTCGGCTGCGAGGTATCGGTCGTGGACGACGCCACGGCCGGTCTGCAGCAGGCGGCGAAGGACAAGCCCGATCTCATTTTCTTGGCCGTCGAGCTCCCGCGCAGCAACGGCTTCTCGGTATGCAACAAGCTCAAGCGCGACCCGGGCTTGCAGGGAGTGCCCGTCGTGATCCTGAGCCGAGACTCGACCGACGAGACGTTCGAGCAGCACCGGCGCCTGCGCGGGCGTGCCGAAGACTACATTCACAAGCCCATCGCGTTCGACGCGCTCGTCGCGCGCACGGGCAGTCTCGCGGGACTGAACGGCAGCGCCACCGAGGAGAGCACCGCCGCCGTCGTCGACGACGACGATCTCTTGATCGACGATCTCGAAGAAGTCCCCGCGGGCGAGCCGCCGCTCGATCCGAACGCCAACGCGCTCGAGGTCGAAGAGGAAGTGCTGATCGCGGCGCCGAGCATCGCGCCGAGCGCAGCGGACGCGGCGAGCACGGACGTCGTGAACCTCTCGGACGCGCCGCTCGAGATCGAAAGCGTGCCGGTGCCGCCCGCCCCCGATAGCCTGGGTGGCCTCGAAATCGAGAGCGTGCCGGTGCCCCCGGCGCCGGAGAGTCTCGGCGGGCTCGAAATCGAGAGCCTTTCGCCGGCCGCCGTCGCCGAAGCGCGCGGCCAAGAACCGCCGCCGAGCGACGCGGCCGCCCCGCCGCGCCCCGTCGCGCGCCCGCCTTCGCTCGCTCCCGCCTCGGCGCGCCGCCCGTCGGCAAGCCCCGACGCCGCCCGCCTGCACGAAGAGATCGACCGCCTGAAGCAGCGCCTGCGCGAGGTGGAGGAGAGCGAACGCGCCGCCCTGGCGCGCGCCGACGAGCTCGACGAATCCGTGCGCAAGGGCGCGTCACGCGACGCCGAAGTCCAGCGCCTGCAGCGGGAGCTCGACGACGCCAAGGCCAAGCTCGCGTCCGGCAAGTCGCAAGGCTCGGCGCGTGAATTTCTCGACCTGCGCGAGCAGCTCAACAAGAAAGACAAAGAGCTCCTCGAGCTGCGCGATCAAGTCACCTACCGTGACAAGGAACTGCTCGCGCTGCGCGACGGCGCGCTCGTACTCGAACGCGAGAAGGCGGACATCGCCGATCGCGTCGCCGAGCTCGAGCAAAAGATGGTGGACTCGCAAAAACGCGAGGACGCCGCCAAAAGCGACAAGGAGCAGGCGGCCAAGCGCGCCGAGGATTTCCGGCGCAAGGCCGAGAAGCTCAAGAGCGACGTCGACCTGCTCTCGGCCGAGCTCGCGAGCGACCGCGCCGGACGCGACGCCGAGCTCGCCGAACGCGACGCGCGCGAGACCGCGCTCCGCGCCGACATCGAAGAGGCCAAACGCCGGGGGGAAGCCGAGCTCGAAGCTGCGGTGGCCGCGACCGAGGAGCAGGGCAAGCGCGTGCTCGCCGAAGCGCTCGAGAAGGCGCGCGCCGACGCCGAGGCCGACAAGGCGACCGCCGTCGAGAACGCGCGCGCGGAGGCACGCGCCGAGGCACGCAGCCAAGCCGAGCAAGAGCACGAAGCCAAAGTGATGGCGCTCAGCCGCGCGCAGGACGAAGCGCTGGCCAAGGTGCGCGCCGAGCACGCGCAGTCACTCGCCGAAATCGAGGCCACGACGGCCCGCGAGCTCCAAGAGAAATCGGCCGAGCTCGAAGTCGTACGGCGTGAAGCCGAGGAGCGCGCCGGCCGCATCGCTACGCTCGACCAAGAGCTCGCGGCCGAACGCGCCGCGCACGGCGAGGTCACCGGCCGCTTGAGCTCGGCCGAAGAGCGACTCACGCGCTTCAAGCACGAGCTCGAGGCCTCCTCGAACGAGCTCGAATCCTTCCGCGACACCGCGCACCAGCGCGCGCGCGCCATCACGAACCTCGAGCAAGAGCTCGCCAAGAGCCGCGCGGCGGCGTCGACGGCCGAAGCCGCCCTCGGCGCCGAAAAACAACGCAACGAAGAGCTCGTCGGCGCGATCCGCACGAGCGACGCCACGCTCGAGCGCGCCAAAGACGCCCTCGCAGCGACGCTCGCCCGCATCGAAGAAGCGCAGCAGAACCGCGGTTGAGTCGCGTACGCCGGTCGTGCAACGGCCGCCCCACTTCAGGCCAACGTCCGTCACTGCTTGCCGCGCGGCGCGCTGCGTGATCGACGTCCTCTCGGGTAGGCGTCAAGTGCGGTAGCTCGGAGTTTCCCGGCGACGGCGCCGCGCTGAGTCCAAGGCGGTCAAGAGCGCGGTCAACGTCGCGTTCGTGGCGCGCAGCGCGCGCACCCAGCCTAGCGCGACGCAAGAAGCGTCAGATGAGCGCGGAACGCGCGAGCACTCACGGCGCTCTTCGCGCGCGGGGAAATCACGCGCCGGCTCGAGCTCCGCCGTCCGTCCGTGCCGTATTCAGTTCGGTGTGATGTGCGGCCAAAGCGAGCCGGTCACGCCGGGCGCACGCCGGACGTCGCCTCGATCACGTGGAACACGCCGGGCATGAGCGGCCACGAAAAGTACGCGTGGGGCCGCTCCGCCGGGAAAAAACCCGCCGTCAGATGGTCGAGCAGCTCGCCGCTGCCGTCGCTCCGTACGGCACCCGCCTCGAGCGCGGGGAAAAAGCGTCGCACGATTTCGGCGTCCGTGAGGCGTCGCTCGACGTACGCCGCGGCCGTGAGCTCGGGCTCGAGCGGGCCCGAGACGCGATCGTGAAAGCTCGCCCAAGAGCGCCCGGCCGTCGCCGCGCGGATCGCAGCGCGCACGGCGGCGAGCGGCGCGTCGTCGGCGCTCTGCGCGTCGAGCAGCACGCGCAATTGGCCGACGACGTTCGTGAACAGCACGGCCGCGTCGCCTTCGGCCTCGAGCAGACGCACGAGGGCCGTCGAATCGCCGAGTAGGTGGTCGCGGCGTTCGAAGCGCAAACGTGGTCGCGACTCGAGCGGAGCGCGCGCGAGCCGGCGCCGAAAAAAGAAGTGCGCGAGCGGATCGGGCTCGAGACAGAGCACGTCCGTGAAGCGCTCGTAGAAGAACGGCTGCACGCACCAGCCGCCGCTCGCCCCCACGACGACGAGCTTTTTTTCGGGCGGCTGCCAGGCGTAGAGCCACTCGGCGAGCGCGAAGCGAAACGGCTGCCAGAGGGTCTCGGCGTAACGCACGCCGCGCAGGTGATAGCGAAGCCCGCCGGCTTCGTTGAGCCAGGCGACGCTCACCCGTCGTCGCTCGCGCGCTCCACCATCACCCAATGTCCGTCGAGCAGCCGCTCATGCGGCAAAAAGCGCGATTTGTAGCGCATGCGCTCGCAGTCGCCGATGTAGAGCCCGAGGTACAAGTAACGCAGCCCCCAGGTCTTACAGAGCTCGACTTGCTTCAGGATCGAGTAGGTGCCGAGGCTGAGCTCGGGAAAGCTCGGGTCGTAAAAGCAGTACACGGCCGAGAGCGAGTCGGTGCTGCGATCGACGAGGGCGATGCCCACGAGCACGCCGTCGAGCGTGTAGCGGATCTCGAAGCTCTCGCAGCAGGTCATGACGAGAAACTGGCGGTAGCCCGCGAGATCGATCTCGCCGTCGCCGAGCGAACGCAGCTGCTTGTGCTTGTTGTAGAGCGCGACGCGCGCGTCGTCCAAGACGGGCGGCCCGACCTCGTAGCGAATGACGGCGTCACCGCGCCCGAGCGCGCGACGTTGTGAGCGGTTCGGCTGGTACGACTCCACGTCGAGGCGGATCGGCTCGCAGGCGCGGCACTCCGGGCACGCCGTGCGGTAGAGGAACATACCTTGACGGCGGTCGCCGGCCGCGAGTCGCGTTTCCAGCTCTTCGCCCGTGAGCCGTCGCGACGGCACGCGCAGGGGCAATACGGCGACGCGCCCGGGGACGTAGGGGCAATCGTGCGGCTCGTCGTACACGACGATCTCGGGCGGTGTGCCCGGAATGATGCGTGGCGGAACGACGGGGCTCGCGCGCGTCATCGCGACACCTCGAAGACGAACGGCTCCGGCAGCAGCAGAGCAAGCGTCGTCGTGCGCGCGCCGCTCGGCCCCGCGACGATCACGTCGGCGCCCGGCGCGTGCTCGATCAGCACCTGGCGGCACATCCCGCACGGCATGCTGAGCTCCGGAGCTTCCGTGTACACGGCGATGCGTTTCACGTTGCGTTCACCCGCCGCGACCATCGAAAAAACGGCCACGCGCTCGGCGCAGACCGTGGCGCCGTAGGATGCGTTCTCTACGTTCACGCCGGCAAAAAGTTTACCGCTCTCGGTTTCGAGCGCGGCGCCCACACGAAACGCCGAGTACGGCGCGTACGCGTGCTCGCGCGCGGACCGCGCCGCGGCAACCAAGCGAGACTCGGCCGAGGTGAGCTCAGCCACGGGCGACCTCCGGGGCAAGCCGTTCGATCCAGCCTGAAAGCAGCCGTTCCAGCCGATCGCGCGCGGCCACACCGGTCGCTTGCACTTCCGCGTGGTCGAGCGGCGCGCTCGACAAACCGGCGGCCATGTTCGTGATGACGCTCACCGCGCCGACGCGCACACCGCGATGCCTGAGAGCGATCACTTCCAGCACTGTGCTCATGCCGACGGCGTCCGCGCCGAGCGTGCGCAGCATGCGGATCTCGGCCGGCGTTTCGTAGCTCGGCCCGAGCACGCCCGCGTACACACCTTCGTCGAGCTCGAGCGCTTCGTCTCGTGCGACCTCGCGCGCGATGTCGCGACAGCGGATGTCGTAGGCAGCACTCATGTCGGGAAACCGTGGGAACGGAGGCTCGTTAGGACCGACGAGTGCGTTCGTTCCGGTTAAATTGACGTGATCTCGGAGTAGGAGCAATCCTCCCGGCCTCAGTCCCTCACGAATACCTCCGGCGGCATTCGTGACGAGCACTATGCCACAGCCGAGCGCCGCGAGGAGGCGCACGCCGAAGACGACTTTGCTCGGCGCGTGCCCTTCGTACAAATGGACGCGTCCAGAAAGACACGCGACTAAAACGCCCCGCACGCGACCGAAGACGAGCTCGCCACCGTGGCCTGCGACGGTCGGCGGCGGGAACCCCGGAATGTCTCGGTATGGGACCGCGACCCTCCCGTCGAGCGCGGCGCCGAAAGCCCCGAGGCCAGACCCGAGAACGACCCCGATGGCTGGCGCCCCCAACGAAAGGCCCTCGACCACCCGGACGGCTTCGTCAAGCTCGGTGGCCATGCTATAGGGGCGCTCCCCTTTTGGCCGGCGCTCGCCGAGCGAGTGCTGCTGGAGCCCTCATGGCAACCAAGTTCGCGCAGTTCCTTCAGGATAACAAGATTGACGCCCGCCGCATTCTGGCCGTTTCGGCCCGGATCGAGCGCCTCCGACCTCAAGATCGGAAGCTCAAGTTCGCCAAAAGGCAGAGCAAAGGCGAAGGCGCCCCCAAGACGGAGAGCGACACGAAGCCGGAGAAGCCGCGCTCGGGTCGCCCCGTGACGCCCCGGCTCATCGACTCGGCCTCGAACGGCAAGCCCGTGGCGGGCCCGGCCAAGACCCGACTCCTGCGCGCGGTCAACCACATCCTCGAGCAGAAGAAGAAGAAGCCCGTCGATCTCAAGACGGTGTTTTGATTCGCTTCGCTCGTGAATGAACGCCGAGCGGGCGGCAACGAACCCGCACGGTGAGGCCAGCTTCACTTTCCGAGCTTTCGAGCGTCCACCGGGGGAGCTGGACCACATCCACGTCGGGGGAGCATCGGGTGGACTCGTCGCGCGAGCGCACGCCCCCTGAAAGCGCTACCTTCAGCGTCGTGAGCGACGGGAGCGACCTGGTCGCGCGGTGTAAGGCCGGCGAGCCTGCGGCTTTCCGTCAGCTCTTTCGCGAACACCGCGCCAGCGTGACGCGCTTGGTCCACCGCATGACGGGCGGCAGCGCCGATCTCGAAGATCTCGTCCAGGAGGTCTTCGTGCAGGTGCACAAGAGCCTCGGTAGCTTCCGGCGTGAAGCTCAGCTCGGCACCTGGATTTACCGCATCGCCGTCAACGTCGTCCTCATGCACCGGCGCGCGCTCCGGAGCCGCCCCTCGACGATTCACGCGACCGAGGACGCCATGATCCTCGACGAAGATCAACCCGACGAGCAGCTCGCCCGGCGGCGCCGCGTCGCCGCCCTGTATCGTCTGCTCGATCGCATGAGCGAGAAGAAGCGCACCGTGTACGTGCTGCACGAAATCGAAGGCCTCTCACCCGCCGAGATTTCGAAGATCGTCGGCGCGCCCGTTCTCACCGTACGGACACGCCTCTTCTATGCGCGTCGCTCTCTCCACGCGGAATTGATGCAAGAACCAGCTCTCGCGGCGCTATCCCAGGCGCTGCCGCCGCTCTCCGACCCCGCCCCTGCGAGCCCCGAGCCCCACAAGGAGCCGGCATGACGCCCGAACGCATCGAACGTGCGCTCCTGGAGGTCACGCGTGAGGCCCGCTCCGAGCAGCTCCCCCACGTCGATTGGGCGGCCATCGAAGATCAGCTGCCCATGACGCGCGTGCACACGGTGCCGCCACGGGCCTTCAATTTCCGTCCCTGGATACTCGCCGCAAGCTTCGCCGTTGCCGGCGTCGCGCTCGGCCTCGGACTCGCGCGGCGGCAGCCGGACCCCCACGCCGCGGCCGTCGCACGCTCCAAGGCGCAGACGGGGCCCGCGGCCGCCAAGCCGCAGGCGAACCAGGACATCAACGGAGACGCACTCCAGCCGGGCGCGCGCGTCGCCGCTACGGACTTGCCGCAGACGGTCGTCCACGCGGGGCACGCGCGCTGGACGCTCGCGCCGCATAGCGAAGGCACGCTGCTCGCGAACGGCGACATCGTCACGATTCGACTCGATCGCGGCAGCGTCACCTCGCGCGTCACCAAGAGCTCGCGCACCGAGACTTTCGCGGTCGAAGCCGCGGACGTGCGTGTCGCCGCGCACGGCACCGAATTCGTCGTGAGCCTCGGCGCCGACGGCGTCTCGGTGAGCGTCACCGAAGGCTCAGTCCTCGTCGGCCCACGCGAAGAGCCCAGCGCGGGCCAGCTCCTCATCAGCCCCGCCGCCAAGCGCTACACGCTCGCCGGAGGGCCTGCAGAGGACGACCGCGGGCTCGAGGCCCTCGGCGCGCACCCGACGCGGAGCCGTACGGCAGGCGAAGAACCAGCCGCAAGCGCGTCAGCGAGCGCCGGCTCGCGCCTGGGCCTGGAGACGACACTCAAGAAGGCCCCCGCAAAGCATGTGTCTGCGTCGGCGGCCGCGTCCGGCACGAGCGAAGAAGAGGAAGATCCCCGTCCGTCGGATCCCTCGCCCGACGGGCTCGAGCGCGCCACCACGAGCGTCATGCGTCTCGCGCAAGCCTGCTTCAAGCAGCGCACGATCGCCGGCGAAGGCGTGCGCGTGACGGCTCAGACCAGCGTCACGTTCCGCACGCTCCCGCAGGGCGGCGTGAACCGCGTCGTGTTCGAGCCGCCGCTGTCGCCGGCGGTGCAAGCCTGCGTCAACGCCGGCCAGAGCGCGATCCAAACCGAAGCGACCCGCAACGGCTTCCAGGTGTCGCGCACGATCGAGCTCGAGCGCTAGTTCGCCGAATCGCGCGCGCGTGACGAACGCGACGTACCCTCGCGCTCGTTCAGCTCACTCGTCGCGGCGCAGCACGACGGCGTGCGTGTCGTCGATCATCCAGCGCACGCTGCGTTCGTCGTCGAGGCGCAGGTGCATGGGGTCGGTCTTGCCGTCGGGGCGCTGCACGGCGAGGCGCACGTCACTGTCGTGGACACCCGCGACGCGATACGGCGCCGTGCGCGGCTCCTCCGTTGGGATCGTCACCGTCACCTTCGCTCCGCTGAACTCGAACGACACGCCCTTGGCCCAGCCGGTCGCCCGCGACAGCTCGCGCTGCTCGAAGCTCTCGACGGAGTCACCGAGCCAGCGCCCCTCGAGCTGCCGCTGCACGGGGTTGCCGCACCCCGCCAGGCAGGGCGAAGCGAGCAGACTCGTGAGGAGGGCGGCTGTTCCGCGAGAAAGTGGCATGAGTCGAATGGTAAGACATCGCCCTACATCGTAGCCAAGTTTGTGAAAACGGCGGCTCAGCGGCAGCAGCGTACGCCGGTGCTGTAATCGAAGTACTCGGGCGGGTGCTCGGTAACTCGGGCGTCGCAGCCGTTCACCGTCGCCCGCGAGTAGAACCCGCCGAGGAACGCGCCGCCCGGCTCGTCCACCCACTCGTCGAGGTTCCCGACCATGTCGAAGGCGCCGTCGGGGCCCCAATCACTGCGACAACGCGTGGTTTCGCCCGTGCGCCGCAAGAGCGGCCCCGCGTCGGACGCCACGAGGTTCAGCCGCGGATCCAAGTGATTTCGCGAGGCATTGCCCCAGATCACGGCCGCGGGGTGCGCTTCGCGGTACACGTTGCAGGCTCCCGCTTCGTAGCTCGCGCCGTACGGAAACTGCCGGTTTCGCTCGCCGCGGCACGCCGTCACCCATTCGGCGGCCGTGCACAGTCGCTTGCCCGCGTTGACGCACGCGACTTTGGCGAGCAAGCCGCTCACGTAGCCGTTCGGGAGCACGCCGGGCGCGGAGACGGCTTTGGGTTCGAACGTCTCGTCGAGTTCCCAAACGGGTGGATGCGGCAGCTCGGGAGCACCCGGCCGCGGCGCACCGACAAACGCGTCGAACGCAGAGCGCACGTCGTGCCGCCGCGGCGCAAAGTACGGCGAGATCGCGCGCGCGAGCCGCGCGTCGACGAGCGACGCCTCGTAGCGATCGATGCAGAAGCGGCCCCCGACGTCGACCATGTCGGCGCCGCAGCGTCCTAGCGTCGAGGGCCCGCCCACGGACGGCGGCGGCGCACCTTCGAGCGCGTGATCGCCGCCATCCGGCAAATACAGCACCGCGGGTGACCCTACGGCGCTCGATGGGGGTGCGCCCAGGCCTGCGGCGCTCGCAGTCGGCGCAGGTTCGTGCTCGCGCGCCGGCTCGCGTTTGCAAGCCCCCGCGAGCGCGAGCGTGAAAACGAGGGGCAGCGCGCGAGCGCGCGCTCTCACTTGCCGCGATAAACGATGAGCCCGTGGCTCAGGTCATACGGGGAAACCGCGACGCGCACGCGATCCCCCGGCAGGACGCGGATGTGGTGTCGCCGCATACGACCAGAGAGCTGTGCTCGCACGATGGCGCCGCCCTGGTCGACCTTGATGTTGTATTGGCCGCCGCCAAGGGCGTCTTGAATGACGCCTTCCATTTCGAGCAGATCGCCCTTGCTCATGTCTTAAGACTCGTGGGAAAAATTCCTAGTCGCAGGTTTTGCCGGCGGAAGAATACATATCCCCGCGCTTCGAGCAAGCTAGCCTTGCTCGAAGGGCCTCCTGCGCGCTGTTCTGCGCCGCCATTCTTGCCACGCCGAACGCCGGAGCAGCTGAGCGGCGGCTCGCTCCGGGCGCTCGGGCTTGGGCCGAGCGTGGTGAGGGCGCTATCCGCGGCATCACGATCGGGCCGATCGAAAGCGGCTTACACCCCGGCAAAGGCTACGGCAGCGAGGCCTATTGGCGGACACTCGCGGAAACGCGAGCACTCGGCGCCAACTGGGTGAGCCTCACGCCCTTCGGCCGGGTCGCCGATCTTTCACCCACGGGTGTGTCCCTCACGTTCGAGCAGCCGTTCGAGGAGAACCGCGTCGCCGTGGGTCGTGCCATCGACCTCGCGCACGCGGCCGGGCTCCGCGTGCTGCTCGTGCCGCACCTGTGGGTCGAGAGCGGCGGCTGGCGCGGCGAGCTCGATCCAGGCGGCGAGGACGAGTGGCAGCGCTTTGCCAAGAGCTACGGCACGTTCCTACGCGAGTGGGCGCTCGTCGCGCGCGACCACCACGCGGACATGCTCGCGCTCGGCGTGGAGCTTCGCAGCTGGGTCACGACGGCGCACGCGCCGAGCTTCGTCGCGCTCGCTCGCGAGATCCGCGCGCTCTATTCGGGCCTCATCACTTACGCCTCCAACTGGGACGACGTCGACGACAGCGTCATCACGGGCGAGCTCGATCTCATCGGCGTGAACGCGTTCTTTCCCCTGACAGAACACCCCGGCGCGACCACGAGCGAGCTCATGCAAGGCGGAAAGCGCGTCGCGCTAAAGCTCGCGGCGGTCGCCGAGCACTGGGGCAAGCCCATCGTGCTCACGGAGTTCGGCTACACGACGCGGCCCGATCCCGCGCTGCGTCCCTGGGAGTGGCCCGACACGATGAGCCACGTCGTCGTCGACGAAGAGGCGCAGGCGAGCGCCTACGCCGGGCTGCTCGCGCCGCTCATGCGAGAGCCGTGGCTCGCGGGAGCGTTCATGTGGCGCCTCTACGCCGATCCGAACGACTTGTCGCAAGAAGCGGAATGGGGGTTTTCTCCGCGCGGCAAGCGCGCCGAGCTCGTGCTGCGCGACGCGTACGCCGCGCATTGGGCGGCGGATCCGCCGTGGCCCGTCGGCCAAAGCCTGTTTCGTTACGCGGCTGAGCGGCCCGGAATCTTTTAGCGCGGACCCGACTTGAGCAGTCTTGGAAGACCAGATCTCGATCGGCGCGGATCGCCAGCCGCTCACGTAAAATTCCGGCGAGGCCGGCGGCCTCGCCGGCTCTCGCGGTAGCTCGCGGCCTCTGGCGGCGATCGCGATCTTTTGTTCCAAGACCGCTCACGTCGAGGCTAAAAGTCGGAGTCGCTCGTCGCCGCTACTTGGGGCAGCTCGAGCGCGAGTTTCGGCACACCGCTCGGCCCGTCCTCGAGGTAGCGGTAGCGCGCGTAGTTGCCGATGACGCGCTCGACGTACTCGAGCGTCTCCGCGTAGGGAATGCGCGCGACGAACACGTCGAGCGGCAGCGTCTTCGCGCCGTCGAGCCAGCGGCGCACCGCGGCGGGACCGGCGTTGTACGCCGCCGCGGCGAGCGCGACGTTGCCGCCGAACGCATCGAGCAGCTTCTTCAGGTAGCGCGCCGAATAACGCAGGCTCGTTGCAGGCTCGGAGAGCGTCGCCGGATCGAACGGCTCGCCGCTGTCCTGTGCGAGGCGCGCCGCCGTACCCGGCAAGAGCTGCATCAAGCCCCGCGCGCCCGCGCCCGACGCGGCGTCCTGCTTGAACGCGCTCTCCTGCCGCATGATCGCGTAGAGCAGCGCTTCGGGTACTTCGGCGTCGCGTGCGGCCTCCGGCACGGCGCCGCGATACGGCCGCGGGTAGACGCAATCCCATTGCCAGAGCGTCGCCGCCGACGGCGCGGCGAGTAGGGCGCGGCCGTCCACCTCCGTTTGCGCGATTTGATAACGCCGCGCCGCGACGTCGAGCAGGCCGTACGTGCCGCAGAGTCCCTCGCCCGCGCGCGCGCCGAAGCGCTGCTTCAAGTTGCCCTCGGCGTGGGTGAGCTCGAGCTCGGCGTCACGATCGAGTCCGAGCGCGTGCAGCGTGTTCGGGCCGTCCGGCAGCGTGAAGGCGAGCGGCGGCAGCGGCACGGCGGCTTTGGTGACGGGCACCGGCTCGATGCTCGTGCCTTTGAGCGCGGCGAGCCGTGCGGTGCTCGCGAGCGCGCTGAAGCCGAGCGGCTGCGCGGCGGCGACTTCGGCGAAGATGCTCGCGGCGTTGGTGGTTTCGCCCGCGGCGGCTCGCGCGACGCCCTCGAGGTGGTGCAGGCGAGCGGCGCGCCGCGCGTCGTGTTCATCGCGCGCGAGGAGCTCGAACGCGGGCGCCGCCGTCGTATTTTTGCCGAGCGCGAGCCACGACACCGCGCGCTCGTAGAGCGCGTCGGCGCGTGATTTGCCCTTGGGGTAGTCGCCGAGGTAGGCGTCGTAGGCGCGCGCGGCGTCGGCGAAGCGCCCGCCCGCGTAGTGCGTGCGAGCGATCAGGTACGCCGCCTGCTCGGCGTAGCCCGAGCGCGGAAAGCGACTCTTCATGTCGCGGTAGCCGTGCACGGCGCGTTCGTCGTCTTGGGCGCGAGCGAGCGCGCGCGCCGCGTAGAACGTGCACTCCGCCGCGTCGACACCCGGACCGCGCGCCGCGCGTGTAAAAAGCTCACTCGCTTTTTTGTAATCGCGCCGCGAGTAGTAAAGCGCGAAGGCGCGCGCGCGATCGAGCCGCGGTTGCGCGATGGGCGCGCCGGGCGCCTTGGCGAGCCGCTCGAGCTCGGTCTCGGTACGTTCGACGAGAGCTGCGCGGCCGAGCGTCAGTGCGCGGCCGAGCCGCTCTTCTTTCGTCAACGCCCGCTCGGGCGCGACCGCGGCGAGGTGCGTGTCGGCGTCGGGCGAGCCGAGCGCGTCCTCGAGCGCGAGCCAGCGCAAATCGTTGGCGGCCTGCACCTTCACGCCGAGCTTGGCCGCGGCGCGCGCCCGCACCGAACGCGCCAGCACCTCCGTCGCGTGCTTTTTCTTGCCCTTGAGCTCGCTCACGACGCGAGCGGCGAGCGCGCTCGCCTGCGCGTAATCTCCCGCGCGTTCACGAGCGAGCGCGGCGCGCGCCACCGACTCGACGTCCGTCTTCGACGCGAAATACGCCGCCGCCTCGGCGTACGGTCCCGCCGTGAGCTGCGCCTCCGCGCGCAGGCGTCGAATCTTCCCTTGCAAGGCCGGCAAATCCGCCTCGAGCCCCGCGAGCAGCGCGACGGCTTGGGCCGCGTCGCCGAGCTCGAGCGCCGCTTTGGCGCGCGCGAGCTTCAACGCGGGACGCTGCTCGAGCGTCGGTTCCGCGTCGAGCGCGTGCGCCGCGTCCGCGTAACGACCCGCCCGTAACGCGGCAACCCACGCGCCGCTCGCAGCGGGCGCAGGGACGGCCCCGCCCGACGCCAAGAGCGGCGCGCTCGCCAGCACGAGCGCCTGATTGAGCGGCGGATGCCCACCCGGAGGAGCGTGCGCCGCACCACGCTCGCAGCCACTCACTGCGAGCACGAGGACCAAGCCGAGCGCCCGAAGCACCCAGCATGTTTAGCATGACTCTGCGCCTTGCCCGAGCCTTCTCGCTACTTTCTGAGCATCTTCAGCGCGTGGTTCCAGCTCCCGGTCTTCGCCCCGTAGATTGTCCACACGAGACAGAGCGGCTCGAGGTAACGCGACGCCTCGATGCCGCCGAAATCGACGACTTCCGGCCAGCCAAAGTCGCGCAGCAGCGCCGTCACGTGCTTCTTCGCGTCGGCGTCGTTGCCGCAGATCAGCATGTCGGGCGGCCCGCCCGCGTACTCCGGCCGAAACATGCTCTTGTGGCCCACGATGTTGAACGCCTTGACGACGCGCGCGCGCGGCACCGTGCGCTGCGCGATCTCACCGCCCGAATCGGTGTGACCGACCGCGAGCCGCGGCGGCACGCCCTTCGAAAAGTCGAGCGGGTTCGTGGTGTCGATCAGCACCTTGCCTTCGAGCCGTTCGGCGCCTGCGGCCGCCAGCACCTCGGGATTGGCGATACCGTGCGTCGCGAGCACCGCGAGGTCCGCGAACCCCGCCGCGTCCGCGAACGTCCCATGTGAGCCCTTCGGCCCGGCTTGCTTCGCCCACGCGGCGGCTTTCTCGTTCGAAGCTTCGCGCGCGCCCAGCTTCACCTCGTGCCCGAGCGTGACGAATGCACTCGCGAGCGTACGACCCACGTCCCCCGTGCCAAAAATCCCTACTCTCATGGCGCTCTCCTTGGCGATCGCGTCGCCTCAGCCCGAAAAGCCTCGGTGCACGCGACGCCCTTGTCAAGCCGAGCTACGACTACCCGATCGAGCAGGACGCATCCGAAATGTCCCTCGCACGCGAGCGCCCCAAATCCCGCGTCACGCGCCTCGAAGCAGCGGCGCTCGTCCTTGCGTGCGCCGTCTTAGTCGCCGTCGGATTGTCATTCGCAGTCGCGCTCGTGCCCCGCAACGACTCCCCCTCCCCCGCCGCCGACGACGGCCCCGGCAACCCGGCGTCCACTTACAGCGCCGAACAACCCGTCCTAGCCTGGCACGCCGGCCGCTGGTACCCCGCTCACGTCCACTCCGCCGCCTCCGCCCGCTACTTCATCACCTACGACGACTTCTCCACCAGCTGGCACGAGTGGGTCACCGCCCGCCGCCTCCGCCCGCGACCGCACTGACGCGGCGTCAGTTCACTTCGTTCAACAGCGGCAGTTGAGCCTTGGTGAGCTTGCCCGTGCCCAGGTCGAGGCGCAGCGTGGCGTGCCGGGCCGCGGCCGGTCGATGAGTGATGATGACCGTCGTCCTGCCGGCGCTCGCAGCCTGAATCGCCGTCACGACCTCTTGTTCCGTTTCGGCATCGAGTGCGGACGTCGGTTCATCGAGCACGAGGACCTGCGGACCGACGACGACGGCCCGCGCGATGGCGAGCCGCTGGCGCTGACCACCCGACAGCGTAGCCCCGCGCTCGGCGAGAACGGTGTCGATACCCTCGGGTAGCTGAGCAACGAGATCGCCGAGTTGCACGAGATTCAGCGCGCTGACGATAGCGTCGCGGCTGATCCCGGGGCGGCCCGCCGCGACGTTCTCGGCGAGAGTCAAGTTGAACATGAAGGACTCTTGGTCGACGAAGCCGACGAACTCGTGGTAGCCGGCCCGCGAAAACTGCCAATAGTCGATGCCGTCGAAGAGGATCTTGCCGCGCGACGGTTCGCGGAGCCGCAAAAGCAGGCTAGCGAGCGTGGACTTTCCGGTACCCGAAGGGCCGAACACGGCGAGGGTCTCGCCCGCAGGCAATGTGAAGGACAGGTCTCGAATCGGCTCGTGCCCACCCGGATAGCTGAAGCAGAGTCCTTCGACGCGAATTCCTTCCCGCAAGCGCGAAACGGACCGGTCTCCGAAGGGCCGCGTGGGGTACCTCGGCAAATCGAGCCATTCTATGACGCGCTCGATGGATCCGACGCATGCGCTGATGAGGCCGTGCGTCGCGTACACGAAGTTCAATGCCGGCAGGAGCCGCACGAGCCCGAAGCCGAACGCAAGAAACCGCGGCGCATCGAGCGCTCCCGTTCCGAGCCACGAGCCGTGCGCGAAGGCGACGAGGCCCGTGGCGCATGTCACGCCCAACGTTTCCACGAGTCCTTGTTGGAGCGTAAGCCCGACCGACGCGTCGACCTCCGCGTCCGCGTGTGCCCTGCTCTCCGCCGCGAACGTCTCCTCGAACGAGGCTTCGCTCGCCGTCGTGCGAATCACCCGGAGCCCGCCGACCACTTCACTGACTTGGCGGCCGAGGGCGCCGCTCGCCTTCGAAATCCTGCGCCCTTGGTCGAGCGCGCGGCGCCCCAGCAATACGGACGGAATCGCCGCGAGCACGCCCATCGCTAGCGTGGCGAGCGTCAGCCGCCATGACAGAAAGATCATGGCACCGACGTAGCTCAGAGCGACGACGCAGCGCTGGACGAAGACGACGCACGCATCGATGAAACGATTCACGCGGTACGACTCGGCCACGAAAACGTCGACGATCTCACCGCTCGTGTGACGCTCGAGCGTGGCGGGCGGCGCGTGCAAGACTCTCTCGAGAAGCTTTCTCCGGAGCTCGACCAGAACCGCGGAACGGAGAGCTCCGGAAGCGACGGTGGCCCCTAGAATCAAGAGGTTCTTCAGCAGGACCAGGCCTACGATGCAGGCGCCGAGCGCGATCGCACGCCGGTCCGCAGGGACTCGGTTGAGCAATCCGCCGATCACCGGCAGCTTCATGTCGGCATCCGGCGTCACCACCACCGCGAGTAGCGGGACGAGCAGCCCCACCGTCGCGCCCTCGAATAAGCCCCCCACCATGAACAATGCCATGGTCGCCGCGACGAGCCTCCAGGGAGCGCGAAGCCGCTGAATGAGTGCCGCGAAAGCCCGGCGCGTCGTGGTCAGGGTGGAGCCCATGGGCGCCGCGAACTTAGCATCGACGGCTTGGACGCGGCGGTCGAATCACGAGCTCGCTTGCAGGCGACCGTTTGTGCATCGCGGCCGCTCCGCTATCGTTGCGCGCTCATTCGCTTCGCCGTAGAGCGGAGGATTGTCGGCAGGGGGTTCGGTCAGCGTCGCGGGCGTTTTCTGCGTTCCAGCGAGCTCGTGCTACGAGAGCGGAGACATGGTTCGCGGCGATGTGGACGTGGTAAGCGAGCAGGTTCGACCTTGAAAAAGCGCTGCGTCATCTTCTTGTGCTCCGAAGAGCAGGCCTCGGTGAAGGAGCGGCGCGGCTACCACCGCGCCTTTGCCCGCCGATTTCCGGTGGTGTTCATGCCGCTTCCCGCAGGCGAGCCCCTTGCGCCTGTCGTCGTCGAGCGAGCGCTCGAACCAGTGTTGGTCCTTGAACCCGATATCGGGGTGATCCCCGGTGACATCGCGAGCCTCCCATGGCCGACGGCGCGCCTCTTCGTCGATACATTCGTGGGGACGAAGGGCTCCTTGCCGTACGCAGACTTGTTCGACTACGCGTTCGTGTTCCACCCCGGGTTCATCGACCAATTCCGCCAGCGCCATCCGCGCGCGACCTTGTTGGCTCACGCCGCCGAATCGGACCTCTTTGCCGACGACAATCTTTTTCCGGCACGCGGCGGCGAGCGTGATCTCGACGTCGGTTGGGTGGGCGAGGCGCTCGGTCCGATCTATGCGGCCCGACGGCGCTGCTTGGCCGAGCTCACTTCACGGTTCAGCATGAACGACGTTCGAAGGCGCTATTCTCACGAGGAGCTGGCGAGCATCTATGGCCGCTCGAAGATCGTAGTCAACGTGAGCCGTGACGATCACCTATCGGACGCCAATCTGCGGTGCTTCGAGGCCATGGCGGCAGGCGCTCTGCTCATCACCATGGCGCCCACGGAATTGTCCGAGCTCGGTTTCGTCGCCGGGGAACACTACGTCGCCGCCCCAGCGCTCGAAGCGATCCCCGATCTCGTCGCGCACTATCTCCAGGACGAGAGTCATCGAGCCAACATCGCCTTGGCTGGAAGAAGGAAGACGCTAGCGGAGCATACCTACGACCAACGTGTGGATACCATTGTCGCCTTGCTCGAAGCCGACGGCCCTCGGCGTTTGGCCCCGATCCGGGGTCTTAGCCACGGAAAACAACACGCGCTGCAGGCCTACTATCACGCCATGCACGGCAACGCGCGCCCAGCCATCCGCAACCTTCTTGCGGCGACGTGGCGTAGCCCAGTCGAGGCTTTGAAGACCACACGCGCGTTTGCACGCATGGCCGCCCGACGCGGCTGGCATTGAACGAGCCACTCGACGCCGGGGCGCTTTGCTGAGCACCGCCCGCAGCTTCTTCGGTCCCCAATTCGGTCGCTCCTTGCGCACTTCCACGCTCGCGTCCTCGAGCGCTGTGGCCACCGTTTCGGGACTGCTGTGCGGCCGCCGCGAGCGGTCCTCGAGCTCGCAGCCAGCACGGAACCGGTCGACCCAATTGTACGCCGTTTTCCGGCTCACTGAATCGCTTGTGACTCGGGCGTCGAGATAATACGTGCTAGATTCAAGTTGTCCAACACCGAAGGTGAGGAGCTCGGTTTGCCGCGGACCGGCGACGCGCGTACGGCAAAGCGGGACGAGCGCCTTTCGATGCTCACTGCCGAGCCTCGAGCTTCGTGCCGCCGAACACCACTTGTTGGACCATCGGTCGCTTCAAAAAGTCGTGCGGGAACCCGAGGTCGATGGCGCTGACCTCTTCGAGGCGGCCGCGATGGCTCTCGGTGAGCTCCACGTCGAGCGCACCGAAGTTGTCCTCGAGCTGCTTCACGGTCCGAGCGCCCAGGATCGGCGCGGTGACGCCCGGCTCGAGTAGCGTCCACGCGATGGCCACCTGCGACGGCGTCTTGCCGAGCTCCTTGGCGATCCCCTTCACGACCTCAGCGATGGCTAGCCCCTTGGCCGTGAGCGATCCGTTTGCCGCCGCCACGTTCTTGCGCGTCCCCGCAGGGTCGGGCTTGCCGCCGCCATGCTCCAAGTCGGCTTGGGTGTACTTGCCAGCCAAGACGCCGCTCGCGAGCGGAGACCAGGGGATGACGCCGAGGCCCATCTCCTTGGCCATGGGGATGAGATCCCGTTCGACGTCGCGTTGAATCAGATTGTACACGACCTGAAGCGCGACCAACGGCGACCATCCGCGGACGTCTGCGATGGCCTGCATGCGCGCGATCTGCCAGGCCGGCGCGTCGGAGATACCGAGGTAGAGCACCTTCCCTGCGCGCACGAGATCGTCCATCGCGCGGAGGACCTCCTCCACGGGCGTGGTGAAGTCCCAAGCGTGCAGGTAGAGAAGATCGATGTAGTCGGTTTTGAGACGGGCGAGGCTCGTCTCGACCGACCGCACCATGCTCTTACGGTGGTTGCCGCCCGAGTTCGGGTCGCCCGCGCGGGTGCTCAGCGTGTACTTCGTGGCCAAGACGAGCCGCTCGCGCTTCTCGCGCGCGAGCTCGCCCACGAGCTTCTCGGAGGTGCCGTTCGTGTACTGATTGGCCGTGTCGATGAAGTTCCCGCCGCGGTCGACGTACGCGTCGAAGATACGACGCGTCTCGTCCGCGTCGGCGCCCCAGCCCCAGTCGGAGCCGAAGGTCATGGCCCCGAGCGCAAGCGGCGAAACGCGAAGGCCCGAGCGGCCCAACAGTCGGTACGTATCGAGAGAGAGTGCTTTCGTCATGGTCCTGCCCTTCGGCCTCGAACATGACGCCTTGGCCCCGCCGCAGGAATGCTTCATAATCGAACGAGCCCATTAAGCTAGAGGTACATAATGCGCAGGAGCGAGTTCGCGGAGCTTTCGGCGTTTGCCGCCATCGCGGAGCACGGGAGCTTCGCGCGGGCGGCGGCCCATTTGCGCGTCTCGCCCTCGGCGCTGAGCCAGACGATCCGTGCGCTCGAGGAGCGGCTGGGCGTCCGGCTCCTGAACAGGACCACCCGCAGCGTCGCTCCCAGTCAGGCGGGCGCACGGCTCCTCGCGCGTCTGACGCCCGCCTTGACGGAGCTCGACGCTGCCGTCGCCGACGTGGGCACGCTTCGGGACAAGCCGGCAGGCCTGCTCCGGCTCAACACGGCCCGAATCGCCGCGGCGCGGTTCATCGCTCCGCTGATCGGCCCGTTCCATCGGGCGTACCCGGAGATCGTGCTCGACGTCGTGGCCGAGGACGCGCTCACGGACATCGTGATGGGCCGCTTCGACGCCGGGATCCGCCTCGGCGAGCGCGTCGAAAAGGACATGGTCGCCGTGAAGGTGAGCGGCGACTTCGAGATGATGGCAGTCGCCTCGCCTGGCTACTTCGCGCGCCATGGCACCCCGGCGACTCCGCGTGACCTGCACCGCCACCGCTGCATCAATTTCCGATGGCCGACGCACGACGGACTTTATCGGTGGGAGTTCGAGGAGGGGGGCGAGGAATTCGAGATCGCCGTGGACGGCCCGCTCATCGTGAACGACGCGGACCTCCTCGTGCGCGGGGCGCTCGAGGGAGTGGGCATCGCATACGTGCTCGATGAGCAGGTGAGGACGTACGTAGAGGCCGGCGCGCTGACGCGCGTCTTGGCACGCTGGTCCCCGAAGTTCCCTGGTTTTTACCTCTACTACCCCAGCCGGCGGCAGATCCCGCCCCCGCTCCGGGCTTTCATCGATTTTCTCAGGGAGGCGAGCCGTCCGCCGGAAAAGACGCGGAGCAAGAGCCGTTCGCCGACTCGAGGGGCACGAACTTAGCGGCGGCGGGACAGAAGACGAGAGCTCAGATCGACGCCGGGCTCGATGGCGGCCGTGCCGTTCCGAAAGCCGTGAGCGTGAGAGCGGCGAGCGCGAGGAGCGCACAGGCCAGTGCGGTGCGTGAGCGCGACGAACCAGAGCAGTACGTCGCGCCGAACGAGCACGTCGCGCAGACGCGCGCCCGCGACGCGTGAGCGCGCCACGGGCGCATGATCGTGGACGAAGAAGAAAATCAGGAAGAACAGCGCCAGGTAGAGCGACGCGGCGCCCAGAAACAAGCCGACGAACGAGAGCGCCTTGAGCGTGAAGGCGGCGATGGCCGGCCCCACCGTCCAGGAAAGCGCGAACGCCATGCGGAAGGCGTTCATGTAGAGCGGCACTTCACGCTTCGGCAGCTCGGAGCGTTCGACGAGCTCGCGCGCGCAGGCGAACAGCTGCGAGAACGCGAGCGAAGCCACGCCGAGGATCGCGCCGCCGAGCACGAAGAGCAGCCACGGCTCGCGCACGAACGCGTAGCCCACGTAACCGAGCGCACCCGCGAACGAGCTCACGAGCAAGAGCGAACGGCGCGAATACGTCGTGTCCGAACGGTGCGACAGAAACGTGCTCAGAGTAATGCTCAGGACCGCGTTCAGCGTCATGAACACCCCGAACATGCCGAGGCTGAGCTTCACCGCCTGCGTGCCGAACAAGCTCAAAAACGGCGTCACGAACGACTGGCCCATGCCGAGCACGCAGTTGCACAAGAGCAAAATGCGTAGCTCACGCATACGGACGAGCTCGCGCAGCGCGGCGCCAATTTGAACGAGCGCGCCCGCGGGCGCCGGCGCGCCCACGTTGACCGAGGGTGTCGTCATCGCTGCGCGCTCAAAAACCGAAGCGATACTCGGCGCGCAAGAAGACGTTCGCGTAACCCGCGCCCGGATGGAACGCGTAGTCGTAGCTTCCGGCAATGCCGAGCCCGAAGTTCCGCGTCACGGCGTAGTCGAGCCCCGCGAGCAGCCCCGCCGTCGGCTGACCCAGCGTGAAGGGCGCCGCGCGCTCCGTGACGCGGAGGTAACCGGCCGAAACGGCCAAGTAAGGGATCCATTGAATCACGTCGATTTTGTACGCGAGGGCGAGCTTCGCGCCATAAAGCGCGGCTGGATCCGATGCCCTCGCCTGGTAGGAAGCGTCGGACTCCTGCGGCGCACGGGGGGGCCGCGTCAGCTGGCGCGACGCCGCGAGCTCCAGCCGCAAATCGAACACATCCGAAAGGCCGTAGGCCCCGTAAAGGTTCACGGCAGGCCCGAGCGAATAGCCGTTGGCGGCGGCTGCGCCGAGCCCACCACCCAGGTGCCACTCGCGTTCGAATGCGCGAGCGTGCGGCGCCGAAAACGTGACGGCAAACGCGGCAGCGAGGAGCGAAGAGATGCGGCGCAAAAGTCGGGAGTTCGCGTCGGGCTGGAACGAGCCTCGGCCCGTCAAGGCGTGGGATTAGAGCATACTGACCGGATCGACGTCGATCGCCATGCGGACGCGGCGATCGACGGGGGCGCGCGCGATGCCGAGCAGCACGAGGCGCAACCGCGCGCGGTCCTGGGCGCGCAGGAGAAAGCGGTGACGGTAACGGCCGCGCAGGCGCGCGAGCGGAGCCGCCGTGGGGCCCAACACTTCGACGTCGGGCGCGCCCCATTTGCGCGCGGCGGTGGCGAGCCGCTCGGTTTGCGAGCGAGCCACCTCGTCCTCGAGCGCCTCGAAGCGCACGAGCGCGAGCCGCGCGAACGGCGGGTAGCCGACTTCACGCCGCTGTTCGAGCTCTTGCGCGACGAAGCCTTTCACGTCGTGCTTCACCGCGAGCGCGACGGCGGGATGTTCGGGTTGCCAGGTTTGAATCAAAACGCGACCGGGCGTTTCGCCGCGGCCGGCGCGTCCAGCCACCTGCACGAGGAGCTGAAACGTGCGCTCGGAGGCGCGGTAGTCGGGGAGCGAGAGCGCGGCGTCCGCGTTCAGCACGCCGACGAGCGTGACGTTCGGCAAGTCGTGACCCTTGGTGACCATCTGCGTGCCGACGAGCACGTCGATGTCACCGGCGCGCATGCGGTCGAGCACGCGTTCTGATTTTTTGCCAGCCGCGACGTCACGATCGAGCCGGGCGATGCGCGCGCCCGGCAGGATCTGACCGAGCACGCTTTCGATGCGCTCCGTGCCGGCGCCCTCTTCCTCGAACGCCTGTTCGCCGCACTGGCGGCACTTGTCCGGCAACTTCTCGTGGTGGTCGCAGTAGTGACAAATCAGCTGCCCTCCACGCGCGCGATGCAGCGTGAGCGCGACGGCACAATTCGGACACTCCGTGATCTTGCCGCACGCCGTGCACACGAGGCTCGGCGCGAACCCGCGCCGGTTCAAAAACAGAATCGACTGCCCGCGCGCCGCGAGCGTCTCCTCGAGCGCGCGAAACATCCGTACGCTGATCAAACGCTCGCCGCCGGGACCCGGTCCCGTGCGCCGTAAATCGACGACTTCGACCTCCGGTAGCTCGCTCGCCGCACGGGCGCGCGCCGGCAATTCGAGCAGCTCGAGCCGACCGCTCCGTGCGAGCTCGACGCTCGTCGCCGAAGGCGTCGCCGAGCCGAGCACGCACACCGCTTCGGCGCGATGCGCGCGCAGGAGCGCCATGTCGCGCGCGTGATAGCGCACGCCTTCTTCCTGCTTGAACGAACCGTCGTGCTCCTCGTCGACGCAGATGAGACCCAGCGCTTGCACGGGCGCAAAGAGCGCGGAGCGCGCGCCCACCGCGATGCGCACTTCGCCCGAACGCAGCGAGCGCCACATCGCATGCCGCTCGACCTCGCCGAGCCCGCTGTGCAACACGGCGATACGGCTGCCGAGACGCGCGCGAAAGCGCGCGACGAGCTGCGGCGTGAGCGCGATTTCCGGCACGAGCACGATGACGCCACGCCCGAGCTCGAGGCAGCGCTTCGCCGCACGCAGGTACACCTCGGTCTTGCCCGAAGCGGTCACTCCTTCCAAGAGAAAGGCTTGCTTCTCACCGCGCTCGAGACGCCTCGTGATCGCCTCGACGGCGTGCGCCTGCGCCGGCGTGAGCGACGGCGGCACGTCGGGGGCGACCTCGACGGTGAACGGATCCACCGCTTCCTCGCGCTTCTCGAGCGTCACGGCGCCCGCTTCGACCAGCTTTGCGACAGCGTTGCGCGCGCTCGGCCAGCGCTCCTCGAGCGCCGTGAGCGCTGCCGGTCCCTCCGCCACGAGGTGCTCGAAGATGAGCGGCGCCTTACCGCGCAGCTTCGGCGTGGCCACACCGGCCACGGCGTGCGCCACCTGCACGAGCCGACCCACGGCACGCGTGTCGGCCGGCGCCTCCACGGCGAGCGCCGCACTGCGTTCCACGGCCGGCAGCGCCAGCTCCATCACCTCACCCACGGGCGCGATGTAATACCGCGCGATCTCCTGCAAAAATCCGAGCAACTCCTCGGGCAACACCGGCTCGGCATCCACCACGGCGCGCACCGGCTTGAGCTTCTCGACCGGGATCTCGGGCTCGCGATCGTTCACCTCGAGCACGACGCCGAGCACGCGGCGCTTGCCGAGCTCACACAGGACGCGCGCGCCACGCCGCACGCTCGCGGCAAGCTCCGCACCCACGCTGTAGGTGAACACCTGCCCCAGCGGGACGGGCAGCGCGACGCGAGCAAGCAGCACGCAACGAAAACTAGTACATCGGCGTACACGCGGTACGGAAACGCACGGCGCGATGGCTCAGCGTTCGAGGTGTAACGGCGCGTCAGCTCGGCGTTCGAGGCGCAACGGAGCTCGGCTCAGCGTTCGAGCAGGTACGTCACGAGCGTGCCGACGGCGAAGAGCGCGATGAAGGCCGCCCAGGTGCGCAGCGGGAACGACCACTTGCGGCCCACCGTCACGCGCGACACTTGTAAGGAACGCGGCGGAGCGTCGAGCGGCGGCACCGAGAGCAGGCTCGGCCCGTCATCCGGCGTCGAGGGCGGCGGAGGCAGAACAGCGTGCAGGTGCTCGACCGAGTGTTTAGCCATCGATAACGAGCTAACGCTCACAGTCTAGCAAAACGGCAGCACGCCGCGGGAATTTACCCCACGCGAAGCGTTACCTACGCGCGGGCTTCACATTGGCGGCCGCGTCGTCGGCACGCGACGATTTCGTTATTGGCAGTTCTCGCTCGGCGGAACGAGATCGTCACAGCGGCTGCGCGGCGCGAGCGACCACGTGCAGTAGTCGAGGTAGACGACTCCAGCCACGCTCAGAAAATCGGTGGGGTATGCGAACACGAGCGACTTGTGAGCGTCTCCGGGGCCGCCCAGACTGAGGTCGCCGTACTCGAGGTCGTTGTGGAGCTCGAGCGCGGTCTCGTTGAATGCGATCACACCGTACGGCGCGACGCTTCCAGTGCCGTCATCCGCGCGCCGTGCGCTCACGTGCTCGAGCCGCACGAGCCCGCCCGCGAACCGACGCACGCGCGAGCTGTCCGTCCCCTGCGCCAACGCGTCGGCGTCGGCGAGCGAGAGCGCAAACGGCTCTGGCGCGGCGCGCCGTCCGCTACGCACGAACGGACAGGCGCGGTTGACCATGAGCTGCGGCGAGGGCGTCGCCGTGCAGCCGGACGGCGCGTAGCTCCCGAGGTAGCCGACGGTACGCATGCTGTCACCGGGCGCCAGATCGTCGGGAATCGCGTCGGTGCCGAGCGGGCACGCGTCGCCGTCCGCTGCGTCGTCACCATACGAGACGACCAGCACGCCGCGGGGGCCGTCCGCGTCGGGCTCCGCGCCGACGAACGCGCCGAACAAGCAGCTACCCGAGTGCGCGTGGCTCAAGAGGAACTTTTGGCTCGTCGCCGTGGCGTCGAGGCGCACTTCGACGTCGGAGCGCACGGCGCCAGCTCGGATCTCTTCGAAGGAGACGGACTGGGCGTCGCAGCCGTTCGATGACGTGGCGCCAAGCGAGGAGTCGCTGTCAGGCGGGGAGCCACCGTCACCTACACTGCCGCTCGTGGTGCCGGCGCCGCTCGTATCGTCGGCGGGGGATGACGTGTTGGACGGAGACGAACGGCTTGCGGCGGAGCCGTTCGCGGAGCCACCCGTCGTGCCACCCGACGCGTTCGACGACGTGCCGCCCTTGGACGAGCCGCCCGTCGTGCCACCCGACGATTTCGACGACGTGCCGCCGAGCCCGCCCGTGGCGTCGTCGTCCGGTGCGTCGCCGTTCGAGTTGCCGGGTGCGCCGTCGTCGGACGGCGTCGTCCACGGTGTTGGCGATACCCGACACCCCACCCCCAAAAAAACAAAAGGACAGAGCGCCGACATCCCGAACCACGCGCGCACCGTGAGCCGCATGCTTCCGTGTCGGTCGCGCGCGGACGCCAGTTGCGTCGAGCACGGCTCGAGTGGTTGCGCTCGGTCGCGCGGGCGCCGTTACATGCCCGTGACGGAGGCTTTATCGAGGCCGAAGCCTTCGTGCAGGGTGCGCACGGCGAGCTCGGTGTACTTCGAGTGGATGATGCACGAGATTTTGATTTCGCTCGTGCTGATGGCTTGGATGTTGATGCCCTCGGCGGCGAGCAAGCCGAACATTTTGGAGGCGATGCCGGCGTGGGAGCGCATGCCGAGGCCGACGATCGAGACTTTGACGATGTCGGGATCGTACTCGACGGTGGCGTTGAGCTCGGTCGCGGTCGCTTCGATCACTTCTTTGACGCGCGTGAGGTCGGTCTTGGCGACGGTGAAGGTCACGTCGGTGGTGGAGCCGCCGCCGCGCGAGGGGCTCTGGATGATCATGTCGACGCCGACGTTCTTTTCGGCGAGCAGGCCGAAGACTTTGGCGACGACGCCCGGGCGATCGGTGACGCCGACGAGCTGCACTTTGGCTTCGCCCTTGTCGTACGCGATGCCCGACACCACGACGCCTTCGAGGCCTTCCTCGCCGACGACCATCGTTCCTGCCTTGTCGCTGAACGACGTGCGAACGTGAACCGGAACACCGTACTTCATGGCAACCTCCACCGAGCGGATCTGCAGGACTTTGGCACCGAGCGAGGCGAGCTCCAGCATCTCCTCGTAACTGATGCGATCGATTTTTCGAGCTGACGGACAGATGTTCGGATCGGTCGTGTAAACGCCGTCCACGTCCGTGTAGATGTCGCAAACATCGGCGCCGATCGCCGCCGCGATGGCAACGGCCGTCGTATCCGACCCACCGCGCCCGAGCGTCGTGATGTTCCCCTCGGCATCGATGCCCTGAAACCCGGCAACGACCGCGATCTCGCCTGCGTTCACCACCTCGAGCAACCGCGAATTCTCGATCGCGTGGATGCGCGCCTTGGTGAACGCATTATCCGTGTGCACCCGCACCTGATGCCCGAGGAGGCTCCGCGCCTTCCCGCCGAGCTTCTGAATCGTCATCGCCACGAGCGCCGCGCTCACCTGCTCGCCGGTCGAAGCCAGCGAATCCATCTCGCGCGCATCCGGCACGTCTGAGATTTGGTGCGCCATGCCGAGAAGGCGATTGGTCTCGCCGGCCATCGCGCTCACGATCATGACGACGCGGTTGCCCTCGCGCTGAACGCGGAGCGCGCGCTCCGCGACGTTCTTCATGCGCTCGAGGTTCGCGACCGACGTTCCGCCGAATTTTTGAACGACTAGGGCCAAGGGGCCCGGCGATTAGCGCTTGGGGGGCGGGGAGTCAATTTGCGGGCGCCCGAACATTCACCGCAGCGGATCTGCCGCGTAACGGCGGATACCCGGGGTCCGGCCTGTTGATAGGCCCGCGGGCTGAACGTCACCGCGAAACTGGCGCTGCAGCCGTCCGACCTGATCCGCATGACCGACCCCATCCGAACGATTTCACCTGCGGCGGCGCCTAACCTACCCGAACCAGATGAAGCGAGTGCACGGATTGGTCTCGAAAACCAGCTAACGCAAGGGCAGGGCCCAGCCGTTTCTCACCCGCCTCCTCAATGACGCGGTCGTCGTTCCGAGAGACTTGGTGGCGGTCGAGATCCGGGTGCGCAACGGCGTTACGGTAGAAGAGCTCGACGCGGGCTCGTTGCCACGATCTTGGCGGCGGTATCCGGGCCCCTACTGCACTTCAGCGCTTGGGGAACGCGTGGCTCGATCGAAACTCGGCGTGCGTCCTACGTGTACTCAGCGCGCGTTCCTCCGGAGAGCAATTTTCTGATTAACCCCGTGCATGCCGACATCCGCAAGCTGCGAATCGTTCGCAAGGCGCCACTCCGCTTGGATGCGTGACTTGCCGATCGATAGAGGTGTGCCGGGCGCAGTTGGCGCCAGGTCGGCGCTAGTTGAGCCACTGTGGCTCGGGACGCGCCACCGATCTGCGAGCGAACGCGGGAAAAAATGCAGGCGCTCGGCTGGTACGCGCGTTGCTCTGCCACGCCCTACTCAAGCGGGTGCGCGGCGTAGTCGCGCTGTTTGGACACGAGGAGACACACATGAAGCAGACGGTGATGAGTGGCAAACGTGCGAACCGGGAGGGGACGATGAACCAACGGGAAGGGATGGGCAGAACAAGCTATCGATTGTCGTTGCTTGCAAACTTGGGGACCGCCGCTGCGGCAGCAACGATCCTCCTTGGGGCCACCTCGGCCCGCGCGCAGGTGGCTTGGGTGGGCCCGCTCCAGGCGTCGGCTGTCGCCGTTTCACCTTCGGGCTCATCCATCTGGCTCCTAGACGGTAGTCCCCTTTCCGGCGGTGGCTATCAGGCCGACTCGGTCAGCATCGTCGATCAGAATTCGCGCGGCGGTTGGGGTAAGATATTGAGCCCCAACTATCAAGGCCTCACGCCACAGAGCGGGGTTGGCTCACTGGCCATCTCGGCGAGCTCCAATGGCGTGCCTTACGTGGCTTGGCCGAATTATTTTCCCAGCCTCGGCGGCTATTACAACGAGGTCAGCTACTACTCGCCAAGCTATGGCTTCCTCAACGTGGATCCCATGGGCGCACAGGCAGCCCAGCCGAGCTTTCTGAGCGTCGCTGCGGGTGATGTCAGCCAGCATCAGAGCGACCTCGTGGGAGTGGACGCCAGCGGCCAAACGTGGGTATTCGCCGGGCAGTTTTTCCAGACGCAGTCGCAATTGCCGGCCGGCGCGCGGAAGATCGCCCTGTTCAACGAGACGATCTCTTGCGGCGGCGGCACGATGCACCAACCGTTCGCAGTGGCCTCGGATCATACGATCTGGAAGTATCAATTTTCGCAGTCGGTCGGCAGTTGTACCCCGCACCCGACGAACGGGTGCTACGCTGGCTGCTGGCAGCAAGTTTCGGGGGCTGCGTCGGACATCACCGCGAACGATTTGATTCTGGGCTACCCGGCTCAAGGCTCGCCGCTCTGGCAGTGGAACGCGTCGAACCAGAGCTGGGTCTCCTTCATCAACTCACCGACAAGTGGCACCTCGCTCGTAGGTATCGGTGCTTCCCCAGCCTATTCGACCGTTGCTCCCAAAACCAACTTGATCGCGTACGACTCGTACGGGCAGATTTTCCAATACTGCTCGCAACTCTACGGCCAGTGCGGGGGGGCGGGCTGGACTGGACCGACGTGCTGCGCCTTTACCCAGGACTTCACGTCGCCTCCAACGAATCCGACGGGATCGTCGTGCGTTTCCGTCAATCCGTATTACAGCCAGTGCCAGCCGCATTCCTGAGCGTCAAGTGCGAACCGAAGACGTAGGCTCCCGCCGAAGCTCGTGCGAGGCTCACCGCACGCGCCATGGATGTCAGCAGCCGCTATCCGCGCCGCTTGGCGCACCAAGTCGGGACGCAATACTGGTTCCGCGCCGCTTCGGGCGAGACGTCAGTCACATGTACAGGCCTCGCGCGGCGCGCTCCGCCAGAAAGCGTTACGCCCCGGACGACGTTCCATTGCTTCTCGACGACCAAGACGGTTACGGCGTTGGGCGTCCTGCAGCTCGTCGCCGAGGGGCGGGTCGCGCTCGACGAGCCGTTGACGACCTATCTGCCCGACATCCCTTATCGGAACGGCGCGACCGTTCGGCAGATCCTCAGCCATCAGGCGGGTCTTCCGAACCCGCTGCCGCTCGCGTGGGTCCACGCCGACGAGGAGCATCCAAGTTTCGATTCGTCGGCGTTCGTCGCTCGCGTGCTGCGCGAGCATGCCACTTGCGTCGAAGCCGGACGGCGAGCGCGTTACTCCAATATCGGCTTCTTGCTGTTGGGACAGCTGATCGAGGTCGTCAGCGGCCGCTCCTACGCCGACTTCGTGCGTGAGCGCAGCCTGGACGTCGTCGGTTGCAACGACGCGATGGGCGATGCCTATCTGCGCTTCGACATTCCGAAGGATCGCCATGCCATGGGGTACACGCGCCGCTGGTCCGGTCTCGGGCTCTTCATTAGCCTCCTTCCCGATCCCGCGCGCCTCCGGAGCATCGAGGACGGCTGGATCCGCTACCGGCCGTTTCACCTGAATGGAGCCGCCTACGGAGGCCTCAAGGGCAACGTTCAAGGCTGGGCGCCGCTCCTGACCGCCCTTGCTACCCGCGATCCGCGGCTCCTCCCGGCTCGCGAATACGACGCCCTATTCGCGCCACAGACGCTTGCCTCCGGCAAGCCCACGGGCCATTCGCTCGCCTGGTTCACGGGGCGGCTCGCAGGGCATGATTACCTTTGCCACGCCGGCGGCGGGCCGGGTTACGGAGCGGAGATACGCATCTATCCCACGCTCGGCGCCGCAAGCGCGCTCTTGACGAACACGACGATCGTCAGCGACTTGCGGCTCCTCGATCGATTGGACACGAGCTGGCTGCCTTCACGCTGAAAGCGCCAATGCTGTGCTGCCACTGAAGGCGAGGTCCTACCTATATACAGCCACATCCTGGTCAGCTCTCTTCCAGGCGCTCGAGCTCCTCGACGTCTGCGAGGTCCTTGTGGCGGCCAGCTGCCTTTTTGTTGGCGATGAGCGCGGACTTGCCGATGTAGGGGACTCGATAGCCGTGGAGCTCGAAGTTCTTCGAGCCTTGAAGGGCCATGTCGAAGGATACGCCGCTGATCTTGGTCAGGACCTCGATCTTCAGCGGAGCGATGCCGAAGCGGTAGGCGTCCCCTTCCTTTGCGAAGTGATCCGGCGCGACGGCGTGTGCACGAAGTGGCGCGCCAAATGCTTCGAGCGCAGCGAAGACCCGCGCCGAGTTCTGCTCCGAGGGTCTGACGAATATGTCCATGTCGTCCGTTGCACGAACGTGGCCGTAAAGAATGACGGCCCAGCCACCGACGAGCAGGAACTCCGCGCGGGCTTCGCAGAGCTCGATGAGCAGATCGGCAAAATCCTGAGGGAGTTGAGCCAACGCTCTTCACCGGCAATGAAACGTCTCGCCTGGCCACTCCGCGCGTGGACGTACTGAGTAGCCGCCACGAAGCATCTGGTGGTGGTCGATCAGGCGAACGGCCGCGGCGAGCCTCTCGTCGACCGTGCTGTCGGCATAGGGCGAACCCTTGGGTTGCCCGAGCGTGACGACCTCGATGGTCATCCGCGCGCGTCGTGCGGCGGCTCTGACCTTGCGGTCCTCGGCATCAGTCGTCATCAGCGGATCGTATCACGCGGCGAGCCGCCGTTCACGCTGCGAGCCGAACGCGGATGGGAGCAAAGAGCTCGTGGTACGTCGGTCGAATCGCCCGGCGATTTGAACCTCCAGACGACCCGCAGAGATGCGTAACTCAACCGCGGGCACTGCGGCGGCCTCGGGTCCGCGCACGAGCGGGACTCCGGAGCCGAGGACGCGGGTGGCGCGGGGAACGGCGGCATGCCCGCGGCAGCGGCAGGGAAGAGCGCGGTAGCAACGGCGGTGCCGAATCGAGCGAGCAGGCCGGTGCGGCGGGTTTAAAGGGTACCGCCGGCGCACCAGGTGCGGCGGGTGCTGCCAGCAACGCGCGGGGAGTCGAGCTCTCTTGTCAAAGCGCGCCCCTCGTCGCGGACCCGGCGCGGGGAAACGACGCCACCGTGCTCGAAACGCGCACCGGCTCGAACGGCACGTTCACGGACCACTGCGAAGACGGCGATCTCGTCGCGTACTACTGCGTCTACTACTCGCAGTCGTCCTCGAGCGGCGAGTCGTTTCTCTTCAACACGGGCGAGGTCGCGAGCATGGGCGTCAGTTGCGACGGCCACTGCATCGACGGCACCTGTCCGAACCTGTGCCCGTCGAGCGGCGACACCATGCGCTATCTCACGCGTGACGCCAATGGGCACGCGACGTTCGACGACCTGACGAGCGGCGCCGTCTACGATTGCGACTTCGCAACCATGTTCGACACTCAGGGTTTCGACTGCCGCTCGGATCCACAGCCGGGCGACGAATTCCCCGTCACCGCGAACATCGGCGTCTGCACGACGCACGCCTACTTCACGCTCGTCCCGGGCGACAATCAGGCGTGCGCCTACGCCCCCTGCATGGTCACGCTGCCAGGCGACCACTAGTGCTCACGTCGGGCGTGTGCCGCCGGCGGCAAGCAGACGCGCCGTCCGGCGCGTACATTGCGCCCGCGCCCAATACCAGCCTACCGTCCTCGCATGTCGCGCTTGGTTGGGTCGCTGCTCGTAGTCTGTGGTGTGGCCTGCGCGCCGCACGCCGCCGGACCAAGTGCCGTTGTCGTTGCGGCGCGGCCGGCGCCGGGGCTCCCGCGCACGCAGCCGGTGTATCGGTTCGTACCGAGCTCGCGGCTCGGGCCAGAGCAGCAGGAAATCGACGCCGAGCATGTCGCGGGCCTGGAGCCGTTGAGCGGCGCTCGGATGGTGGTCGCGAGCGATGGGTCGCTCGAACGCGCGGAGGGCCCCGGCGACGATAGGCTGATGGGGGGCGTGCCCGTGCCGGAGCACCTCGGTCGTGGCTTTCTGTTTTGGACCGGCAGTGGGCTTTATCGCGCGCGAACCTTCACCGGTAAGCTCGAGCCCGTCGCCGCCGTCTCCACGAACGTGGTCGGTGTGGAGTTCGGACCGAGCTCATTGCTCTTGTTCACCCCGGACGGGCCGCCACGTGCGTACGCGCTCGAGCCGGTAAGACGAGTGCCGCTCTCACCGCATGGTGTGCTCGAGATTGCGGCTGCTGATGCCCAGCGCGCGCTCGCGTTCGACGCGGCGGGCCGCTCACTCGCGACCAGCGATGGCGGGCGAAGCTGGAAAGACGTGACGGCGGCGCTCGGTGAGGTCGCGCGCGGGCTGAAACAGGAGGCGCACGAGGTCGGTTTCTCGCTCGAGCATGAGGTGGCGTGGCTCGAGAAGGACGGTGGGTTCGTGCGGCGACCGCTTTCCACCACGAGCGACAAGCCAGCGAAAACGCGAGCGTTCGAGCCGTTGAACCAGGCCGTTTTGGCGGGACTGCCGTTCACGAACGGGCACGCGCTCGCGGTCGGCGACGGAATTTGGGGCGTCGAGCTCGCAACGGGTCAGGCGAAGCCTCTGACCAAAACACTGCCCTATGGCTCCAGTTGTTCGCCCGTCTCGGTAAAGGAGGAAGTGCTTCTGATCTGCTTCAACTACGACCGGCCGCAGGCTTCGATGGCAGTCGTTTCCGCGGCGCTGAGCGAGCATCCCGCGGTCGAGAAGGTCTTTCAGCGGACACCGCCCTACTCGTCGCCGGACTTCGCGATCGGTGACGACGTGATCATCATCGGCAAGAGCTGCTCGGGAGCGCCGGTAGAGGGCGTCGCCTGCGCGCGCTCGCCGTCCCGCCCGGGGAATGGAGTCACCGGGCATCGCGCGACGCCGGCTGCGTGGACGGAAGTGAATCTTCGAGGCGCACTCGGAGCAACGTGGGAGGTGCTTTACTGGGTACCGACCGCCAAGGATGGTGTTGCGGCGATGGCGATGGAGCGCACGCCGACCAAGGGCTCGCCCAAGCTGGCACTCATCGACGCCGCCAGCGGCGTTGTCACTCCCTTCGATGTTCCGATCGACGGCGTGGCGCCGCGAGGCTTCGGGCAGAACCCACAATCGAGCTTCGTCGTGCTCGAGAACGGGACGCTGCGTGGCTTCACGCGTACGTCCGCGCTCTCCGTCGACGCGCACGGGCACGTGGCGACCCCGGCGCGCACCTTCAAAGACGTGGCGAGCGCGGGCGCGTTCGCGCTCGCGCAAGACGAGGCCAGTCGGCTGTGGCAAACGACGGACTACGGCGAACACTGGGTCGAAGTGGCGCGGCCGCCCTTCGAGCCGCAGCTTCCAGCCGTCCCGCCGAAGTCCTTCGGTAGCGAGATTTCGCGGTCGATCACTTGCTCGCTCGTGGGCTGCGTCCTCGCTCACGAATCGAGCGTCGGCACGTGGCTCCGTGTCGGCTGGCCCGTCGATCCACCGCGTGCAAACGAGCACGGAGGGGGCGCCGGCGCAGCGTTGCAGCAGCCCGCGCCGCCACTGGCTCTGCCAGCTCCCGACGCGATCGCTCCACGCCCCAAGCTTCGTTGCACGGCTTCGAGCGCGCCGATGGCTCCTGGTCGGCCGCTGCTGAGCTCTGGAACAAAACCAAAATCGACGGGCATCGAGTACCGCGATGTTTTCTCGCGCGACACGCTCCTCTCGCACGCGCTACGCGGCGTCGTTCGCGTCACCGGGACGGGCAACGCGCATCTCGGCCGATCGCTCGCGCAGCTCGCCTCGACCAAAGCGCCGTTCGACGTGGAGGTCGTTCCGCCGCTCGATCCGGCTTTTCGCACGCTGCGGGCGCAGGGCTCGCTCGCGACTTGGACGCACCTGCTGAAGGAACGAGCTCCAAGTTCCAGCGGAGAGAACCTGCGCGTGGATCTCTCTCAGGGCAAGGCGCGACCACTGCTCTCGCCCACGCCCGGGCGCGCCGACGGCGTCCTGCTCGTCGACGAGGACTTTTCGTTGGCGACGACGCGCAGCGGCAAGATTCATCCGATCCGTCCCGGATGCGTTGCCGATTCCGGCTACGTCGACGCGCACGGCACGCTGTTCGTCACGTGCGCCGACTCGAGCGGCGCGACTGCGCTCGGCAACGCAGACCAACATAAAATGCTCTTCCGCCTGCCGCCGGCCGAGCGCTTCCGTGACGACTCAGGCCCGGGCATGCACTTCTTCGAGCCCGGCCGGCAATTGCTGACGGATCCGGACGCCATCGCCGTCGCACCGGGCGGCAAGCTCGCGGTCCTGCGCAGCGCCGCGGGCAGCGAGCCCTCGACGGTCGACGCGCCGGCGTGGTTGCTCTCCGCAGACGCCCCGCCCGTCGAGCTCGCACCCTGGTCGTCCCTCGAGCCCGCGACGAGCCCCGCCTGCAAGAAAGGCGACGGCTACCGCGCGCTCATCCAAACCGCCACTCCGTGGATAGAGCTCGAAGGCGCACGATTTTCAGGGAGCGCGCCGGGCATGAACGCGATCGTGCGCTGGAGTCCCGAGCGCGTCTGCTTGGAGGCGGTCGAGCTCGGCTTTCGAGAGCAGGCGGGCGGCGTCGCGTTCCCCGTGCTGCTCGTCGCGCGTTTCACGCCGCAAGACGCGAGCGCGGCGTTCGTGGGGAACAGTACGGCAGCGAGCGTGCACGAAGCGGCGAAGTGCGAGCTCGTTCAGTGACCCGCGCCACCGATGCCAGCCGCCGCTGTCCGCGCCTGTTCGGCGACCAAGTGGGGGACGCAATACTGGTTCCGCACCGCCTCAGGCGAGGCATCAGTCGCATGTACGGGACTCGCGCGGCGCGCTCCGCCAGAAACCGTTGCGCCCCGGACGACGTTCCATTGCTTCTCGACGACCACGACGGGCACGGCGTTGGCCGTCCTGCAGCTCGTCGCCGAGGGGCGGGTCGCGCTCGACCCCGCGACGTTCGGTGCGTGCCGGCGAGCGGCACGTCATCCAAAGCCGCCATCGTTCAGCGCGAGGCTCAGCCCGCGGTCGGCACTATCGCGCGTGCGTTCGTTACGATCGCGCTTTGCTCGTGCGTCCCCGCGGAAATTCCTCACTACGTGAGTCCGAATCTGTCTCCTGAGCGCATGGCCGAGTTGGTCGTTGACGAACGCGCCGCGGTGCTCACGATAGACGGCAAGGCGCTCGTCGCGCCCGACGAGAGCAATGACTCTCCCTACACGGCATCGCGCCCTGCGCCTCCCGAACTCAGTACTTATCTCGAGTCAGGGTGTCACGCCATCGAGGTCGAATACCGTGATACGTTTCACGATCGCTTCAAGGAGTGCAAGCGCTTCGACTCCGGCAAGACTATCTACAACAAGTGCACTGGTCTTCGTTTGTCGGACGAACACAGCTATTCCACGGCCGCGGTGAAGTTTTTCGTTCGCGCGAGGCCGCCTAACCAATACTGGGTCACCGCCACGTTCACAGGAGACAAGTTCATTCCGCGTGTGGTCGAACTAGATGCCAGTGGCCAAGCGACGGCGACCCTTGCTCCGAACGTTCCCTGCCAGTGACGTCCCGCGGCTGCGCGGTAGCAAATCTGCGCGCCCCGGGCGGTTAGGACGACACCGGCGTGATTCGATCGAAAGGCGTTGGTCATCCGGGAGCGCCCGGTAACGGAGCTGCCTCGACGGGTGGGCAGGAGGTCGGGCAACGCGGAAAGGTGCGCTTGCGGAGTGGCTCGGGGCCGGCCCACGCCCGCGGAGCGCGCCCGAGCTCTCATCGCGCTTCGCGCGGCTCGCGGCCTCGCTCTTGACAACGAGATCGTGATGTCGCTGGATCGATGGACATGTCGACCCCCGAGGCGGCGCACGGCGGGCGGCCCCAACGTCTTACTTTGGCTCTCGCGTCGCTCGGCGTGGTGTTCGGCGACATCGGGACGAGCCCGCTCTATGCCGTCCGCGAATGCCTCAACCGCTCGCACGGCGTAGCGACGAGCCCGGCCAACGTGCTCGGCATCATATCGCTCGTCTTTTGGGCGCTGATGATCGTGATCTCGCTCAAGTACGTGGCTTACGTGCTGCGCGCGGACAACCAGGGCGAGGGCGGCATGCTGGCGTTGACTGCTCTCGCGACGTCGACCACGGGGCTGCGGCCCTGGGCCCATCGGCTCGCGCTCACGGTCGGGCTGTTCGGCGCGGCGCTGCTCTTCGGCGACGGCATCATCACACCCGCCATCTCCGTGCTGAGCGCGGTCGAGGGCCTCGGTGTCGCGACACCTGCGCTCGATCCGGCAATTCTGCCCATCGCGACCTGCATCCTCATCCTGCTGTTCTTCCAGCAACGTCACGGCACGGGGCGCGTCGGTGCCGTGTTCGGCCCGGTGATGCTCGTCTGGTTTTTCGTGCTCGCGCTGCTCGGCGTGCTGAACATCGCCCGTTCGCCGGGCGTGCTCGTCGCGATCAATCCGTCGCACGCCGTGCTGTTCTTCGCGCGCAACGGCCGGCTCGGCTTCCTCGTGCTGGGCTCGGTCTTCCTCGTCGTGACGGGCGGCGAAGCGCTCTACGCCGACATGGGCCATTTCGGCGCCCGCCCGATCCGCACGGCGTGGTTCGCGATCGCGCTGCCGGCGCTGCTCATGAACTACTTCGGCCAGGGCGCCCTGCTTCTGCGACGCCCGGACGCGCTCGCGAGCCCCTTCTACAATCTCGCTCCGACGTGGGGCCTGTATCCGCTCGTGGCGCTCTCGACGTTCGCTACCATCATCGCGTCGCAGGCGCTCATCTCGGGCGCGTTCTCGGTCACGCGCCAAGCGCTCATGCTCGGGTTCCTGCCGCGCGTGAGCATCTTGCACACCTCGGCGCACCAGATTGGCCAGATCTACGTGCCAATCGTCAATTGGGGGCTGATGCTCGGCGCCGTCGGCGCGGTATGGGGCTTCGGTAGCTCGAGCGGGCTCGCGGCGGCGTACGGCGTCGCCGTCACGCTCGACATGACGATCACCACGCTGCTCGCCTATGTCGTCGCGCGCATGCAGTGGCGCTGGCGGAGCTCGTTCGCGCTCGGGATCACGATTCCGCTGCTTTGCCTCGAGCTCACCTTCTTGAGCTCGAATCTGGCTAAAATCCGGCACGGCGGCTGGTTTCCGCTCGCGATCGGCGCCGCCATGTACACGATTTTCACGACCTGGCGCCGCGGGCGGCAGCTGCTCTTTCAAAAGATCAAAGAGCGCAGCGTACCGCTCGAGGATTTCTTCGAGCTGATGGTGGTCGAACGCCCCGCGCGCGTGCCGGGCACCGCCGTCTACCTCACCGGCAACGACAGCGGCACGCCGCCTGCGTTGCTCCAAGGACTGCTCCACATGCGCGCGGTGCACGAGCGCGTGCTCCTCTTGACCATCGTCACGGAGAAGTTCGCCCGCGTCCCCGTCGAGGATCGCGTGCGCGTCCAGGAGTTCGAGGCAGGCTTCTCGCGGGCCGTCGCCCGCTACGGCTTCATGGAGACGCCCGACGTGCCGAAGCTTCTGATGCTGCCACAGTTTCGAAACCACTCACTCGAGTACGTGACGTTTTTCTTGGGTCGCGAGACCGTTCTGCCCGATAAACAAGCCGGCATGGCACTCTGGCGCGAACGACTGTTTGCGTTCCTCACGCGTAACGCACAGCCCGCAACGGCGTTCTTCGGCATCCCGCCGAGCCGCGTCGTCGAGATCGGCGCACAGATCGAAATCTAAACGGACCTCGCGTCCGATTTCTAGACCGTGCGTAGGGTCGAAGCCTGAGTAGACTCGGCAGGTGGCGACTCGCGAGCTCTCCGAAGCCGACCTCGGGCACACGCTGACGCTCGCGTCGGGTGACGAGCTCGTCCTCGACTTGGCAGATCGGCCGAGCACTGGGTACCGCTGGACGGTCGAACGGATCGATCCAGCGGTGCTCGCCGCGCGCGAGGGCACTTATCAGATGGAGAGCAACAAGCTCGGCGCGCCGGGAATTCGTCGCCTGGTGTTCGTCGCGCTTGCCGCGGGCACGACCGAGCTCGGCTTGAAGCGAGCGCGTGGTGACACCGTCGATCGCCGCCTCGCTGTCAAAATCGTCGTCAGCTAACGCCGACGCAGACCGCTCAGCTACTCCGCTCCCCGCGCGACTCCGCCGCGCTCTTCGGCAGCGCGGCAATGAACGCGCGGAGCCGCGGGGCGCCGCGAAGCTCGGCGCGGTGCACGGCCCAGGCGGTGATCGGCGGAGACGACCAGTGCGGCAGCACGCGCCGGAGCGTGCCCCGTTCCAGGCCGTCAGCCACGACCCAGTCGGGGAGATAGGCGATGCCGGCGCCTGCGATCGCCATGTCGCAGAGCGCGCTCGGCGCGTTCGTACGCAATCTGCCGCGCACGTCGAGCGTCAACGCGGCGTCCGTCGTGCGAGAGCGTAGCGTCCAGGGCACCGCGCTCCCGGCAGGCGTGACTTGACGCAGGCACTCGTGCTCGGTGAGCTCTCGTGGCTCACGCACGCTGCCGTGCTTGCGCAGCCAACGCGGCGCCGCCACGAGAATGCGACACATGCTGAAGATGGGATGAGCGATGAACGCGCTGCTGTCGGGCGGCGGTGAGCCGGCGCGCACCGCGAGGTCTATGCCCTCGCCCACCAGATCGACGAGCTGATCTTCCAAGCGCAGATCGATCGTGAGCTCGGGATGCCGCTCGGCGAGTTTCGGCAGCCGCGGCACGATCATCGCCGCTCCGAAGGTGAGCGACGCGCTGACCACCAGTCTACCGTGAACGCGGCCGTCGCCGCGCACGTCCTGCCGCGCGGCTTCGATCTCGCGCAGCACGCGCCGGCAGTGCTCGTACCAGCGTTGCCCAGCCTCCGTCAGGTGGAGGCGCCGCGTCGAACGCACGACGAGGTGAGCACCGAGGTCGCTCTCGAGCGCTCGCAGTTGGCGGCTCACCGCCGGCAGCGACAGCCGCTGCGCGCGTGCCGCCGCCGACAAGCTCTTGCCTTCCACCACGCTCACGAAGGTCGCCATTTGAGCCACGAGGTCCATCGCCTCCAGTCTTTTCGATTCTTTACCACCACGCAAGAATCAGTTGCGTGCGGCCGGGCTACACGAAGCGCCGCGCGACCAGCATGTTCTCCCTCCTGAGGTGACCCATGACGACGATGAAGAACGCAGTGGTTTTAGTGACGGGTGCGAACCGCGGTCTCGGCCGTGCGCTGGTCGAAGCAGCGCTCGCAGCCGGCGCACGGCGCGTTTATGCCGGCGCCCGCAATCCGGACCAGCTCGCGGCGTCGGTCGCACGAGACCCGGAGCGCGTGGTGCCGCTCGCCCTCGACATCACGAACGAGAGCTCGCTCGCCGCGGCCGCGAGCCGGGCCCCCGACGTGACGATGCTGTTCAACAACGCGGGCGTGGTGAGCTCGCATGGCGTGCTCACGAGCAGCACGGCGCGAATCATGCAGGATTTCGCCACCAACGTGTTCGGCACCTTGGCCGCGACGAAAGCGTTCTTGCCCGCGTTGCAGCGGGCCGGCGCGGCGGGGGGCGCCAGCGTCGTCAACGTGCTGTCCGTCGTGTCGCTCGCGAGCATGCCCGCGCTCGGTGGCTACTCCGCGTCCAAAGCGGCCGCCGCCTCGGTCACCGAAGCGCTGCGCACGGATTTGGCCAACGCGAACATCCGCGTGCACGGGGTGTTCGCAGGCGCCATGGACACCGACATGACGCGCGACATGCAAATGCCGAAAGCGCGACCCGAGGACGTCGCGCGCGCGATTTTTGACGGCGTCGAGCGCGGACTCGACGACATCTTCCCCGACCCCATGTCACAGGGCGCGTTCGCGACCTGGCGCAGCGATCCGAAGGAACTCGCGCGACAGCTCGCGAGCATGTAGAGCGTCGGGCTCTGGCGGAGTGCGCGCAGGTAGCTCGAGCGCAGCGCCCGCTGGTGGGCGCCGTGTACGGCTACCACCCTTCGTCGGGATCGGGTGCGTCGCCTTCCAGGAGCGCAATGTCCGCCTGGTCGCGCAGTGCTTTGCTGCGTCGCCTGCCGGGATCAGACGCGGCGCGACGCTTCATGGCGATGAGGTCTTCTTTGGTGACCACGAAGAGCGTGAGCTCACCCAAAGAAAGCGCCTCCGCACGTGCAACCATCGTGTCGAACGAAGGGTCGAAAGCGAGCTGCAGAGGCTCACCGCTCGAGTGTTTGAAGTTGATGCTGTGGGCAAAGCGGCCGCTGAGGGTGAAGCCCGCGGAAGTCAGTCGCCCGACGAGTTCCTCGAGGTCGGTCTTGGTCGAGACAGCGAAGTCGATGTCCAGAGTGGCCCGCGGAATGCCGCTCCGAACGCCGACCGCGAGCCCACCAATCAAAGCATAGGAGACGTTGGCCGCTGCGAACACCGACACGGCCGCACCCAGCGCTCCGAGCTTGTCCGGCAGGGTGTTCACCCCCCGAGAATAGCGTAGTGACGTGCCGATGAGCGCGTGCTCCCGCTCCGCGAGAGCCGCAGCGATCCGGATGGCGCCTGCGGACATGAATCTCGCCCAGTTTAGCTCGAATTGTCCCGCAGGCGTGGCCCGGCAGCTTGCCGGGGCTCGCGCTACTCAGAACTGACTCAAGAACGGCCACACTTCGCTGGGCATCCACGACGAGCTCTGGCCTGAATCCGTGGGCGAAGCGGTGTGGCCGCCGTCGTACGAACACCAGCGAACGGGATCGGCTGCGGGGCAACCGGTGTAAGTCGTGCAGATGTGGCCGCCCTTGGGCGCGGTCGGCAGCATGGTGACGGTGCAGCCGTTCCACTTGGCAAAGGGGTCGGTTTGGGTTGCCTGGGAGTTGGTGCCGACGTCGCTCAGGCCGAGCGAGCCCAAGTACGGGATCGGCTGGCACGTCGACGGCGCGGTCAAGCCGCCGCGCGAATGTCCCACCGCGGCGCGGAAGACGCCAGGACGCTGGCAGGCAAGCACGGCCACCATGGCCGCTCCCTGACTGAAGCCTTCGATTTCGACGCGCGAGGTGTCGATGCAGAGATCGGCCTCGATCGCCTTCAGCATCTCATCGACGAAGGTCAAGTCCGCCGTGGCGTCCCACGTGCCCCCATTCGCCGAGGGCGCGGCGAAGATCGTCGTGTCCTTGGAAAGGGCGAAAAGACCAAAGTACGAGGGGGCTTCTTCGGTGTCCGAACCGCCAGCCCCATGGAAGTCGATAATGAGCCGGTACGGATGGGTGTTGTCATACGTCGTCGGCCAGCGAACGAGGAATTGCCGACTCGCATTGGAGACCATGAGTGTGTTTTGATTGGCAGTCGACGGACTGTTCTTCAGCGTGGGGGTCTTGCCGCAGCCGGCGCTCGCCGTCGCGTTCCCCATGCCGCCGGCGGACGCGCCAGCGGAGGACGTCGCGCCGCCTGCGGCGCTCGATCCGCCGGAAGCCGTGCTGCCACCGGCGGCTCCCGCGCCACCCATCCCGAGCCTGCCGCCCGCTGCCGCTCCGGCGGCGCCGCCTCTTGCGGGCGAACCACCCGATGCCAGTGAGCCACCCGAGGCCGGCGCCCCGCCGCCGGGTGTACCGCCAGTTTCCGAGGTGCCGCCCGTCGCTCTTCCGCCCGTCGCCTCGGCGCCGCCGGTCGTTCCGCCGGAGCTCAGTGTGCCAGCCGCGGCAGGGGTGCCCGCCGCGCCGGAAGTGCCGCCCACTGCTGCACCGCCAGCACCGCCAGTGCCTGCGCCACCGCTCGTCTGTGAGGAACCACCGCTTGCCGACGCGCCGTGGCCCGCAGTTGCGCCGGCGCCGGGATTCGGCGGAGGCGACCCTTCCGAGCCGCTGCAGCCGGCGAGGGCAGCGATTGCAGTCACCGCGGCAATAGAGAGTGGCAGTGCGTGCACGCGACTGACGATCGATCGGCGGGTCTTGGGCGGCATGGGATAACGCTTTGGTGAGCAGTGACGACTGAAGCGCAGTTCCGTCTCCGAGAACGGTACTGAAGCCATGCGCGGCTCGCTGCGTTATGCTTTCGGCATGGTGGCTAAAATGCAGCGAGCTTTCTCGCGCGTCGCAGCGCAGTCCCGCTCACTGAGAGCGCTCGTGCTCGGGTTGGGAACGAGCGCGGTGAGCCTCGCCGGTTGCGGCGGCGACTCACCCCCCGACACTTCGGGAGCGACGGCAGCGCGAGCCGGCACCGGCGCGACGACGACTGCCGGCGCGCCGAGTGGTGCGGGCGGGACTTCAGGCGCGAGCGGTCGCGAAGGCGGCGGCGCAGACACGGGAGGTGCCTCGTCTCTCGGCGGTGGAGGGCCGACCTTCGCCGGAATGGGCGGCGCGCCTGCTACGGCTGGTCATGCCTCGAGCACGGGCGGTGACGAGTCGAGCGCGGGAGCTAGCTCGGGCGGCGCGGGTTGGTCGGGCGCGGGCGGCAGCGTGGGCTCGGCGGGAGCCGGTGACGGAGGCGCGGGTGATCGTGCAGGCGACGACCTCGCGCTGCTGGAAGAAGCACGCGCTGATTATCCAGGCTGGGTGACGAGGAGCGACGCGCCCGAGGCAATCTCGAGCGAGATCTTCGGGCTCTGCCGGCTTCCGACGCAGGCCGAGCAGGAGTTCGTCGCGAGCGAGCACGGCGATGAGCTGTACTTGCTCGATTGGCTCAATCCGACCGCCGAAGCGGGCTTCGCGGCGAACGGCGCGACGCCGTTTGAGGTCGGTGCCGCGATCGTCAAAGAGAAGCTCGTGCGCACGGGAGAGGGAACGTACGAGCTCCACGCGCTCGGTTTGATGATCAAGCGCGAGGCAGGGTTCGATCCGTCGCACGGCGATTGGCAGTTCGGCTACTGGAACGCCGCCGACGGCATGGCCGCAGGCACCGCCGAGAACGCGCATTGCGGCGACTGCCATGCGGGCGCCGCCACCGACTTCGTCTTCATGGACAATCAGTGGCACCTCGAGCAACCGCCTCAGGGGTCATGACCGAGCCCCACCCTCGAGTGACCGGAGCCGGTATCACCGCGCGGCGCCCGGCGCGAGTCGCGCGCCGGACGTTCGGTTTCGAGCAACGCTTCCGCGCGATTCAATAGCAATCGGCGTCTAAGCCGCCGGACGGCTCAGGGCGCGCAAGTGCCCATTGTGCACGAGTCAGTCGTGCCGCCCATCATCATGCTCGGGTCCATGGTCGAACCACATGAGGCGTCCACGGTGTATGTCTTGCCGCCACACGAGTACACGGTGTTTCCATCAGCGTCGGTGTTTGCCGTGGCTACGGTCTTCCCCGAACCGTCCTTAATCGTCTGCGCCGAGGCAGTGTTCGTCGTGGGGTCGAAGGCTGCTTCGTCCGAGAAGCACGTGTCACCGTTCTTGCTGACAGTGAGCGTGACCATTCCCGTGGAAAAGTCGAACGAGAACGTGGCGGCCACGCCATTCTCGTAGCAAACCGCATCCGTCAGCGGCATGGAAGGATCCGTCGAGTTGCCTTGCTGTTCGACGCAAGTGCCGGACGGAGTGCACTCCGAGGTGAGATCGGACACACACGCTGGAACGGTGCAATTGCCGCTCGAGCCACTGCTGCCGCCCGTTCCGCTCGAGCCACTGCTGCCGCCCGTTCCACTGGAGCCACTGCTGCCGCCCGTCGCGTCGCCCGAGCCACCGCTGCTAGTCGTGCCGCCCGACGTGCTGGAGGAGCCGCCTTTGCCGGATGTGCCGCCGGTCGTCGACGTGCCGCCCCTTCCCGAACTGCCGCCGGTCGTTGAGCTGCCACCGGTTCCCGAACCACCATTGCTGTCATCGTCGGAGCTGCCACAGGCAACAGCTGATCCGACCGCCGCCAGCAGTAAACCACCCACGAACCCGCGTGATAAAGCCATCATGGCGCTTACCCTACCAGATTTCTTTGTTTTCGAGTGCTGTCGAAGTGCCCGTCTCAATCATGCGGCAACGCGAGGCAATTTCTTCCATTCGCGACGCGCGGTTCCCTCGGTGACGGGCGCCGCAGGTTGTTGTGGGTAGATGCCGCGCTGTCCAGCATCTGTGGAATCGCGAGGTCGCGTGGCGGGCCGCGGAGTGCGCGACGAACCCCGCCGACGGGTATCTCCGCGACGCGGCGCGCTCGGGCTGCGCTCTCTGCTCAAAGCGCGGGTCTAGGTAACGTCGTCACCGGCAAGCCGCGCACGTGGTCGAAGTGACGGTCGAAGGTAATCAGCTCCGCGCCGGTCTCGAGAGCGTGCGCGGCGATCCAGATATCGTTCGTCGGGATCGGAGTGCCCGCCTTGCGTAGGGCGGCGGCGATGCGCCCGAAGCGATCAGCGGTGGTGCGAGTGACGACCTGCAGCACGACCCAAGGCTGGTTCAAGAACTCGTCGAGCATGGCCAGATTCTTGTCGTAGCGGCTGCCATTGCGAAATCCGAACAACAGCTCTCCGACCACCACGGTGGAAAACACGAGCTGTTCAGCGGCACGGACCGAGTTGGCGACCGCGACGTCGCCCTTCAGGAGTTCCACGTACGCGTTGGTGTCGAGCAAGCGCCTCACTTCCACAGCTCGTCGTCGACGTGCTCGAGCGAGCGCAACGACTTCGAGAGCCGCCGCGCCTCCCCGACAGGGAGGCTTCCCACGAAGCGGTCGACGGCCGCTCCGATGCATCGGGATTCGGGCGCATCGCGAATACCCGCGCCGGCTTTCAAGATCTTGGCGGCAGCCTTGTTGAGCGATAGGCCCTCGACCCGTGCGACCCGCTCGATCTCGTCGAGGACGCGCGGGTCGAGATCCCGCAACGTGAGCTGATTTTGATGCCTCACCACGTGCCTCACAATACATCGAAAAATGAGGCAGTCAAACGCGGGCCTGAGCGGCCCGTGTCGCGCGCGACCTTTTGCGCGCAAGGGGCAGCGGTGCGACGGCCGGCGAGGAGGTTGTCGTTCCTGAAGGCGGAGCGGAGGGACGCTGAGCTGCTTGTCGGCACGCTTGTTCGGCGAGTAGACCCGCAATGACCGACGCAAGATGCGACCTCGAGCAAGCGCCGATGCGCCGCGATGGCCGCCAAAAATGTGAGGACGGCGTGCTCCGATCGGTATTCACTGGGAATGTTAAAAGCTGGTTCGGTCGCGCTGGTCTCGGTCACGCTTTGGCGGTCAAAATCCCCTGCTCCTGCAATGAGCGCGGGGCGCGATGGCCGTCCGCACGGTTCAATCGAGGAATTTGGCAATGAGTAACAAGTCTTTCGCCGGCATTGGTCTCGTGGTCGCACTCGCAGCCTGCAGTTCGTCGGAACCGCCGAGTACTCCGGGCGGGGGTGCCGGAGGCACTGGCGGGACGACGGCGGCAACTGGCGGGAGCGGCGGAAGCGTCAATTCGGGCACCGGCGGCAGTACGGCGGGCGGGACCGGCGGCGTGATGGCGAGCGGCGGCACCGGCGGGACCGCAACCGCGGGCACGGGCACGGGTGCGACCGGGGGCAGCGCGAGTCCGGGCGGGACGGGTGGCACGGCGACGGGTGGCAGCGGCGCTGCGCCGGCGGCGGGCGCGGGCGGCACGCAAGGCGGCGCCATGGGCGGGGCCTCGACCGGGGGAGCCGCCGGCACCGGCACGGCGCAGGGCGGCATGAACGCGGGCGGTCGGGCCGCAGGCGGCATGAGCGCGGGCGGCCGGGGCGCGGGCGGCGCAAGCGGCGGCAGCGCGGGCGCGGGCGACCCGAATACGGGGCCCGTAACGGTGAAGGTCGATCAAACGGAGCAGCTGATTGAGGGCTTCGGGCTCAATACGGCTTTGGGCGGTGGCTCCGTGAACTGGGACACCTTTTACGGCACGAGCGGCAACAGTCTCGGGCTGTCCATCGTGCGTGTCGCGATGAATTCGAGCGGCGGCCTTTCAGGCAGTGTTCCGTCGGCGAGCTACAAGGCAAAGATCATCGGGTCGGCTTGGACGCCGCCCGCCAACTGCAAGGACAACAACAACACGCAGAAGGGCGGGCACTTGCTCGCGAGCTGCGTGGACTCGTGGTCGACGACGATCGCCAATTTCGCGAAAAATCAGGGCCTCTACGCGATGTCGGCGGCGAACGAGCCCGACTTCGCGTCGTGTGGTTCCACGATCGGGCCGCCCTGCAACGGCGATTACGACTCGGCCGTCTACACCGCCAACGAGATGGTGACGTTCGTCAAGGCGCTCGGACCGAAGCTCAAGGCCGTGAACGTCAAGCTGATCGCGCCCGAACCCTCGGAATGGATCCACCTCTGGTCGAACGCGTCGGCGACGGGCTCGACGGTTTCGGGCCACCCGAATAGCTCAGACCCCCTGAAGTGCGGCTGCTTCAGCAACACTCCGACCACGACCGGTTGCTCGAGCTCGTGCGCGATGGGCAACGGTTACGACTACGGGCACTGGCTCGCCAAAGACGCGACGGCTTGGGCTGCCGTCGATATCATCGGAACCCACGAGTACGACACGCAGAAGGCGGAGGCCTGGCCGGCGGACGTCGACGGCGGCAAGCCGAGCAAAGAGGTCTGGGAGACCGAGGTTTCCGGCGTGAAGTACTGGCCGGAAGAGGGGCCGAGCAGCGACATCAAGAACGGCGTCGCCGTCGCCGGCTGGATTCACAGCGCGCTCACCGTGGGGCAAGCGTCGGCTTGGCTCTATTGGTGGTACCAAGCGTCCGGCAGCAACGACAACGAGGGCCTCGTGCTCCAGGGCTCGACGGCTTTGACCAAGCGTTGCTACACGCTCGGCAACTACAGCAAGTTCGTGCGGCCGGGCTACAAGCGCGTGGATGTGACGGGCATGATGCCCGCGAACGTGCTCATCTCGGCGTACGTGAATCCGGACGACGGCACGGTCGTGGTCGTGGCCATCAACAAGGGCACCGCGGACGCAACGGTGCCGATCGGCATCGCCGGCGGAACCAAGATGCCGACGATGATGACGCCCTACGTGACCTCAGCGTCGGACAACCTCGCCGCGAAGACCGCGGTTGCGGTGTCCGGCGGCTCGTTCATGGCGGCGTTGCCGGGAACGACGGTGACGACGTTCGTCGGGATGTAGCCGTTCGCGGCAGATACGCATTGCGTTGAGGACTGCGGAGTGCGCCGGCGTGCTCCGCAGTTTTTTTTCGAAAAGCATCTTTGCTTGTCGAGCCATTGGCACGTGTCACTCGCTGTGAATGGCCCTACGCTGGACTTGGCTCGGACTCAGCCAGACTGCGCCGCAACGACGCTCGACTCGAGCATGCCCACGGCGCGCGTCCCGTCGCGGATCACGTTGCCGCCAGGCGCTGTCGAACTCGCGAGCGCCTCGTCCCAGCGCGCCTGCAACAATTGCGCGACGACACCCACGTGCGGCTGGTGCAGGTGACTGAAATGGCCGCCTGGTACGTCGTAGACACGGAGCTCCCTCGCCTTGCCAGCCCACCCGAGCTCCGGTTCGATGAAGCGTCGCCCATACGGAATGTCGGTCACGTCCTCGGAGTCGGAACGCGTGGGCCGAAGGAGTAGGATTTCGCCGGCATAGGGGCCAGGGTTGACGTACTCCTTTTCGGCGAAGCGCAAGGTCGCATCGACCGAGACGTGCCGCAGAAGCGGGGGAATGGGGAGCCCGTGGTCGATGCAAAAGCGTAGGAGCGGCAGCTTGGCTTGCATCACGCGGCGAGGGATCCGCGCGCTGACCGCGTAATCGAGGAAATCGCGGGCGCGCGTCACGAGGATGTTGGCCGTGTTCGGCGGGATACGGGCGGCCGAGCCCGCACGGGCGTCCGCGAGCTCCGCTTTGAGCAGCTCGAGGCTGCGTGTCCAAAAGCTGATCGGGGCAGTCGTGACGTGCGCCGCGTCCAATAGCGCGATCGGACCGACCTCGTGACCGAGGGCGCGGAGATGGCGCCCTACCTCGAACGCCAGAAAGCCGCCGATGCACAAACCGCCGAGGAGGTACGGCCCCGTCGGCGCGACCGCTTGAATTTGTTCGGCGTAGTACCGCATCGCATCCAAAATCCGCGTGTGCAGCATCGGAACGTCACGCGCGCTCTTGGGGACGAGTCCGTAGACGCTGTGTCCGGGGTGCAGCAACCGAGCCAGATTCAGGTAATTGATGATTTCGCCGCCGCCGCCGTGGATGAGGAAGATGGGGGGCTTCGAGCCGGTCCCGCGTCGCAAGCAAACCAGGCTCGAGCTTGCGGCGCTCTGCGACTCCGCGCCGTCCAACCATTCTGCCAGACGTTCGACGGTGGGCGCGCTCAAGAGCACGTCCGCGGGCATGGCCGTGCCGAGCTCTTGGTTGATTTGCGTCGCGAGCGTCAACGCACGCAACGAATCGCCGCCGGAGTCGAAGAAGTCGTCACGGATGCCGAGCCGTGGAATGCCGAGCACACGCTGCCAGATGCGCACCAATTCACGCTCGCGAGCAGTGCGCGGAGCGGCGTAGTCGGGCGCGAGGACGCGGTCGCTGGGCGGCGCGCGCGAGAGTGCGAGCCGATCGACCTTTTGATTCACGTTCACGGGCAACGCGTCGAGTGCAACGTAAACCGAGGGCACCATGTAGTCGGGCAGGCGCTCCGCCATGGCTTCGCGCAGGCGCCGCGAGGTCAGCGCCACCTGTCCGTTCGGTACCAGGTACGCGACCAACTGCCGCTCGCCGTCCGCTAGCATCGGCGCCGCCACGAGCGCGTCTTGAACGCCCGGCAGGCTCCGGAGCTGCGTCTCGATTTCCATCGGCTCGATGCGCATCCCGCGCAGCTTCACCTGGAAATCGCTGCGCCCGACGAGCTCGAGGTCGAGCGTTTCGAAGTCGAGGCGACCGAGGTCGCCGGTGCGATACAGCGGCTCACCGTCGATGCTGACGAAGCGCTCGGCCGTGAGGTCCGGCCGATTCAGATAACCGAGCGCGACACCGGCGCCGCCGAAATGCACCTCCCCGACGACACCAGGCGGCACGAGGCGTCCGCCGGGGTCGAGCACGCGCAGGACCATGTTCGGAAACACCTTCCCCACGCTGCTCTGCGCCATGACGCGAGCGCGCGGCGCCGGGAAGCTCGACCCCATGCAGCTGATCTCCGAACAGCCGTAAATCACGAACACCTCGGCCGCGGGGAACGAGCGCTTGAGAGACTCCACGAGATCCGCGCTCACCATGTCGCCGCCCGACGACACGTGGCGCAAAGCCGGGAAGGCTTGCCCGCTCGAACCCTGCGCCTCGAGGTGCGCGATGAGCCGGCGCCAGAGGCTCGGGGACGCGTGAATGCACGTGAGCTCCTGCAGCGTGCTCAGCATGCGCGGCAGGTCCAAGACGTGATCCCGTTCCAAGAGCACCAAGCGCCCGCCACTCGCGAGCGGTGACAAAAGCTCGAAAAAAGTGATGCTGAACGTGAAGCGCGCCATGGCGGGAATGCTGTCCCCCGGCCCATAGCCATACGCGCGCCGCGCCACGTCGATGTAGTGGGCCAAGTTGCCGTGACTCGCCATCACGCCCTTTGGCTTCCCGGTGCTGCCCGAAGTGTAAACGATGTACGCAGTGTCATCGTGTCGGATCTCGACATCGGGGTCACTGGCTCGGCCCGCGAACAGCTCGGAGGCTCGAGCCTCGACGTCCAGGACACGGGCTCCGAGCGCAGCGAGCTTCGGCGCCGCGGCGGCGTCGGTGAACACCAGCGCTGGCTCGACGTCCTCCAGCATGACGCGCAGGCGAGCCTCCGGATACGACGGCTCGAGCGGCACGTGCGTTGCGCCGGCCTTCAGAATGCCCAGCATGCAGGCGACGAACTCGACGCTCGGACCGAGGCATAGGGCGACGCGCGAGCCACGCGAAATTCCTTGGCGTAAGAGCCAATGAGCGCAAGCGTTGGCGCGCCGGTTGAGCTCGGCGTACGTGACATGCGCTGCGTTCAACGTGAGTGCCACGCTGTGCGGCTGTTCGCGCGCATGGCGTTCGAAGGCGCGGAATACCGGGAATTCCGCGGTTGCAACGACGGGTCCGGTCAGGCGCTGCCGGAGCGCGCGCGCCTGTGCCGCGTCGAGCATGGGCAGGCGAGCGAGCGGGGTCGCCGGCTCTGCGTCCAGCGCGTCGTAGAGTACCTTCAGCTGCTCCGCGTACTGAGCGATCAGGGCGGCACTGAAGCGTGTGGAGTCGTGATGGAGCTCGCACGCGACACGGCTTGGAAGAAAGCGACACACCAGGTGCAACGGCTGTCGCCCCGGCGCGCGGGACAGCGGCGTCGACTCGGCGCTCCCCAGCACCGTGAATCCGACGTCATCGCCCCCGGAGCTCTCGCTCACGGCCGTGGCAGCCAGCGCGTCCGCCGCGCGCCGCTGCAGCTCGAACGCCGACATTTCCGCCGTGAGCTCGAGCTCCACCGATCGACTCGTCGCTACGCTGGCTCGAGACGCATGGAGCTCGATTCGGACGCGCTCCTGCTCACGGTGACGAAACAGCAAGACGCACCACGCAGCGAACGCACGCGCTACGTCTGTCGCGGTCAACAGACCCGGGAGCTCGGCCGCTGCACGGGGCGACGCAGCGGTTTCGGAGCGTTGAAGCTCGAAAGAATGCAAGCCCCGAACCATGGCATATCCATAGCAAGCGCGTCGCGAACGCCAAGGGGCCCCGGCCCTGCACGACCCCACAATCACGCCGCGGCTCATTTTTGCTACGCGACGGGCTGCTCAGCTGACCCCGCGCGTCCGCGCTGCTCCCTTTTTCAGCGCCGTTCCGCGAGTAACCACATGTCCCGGTACGGGTGCTTCCAGAATTGCCAGCCGGGATACGCGCCGTGGCGAAGCTTGACCGAGCGAACGACACGCAAGCCGACACGCTCGAGGACTTCGCTCACTAGACGCTCGTTGCTGAAGCTCAGGTGGTCCGGAAGCTCGAACGGCTTGTGGTGATACCGCGGCGGAAGATGACAGCTGTCTCCGGTCTGGAGCAGCAGCTGCCCGCCGGGTTTCAGCCATGCGGCCCAATCCTCGAGGGCGCTCACGGGGTCGGGCAGATGCGAATACACGTTCAGCAACGAGATGCAGTCGAACGCTGCCGGCTCAGCGCGAAATGTCTCGTCGACGACGTTGAGCCCTCGCCCGCGCGCGGACTCACGTTTCGGCTTACTCGGCTCGATCCCGAGCAGCGTCTCGTCCAAACTCGCGTAGCGCTGGAGCGCGACGAGGAACTCACCGTGCCCGCAACCGATGTCGAGCCAGCGCGCGCCCAGGTCTCTGCGACCACGAAAGATACGTTCGAGAACGTGAAGATACGTGGCGATCTTACGCTCATCGAACTCTCCGACGCGCTCGAAGGCCGCGGCTCCCTGGTGTAGCCCCGTCCGAGCAGCTTCACTGACCTCCTCGTCGCTCGGTCGTGGGTTGACGTAAAGCAAGCCACAGCCCCGGCACTTGACCAAACGGAACCCGTTCTCCTCGGCATACGGCCGGGTCGAGGGAGAACCGCATTGATAGCAACTTACAGCGATCACGACGCGAGTCTGCTCGCTCGGCGCGGCACAGTCATCCGCAAAGACATGGCCGGCTCAACGTCACCGGCGTGGGTGGGCTCGAAGCTTCATGACGATTGCCCGCGGAGCAAGGTCATGCCACTTCGCGGCCAGAGGCCATGTCGTCCGAGACGATCAACATCCGCTCCGCCGTGCCAGCCGACGTGCCGTCCACGGCCGTGCTCGCCGACGGACGTTGGTTCGCGCGGCAATGACCGAGGCGTGGTACGTCGTCGTCGTCCTGTTCGTGGCGACGCTCGTCAGGTCGACGCTCGGCTTCGGTGAAGCGCTCGTCGCGGTGCCGCTCCTCGCGATGCGCGTCCCGCTGCCTCTAGCGGCAGGGTTGGCGGTGCTCGTTTCGACGGTCATGGCAGCCGTGATCGTGGTTCAAGATTGGCGGCATGTTCGCCTCCGGAGCGCCGTTCAGCTCGCGGCAGCGGCATTGCCAGGGATCCCGCTCGGCCTGCTCCTGCTCGCAAAAGGCAACGAGCAGCTCGTGAAATTACTCTTGGGCGTGCTGATCGTCGGGTTCTCGCTGTACTCGTTGAAAGGCAAGGTGACGTTGCACTTGCGGGAGGATGATCGCCGCTGGCTGTTCGGCTGTGGCTTGCTGTCCGGCGTGCTCGGCGGCGCGTACGGCATGAACGGGCCTCCGCTTGCGGTGTACGGCGCACTCCGGAGGTGGCCACCTCGACAATTCCGCGCGACGCTTCAGTGTTACTTCCTCTTCGCGAGCTTCGTCGGCCTGGTGGGCTATGCCGTGCTCGGGATCTGGAGCCCGCGGATCCCTGCACTCTTTCTGCGCTCGCTGCCGTTCGTTCTCATGGGTATTTTCGTGGGACGGGTGCTGAACCGCAGATTGAACGAGCACGGCTTCTTTCGCGTCGTTTACGCGGGCCTCGTCTGCGTAGGCAGCTTGCTCGTCGTTCAGGCGTGTAACAAATGAGGGAGCCGTAGCGGCTCAAGCGTCACTCGGCCCCGGACGTCGTAGTCCCTGGATGCGACGAAAAGATGCTCACTCCGTCATGCATTGGCGTAATGCCAACTTCGCCCGGTGCAAGAGGACGGCGACGTGATTCCGTGAGACGCCCAAAATTTCGGCGACGCTTTCACCGGGTCGCTCTTCGAGCAAGCGCAGCGTGACGACCGCGCGTTGGATTTCGCAGAGTTCGGCGACGCAGGCGCGGAGCCGCACGGTGTCTTCGGCGCGTGCGAGGAGTTCCTCTTGCAGCTCGTCGCGTTCGTCGGCGATGTCGCGCGTCTCGAGCTCGACGTGCGGGCGCGCGCGAAAGTGACGGCGGCGCTGGTTGCGCGCGGCGTTGCGCACGATTGTCACGAGCACGGGCGCGGGACTTGCGTGGGCATCGACTTGGCCCGTTTGCACGAGATCGAGGAGCGTGACGAGCGCGTCCTGAACGCAATCGATCGCCTCCTCGGGTGAGAGCCCTTCGTGGCGCGCCACGGCGGCGAGTCCCCCGCGTTCCGTGTGCGCAACCCGCGAAAGCTGCTCGAGTACGTCGTCGTTCGACGACGCGTTCGCGTCTGGCTGCAATGAGGACGGCTGGGACACGGCGTACGAGCTAGGCACGGCACAGACAAAGGTGTCGACGCGCCCAGAGATTACGGCGGAGCGCAGAAAAAGTTACCGGGCCCGCGTTTGTAATGGAGACGGGCCTCGCGACCTTTGTCGCTGAAGGAGGTGCCCATGGCATCCGAGAAAGTACAGTTCGTGAACGACGTGAACTTCGACGAGACGGTGCTCGCTGCGAAAGGGCCGGTGTTGGTCGATTTCACAGCGACGTGGTGCGGACCGTGCAAGGCCCAGGCGACCATTTTGGACAAGGTCGCGGACAACAACGATGTGGTGATCGCGAAGGTGGATGTCGATGAGTGCCAGGAGCTCGCCGCGCGCTTTGGGGTGCGTGGGATGCCGACGCTGCTCGTGTTCGAGGATGGCAAGGAAATCGGGCGACGGCTCGGCCTGGCGAGCGAAGCCGCGGTGTTGACGCTCGTCGGGCGGAAGCCGCAGCGCACGGCGACCCGTCACGAGGTCACGAAGCCGGACGTCGCGTAAACGGCGGCGCGACGGCGCCGTCGAGCGATGCTGGTGACCGCGCCGCTACGGCGAGGTCAGTTGCTCGCGCCGGATGTGGCGGTCGCGCCGCCTTCGCTCGCGCCGCCTTCGCTCGCGCCGGCGGCGGGTGCACCCGCGCTGCCACCCGTCGCGTTCCCCGCACCGGCGCCACCCGTTTCTTCGCCGCCCGCGCCTGCACCCGCGCCGCCACCCGTGGCTCCGCCCGTGCCGCTACCCGCTGTTGCCGAACCGGCGCTGCCGCCGCCGCCCGATTTGCCGCCCGCCGCCTGGCCCGCCGAGCCGCCCGTGCCACCGCTCGCGCCATGCCCACCCGAGCCAGTTTTGCCCGCGGTCGGCAACGTTTGCACGGCGTCGTTGGACGACGAACAAGCAGCGATGACGGCGACCGAGCAAGCGGTGATAAGCAACAAACGAGCGGGAATTCTGAAGGAAACGGACGGGGCCATGCGCGGCATACAATCCCGAGCCGGGGGCTGCGTCAACGTGTTACGGTCCGCCGCGGGTGACGCCGTTAGGCCGGTATGTCGTCGAGACGCTGGTCATGTTGACCGGGGTGGTCGCGCTCGCCGTCTTGCTGCTTTCGGTCGGGCGACGCTTTGGGATGGGTCGACCGTCGGGACCACTCGAGCTCGTGGGCCGTCTACCCCTCGATGCGCGCCGGGCGGTGTATCTCGTACGGGTGGGTGAAACGGTTTACGTCGTGGGCGCGAGCGAAAGCGGGCTCAATAAGCTCGGCGAGCTGCCGAAAGACGCCGCGTTGCTCGCGCCAGGCGCGCCCGTGGATCCTGCCTTTCGCGGCGTGCTCGAACGCGTGCTGCGCCGCTCCACGCCGCCGGGCGACGGCTGAGCGACGCGCACCATGACCTCCGACTTCTTCGCGCATCCGCTCACGCTCATCGTCGCCGTAGGCTTTGCGACGCTCCTGCCGTTCGCGTTCATGACGCTCACCGCGTTCGTCAAGATCTCGACGGTGCTCCAGATCGTGCGCGGCGCCATCGGCGCGCAGAGCGTCCCGACGAACACCGTGATCATGGCGCTCGCAGGTGCGCTCACGTTGCTCGCGATGGCGCCGGTCGGCTCGCGCATCGCCGAACGCGCGGGGCCGCTGCTCGAGCCCTCGCACGTCGAGGACAGCGCCGCGTGGATCGGCGACATGCTCGTCGCGACGCGCGAGCCGCTGCGCGCTTTTCTCAAAGCGAACGCGAGCGCGCACGAACGCGAGCGTTTTTTTCAGATCGCGCGCGCCGCACGCCCCGAGCCGGAACGTGCCGCGGTGGGGCGCGACGATCTCGTCATCCTCGTGCCGTCGTTCGTCGTGAGCGAGCTCATCGGCGCGTTCGCGCTCGGCTTCGCGATTTATCTGCCTTTCCTCGTGATCGATCTCGTGGTCTCGAACGTGTTGCTCGCGCTCGGCATGCAGATGATGAGTCCCACGCAGGTGAGCCTACCGTTCAAGCTGCTGCTCTTCGTCGCGATCGACGGCTGGGGGCTCCTCGCGCAGACGCTCGTGACGGGTTATCGCGTCGGGTGAGCCGGTGCCGCGGCTCAGCCACACTCGGGCACGACGGGCGACGACTGCCAATCCGAAGTGAACTCCACTGCGTCGGTGCCTCCGCTATCCGACGCGAAGAACGCTGCAAAGTCGAACTTCACCGAGCACTCCCCGCTCGTGCTCGAAAAGTCGAGCTGACCGAGCGCGCCGACGGCTTCCCGGCGTTTGCCGCCGGCTTGACTGTTCGCGTCCGTGCAGAGGAAGTCCTCCAACAACTCCAAGATCCAGCCGTCCGGCAGCGTGATCGGGAAGTCCTTGCCGCCCGGGCCGTCACCGCGCGCGAAGTGCGCGATTTGGCAGCGCCCGTCGCTGCCCGTCCGGTAGAGCGAGATACGATAGATGTCCGACGTGATCATGCCGCCGGTCACGGCGTAGGACATCGCCGGCGGTGGTTCGCTCGGTGTCGCGCAACACACGTAATGCCGGCCGAGGGCGCAACCGGCGCCGTCGCAGCTCGGACTCGCTGCGACGGCCTGATCGTCGTACTCGATGGCTGCGAGCGAATCGCCGCGGTCCGGATAATAACAAACTGCGTCGGACGTCGTTCCGCCGCAGCAGCCGCAACCACAAGCGACGTACTCGCCCGCGCATGCGAGCGTCGCCGCGCCTGCCGCGCCTGCGTTGGGAGGGTCTGCGTCACCCGACGAGCCGCCTTCGTTGGAGCTCGCGCCGCTGCCCGCGTCCCCACCTTCACCGCCAGCGGTCGCGCCGCTGCCGCCGCTCACCTGCCGGCCGCCCGCACCGCCACCACTCGCCGCAGGGATAGAGCCCGCCGTACCGCTCACGGCTGCGGCGCCGTCCTCGCTACCGCCGGGACCAATCCCGCTTGCGCCACTCACGGCTGCCGCGCCGCCGTGGCTCGCTCCAGACGCGGCGTTGCCCGCGACCCCGTGTTGAAGCACGTCGCCGCGCCGCTCGCTCTTGCCGCACGCAAGGAATGCGCACGCTAGACAGTACAGCGCTATCCGCACCCTCACAGTCTACCTCGGCGCCCACCGAGGCGATACCGCGCCTCAGTGCTTCGCCGCTTCGCGCGCGAGGCAGCTCGCTCGGTCTTCGTCGCTCGGCAGCGCATGCTCGAAACGCGCGGAGACGACGGCACGATAGTCCGCGGCGGTATCGACGTTCACCGGCGAGAAGTCGAAGTGCGCGCGGATCACGTCGGCTAAACATGCGCAAAACGCCGTGGCCGGCTGCGTGGCGGCCGGCTGGGCCGCCCGCGCGTCCGCCGTGCACGTCTGCGCCTGTTCGCGGAGCTTCGCAGCAAAGAGCGTCTTCACGTCGAGGCCGCGGAGCTCGGCCGTCGCTCGGCGCTCCTCGAGCCAGTAGTGGACCCCGAAGCCGAGCACGACCAGCACGAGCAACGCGAGCACGACGCGCCCGACGAAGGCCGTGATGAGCGCATACTTCCATGCGAGCCAGAGCAGCGCCGAGAGGCCGACGAGCGTTGCGCCGAGCCGCGGCTGATACACGAGCAGCGTCAAGACGGCGCCCGCGACGAGCACGTTGAGCACGACGCGATTCGGCGTTTCGTCCTCGCCGTCGGCGGCGTGCGGCGCTTGGCTCGCGCGTCGACTCCCCGGACCGTCCGCCCAGTCACGATCGTAGCGCGCGCGCCGTTCGGGATCGCTCACGAGCTCGTAGGCCGCGTTCAGATCACGCAGCATCGCGCCCGCCTCCGGCGAGTCGTTGCGATCCGGGTGGTACTTCGCGACGAGCCGGCGATAGGCCGCTTCGATGACCTCCTGCTCGGCGTCGCGGTCGACTTGTAGGATCTTGTAAGGGTTCACTCGTGAGCCCGCGACCGACAAAGCATGGCATGGTGCCCGCAGCGGCCCCCCGCCGGTCGAACCCCGGCCCCCCGTCCGTTCCCGCGGCGCCTCGTTAATCGAGTGATTCGTGAGCCTCAGGCGTTTTTCCCGCAAACCGGGAATACCGCGTACCCCCGCGGGTTTGTCGCCCTGCCGGTTGTCGGCAGCTTCAAAGCGCAGGGTCTCCGGTTGACAGGGATCGAGTCGAAAGTAGGATGCCGCCGCCCGACGGTCGGGCACAGCGGCGCGAAAGTGCCGGTAGATCCGCGCAAATTCGAAAGTTTCTGTAAGGAGGTCGGATGGCAACCGACGTCATGATCCAAGCGAGCGGCGTTACCAAACGATTCGGTCACGTCCGTGCGCTGGACAAGGTCAGCTTCGAGGTCAAGCGCGGTGAGGTCGTGGGGTTCCTTGGGCCGAACGGCGCCGGGAAGTCGACGACCATGCGCATTCTTACTTGCTACATCGCGCCGTCTTCCGGCACGGCAAGGGTGCACGGACACGACGTGTTCGACGAGCCCCTCGCCGTGCGGCAGAAGATCGGATACCTGCCGCAGCGCGCTCCCCTCTACACGGACATGAACGTGTGGGAGTACCTGAAGTTCGCGGCGGAGATTCGCGGGCTCGACGACTCGACCTTCCGCAAGCGGCTGTCGAAAGTCGTGGAAGTCTGCGGTCTCGCGCAGTCGCTCGGCAAGGAAATCGGGACGCTCTCCCACGGCTATCGCCAGCGTGTCGGCCTCGGCCAAGCGCTGATTCACGATCCGCCGATCCTCATCCTCGACGAGCCGACGAGCGACCTCGACCCGAACGAAAAGGCCGAGGTGCTCCGCTACATCAAGGAGATCGGCAAAGATCGCACGATCTTGCTCTCGACGCACAACCTCGCCGAGGTCGAGGAGTCGTGCGCCCGCGCGATCATCGTGAGCAAGGGTCGCGTGGTCGCCGACGGGCCGCTCGACAGCATCCGCAACAAGACGGGACGCGTGCGTTACGTGGTCACGATCGACGAGAAGAACGCGGAGATGGGCAAGCGCGCGCCCTCGGCCGCCGAGGCGCAAAACGCGTTCGGCGCCATCAGCGGCATGCGCAGCTCGCGCGAGCTGCCGACGGACGAAACCGCGCACAAGATCGAGCTCATCGGCCCGCAAGACACGGATTTGCGCGCCGAAATCTTCCGGCTGGTCGTGACCAAGGGCTGGACGCTGCTCGAGCTCCGGCGCGACGCCCAGTCGCTCGACGCGGTCTTCCGCGATCTCACGAAGGGTGACGAGCGCCTCGACCGTGGCGACGCCTGGGCTGCCGCGCACGCCCCGACCGACGAGGATGACGAGGACGAAGAAGAGGAAGACGTGGCATCGCCGAAGGGCGCGACTGCCGACGACGAGGACGAAGAAGAGGACGAGGACGACGAGGACTCGGACGACGACGCAGAGGAAGAAGCGCCCAAGCCCGCGGCGCGAAAGGGCTGATCCATGTCCCCGATGTTGACGATTGCGAAGCGCGAATTCCGTTCCTACTTCGATGCACCGCTCGCCTACGTGGTGATGTGCCTGAGCTTCCTGGCGCTCGGCTTCATGTTCTTCATGCTGCGCGGCGGGTTCTGGCAGGTGGACCGCGCGTCGGTGCAGAAGGTCTTCGAGTACACGCCGTGGGGCCTCAGTTTGCTCGTGATCCCCGTCGTGACGATGCGGCTCATCGCCGAAGAGCGCCGCAGCGGCACGCTCGAGATGCTCATCACGCTGCCCGTGAAGGACAGCGACGTGATCGCCGGGAAGTACCTCGGCGCGCTCGGGCTCGTGCTGGTGCTCGTGCTCGGCACGCTGCTCTACCCGCTCGCGATGTTCAAGGCGCCTTGGCACCTAGGACCGCTCGATCTCGGGCCCGTGTGGAGCGGCTACCTCGGGCTCGTCTTGTTCTCGGCGGCGTCGGTGGCCGTCGGCCTACTCATCAGCTCGTTCGTCGAGAGCCAGGCCGTCGCGTTCTTTCTCACCTTCGCCGCGCTCGGCACGCTCTGGTTCTTGGACGATCTCGCCGAGGTCTCGGGCCAAGGCATGATCGCCAACGCGCTCCGTTACGTGAGCTTTCAGACGCGCTTGAGCGGTTTCTGGCGCGGGCTCATCGACACGCGCGACGTGATTTACTTCCTGTCCGTGACGGCGATCGCTCTCGTCGTTTCTTTCCGGGCGCTCGAACGCCGCAAGTGGGCGTGAGCGGGGACCCCGCGCCTTTTTAGGATTTTGCGATGGCAACCGAAGACCAAAAGAAGAAAGCCGCAGCCCAAACGGGGCTCTACGTGCTCGTGATCGTGGCGATCGTCATCGTCGCGAACATGCTGTCGGCCAAGGTTTACAAGCGAGCCGACGTGACGATGGCCGAGCGCTTCACGCTGAGCCAAGGCAGCGGGCGCTTGCTCTCGACGCTCAAGCAGCCGATCCAGGTCGACGCTTACGTCAAGACCGGCCTGCCGCAGCTCGACGCGTTCGTCGCCGACCTCACCGACTTGCTCAAGGAGTACGAGCACGCCGGTAAGGGCAAGTTCAAGTTCACGCTGATCGAGGCGAACACGGACGAGCTGCGCAGCCAGGCCAAAGAAGCCGGCCTGCAAGAGCAGCCGTTCGTCGATCCGAGCCAGACGAGCGAGGATCAAGCCGCCGTCGCGCAGGGCTACATGGGTCTGGTCTTCAAGTACGGGAGCGAAAAGACGGTGATCCCGTTTCTGAGCCCCCAGAGCCAGGACGGCCTCGAGTTCTGGATCACCAACAAGATCCGCGAGATTCGCGACAAGGCCGACGACATCAAGCACCGCATCGGCGTCATCACCGACAAGGACGAGCTCAAGCTCGACGATCAGAACCTCGTCGCCAAACAGGGCAAGCAGGGCTCGCCCACGATGAAGTCGATCATGGAGCAGAACTTCCCGTTTTACAAAATGGAGGAAGTGAAGCTCAGCGAGTCGGCGCCGATCGACAAGGATCTGGTCGGGCTCATCATCACGCAGCCGCGCAAGGACTACACGGAGCGGGAGCTCCGCCGCATCGACGAGTTCATGCTGCGCGGGGGCAAGGCGCTCGTCGTGTACGCGTCCGCCGTCACGCTCAAGCCGCAAGACGCGACGATGAGCGCGACGCTCGACACGCACAACCTCGACAAGCTGCTCTCCGGCTACGGCATCCAGATGAACAAGGACGCCGTGCTCGACTTCGGCGCGCAGTTCCGGCTGCCCGTGCGCACGGCGAGCGGCGTCGGCTGGATCCGCGATCCGGGCATCATCCACGTCGTCAACGACTCGCGCTTGGGCGACGACGAGCGCTCGATCGACAACTCCTTCCCGCCCTTTTTCCGGCTGGAAGAGCTGGCGTTCCCGTTCGCCTCGAGCTTGAAGATCCTGCGTGACAAGCAGCCCTCCGACGTGAAGCTCGCCGCCGTGGCGCGCTCGACACCCCAGTCGTCGGTAGACAAGGGCCCGACGGTCGACATGCGCCTGCGTCTCGATTGGAGCCCGAAGCCTCCGCAGGAGTCGCGCGTGATCGCGGCTTACGCGCAAGGCAAGCTCAAGAGCGCCTTCGCGGGCGGCACGGCGGATCCGGGGATCACGGTGCCGGAGCGCGCGCCCACGGATTCACGCGTGCTCGTGGTCTCGTCGAGCTTGTTCCTCACGAACCCGTTCGCGTACGCCGGCAACGGCCCGGACCTCGGCGGACAGTTCGCGATGTTCGGCAACGTGGGCGGAGACGAGAATCTGCTCCGCATCGCGCAGCCGTACGTCGAGTACCTCACGAACACGATCATCTCGTTCAAGAACACGCTCGACTGGCTCTCGGGCGACTCCGACCTCGTCGCCGCGAGCGCGAAGCTCATCGGCGACCCGCACTTGGTCTACGCCGACGTCGCCAAGCCGAAATTCAAGAGCGAGGACGACCCGGCCGAAATCAAGCGCAAGGACGAGGAATACCGGAACTCGCGCAAGAGCTTGCAGCGCAACGTCCAGTGGACGCTCACGCTCGGCATCCCGCTCTTGTTCGGGGCGTTCGGCCTCTTCCGCTGGCGCCGCCGCGAGTCCATGCGGGCCGAGCTCAAGGTGTAGGGTGCGCGAATAGAGCCCCGTCGAGCGGCCAGGTGCCCCGATGCGTATACGTTGCGCCTCGGGGCAAAGCCCCGGCGCGACGAGCTCGAAGTCTTGGCGGACCAGATCACGATCGGCATGAGCAGCAACTACCCAACGAGAATCACCGGCGAGGCCGGGATAGGGCTCCGCAGGAAGAAATAGACGCGAGGCCCGGACCTACCCTCTGCCCTCCTTCACCAATACAGGCTCAACATGACAGCCGAAATCAAACTCTATTCAGCAGTAGCCATCCTCGCAGTCCTCGGCGGCGCTCTCTTTCTCACCAACAAAAAACAAAAAGAAGAAGAGGCGACGTACACGCTGTCGGGTCAGAGCGCGAACCTGCCCAAGGTCGCGATCACCGACGACGACGTGAAAGCGATCGACAAGATCGTCCTCACCAAGGCCGCGGACGGAGACGCGGGCGCCCCGCGCGAGATCGAGCTCACGAAAAAGGACGATAAGTGGCGCCTCACGCGCCCGGTCGAGGCCGAGGCGAACGACTCGAACGTCAAGAGCCTGCTCGATAACCTGAAGGCGCTCAAAGTGAGCGAGGTCATCGATCCCGGCAAGACGAGCTACGACCAGTACAAGGTGTCGGACAGTAAAGGCCTGCACGCCGTGTTCACCAAGGGCGGCACGACGGTGCTCGACGCTTGGTTCGGCGAAAATGGCGGTCGCGGCCAGATGGCGCGCCTCGTGGGCCACGACGGCGTCTACGCGGTGAAGGGCTACTCGAGCTACCTCTACGACCGCGACGCCAAGGGCTGGCGCGACAGCACGATCTTCAAGTTCGAAGACACGGCCGTCACGGGCGTCACGATCGACAACGAGCACGCCAATTTCGTGTTCACGAAGACGGGCGACAAGTGGAACGCCAAGTACCGCGAGCAAAAAGCCGGCGCGCCCAAGGACCTCGACAAGTTCGACGACGGCAAGCTCAAGGACATGCTGCGCGCCTACAAAGGCTTGAACGCCGACGGCTTCGCCGACAAATCGAAGACGGCCGCCGATCTCGGCCTCGACAAGCCGACGGCCACGGTCGTCATCACGCTGAACGACGGCGCGAAGCGCGAAGTGAAGGTCGGCGCGACGGCCGAAGGCTCGAGTCGCTGGGTTCAAGCGTCCGGCATCAAAGACTTCGTGAGCATCTCCTCGTGGGCCGCCGATTGGGCGCTCGCCGAAGAGAAGAAGTTCCAAAAGGCCGACGAAGCCAAGAAGGACGATAAGAAAGACGACAAGGCGAAGCCCGCCTCGGCGCCGAAGCCCGCGAGCAGCGCCAAACCCGGCTGAGCGCATCCACGCCGCGTCTGAAACCCGACCTACGCGTGTCGACGGACGCGACGGTCGGGCACGGGCACGTTTACGGGCACGCGGGCCCCGGCGCCGCGCTGAGTCTAAACTTGCGCGGTGAGCGGGAAGCCGAGCTTCGAGACGGTCTTCAAGCTGACGGGCTATCACCTCGGCGCGGCGGCGCTCGGGTTCATGCTGGCGGCGACGTTCTTCGCGCCGAAGGCGCGCGTGGTGATGCCGCTGCCCGAGCGCACGCTCAAGGTGCTCGAGCTTCGGAACCTTGCGCGCGCCGCAGCCTCCTCGGGCGCGGCCGTGGAGCGCGCCGTCGAGCTCTGCAAGGCGCTCGCTTGGCCTTCCTGCGACGAGGCTTCGGTGCGCGCCATGGGGAAAGAGCCGTGACGGCGCCGCCCGTCGACGTGGACCTCGGCGCACCCTTCGTGCGAACGCGGCGCCGCGTCTGGCTCACGCCGGCGCTGCTCGGTCTCGCGACGTTCGCGCTCACGTCGCTCTCGATCCGGAGCGCCGCCGAGCGCCAAGAGCCCATCCTCGACTCGATGGAAATCCAACCGTTCGAAGCCGCTGCGACGCTCGCCTACGCGTGGGGCTCGACCGAAGACGCGCGGGCGCTCGAGCGCCAAGTGCTCGCCCTGGCCGAACGCCGGCGCGGCTCGGAACCCGCCGCACACGCGCGCCCGAGCGGCGAGCCCGACTTTGCGACGCTACGCCGCATGGACGCGGACATGGCCAAATTCCGCCTCGCCGTGCTCGAAGCCGCTCCCCGCGCAACCTTCGACCGCCTGTGCGCCGCCGCCACGATCCGCTGCAACGTGTACACGCTCGACAGCCTCATCAAGCTGCTCGAAAAGCAGCGCCTCGTTCACGACATTCACTGAGCTTTTGAGTGTGGGGCGACCGCTGTTCGGCGCCGAAATGGCTGCGGTTTCGAGCCGTTCCACGGCGGTTGCGGGCACCGGCCCACCGGCGTACACCACGCGGCCCGCCATGCGCGTCTCCTACAACTGGCTCCGCGAGCTGCTCCCCGAGCTCACTTTGTCTCCTGGCGAGGTCGCCGATCGGCTGAACGATATCGGGCTCGCCGTCGATCGCGTGGAGGCGCGCGGCCAGGCACTCACCCAGGTGCGACTCGCGCGCGTGACGGCGCTCGAACCGCATCCGAAGCGCTCCGGGTTGCGGCTCGTGACGATCGAGCACGGGCGCGGGACGCAGCGGGTCGTCTGCGGCGCCGCCAACGTGCCGGAGCCGGGCGGCCTGGTGGTACTCGCGCCGCTCGGCGCGCGTTTGCCGTCGCTCCCGGAGCCGCTCGCTCCGCGCGAGATCGGCGGCGTGCTGAGTGAAGGCATGCTCGTGAGTGAAAGCGAGCTCGGGCTCACGGCTCAGGCCGAGGGCATCGTCGTGCTGGCGGCGGGAGCGGCCGAACCGGGGCGCACGCTCGCCGAGCTCGTGCCGAGCGCCGTCGATACGATTTTCGAGCTCGACGTGACGCCGAATCGACCCGACGCGCTCGGTCACGTCGGCGTGGCGCGCGACCTCGCGGCGCTGCTCGCGCTCGGCGCGCCGCGCCCCACGCCGGCCGGCGCCGTCACGCAATCGGACGTGGCGCTCGCCTCGCTCGTCACGATCGAAAATCGCGACACGGAGCGTTGCCCCCATTACGCCGCCGGCGCCGTGCTCGACGTGACGGTCGGCCCCTCGCCGCTCTGGCTGCGCTGGCGGCTCGAGAGCCTCGGCGTGCGCGCGATTTCCAACGTCGTCGACGTGACGAACCTGATTTTACTCGAGTTTAGCCAGCCGCTCCACGCGTTCGATCTCGACCGGCTGCGCGGCGCGCGCATCGTCGTGCGGCGCGCGACGCCGGCCGAGCCGTTCACGACGCTCGACGGCGTCGCCCGCAAGCTCGACGCCGACGATCTCGTGATCGCCGACGGCGACGCGCCGAGCGCGCTCGCCGGTGTGATGGGCGGGCAAGACAGCGAGATCCGCGCGACCACGCGCCGCGTGCTGCTCGAGTGCGCGTACTTTCAGCCGCGCGGCGTGCGCCGCACGGCGCGCCGGCACGGTTTGCACACCGAGTCGAGCCATCGCTTCGAGCGTGGCGTCGATTTCGGCGCCGTACCCGCCGTGCTCGAACGCGCGAAGGAGCTGCTCGCGGAGCTATCGGGCGGCAGTATCGTCACGGGCGCGATTCACGCGCGCGGCCCCGAAGTCGCCCCGGCGCGCATTCGGCTGCGTTCGAGCCGGCTCGATACGTTGCTCGGAGTGGCGGTGCCGTTCGAGCCCGCCGTCGCGAGTCTCGAGCGGCTCGGCTTCGCGGTCGCGTCACGCTCCGGCTCGGGTGAGAGCGCGGCCGTCGAGGTGCTCGCCGCGTCGCACCGGCCCGACGTGACGCTCGAGGTCGATCTCGTGGACGAGGTTTCGCGCTTGCGCGGCCTCGACGCGATCCCGGCGCGCTTACCCGCGGTCGCGCCGCAACCGCCCCGCCGCACGGGCGAGCTCGAGCGGCGCGTGCTCGAGGTGGTCCAAGCGCTCGGCCTGAGCGAAGCGCTCACGTACGCGTTCGTGGATCCGGCGGATTTGCGTAAGCTCAAGGCGCCCGAACCGGCCGTGACACTCAAAAATCCGCTCGGGGAGGAGCGCAGCGTGATGCGCACGAGTCTCCTGCCGGGACTCTTGAGCTCGCTCACCCGCGCGCGCCGGCGCGGTGAGACGCGGGTGCGGCTGTTTTCGCTCGGCGCGACGTTCCATGCGCCCGTGCTCGCTCCGAGCGACGGCGCGCGACCGCGCCTGCCCGAAGACGTGGGCTCGCTCCCGAGCGAACGCCTGGAGCTCGCGGTCGTGCTCGCGGGTCCACGCCTCGAGCGGCTCGTGCTCGACCCGCCCGAGGTCGACGTCTACGACGCCAAAGCGATCGCGGTCGAGCTCGTCGAGCGGCTCACGCAACGCAGCGCGACGGTCGAGAACGCCGGGGCGGCCGACGGCGTCGCCCACTTGCATCCGCGCGGCAGAGGCATCGTGCGCGTCGGCGACGCGGTGCTCGGCCGCTTCGGTCCCCTGCACCCCGAGGTCGTCGACGCCTTCGCGCTCGGCGGGCAAGCCCAGGTGATCGAGCTCGATCTCGAGGCCCTCGAGCGGCTCGGTACGGTCGTGCCGCGCTACCGCACCATCCCGCGTTTGCCCGCGGTGACGCGCGACGTGTCGCTCGTGGTGGGCGAGGACGTGCAAGCCGGTCGCGTCCTCGGAGTGCTCGCGCGCGCCGCCGGGGAGCTCTGCGAGTCGATCGACGTGGCCGCCGAATTTCGCGGCGGCTCGCTGCCCGCCGGCAGCCGCTCGCTCACGTTCCGCGTGGTGTACCGCGATCCCAAAGCGCGCCTCGACGCAGACGACGCTCGCACATTGACCGATCAGGAGGTCGATGCCGTCGCGACCCGCATGCTCGAGGCGGCGCGCGCGGAGCTCGGAGCGATGCTCCGCACATGAGCGTCCGCACGCGACCGGTGGGGTTGGAGGGCGCGCTCGCGCTCGCCGTGCTCGCGTTTGCTGCGGCGTGCCACAGGAAGGCGCCAGGACCCGAGGAGTGCCGTGAGTTCGCGTATCAGGCCGCCGGCGTGCGGACCCAAACGGATCTACTCGTCCCGGGCGCGCTCAAGCGCGTCGACGAGCTCACGACCGAGTGTTTGCTGACGCCGTTCGATCGCGAGCTCCTCACCTGTGTCGAGCAGGGCCTCTCGACGCGGCTCTGCCTGCGCGATTTCGACGTCAGGCATCCCACGAACGCGCCCGTGGCACCGCTCCGCGCCGAGCGCCGCCCGCGCGAGTTTCCGTTTCCGTGAAGCGCTCAAGTGCCTTAGTGCGCCGCGCCCAGGAAGGAACCACGCCTACCGCGCGTTTCGATCCTGCAGCAAAGCGTCTAGCATGCCGTCCTTGCCCTCCCTCGCAGACTTCCCGCCGATTTTTTTGATCGTGTTTGCGGTGCTGCTCGGGCTCTTGTTCGGCAGCTTCTTGAATGTCGTGATCCACCGGCTACCGCGCGGTGAGAGCATCGCCTTTCCGGGCTCGCATTGTCCCGAGTGTGGGCAGCCGATCAAGCCGCGCGACAACGTGCCAGTGCTGAGCTACGTCCTCTTGCTCGGCCGCTCCCGCTGTTGCAAGACGCCGATCTCGCCGCGCTACCCGCTCGTCGAAGCGATCGGCGGGCTGGTTGCCTGGGCGGTCATGCGCTCGATCGTGCTCGAGCTATCGCCCGACACGTCGATCGCCCGCGCCATGGCGCTTTTCTTCGCGTACCTCGCGCTCGCGCTCGGCTTGATTGCGGCCGCGTTCATCGATCTCGAGCACATGCTCTTGCCCGACGAAATCACGCTCGGCGGCGCGGGGCTCGGCATCGCCACGGTGCCGCTGCGCGCGGACGCGAGCTTTCGCGAGTCACTGCTCGGCGCAGCCGTCGGTTTCGTCGTCGTGTGGCTGCCGTTCGTCTTTCTGTACTCCAAGCTGCGCGGGCGGCCCGGCATGGGGCTCGGCGACGCCAAGCTCGTGCTGCTCGCGGGCGCGTGGTTCGGCTGGCTCGGCGCTCTCTTCGCGCTCTTGGCCGGCGCCGTGCAAGCCACTGCAATACTCGCCGCCATCTTCGCGACCGGCAAAAAGCTCGAGGAGCCGCCCGCCGTGGTCGAGGAACGCAAGGCATTGCTCGCCGCGCTCGAGCGCGCCGAAGGCGCCGAACGCGACGCGCTCGAGCGGGAGCTCGCCGAGGACCCGCTCGCGAAGGAGCCCGAACCCGGCCTGGCCGGTGCGCGGCTCGCCTTCGGGCCGTTCATCATCCTCGCGATCCTCGAATTCATGTTTTACGGCCCGCTGATTCGGAGCGAGCTGCTCTCGGGGTTGAGCCTGCCGTGAAGCGTCGGGCCGCCTGCTGTCTCGTGCTCGTGGGCTGCGGTGCGAGTACGCCGGTAGTGCCCAAGGGTCCGCATCCGCCGCACATTCAAGAATTTTTGCCGGTCGCTTACCCCCCTCCTCCCGCCCAAGTCGAGGAGATCCCGAACGGCGTCAAGAATCCGAGCTGCGCGTGGGAGGACGGTCACTACACCTGGGAGGGTCGGCGCTGGGAGTGGCAACCGGGGCGCTGGGTCGTGCCGGCGCCGGGTTGCTACTACGCACCCCCCGTCGTGGCCTGGTCGAAAGCTGGCGAAGAGCGCCTCTATTTCACGCCCCCGCGCTGGTACAGGACCGACGCTGCCGAGTTGCCCGAGAATAAGGCCGGTTGCCCCGAGCCACCCGCGTGCCCGCCCTGACCTGTAGCAAGCGGCGCCCGGCTCCGCGTTCTCGCTCTGAGTGAGCGGCCCATGCCTGCCTAGCGCGTGGGCGGCGACTAATACATCAAGTGTTCAGAGAGTTCGTGTGCGCCGCCAGCACACACGAACTCACAGGATTAACTAACAACCCGGCGCGGGCGTACTGAAGGGCTGACGCTGTTGTATCTTGAGGGATCTTGGGCCTCTCTTCTCAAGTAAAAGATCCCGACGAACGTGCCCCGGTACGCTCAGGGCCCCGGACCACGCAGCTCGTGGCGGGCGAGATTGTCGCGGGACGATATCGGCTGGTGCGCGAGCTCGGCGCGGGCGGCATGGGCGTCGTGTGGGTAGCCCATTCGCTCGCGCTCGGCGTCGACGTCGCCATCAAGCTCATCCGCGCGGACGTGGCGGACCCCGAGCTCTCCTCGCGCATGGCGCGCGAAGCGCAAGTGACGGCGGCGCTCGGCCACCCGGCGATCGTGCGCGTGTTCGATTTCGGCACGACGGAGCACGGCGCGCCCTTCCTCGCGATGGAGCTCGCGCAGGGCGAGACGCTCGGCGCCTTACTCACGCGTGAGAAGCGGCTCGGCGCCGTGGAGGCGCTGAAGCTCGTGCTGCCCATCGTCGACGGCCTGCGCTGCGCACACGAGCGCGGCATCGTGCACCGCGACATCAAGCCCGAAAACGTGTTCATCGCGCGCGACGCGCTCGGGCGCGTGCAGCCGAAGCTGCTCGACTTCGGCATCGCCAAGCTCGAACACCACCCGAACGTGTCGCGTCTCACGCAAGTCGGTGTCGTGCTGGGCAGTCCCGAATACATGTCACCCGAGCAGGCGCGCGGCGTGGGTAGCGTCGACGCGCGCACCGATGTGTGGGCGCTCTCCGTCCTCATCTACGAGATGCTCACCGGCGGCGTCCCGTTCAAGGTCGAAAACTACAACGCCCTCATGCAAGCGATCTTGAACGAGCCGCCCGTGCCGAGCTTCGAGTACGGCGCCGGCGATCGCGAGCTCTGGCATATTCTCGCGAAGGGACTCGAAAAGTCGCGCGAGCGGCGCTGGGCGAGCATGACCGAGCTCGGCGAAGCGCTGGCGTTCTGGCTCGCCGATCACGGCGTCAGCGAGGACGCAGCGGGTAACTCGCTCGCGGCGGTCTGGCTCAACGGCACCTTGACGGGGGTCTCGCTCGGGCGGCCGTGGCGACAGCGCGGCGGGCGCAGGCTCACGCCGAACCGAATCGTGGCCGCGGCGGTTCTCGTCCTGAGCGTCGGTGTCTTCTCCTGGCTCCAAGCAGCCCACAAACCAGAGGCACCGAACGCCAGCCGCACCCTCGCGACCGCGCTGCCCGTGGCGGCCGCTCCAGCCGCCGCGGCGGTCTTGCCGAACGCGTCGTCCACGGCCGCTCCAGTCGCAACGCCGTCCGTCATCTCGCAGCCAGCGTCGCAGCCGCTCGCTTCTACTTCCAAGCGCGTGACCCGAACGCCCCCGCGCGCGCCGCGTCCTTCACGTCATACCGAGCAGCCCTCGGCGAGCAAGAGCATTCGTGATTTCGGCTTTTGAGCGCTGGCGCGTCATCCTCGCTTGCTTGTTCCTCGCGGCCTCGTCGTGGTCGCTGAACGCCGTCGCTCAGGAGGATGGCGACGGCGACGCGCGCACCGCGGCACGCGCTCTCGCGGTGCAAGGCGCCGCCGCGTTCGAACAGCGCGACTTCGAGCGGGCGCTCGTGCTCTTTCAGCGCGCGGGCGCGATCATTGCAGCCCCCACGATCACGCTGATGGAAGCGCGGACGCTGGTCGAGCTCGGGCGCTTGGTCGAAGCGCTCGAGCGCTATGGAGCGACCGAGCACATGCTGGTGCTCGACCCGGACAACGAAGCGTATCGCGAGGCGGCGGCGGCCGCCGCGCGTGAAACCCAGCCGTTGCTCGAGCGGATCCCGACGCTACGCGTTCGCGTCGGCGGCCCTGCCGCGGGCGAAACCGTCACGATCATGCTGGACCAAAAGAGCGTGCAGCCCGCGCTCGCCGCGATCGATCGCCCCTGCGATCCCGGACCACATCGCGTCGACGTGCGCACCTCGCTCGGCCGCAGCGCCACGCGTGAGTTCACCCTCGCCGAGGGCGCGCACGAGGACATCGAGCTCACGCTCGGGCCGCTCGCGCCCGCCCCACTCCCCGAACCGCGCGCTCAGCCTTCGAACCGCGGCAACACGGCCGGCTGGGCCCTCGTCATTTCCGGCGCGGCGCTCACGGGCGTCGGCACCCTCACGGGCGTCATGGCGCTCAACCACAAGTCGGACCTCGACGCCGTGTGCACGCCCGGCTGTCCACCGTCGAGCAGCACGACGCTCGACGCATATCGGCGCGAACGCAATATTTCCTACCTGACCTTCCTGGCCGGCGGGGTCGCGCTCGCGGGCGGCACGTACCTCGTCTTGACGCATCCAGCGCGCAAGCTCGCGCTCTACGTCACGCCGAATCTCGTCGCGATGGGCGGGTCGTTCCAGTGACCCGCGTGATGCGCTTGCGCCCTGCTCGAAGATTCCGCGAGCTCGCTCTTGCGGCGCTCGTCGGGCTGACGCTCGCCGGCTGCCCGCTGACGGACCACTACTACATCGACGGCAGCCTCGGAGGCGCTACGGCAGCAAACGGCGGCGCGCCGCCAGGCCCACCCAAAGGCAAGGGCGGCGCCGAGAACCCAGACCACGAAGGCTGCGTCGCCGCACCCGAGGTCTGCGACGGGGTGAGCAATGATTGCGACGCCGACGTCGACGAGGACGACGTGTGCCCGCCCGGCTGCAGCGCAGAGCAGCGTGACGGCCACGTGTACCTCCTGTGCGTCGCGCCTTCCACCGCGGCCTACGTCACCTATCAGACGGCGCGCATGCGTTGCGGCAGCGCGGGAATGGACCTCGGACTCATGGTTCACTTCGAGCTCACCTCCGTCGAGTCCGCAGACGAGGAAGCCTTCTTGAAGGACTGGATCGCGAGCGTTGCGACGGCGACCGACTCCATCTGGCTCGGTGCCAACGACATCGTGAAAGGAGGCACTTGGGTTTGGGGTGAAGGGCCCCAGGCGGTGCCGTTCCTGCACGTGGGGGCGATGGGCGCCATGGCCGACCCGGGCAAGTACGCTGATTTTGCCCCCGGACAACCGAGCGGCTCGAACGAAACGGACGAAGACTGCGGGGCCTTCGACGGCAGCCTCGCTTGGCAGTGGAACGATGAGCATTGCTCCGCGCCCGCGGCAGGCTACGTCTGCGAACAGAAGCCCTAACCCTCGACGCAGCTGCTCACTTCGAGCCTAGTAGTCGTTCTGCCCCGAGCCGAGCTTCCTCTCGTTGTCCACGGCGCCGAGCCGTTGTACTACGCGGTCGCGACCGGCCGCGCCGGTGTAATCTCAGCCGCCATGACCCTTACCCTTTCGTTCCTCCGCCCATGAGCGCTCACGTCTTTCGCGAGTACGACATCCGTGGCCAGGCCGAGCGCGACCTCGGCGACGCGTTCGTCGAGCGCATCGGACGGAGCCTTGCCGAGCTCTTGCGCGCCGACGGCGCCGCGCGACCGCCGCGTATCGCCGTCGGGCGTGATTGCCGGCTTTCCGGCTCGCGCTTGTTCGACGCGCTGTCGGCTGGTCTCATCGCGGGCGGCGCAGAGGTGCTCGACGTGGGCATTGGACCCACGCCCAAGCTCTATTTCTCCGTGCATCACCTGAACGCCGACGGCGGCATCATGATCACCGGCAGCCACAACCCGGCCGAAGACAACGGCATGAAGATCATGCGCGGCCGCGGCAGCTTCTTCGGCACGGCCCTGCAGGAACTACGCGAGCTCGCGCTCGGCCCGGCGTTACCGCGCGTCACCGGCGGCAGCCTGCACAGCGAGAGCGTCGACGACGCTTACGTGGCCCGCCTGACCGAGGGCATGCTGCCGAACGCGGGCACGCTCAAGGTCGTCGCCGACGGCGGCAACGGCGCCGCGGGACCACTCGGCCTGCGCGCCCTGAACGCGCTCGGCTACCGCCCCGTCGCGCTCTACTGCGACATGGACGGCCGCTTCCCCAACCACCACCCCGATCCCACCGTGCCGAAGAACCTCGCCGATCTGATCGCGCGCGTGCGTTCGGAGCACGCGCAGGTGGGCGTCGCGTGGGACGGCGACGGCGACCGGCTCGGCGTCGTCGATGCCACGGGGGAAATCGTGTGGGGCGATCGCCTGCTCGCGCTCTTCTCGCGCGGCATCCTCGCGCGCACGCCGGGCGCGACGGTCATCGCCGACGTGAAGTGTTCGCAGGCGCTGTTCGACGACGTCGCGCGCCACGGCGGCCGCCCCATCATGTGGAAGACGGGCCATTCGCTGATCAAGACCAAGATGAAGGAAGAGCACGCCGCCGTCGCGGGCGAAATGAGCGGGCATTTCTTCTTCGCCGATCGTTACTTGGGTTACGACGACGGCATCTACGCCGCGCTCCGCCTGCTCGAAATTCTCGCGCAGAGCGGCCGCACGGTGCTCGAAGAGCTCAGCGATTTACCCGCTTCGTTCCACACGCCCGAAATCCGCGTCGACTGCCCGGACGCGCTGAAATTCGAGGTCGTCGAGCGCGTGCGCGAGCGGCTGAAGGACCGCGGCAAGATCAACGCGCTCGACGGCGTGCGCGTCACGTACACGGACGGCGCCTGGTCGCTCGTGCGCGCCTCCAACACCGGCCCCATCATCGTGCTGCGCTTCGAGGCGCCGAGCGCCGAACGGCTCGAGAGCATCCGGAAAGAAGTCGAAGCCGTGGTGCACGAAGCGCGGGGCGCGAGCGGCGGCTGAGGATGGCGGCCGCCGAGCCCGAGCGCCCGCGAGGCGAAGCGAGCGCGAGCGAACCGTGGACCATCGCGCGCGTGCTCAAATGGGCCGCGGACGACTTTCGCAAGCGCAACAACCCGAGCCCGCGTCTCGATGCCGAGCTCCTGCTCGCGCACGCGCTCGCGAGCGATCGCATCCGGCTCGTGCTCGACGCGGAGCGGCAGCTCGCGGACGCCGAGCTCGGCCGCTATCGCGAGCTCATCCGCCGGCGCAGGAGCGGCGAGCCCATCGCGTACATCCTCGGGCGCCGCGAGTTTTACGGGCTGTCCTTCGCCGTCGATCGCCGCGGGCTCGTGCCGCGCCCCGACACCGAACCGCTCGTCGAAGTCGCGCTCGATCGCACGCGCGCCCGCTCGATGCACGGCCTCGCCCTCGATCTCTGCACCGGCACGGGCTGCGTCGCGATCGCGTTCGCCAAAGCTCGCCCGACGTGGCGCGTGACCGCGAGTGAAGTCGCGCTCGAGACGGCCGAGCTCGCGTGGGAAAACGTGCGGCGACTCGGCGTCGCCTTCTCGGTGGCGGTCGAAGTGGGCGACTTGTTCGCGCCCGTCGCGGGACGGAGGTTCGATCTCGTGGTCGCCAATCCCCCCTACATTCCGAGCGGCGAGATCGCGGCCCTCGACGCCGATGTCCGCGATTTCGAGCCGCGGCGTGCGCTCGACGGTGGTGCCGACGGGCTCGACCTCGTGCGGCGCGTCGTCGCCGAGGCGGGCCAGCACCTCACGCCGGGCGGCGTGCTCGCCGTCGAAATCGGGCACGACCAAGGCGCACGCACGCGTGAGCTCTTCGAACGCGCGGGATTTCGAGACGTTACGCTGCGTCGCGACTACGGCAGCCGGGATCGCGTCGTGAGCGGCGTGTTGGGGAACCCGCCCTGAACGGCTTATTTTGCGCTTCGCCCTGAACGGCGTCGTCGAGCTTGGTTGGATGAGTTTGGGCGCACCTCGGGTCAAAACTTGGCCCACCCCCAGCCCGCATGTCACTCGGTGAAAATGGACCGGCAGCTTCGACGACCAGCCGCACCTGGCGATGCTAGCGAATTGAACGACGGCCGTCCGCCGGCCTCGCCGGTTTTGCGTGAACTCGTGTCCACGTGCGCCGATCGTGATCTGACCCTGCCAAGGACTGCCAAGGTCGTCGCAGCCTTCGCCCTTGCGCTCGCGCCTGCGCTCTTCGTGACCGGTTGCGCGAACCACGACGACCTCTCGCTCTCCAAACAGCGCGAACAGAGCTCGACTGAAATCCCGAAGGTGCCCGTTCCACCGGAGAACGGCCCGAAGCTCGCGTCCATCGCCGATCTCACACCCGTCTACGAGCGGCCCGCGACGAACGCGCGCCGCATCGGGTATTTGCACGCGGGCGATCGCGTTTCGCGCGCGGCCGAGCCGTACACGCGCGAAGGCTGCGCCGACGGCTGGTTTCCCGTGCGTCCCGCAGGGTTCGTCTGCGCGACCGGCGGCGCGACGACGGATTTACGCCACCCGACGCTCGCCGCGATGGCGATCCAGCCGCTGCTCGATCAACCGCTGCCCTACACGTACGCGCGCACCATCAACGAAACGCCCCTCTACGAGCGCGACGGAGCGCACGAAAACAGCGTGCGCGAAGTCGGCAAGCTCAAGCGGCGCTCGGGCATGGCCGTGGTCGGCAGCTGGACGGCCGCCGTGCTCGGCAACGCACCCGAGCGGCTCGCGCTGCTCACGAACGGTAAATTCGTCAAAGCGGCCGACCTCGAAGCGGCGACGCCGTCGACGTTTCACGGCGTCGAGCTCGGTGAAAAGCAGACGCTGCCGCTCGCCTTCGTCGTCAAGCACGGCGTCCGCGACTTCAAGCTCGACGGCGAAGACGCCGAGCAAGGTCGCGATCTCGAGGTGCACACGGCGCTTGATCTCACCGGCAAGTTCCGCACGGCCCACGGTGAGAAATTCTGGGCCATCTCGAACGGCCGCTGGGTGCGGCACAAAGACGTGACGACGGTGCTCGCTCGCAACGTCTTCCCCGATTTCGCGGTCGAGGGCCAGAAGTGGCTCGACGTGAGCGCCGTCATGGGCACGCTCGTCGCATACGAAGGCAAACGCCCGTTTTTCGCGACGCTCATCAGCATCGGTCGCGAGACGGCGCCGGCCGCCGCACAGGACACGGTCAACGTCGACGTGCCCTCACCCTCGGCGGCGTTCGGCCTCGGCACTTTCGACATCCGCGCGAAGCACATCACGCTCGTGGGGGCCGACCCCTTCGCGCTGCGTGAAAACTACCAGCTCTACGACGTGCCCTGGGTGTTCGAGCTGTCGTCGGGACGGCTCGCCTACGGCGCCTACTGGCACGACCATTTCGGTATCGAGCACGGCTCGGGCGGCCTCGAGCTCTCCCCCGCCGACGCCGCGCGCCTCTTCCAGTGGCTCACCCCGAGCGTCCCCGACGGCTGGCACGCCGTGAACACGCAGCACGGCGAAGCGAAGACGCTCGTCGTGATCCGCAAATAGCGTGCGGCGCCGTTCCCGCGCCGCCGTCGCCGTCGCCGTGCGTTATTGCTCGACGCGCGTCAGGTAGAACGACGCGTCTGCAACCCTTTGCCAGCTGCTCGCCGGCATCGCCGGTGCAGGTTGGAACACACCGGTGAGCGTCTTGTTGTCCGCGGAGAGCGTCAAATCGAAGCTCTGCTTCGAGGACATGACCGCGTCGCATGACGACTGGTCACAGACGCAGACGGCCCCCGCCTGCGGATCGCACGCGCCACATAAGAACTGTTCCGTCACGTCCTCGTTCGAGCCGTCGCGGCACACGTGATCACAGGTCCACGTCCCAGCGTCGGCGACGGGCGTCTGGATGCTGCACCAGCTCCGCCACGGTTCGCTCTGCGTGATGCCGAGACGGACCGCCGGCAGTCGTTCCCCGCTGTCGGTGAGCGTGTAGGGAAACCCTTCGACGGGGGGCAAATACTGGTTCGCGGCGCCGCCCCAGCCGAACGGCTGCCAATTGTCGGCCGGCGGATACAAGGCGTTCGGATCATCGGCGAGCGGGAACGGCGGTTTGTCGCCCCAGGTGAACGAGCCGCACACGCCGTCCGAACTTGCCCCGGCAATCACGAGGCGCACGTGCTCGAGCGGCTTCAGAAAGAAATCCTCGAGCTCCCCGTCCCAGGTGCCGACCAGACCCGCAAGTTCGGGATCCGTCGCGCACCCGCTCTGCGCGCGCCACGCGCTGGCGCTCGGCGACGTGGACGTGCCGGCAGTGCCGCCCGTACCGCCGTCGCCGGCTCCAATCGTGTAGTCGGGCAATTGCTTGGAGACATCGTTCCCAACGTCGAGACTTTCGCCGCTGCACGCGAGCAGCAGCCAGAACAAGGACAAGGTGTTTCTTCGCATCATGGTGTGCTTTGCTCCGAGGCCCCGCCTACTTCCGCCAGCGCGCTCCGCAGCGACGGCAGGAACACGCTGCGCGGATGATTCCTTCCAAACGTCTTCGCCTGCGCGAGTGCTTCACTCCGCCGGCCGAGCGCAAGCAGCGCCTTGATCGATAAGAGCGCCCGCTCTTCTGCGAACGCCGTGTCGGGAAATGTTCGAGCGTGTTCGGTAACGAACTCGAGCGCGGAGCGCGCGTCGCCGCGCCCGAGCGCCACGCGCGCCCGCTCGAGCAAACGCTGCTGCTCCGCGAGGCTCTGCGGCGAAGCCGAGGCGGGTGGAGCTGCCGGCAGTTCGGGACCAGGATTCATGCTCGGGGCGTAGGGCTGAGGGTCGCGACCGCGCAACGGCGTCGCGGAAGCTCGCTGCGCCTGCTCCCGCACGGGCGTCGCCTTCGTCGCGTTGGTCGCCGGCTCCGCGTTCGGCGGCCTGTCCGATGGCGGCGATGCGTGAGCGTTCCGCGGCGCTACGGCAACTGCGTCGGCGCGGGCGTCACGAGAACGCCCGCTCAGCGCTGCGCCTGAGACGGCGCGATTCGCCATCGTGGGCACTGCACCGCCGAGCGCGACGTGCAACCCGAGCCCCACGCTCGCGCCAAGTCCCATCCCGACGACGAGTGTCTTCGTGAGCCCCATGAGCGTCACGCTCGCGAGCGTGCCATTCGTCGCTGATGCGCCCGCGCCCGCGCTCGTCGCCGCCGCAGCTCGTGTGACACCCGCCACGGATGCCGTCAGGCCCACGGCGCCCGCGCGCGCGAGCCGGAGCGCCACGCGCTGGCGCGCCGTCTCGGGTGCGGCGACTCCGGCGGCGTCCTGCTTGAGCGCGTCGATGATCTCGCGATCCAACGCGTCGAAATCCAAAGTCATCGCTTTCCTTTCAGGCGTATGCGGCGAACGGCGTGCGCGAGATCGGCGCGCGCGAGCCGCAGGCGCGAGTAAGCCGTGTTGAGCGGGACGCCGAGCGCGCGTGCCACCTCGGGCATCGGGCATTCGTCGAGCTCGTGCAGGATGAACACCGCGCGCCGATCGAGCTCGAGCGTCGCGAGTGCACGCTGAGCGAGGACGAGCGCCTCGTTTTGCAGGGCGCGGTCGAGCGCGTTCGGTGCTTCGTCGCGGCCCTCGGAGGCGTCATCCGCGACCTCGAAGCGGTGGCGCGCCAGGTCGCGATGGTCAGAGGCTAGACGAACCGCAAAACCGAACAGCCACGGGCGGAGCGGCCGTGCGGCGTCGTACTGCTCGAGCTTGCGCAGAACCGCGATAAAAACATCGTGCGTCACGTCCTCGAGGTCGACCTCGCGTACCCCGAGCCGCCGCAACGTGTGCCAGACGTAGTCGAAATGCGCCGCGAACAGCGCGCTGAATTCGGGGCGCTCCACTCCAGCAACCACTCCGTGGGCGGCTCGCTCGTCGTCGGCTGGAACCGCTTTTTGGGAAAGCACCGGCACTCCCGAATGAACTCTGACCTCTACTGATTTGGGCGGCGGCCCGCGTATCCGTCACAGAATCTGACCAAATACGCCGAGCCCAAGGCCCCCAGAAACGGCCGGCGCCGACCACACGGGGGTCTGGCCGTTGCGCAACAGAGTCGGCGGGGTGAGCGTGCTCAGGAGCTCAGCTCGAATTTGAACCGAAAAACGCGACGAGAGCGGGTATTCGGCCGCGAGGCGACCGCCAAGAGCCGAATACAGGGCCGAATCCGAACCGCTCTCGTTCAAGCCGCGTGATTCAGCGTGGTAGCTCCCGAGCAGTGCGACGGCGCAGCCCGCCGCGAACCGAACGTGCCAGCACGGTGCGAGCACGCCCGCGTAAAGCTGTGTTTTCACGCTGCCGCCTGACTCGAGGTTGCCCGTCGCAGGCGTGTCGGCGCGTCCCTCGAGCGTGACGGTGAGGGCGTCGATGACCCGGAGGCGCACGGCGAGCGACCCGCCGAAGTTGGCGCTCGGACCAATCCCCACCGCACCGAGCGCGAACCCACCGATGCTCAACCGGCCGAAACCCGCCGGCCCTGCCTTCTCTCGTGCGCGCTCCGTTTGCCCGCTATCGGCGTTGGCGGGCGCTTGAACGCTGGATGGCGCTGGGGCTAGCCGCGCCTGAGCGTTCGGTGGTTCAACCGAGTTCGACGCCGGAGCGAGCGGCTCGGGCTCGTCAGTGACGACGAGGTTCGGATTGATGGCGAGGCTCACGGCGAGTGCCAGCGCCGTCACGACCTCGCCGCAGTCGCGCGACCCTTCGAATTCGCGCACGCCCGCAGGCTTGCCCGTGTCGTCGACTAGCGCGATGTGGCCGAGGATGCGGCCGCTCGCGACGCTGACCTCGATCCGAAATCGCTGGCCGCGCGCGGCCGCAAACGGATCCTGACCGAGCCGACGGGCAACGGCCCCGCGGAGCGCAGCTTCGTCGGGACATTGCTCGGCGCCGACGCCGCGGACGTACGTGAGCTGCGCGGCATACTCCGGGGTTGCACCGGGCCCGGCTTCGTGCGGCTCTGCGCGCAGCGTGCGGGGGAGCCAAAGCGAGCAGGCGGCAAAAAACGTCGCGATGAGCGTGCAGCTGACGCGCTTCACGCCGCTAACATAGCCGAAGGAGACGGCACGCAGACGCGCGGCTAAAACACCCAGTCGCTCGTGGCTTTGCTCGCGAGCCAGCTCGCCGTGAACGTGCCGAACGCCGAGAGCGACGAGAGCGACTGATTCGTGAACAGGTTCGGCGTCCAGCTGCCGTCGGCGACCCACGCGCTCCAGCTCGCGCCGTTCGCGTCGACGAGCGCTTGGAAGTCGGGGCCCCAGTTGGCGTCGGCAGTGCCGAGGTTCTTGTCCGTGCCGTTCAGGACATAGCCCCATTCGCTGAAAAAGACGGGCGCGACCGCGGCCGCCGTCGCGACCTGCTGCTTGAAGCCGTCGTTCCAATTTCCCGGGTAGACGTGCGCCGTGTACACCAGGTTCGAGCCCGAGGGCGGCGAGCTCGCGGCGTCGCCGGGCTTTTGATCCCAATTCATCGAAGGGACGATGATGAGGTTGTTGGGCGCCGCGGCGCGGATGGCGGTGATGAAGCTCTGCACCGTCGGTTTGAAGTCCGCCCACGTCGACTTCGTGTCGATGGGTTCGTTGAAGGGCTCGAAGATGACGTTGTCGTAGCCGGCGAAGACCGGCGCCACGCTGGTCCAAAAGCTGACGGCGTCCGTCCCCGACTGACCCGCGGCGTCGTCGATCTGGTGATAATCGATGATGGCGTAGAGCTTGTTGTCACGCGCGTAGTCGACCGCCGGCTTCAGGAGTTTGGCGATGTAGTCCGCCTCGCTGAGCTCCTGGTGCATGCCGGAGGGCGCTGCCATGCCGACCGGGTACGGCACGGGCGAATAGAAGGGAAAGCCGCTATTGAAGGTGGTGCGCGGGTAAACGGCGAGACGGACGACGTGGCCCGTCAAGCCGGAGGCAATCGCTTTGTCGATCCGCACCGTGATGCCGGAGACGTTCTGACTGGCGCCCGAATAGAGCGTGCCGAGATCGGGTAAGTCGAAGCCGCGCAGCACGATGATTTTGCCGTTCGGATCCTTGATGGCCGGACCATCGACGTGGAGCGGCGGCAACGTCGAGCCGGCACCCGCATTGCCCGTCGTGCCTGCGCCGCCGAGGTTCGCGCCGCCTACGCCGACGCCGCCGTTCGTGTGCGCTCCCGCGGAGCCACCTTGGCCGCCGCCGGTTGCGCCCGCGCCGCCTCCCGCGCCGCTGAGCCCCGCGCCGCCGGCGCCTGTTTGACCCGCGTTACCGCCCGCCGTGCCTCCGCTGCCACCGGTCGCGCCCATACCGGCGCCAGCACCTGTGGCCATGCCCGCGACGTTCGTCGTGTCGCCACCGGACCCGCCCGAGGCTTCGCTCCCTGCGCCCCCGCCGGTACCGCTCGGCGCGGCTTCCGGCTTCGTCCCCGAACACGCGGCGAACAGCAACACGTGCGCGAGTGCCAGGCAGCGATACGGAACCGGTTTCAGCATCCGTGTGCCATACATCATTCTGCTTCTACATGCCCGCGACGTACCGAACCGTCGCGGAATTCTAGTCACTCCTGCGGGTGTGCTCACACCGCCGGCCGTTTCACACGCTTACTTCGCACGAGGGCCGACGTGACTTCGCGCACAATGAAGGTCTTCGTCGCACCTGATTGCGACTCGTACGTCGAATTACACGCGTACGCGTATCGTCCAGGCTCGATGGACGCTACTTTGAGCGACTGACATGGCGCGTCAAAGGGCCGCACGTCCCTCCGTCAAACGACCCGGCCGACCGCGTGTCGCGGTACTCGCTCCGTACCTCAGCGACGAATACGAATGGACGATCTGGCGCAGCGTACGCCAAGCCATCGAGGCGCACGGCGGCAGCGCCGTCTGCATCGCAGGCGCCGCACGCGGAGATCCGGTACCCGAGCGTAGCGCGCGCGGGGCGCTGTACGAGCTCGTGGCGCCGGGCGCCTTCGACGGCATCGTGTGCGTCTCGAGCGTCGTCGGCCACTTCGTGGGCGTGAACGCCACGGAAACGTGGCTCAGCACGCGCGGGATCCCGGCTGTCGCCGTCGGCCATGGCGAACGGCTACCACACGTCCTCGTCGATGCCGCGACCGGCATGAACCAGCTCCTCCACCACCTGATTGCGCACCACGGCCATCGCCGGATTGCGTTCATCAGCGGCCCGCCCACGAGCCCCGAAGCGGATCCGCGCTCGGCCGCGTACGAGCGCACGCTCCAAAGATACGAGCTCACGGTCGATCGCCGTCTCATGCTCGAGGGCGACTTCACGCAAGCGAGCGGCGTGCGCGCCGTGGTCGAGCTCTTCGACCGGCGCCAGCTCCGCGCAGGCGACGTCGACGCGATCGTAGCCGCCAACGACGACATGGCGCTCGGCGCCATCGACGAGCTTTCGCGCCGCCGCATCGCCGTGCCGGACCAGCTCGCCGTCGTCGGCTTCGACGACATCACGCACGCTCGTGGCTTCCATCCCTCGCTCACGACAGTCAGGCAGCCGATCGAACGCCTCGGGCGCGAGGCCGCCGAGCAGCTGCTCGCGATTCTCGGCGGTCACGAGATCGAAATAAGGCGCGTACTCGAGACCGAGCTCGTGCTCCGACGTTCGTGCGGCTGCGTGCCGACCGACGTCCCCGCGCCGCTCGAAAACCCGAGTGAGCTCGAAGACGTGACGATACCGGGGCGCGCGCAGCTCGGCGCGAAGCTCGAGGCCGCTCTCGCTGGTGAGCTCTACGGCCAACCCGGAGCGTTCGCGCGAGCACTGGAACCGTACCTACGCCACGCTGCCGCGGGCGACGCGCGGCGTCTCGAACGCGGCCGCCGCTTCGCCGAAGATCTCGCCGCGCGCGTACACTTCGCGCGCGAAGACTTGGTGCACGAACGGCTCAACCGTCTCGGTCACGCTTTGCATGCGCGCATCTTCGGCCCGCAAGCGCTGCTCTCGACGGCGCTCGCCGAGCTCCTGCCCGATCTCGGCCTCGACGAATGCGCCGTCTCGGAGTTCGTCGCGTCGGAGCCGCAGGCGCCGGGCGATCGCACCCTCAAGCTCGCGTTCGGCTTCGACGGCACGACCTTGCAGCCGCAAATGGCGACGTTCGACGCGCGCGAGCTCGCGCCGCTCCGCTTCGAGCACTTGAACGCGCGCTCGGCTGTCGTGTTACCGCTGAGGAGCGGTGCCGAGCTCGTCGGCGTCGCCGTGATGCCCGCGACCGACCGCGACGGCACGTTTTACGAGACGCTCGCCGAGCTCTTCGGGTGCGTGCTCAAAGTGCTCGACCTGCGCCGCAGAGCGCCGCGCTGAGCCCCCTCGGCGTCCTAGACGGAGCGCGGCCGTGGGCGCCCTGGCGGCGGTTCGACACCCAGCGCGTGCGAGCCGCGGTCAGAGCCCGTGCCGTAGCCGCCAAAAGACGATCGCAGCGGCGGCGAGCACGACGGCGAGCCAGAAGGAAAAGCGCGGCGCCAGAGGAGCTCGACTGGCCTCGACGGGCGCGACGCTGCGCTCGGAACGAACGAGCGGGGAAGTCGTCGTCGGTGCGGGCGCCTCTTCGTCGCCCGTGTCGGCGGACATCTCGGCGGCAGGCACCGTGAGCGCATTCAGGAGCGCATCGTTCGTCATCGACGGGAACGCGAGCTGCGCGGCCTCACCGGACGGGGACGCGGACGGCGACTCTTCTGCGGGCGCCTCCGGTAAGCCGAGCGACAGCACGCCGCTCGTCGCTTCGCTATGAGCGAAGACGGCCGAGCGCTCGATCTCGGGCGACGAAATCGGCTGCGACTCGGCAGTCGCCGCGCGCGCCATTTCGGACCCGAAGTCCGGCGATGACGCGCTCGGCGCGAACGGTTCGTCGAGTGCGGTCGCCGCCGCGTAGTTGCCGGCGCGCGCCGCGGCCGGCACGCTCGACGGGAACGAGGCCTTGACGGGGACGCTCTCGAAAGCAGGCAGGCGCGACGCCGCGGGCACGGCGTGACCGGACGCCAGGCCGTCGCTCGAGACTGACGCGGGCGGCGGTTTGGTCGGCAGCTCCGAGGTGGGGTTCGGCTTCGACGGCGGTCTCATGCGCTTGGCGCGCGCGAGCAGCTCCGGCGGCGGGCGGAACACGGCCGTGCGATCGTCGGAGACTCCACCCATCGACGAATCGTAGTCGTCGTCCATGTCGCTCGCGAACGCCTGCGCCAGCTCGGCGTGCGGCTGCGCCGCGGGCGTACGCGCCGGCTCGGCGGCTGGCGCGGATTTCGGCGGTTCGGGCGCCGCGCGCTCTCGCGCTTCACGCTGCTCGCTCGCGCGCTGCTCGCGCATGCGATTGATGAGATCCTTCGGGATGCGATGAACGTGAGTCGCGTTCTCGTCGAGCTCGAGCTCGAGCTTATCCATCGGCTTGGGTGCCGCCGGTTTCGTCTGCAAAGGTGGTTGTTCGCGTTTCATCGAAGCTACCCAGCGCTCGAACCCATCACGACGTCCTTCCGAACCGTCGGAGCTCATCGTCAAACTCCTCGTTGTCCTACAAAGGACACTCGCATTCATCCTATCTCATCGCACGAAAAAAGCCGGTTGCCCGAGCGGCCCCGAGCTTCGAAACGTGGGAGTTCGACCGTGCGAGTGCGACGCTGTGGTGCGGAGTGGCAGCCGCAAAATTGCGCTGGTTTCGCGGGCGGCGACGCGTAGGGCTACGGGCGTTCAGGCCGAGGCACGTCAGCGCCTCAGGCGGTCGAGCACGTGACGCGTCGCGAGCGAGCGATTGAGCGTATAAAAATGGATACCCGGCGCGCCGCGGGCGATGAGATCGCGGCACTGCGCCGTCGCGTGCTCGACGCCGATCGCGCGCACGGCGTCGTTGTCGTTGCCGCACGCCTCACAAGCGGCGAGCAGCGATGCCGGAATGGTGGCGCCGCAGAGCGCCGTGAAGCGCTTGATCTGCGAGAGGTTCGTGATCGGCATGATGCCGGCGATGATCGGCACGTCGATGCCTGCGCGGCGCGCGCGCTCGACGAACGCGAAGTAATCCGCGTTGTCGAAGAAGAGCTGCGTGATCAGAAAATCCGCGCCCGCTTCGACCTTGGCCTTGAGGTAGCGGAGGTCGCTGTCGGCGTCGGCGGCCTCGAGGTGCTTTTCGGGATAGCAGGCCGCCGCGATGCAGAAATCGTAGCGGGAGCGAACGAGCGCCACGAGCTCGGAGGCGTGGGCGAGCCCGCCTTCCGTCTTCACGAACGTCGTCGTGCCGCGCGGCGGATCACCGCGCAGCGCGATCACATTTTCGATGCCGCCCGCGCGGAGCTCGTCGAGCACGCCGCCGAGCTCGGCGCGCGTCGCGCCCACGCAGGTGAGGTGCGCCATCGCTTCGATACCGACTTCGTGCTTGATGCGCCGCACGAGCTCCACCGTGAGCCGGCGCGAGCTGCCGCCGGCGCCGTACGTCACCGACACGTAGCCGGGCTCGTAGGGTCTGAGCTCGGCGATGGTCTCGAACAGGCGATCGACGCCCTCGGCGTCTTTGGGCGGAAAGAATTCGAAAGAGAAGACGGGCGCGCGGCCCAAACGATCGACGATCTTCATCGAGGCGGCGAAAACTAGCAGTAGCCTGGGGCTTCGGCTACCGCATGATACCCTCATGCGCCCGATGCACATTCACGTCATTGCCGTCGCCGGCACGGGCATGGGAGCGCTCGCAGGCTTGCTCGTCGAGCTCGGTCATCACGTCTCGGGTAGCGATACGGCGTTCGAGCCACCCATCGGACCCGAGCTCGAAGCATGGGGCGTACGCTGCATGCGCGGCTTCGACCCGGCGCACCTGGAGCCGCCGCCCGATCTCGTGGTGGTCGGTAACGTGTGCCGTCCCGACAATCCCGAAGCGCGCGCGGCGATCGAACGCGGACTCGAGGTGACGCATATCGCCGGCGCCCTCGCGCGCTTTGCCCTCACGGGCACTTCACCGCTCGTCGTCGCGGGCACTCATGGCAAGACCACGACTTCGTCGCTCGCCGCTTGGCTCCTCGATCAAACCGGCTTCGCGCCGGGATTTCTGATCGGCGGGCTGCCGAAGGGCTTCGCGCGCGGCTTCCGCGCCGCCAAGGCGCCGCGCCGCCTGGGTCACGCCGAACGTCCGGGTCGCCGCACGCCGTTCGTGCTCGAAGGCGACGAATACGACACTGCCTTCTTCGAGAAGACGCCGAAGTTTCTGCACTATGCGCCCGAGGTCGCCGTGCTCACGTCCATCGAGCACGACCACGTCGACATCTACCCGACGTTCGCGAGCTACCTCGACGCCTTCGAGCGCTTCGTCGCGCTCGTCCCCGAGCACGGTCTCATCGTCGCGAACGCCGCCGACGAGCACGTGGTCCGCAGCGTCGAAAAGTGCGCTCGCGCAGAAGTCGCTTGGTTTGCGCTCGCCGACGAGCCGACGCACGGCATGCCACCACACTGGCTCGCCGCGCCCGCGGGCGCGGACGCGCGCGGCCAAGCCTTCGATTTGTATGCGGGCGGCGTCGCGTGCGGGCGACTCGCGCTGCCGCTGCCGGGGCGGCACAATTTGAAAAACGCCGTCGCGGCGCTCGGCGCCGTCGCGCAGGGTTACGGCGCGGGGCTCGCGGATTTGGGGCCGGCGCTCGCGTCGTTTCAGGGCGTGAAGCGGCGGCAGGACCTGCTCGGCACGCCGCGCGGCGTCTTCGTGTACGACGACTTCGCGCATCACCCGACGGCAGTGCGAGAGACGCTCGCGGCGCTCAGGGCGCGGCACCCGGACGGGCGCTTGTTCGCCGTGTTCGAGGCGCGCAGCGCGACCGCGTGCCGCCGCATGCACCAGGACGAATACGCCGTGTCCTTCGACGCGGCCGACGACGTGCTGTTCCCGCCGCTCGGGCGCACGAATCTCGCGCCCGCGGAGGCGCTCGACCTCGACGTGCTCGTCAGCGCACTCCGCGAGCGCGGGCGGCGTGCCGCGCGCTTCGAGGACGTGGACGCGATCGTGAGCGAGCTCGCGAGGACGGCGCGCGGGGGGGACGTCGTGGCGTTACTGTCGAACGGGGCTTTTGGGGGAATTCACGGGAAGGTGTTGAGTAAGCTCGGGGAGAACGGGTGAAGAGGGCTGCGGCTGCAGAGCAAAGAGGGGTGTGAGGCAGGGGCAGAGGCAGAGGCAGGGGTAGGGGCAGAGGCAGGGGCAGAGGCAGGGGCAGAGGCAGGGGCAGAGGCAGGGGCAGGGGCAGAGGTTGGGGGTCGGGGGAGGGCGCGAGGGGCGGTGCTCGCGCACTGCGGCAGAGGGACACGGCGGACGGTGACGGGGAGAGGGAGAGTGGCGGGAGGGGGCTTGTCTCGGGAGTTTTGAGCTTGCCGGCGTACTCGGCGGGGTCAAGGCCGGGGCCGCGCGCGAGCGCGCGGTCGGCGCTTTGCGCCGAGCCTTGACCCCGCCTGCGTGCGCCGGCGGTGACCTTTTAGGTCCTCGAACAACGGAACAACGAGGACAGGAGGTATCCATGTCGCTCAAGATTTACGCTGTCGTTCTCGAGCTCGTTCGTCGGGTGTCGCCCAGCATTGGGGTGCTGCGGGCGCGTAGCTCTGCGCTGGCTGATCAGATGGAGCGTGCTCTCATCAGCGTTCCGCTCAACGTGGCTGAGGGCGCTTACAGCCGGGGCAAGAATCGGCAGGCGCGCTTTCAATCGGCAGCCGCGTCGGCGCGGGAAACGCTGGCTTGCTTGGAGACGGCCGAGGCCATGGGGTTCATCGGGCGGCTCGATCCGGAGCTCAGCGCCCTCTTTAATCGAGTCATCGGTACGCTCGTGCGGCTGATCGAGCCGCGGCGCTGCTAGCTGCTCCCAAAGGCTGCGAGGTAATGGTAAGCCGTGGCCCCATGACTTGCCCCTGCGGCCTAGGCGAATCGCTCGAGACTTGCTGCGGCCCCATCCTCAAGCACGAAAAGAAGCCGCCGACCGCCGAAGCGCTGATGCGCGCACGCTACACCGCGTACGCGACGGGCGACATCGATTTCATCGTCGAATCGCACGATCCGGAGCGCAAGACGGAGGTCGACCGCAAGAATACCGAAGCCTGGTCGAAGCAGTCGGAGTGGCTCGGCCTCGAGATCACCTCGACGGAAAAGGGGCAGCCGGAAGACGACACGGGCATCGTCGAGTTCGTCGCGCGCTACAAGGTGAAGTCCACCAAGATCGAACATCGTGAGCGCGCCCTGTTTCGCAAACACAACGACCGCTGGGTCTTCGTCGACGGGCTCGAGATCAAGGGCCCGCCCGTCAAGCGCACGGAGCCGCGCGTCGGGCGCAACGATCCTTGTCCGTGCGGCAGCGGGAAGAAGTACAAAAAGTGCCATGGCGTGGCCGCGTGAGCCCCGAAATGAAACGCTGAGCGCATGACGGAGCGCACGCTGTACGAAGAGCTCGGAGGCGAAGCGGTCCTCCGCCGCATCATCGATCGCTTCGTCGATCGCCTGTTCGACGACGTGATGATTGGGTATCTGTTTCGTGCAGCCGATCGCGCGCGCGTGAAGGAGAAGGAGTTCGAGCACGCCGCCGAACACCTCGGCGCGCCGATCCCGTACACGGGACGACCGGTCGCGGCCGCACACGCCCCGCATCGTATTCGCGGCGGCCAATTCATGCGCCGCGTGCAAATCCTCAAGGAGACGCTGACCGAATTCGGCGTGCCCGCCACGATCGCCGAGCACTGGGTCTCGCACACGCTCGGCCTGCGCGCGCTCGTGACCGCCGACGAAGACGGCGTGTGCGACCCGAGCCAGAGAGAGCGCGTGCCGGCAGGCGCAGCGCCAGAAAAAGGCACGCAAAAGTGAGCGTGGCCGCGCGCTCCGTGCTCGGGCTGCTCGGCCTCGGCGCGGCCTTCGGCGCGGGTTGTTCGACGGCGGGCTCGACTTGGATGGCCGAGCCGCTCACGGCGAAGAACACGTCGCTCGTCGGACGAAACTACACGCCGGAGCCGGAGGCCCCGCCCGTGCGGCACGGCGTGCGTTCCCGAACGCTCGGCAGCGGGGCGCCGAGCGAAGACGCCGCAGGCGCGCCGGCGAACACACCCGTCGCGGGCGGCCGCTCGCTCGGCACTTTTCGTAACACCTACTACGACTTTCCGAGCGAAGCCGACTACGAGGGACCGACCGTCACGCTGCCGAACAGGAGCTGCGGTAAAATCGCGGAGGTACCGCAGGCCTTCTTCGAAGCCATTTGCGTGCAAGGCAGCGGCACGCTCCGGCGCGGCGCGACCGTGAGCTTCGCCAGGCGCGACTGCGAGTGCGCGCCCCTCTGCCCGCGCACGGGCCAAAAGATCTGCTTCGACGAGCTCGACGCGCGCGAATTCCCGTGGGGCCGCGGCGCCACCGGTAAACCCATCACGCCGCTCTTGACCGTCGCCGTCGACCCGGCCGTGATCCCGCTCGGTACGCCGATTTACGTGCCGGAGCTCGACGGCATGCCGCGCGACGCCACGGGCGGCTCGCCGCATGACGGCTGCTTCATCGCGCAAGATCGCGGACACGCCGTGAGCGGCCAGCACATCGACGTCTTCACGGGCCACCCGTCGATCACGGCGCTCTGGAACCGGCGCGTACCGAGCAATGCCGGCGTCACCGTCGTGCTCGACAGCCCGCGCTGCGCGCGCGTGACGCCGTGACCATGTCGCTGCCTCAAGCCTTGCGCTCGACGGCCCGCCAAAAGTCGGCGAAGAGCGGCGGCGGCGCGGGGTCCGACCACGCGCGCTGCGTGAGCAGCACGCCGGTCGTTTTCGTCGCCGGGTCGTTGTACCAGGACGTGCCGAGCCCGCCGTCCCAGCCGTAGCTCCCGCGCGAGCGGCCGAGCTCGTCGTGTGCCGTGACGACCGCGAGGCCGAAGCCCCAGCCGTGCCGCTCGAAAAAACCTGGCACGAGCGCGCCGAAGGCCTTGTTTTGCGGGGTGAGCGCGTCGGTCGTCATCTGCTTCACCGACGCTTCGGCGAGGATGCGCTTTTCACCCGCGAGGCCGCCCGCCGCGAGCATGGCGGCGAAGCGCAGGAAATCTGGTGCGGTCGAGACGAGACCCGCCGCCCCGGACGGAAACGCGGGACGCAGGCTCCATTGGCCGTCGACCGTGTCGTACAGCACGAGCGCGCTCGATTTCGGATCCGGCAGGTAGCTCGGGACGAAGCGGCTGCGTTTGCTCGGCGGCACGCTGAAGTCGGTGTCCCGCATGCCGAGCGGTTCGAACAGCCGCTCGCGCAGAAACTCGTCGAACGGCTGCCGCGCGGCGCGCGCGACGAGCACGCCGAGCACGTCGGCGCCCGTGTTGTACATCCAGCGCTCCCCGGGCTGGTGCATGAGCGGCAAGGTGCCGAAGCGGCGCAGCCACTCGTCGGGAGCAGGCGGCGTCGCGGGGGCGGGCATGCCTTGTCCGAGCTCGAGCTCGTCCATGGCGTGCTGGATCGGGTAGGTGCCGGGAGGCGCGAGCAGGATGCCGAAACCGAGGCGAAAGGTGAGCAAATCACGCACGCTGATCGGGCGCGTCGCCGGCACCGTGTCGTCGAGCGGCGATTCGAGCCGGCGTAAGACTCGCCGCGCGGCGAGCTCCGGCAGGAGCCGGTCGACGGGTTCGTCGAGACGAAGCTTGCCGTCCTCGACGAGCACGAGCGTGGCGGCCGCCGTCACGGGTTTCGTCATCGACGAAATGCGAAAGATCGTGTCGCGCTCGACGTGATCCTTGCTGCCGGCGCTCTTGACGCCGAGCGTTTCGAATTGCTGGCGGCCGTCCCGCACGACGGCCGCGACGATGCCCGGGTATTCGCCGCGCTCGACGTACGCTGCAAGCATGTCGTGAAGCGACGCCTTGTCGCCGCTCTGGCCGCTCACGGCTGCCGAGCCCGATTTTGGCGGCGCTCCGGTGCTCGACGTGCAGGCGAGCGCGCCGACGGAACCGAGCACCAAGAACTCCCGCCGCTTGACGGACGCAGGCATCGCACCGTTTTACCCGAAATCCCGGCCGCTGTTCGCCGCGTCACGCGCCTTGACCCGCTTCGAGGCGCGGCAGCGCGCGCAAGAGCTCGGCGACACGCTCGAACGCCTCGCCGCGGCCGAGTTGCCACAAATGACCGCCGTGCCAGGCCGCGAGCGGCGCGTGGAAGTGCGCAGCCAGCCGCCGCGCGTGTGAAAACGGCGTGATGCGATCCGCCTTGGCGCCGATGACGAGCACGCGCTCGCGCGCGATGAGCGGCTCGCGCTCCACCGGACTCACGTGCGCGTAAGCCCGCTCGAGGAGCGCGTGCTCGACGGCCCGCGGCTCCGGCGCCTCCGGCAACTCACCTTGCTCGCGCGCAAAATCGGCGATCGAGGCGAGCGGCACGATCGGGACCAAGAAGTCGAAGCTCGCGTCGACCGTCGTCGTGAGCGCGGCCGTGTACGCGCCGAGGCTCATGCCGAGCATGCCGACCGACGGATGGCCCCGCCGCCGCAGAAATCCGGCAAGCTCGCGCAAATCGGTCACCGCTTGGCGGAAACCTTCGGCGGCAAAGCGCGGATCGCGGCCGGGAAACTCGGGGACGCCCGTGCGCTCGGGGTGCGCGCGGCGACCATGGAACGGCAGCAGCACGAGCGCGCTGTCGAAGCCGAGCTCGTCGAGCACGTGGATGGGCCACACGCGCTCGTCGATGCGCAGCTGCCCCATCAGGTAGCCGTGCACCAAGAGCGCGATGGGGCGCGGCTCGGCACGCGTGATGAGGCGCGCGTGCGCGTGATGGTTCGCGACCGTCCGTCGATACGTGTCGGCGAGCTCGGGCAAGAACGTGTCGGCCACGCTTTCCCACACGACGTCACGGCGCGAGAGCGCCGCGCTGAAAGCGCGCCGTTGGCGCAGGGTCGGTTCGATGGCGCGCGGCTCGGGGTAAAACCGCGCGAGATCGAGCGCGGCGTAGCGCGCGAGCATGCCGGTGAGTGCTTCGACGCGCGCTTCGTGGCCGGAGCCGAGCGTCGGGTCGCCACCGAGCTCGGGCGTCGTCACGCGCATGGCGAGCGTGATCGCGCGATCGAGCCCCGAGGCCGCGCGGGCGAGGAGGTGTCGCGCGAGTCCGGAGCGCTTCATCAGGGCTTTCCGACCGCGCGCGGCAGCGTGCGGTCGTAGTAGTAGAGGAGCTCGAGGCTGCCGGCCTCGCGCAAAAAGCCCTGGTCGTGGCCGCCCGGCGAGCTCGCGAGCGTGACGGGCACACCGTGAGCGCGCAGGCGCGCAGCGAGGCGTTCGCTCGTCGGCCGTTCCTTGTCCCACGCCGTGGTCGCGATACGCAGCGGGCGCGGGCCCACGCGATCGAGCGCCGCCTTGAAGCGCGTCGCGTAGTAGTCGGTGAGATTCTCCCCGATCGCGGCTTGCAGCGCGCCCACGGCGCCGAAGGCCTCCGGCCGGCGCAGGAACACCTCGAGCGAGACGTAGCCGCCGAGGGACACGCCATCGATACCAATCGCGCTCGGCCCGTCTGGGAGCGGCAAAATCTTCCTGAGCTCGGGTAAGAGTCCGTCCGCGATCCACGCGCTATAACGATCGAGCGCCAGGGGCGTGGACGGCTGGCGAAACACGTTCGGCGTGTAGGGACATGCAACGGCGATGCCGCGATACGGCTCTTCGGCGAGTCCCCGATTGAGCTCGCCCAGGCGCGCATCGGTGAGCAGCACGGGCTGCGTGACGGTTCGCCCCACGGGCGGATTGGCGAGCCGCGCGGCAGCGGCCACCAGGCCGTACCGGTCCGCCCAAGCGCGTATACCGACCGCCTCACTGCTCGTTTCGGCCAAACCGTGGAAAAGCACCACGACGCGGCGCGTGGCTTCCGGCGCGCTCGGCACGAGCAGAAGGCAACGGCGCGCGAGTTTCTCCCCCGGCACCTCGAGCTCGCGCTCGCCGAACGTGAGCGATAAAGGTCCAGCCTGCGTGTTCGGCGCCGAAAACGTCGAGGCCAGCGCGCCCACACCCAATAAAAGCCGTCGCCGGTCGATCATCGAATGAGCTCCTCGAAAAACGAGCACGCGCAGGGAGTATAGCCACGCGAGCGGGAGGCGAGCTTCGAGCGCCCTTTCGTTGGCCACTCCGCCGCCGCCGGCTAAGAATACTGCTCTCGCTTGCTCCTACGGTGCACCATGAAAAAATCCCTCTTTTTGCTGTTCGCTGCTGGCTCACTCGCCGCTTGCTCGGGAGGCGGGACCGGGCCGAAGAATGTGGACGACACCCTCCGCAACCAGGCTTCGTTCTGCGGGCAGTGGGCCAAGGCTGCCTGCAACGACAACGTCGTGTCGAACTGTGACGAGCAAGACACCGACGCCTGCATCGCGAACCAAGAGTCCTTTTGCGAGACGCTCGTCCCGTCTACCGGTTACTCCTCGAAGCGCGCGAAGGATTGTATCGACGCCGTGCGCGCCGCGTATGCCGACGCGGAGCTCGACGCCGCGGAGCTCGACGTCGTGCTGCGGCTCGGCGGAGATTGCGCGCATCTGGTCGCAGGCCCGTACAAGATGGGCGAGGTGTGCAGCGAGCCGAACGACTGCGACACCGTGCACGACTACACCTGCGTCATCAAAGCGGGCGACACGACCGGCACCTGCCAAATCCCGACGATTCAACAGAACGGCGAACCGTGTGACGGCCTCGCCATGGTGTGCAACGCAGAAGCGTATTGCGACGGCGAGAATTGCCTCGTGCGCAAGGCCGCGGGCAAGACCTGCAGCTACGACGCGATGTGCGAAGACGGTGACGTCTGCAACATCTCCGACGATACGACGGGCGACGGCAGCGGCACGTGCACGGCCAAGCTCGCTCTGCGCGCGACGTGCACCGAGGACTCGGATTGCGCGTCGAACATCTGCCTCGCCGGCAAGTGCACCTCGAAGGTGGTTTTGACGGCCGAGAGCTCGGTCTGCGAGAACCTCTGATCGACATGAGACCCGCCGTCGCTCTCGTCGCGCTCCTCACGGCCGTGAGCGCCGGGTGCGAGGAAAAAACCGCGCCGGCGCCGCCGACGAGCGCGACGGCGAGCGCGGTAGAAACCGCTACGCCGCCGCCCAAACCGACGCTGCCGCCCACGCTCGCCGTCGACACGAGCGGCGCGCTCGTCGCCGGCACGCGCGTGAGCCTCGACGGCAGCGGCGCGCCCGAACGCCTGAAGACCGAGCTCGCGCAACACCGCGAGTTCATCGAGGGTAAAGAGGTGCGCGCGGCCGCCGATCGGCCCGTCAAGCCCGCGTACGTCGCGACGCTCGTCGACGCGCTCGGGGCGCTCGGCGCGACACGCGTGCTCGTGCGCACCTCGACGCGCGCGGAGTTCCCGGCCGAGCTCGGTTTCATCTCGCTCGACAAGGCGCGTTCGGCGCCGCCCTGCAGCGTGGTCGCCACGATCACCGACGATCGCGGGAGCGCCGTGTGGAGCCTGCAAGGCGGTGTCGCCGGCAAGCGCGGCAAGGGCATGGCGGGCCCTGATCTCACGCTGACGGGTGAGACCCTGACGACCCATGCGAAAAAGTGCACCCAGTCGCAGGTGCTGTTCGTCGGCGGCGCGCCAGGGGTCGAATGGGGCCTTGTCTACGACCTGGCCGCATCGACGAAAACACTGCCGAAAGCCTATTTTTCGGAGATCGCCATCCTGGCCGAATCGCCCGTGCCCGGACACCCGGTCAGTCTGGGGCGCTGAGGGTCGCGAAGGACGACGGCGCGCGCCGCGACGGCTCAGCCGACCAGCGCAAGGACCTGCTCGACATCCGCCGCGGAGAACGGCTTCTCGAGCCGAGCGCCCGAATAGCGAGCGAGAAACTCTTCCGCCCAATCCGAACAGGCGCCGCCCGTCATGAGCACGAAGCGCGGCACGAGCTCGGGGTGCCGATCGGCCATAGCGGTGTGCACGCTCGAGCCGTTGACGCCCGGCATGTCGAGGTCGCAAAGCACGAGGTCGAAGCGCGTGTCTTCCCCCAGACGCTTGAGCGCTTCTGCTCCACCGTCCACCACGACGACATCGTGACTCTCCTCGAGCATGAAGCTGAGCGTCCGGCCGAGCAGCGGCTCGTCGTCGATGACCAAGATGCGCGCGCGACCGCTCCATGCCGGCATGGCGTGGAGACCGCTGTCCTCCGTGCGCTTCGAACCAGCCCTAGTGCCTGCCCGCGAGTCGTTGATGATCCTCATGTGCCCCTCGAACGACAAACGTATAGCACGACCGGCCGGTTCCCCTGCCCGGAGGAGAAAGGCAGGCGGACGCTCACCCGAGGCTTGGGCAGCCAAAATGAGAAGATCCCGGAACATAGCCGGCCCCGCGGCTGGCAAGCGACGCGGCAGACTTAGGTCCGGAGGGCGCCAGTGCTAAGTCATCGGGAACCGTGGCCGAACGAAAGAAGCGCCGCTCGCCGAGGAGCAAGAGCGAACCCCAATCCGGGGAGGACCACGAGGCACGCGGCGCGTCCGGAGACGGCAACGAAAGGGAGCCGGAAGGCGACGGCGACGGACACGACGACCTCGACGGCGACGACGAGGTGCTCGAAGCCGCGGGCGAGCTCGTGGACGGGGCGGGCGCGCCGCTCGACGTCGAGGAGCCGAAAGGCCTCGCGCGCTACGACGCGCTCCAAGCGTACATGCGCGAGGTGCGACGCCATCCGCTGCTCACGCCCGACGAGGAGCATCGCTTGGCGGTCGAGTACGCCAAGAGCGGCGACGTCGACATCGCGGCACGGCTGGTCACCGCGAACCTGCGCCTGGTCGTGAAGCTCGCCTACGAGTACCGCCGCGCGTTCAAGAACATGATGGACCTCGTGCAAGAGGGGAACATCGGCTTGATGCAAGCGGTGAAGCGCTACGACCCGTACCGGGGCGTCAAGCTCTCGAGCTACGCGGCGTGGTGGATCCGCGCGTACATGCTGCGCTTCATCCTCAATAACTGGCGGCTCGTCAAAATCGGGACGACACAGGCGCAGCGCAAGCTCTTCTTCAACTTGAGCACGGAGAAAGCCAAGCTCAAGGCGCTCGGCATCGAGCCCACGAGCGAGGAAATCGCCAAGCGCCTGAACGTCGCCGAATCGGACGTGGTCGAGATGGATCGCAGGCTCGCGCGCGCCGACGCGTCGCTCGACACGCCCGTCGCGAGCAGCGACGGCCGCACGACGACGCGGCTCGAGCTCTTGCCCGGCAGCAGCGATACACCGGAGGTTGCCACGGAGAGCGCCGAGCTCCAGACCGCGCTCCACCAGCACCTCGACGAGTTCAGGAAGACGCTCACGGGCAAGGACGTGCAGATCTTCGACAAGCGCCTGGTCGCCGACGAGCCGCTCACCCTGCAGGAGCTCGGCGACCAGTTCGGCGTTTCGCGCGAACGCGTGCGCCAGCTCGAAGCGCGTCTCACGGGCAAGCTGCGCGAGTATTTGAAGAAGACGCTCGGCGACGCGGTCGGCGTAGGCTGAGCCGCGCCGGCACGCGTACGCACGGGAAGACCTCGGAGCCGCGCGCCGTGCCGACGCTGTACGTGGTAGCGACGCCGATCGGCAACCTGGGGGATCTCACGCCGCGGGCGCGCGAGGCCCTCGCCGCGTCGACGCGTATTTTCGCGGAGGACACGCGACGTTCGCGCGGATTGCTCGCGTATGCCGGCATTGCCAACAAGGTGCTCGTCCGCGTCGACGCCCATGCGACGCCCGAGCGCCTCGCGCGACTCGTCGCGGGGCTCGAAGCGAACGAAAGCGTCGCGCTCGTCACGGACGCCGGCGCGCCCGGAGTGAGTGATCCGGGACCTGCGCTCGTGCGCGCGGCAGCGGAAGCCGGCGTACGCGTCGTGCCCGTTCCCGGCGCGAGCGCCGTCACCGCGGCGATTGCCGCTTCAGGTCTCGTCGACGGACCGTTTTTGTTCTTGGGCTTTCTCCCGCGGCATGGCAAGAAGCGACGGCGCGCGCTCGAACGCGTCGAGAAGAGTCCCGAGCCGGTGATTCTCTTCGAATCGCCGCAGCGTGTTGCCGAAACGTTGCGGGAGCTCGCCGAGGCGGCTCCCGAGCGGGCGGTCGCGCTCTGCCGCGAGCTCACGAAGATGCACGAAGAGATCCTGCGCGGATCGCTCGGCGAGCTCGCCGCGCTCGAGCGCGACTGGCTCGGTGAAATCACGCTCGTGCTCGGTGCCGAGCCCGAGCGCGAAGACGACGACGAGATTGCGCCCGATCCAGCCCTGATCGACGCCGAAATCGCGAGTCGCTTGCAAAAGGGCGCCCACCCGAAGGACCTCGCGACCGAGCTCGCCGCGCGCCTCAAGATCCCGCGCCGTAGCGCCTACGCCCGCGTGCTCGCGGTGCGCGATCGGGTCTGACCAAAAGTTTACGGCTGCCTGCGCGGCGCGCACAATGTTACTTGAACCATATGGCAGCGATCGGCGTCATCCTAGCGAGCGTCCGCGAGGTCCGGCGGGGCGAAGCCTTCGCCAAGTGGCTACTCGAGCTCGCGAAGTCACACACGAACCTCGAGGCCGAGCTCGTCGATCTGCGCGAGTGGCCGCTGCCCGCGTACACGTACGGCGTGCTCCCCACGGGCGCCGAGAAGCTCTACGTCGACGGGAGTCTACAATCGCGCTGGGCCGAGTGCATCCGCGGCTTCGACGGGTTCATCGTCGTCACGCCCGAATACAATCGCGGCTACCCCGGGCAGCTGAAACACGCGCTCGATGCCCTCTACCAAGCCTGGAACTACAAGCCCGTCGCGTGGCTCAGCTACGGGGGAGCCGCGGGCGGCTCGCGTGCGTCCTCGCAGCTCGCGCAGGTGGCGGTCGAGCTCAAGATGGTGCCCATGCGGGAGGAAGTGTGCATCAACTTGATCGGACTGGCCGTTGACGCGCAGGGCTATCCGACCGCCGAGTTCTACACGAAGAAAGCGCAGCTCCTTCTGACCGAGCTCAGCTATTGGACGCAGGTCTTGAAGAGCGGCCGCGAGCACCATCCGCGCTGAACACGGGCGTCGTGCGCACGGCCACGATACGCTCGTGTGTCATGCGCGTCGCGCCCGCCTCGAGTTGGGCAGTCTTGGAAGGAAAGATCACGATCGTCAAGGACGCCGAAACATACGCGAGAACCGGCGAGGCCGGCGCGTTGTGGCTCGCAGGTCGGCCCAGTCGCCCCGCTCGTGTGAGGCGACGGGAAGCCCCGCCGACTTTTTGTGGTTGATGGAAGCACGGCGACCTCGCTCGAAGTCCGGCGTCCGTTGCCGACCACTGACCCACAACGCGCCGGTCTCGCCGGTTTTTCACGTAGCTCCTGGTCACTCGTGCCGATCGCGATCTGCTCTTTCCAAGATCGCCCGACTCGAGTCTCGAGTCGCACGTCCGCTCGTTTCGGTGCTTGCCGCTCTGGCGTGCGTCGCGTTCACGCCCCGCGCACGAGCGACGTACTCGATCGCAGCGGCCGACACGCGCACGCACGCGACGGGCGGCGCCGGCACGTCGTGCCTGCACGGCGACGACGTCTACGTCATCTACGGCGCCGTTCCCGGCGTCGGGACCGTTCACGCCCAAGCCGTCTTCAATCAGGACGCGCGCGACGAGGGCGTGAGATTGCTCGCGAGCGGTGCCGCACCGTCCGACGTGATCGCCCGCGTCACGTCGCCCGACTTCGACGCTTACGCGAGCCTGCGCCAATACGGTGTGGTCGACGTCACGGGACGGAGCGCTGCCTTCACCGGCGCCGACAACCAAGCGTACGCGGCCGATCACCAAGGCGTCGCAGGCGACCTCGTCTACTCCGTCCAAGGCAATTTCCTTTCGAGTCGCGCCGTCATCGAGCACGCGTCCGCCGCGTTCGAGGCGTCTGGCTGCGACCTGCCCGAGCGCTTGCTCCACGCGCTCGAGGCCGGCGCCGACGGCGGCGAAGGCGACCACCGCTGCACGCCGGACGGCCTCCCCTCCGACTCTGCCTTCCTCGAGGTCGAGCTTCCGGACGCGGTGCCTGGGAGCTACCTCGAGCTCCGCGTGCCGAGCTCCGGCGACCAAAGTCCCCTGCCCGAGCTCCACGCGGCGTTCGGCACTTGGCGGGCGAGCCACCCCTGTCCCAGAGATTCCGATGGGGATTTAGGGGCGACCTCTGTTTCGGCTGCCGCTGACGCGGGCGGAACTGGGGCGGACGGCCAAAGCGGCTGCGCTTGCCGCCTACCCCGCGGCCGAAGGCCCGAAAACGGCCCCCTTGCGGCCGGTTTCGCCGCCCTCGCCGGCGCGGTCCTCACTTTCCGGCGCCGTGCTAAAAGCCCGACCCGTGTTCGAGGCTCTCTCCCGCGGCTTTCGTGAAGCTCAGAATCGTTTAGCTGGGCTCACCGAGCTCAACGAAAAGAACGTCCAGGCGGCGCTGCGTGAAGTGCGCACGTCGCTGCTCGAAGCCGACGTCGAGCTCGGCGTCGTCAAACGCTTCCTCGAGGAGGTCGAGCAGAAGGCGCTCGGTACGACCGTGCAGACGCGCGTGCGTCACGGCGGCCAAACCCACGCCGTCAGCGCCGGCGAGCAGTTCGTGAAGATCTGCCACGACGAGCTCGTCAGCATGATGAGCTTCGAGGGTGAGCCCATCACGCTCGCGCCGAGCGGGCGCACGGGCGTGATGATGGTGGGCCTGCAGGGCTCGGGCAAGACGACCACGGCTGCCAAGATCGCGCGCTGGCTCGATAAGCTCGGCAAAAAGCCGCTGCTCGTCGCCGCCGACATGCAGCGGCCCGCGGCCGTCGAGCAGCTGCAAGTGCTCGGCAAGCAGATCAACGTCCCGGTCTTCAATTTGCCCGGACAGTCGCCGCTCGAAATCTGCAAGGCCGCGCCCGCAGAAGCGGCACGCACGGGCTGCGACGTCATCGTCTACGACACCGCCGGCCGCCTCGCGATCGACGAGCCGCTCATGCAGGAGCTCGCCGCGATCAAGAGCGCCGTCGAGCCGGGCAACATCTTGCTCGTCGTCGACGCCATGATCGGCCAGGACGCCGTAAAAACGGCCAAGAGCTTCAACGAGCGGCTCGGCATCACGGGCGTCGTTCTCACCAAGCTCGACGGCGACGCGCGCGGCGGCGCCGCGCTCAGCGTGAAGGAAGTCACGGGCGCGCCCATCGTCTTCGCCGGCATGGGCGAGACGACCGACAAGCTCGAGCCGTTCCGCGCCGAAGGCATGGCGGGCCGCGTGCTCGGCATGGGCGACGTCGTCGGCCTGATTCAGGACTTCGAGAACGTCGTCGACGAGAAGCAGGCGGAAAAGGACGCGCAGCGCATGATGCGCGGCGAGTTCACGCTCGACGACTTCTTGAGTCAGATCCGCATGCTGCAGAAGATGGGCTCGCTCTCGGATCTGGTCGAGAAGATCCCCGGGCTCTCCGGCATGGTGCCGCCCGGCGCCGCGCAACAGCTCGACGATCGCGAGCTCGTGCGCATCGAGGCCATGATTCAATCGATGACGCCCGACGAGCGCGAGGATCCGAACTCGCTCGTGCGCGAGCCGTCGCGCGCCAAGCGCATCTCGCGCGGCTCGGGGCAAACGACCGAAGCCGTGAGCGAGCTCGTCCAAAAGTTTCTGTTCATGCGCCAGATGATGGGCGGATTCGGACAGAACCTCGGCGTGATGGGTAACATCCCCGGCCTCAAAAACATCGCCATGGCGCGAAACGCCAGAAAAGCGATGCAGGGCGGCGGCTTTCCGGGCATGCCCGGCATGGGTTTTCCGGGTATGGGTGGCATGGGCTTTCCCGGCATGGGCATGCCCGGCGGTATGGGAGAGGCGGCGCCGAAGATGCGAGTCCTGAGCAAAGCCGAGAAGAACGCACGTAAAAATCAGCGCAAACGCGAACGCGACGCGCGCAAGAAAGGCAAGCGCCGATGAAGTCCGTGGCTATCACTTCTGCTCTCTTGCTCGCGTGCACGCTCACTGCGTGTGCGAGTCCGAGCGAGACGAAGGTCGACGATTCGCTCAGCGCCTACGTCCTCTCGGACGTGCCGACGGACGTGCAGACGCGCACGCTCGTGGACTTCGGCGGCGCCGTGCACTTGGTCGGCTGGGATATTTCGCCCTCGGAGAAGGCTGCACCGGGCTCGACCGTGCACCTGAAGCTCTACTGGCGTTCGGTGAAGAAGCTCTCGCCCGGCTGGACGCTCTTCACGCACGTGAGCGTGGCGGACGCGCCGAAGCCCTACGCCTTCGACGACGTGGGGACGCTGCGGCAAAAGCTGCCGCCGAGCGAGTGGACGCCAGGTAACGTCTACGTCGACGAGCAAGACATTACGGTGCCGCACACGCAGTCCCCCACGTTCACGCTCTCGGTCGGCATCGGCCACGAGGCCGTGCAGGTCGCGGGCAGCGAGGTGGACGGCTTGTCCGGCTCGCGGCTCGAAATCCTGGGCGGGCTTTCCGACGGCCACGATCGCGCGATCGTCGCGCGACTTGCCACGGGCGTCACGCCGGGCCAAAAGTCCGACGCGCGTGGTGACCGGAGGCGCGGCCTACCGCCGTCGCTCAAGGGCCGCGCACCCGTGAGACCTGCGGGGACCGATCTGAAGGAGAAGCCATGATCCGCCGTTTGCCTATCGCTTTGCTTGCTCTGACGCTCGCCTTCGGCTGCTCGAAGAAGAAGCATCAAGTCGATCCGGAAGAGCAGAAGGCGAAGCTCGCGCAGTACATCCTCGACCAGGCGCCCGAGATCACCAACAAGCTCGAGATCAAGTTCGGGGACAAGGCGACGCTGCTCGGTTACGACCTCGATCACCCGCAGCCGCTCAAGCCGGGGCAGAAGGTCAAGCTCACCTTCTACTGGCAAATCTCCGAGCCGATCAGCGGCGGCTACAAACTCTTCACCCAGGTGCTCGACGCCTCGGGCGAGAAGCTTTTGAACATCGATCGCAACGCGCCGCTCCGGCCGAGCAAGAAGCACAAGGGCGGCGGCCTGCCCGTTTCGGCGTGGGAGCCCGGCAAGGTCTACGTCGACCAGCAGACGTTCCACGTGCCGAAGGCAAAGACGGAAACGATCCAGGTCATCACCGGCTTCTTCAGCAAACAGGGCCACCTGCCGATCACCGCTGGCGCGAAGGACAGCCAGGATCGCGCCATCGTCGCGAGCTTCAGCGTGCAACCGAGCGAGGCTGCCATGAAGGCCAAGCTCGAGACCGTGCCGGAAATCTCGGTCGATCGCCTCGAGAAGACCGACAAGCTCACGATCGACGGCAAGCTCGACGAAGCTGCTTGGAAGAGCGCCGCTGTGCTCCCCTTGGTCGACGTCGCGAGCGGTCAGGCGCCCAAGGACTCGCCCGTCAACGGCAGCGCGCGCCTGCTCTGGAACGACACGAATCTCTACGTCGGCTTCGAAGTACAGGAAGCCAACATCGTCGGCGGCTTCCCGAAGAACGCGAAGGATCCGCACCTCTGGACCAAGGACACGGTCGAAATCATGGTCGACCCCGACGGCGACGGTGACAACGACGACTACTACGAGATCCAGGTGAACCCGCAGAACCTGGTGTTCGACACGCAATACGATCACTACAACGACCCGAAGACGGATCCAGACGGGCCCTTCGGTCACGAAGAGTGGTCGGCGAAGCTCAAGAGCGCCGTCACGGTCGACGGCACCGTCGACAAGCCCGAGGACGCAGACAAAGGCTACGTCGTCGAAGCCGCGATCCCGTTCAAGAGCTTCAGCAAAGCGAAGAAGGCTCCGCCCGCGCTCGGCGATAGCTGGCGCTTGAATTTCTACGCGATGAAGGACAACGCGGGCGTCGCCTGGTCGCCGATCCTCGGCCAAGGTAACTTCCACAAAGCGTCCCGCTTCGGGCGCGTGCGCTTCACGGCCAAGGGTTGGACGCCGCCGCCTCCCGCGACCGAGGACGCCGGCGCGCCCGCCGCGTCGGGCAGTGCCGCGGCGCCGCCCGTGCCGTCCGGCTCCGCCGCGGCCGCGAAGCCGCCCGTCCCGAGCGCGAAGCCGCCCGTCCCGAGTGCGAAGCCGCCGGCTGCGAGCGCGAAGCCGCCCGCGCCGACCGGCTCCGCGCACTGACGCGCGTCACCACACCCGACGCACGTCACGATCCGCCGACGGCGAGCGCGGCTCGCCGTCAGCGTGCGACGCGATATCGCCGCGCGAGGTCGCCTTGTTGCGTGGCGCACGTGTCGGTTTGCGCTTTGGCGCGCGTGAGGCCGGCTTGTGCCGTCGCGATGGCGTCGCGCAACGTTTCGGGCGGTGCCGAGGACGCCGCGGCCTTGGCCGCCTCGATGAGCGCGAGCACTTTCACGTGCTCGTCGTAGGCGGAGGCGCAGAAGCTCTGCACCGCGCAAATGTCGGGGACACTGCAGGGCACGCTGCGGAGCCCGCGCAACAGCTCCGCCTTTTTTCCGTTGTCGGCCTCACGCAGCGCTTCGATCGCGCGACTCACGGCAGCCGCTTCCGAGCGCGCGGGCCCGTCACCTTTCGAGCAACCTGCCGTCGCCGCGAGCAAGACGCCGAGCGCGGCGCACGAGGAGCAGCGCAAGAAGCTTCTCGTGATCCGTTCTGCCAAGACTTGGCCGGAGTGTTACTCGGCGGCCTTGGGCGGGGGACCCATTTGGATGCGCTCGCCGACGTACGCGCCGATCAGCGTGAAGAGCACGCCGAGCGCCGAGAGCAGCACGTACATGAACGCCGGCATCGTCTTCACGGTCTGATTCGAATAGAGGATGAACGCGGTCGGCATCGCGACGAGGAACACGGCGATCATCGGCTCGACGAAGGTCCGCCCCGGCGAAACCAAGCCGATCAGCATGCCGCCGAAAAACCAGACGGGGATCGAAACCATCATGCCGGCCGAGCCCTCGAAGTCGAGCGCCGGCACGACCATCGGCAGACCCATGACGAACGCCGCCGTCGTCACGATCATGATGGCGATCGAGACCAAGAACCACGTCGGGCTGAAGGACTCTTGTTGGTAGCGCCGTTCGAGCTCTTCCTGCCGCGTGAGGAGCGGCTTGAGCTCTTCCACCTTGGCGCCGCACGATGCGCAGCGGTGATTGGCGAGCGGCGGCGTGTTGGCGAAGCCACACGACGGGCAGATGATCTTCTTGGTCGGTTTGGCCATCCCGCCGAGCAGGATAGCCGGCTAGCGATCGAAGGGCGAGATCCCGAAAAACTTTAGCGTTAATAGGCGTTTATGCTAATGCGCGCAGGTACGGAAACCTGCGCGGCTCCCGCGCTGTCCGTTTCCTCATGACCCGCTCCTCCGAAAACCCGAGCCTGCCGCCGCCCCCGTCGGGGAAAAAGCACGACCTCGCGAGCCTGCCGGCACCGCGCCGGCCCTGGCGGCGGGTGACGCTCGTCACGCTCGCGCTCGGAGCGCTGGGCTCGCTCGCGCTCTCGTTCGCGGTGTTGCCCGACGTCGTCTACTCGCTCCACGGCGGCTCGCCGCGCGACCTCGGCGATCTCGTCTCGGCGCGGCTCGAGCCGGCGCTTTCGGACGCGTGGGTCCACGGCGAGGCTCAGCTTTCGGCCACGCGCGCCATCCGCTACGCGCGCCCGCTCGAGCACGACACCTACCGGCTCGCGAGCGTCGAGGGCAACCCGCGCGTTTGGGTGCAGATCCGCGTCCCGGCGAACGAAGAGAGCTCGCGCTTCGTGCCCCCCGATTCGTTCGTTGGTCGCTTGCTCAAGGTCTCGTCGCTCGGCATTCGCCAGCGCGGCCTGCCGGAAGCCGTGAGAGAGAGCGGTGTCGAGCCGCCGCCCGCGGATGCGTGGCTGCTCGTGGACGGGGAGTCGCCGGCGGCGATGCGCTGGGCGTTCGGACTATTCGGACTCTTGCTCGCGTTCGCGACGTTCAACGTGGTCGGACTCGTGCGGCTCACGCGGCCGATCCCGACGGGCGAGTCCACGACGTGAAAAAGCGCGCGGCTTCGCCCGACGTCGTCGTGGTCGGCGGCGGCGTGATGGGCACGGCGAGCGCGTGGGAGCTCGCGCGGCGCGGTCTGTCCGTCGTGGTGCTCGAGCGGAGCGTGCCGGGCGCCGAAGCTTCGAGCGCCGCCGCCGGCATTTTGGGCGCGCAAGTCGAGTCCCACACGCCGGGGCCGCTCGCCGAGTTGTCGCGAGCGAGCCGGCGACTTTACCCGGCGTGGGTGCGCGCGCTCGAGCGCGCGACGGGCATCGATACCGGGTACCGCGAGTGCGGCGTGCTCAAGGTCGCGTTTCGCGCGCCCGAGCTCGGACGGCTCGCGCGTGAAGTCGCGTGGCAAAAGCCGCGACCTCGCGTGCTCTCTCGGCGTGCACTCGCGCGACGTGAGCCGAACCTCGACGCAAAGCTCGCGGGGGGTATCGCCTACGACGACGACGCGCGCGTCGATCCGCGGCGGCTCTTTCGCGCGCTGCACATCGCGGCGGCGCGCGCCGGTGTCGTCTTCCGGAGCGGCGCGTACGTGCGCCGCGTCGTGAACGAAGCGGGTCGCGCCGCGGGCGTCGCGCTCGATGACGGCAGCGTGGTGCGCGCGCGGCACGTGGTCGTCGCCGCCGGGAGCTGGACGAGCCTCGTCGAAGGGCTCGGCATCGCCGCCGGCGCCGTGCAGCCGGTGCGCGGGCAGATCGTGGAGCTCGAGACGCCCGAGCCGCTCATCACGAGCGTCGTGTTCGGGCCGCGCGCGTACTTGGTGCCGCGCGACGACGGACGCACCCTCGTCGGCTCGACCATGGAATTCGTCGGCTACCGGCGCGAGGTCACGGCGGCGGCCGTCCGCGATTTGCTGACGGCCGCGATCGAGCTCGTGCCGGCGTTCGGCGCCGCGAGTCTCGGGCAGAGTTGGTCGAATTTTCGTCCGTACACCGAGGACGAGCTGCCGCTACTCGGCGGCACGGAGCTGCCGGGACTCTGGCTCGCGAGCGGGCACTACCGAAACGGCATTCTGCTCGCGCCGATCACGGCGGCCGTCGTCAGCGCGCTCGTTCGCGGCAAGGCTTCGCCCGTGCCGCTCGCGCCGTTCGCGCCCGTCAGGCGCGCGCAGCCGTAGGCGCCACGCGAGCCGGCGCGCCTGGCCACGCCCCGCGCGGTTGATGCTATGACCGGGTAAGCTCATGACTCTGGCGCTCGGCGTGCTCGTCTCCGGCAACGGGACGAACCTTCAAGCCATTCTCGATGCCACGCGGGACGGCTCGCTCGACGCCCGCGTGAGCTGCGTCATCTCGAACAAGACGGACGCCATGGCGCTCGAACGGGCGGCACGCGCCGGCGTCCCCGCGCTCGCCATCCCGCACCAGACGTTCGACACGCGCGCGGCGTTCGATCGCGCGCTGGTTTCCGCCCTGCACGAGCACGGCGCCGAGTGGATCGTGCTCGCGGGGTTCATGCGCGTGCTCACGCCGGAGATCCTGCGCGCCTTTCCGGGGCGTGTCGTCAACGTCCACCCTTCGCTCTTGCCGTCGTTTCCGGGGACGAACGCCATGCGCCAGGCGCTCGCGCACGGCGTCAAGCTGACGGGCTGCACGGTCCATTTCGTCGACGAGGGGGTCGATAGCGGGCCGATCATCGCGCAGCGCGCCGTCGAAATCGTCGACGGCGACGACGAGCACACGCTCGCCGAACGCATGCACGCGGCCGAGCACGCGCTCCTGGTCGGCGTGCTCAGGGACATCGCGGGCGGGCGCGTGCGGCCGAGCATCGGGGCAGAGCGGCCGAGGCACGGGTGAGCTCGCGCTTTTACGACGCGGTCGTGCTCGGGCGCTCGCTCGGCAGCCTCACGGTGGCGACGCTGCTCGCGCGGCGCGACTTTCGCGTGCTGCTCGTGGGGCAAGGCCAACGCCCGACGACCTATCGCTTCGATCGGCGCGTGCTCGCGCGCCGCGCGTTCACGCTGCTCTTCGGGTCCTCACCCGTGTGGCGGCGCATCCTGCACGAGCTCGCGCAAAGTCCGCAGTTTCGGCGCCGGGCGGTGCCGCAAGATCCGATGTTCACCGTGCTCGCGGGGCGGCAGCGGCTCGAGCTGCCGCCCGACGTCGAGCTCTTCGCGCGCGAGATCGAACGCGAGTTTCCCGAGGTCCGTCAGGTCGTCGACGAGCTTTACACGACGATCGCCGGCGTGAACGCGGCCGCGGACACCGCCTTCGAGCGTGACGGCGTGTGGCCGCCCGGCAAGCTGTGGGAGCGCTTCGAGACCGGTCAAGCGGCGTCGCTCTTGCCGTTCGGCAACGGCGAGCGCGCGGGCGAGCTCTTCACCAAGTTTCCGAGCGGACACCTCTATCGCGACATCGCGGGCGTGCCGGCGCTCTTCGCCGGTCACCTCGCCGGCAGCGCCGAGCAGCTACCCGCACTCGCGTTTTCGCGGCTGCACGGCGCATGGGCGCGTGGCATCGCGGCGCTGGCGGGCGGCGAGCAGGAATTCGAGGCATTCCTCACGGAGCGACTGGTCGCGCACGGCGGCGTCTGCTCGCTCGAGCGACGCGCCGAGCGGCTCGTCGTGCGGCACGGTTCGGCCGTCGGCGTCGTGCTCGACGGCGACGACGAAATGACCGGCACGACCGCCGTCATCACCGACCAGTGGGGCGAAGCGCTCGCCGAGCTCTCGAACGGAGAAGGCGTCACGCGCGCCGCCGAGCGCGACTGGCCGCGGCTCGCGCCCGAGAGCGGACGCTTCGTGACGAGCGCGCTCGTCCAGCGCAAGCTCTTGCCGGAGAATCTGCCGCCCGAATCGTTCGTGCTGCCGCCCGGCGCGCCGCGCGATCCGCGCAAACCGGTCGTGCACCTGCAATGGTTCGACGGCAAAGCGCTCGCCGAAGGCGCTCCCGTCCCCGACGGCGAGGCGCTGCTCGTCGCCGAAACGCTCTTGCCGGCGCGCGGCCCGCTCACGTTGCTCGAAGCGCGCGCGGCGGTCGTCGACACGCTGCGCACGGCGCTGCCGTTTTTCGACGAGCATCTCGTGCTGCTCGATTCGGTCCACGACGGGCTGCCGCTGCTCGACGCGAGCAACGGCGGGCGGCGGGAAATCGACCGCATTCACCTCGAGGGCGCGGCGGCGAGCGCCGAGCCGATGCAACGGCAGTGGACCGTGGATCCGCCCGGCTATCGTCACCTCGCAGGCGAGCCGCTGCGCGGGCCGATTCCGGGCACCTTTCTCGTGGGCTCGAGCGTGCTCCCCGCGCTCGGACAAGAAGGCGAGCTGCTCGCGGCCGTGAGCGTCGCGCGCCTGGTGACGCGGCGAGATCGCACGCGCCAGCGCATGCGCCAGAAGCTCTGGTCCAAGATCGAGACCACATGAGCGCGCCGCGCGTGATCGCCGGAGCGTTCCGCGGTCGCCCGCTCAAAGTTCCACGCGGCTTGATGACGCGCCCGACGGGAGCGCGCGTGCGCGAGGCGCTCTTCAACGTGCTCGGCGACATGACGGGCGCCAGCGTGCTCGATCTTTACGCCGGCAGCGGCGCGCTCGCGTTCGAAGCGCTCTCGCGCGGCGCGGCGCACGCCGTGCTCGTCGAGCACGACCGTGCGGCGCTCGCCTGCATTCGTGAAAACGTCGCCGCGCTCGGCGTCGAAGCTCGCAGCGTGATCGTCCCGCTCGCCCTGCCCCGCGCGCTCGGCCAGGCGACGGCGCATGGCCCCTTCGACCTCGTTTTCTGCGATCCGCCTTGGGCGGATCTACGAGCTGCGACTGACACACTCGCGCACCTCGTCCGCAAAGGCGCGCTCGGCCCCGGCGCACGGCTCGTGCTCGAACATTCGGCCCGGGACGATGTGCCTCGTGTTTCCGGACTCGAACCGGCCGAGCGGCGCGTTTGGGGCGATACGGCCGTCGCATTGCTCGTACCGGGCGATCGCGATCCGGCAGCCGAAGACGGCCGAACCGAGCCGTGAGCCGCGAATATTTTCCGACCCGGCGACGCCGCTATATAGTTCGCCCGGTTGGGCCGTAACGGAGCGGGAGCTCCTCGACGTTAGCTCCGCCGTCCCCGAGCCACTCACCCTCAGCCAATATGCCGCCGACGAATTCTCCGCCCTCTTCACTTCCCCCTCCGCCGCCGAAACATGGGGGCGGGCAATTCATCGGCGCCGTCATCGTGATGCTGCTGCTCATGGGCGGGCTCGTGTTCTGGAAGCTGCACGGGTCGGATGACAAATCCGCGCCGTCGCCTTCGGGTCTGTCGACCGTTGCCCAAGAGCCGACGGCCACCGTCGATCAGGTCGTGCCTCCGCCTCCACCTCCTCCGAGCGCGTCGGCCGAAGACGGCGGTACGCCGAGCACCACCAAAAAGGTGGTGGCCTCGACGAACATGGGCACGAACTGCGGCAGCTGCGGGCATTGTACCGGGGAGGCGGCGCCTGGTTTTTCCGCCGTGCTCCGCACACGCGCGAACCAGGCTCAGCACTGCTACGAGAAAGCGCTCGCCCAACAGGAGTCGCTGCAGGGCAGACTCACCGTGAATCTTTGCGTGGGCGTGGGGGGCGCCGTGTGCGGCGCGAGCGTCAGCAACGACTCGCTCGGCAGTCCCATGGTCTCCCAGTGCGTGACGAACATTTACCGCGCGACCACGTTTCCCTCGCCGAAAAACGGTTGCGTGGACGCCCAGGTTCCGCTGAACTTCCTACCCGAGAAGAAATGACCGGACGCCGTTCGCTCGTCGGCTTGACCGTGGCGCTCGCACTCGGCGCGCTGCTCGGTCTGGCGGCTCCCGGCTGCGGGAACGACGGCCGGACGCCCAGCTGTCCTCCGCTGTCTCTCTACGACGTCAACGCGGCGGGCGAGGCGAACTCGCCCAAGGTCGAGGCCGAGCGAGCCGCCGCGGTCGACGCCGGTTGCATGACCGACCTCGGCGACGCACAGCCAGCGGCGCCGTGACGCCGCGCGCGCACGGCGTGCTCCTCACGGTCGCGTACGACGGCAGTCGCTTCTCCGGTTTCGCGCGCCAGCCGACGGCGCGCACCATCGCGGGCGAGCTCGACGGTGCCGTGCGTGCCGTCGCGCCCGAGGCAAGTCTCGTCCGCGGCGCCAGTCGCACGGACGCGGGAGTGCACGAGCGCGGACAGCGCGTCGCGTTCGACGTCGAGCGCGCTCTGCCGACGCGCGCGTGGGTGCACTGCCTCAACCGCGAGCTGCCCGCCGAGATCGTCGTCCGTCGCGCCGCGGGCGTGGAGCCCGGCTTCGAACCACGCTTTTCGGCGCGGCAGAAGACGTACCGCTACGTCATCCTCGAGAGTGTCGTGCGGAGCCCGTTCTGGGACGCCCGCGCCTGGCGCCTCGGCGAGAGGTTGAACCACGAGCTGATGCGGGAGGCGGCGGTGCCGCTCGTGGGCGAGCACGACTTCCGTGCGTTCCGCGCCGCCGAGGACCAACGTGAGAACACGGTGCGACGACTGTTTCGCATCGAGGTGCGAACGGCGAGTAGCGACGACGGTGAGCTCACCGAGATCTTCGTCGAAGGCAGCGGGTTCCTGCATCGAATGGTGCGCATCATCGTAGGATCGTTGGTCGACGTCGGCATCGGACGGCTGAAGGCCGGAGCGCTCGCGACGGCGCTCGCAGACAAGAATCGCGTCACGCTCGGGCGTACTGCACCACCGGACGGCCTGTGTTTGGACAGCATGGAGCTCGCGGACGAAGGACAGGACGCTTGGCCCTGATTTGACGAGCTCTAGACCCTCGCGTAAGTTCCCGCCCGAATCGTGAGCTTGCGACAAGACATTCTCTCGCGCGGCAAGAAGGCGTTGTTCAGTCCTCGGCTCATGCGCATCGTCTCCGACGATCGCGTGATGCGCGCGGCGGAAGGCTTGATGGACGCGCGCTCGCGCGTGCGCGACGCCTGGAAGGTCCTCACGAGCGGCTACGAGCTGCCGAACGTCGATCCGGCCCTCGACGAAAACGTCGGCGAACGCCTCACGACGCGCAGTGCGACGGACGAGCCGCACGCCCCCGCGCGCACCAACGGCCACGCCGTGAACGGAGCCAACGGCGCGAACGGCGCCGCCACCGTCGAGGGCTCGTCCGACATGGACGAGTCGATGAAGGAGCGCAACTCGCTCTCGAGCATCGGCGGCAAAGACGTTTTCGAGAAGTCCCGCAAGTTCATGGCGGCCGACAACGCGCGCAAGATCGGGATCTACCCGTTCTTCCGCCCGCTCGATCTCAACGACGGGCCGGAGGCGGTGATCGACGGCCGGCGCGTGATCATGCTCGGCTCGAACAACTACCTCGGCCTCACGACGCACCCGAAGGTACGCGACGCCGCCAAGGAAGCGATCGATCGCTTCGGCACGAGCATGACCGGCTCGCGCCTCGTGAACGGCTCGATGAAGATGCACGAGGAGTTCGAGTCGAAGCTCGCCGCCTGGATGGGCAAGGAGAGCGCGCTCGTCTTCACCACGGGCTACCAGGTGAACCTCGCCACCTGCGCGGCGCTGCTCAGCAACAAATCGAGCGTCGCCGTGATCGACCGCAACGTGCACGCCTCCCTCTACGACGGCGCACGGCTCGGCCAGGCCGCGGGCGCGCGCCTCGTGCGTTACAAGCACAACGACGCCGACGCGCTCGACAAGATCCTCGAGAAGCTCGGCGCCGACGAAGGCGCCTTCGTCATCACCGACGGCGTCTTCAGCGCCGAGGGTGAAATCGCTCACCTCGATCAAATCGTACCGATCGTGAAGAAGCACGGCGCCCGGCTCTTCGTCGACGACGCGCACGCGCTCGGTGTCATCGGCCCCGGCGGCCGCGGCACGCCGGCGCTCTTCGGCTTGCAAGACCAGGTCGATCTCGTCGGTGGCACCTTCTCGAAATCGCTCGCCAGCATCGGCGGCTGGCTCGTGGGCGAGCGCAAGGTGCTCGACTACATCCGCCATTTCGCGCCCTCCTTCATGTTCGCCGCCGCAGCGTCTCCGCCGAGCGTCGCGGCCGCCATGGCCGCGTTCGAGGTGATGCAGGAGGAGGGGTGGCGCATCGACAAGCTGCGCGAAAACTTCACCTACATGCGCGACCAGCTGCGCGGCATGGGCTTCGAGCTCGGTCACACGCAAACGGCCGTGATCCCCATCTTCATTCGCCAAGACCTGCGCACGATCCGTATGTGGCGCGAGCTCTTGGACGAGCACGGCGTCTACACGAACCCCTTCATCTCCCCCGGCGTCCCGCCGAAGAGCGCGATGCTGCGCACGAGCTACATGGCGACGCACGAGCGGCACCACCTCGATCGCGCGCTCGAGGCCTTCCGCGCCGTCGGCAAGAAGTACGGCGTGATTTCCGGCTGACGCACCGGCGTCCGAGTTGACGCAACCGGCCGAGCGAGGTTACCTCCGGCGCGGCATGAGCGTCGAGATCAGACACACGGCCCTCGGCGGGAAGCTCGAACCCTTCCTCGAGGTCGTCTCCTACATCTATCGGAACGATCCGAACTACGTGCGGGCGCTCGACTTCGACATGAAGCAGCGGCTCAGCAAGAAGAACCCCTTCTTCGAACACGCCGAAGGCGTCGTGCTCACCGCGCACCGGAACGGCTTCTGCGTCGGCCGCGCCACGGCGCAAATCGACCGCGCGCACCTCGCGCTCCACCGCGACGATGCCGGCTTTTTCGGCTTCTTCGATACCATCGCCGACCAAGAGGTCGCGGGGGCGCTGCTCGAGGCCGCCGCGGCGTGGCTGCGCGAACGCGGCATGAAGCGCATGCGCGGCCCGATTTCGCTCGGCATCAACGAGGAGCTCGGCTGCCTCGTCGACGGCTTCGACACGCCGCCCATGATCCTGATGCAGCACCACCTGCCCTACCAGGGCGGGCTCATCGAGCAGGCCGGCCTCGCGAAGCTCAAGGATTTCTACGCCTGGCGCTACGTGGTCGGCGACCTCCCGACCCGCGCGCAGAAGGCACACGACGAAATCGAGGCGCTGCCCGAGGTGAAGTCGCGCCACATCGACATGAAGAATTTCGAGCGCGATTTACGCATCGTGGTCGATGTCTTCAACGACGCCTGGAGCGACAACTGGTCGTTCGTGCCCTACTCCGAGGCCGAGGTCATGCGCATGGGCGAGGAGCTGAAGCTCATCGCGATCCCGGCGCTCTCGTACATCACCGAGGTCGACGGCGAGCCCGCCGCCGTGGCCGTGGCGCTGCCGAACGTCAACGAAGTCATCCGCGATCTCGACGGCAAGCTGCTACCGACGGGGCTTGCGAAGTTGCTCTGGCGCCTCAAGGTCGTGGGGCCGAAGACCGCGCGGCTCGCGCTGCTCGGCATCCGTAAGAAATACCGCGGCGTGCGCAAGTACGCGGGCCTCAGCACCTACATCTACGCGAAGATGAACCGCGCCGGCCGCGACGTCGGCATTCAGTGGGGCGAGCTCTCCTGGACCGACGAGGACAACGCGCCCGTCAACGTCGGCATCCGCTTCATGGGCGGCAAGATCTACAAGCGCTACCGCGTGTACGAGCGCGCGCTGTAATCCCGAGATCACACCCGATGACCCCCAAGGTTCGAACATGACCGTGCTCGTCACGGGCGGCAGCGGCTTTCTCGGCTCGCACGTCGTCGAGCGGCTCGCGCGCGCCGGACGCCCCGTGCGCGCCCTCGTGCGCACGAGCAGCGACACGCGCTTTTTGCGTTCGCTCCCGGGCGTCGAGCTCGTGGAGGGCGCGATCGACGATCTGGCGAGCGTACGGCGCGCAGCGACGGGCGTGAGCGGCATCGTGCACGCCGCGGGCCTCGTGAAGGCGCGCAGCACCGACGAATTCATGCGCGTCAATCGCGGCGGCACGGAGAACCTGCTCGACGCCGCGCTCGAGAACAAGGCGACCGTGCGCCGTTTCGTGCTCGTCTCGAGCTTGGCTGCGCTGCGTCCGAGCGACGCGAGCGGCGCGCCCATTCCCGAAGACGCCGAGCCGCGCCCGGTCACCGACTACGGCAAGAGCAAGCTTGCCGCCGAGCGCGCCGCGCAGGCGCGCAAAGGCGACGTGAGCCTCGTGATCTTGCGCCCGCCCGCGATTTACGGCCCGCGCGACCGCGAAATCCTCGCGTTCTTCAAGTCGATCAAGCTCGGCGTGCTGCCGCTGCTCGGCTCGACCCAGAACCGTCTCAGCATGATCTACGGCAGCGACTGCGCGGCGGCGTGCATTGCGGCACTCGATCGCGACGTGCCGAGCGGCTCGACCTATCACGTCGACGACGGCAGCGTGCACACGCTCGAAGAGCTCATCATGTTCGCCGAGGCGGCCATGGGCCAGAAAGCCAAATTCCGGTTCCACCTGCCGCGCCGCCTCGTCCAAACGGCAGCGTTCGGCGCCGAGCTCTACGGTCGCGCCACCAACCGCGCCGTGATGCTCACGCGCGACAAGCTGAACGAGCTCTTCGAGCAGTGGGTGTGCGACAGCACGCGTGCCCGGCGCGAGCTCGCTTGGAACCCGGAGGTCGGCTTCGAAGAGGGAGTGAAGCGGACGATGGCGTTCTATCGCGAAGCGGGCTGGCTGTAAGTTCTGGGCGCCCGGCCGGGCGCCGCTCGTGACGGTGACGGCGACACGCGTTCGTCATGAAAATTGCCGATGCAGCCATACTGAAAGACGTTGGTTCGTCGGCGTTTGTTCGCGGGAAGCGCGCGCCGAGTCCGCTCGTGACGGTGAAAAGTCGACCACGGCGGAACATCGCAAGCCGCCGCAGGCTCTGAGCTTTCCGCCACGTCACATGTATGTCACTGGACTGTGACCCGTGGATCGGTGAAGTAGTCGCCGAAATCAGTCGCGGACCGGCATGCCCCACTTCGAGGAAACCCTCCAGCGCGACATCGACCGCATCCGCCGCAAGGTGCGCGAGATGGCCGGGCTCTGCGGCATGGCGCTCGAGGGCTGCCTGCACGCGCTCGCCGACAAGAACCGGCAGCTCGCCTACTCGGTCATCATCCGCGACCAGCGCATCGACGAGCTCGAAAAGGAGATCGACCGGCTCTGCCTCGAGTTCATCGTGCGCCAGCAGCCGGTCGCCGGAACGCTCCGCTTCGCCTACGTCACGATCAAGATCAACTCGGAGCTCGAGCGCGTCGGCGACTACGCCGAGAGCTTTGCGCGTCAGATCCTGCAGCTCTCGAGCATGAACGTCACGCTGCCGATCGAGCGCTACCAAGAGATCGCGGCCATCGCGATCCCCATGTTCCACAGCGCGGTCGAGGCGTTCCTCGCTCAGGACACGGCGCTCGCGCGCAAAACGATGGAGGCGGAGGAAAAAGTCGACCGCCTGCGGCACGCGCTGAACGCGGAGATCCTCGAGCTCAGCCAGGAGCAGAAGGTGCCGCTCGCCGCCGTGGCGCCGCTGATGACGATCGTGAACCGGCTCGAGCGCGTCGCCGATCAGGCGAAGAGCATCTGCCAAGAGACGCTCTACATGTGCACCGGCGAGTACGTGAAGCACACCGGCAGCGAGGTGATCCGCGTGCTCTTCGTCGACGAGCACGACGCGTGCAAGAGCCAGATGGCAGCGGCCATCGGATCATCGCTCAAGCAGCCGAAGTTCGTGTTCACGAGCGCGGGCCTCGAACGCCGGCCGCTCGATCCCAAGACCGTCGAGTTCTTGGCGGGGCGCGGCATGGATATCTCGCTGCAGACGCCGAAGACGGTCGATCAGGTGCCGCACTTCGACCACTACCAGGTGATGATCGCGCTCACCAAAGCGGCGCAGCGCGTGTTTCCGCCGCCGCCCACCAAGGCCGTGGTGCTCGATTGGAGCATCGCCGATCCTTCGGAAGTGCGGGGTGAGCCCGACGTGGTCGAGAAGGCTTACGCGGAGACGTTCGACTACCTGAAAGCGCACATCCGCGACCTGGTCGAGGCCGTGCTCGGCGACGGATAGAGGAAGAGCATGCAAATCTCCCCGTTCACGTTCAGCTTCGGTCAGGGCCTCGCGCGGCTGGGCGCTTTCCTGTCGCTCACCCTGCTCGCGCTCGCGCTCGGCGCCGGCTGCAAGAAGAAGACGGAGCAGTCGCCGGAAGGCGGCTCGGCGAACGGCAGCGCGCCCGCGCGAAAGCAATCGATTCAGAACATCGGCTCGGACACGATGGTGAACCTCGCGCAGGCATGGGCCGAGGAGTACGCGAACGTCGACCCGGCGATCTCGATCGAGGTGTCGGGCGGCGGCTCCGGCGTCGGCATCGCCGCGCTCATCAACAAGACGGCCGATATCGCGAACGCGAGCCGCAAGCTCGAGCCGGAAGAGGAACAGAAGGCCAAAGCGAGCACGGGGCAGACACCGTCGGAATTCGTCGTCGGTTTCGACGGCCTCGCCGTCTACGTCAACAAGTCCAATCCGCTCGACTCGATCAGCCTCGAGGAGCTCAGCGACATCTACCGTGAAGACGGCAAGCTCACGAAGTGGTCGGATCTCGGCGTGAAAGCGATCCCGGGCGCGAGGAGCGACGACATCATCCGCGTGAGCCGCCAGAACAACTCCGGCTCGTACCAATACTTTCGCGAAACCGTGGTCGGGAAGAAGAACGACTTCAAGTCGGGGTCGCTCGACATGAACGGCTCGAAAGACGTGGTCGAGCAGGTCGGCAAGACGCCGGGGGCCATCGGGTACAGCGGCCTCGGCTACGCCACGCCCGACGTGAAGATCCTCAAGGTTTCGAAGACCAAGGGACAACCCGGCGTCGTCCCGAGCATCGCGACCGTGCACGACAAGAGCTACCCGATCTCGCGTCCGCTCTTTATGTATACGCCCGGAGCGCCCACAGCCGCCGTGAAGAAGTACCTCGATTGGATCATGTCCGACGCAGGGCAGAAGATCGTGGAGAAAACCGGCTACGTGCCGCTCCCGAAGTAAGCGAGCTCCATGGACCAACAGGCGATGAACCTGCCTCCCGCGCCCGTCGCCGGCACGCGACCGCTCAGCGTGTCGACGGGGAGTCCGCGCGGGCCGCGCCGGAGCCGCGCGGCCGTGCTCGGCGAAAGCGTGCTCGAGTGGGTGATTCGCCTGTGCGGCATCAGCGCCATTCTCTTCGTCTTCGGGATCTTCTTCTTCGTCCTGCGGGAGGGCGTGGGGTTCCTCTTCGGCGGCCTCAAGCTCGGCGAGTTCTTCTTCTCGACCGAGTGGTACCCGACGTCGCTCTCGAACGTGCGTTACGGCGTGCTGGCGCTCATCGTCGGCACGTTCAGCGTCACCGGGCTCGCCATGCTCATCGCCGTGCCGTTCGGGCTCGGCGCGGCCATCTTCGTCTCGGAGTTTTGTAGCGACCGTTGGCGCGAAGGGCTCAAGATCTTGATCGAGCTGCTCGCGGCGATTCCCTCCGTGGTGTGGGGCTTCATCGGCATCTCGGTGATGAACCCGCTGATTCAGGAGGTGTTCCACGTGCCGGTCGGCTTGAACGTGCTGAACGGCGCGCTCCTGCTCGCGCTCATGAGCGTGCCGATCATGGTGAGCATCGGGGAGGACGCGCTCAAGGCCGTGCCCGACTCGTTCCGCGAGGCTTCGCTCGCCATGGGCGCCACGCGCTGGCAGACGGTGCGCCGCGTGCTCTTGCCGGCGGCGAAAAACGGGCTGCTCGCTGCGATTTTGCTCGGTGTCGGGCGCGCCGTCGGCGAGACGATGGCCGTCTTGATGGCGACCGGCCACGCCGTCAACATTCCGAAGAGCCCGTTCGACCCGGTGCGGACGCTGACTGCGACCATCGCCGCGGAGCTCGGCGAGGCTTCGGTCGGTTCGCCGCACTACCAGGTGCTCTTCATCATCGGCATCCTGCTCTTCACCATCACGTTCGCCGTGAATCTCGTGGCCGATCTCGTGGTGAAAGGGACGGCCAAGGGCTGATCAGATGGCGACGACGTTCGGCGAGACCCCGTTCATCCGGAAGAAGCGCCGCGACGAGGCGATCGTGCGCGTCGTGCTCGGCCTGATGGCGCTCGCCATGGTCGTGCCGCTCCTCCTGATTGTCGGCTACCTCGTCGAGCGCGCCTGGCCGCTCTTGAGCCTCGATTTCGTCTTCACGAATCCGACGCACGGCATGCGCGAGGGCGGCGTGTGGTCAGCGCTGCTCGGCACGCTCTACCTCGTGAGCGTGTCGCTCCTGATCGCCGCGCCCGTGGGCGTGCTCGCCGCCGTCTACCTCAACGAATACGCCAAGAAGAGCTGGCTCACGCGCATCATCAACCTCGCCGTCGTGAACCTCGCGGGCGTGCCGAGCATCGTGCACGCGCTCTTCGGCCTCGGCGCGTTCGTGCTCTTCGCCGGTATGGGGCGCTCGATTCTGGCCGCCTCGCTGACGCTCGCCATCATGACGTTGCCCGTCATCATCGCGAGCACGAAGGAAGCGCTCGCGGCGGTGCCGCTGTCGTTCCGCGAAGCGTGCTGGAACGTGGGCGCGACGCGCTGGCAAACCATCCGCGGCATCGTGCTGCCGAACTCGATCAGCGGCATCCTCACCGGCGTCATCCTGCAGGTGTCGCGCGCCGCGGGTGAAACCGCGCCGATCATGTTCACGGGCGCGGTCTTCTTCAAACGTATCGAAGAGGGCAATCCGTTCGCTTACAGCTTGAGCGATCAGTGCATGGCGCTCTCGATGCACCTCTTCACGATCACGACGCAAGTGACGGACGCGCCGAAGGCGCTGCCATACGCGACCGCGGTCGTTTTGCTGGGGAGCGTGTTGCTCGTCAACGCGTGCGCGATCCTCCTGCGCCTGCGCCTGCGAGCGCGAAAGAAGTGGTGATGCTCGCGCCGTCGGTCCCGCCGCCGCCCGTTCGCCCCCGCCACCCGCCGAAGATCCAGGTCCGTGACCTGAGGCTCAGCTACGGCGGGCAGGAAGCCATTCGCGGCATCTCGTTCGACGTCGACCGCAACGACGTCTTCGCCATCATCGGGCCCGCGCAGTCGGGCAAGAGCTCGCTGCTCAAGTGCCTGAACCGCACCATCGAGCTCGTGCCGGGCGCCAAGCAGTCGGGGACGATCACGATCGACGGCTTGAACGTCGACGAGCTACCGAGCGTCTACAACTTGCGCCGCCGCGTCGGCATGGTAGCGCCGCTGCCCGTCGGCTTACCGCTCAGCATCTTCGACAACGTCGCGTTCGCGCCCCGAGCGGCCGGATTCAAGGACAAGCACGAGCTCGCCGCGCTCGTCGAGCAGTGCTTGCGACAAGCCGCGCTCTGGGACGAGGTGAAAGACCGCCTGCACACGCTCGGCACCAAGCTCTCGGGCGGCCAGCAGCAACGGCTCACGATCGCGCGCGCCCTCTCGCACGAGCCCGAAATCCTCTGCCTCGACGAGTTTTCGATCGCGATCGATCCGGTCACGACGATGCGCATCGAAGACGTGCTGAAAGAGCTCAAGCAGCGCATGACGATCGTGCTCGTGACGAACCTCGTGCAGCAGGCGCGGCGGCTCGCGAGCCGCACGATGTTCCTGTGGAACGGCGAGATCGTCGAAGAAGGGCCGACCGACGTGCTCTTCTCCGACGAACCGCAATCGCGCAAGACCTACGACTACGTGAACGGCATCTTCGGATGACGGTAGCGACCGCAAGCGCGGCGACCGACCAAGAAGGCACGGGCATCGAGACCCGCGAGCTCTGCCTCTGGTACGGCGATTTCCAGGCGCTTCGCAGCGTCACGCTCTCGATCCGGCGCGGGCTCATCACGTCGCTCATCGGCCCGTCGGGCTGCGGCAAAACGACGCTGCTCCGCTGCTTCAACCGGGTGAACGAGCGCTACGGTTACGTGCGCACCACGGGCGAAATCCGCATCCACGGCAAGAACATCTACGACCCCGACGTTTCGCTGGTCGAGCTCCGCAAGTCGATCGGCATGGTGTTCCAGCGCCCGAACCCGCTGCCGCTGTCCATTTACGAAAATGTCGTGTTCGGCCTACGCATCCACCGTCCGCGTTCCGAGCTCGGCAAGACCAAGCTCGACGAAGCCGTCGAGCGGGCGCTCGGGGAAGTCGGCCTCTGGCACGCGCTCAAGGACCGTCTGAAATCGCCGGCGACCGAGCTCCAGCTCGAGCAACAACAGAAGCTCTGCATCGCGCGCCTGATCCCCACCGAGCCCGAAGTGATTCTGATGGACGAGCCCTGCTCGGCGCTCGACGTCGAGGGCACGCGCGCGATCGAAGAGCTCATGTGGAGCTTGCGCGGCCGCTACACGATCGTGATCGTCACGCACAACATGGCGCAGGCCCGCCGCGCGAGCGACGAAAGCATCTTCATGCTCCTCGGTGAAATCGTCGAGCACCGCCGCACCGAAGACCTCTTCTTGAACCCGAGGGACCAGCGCACGGCGGAGTACGTCGAGGGACGCTACGGGTAATCACCGCAGCTGAGCTGCGGTGTAAGCGCCCGCCGCTTTGGGCGCGACACAACGCGCACGACAACTCCCCGTGAGAGTTACTCACACGAACCCGCGGACCATGTGTGACCCGCGATCGAGCTTCTCGGCGAGTGGGTCGAGCTCGTCTCCGGCGAACGAGGGCGCGTCGCTTGGAGCGCGAAGGCATTTCAGCGCGAGTCATCGGCTTCTGCGCCAGCAACCCCTTGATGTGCTCCACAGAGAGCGACTAACTTGAATATGGCACATATTTAATTCTGACGTTGGTCGTAGCTGATCATCACAATTTTCACAGAGACCAAGGAGGCCGCATCCGGGGAATACAATCCGCCCGCCCGTAAGGGCACCGACGGAGCTCAGCGCGTCGAATCGGCAACGACGCTGGTGGCGCAAGCACTACCGTCCACCACTCGACTTGGGAGCTTGCGGGCGACGAGCGCTTAGAGCGCACGCACGGACCTTATTCGCGTTTCGTAGTACTCGGAGCTCACGGCGTGCGCATTTTCCAAGGAATGCCTCAGGCCCGCTCCAAAGGACAGAATCGCTCTACCTTCGTTGGTAGGGTTTGAGAGGTTGGAGGTCAGGGGGGCAGGGGCAGCGGCAGGGGCAGCGGCAGCGGCAGCGGCAGCGGCAGCGGCAGGGTCAGGATCAGGGTCAGGGTCAAGGGTCAGGGTCAGGGTCAGGATCAGGGTCAGGGTCAGGGTCAGGGTCAGGGTCAGGGTCAGGGTCAGGGTCAGGGCCAGGGCCAGGGCCAGGGGCAGGGGCAGCGGCAGCGGCAGCGGCAGTCAGGGCAAGGACATGGCTCGGGGCTCACGGCTCAGGGTCGAGTGAGCACGCACCCTGCCGTCGCCCGACGCGGCACGGCTGAGTGCGACGCGTTCCCCCGACGTGGCCGTGAAACGAGAGCGGCGCGAGCCGAGTATCCACGGCGTGGGTCAGGGGCGTCGGGGCGGGCGTCGTGACGACGACACGCGTGTCGTGGAATGAAAGCCGTGCCGTCCCCAAAATTCAAATGCATTCGAGCTCTGCGGCGTCGTGCATTCGAGCTCTGCGTGGTCGAGGAAGTGGCGGTCGGACTTCGCGTCTTGAGGTAAACGTTCGAACTCTGCGTCGTCGAGCGACTCGCGTTCGAACCGTGCGTCCTCGAGGGACCAACGTTCGACTGCGCGTGCGCGGGAGTGGCGCGCCACACGAGTAGTCGCGCTGAAGTGTCTCCTGCGCGCCGGAGTTGCGGTTAGGGCGACGCCGTCAGGGAGTCCCATTCGCAGATGTATTGTTTGGTGGACTCGCAGAGGTCGTCGTTCCACTTGTCGCCCTGGTCCGAGACCATGAAGCCGCAGTGCTCGTAGCAGTTGTCGCCGTTCATGCAGGGCTTTTGGTAGTTGTTGGGCTCGCCGGATTGCCAGCCGTAGCCCGCGCCCCACGCGTCGAGGGGGCTCGGTTCACCCGTGATCCATTCGTAGAAAGTACCGTCACCGGGAGCGCGATCCATTTTGCCGTCGGTCAGGCCGAGCCAGGTGTCTTTGCCGGCGGCGAGGCCGTAAACGAAGGTGTCTTCGGCGTCGAAGGTGTCCTGCGACGGCGGGTCGCCGTTGCTGATGGTGACGAGGTGGGCCTGCTTCGACATGCAGTCGGTCTTGGCCGCCTGGAAGCTCTTCGCGCTCGTGACGAGGAGGTAGCAGTGGCCGGCGAAGGTCTTGCCGTCCGGCGAGCCCGCCGCACACGGATTCCGCTCGCTGGAACCGGTGCCGCCCGCGTTCATGCCCGCGCGCACGCCGCTGCCGGCCATCGACGTGGCGTCACCGCCCGCGCCGCCGAGCGCCGTCATGCCGCCGCTCGCACCGCCAGCACCGGCCGCAGCGGTCGCACCGCCCGTGCTCGCGCCGCCGGCGCTGGCGCCGTCACCGCCGCTCCCGCTCGAGCCACCCGCGCCGGCCGTCGCCTGACCAGCACTGCCACCACTGCCCGTGGCTTGCGTGCCCCCCGTGCCGACGCTGGCCATGCCGGCGCTCCCGGGTGGACGTCTGAGTTGGGAGTCCTCGGCATCGTCGCAACCGAAGCTCAAGGGGATCACGGAAAGTAGAAGCAGCGTACGCACCGCGCTGGACATCCGAGAGTTTTACATCGAGGGGCAGCGCACGCGCCAGCGCGCCAGCGCGCCAGCTCGGCTCGAGTTTCACTCAGGGCGTGGCACTTCGAGCGGCGAGCGACCCGCCCGACGACGCAGAGCGTTGACGGCCTTGAGTACCGACGGACGGCTCATCACCTTGAGCTCGAAGCGACGGCGACCCGGGAAATCGACGAGGCCCAAACCGAGCACCAGGGTGAGAATGCCCTGGCCCGGTAAGACGAGCATCGCGACCCCGAGCAGGACGAGCAGCACGCCGGCAATATTTTTGAGCACGACGAGCACGGGGTTGCTGCGTCGTTCATCGCTGCTCTTCACGAAGTAATCGGCCGGCATGCGCGCGATCACGATGGGGACGATCACGGCCGTCGCCACGACCGCGACGATCGAAAAGATGCCGAGCGCCATGAGGACGTTCGACTTCACGAGGCGGTGGACGATGGCGTGGAGCGCGTCCATCGGAGGTCTCTTCAGCCGCGACGGCGGTGCGAGCGCGCGGCGTGGATGGCGGCGAGCGCCGCGCGCGCCTTATTACGTGTCTCTTGCGCTTCGAGCTCGGGCACGCTGTCCGCGACGATGCCTGCCCCCGCCGTCACCTCGAAGCGATCGCCCGAGAGCACGACGGTGCGGATCGCGATCGCCAGGTCGAGATCCTGACCGCGCGTAACGTAACCGATGGCGCCACCGTAGGCGCCGCGACGGCGTGTTTCGAGCTCGCGAATGATTTGCATGGCGCGCACCTTGGGCGCGCCCGTCAGCGTTCCGGCGGGAAACGTCGCGCGCATCACGTCCCAGGGCCCCAGGCCCGGACGGAGCTCGCCCTGCACTTCACTCGTGATGTGCATGACGTGGCTGTAGCGCTCGATGAACATGCGATCCGGCACGACCACGCTGCCCGCGCGCGAGACGCGACCCACGTCGTTCCGCGCGAGGTCGATCAGCATGACGTGCTCGGCGCGTTCCTTGGGGTCGGCGAGCATTTCCTGAGCGAGCTGCTCGTCCTCCTCGCGCGAGCGGCCGCGCGGCTTCGTGCCCGCGATGGGCCTTAGCGTGATGCGGCCGCGCTCGACGCGCACGAGCGTTTCGGGACTCGCGCCAGCGATGGCGACGGGGCCCGCACCCTCGGCGGCCGGCATTTCGAGCAAGTACATGTACGGTGCCGGCGAAAGCACGCGCAGCGCGCGATAGACGTCGAAGGGATCGGCTCCGTGCGCGGGTGTCGAGAACGTGCGCGCAGGGACGATTTGGAAAGCGTCACCGGCGCGGATGTACTCCTTGGCGCGTTCGACGGCGGCGCCGTACGCTTCGTCGCTCATCGTCACGTCGACGTCCGGCGGCGTCGCGGCGGGATCGGGCGGCGCGACGAGATCGAGCGCGGGCGCGGCCGCGAGATCGCGTTCGGCGCGCTCGATGTCGCTCGGGTCGAGCGCGGCGATCACGGCGGTGTGCGTGAGGTTGTCGAAAACGACGGCGGTGAAGTCGTAGAGGAGCCGCGCGATGGGCTCACGCGCCGAATCGGGCCAGGCTTCGACCTTCGTCGCGTAGTGCACGATGTCGTAGGGGATCATGCCGACGGCGGCGCGCGCGAAACGCGTGGCGACGTCGTCGTCGGCCGGCTCACCCGTGGGGAAGAGCTCGGCCAGGCGCGCGAACGGGTCGCGGCCGGGCTCGCCGTAGAGCACGACGTGGGAGCGCGGCCGGTAGCCGAGGATCGAAAAGCGGCCCCAGCGCTCACCCGGAACGACGCTCTCGAGCAAGAAGGAGCCGCCCTCGGAACGACTGCGCAAAGCCTGATACGCCCCGACCGGGGTGAGGCCGTCCACGACGAGCGTCTTCTTCAGCATCGGCCGAAAATAGTGGTTCGACTCGGACGGCGTGTCCACTAGCACTACGTTGCCAGTCTTTGGTAGGAGCAGATCTCGATCGGCGTGAGTCGCGAGAGGCCACACAAGAAACCGGCGGGACCGGCGGATGCGCTGGGATGAGTTCGCGAAAATCGCGAGTCGTGGCGGACCGCCCGCGGACGACGGCTGCTAACGCGTGGCGGCTGGAGCGTACGGACGGACGGCCGTCCACCGGCGTCGCCGGGTTTTTTCGTAGCTCGTCTCCACCCGCGCCGATCGTGATCCGGCCATTCAAGACTGGCGAAGTAGTACTAGAGCGGTCTTCGGCGAAGCCTTTCGCGCGTTCCCCGCCCGGTGATTGCGGGGCGAGTAGCTTGGAGATAAAAGCCACGCTCCATGTCCACGAGCTCGCTTTCGTCCAGTGCCGCGCTCGCCGCGTTCATCGAGCCGTGGCTCTCCAACCGGCGCGCGCTCGTGTTCGGCAGCGCGCTTTCGGCGACGCCGCGCCTCTTGCTCGAGCGCGGCGCGCGGCTCGTTCACGTCTGCGATCCGTCGTCCGTGCGCGTGGCCGAAGCCGCCGAGCGCGCGGCCGCGACGGGACTCTCCTTCTCGAGCATGAGCGACGAAACACTCGCGGGTCGTGAAGGCGCCTTCGACTGTGTGCTGGTCGAGAACCTCGGCGCGTTCGACGCGCGCGCGGTGGTCGCACGCGTACGCCGGCTGCTCGCTCCGCGCGGCGTCGCGCTCTTCGTCACGCCGAATCGTGAAGCGGCCGCTCCACTCCTGCCGGCGCCGGAGCCCGCGGGCCCGGCCATCGATTATTATGCGCTCTACGATCTCGTCGCGGGCGAGTTCGAGCACGTGCGCATGCTCGGACAGGCGCCGTTCGTCGGCTACGCGGTCGTCGACTTCGCGCCCGACGCCGCGGCCGAGCCGCTGATCGACAGCGAATTCATCCCGCGCGGCAGCGAGGAACCGGAGCTTTTCGTCGCGCTCGCGTCGCGTCATCGCGCGGGGATCGGCGGTTACGCCGTCGTGCAGTTGCCGCTCGAACGCGTGCTCTCGGGGCACGCGGCGAGCGCACGCGCGGCGCTGCCCGAGCCGTCCCCCGCCGTCGGCGCGCTCGAACAAAAACTCAAACAGCAAGAGAGCTGGATCGCCGAGCTCGAGGGGCGCGCCGAAACCGCCGACGAGCGCGCGGACGTCGCGGAAGAAGAGCTCGAGCGACTGCGCGAGGAGCTTTCACGCCGCGTCGCGAAGGTCGCGCGGCCCGTAGCAGCTCCGCCCGTTGCCGTGACGCCAGCCGTCGCAGCTCCGCCCGTTGCCGTAACGCCAGCCGTCGCAGCAGCGCCGGCCATCGCCGTACCACCGCCCGATCCGGCGTGGACCGAGGAGCGCCGCGCGCTCACGCAAGAAATCGAAGCCACGCGCACGCGTGTACGTGAGCTCGAGGCCAAACTCGGTGAACGCGACGCCGCGCGCGCCGTACTCGAAGGCGCGATCGCGGAGCGCGACGCCCGCATCGAAGAGCTCACCCGCCGCGCAAAAGAGGACGCGGCGAAAGCCGCTGCAGCAAACGAGCGCGTCGCCGCAGAGGATCCGAGCGACATCGACGCGCTCGAGCGGAAGCTCATCGAGCGTGGCCACGAGCTCCGGCGCCTCGAGCGGGACCTGGCCGAAGCGGAGCGGCTCGGCCGGGAGCTCGTGCTCGATTTGGGCGACGCACGGGAGCGAGGCGGCCCCGAGCTCCGTGAAGAGCTCGCGCTGATTGCCGACCAGCTGGCAAAAAGCGAGGCGGACCGGCTGGCCCTCAATTGGGCGGCCGCGGTCACGCGCAGCAGTTGACAGGCCCGTGAGACGCCTTACCTTGCGCCCCGTCGTGTCCTCGTTCGGATCCCCGTTGCGCCTGAGCTTCATGCGCGTCGCCACCCCATGACCGAGAAGCGCGACTACTACGAGGTCTTGTGCGTCACCCGGGAAGCGTCGGCCGACGACATTCGGAAGGCGTACCGGCAAGCTGCGCTCAAGAACCACCCCGACCGCAATCCGGGCAATGCGGAGGCGGAGGTAAGGTTCAAAGAGGCGACCGAAGCCTACAGTGTGCTCTCGGACGCTGAGAAGCGCGCACAATACGACCGCTTCGGACACGCGGGGCTGAACGGCGGCTTCGATTTCGCGAACGCGGGGGTCGGCGACATCCTGAGCCAGTTCCAGGAAATGTTTTCCGACTTCTTCGGAGGCTTCGGCGGGCAGCAGGGTGGACAGCGCCGTCGCTCCGGTCGCGGGCAGGACGTCCGCGTCCACGCCACGATCTCGCTCACGGACGCCATGGTCGGCGGCAAGCACGAGGTCGTCATCGACGGCGAGGTGCCGTGCGACACGTGCTCCGGCTCGGGCGCCAAAGCGGGCACGAAGCCCGAGACCTGTCCGCAGTGTCGCGGCAGCGGACAGGTCACGGCCCAGCGCGGCTTCATCATGTTCTCCTCGGCGTGCGCGCGTTGCCGCGGTACCGGCACCTACATCGCGACGCCGTGCGAAACGTGTCGCGGGCGCGGCACCGTCGAGCGCCAGCGCAAGGTGCTGGTCTCGTTTCCGCCCGGCATCGATACGGGCCACCGCTTGCGCGTGCCGGGACAAGGCATGCCGGGGCGCTCGGGCGGCCCGGGTGATCTGTACGTTGACGTCGAGGTGTCGCCGCACGAACGGTTCGAGCGACACGGCGACGACTTGGCGAGCCGCGTCGATGTGACGTTCAGCGCCGCGGCGCTCGGCACCGAGGTCGAGCTCGAGCTGCCGGACGGAACTGAAGTGTCGGCGACGATCGCTGCCGGCACTCAGCCGAGCTCGGTCGTCACGGTGCGCGGCAAGGGTATGCCGCGCGTCGATCGCAGCGGGCGCGGTGATTTGCACCTCGTCGTGGCGGTGAGCGTTCCACGTAAGCTCAGTAAGCTTGCGAAGAAGCTCTTGCAAGAGCTCGACGCCGAGCTGTCGAAAGACGGCGAACGCGCGTCGGGCTGACGCGTACGGGACGCTACGCGTAACGGCGTGCGAGCGCCGTGAGCGCCGCGAGCGTCTCGACGAACGGCGCCGTCTCGCGCGCGTCCTGCTTGAGCCAGCGCTCGATGTCAGGCAGCGCGCGGATCGCGAGATCGACGCGCGGATCGCTGCCCGGAACGTAGGCGCCGAGCGTGACGAGGTCGCGCTTTTCCTCGTACGCCGCGAGCAGAGCGCGCACGTGGCGCGCAGCGCTCACGTGCTCCGGCGCGCTCACCTGCCCCATCACGCGCGAGATCGAAGCGAGGGCGTCGATCGCCGGATAGTGGCCACGCGCCGCGAGCGCGCGCTCGAGCACGATGTGACCGTCGAGGATGCCGCGCACCTCGTCGGCGACGGGCTCGTCGAGATCGCCGCCCTCGACGAGCACGGTGTACACGGCGGTGATGGCGCCACGCTCACCCTGCCCGCTCCGTTCGAGTAGGCGCGGCAGGAGCGCGAACACGCTCGGCGGGTAACCGCGGCGCGCGGGGGGTTCACCAGCAGCAAGCCCGATTTCACGCTGCGCGCGTGCGACGCGCGTGACCGAGTCGACCAAGAGCAGCACGCTCTTGCCCTCGGCGCGGAAATGCTCGGCGATCGTGGTCGCGACTTGCGCGGCGCGCAGCCGTTCGATGGGCTGGGCGTCGCTCGTCGCCACCACGACGACGGCGCGTTTCCGACCTTCGGCACCGTGTGACTCCTGCAAGAACTCCGACACCTCGCGCCCGCGCTCGCCCACGAGCGCGACGACGACGACATCCGCGCTCGAGCCGCGCGCGATCGCGCCGAGTAACGTGCTCTTGCCCACGCCCGAGCCCGCGAAGAGCCCCACGCGCTGCCCGATACCGAGCGTCAACAGACCGTCGAGTGCGCGCACGCCCGTCGCGAACGGCTCGCGCACGGGACGGCGCGCGAGAGCCGGCGGCGGATCGCGATCGACGGGCGCACGCTCGCTGGTCACTGGGGCGGGCAGACCGTCGAGGGGGCGACCGAGACCGTCGAGCACACGCCCGATGAGCGCCGCGCCGACGCCGATATCGAAGCGGCCGCCCGTCGCCTCGACAGCGTCGTCGGGCCCGATACCGGTGAGCTCGCCGAGCGGCAACGCCAGCGCGTGCTCCGCGTCGAAGCCCACGATTTCTGCCGTCAGCTCGCCGCTCGGCCGCCGCACGCGCACCAGATCGCCAACGCGAGCGCCGGGCAGCACGACCCGCAAGAGCACGCCCGTCGCCGCCACCACGCGCCCCACGGGCCGCAGCGACGGCGTCGCCGCAAGCTCCGCCCGGAGCGCCTCGAGGTCCACACCGGCAGCTTATCAATTCAGCCGGGCCCAGGCGTCGAATCGGACCCCACTCGGCGCTGCACGTTCGGCGGAGCTCGGTCACGCTGACCAGGCGGCGCGGATCTTGGCCGTGTCCCGGGTGCGATGCCACGCTTGCGCCGTGCGAAACCCGGTTCTCGCGGCCCTCGTCTGCCTCTGCTCGTGCCACGCCTCAGTGCAGGGCAACGCCGGCGCGAGCGCCAATGGCCAAGGGGACGCCGAGCTCGAAGCGGAAGTGCAAAAGGAGCGCGCGGTAGCGCCGCCGGCAACGGTGGCGTCCGCCGCGGCACCCGCCCACGCACCCGAGCACGCGCTCCTCGGAGCGCGCAGCGATCTCACACTGACGGCCGCCCAGGCCCCCGCCCAGTGCTCGTGTTTGCGTGTCGTGCTCGGTCCGGCGAACCTTGGCGCCTTCAGCTGGAAGGGGTCGCCGCCCGCCGTCGACGACGAGCGCCAACTCGTCATGGCCCTGAGCTCGGAGGGCACCGGCTGCACCAACCCGAAAGGCAGCCTCGGCGCCTCCTACTGGGGCTACCGGCGGCGCGGCAACGACGTGGTCGTGTACGTCGAGAACGGAGTCGCAGGGCGCCCGCTCGCCCAGGGCGCCATCATCCCGAAGCCGCTCGGAACCGGCCAGGTCTACGTCGCGCCCGTCAGTAAGAAGCTACCGTTTGGTAAACCCTCGAATGGTAAGGGTAATTGCCGAATTGGCAATCCGGGCCCCGCGCGCACGGCGCCGATCGGCCCTGACGAAACGGGCGCGGCCGAGGCACCGAGCCCGTCCGACGACTTCCTCGGCCGCTAAGCCCGGCCGGCTCGTCGGCTGCCCGCCGATTCACGGTAACTTTTCTCGGCCCAATACTCCAAGCGCCGGCCGAGTTTTGTCGTATCATACCGATAGGCGCGGCCGAGCTGAGCACCACCCCCCTCCCCCCCACCAAGTGCCCTCGGTCGCGCCGCTATCTTCTGTGTAAGGGGGAACAGAAAGTGGCTCACCAGGCGAACGCCTCAGGCGACGGCTGGTAGCCCGGGAAGATCGCGTCGAGCTTCTCGAGTGTGTCGGATCCGAGGCGGATCTCGAGCGCGCCGAGAGACGATTCGAGCTGTTCCATCGTGCGGGGACCAACGATGGGAGCCGCTACTCGAGGTCGCGACAGGACCCAGGCGAGCGCAACATCTGCCGGCTCCTGCCCGAGCTCCGTGCAGAGCGCGACGTATTGCTCTAGAGCGCTCGCGTGCTTTTCGCGTTCGCGTTTTGCGAACTCGCTCTCCCGGCGTAGGCGCTCAGCGCCACCACGTCGTCCGGTGCCGGCGAGTAAGCCGCCGCCGATCGGGCTATAGGGCATGAGCCCGATGCCGTAGCGCTCACACGCTGGTTGGATTTCAGTTTCGACGAGGCGCGTGAGCAAGTTGTACTTGCACTGCTCGGAGACGAGGCCGTAAAGCCCGCGCGCACGCGCCACCTCGGATGCCTGCGCGATGTGCCAGCCGGCAAAATTCGACGATCCAGCGTAAATAACCTTGCCCTGCTGGATCAGCACCTCGAGCGCTTGCCAGATCTCCTCCCACGGCGTCGCGCGATCGACGTGGTGCATTTGGTAAAGGTCGATCACGTCGGTGCGTAGACGGCGCAAGCTTTCGTCGCAGGCACGGCGGATATGATAAGCGGACAGTCTGCCTTGGTTGGGGGCGGTTCCCATTTCCCCATAGACTTTGGTGGCGAGGACGATCTTGTCGCGACGCCCGCCGCCTTGTGCGAGCCAGCGCCCGACGATCTGCTCGGTAAGGCCTTCGCCCTTCTTCCAGCCGTAGACGTTGGCGGTATCGAAGAAGTTGATTCCGAGCTCGAGCGCGCGGTCCATGATGGCGAACGAATCCGCTTCGCTCGTCTCCGGACCGAAGTTCATCGTGCCGAGGCAGAAGCGGCTGACCTTGAGTCCCGAGCGTCCGAGCTGCGTGTACTGCATGGCGGGAGGCATGCGCCGGCTCTAGCACCGACGCGGCGGGGCCTTAGAAAAACGCGGTGGGCGCGGTCAGCGGCGAAGCGCGCGGTAGAGCCGAAAGTCGTGGCCTTGTGCCTCGCCGCCGTCGGACGCGAAGTACACGGCGCACAGATCCGGCGCGAAGCTTGCGTCGCTTTCACTCGACGTGTCGCTCGAGTGATTGATGCCGGCGAGGGGCACGGCCGTCGCGAGTGGCAGGCCGGTCGAGGGGTTCAGGAGCGCGACGAATACGTCGGTGGCGTCGCCGTCGAGCGGATCGCACGCCGAGTCGACGGGGGGCGCGCTGAAGAGCAGGAGTCGGCCGTCGGCGGTGACCCACGGCGTAGCGTCAGCGCCCGCGCGCGAACAAGTGCCGCCGCCTTGAGCGGGCACTTTGACGTCGACGGTTTTGGTGGTCGAAGCGTCGAGCATGCCCGTCACGAGCTCGGGCGCTCCGTTGCGCGCGGTCATGAAATAAACGCGCTTGGTTTCACGCGCGAGGGTGCTGCTGTAGTCGTCGGCGCCGGACGACGCGACGGGCGGCGGAGCGTCGAACGGCGCGCCGAGCGCCTTGCCGTCGAACGTCGCCGCGCGAATCGTACGCGCTCCCCCGCTCGCCGTTTCGTCGAAGAGCACGTCGAAACCGAGGCCGCCCGGATCGCCGAAGTACTCGAGCGCCGCGCGGGGCACGCGGCCGTCGTCGAGCACGCCGCCCGGGGAGCTCGCGACGTCGGGCGCGTACCAGAGCTCGCTCACGCTGCTCGTGACGAGCGTGAAGAAGAGCGAGCCGAGGGCATCGCCGACTCGCGGAAAGCGCAGCGCGCCGTCCGGATAGTCGAGCACCTCTTCGACGCCACCGAAGTCGAGCTTCGATACGTCCGAGCAGTCGAGGCACGTCCCCGCGCGACAGTATTGCGACGGTTCACACTGACAGCTATCGCTCGCGCCGCCCGCGCCCACTTCACCCGCCGAGCTGCCGCCCGTCGACGTGTCGCCTCCGCTCGCGCTGCTCATACCGGCCACGGCGCTGCCGCCCACGCCGAGGCCCGAACCCCCGGCTTTGCCGCCGACGCCCATGCCGCCATTTGCGGCGTTTCCAGCGTCACCCCCTGCGCCGCTCCGGCCACTCGCGGCGCCGCTCCCGCCGCTCGGCTCGTTCGTGAAACTCGGGCCGGCGCACGCGGCGAACCCAAGCGCCACTGCGGCGACACGAAGCCGCTGCGTGAGTCTTGGCCCTCCGCGTGACACGCGCGCCTCGCGGTTCGGCAAGGCCGGGTCACGGTGCATGCGTGAAGTCTCCGAGAAAGCCGTCCACCGCGCAACGGTTGACAGGCATGCCGTCCTACCCCGAGGATGCGAGCGCTTTACGGCCCCACGACGAACGCCTTGTCGCACCGAACGAACGCGCCCTGCTGCTCGGCAGGAAACCCAGCATGAGCACGGAAGAGGTCAGCGAGGCCGATTTCGAGCGTTACTTCCCGTATACGCCGGCGGCGCTCTGCGTGAAGGAATGCGCCCGGCTGTCGGCGCTCCGGCGCTACGCCTGTCCCGGACCCATCCTCGACGTGGGCTGCGGCGACGGGCTCTTCGCGAGCATCGCGTTCGAAGGCGCCGAGGTGTGGGGCATCGATATCGACGCCGAGGAAGGACGCTGGGCCGCGGCGAGCCAGGCGTACAGCCAAGTGATTTTGGGCGACGTCACGCGCGCGAAGCTGCCCGCGACGTTCTTCGCGACTTGCGTCGCCAATTGCTCGCTCGAGCACGTGCCGCGCATCGACCGCGCGCTCGCGAACATCCGCGCGAGCCTCAAGCCGGGCGGGCGAGCGTACCTGTTCGTGCCGAACAAAGACTGGGCCAAGGAGATGCTCTCCTACCGCGCCCTCGCGGGCGCGGGCCTGACGAGCGCGGCCGAGCTCTTTCGTTCCTCGGTCGACACCTTCTTCAAACATCATCACCTCCACGATCGGGAGGAGTGGCGACAGATCGTGACCGCGGCGGGCATGCGCGTCGTCGCGATCGAGCCGGCGCTCTCGACGGGCACGACGGTCGCGTTCGAGCTCTTGCTGTTGCCGTCACTCGCCGGCTGGCTCAACAAGCACCTCACGTCGCGCTGGACCAATTTCCCGCCTGCGCGACGGCTCTACGCGCGGCAAGTCCACGCGCTCGTGTCACGCATCCTCGCCGCGAGCGGCAAAGACACGACGGCCGAGTACCTCGTCATCGCCGAGCGCGCGGCGTAGCGCCGGCACACGAGAAACCACGATGAGCGAAGCGGTCGATTATTTCGCCAATCATCGGCACAAGCTCAAATTCCCTTGGAGCCTGTACCATCGGCCGATCGTGAGCGCGCTCGAGGCGGCGCTCGGCTCGAGCCTCGGACCGGAGGTGTTGAACGTCGGGTCGGGACCGTTCTTCGAGCTCGAAGAGGTCGACGCGAGCGAGCGCCGCATCACGGTGTGCGACATCGATCCGCGCGCCGTCGAGCTCGCGCAAAAGCTGCATGGCGAGCGGCTCGCGGGCGCCGACGTGCTCGTGCCGGGGGCGCCGCTGCCCTACGCGGACGCTCGCTTCGATCTCGTGGTCTCGATGGACGTGATCGAGCACCTCGACGAGGCCGCGCTCTTGCCGTGGGTGCGTGAGCTCCATCGCGTGCTCGCGCCCGGCGGCCTCTTGTTTCTCACGACGCCGAATTACGCGTCGAAGGGCCTCGTCCTGATCGAGCAGACGGCGCTCGAGCTCGTCGCGCGGCGTAACGGCTTCTCGCGCAAGGATTTGCACCCGAGCAAATTCACGCCGGCCCGGCTCGAGCGGCTACTCGCGGACGCGGGCTTCACGCGGCAGGACGTCGTACCCATCGCCTTCGGTTGGGTGCTAGCCGCGCACGCGCGCCGCTAGCTTTGCTGCGAGCACAGCCGCTCAGCGCGGGCTAGCGTCGAGCTCGCGCAGCGTGCCGTCGGCGCGAGCGCGGTACCATTTGCGGCCGGGGAAGTGCTTGCGCGCGCAGACGTCGTCCGCGGGCTTCAGACGCGCGAGGTAGAGCACGTCGGGATTGGGATCGAGCGGTGGATTTTGATTCAGGTTCCACCAACCCTGAACCGCGTCCTCGGGATGGATGAACAGGATCGCGTTTTTCAAGTGATGGTCGCGCGCGGCACGGAGCGGGCCCGTCGAATCGCGATACTCGGCCGCCGCCACCGGGTACGTGCGCGGTGCGATCGCGATGACGCCGTAAGCGGCCGACGCGAACGCGACCAGCGCGGGCCCGAACCTGCGCCAAGCAAGCAGGCGCGAGAGGTCGCGGCTCCCGAGCGCGTCGAGCAGGCGCACGACGAGCGGCGCGAGGCAGGCGCCCGTGCCCGCGCCTTGCGCGACGAGGATGGGCATCACGTAACGGGGACCGAGACCGTCGTCCACGCCGCGACCGAACTCCACGAAACTGTAGAACGCGACGAGACAGAGCGAGCCGACGGCGAGCATGAACGAGACGCCCCGCGAGCGCCCGCCGAGCGCCCGCACGAGCCCCACGGCCGCGAGCGCGGGCGCGACGGGCCACCAGCAGTACGAGCCGGTCGCGAGCGGAACTCCGTATTTGAGATCGGACGGCTTCGGGAACGCGAGGATGAGTCGCGCTTCGGGCCGGATGATCGGCGCGAGCTTGTAGCCGGTCGCAAACCAGGTACCGAGTTGCAGGCGCAAAATGATGGCCGTGAGGCCTGCGAAGAACGCGAACCCGGCGCAAGTACCGAGGAACGCCCCGAGTGGGATGCGCCGGCGGACCAGCGCTTGCGCGAAGTAGATGAAGATTCCGACGCCGAGGAAGCCGCCGTCGGCCGGACGCGTCGCCAGGCCCAAGGCCGTTGCCGAACCGAGCAGTAGCCCGAAGAGCAGCGAGCGCCGGCGCGCGAGACGCGGCGTAGCCACCTCGGCGGCACTTTCGACGGCCCAAGCGAAACAGGCGGCGACCATCGTGTGCGAGAAGCGGGACGCGGCGTTCAAGAGCAAGCTCGGACCGAGCATCGACAGCAGGGCTCCGAGGGGACCTGCCACGGCGATGATGCGCTCGGACTCGTCGTAAGTGCCGCCGAGTCCCGCGGCCAGTCGACGCGCGAGCCGTGCGATGCCGACGGCGAGGATGCCGCCCATGACGGGGCCGGCGAGCCACACGAGCTTCATCCGGTCGAACGGCGCCATGAAGAGCGGCCAGCCCGGCGTGTACTGCGAGAAGGCGTGACCCTGGTGGCGGAACACCCAATAATTCTCGAACATCGACGCGCACGGCGGGATGGGCGCCGACGCGCGCAAATGCGCGTAGACGTTGGCCTGGAACGTGTAAGCAACTTCGTCGCCGTTATAGATCAGGAAATCGTAACCCTTGGCGGTGACGAAAGCGGCGAGCCCAACGCTGACGAGAAAGACGACCGTATCCTGGACCGGATAAGACAGGCGCGGCAGGCGCGCAGCGACTGCGCCTCCAGGCGTCGCGCGCAACGCGTGTGCGCCCAGCAACGTGCCGTACCACGCGAGACACGCGAACATCATCTCGCCTTCGGAGCCGGTCACCCAAGACGACAGCAGCATCAGACCGCACTGACCGGCTGCCGCAAGCGCGCCGAGCGAGCGCGGCTTGCTCCAGAGTAGCGCGAGCGTCGTGAACGTCGTAGCGAGCGCCAGCCAGGCAGCAGGCTTCGGAAGCACGTGGTGTCCGACAAGTCCGACGAGCTCTTGACGGAACGCGAACGACGCAGCTCCGGCGATACCTAGCGCGAAGAGCGCATTCGACAGGCGCCGGGGTAACGGCCGCGCCCACAAGACCGCGCCGAGCGTGGCCGCCACAGAGCCCGCGGCCACGGCGACGACCTCGGCGTAATTATCCGTGTACGGGAGGTGCATCGCTCGGCGGCACGGACAGTCCCTCGCGCGCTCGGCTCGAGTTCATCCTCAGGACTGCCGCACGTTCGCGACGATGCGCGCGCCCGTCGAGTCGAAGCGGAAACGGAGCGGCTTGAGCCCGCGGCCCGTGAGCGCGGCATAGACCCGCCTGCGGTCGGCGGGCGTCGCATAAAACATGAAGAAACCGCCACCTCCTGCGCCCATCAACTTCCCACCGATGGCACCTGCTTTGCGCGCGGCCTCGTAGTGTTCGTCGATGGTCGAGTCGGTCATGTTGGACGCAAGCTTGCGCTTGTTCATCCAATGTTCGTGCAGGAGCTCACCGTAACTGTCGATGTTGCCGTGGCTGAGGATGCGCTGGGTCTCCTTGCCGAGCTGCTTGATGCGATGCATGCGCTCGACCGCGCTGTCCTGATTCTTCTGGATCGACTTGCCCTGCTCCGAGAGCACCGAGGCCGCCTCGCGCTCGACGCCGGAGTAGAAGATGAGCAGGTTCGACTCGAGCTCGTCGAGCACCTCGGGACGAATCGGCACGCGCTCGATCTCGACCGAACCGTCGGGATTGAAGGTGAAGGCCGTGATGCCGCCGTAAGCCGCGATGTACTGATCCTGCTTGCCGATGGGCGCCTTCAGCACGTCGATTTCGATGTGGCAGGCCTCGCGCGCGAGCTGCTCGCTCGAGACGAACTCGTGTTGGTAGGTATGGAGCGCGTTGAGCAGCGCTACCGTGAAGCTGCTGGAGGAGCCGAGCCCCGAGTTGGGCGGCACGTCGGCGACGCTCGTGAGCTCGATGCCCCGCTCGATCTTGGTGAAGCGCAAGGCCTCGCGAAAAATCCGGTGCTCGATTTGATCGACGTCGTCTACCGTCTCGGTCTTCGAATACGCTAGCCGGATGCTGTCGTAAAAACGGCGGTTCGCGCTCACGTAGATGTACTTGTCGATGGCGGCCGCCACGAGGAACCCGCCGTGGACCGACGAGTAGCTCGGTAAATCGGTACCACCGCCACCCAAGGAAAACCGGACCGGAGCGCGCGAAACGATCATGATCGCGACCTTAGCTCGCTCGCGGCTTCCGGCGCGCCAGGATCACGAAAGCCATGGACTCGTCGGGCTCTTCGAGCACGCGATCGAGCACGCGCGCGCCCGCCGAGAGCCCGACCATGACGGGCGCGACCAGTGGGAACGTCCAGAGCCGCGGCGACTCCGCTACCGACCCCTCGTGCGGGAGCTTGCCCATCGACTGGGCGACGCTGCCGATACGCGCCACGCGGAAGGCCAGGTACGTGTTCAGTTTGTGCGCGACGATGCTCCAAAGGCTGCCCATCGGCGCGGTTTCGGTGATCTCGAGTCCCGCCTTGTCGCACAGGGTACGGAGCCCGTGCGGCGTATAGCGAAAATAGTCGTGAGGCTGCTCATGCAGCCGAAAATCGAACGGCGCAGTCAGAATCAAGAGCCCGTCGTCCTTGAGCACGCGCGCCATCTCGCTCACGAGCCGGCCAGGCTCCGGCGTGTGCTCGAGCACCTGCACGTTGAGTACGGTGTCGAAGCTCTTGTCCTCGAACGGCAGCCGCACACCGTCGTAGTAGAAGTCCGGGACCTTCGCGCTCTTGGAGGCGTGCGTGCGACCGAAGGTCGCCTCGTGCTCGATCCCGACGTATTCACTCACGTACGGCAGGAACAGCTCTTCATACGGCCGCTGCCCGCAGCCCACGTCGAGCAAACGGCCGTGTGCGCGTGGCGCGACGCGTCGGCACGTCTCGAGCAGAAACGACTCCTGCAGATCGACCCAGTCCGAAACACGACGAACGACCCCCTCTAGCGAAGGGGCGCTGAAAAGCGATGGTTTCACTCGGCTCGACTCCGATTCTGTCTCCGTGGCGACCCGGCGAGCGGGAGCGCGAAACGGGTCTTTGAGGCCCGATACGGCCACCAGACGCCGAACCTCGGGCACGGGGGCTGCATCGACCCTCGGTCTTATGTTACGCCGCGCTTCGCTGGGCAAGTCAAACGTGGGTTCCGCGGCTTTCAGGGCTTTCGCGCTCGTCGCTCCTCCGCCCGGGGGTCGCGTTCGCACGCGCGTGTTGCGCGCCGTTCGACGCGCTTGGTTTTTTGCGCTGCTCGTCGCGGTCTGCTGGTTTTACGGCTTCATCGGCTCCGCGGGAATGCCCGACTGGCCGGTCTACGGCGTCTACCACGACCTGCAAGCGAACGGCTTTTTGAGCGGCCACCTGTCGCTGCCGATCCAGCCTGACCCGCACCTGCTCCAGGCGAAAAATCCTTACGACTATTCGAACGTCAATTACTGGTGGCTCGACGCGAGCTTCTACAAGGGCAAGTACTACATGTACTGGGGCCCGGTGCCTGCGCTCTGCGACGCTGCCGTGAAATGGCTGCTCGGAATTCGCGCTTCGCTCGGCGACCAGTACCTCGCAGTCTTCTTCCACTGCATGACGTTCTGGTGCGGTGCGCTGCTCGTCGAGCGCATGGTCACGCGGCTGTTCTCCGCTCGCGCGCGAGGCTTCATCGCGCTCGGTGCGCTCGTCTTCGCATTCGCCAATCCCTCGCCGCACGGAGTCGCTACGGCGAGCACGTACCAAACCGCGATCATCGCGGCGCAGGCCTGGCTCTGCTTCGGGCTCATCTTCGCTTTCGACGCCGTGTGGCACGCGGCAAGTCCCGCGGCGCGCTGGTGGCGGCTCGCGCTCGCGGGCTTCGGTTGGGCCCTTTCGCTGGGCTCGCGCGCCAGCATGATGCCCGCCATCGCCCTCTTGATCCCGCTCGCCGCGCTCGCCGAAGCGTGGCCTCATCGCTCGCGGCTGCGCCGCTTCGTCGTCGCTGCACTCTTGCTCGGTATGCCGGTTGCCGCCGCGTCGGTCGGCTTGCTCACCTTCAACAAGCTGCGCTTCGACAACTGGTTCGAGTTCGGCTCGAAGGTGCAGCTTTCCGCGTTTCCCATTCGATTTTCGCCGATCTACGTCGCCGGCAACCTCTACTCCTACACCTTTCGTCCGTGGGCGCTCTCGTGCGAGTTCCCCTACCTCGACCAGGTCTGGAACATGGGCCGCGCGGCGTTTCCACACGGCTTTCCGCTCCCGGCCGACTACGAGGTCATCGAGCCCGTGGTCGGCTGGGCGCTCGCGGTGCCGCTCGCGTGGCTGCTTCCCTTCGCGTTCGCGCTCGCTCCGCGCCCGTGGCGTCTTTCGGGACGACGTGATCGCGCCTACCTGTTTTGCCTGCTCGCCTTCGCGATCCTCGCGTCGGCGACGGGCGTCATCACGCTGCTCATCTACGGCGCCACGATGCGCTACCTCGCGGACGTGAGCTCCGGCATCGTCCTGCTCGGACTGCTCGGCGCCTACGCGTTGCGCTACCACCGCTGGGGGCTCGCCGCGCCACGCGCGGTCACCGGCGTCATCGGCGCGCTGTCGTTCGCGACGATCGTGATTGGACTCCTGCTCGGCTATCAGGGCTATAACCGCCACTTCCACAGCTACAATCCAAAGCTCGATCACAAGATCGTGATGGCATTGTCGATGTGCGGTTCACCCGAGCGCTCCGCGGCGGCGGCGCGCCGCTAGGACCGACCCGCACATGGTCGGCACGGAACGTCGGACTGGCCGAGCTCCTCGGCTGCTCGTCACCCCGTCGAGCATTGGCGCGCGCACGGCCCCCTTGTACTAGTCTCGATACCCGACGATGAGCGCCTCCCTCCCCCGTGACGCAGAGCCGCTCCGCTTGACGATCGTCATGCCCGTCTTCGAGGATTTTGCGGCCGCGAACCTCGTCTGCAAGGCCCTCGACGCGGCCCTCGCAGAGCTCGACGGCGTCCAAACGCGTGTGCTCCTGCTCGACGACGGGAGTCCGTCGGGGCTCCACGGCTGGTCGCCGTTCACCCTCGCGCGCCTCGAACGCATCGACGTCCTGAGGCTTCGTCGCAACCTCGGCCACCAGCGCGCCATTGCCGTCGGCCTGTGCCATCTCACCGACGAAGGCGCGACCGACGCCGTAATCGTCATGGACGCCGACGGTGAAGACCGTCCGGACGACGTCCCGCGGCTCATCGCAGAGCACTCGCGCACGCGCGACGTCATGCTCTTCGCCGAGCGCCGCAAGCGCATGGAGGGCGCGACCTTCCAGCTCGGCTACCTCGCCTATCGAACGCTCCATCGCGTCCTTACGGGCATCCCGGTGCGCGTCGGTAACTTCAGTCTGCTTCCGGCCCAAGCCCTGCCACGGCTGGTTTGCATGTCGGAGCTCTGGAACCACTACGCGGGCGCGGCGCTGCGCTCGCGTTTTCCCCAGCGCCGCGTGCCGCTCGACCGCGGCTCGCGTGTCCTCGGACGCTCGCAAATGGGCGGCATCATCCCGCTCGTCATGCACGGCATCGCGGGCATCGCGACGTTTCACGATCTCGTCGCGACGCGCATCCTCGTTGCGAGCATCGGACTCGTAGCGTTGCTCACGGCGGCGCTCATGACGGTGGTCGGTATCCGCTTCGGTACGACGCTCGCGATTCCGGGCTGGGCAACGTACGCGGCGGGCACGCTGCTGGTGCTTGCGATTCAGGTACTGACGATTGCGTTTAGCCTCGTACTGTCGCTGATCAGCGGCAGAACCGGCGCAAGCTTCATCCCGTGTCGCGAGTACGGGGCTTTCATGGGCCCGATTGAAACGATGGCAGAGCGCGGTCGGACCAGCGCACCATGAGCCTGCAACGAGCGGTGGTGCGTTGGAGGATCCCGCGGAGCGCGAGGGCGTATGCCGGGCTCGCCCTCGTCGGACTGACGTTCGTCGTGAGCCGGATCTTGTACGCTGCCGAAGGCGTCACTTTCGACGCCAGTAGCATCCCCTGGTTCTCGCAGCTTCTCGACCCACCGCTCTTGCAGCATCGGCTGCTCGAGAGCTTGCTCTATCTCCACGCTCAGCCGCCGTTCTACAATCTGCTGACCGGCGTCGCACTCAAGCTTGCGCCGGACGCGCCCGCGCGCGTGCTTCATCCCTTCTTCATGCTGTGCAGCCTGTACCTCGGCTGCTCGGCTAACTTCATTCTGCTCCGGCTGCGCGTGCATTTCGTGATCGCCGCCCTCGTGGCCGCGGCGATCACCGCGTCACCGCCCGTAGTGTTGTTCGAGAATTGGTACTTCTATCCGCACCTGAACGTCACCTGGCTCGTGGGTGGCGTGGCTTGGCTCGCCGCGAGCCGCGGTCGACCAGGCGTCAAGTTGCTGATTGCCAGCGGACACTTTGCGGGACTCGTGCTGACGCGCAGCCTGTTTCATCCACTGTTTTTTGTGCTAATCGGGCTCGTCGTGGTGTGGTTGCTGGGGCGCGGGCGGCGCGGCAGCGCCTTGAAATGGTTCGCGGCACCGGGCCTGCTCGTGGCGGCTTGGTGCCTGAAAAACGAGCTCTTGTTCGACTTCCCCGGCACTTCGTCGTGGAGTTCCCGTAACTTCTCCCACGCCGTGGTGAGCGTCTTGGAACCTCGATTGATTCACAAGGCGCGGCGCCACCACCGCTTCAGTCGAGCCATCCGTACGGACTGGTTCGCGCCGGGGGACGTGAACATCGCCGTCTTCAAGCTGCACCGCCATGGCACGGGGATTCCCGCGCTCGATCAGATCACCAAGACGACTCCGCCGCACATGGCAAACTTCAATCATTTCTCGTATCCGGAGACTCAGCGCTTTTATGCCGACGACGCTCGGACGCTGCTCGTGACCTATCCATTCGAGTTCTTGCGAGCACTCCCGCGCACGACGATTCCGATCTTCTTTCGACCGGTCACATCGAGCTTCATGGACGCAAACATCGGAAAAATTCCGAACGAGACCGCTGCTTTCAATCGGTTCGAAGCCTCCGCGTCGGCGCACACGCTCCTCGGAGGGGGATTGCTGCTCGCGCTGCTGCGGGTGCTCGGGCGCCGGACGCCACGAGCGGAGCGCGTCACCTGGGCGGTGATGCTGCTGACGATTCTTTGGGTGACATGCGTGGGGATCGTCGGCGAAAACGGCGAAAACTATCGCTTTCGCTACAACGTACTGTGGCTTGCATGGCTCGCGGCGACCGCGGGCTACTCAGCGTTTGCGCCGCATGCTGTTCGTCTGACGAGTGCGATCCGACGGGCGTTCACGCCCACGCGGGCCGACGCCTGCTGACCCGCGTAGCGGCGCACTAGCGCCTGACGAACGGTGCGCCGATCCTGCGGGCGTTCTCGAGCGTCATCACGACAACGCGCTGGGAGCCTATCCAGGTCGGATACCAGTCGAAGTTCATGTCGAGCGGGCCGAAGCTCTGCTCGGCGGAAAAGGGGTCATTGGCCGGCCAGTCGAAGGGATTCGGGCCCTCGTCGGGAGCGACGAAGACGACGTGGTCAGGGTGCCGGCCGCCGACGTTCGGCGGAAGCGCGAGATGTTCGTTGGACGCGACCGCGCGCACCTGCGGCGACAAGCGGAATTGTGACTCCGGCTTGGCGGCGACGTACGCGAGCGCCTGTCGGACGTCGTCCGGAACAGTCGCGTGTCGGATGCTCTCGGCGGCCGTGACGAGGTAGGCGCCGTTCAGGACAGCCGCGCCGCCGAGCGCGGTGTAGACGAGCGAGCGCAGCGCGAGGTTCGGCAGCCAATCGGCCAGCGCTCCGCAGGCACGCGCGAGCATCAGGCCGAAGAACGGCGTCAACAAGAGATAGTTGCGCACGATCAGCGCGGCGTAACGGAAAGCAAAGAACAGCAGGAAGATGATCGGGAAGCCGATCAGCAGGAGCCCTACTCTCCGGTTTCGTCGTAACCACACGACGGCTCCCGCGAGCGCGCCGCCGAAGAGCGTGAACGAAACGACCGGGTACGGCGAGAAATAGTCGAGCCCGAAGTAGAGCATCACTCGATAGAGGTGATCCCACCCGAGTCCGACGGTGTACCCGTAATGGCCCTTCTGGTAGCGGGACGAAATGTAAGTGAGCAGCTGGATGAAGGTGAACGGTTCGAGCAGCGTCGCGGGCGTCGTGATCAGGTAGGTGACGAACGCCGTCGCCAAGAGCGCGAACGCGCGCGTCAGCTGAGCGCGCAGCTGATAAGGCGAATAGCGCGAGGCGCCGACGGCGATGACGGGGACGAGCAGCGGAACCGCAGGAAACTTCGTTCCGATCGCGAGGCCCGTCGTGACGGCCGCCCCGTAGAGCAAGCTCTGCCGACCGAAGCGCCAATAACTCGCGAGCAGCAGCAACGTGAGCGCGCAGAATTGAACGGCGACGCAATCGGTCGCAACCCAACGCGCGTGGTACGCGAATTCCCACGACAAGCCGAGCGTGGCGGCCGCGACGGTCGCCTCCCAGGTGCGCAAACGCAGCACGAGCGCGGCGCAGTAGGTCCACACGATCGCGAGCGCGCTCACGACGATGAACAAGCCGCGCGCCTCGAGCAAGTACTCGGAGCGCGAAATGGAGTGAATCATCGCCGCGTGAATCGCGTCGGGGCGCAGGCCGACGTGCAGCGCCGCCAAGAAGCCGCTCCAAAGCGCCGGCAGGAGCACGAGCCACTTGGACAGCGCCGGATAGATGGCGGCACGTGGCATGAACAGGCCCGACTGCACCATCTCCCGCACCGGATCGACCTGCCAAGCGACCTCGTCCCAGTGGTCGCCGAAGTTGATGCCCCGAAAATCCGTGACGATGAACAAGCCGAGCAGGGGCACGAGCGGCCAGGCGCGCGTCAGCACCGAAAGAGCCTTCCGCCGCAGCATCTCACCGCGCCGCGCGGCCCTGAACGCCTGGCCGTACGGACGCGTCATCACGTCGGGCATCGCCGCCACGCGCCGAGTGTACCCGAAAGCGCGCGCCGCGACGGCCGCCGTATCGCTCGCGCTGGGCGCGGCGCTGGACGGCGGCGCGAACCTCGTGCAGAGAAAGCGCGCGTCGCCGGCGAAGGCTGGCTTTGCTATGCTCCGGTTCGGTGGGTAAATGCACGGTAACCCGCGACCTCGCGCGAGCTCGTCTCTACGGCTCGTGCTTGCAACGACGCTAGGCCTCCTCTGTACGCCCGTCCTGGTCGACCTCGCGGTCTCGGGCAAGCGGCGTCCATTCGGGTACGCCGCGGCGGATACCTTCTACTATTTGGTCGTCGCGAGAAACGTCGCGCGACACGGCTCGTTTTCCTTCGACGCCGAGCATGCGACGAACGGATTTCACCCGCTGTGGCAGTTGCTCACCGGCGCGCTCGCGTTCGTGACGGAGCTGTTCGGCGGCCACGGGCGCGCCTTGCTGCTGGCAGCAATCCTCTTGAGCCTCGGCCTCGTGGCGGCGGGCGTCGCGCTGCTTGCCCGCGCCTTCGCGGACGACGGCGTGCTCACCCCCTGGTTTGCCCTCGTGCCCGTGGGGGTCTACGGCTTCTTGCTGGCGCCGTTCTGGCTCGCACGCCTGGCCGTACTCGCCGATCCGGCGACGAGCATGGAGGGACCGTTTCCCGTCTACGGCACGCTCTGGAGCTACGTCAACGGCATGGAAAGCGGGGCCGTGCTCTGCGCCTTCGGACTTTGCGCGCTCCTGCATCGAGCTTGGAACCGAGCACCGACGCTCGCGCGAGCGGTTCACTATGGACTCGCTTTGGCGGCGCTCACGCTCGCGCGACTCGACCACGTCTTCTTCGCGCTGGCGCTCACGGCCGAGTGGTGCCTGAGCGCGCTGCATCGCCGCCGGCCGGCGCCCGAATGGCTCGCGCTGCTCGCTGCCTTCGGTTTACCCGTCGCAACGGATCTCGCCATCAACGTCCACTGGTTCGGCAGCGCGATGCCCATCAGCGGAGCGCTCAAGACGAGCTTCCCTCACGTCACTCAGATCCACGTCCAAAGTGTCATCGATACCTGGAAGCTCGGGAGCGCTTACAACCTATTCGTGCTCCAGCGCGAAGCGTCGCTGTTCGTGCCCGTGATCTTCGCACTCGGTTACCTCGCGCTGACGTTTCGCGTCGAGCTTGCCGGACGCAGGGTCGCTCTTCGTTACCGGGCGACGACTCGCGCGTACGATCGTTTCCTGACGCCGACGGCCGTGGGAGTCCTTGGCCTCGCCGCCTACAACATTCTCTTCCTCATCGACGGCCCCGGCTCCTGGTACGTGCCGGTTTCGACGCTGTTCGTCTCGCTCGCCGTCGTCGCGATCATCGACCGTTCCGCCCGGACCCTGCGTCCGAAGGCTGCCCGGCTGGTGCTAGCCGCCGTCACGTGCGTTTCACTCGCCTTCTTCCTGAAGCTCGAACGTCAAGTCGACTACCACCGCATGTACGCCGACTTCTTCCTTCTCGACGCTCCGGCGATCAGGCGCCACTTCGGCGGCAAGACGCCGCGCTTCCTCGAGGTCGATGACGGCATCGTGAGCTATTCGCTCGACGTGCCCGCGATGTCGGCCGGACTCGCGCTCGACCCCGAGGGGCTCGCGGCGGCCCGCGCCGGGCACTTTTACGAGATCGCGTACGAGCGCGGGTTCAAGTGCGTCACGAGCCTCGTCTACGCCTCGGCTCAGGCACTATTTTCGGATCCGTCGCCCGCCGAGGCGCGGCGCTACGCGCAGGAACGCTTCGGCAGCGAAGATCTCTCGAGCTTCGATTTTCGCTCGGCCTTCGTCACGCCGAGGGGGACGCTGGCCCTCGTGTGCGGGCGGAAAAAGCGGTGAGCGCGGCCGCGAGTGCTAATCTCGCGGCCCGTGACTTACGACCCCGCCCACTACGTCGGCACCGAGCTCGAGCTGTTTGCCACCGCGACGAACTGGAAAGCTTACTACTCGCGCCGCATCGCACCTTGGGTTCGCGGCGACGTGCTCGAGGTGGGCGCCGGCATCGGCACGAATACGCGCGAGCTGCGCACTCCGGCCGTGAAAAGCTGGCTCTGTCTCGAACCGGACGCGGCGCTCGCGGCTCAGGCGCGCGAGCTCGTGTCTTCGCTGCCCGATTGTGAGGTCGTCGTCGGCACGACCCAGACGACGGCGCTCGGCACCTACGACAGCGTGCTCTACATCGACGTGCTCGAGCATATCGAGCACGACCGGGACGAGCTCGAGCGCGCCGCCAAGCTCCTGCGCGAGGACGGCTTCCTCGTGGTGCTCTGCCCCGCGCATCAGGAGCTCTACAGTGAGCTCGATCGTGCAGTCGGTCATTTCCGCCGCTACGACGCCGAAACACTGACCGCGTGCGGGCCCGCCTCACTATCGCTCGAAAAGGTCTACTACCTCGACTCGGTCGGCATGCTTGCCTCGCTCGCCAATCGAGCGGTGTTGAAGAGCGGCCAGCCGAGCGTGGGGCAAATCAAGGTCTGGGATCGCGTGATGATTCCGCTCTCTCGCCTGCTGGATCCATGCATCGGCTACAAGCTCGGGAAGTCGGTCGTCGCAGTCTGGCGCCGAGTACCGACTCGACCTGACGTGGGCTAGTATTGCCGCGAGCGTGAAAGATCCTTTGCTGCCCTCTTTGAACAAGATTTTGGTGTTTACGGCCACTTACAACGAGGCCGACAACATCGCGCTCCTCGTGCGTGAAGTGTTCGAGACGCTGCCGCACTGCGAGATGCTCGTCGTAGACGACGCCTCACCGGACGGCACCGGGCGGCTGCTCGACGAGCTCTGCCGCAGCGAGCCGCGCCTGCACGTCGTGCATCGCCCCAGCAAGAACGGCCTCGGCACGGCGCACAAGCTCGCGATCAAGTACGCGCTAGCCCACGATTACGACGCACTCATCACGATGGACGCGGATTTTTCGCACCATCCCAAATATTTGCCACAAATGGTGAGCGAGCTCGCGCAAGCCGAGTTCGTCACGGGCTCGCGCTTCATCCCTGGGGGTAGCTGCGAGTACCCGCCGGCGCGCCGCGTGCTGAGCCGCACGGCGAGCACGCTCACGCGCGTGCTCCTCGGCATTCCGCTGCACGAGACGACGACGTCTTATCGCGGCTTCCGACGCTCGCTGCTCGAGCGCATGAACGTCGACGCCATCCGCTCCGAGGGCTACTCGTACTTCGTCGAATCGCTGTTCTTGGTCGATCGTTTGGTGCGGCGCGAAAAAGCCGCGGGCGCGCTGCGCGAGTTTCCGATTCGCTTCGAGGACCGGCGCGCCGGCGCCACCAAGATCTCGAAGAAAGAAATTTGGAAGGGATTTTCCAATCTCGCGCGCCTCACGTTCAAGCGCGCGGTCGGCCGCACGAATCCCGGCCCGGCCCCCGCGGAACCCGAAGGGACCAGCCTCTGCAACGCCTGCGGCTGCGCCTACTACGTCGAAGAATATCCCGCCACGAACGTGGGCCATGCGAGCGCGAGCTACCGCTGCACGAGCACGGGGCACGCCTCCCACGGGCGCCTCGTGCGCTGTCTGGGTTGCGGCCTCGTTTATACGAATCCACAGCTTCCGCCGCAGGAGATGGTGGAGCTTTACGGCAATGTCGAGGACAAGACTTACCTCGAGAACGTCGACGCGCGAGTGCGCACGTTCACGCGGAACCTGGACTCGATCCTGCCGTACTTGCCGGCGCGGGGGCGCTTGCTCGACGTGGGCTCGTATTGCGGCATCTTCCTGCACGTGGCGCGCGATCGCGGGTACGACGTGACCGGCGTCGAGCCTTCGCGCTGGGCGTCGAGCTACGCTCGTGAAAAGTACGGTCTCAACACCATCACCGGCACGCTCGCGGACGTACCGCGCGCGGAACCCTTCGACGTCATTTGTTCCTGGGACGTGCTCGAGCACCTATCGGATCCGGCACGCGAGCTCGCGCTAGTGAACGAGCGCCTGCGCTACGGCGGCGTCTTCGCTTTCTCTACCGTCGATTACGAAAACTGGTTTCCTCAGCTAGCCGGCGAGCGCTGGCCTTGGATGATGGACATGCACCTTTATTACTTCGATCAGAAGGTGCTGACGCAGATGCTCGAGCGCGCGGGTTTTCGCGTGCTCCATGTCCACCCGTATTGTCACATCGTGACGTTCGATTACTTCGCGGCGAAGCTCGAGGCCCTTCGCGTCCCCGGCGCGCGGCTCTTGCGCGAAGCCGCCGCGCGGACCTCGCTGCGCGCGGCGTACCTGCCGTTCCGCTTCGGGGACATTCAGCTCTTCGTCTGCGAGAAGGTGCGCGACGTAACGGCGAGCGAGGGCGCGAACGGCACGACGACGAACGGCACGACGACGAACGGCACGCGCGCGCAGCCGAGAGCGCTGGCGTGACGCGAGCTCACGGCCTGACGTAGAGGCGATCGTTGATTTTGCGGTAGTGAAAGCGCTCGAGAAACGGCCAAACCAAAGTTTGCAGGTGGCGCCCCTTGCGCCATTCGTTCTCGGGGTCGAGGAACACGACCGCCGGCCGATTGCGCACGAGTTGCTGGTAGAGCGGACGCAGCCGCTCCTCGTCGGTCGCGCCTTCGTAGGACGGCAGGATCTCGTCGATGATGTTCGTCTCGCGCACGGCGCTGACCCGATCGGCGCGGGCGTAGAGCTGCGGCGTTCCCGTCGTGAAGATGCGATCGCTCGGCTTGGTATTGCGAGCGATGAACGCGAGCAGCCCCGGCTGCGGCTCGCGCCAGGGGATACGAACGAACCGCTCGCGATTGTATTGCTCGAGCGTTGGCCAGAGGTGTGCGGCGATGAACACCAAGGCCGCCGCGCTCACGGCGAAACGTACCCGGCGGCTGGCGGCCCCTAGCGGCCAGCGCAACGAATCCGCGCCGACGACGAGCACGTAGAGCACGCCGGCCATCGACATCACGCAATAATGCGTCCACATGCACGTCGTAGCGACGGATGCCCAGAGACCTGCGACCGTCGCCGCGACCAAGCTCACGAAGAGCCCGAAGGAACGCTGCAGCGCGAAGATCGCACCCGGAATCGCGAGCGGCGCGAGATAGCCGAGCGTGTTCTCGTTCAAAAACGTGGTCCGGATGTGTGCCCAAGCCACACCGAAACCGTCGTCCGGGTGCGCGATGCCGAGCGCCACGCAATACGAGGTGTGCGGGTCACGATAGATGCGCGAGTAACTGCGCATCAGAGCGAAGTACGCTTTCATGGCGCCCGTCGGCACCATGTACAGCGACAGCAGCAGAAAGAACGCACCCACCCCGAGCAAGCTGTAGCGGGCGAAAAACAGCGCGCGCTCGCGGAGCGGCCCGCGCCGGCAGAAGAACATGCCGAACCAGGTCGCGAGCACGACCCCGCCGATCGGCTCCTTCGAAAGTACGGCGCACGACATGAAGAAGCCGCCGAGCGCCGTAACGACTTTGCCGAAACGACCCTCCCACAGGAACGCCGCGAGCCCGAGGATGTAATACGTGACCCCGATGGACTCGCAGTCCGTCAGCGAGGTGTCGTGAAAGGTCTGGCTCATGAAGAGCCACAAGAACCCAGCGACGAGGGCGGCCGCCAAGAAGCGCTCGATACCGCGCGCGATCAGCGAAACCTGGAGCGCGAGCGCCGCCGCGAGCGGGACAATCGCGAAGAACGTGCGAAATCCGTAGTTGAGCCCGAACAGCTTGATCGCGATGGCGTGCGTGATGAACGAGACGGGCGGCTTGAACTCGAGGAAGTCCTTGTACGGCGCGAGCCCCTTCGTGATGCACCAGCCGCCCCACGTGAAGAACTCCTCGTCGTAGCCGGGATAGTTCGTGTAGAGCGGCTTGTTCAGCGTCAGAAACACCCACGCGACGAGCGCGAGCGTGAGGGCGTCGAGCGCGAACGACGTAAAACGCCGTCGATCGGCCGTGGTGAGCGTCCAGCCGCCGCCGACTCGCGTCCCGTGCTCACGAACGGCACGGCGTTGGAGCAGAGCAGTGACAGCCGCCGGCAGCTCGCTCATGACCGCTGGTCGAGCTGCACGCGGCGGTTCGAGCTCGGCGATTCGAGAGGCGCGCTCAGCATTGGCCTCACCGTTTCCGCACCGCGAACGCGGTCGCGTGCAAAATCAGCGTGAACGTGAAGGACATGAATCCTGCGCTCATGAGCATCAAGCCCGTGAATCCGAGATAATTCATCGGGTCGTTTTCTGCCTCGGGCAAGCGCAGGCCCATCCGGAAGTACATGCGCAGCAGCAATGCCGCACACACGAACCCAATGCTGAAGACGAGACCGCTCAGCACGACGGCGCGCGTGTAGCTGAAGCGACGAAACCACTTCGCCGTTTCGTCGCCCGTATAATCGAAAAAGACTTTCGACAAGATGCCCATGTAGATGCACTGCAGGCCGAGCAGCGCGAGCGTCATGCCGAGCAGCATCCAGTGGAGCGAGAGCTGAACCGGACCGAGCGTGATCGGACCGAACGAGAGCGGCAGCGCGAGCAGCGAGCCCACGGCGAAGAGCAAGATGCCCGGCTTGAATAGGAAGAAGTCTGCGCCGTACACGAACATGGCGCGCAGGTTGATCCAGGCGGCGTGCCAGGGCGAAAACCAGCCGGAGCGCTTGTGGTGGCTCAGGCGTCCTTCGCGATCCTTGAGGAAGCGAATTGGTACTTCTTCCGTGCGCAAGCGCATGTGCACGGACTTGAGCACCATCTCGGAGGCGTACTCCCAGGACTGCGAGCGAATATCCATGCGCGCGAGGGCGTCCTTGCTGATGCCGCGCATGCCGCAGTGGATGTCGGAAAAGTGACTCGAGAAGATGACGTTCAGGATCCAGGTCGTGAGGGGCGTGCCGAAGTAGCGATGCAGGGGCGGCATCGAACCGGGCTCGATGTAGCCGCGAAAACGCGAGCCCATGACGAACTCGGCGCCGCCGTGGAACTTCTCGACGAAAGGCGCAAGCTCGCGAAAGTCGTAGGTGCAGTCGCAGTCGCCCATCACCACGTATTTGCCGCGGATGAACGGCAAAGCGTCTTGATACGCGCGGCCGAGCCCGCGCTTCGGCGTCTTCAGCACGCGCGCGCCGCCCGCGAGCGCAAGCTCCATCGTGCGGTCCTTACCGCTATCGACGATGAGGATTTCGCCGCGCACGCTCGCCTTCTGCATGCCTTCGTGACACCACGCGACGAAGTCGGAAATCGTGAGCTCCTCGTTGAGGGCGGGGATCACGATGGACAACTCGGGGTCTTCGACGTCGCTCGTGGGGAGCGCGAGCGAGATTTCGGGATCGTGCGGCGCGGGGCCGCCTCTTTGCGGAACGAGCGCGGTCACGCTGCCTTACATCCTGCCGGCTTGCATGTCGGGAATCATCGCGCGAATGGCGGCGCCGAGCGCTTCACGCGAGTTGTGCTTCGGCGCGAATCCGAGCGCGCGGATGCGCTCGTTCTTGAGCCGCACGACCGGCACGTCGCCCTTCCAGCCGCGATCGCCGCCCGTGTAGGCGAAGCGCACAGAACCCTTGGGCAAGCCGACGCACTCCACGGCGAGCTCCGCGATCTCGCGCACGGTGATCTCGTCACCCGTGCCGACGTTGTATACTTCGTAACGCTTCTCCGTGCGCTCGTAGGCGAGCAACACGGCGCGCACGATATCGGAGACGTGAACGTACGACTTGCTCTGCGTGCCGTCGCCGAGGATCTTGAGCTCGCTCGGGTCGGCGAGCAGGCGGCGCGCGAAATCGAAGCCGACGCCATGCGTCTGGCGCGGCCCGACGACGTTGCCGAAGCGGAAGGCGCAGCCGGACAGGCCGAACATGTACGAATAGCTCGCGATCAGCGCCTCACCCGCGAGCTTGCTGGCACCGTACGTCGAGATCGGAAGCAGCGAACCTTGCGTCTCGGCGATCTCGAGCGCGCCGAGGTCGCCGTACACGCCGCTGCCCGAAGCGTACAGGATGCGCTTGGCCGTGGTCGTCCGCATGGCTTCGACCACGGAGTTGGTGAGCACCGTGCCCTGCCAAAAGTCGATGTCCGGCTCGGTCGCCGCGCGGGCGATGTCGGGATTGGACGCGAGGTGAATCACCACGTCGTGACCCTCCATCGCGCGCCTGAGGGCGGCGGTGTCCTCGACGTTGCCGCGCACCACGTTCAACCGCGAGTCCGAGCGGTGCGCCTCGTAATGCCACTCCCTGCCCGACGAGAAGTTGTCGTAGAGCGTCACCGCCGCGGCCTTACCAGCGCCGAGGAGGAAGTCGGTGAAGTGCGAGCCAATGAAACCCGCGCCGCCGACGATGAAGAAGCGCGTGCCGGCGAGCGTATTTTTCCAGGTGCCGTCCATGAGAAGCCGCCGGGACTCTACTTCAGTTCACTTCACGGATTCCCACTTCGTGGCGGCGCGTTTCAAGGCGGGGTGGCTCACGAGCAGGTGCCAGACGACCGCGGCAAGGCCCTCGGTGTGCGGCGTGATGCGATCGGGCGAAACCGTGGGAATCACGACGCACGCATCGGCCACCTTGGCCGTGTATCCGCCGTCTTTGCCCACGATCCCGAAGACGCGCGCGCCTACCGTCTTCGCGAGCTCGAGCGCGAGCACGAGGTTCGGCGAAACGTTCTTTTCTTTGTTGCCGCCCCCGACGGAAAAGACGAGCACGGCGTCGCGCGGACCGAGCCGTGACACCTTGAGCCATTCCGAAAAGCTCGTGTCCCAACCCTCGTCGTTGACGCGCGCGGTGAGCTCGGAAACGTTGTCCGTGGGCGCGTAGGACTCGAAGGCGCACAGCTTGCGAAAATCGTTGACGGCGTGGCTCGCGTGACCGGCCGACCCGCCCACACCGAGGATGAAGAGCCGCCCGCCGCCTTCACGCGCCGCGGCAAGTCCCGTCGCCAGGCGGTCGATGAGCGCGCCGTCGAGCGCGCGCAGGATCTGGACGCTCTCCTCCAAAAATTGTTCAGTGAAATTCATAGCTTGAATCCAGCGGCCTGGGCGTCGCCATGGAACATGCGCACGGTCTCGAGGCTGTAGTCACCGAGGTTCTTCCCGAACAGGCTCATTTTTTTGAGCATGTCGGGCGGCACGGTGATGATGTGGGCGCCGGCGTGTTCCGCCTGCACGATGTTCAAGAGCTCGCGCGGGCTCGCCCAAAGCAGCTCGGCCTTCGCGCCTGAAGCGTCACAGATGGCCCGCGCGGCTTGCATGTGCGGAATCGGATCGCGACCGGTATCGGCAACCCGCCCCGCGAACACGGAGACGACGGCCGGGGCGCCGCCGACGAGCGCTTGGGTCACGCCGTGCACCTGCTCGAGCGTACAGATAGCCGTGACGTTGAGCTGCACCCGGCCGTTCACCGACAAGTCCTTCACGAGAGGCAGCGCCGATTCACCGCGCGTGTTCGTGATCGGGATCTTCACGTAAACGTTCGACCCCCACGCCGCGATGGTGCGCGCCTGACGTGCCATCTCCGGGAATTCGTCCGCGAAGACCTCGAAGGAAATCGGCCGATCTTTGATGTGCTCGAGGACCTGCTTGGCGAAGGCGACGTAGTCGGTCACGCCGGCCTTGCGCATGAGCGTCGGGTTGGTCGTAAAGCCCGAGATGAGCGGGTTTTTCGCCATCTCGAGCAACGAGGTTAAATCGGCACCATCGGAGAAGAGCTTGATTTTGAGGTTCATCGGGTGTGACTCACTCGATCCGACGGGATTTCAGCCGAAAGTCCGCGAACTCTGGCAGATCCCGCCCGCGAAAGGAAGGCGGAAAGCCCTTGTTTTTTAGCATCTCTTCGTCACCTGGCCACACGGGGCCGAGGAGTGCCGTCCGAAAGCCTAGCGCTTGGCCCGCGAGCACGTCCGTCGCCCGATCGCCGATCATCCACGCTTCCGGAGCGCGGGCGCCGGGTGTCCCTGCGAGCGCGGCGGCAAGTAAACCCGGCCGCGGCTTGCGGCACTCGCAGCCGTCCTCGGCGCGGTGGTAGCAAATGAAGGAGCGCAGGATGCGGCCGCCGGCCTGTTCGCTCCCGGCGACGATGGCCGCGTGGATGCGGTCGAGCTCCTCACGCGTCACCTCGCCTTTCGCCCACGCAGGCTGATTCGTCGCGAGCACGACGGCGACGCCGGCCTCGGTGAGCCGGCGCAGGGCCTCTGGAACGCCGGGCAAGATCTCGACTTCCGCGAGTGAATGCGGGCTCTGGGGCAGACCACCCGCGCGGTGCACGACGAGTCGGTTCAACACGCCGTCGCGATCGAGCACGACGAGCTCGGGAGCCTGGCTCAGCACCGCACTGCCCACGCGCTCATGCTAAGCTCACTACGTAGCATGGCCGAGAGCGCCCGAGACCTGCGGCTCGAGCTCTACGAGCAGTATCAGCGCGTTCCCGAGCACCAGCGCGCCGAAATCATCGAGGGCACGCTCTACGTCCTACCGAGGCCTGCGCCCGCCCACGCCAACGCAGCATCGGTGCTCGGGGGAGAGCTCAGCGGTCCGTTCCAGCGCGGACGCGGTGGCCCGGGCGGCTGGTGGATCCTCCATGAGCCGGAGCTTCAGTTGATCGAGCTGGCGCCGATCTCGCCGGATCTCGCCGGCTGGCGCGTCGAGCGCATGCCCGAGCTGCCGGCGACGGCGTACTTCACGCTCGTGCCGGACTGGGTGTGTGAGGTGCTCTCGCGCTCGACGGAAGCCATCGATCGCACGAAGAAGCTGCCCCTCTACGCGGCCCACGGCGTCAGGCACGCTTGGCTCGTCGATCCGATCGGCAAGACGCTCGAGGTCTACACGCTCGGCGAGGGGCGGCAGTGGCGCCAAGTGCAAGTGTATCAAGGCGAAGGACGGCTCCGCATCCCGCCGTTCGAGGCCGTCGAGCTCGAGCCTGCGGCGCTCTGGAGCCCTCCGGTTCGCACCTGAGGCGCGGTTCAGCTCGAGCCGCTGGCGAGCAGCGCCTCGAGATCCGCCAGCCCGGCGGGCGAGCCGATCTCGTAGAAACGCTCCGTGACGACGTAGCCCGCGAGCTCACCGCGTTCACTCAGCGGCCGAAAGACGTCCGCGAGATCGTATCTTTGGTCCCGAGGCACGTCGCGCTCGATGACGCTGCGGCGGAGGGCCGAGAGGCCGTAGTCGATGTAGCGGTAGTCGCTCGCCGGGCGGCGCGTGCGCGACTTGTCGTAAAGGACGATATTCGAGCTTTCGGCGTCGAACACGACGTTGCTCGTGTCCCAGCGACCCTCGTTGTGGAACACCGTCATCAGCGCGGGGCGCCCGGAGCGCCGGAACGCCTCGGCAACGGCGCCGAAGTCGATGGGCAGGTAAGAGTCACCGTAGGTGAGCAAGAACTCGTCCTCGAGCGCGCCCTGGTCGGCGGCGAGCCGGAGGGCTCCCGCGGTGCCACGCAACGTGGGGCCCTCGTTCACGTAGCGGATGGCAAGGCCGTAACGCGCGCCGTCGCCGACGTGCGCCTCGATTTGCTCGCCGAGGTGCCCGACCGAGAGCAGCACGTCGTGGATGCCGTGCTCCGCGAGCCAAACGAGCTGGTGGTCGACGAACGGTCGCCCGTACACCTCGAGCAACGCCTTCGGGATCGTCTCCGTGCGCGGGCGCATGCGCGTGCCGAGACCACCCGCGAGGATGACGCACTGCATGCGGCAAACCTAAGGGTAGATCCGCACCCGTGACAGGTGCAGGATCGCCGCGGGCTGCGGGACGTGGATTTTGACGTAGCGGGCGCGCACCGTGTCGAACGTCTCGCGCATGGTGGTGAAGTCTCCGGTGTGGCGCGCGACCTCACGCCACTTCTTCTTGTCGCTGCTCACGTCGACGACGAGAGGATTGGCGCGTTCGCTGCAGCAGTCGAGGCGGTTGTCGATTTCGACCGCGGAAATGTGCCGCTCCTTGCCGAGATCGAACATGACCCAGGGGTCGCTCTCCTGCTGGGTGTGAAAGAAGTAGTTTTCACCGCCTGCGCAATCCTGGCGGGGTGACTCGCACCCGCCTTGCGGATAGCGGGAGCTCGTGGTCCAGCTCGCGCGTACCGCGAGATCGTGCGAGCGCTGCTGCACGTGCAAGATCTGTCGCACACCGAACACGACGGCGCCGAGCAGCGCCAGGACGCCGAGCACGTGCACCAGACGGCGCACCCAAATCCGCTCGAGCCGACGCTGCAGCGTGCCGAGCGGCTCGAGCAGCACCTGCTGAGCGCGCTCGAGTCGTTCCGCGGCCTTTCGTTGCGCGCTCGGCTCGAGCTCCGCGAATTCGACGTACGAGGCGCTCAAATCCGCGCGCAGGGTCGCGAGCTCCTCGTTGCCGCCGGCGGCGCGAGCGAGCAGCACGCCGTCGACGCGCTCGAGCAACGTGGAGACGCTCGCAACCCCGCCGCTCGCCGATACGTCCGCGCCCGCTTCGCTCGCATCCGCGCTCGTGGCGCGCAGCTCGGAGTGGGCGGCCAGCGCCCAGTGAATCGCTTCGCGATAGAGCTCAGCCGCCACTGCGTCAGCGCCGCCCTGCGCGAAGGGCTCAGGCGGGCGCTCCGTGCGCGCCGCCACCTCGGTCGCGAGCGAGGCGCGCCCGATGAGCTCGAGCACGCGCGCCGACGCCGTCCCTGATTCGGCGCGCGCGGTCCGCTCCGCCGCGCGCAGCCAAAACCACTCCAAGAATCGCGAAGCCACCGTCGCCACGATTAGATACCTAGATAAGCCGTTTCATCGCTGAATGAGTCAAGTTTTTCCGAGCCGCTAGCGGCCGGTCTCGATCATGCGGTCGGGCGATGCGAGCGAGCAGCGGGCGGCCCGCGTCCGGCCTCGCCGGCTTGTCGCGTTCAGGTTGTCGCCGCTCGAGCCGATCGTGATCTGTTCTTCCAAGACTCACACGCCTTGTCGGGCTGGGGCATGCGCCCCAGCAGCCTCTTAGCACAGCTCAAAGCCCGATGAGCTTCATCCCCTGCTCGTTCTTTTCCTTGCTGAAGCCGCGCTTCCACAGCAGGAAATTGCCTTTTCTCTGCACGAGCCCGTACAGGCCCGTCGCGAGCGCCTGCTGCACGACCTGGTGCGTCGTCGGCTCCGAGCGTGCCTCGTCGATCGTCATGAGCAGGTAGTCCGCGTCTTCGTACGCGAAGCGCAGCGTGAAGCAGAAGCGCCGATTCGAAACGTGAGGCGCCTCCGTCTCGGTCGCGGCCACGGACGCGGTCGGCGGAATCAGCGCGATGAGCTCGTAGAGATCCCGGTGGTGCCGCTCGTCGTCCTTCGTGATCTCGAATTGCACCTGGCGGAAGCCGCCCACGAAGTTGTGGTGCTGGAAGATCGCTCCGTGGCTATAGCTGTACATCGTCGCTGTGAGCGCCATGGCGACGAGGGCGGCGGGCACGCGCAGGCGGCGCAGGCCGAGTAGCGCGTCGCTGTCGCGCCACCACGCTAGCGTCACGGCCGCCGCGAAGAAGATGTAGCCGGTGTAGTTCGACGTGTACTGGAAGAACGTCTGATACATCGGCTTGTAGCCCGACGAGAGCAACGTGAACATCGCGGGCGGGATGAACAGAATCCAGGCGCGCGAGTGCCGGAAAGGCAAGAGCAGCACCGGCCCCATCATCTTGACGATGTAGGTGAGCTTTTCCTGATCGAGCAGCGAGTTGAACGTGAAGATTGGATTCGAGACGATCGTGCGCAGCACGCCCGCAAAGCCCGATTCGCCGGGTGGAATCAAGCCGACGAAGATCCAAGTGAAGCTGTTCGCCTCCGACCACGTGCGGTGGAGCGGCATGATGAAGAACTTGACGACGACGAAATAAATCGCCGAGAGCACGCCGCCGATGATGGCCCAGCGCACGCGCTTGCCGCTCACGAGCTCGAACATGCAGCCCGCGGCGAGCACGGCGCTCGTGTCCTCGCGCACGAGCAGCGCGCAAATCCAGAAGAAGATGAGCCAGCCCTTCTTCTCGGCTTCGTAACAATAAATGACCCAGCAGATCCAAAAGGGAGCCAGCGTCAGGTCGTGGAAGTCGTAAAAGACGGGCCCGTGCATGGGCGCGTGAATCAAATACAAATAGGCGAAGAGCACGCCGATCCAGGAGCTCCCGAGCTTGAGCCGCGTGATGAGGTAAATCGGGATCGCCGTCGCGGCGACGAGCACCGCTTGCAGCACGAGCAGCGTCTCGGCGTGTTGATAGAGCGCGTAGATCGGCGCGTAGAGATAAAATAGGAAATTGGCGTGAAATTGGATGTGTGAGCCCGTGCGCCCGAGATCGGGGCTCGCCGCGAACCACTTGCCGCGGATGAGGTTCCACATCAAGTTGTCGAAGATCGCGAGATCCCAACTCGCGGTCTTGAGCCGGTAGTGGTTCAGTATCGTGTAGTAGGCGAGGTAGCCCGCGACGAAGATCACGAGCAGCGCGAGCAGGATCGGCGGTGTGCGTGCGTAGAGATGCGGATGGCGGCGCACCCAGCGTGCGGACCAGTCGCGTAGCCCCGTCCAATCGATCGAGTCGAACGAGAGCCTGAGGGTGCGTTCGAAGCCGAGGCCGAAGAGACCCGCCGCGAGCACGAAGGCCCACTCGTTTCGATCGGTCCAGTGGTAATCGAACAGGACCGGCAGCGGAAACAGGACCATCAGCGGCGACAGGATCCGCGCCGTGCGCTGCAAGGTGGCAACGGCCGCTTCCGAGAAGCCGCGCAGCATCCAGTAGATCGCGCCCGCGAGCGTGAACGCGAACCCCGTGCCGCCCATCAGGTAGATCATCACGTCGCGCGTCGGCTTATCCATCACGTTGGCCGTGACGTGCTCGAGCGTGCGGTCGTAGTTCAGTAAGAAGAAGAAGGCCGCGAGCGACGCTCCGGCCGTGAACAAGAGCACGACGCTCCCCGCCAAGCGCGTTTCTACCGGCGTTTTCCCGACGATCATCTGAAGCCTTCGCTACTCTAGTTCGGCGCCGCGCAAAATCGCGGGCTCTCTCGCGACGGGCACGACGGCTTTCGACAGGGGGCGTTCACGATGGTTTTTCGGCCTGGATGCGTCAAGCTTTCCCCGGCCGCGGCCGCCCGTTATGGTGCGGCCTAGACCGGCTCACCCCGAGCTTCCGGGGGGTCGCTTTTGCTGCCTGCTTCTCGTGCCGACCGCTACAAAAGAATGATTAGACCCCGGCTCTCCGTCGTGATCCCCGTCTTCAACGAAGCGGAAACGATCCCAGAGCTCGATCGGCGCTTGAAGGCACTCTTCCTCGGGCTCGCGTCGCTCGGGGGCTCGTGGGAGACCGTGTTCGTAGACGACGGCTCGCACGACGGTTCCGCCGCCTTACTCGAGGAGCTCGCCCGCGCGGAGCCTCGCTACAAGATCATCGGGTTCTCCCGGAACTTCGGGCACCAGATCGCCATCACGGCCGGCCTCGATCGCGCCGACGGGGACGCCGTGGTCGTGATGGACGCCGACCTGCAGGACCCGCCCGAGGTCGTGCAGCTGATGCTCGACAAGGTGGCCGAGGGGTTCGACGTGGTCTACGGCGTCCGCAAGCGGCGCCAGGCCGAAACAGTGTTCAAGCGCGCGACCGCCGCGATTTTCTACCGGCTGATCCGCGCCATGACGCGCGTGGAGATCCCCGCCGACGCCGGCGATTTCCGGTTGATGACGCGTCCGGTCGTGCTCGCGCTCCGGGCGCTGCGCGAGCAGCACCGGTTCGTGCGTGGCATGGTCGCCTGGGTCGGTTTTCGCCAGACGGCCGTCTACTACGACCGGGAGGCCCGCTTCGCGGGCGAGACCAAGTACCCGCTCAGGAAGATGCTGCGCTTCGCGGTGGACGGCATCACGTCCTTTTCCGTCGTTCCGCTGCGCATGGCGACGTACCTCGGCCTGTTTGCCGGCTCGGCTGCCGTGCTGGTCGGGATTTGGCTCTTCTTCGTCAAGGTGTTGAATCTCGGCTCGGTGCCCGGCTGGATGAGCATCATGGTCGCCGTGACGTTCGGCTTCTCGGCGCAGCTCGTGATGACGGGCATCCTCGGCGAGTACATCGGGCGCATTTACGAAGAGATCAAACGCCGACCGCTCTACATCGCGAATCGTGAGACGAACCTCGCGCCGATCGAGCGCGACGTCGCCCTCTCGCGACGCGCCGGCCCCGACATCGACGGACACTAGCGTCGATTGGGGCGATCTTGGAAGACGAGATCGCGATCTTTCCTCCCAAGACCGACCAACTCGAGACTAGTGCGGCGCCCGGCGGGTTCAGCGGCTCAGCGCAGCACGCTGAAGCGCCGGAAGTGCAAGATACCCTTCTTCAAGCCGATCGCGCGCACGTAGCGCGCGGTCACGGGCGGAAAGTCCTGCGTCCAGGTGTTGAACGTCTCGGTGCGGCGAGCGATCTCACGCCAGGTCTTGTGATCCTGGCTCACCTCGATCGCGAGCGGCACGGCGCGCTCCGCGCAACAATCCTCGCGGTTGACGATCCGAATCGAGCTGAAGCGCCGCTTGCCGCCTAGATCGAGCTCGATCCAGGGGTGGTCGTCTTCGAGGGTGTGGAAGAAGAAGAAGGGACTCTCGGGGCAATCCTGCTCCGGCGATTTACAACCGACGTTCGGATAGACCGAGCTCGTGTGGTAAGGCCGGCCCCGCGCCCAATCGCGTTCGCGGTCGCGCCAGGCGCGGGCAGAGAGCGCGACGGCGAGCAAGGCGGCGAGGAGCAAGAGGAGGCCGCCCGTGCGCCACACGCGACGGAAGTAGATTCTGTCGACGCTCACGCGCGGCGCTTCGAGGTTCGTGAGCAGCGTGCGCGCGAAGGTCATGAGCTCGCGCGCCTGCCGAGCTTGCTCTTCCTGCGAGAGCTCTGCGAAGGCCGCGAAGCCGCCTGTCTTGAGCGCCGCTTCGAGCGTGTGCACGGAGCCCTCCCCGCCGGCCGCTGCCGCGAGCAACGCGGCGTCGGCGCGAGCCCACAGCACCTCGAAAGCCGGGGCAGCGGCCGCCGGCCCGTCGTCGGTCGAGCTGCCTGCTCGCAGGGCTTCTTCCGCAGCGAGGCCCCAGAAGACGGCCTGCCGCGCGAGCTCACGTGCCGGCGCATCCGCGGGACCCGACACCAGCACGGGCACGGGACGGACGGCGCGTTCGGCGAGCTCGACGCACACCCATGCTCGGCGCAAGAGCGCGCGCGCGCGCGGTGAACCGACGCGCCCCTCCGCGCGCAGCGCCGCAAGCGCGCGCCGCTGCCAGAACCATTCGAACGTCCGCCGAAAAACCCCGGGCCGCTTCGGCGGAGCCGGTGGCGGAGGTACCGCGGCCGGAGCCTCCGCTCCCTGCTCGGGCAGCACGGCCGGCAACGGCTCCGCGGACGGCGACGCGACGACGTCGCCGGGGCTCTGATTGGAACCGATCACGCTCGCTCTGAACTCCGGCGCGGCAAGCTAAGCAAGCAGCACCCCCCGGGTCAAGACACCGCGTCCCCACGCGATGCTCGCCGCGGGATTCGAGACCAAATCCCGACGGATTCCGCTGCTCGTGACGAAAACTCGGCGTTCGTCGGGCTCGCGCCGTCGGGCTCGCGCCGTCGGGCTCGCGCCGTCGCGCCGTCGCGCCGTCGCGCCGTCGCGCCGAGACACTATTCAGTGAAACGCCGAGCAAGTAAATTCGGCAGCCACATCGTGAAGCCACTCGCCAAAAAAATTCTCGTGAGTATCGGCAGCATATCCGGGGCCGTCATCGTCGGTGGCGCTGCGTTCGTCGGCCTGCAGCTGCGCGCCTTCGCGGCGAGTACCGACAAGGTGTACGACGTGCCGGTCCCACACGTCACGCGCTCGTCCGATCCGCCCGTGCTCGCACGCGGCAAACACATCGCCGAATCGCTCGCGCCCTGCGCGGTGAGTGCCTGTCACGGCCCGGATCTGGGGGGCGGTGACACCGTCGAGATCGGACCGCTCGGCAAGTTCACGGCGCCCAACATCTCCGCCGGAGGGCTAGGTGCGACCTACTCGGACGGCGAGCTCATGCGTCTCTTGCGTCACGGCATCAAACGGGACGGCCGGTCGGTTCGCTTCATGCCCTCGCATGAATTCAACTGGCTGAGCGACGACGATTTCGCCGCCGTCATTTCCTACGTGCGCTCGCTCCCACCCGTTCAAAAAAGCAACGGCCCGCTCGAGATTGGCGTGCTCGGCAAGGTCCTCGATCGCCGCGACATGATCCCGCTCGACATCGCCCGCCGCATCGATCACGGCAAAATCGAGCTGGCGCCGCCCGCGTCGCCGACCGCGGCCTACGGCGCGTTCATCGCGCGCGAGTGCACGGGCTGCCACGGCAAGACCCTTTCGGGAGGACCCATTCCGGGCGCGCCGCCCGATCTTCCGGTGCCTCTCAACCTTACGCCGCACGCAAGCGGGCTCAATGGTTGGAGCTTCGACGATTTCCGCCACACCCTCACGACGGGGACCAGCAAATCAGGCAAGAAGCTGGCCGCGATGATGCCTTTTGCGGCATACGCCAAGCTCGACGACACGGAAATGCACGCGCTCTGGGCATACCTCTCGTCGCTGCCCCCGCGACCGTTCGGCGGACGCTGAAGCGCGGGCGCGCGGGACTGCTTGCCCCGTCGAGATCGGGTCTTCCAAGACTGGTCCACACGGCGCTAGCCTCGAGTTTGGCAGTCTTGGGAGGACAGATCGCGATCGTCAAGGACGCCGAAACACACGCGAGAACCGGCGACGCCGGCGCATTTTGGCGCGGAGCTCGACCGCGTCGCCGCGCTCGTGTGCGGCGATGGGAAGCTCCGCCCACGGACTATTTTGGGGGTTGATGGGAGCACGGCGACCTCGCTCAAAGTCCAGCGTCCGTTGCCGATCACTGACCCACAACGCGCCGGCCTCACCGGTCTTTCACGTAGCTCTCGGTCACTCGTGCCGATCGCGATCTGGTCTTCCAAGATCCCCAAGTCGAGCCTAGATTTCCCGCGTGAAAAACGCCCCCCACTCTCGGCCCGAAGTTCGTCTCTCGCGACGCTCGCTGCTCGTTCACGGAGCATCGCTCGTCGGTGTGCTCGGCGCGACCGCGTGCAAGAAGGGTCCTTCTTCCTGCAACGACGTGAGCGGCTTGACCCCGGATCAACAGAACACGCGTAACACGCTCGGCTACAGCGACACGTCCGATCAGCCCGGAAAGAACTGCGCGAAATGCGCTCAATTCGTGGCACCGCCGAAGGAGGATGCGTGCGGCGGCTGCAAGGTGCTGCCGGGCACCGTGCATCCGAACGGCTACTGCCGCGCGTTCACGCCGAAGGCGTGAGTCACCGTCGCGTCCGGCGTGCGCGAGGTCACGCGCGGCCGTTCGCGGCCGCTACGACGCCTGCGCCGCCGAGCCGCTCCCGGTGCGTTGATCGAGAATGCCGCGAACCTTGGCCGCGAATTCGCCGGGTCGATACGGCTTGCCGATGAAGTAGAGCCCCGCGTCGAGCACTCCCTGCTTGGCGATGATGTCCTCGCCGTAGCCGGACGAGAAGAGTACGGCGATGCCCGGCTTCAGCGACGCCACGCGCGAGGCGAGCTCCCGTCCGTTCATGCGCGGCATTACGACGTCGGTCACGAGCAGATCGACGCGGCCCGCGAACTCGGGGAGGCGGCGCAGCGCTTCGTCCGCGCTCGCGCACGGGATCACGTTGTAGCCGAGCTGCTCGAGCGTGCAGTGCGCGAGATCCAAGACGAGCGGCTCGTCCTCGACGAGCAGGATGGTTTCGTTGCCGCCGAGCGCACGCGACGACGGGGGCATCAGGGCAGGCTCGCGCTCTTCGAGCATCGCCGGCTCGGCCTCGACGCACGGCAAGAAGATGCGAAACGTCGCGCCCTGGCCGAGCGCCGAATCCACGGTGATGGTGCCGCCGTTCTGCTGCACGGCGCCGTAGACCGTGGCGAGGCCGAGCCCCGTACCCGCGCCCGTCTCCTTGGTCGTGAAGAAGGGCTCGAAGAGTTTCGAGCGCACGACGTCGGACATGCCGCGTCCCGTGTCGCGCACGGTGAGCAGCACGTAGCGGCCCGGCGTCGGCGGCCCGGGCACGGGGGCGTCGGGATCCGACGTTTCGACGTTACGCGTCTCGACGCGGATCTCGCCGTGACCCGTGATGGCGTCGCGCGCGTTGACGATGAGATTCACGAGCACTTGCTCGAGCTGGCCGGGATCGGCGCGCACGTGCCAGAGGTCCTCGGCGCACGCCGTCTCGAAGCGGATGCTCTCACCGATCAGCCGCTCGAGCATGCCTTTGACGCGCTCGATCAACGTGCTGAGGTTCACGGCTCGCGGCTCGATCACTTGTTTGCGTCCGAACGCGAGCAACTGGCGCGTGAGCGTGGCGGCGCTCTCGGCGGCGGCGCTCGCGCCACCGAGGTAGCGCGACACGCGCGAGTCACGCTCGATTTGCTCGCCCGCGAGCGTGAGGTTGCCCATGATGCAAGTGAGCAGGTTGTTGAAGTCGTGCGCGACACCGCCCGCGAGGCGACCGATGGCTTCCATCTTCTGTGCTTGGCGCAGCTGCGCCGTGAGCTTGGCCTGCTCTTCACGCGCATGCTCGCGCTCGGTCACGTCGAAACCAGTGCTCAGGATGCCCGCGACGTTGCCGTCAGGATCGTAGAGCGGCCGCAGCCGATACTCGATCGAACGGCCCACGCACACGTCTTGGTAGGTCTCCGTGGCGCTACCGGCGAGGCAGCGTAAATGGCAGGCGAGCGGCTCGTAGCTCGGATCGCGCACGCCCCACATGTCGAGCACGCTCATGCCGACGAGCTCGTTCGGCTTGAGGTTGAGCGCCGCAAGTCCTGCGCCCACGGACGACGTGAACACGAGGTCGCGATCGAGCGTGTAAACGAAGCCGGGCATCGACGAGAGCACGAGCTCGAGCCGCTGCTCGTCGAGGCAGCTCTGATCGCGCGTGGACGTTTCCACCGTCGCCAGCCGCTGCGGCACGTGCGGCGGCGCGAATGTGAGGCGCAGCTCGTCACTGTCGGCGGCGCGTCGGATATCCGCGACGAGCACGCGCGGCGGTTGCCGTTCGCATCCCGGCACCGCGACGGTGCCGCTCCAGCTCATGCCGGGCACGAACGACGCGGGGTCGGGGATGGCGCGAGGCTCGAGCGGCACGACGAGCTCGGCGAGCGATCGTCCGCGCACGGAAGCCTCGTCCCTGCCCGACAAGAGCTCGAGGGCAGCGTTCCACGCGTAGACGACTCCGTCCCGACTCACGAGCGCGCGCGCTCGGGCAGGCTCTGCATCCCCCTCCCGGACGGATCGGGGCACGGACGCAACCATCGCCAGCACAAACTACACCCAAACCCAAGGTCTTTGGGATCTTTGTCAGTGACGAGCGCAGAGTCTCGGGAACTATCGCGCGGGAATATCGCCGATTCGCCTGAGCGCTTCGGCTAAAGTTCGCGCCGTGCCGGCACCTGCAATCCACTGCCAGAACCTCGTGAAACGTTACGGTGAGAAGGTCGCCGTCAACGGCGTCGAGCTCGAGCTCGAAGCCGGTGAGTGCTTTGGCCTGCTTGGTCCGAACGGCGCCGGTAAGACGACGACCGTCGAGATGATCGAAGGGCTCTATCGTCCCGACGCGGGCACGATCGAGCTCTTCGGCATCGAGTGGGGCAAGGGCCGCGATCGCGAGATCAAGGAGCGCTTCGGCGTGCAGCTGCAAGAAACGCAACTCGCCGACAAGCTCACCGTCAGCGAGGTGCTCCGGCTCTTTCGCTCGTTCTATCGCAAGGGGCGGAGTCCCGAGGAGTTGATCGAGCTCCTCGATCTCGGCGAGGAGCGGGATCGTTACTTTTCGCGCCTCTCGGGCGGACAGAAGCAGCGCGTCGCGGTCGGCTGCGCGCTCGTGGGCGACCCCGAGCTCTTGTTTCTCGACGAACCGACGACGGGACTCGATCCGCGCGCGCGAAAGTCGCTCTGGTCGATCGTCGACCGCTATCGCGAGCAGCGCCGCAGCGTGCTCATCACGACTCACTACATGGAAGAAGCCGCCGCGCTCTGCGACCGCATCGCCGTCATGGATCAAGGGCGGATCATCGCGCTCGGCACGCCGCGTTCGCTGGTAGACAGCCTCGGCATCGTGCAGTTCGTCGAGTTCGACGCAGCGCGCCCGCTCGAGGAGGCGCCGCTCGCCGCGCTGCCGAGCGTCGCGAGCGTGACGAACCGCGGGCAACGTTACCGGCTGCGCATCGATCGCAGCCTCGCCGCGCTCGGCTCCGTGCTCGACGAGCTCGAGCGCCAGGGCGTGCAGCCGATCGGGCTCAGCACGCACCAAGCGACGCTCGATGACGTCTTCCTGCACCTGACGGGCCGCGGCCTCGAGCCCCAAGCGACGGAGGCCGCGTGAAGCCGGGCCTGCACCCCCTCCCCGAGCTCGTCAAAGCGCGCCTGCGCGAGTTCTTGCGCGAACCGGGCTACGTGTTTTGGGTCTTCGGCTTCCCGCTGCTGCTCGCCGTCGGACTCGGACTCGCGTTTCGTGAGCGGCCGCCGGAGGCACCGCGCGTCGCCGTCGTGGCCGAAGCAGAGCCTCGGCGCACGGCGGCGCTGTTCGACGATCGCGCGCTCGTGGCCCTGCGCTTGCCGCGTGCCGAAGCCGAACGCGCGCTCGCGCGCACGAAAGTGGACGTCTTGGTCGACGTCGAGCCGAACGGCGTCGTCTTGCGCTTCGATCCGGCGCAGGAGCGCTCGCGCCTGGCACGCCTGCTCGTGACGGACGCGCTCGAGCGCGCCGCGGGCCGCCGCGATCGCGTGCACGTGCGCGAGAGCACCGTCACCGAACATGGGCGCCGTTACGTCGACTTTCTCGTGCCTGGCCTGATCGGCTTGAATCTGATGGGCTCGAGCATGTGGGGCATCGGCTTCAATCTCGTGCTCGCGCGCAAGCGCCGGCTCCTCCGCCGCTATGCCGTCACGCCGATGCGGCACCACCACTTCCTGCTTGCCTACTTCTTCTCGCGGGCCATCTTCCTGGTCCTCGAGCTCGGACTGTTGATCGGCTTCGGCAAGCTCATCTTCGGCACGACCATCCGCGGCAATCCGCTCGAGGTCGTGTTGCTCGGCGCCGTCGGTGCGGCCTCGTTCGCGGGCATCAGCCTCGTCGTCGGCGCGCGGCTCGACAACACGGAGGTCGCCAACGGCTGGATGAATTTCGTCATGTTGCCGATGTGGATCCTTTCGGGCTCGTTCTTTTCGTATGAACGCTTCCCCGCGTGGCTCAAGTTACCGATTCGACTCTTGCCGCTGACTGCCGTGAACGACGCCCTACGCGCCGTGTACAACGACGGAGCCTCGCTCCTCGGCGTCGGCTCCGAGCTCGCCGTGCTCGCAGCCTGGGGGCTCGTCGGCTTCGGCGTCGCGCTCAAAACGTTCCGCTGGCAATAGTCATGATTTAGAGCGCGTGTGCGACACGCGTGATCGCGTTCTCACGCGCACGCACGGCAGTGGTCATCGACGCACTTGGCCGGATGCGACCAACGTCCGGCCATTTCCGTCCGCTCAGGAATGTCATGTCCCAACGGAACACGGTTTTTCCAGCCGACGCGCGACACCGCGGGCATGGCACATGAGATGCACTCCCAGTCATCGCGAGCCGGCTGCGACTAGGAGCCTGTGGGTAGTTGTCAGGCTGAAATCAATCGAAATACGATCCGCCGCCGACCAACCCCTAAACTTTCGATGGAAAGCGGCCGACTGGTGCGTATCCTCGGTAAGACGAATCCCAGTCCTCGGTCCGCAGCCGAGGAGAAAGACGCGCACCGTTCGCAAGAACGTTCGGCCGTACGGCGAACCGCCGTGCTTCGCGAGGTCGTCATTACCGGGCTCGGCGTCATCCTTCCGAACTGCGACGAAGCTTCCACCTTCTGGCAACAGCTGAAGGAAGGCCAGTCGCAGCTCCGCATCGAGCCCGACCCGGGTGACGCGATCGAGTGCGCGATCGGACGCGTACGGGACTTTGCGGGCAACAAGTACCTGCACGACATCCCCGAGAAGTTTTGGACGAGCTGCTCGAAGGAGCAGCTCTTCTACCTCTCGTCGGTGGTGACGGCCTGTCGAGACGCTGGCATCTCACTCAAACAGCTCGCCAGCGACCAGGTCGGGCTCTTCGACGGCACGTCGCGCGGCAGCTTCGCATTTTTGTACGAGCTGGCGAGCGCGGAGCGGAAGCGCCGCCCGTCGCTGCGCGAGCTGAATCTCGGCGCCCTGCCGGGACAATCCGTCGGCATCGCGGCCTCAATCCTGGGCGTCAGCGGACCTACTTACACGTACAACGGCAGTTGCGCCTCCGGCGCGATCGCGATCGGCAACGCATTCCGCGAAATCCAGATTGGACGCATCGCAATGGCCTGCGGCACCGGGCACGATGCCGCGCTCGTCGGCCCGCTCTTTCAGGTCTACCGCGACGCCGGGCTTGTCAGCACCGAAAACAAGAACCCCTCGCTCGCCATCCGCCCCTACGCCGGTAGCTTCGCGAACGCCTTCGGCGAGGGCGCCGTAACGCTCGTGCTCGAATCGCGCGAGCACGCCGAGGCACGCGGCGCGCGCATACTCGCCGAGGTCGCCGCGTACCGGCACGGCAACGGCGGGCAACATCCGACGGACGTGGACTTCACGGGCGAACGCCCAGCGCGTCTCATCCTGGACTCGCTCGGCGACGCGGAGCTCGCCGCGCAGGACGTGGATTTCGTCGTCGGCCACGGTAACGGCGTCCTCGCGAGCGACATTTCCGAGCTCAACTACATGAAGCGCGTCTTCGGCGCGCGCACGCGGGAAGTCCCGCTGATTTCCACCAAGCCCGTCTACGGCCACACACTCGGCGCCGCGAGCGCCATCAACGTCGCCGCCGCGGCGATGATGCTGCACCACGCATACGTCGCCCCGACCATCGGCATCGATCGCCAGCGCGTGGTGAGCGGCTTCAACCACCAAGCCAACGAAGGCAGCTCGCGGCTCCTGCGCAGCGGCATCGCCGTGAGCTACGGCATCGGCGGGCAAAACGCGGCCGTCGTCCTCAAGCGAGCGCGGCGATGATGCGACCGGAGGGCACGAACGCACGCCGGGGCATGCCGCATTCGAGCGTCATCGCCGCGACGGCGTTCGCCTATCCGAGCGAGCTCGTGACGAACGCCATGTACGCCGAGCGCTGCCGCTTCACACCCGCGGCGAGCTTCGCCGAGCTCGCCCGCGAGAGCGGCGTGCGCACGCGCCGCTGGTGCTTGCCTCACGAGAATACGCGCACGCTGACGGACGCCGTCGTCGCAAGCCTCGTTTCTACCCACCCGGAGCTCGTCGCCGAAATCGACCTCGTCGTGGTCGCGTCCGGGACGACGTTGAACGTCGCGCACCCGTCCGACCCGAACAACCGCGTGGTCGCCGACCTGTCGCCCTTCGTGCTCGAGGGCCTCGGGCGCACGCGCGCCCTCGGACTCGACATCAAATCCTGCTACTGCTCGGGGTTTTTGCGCGGCGTGCAGGTGGTAGACGGCTTGCTCGCGAACGAAAACTACCGCGCCGCGCTGCTCATCGCCGTCGAGCAGGGCAGCCGCTTCGCGGTCGCGCCCTCGAATCGCACGTCGTTCTGCTTCATCGTGGCGGACGCGGCGGGCGCCGTGGTCTTCCGGCGCGAAGCGCGGCGCGAAGACGCGGGCATCCTCGACTACGTCGGCCACACCGAGGTCGACAAGTGGAGCTGGGTCGGCATCGGCGAGGACGCGGCGTCGATCACGATGCTCGGCTCGCAAGCGGCGAACGCGACGCGCGAGCTGCTCGTCGAATGCGGGCGAACGCTGCTCCGGCGCAACGGCCTCACGCCGCGCGACGTGACGTGGCTCTTGCCGATTCAAACGCACGCGGGCCTGCTCGCTGGGGTGAAGCGCGAGCTCGAATGGCCGGAGGAGCGGGTGCTCTGGTTCGCTGACGTGAACGGCTTTTCGGGCAGCGCCAGCATTCCGAGCTGTCTCGCCGAACAAGCGAGCCGAGGTCACGTGCGCCGCGGCGACCTCGTGCTGTCCCTGGCCGTCGGCGCCGGGCTCAACTGCGCGGGCGCGCTCTACAGGTTTTGAAAGGAGATGCGGGGTGAACCGGCTGCTCCCGCTCGCACGCGCCGTCCGACTGCACGTCGAGCCAGGCATGCACTTGCATTTCGCGTCGACGCCGAGTCGCTCGAACGCCGCCGTGCGCGAGGTCGCCCGGGCTTTTTTGGATCGACGCCCCGGGTTCGTCCTGAGCTCCACCGGCTTTCATTCGTCGGCGCATACGCTCGCGCTGCTCGGGCTCGGCCGCCGCTACCTGAGCTGCTTTTTCGGCGACAACTACCCGACGCCGCGCCCGAACGCGCTCTACCGGACGCTCGCGAAGGAGGACGCGCTCGAGCATTGGTCGCTGCTCACGTACGTGCTCGCCCTGCGCGCCGCCGCGCTCGGGCACCCCTACGCCGTCACGACCTCGCTCGGCCGTAGCGACCTCGGAGCGGCGCTCGCGCGCGCCGGACGGCTGTTCGAAGTCGCCGATCCCGCGGGCGGGAGCGAACCTTTACGCTTGCTCGCGCCGATCGTCCCGGACGTGACGTTCGTGCACGCGCCGCTCGGGACGACATCGGGGCGCGTGCTCTGCTCGGCACCGTTCGGCGAGGGTTTTCACGGCGCGCTCGCGGCGCGGCGCGGGGTGATCGTCACGGTCGAGCGTGTCGTCGACGAAAGCGAGCTCGACGCGTTCCCACACCTCGTGCCGCTCCCGGCGGCGCGCGTGCTCGCGATCGCGGAGGAGCCGTACGGCGCGCACCCACAGCCGCTCTACGTCGGCAGTGAGCTGCCCGGCCTGACGGGCTACCGCGACGATTTCGTCGCGTACGAGGAGTGGCGCGAGCGCGCAGAGCACCCCGAGCTCTTCGCGCGCTATCGGCGCGAGGTGCTCGAGGCCGAGGACGGGCGCGCCGCGTACTTCGAGTTCGTGGGCGCCGCGCGGCTCGAGGCGCTGGCGTTCTCGGCGCGCCGCACGCCGTTGTCCGAGCGTCCGACGCTGCCCTTCGACGAAACGTCGCCGTTCGACCGCCGCACCTCGCCGTCCACGTATCGCCCGCGCCGGGCCGTCGAAACGCTCGGACCGTCCGAGCGTCTCGTGCTGCTCGCCGCACGCACCATCGCCCGGCGCATCGAGCTCGCTCGTCACCGCGCCGTGCTCGCGGGCATTGGCCAGGCATTTTCCGCCGCGCGGCTCGCACTCCTGCTCTCCGGCGCCGCAGCGGAAACCGTCGAGCTCTTGGTCGAGACGGGCATCAGCGGCTTCGACGCGCAGAGTGCCCATCCGTTCCTCTTGAGTGCCGCGAACATGGCGGCGGCGCGGCGCCTGAGCTCGGTCGAGGACAATCTGGGCGTCAACGCGTGCGGCGCGCAGAACAGCTGTCTTGCCGTCGTTGGCTGCGCGGAAGCCGACGCTTTCGGCAACTTGAATTCGAGCTTCGTCGGCGGTGAGCTCATCGTGGGCTCGGGAGGCGCGAGCGATTTGACCGCTGGGGCGCGCGAGGTCGTCGTGCTGTGCCGGAGCGCGCGGCTGGTTTCGCGCGTCGAATTCGTGACGAGCCCGGGCGAGCGCGTGCGCGCCCTCGTCACCGAAGACGGCGTGCTCGAGCGCAGCAGCGCCTCGGACGAGTGGCAGCTCACCGAGCTCGGTCTCGAGACCGGTTCGGCGGCCGAGCTCTGCGCCGCGCTGCCCTTCGCGGCGCGGGTTGCGAGCGGCAGCGCCGCCATCCCGCCGAGTGACGCCGAGCTCGCGGCGCTCGCCCAGGTCTTGCCCGAAACGTCACCCGCGCCGCGCGCCGAAAGCGGGAGAGCCCATGCTTGATCTGCGTATTTCGAGTCTCGGGACGTATTTGCCGCGACGGGCCGTCGACAACGCGACGCTCGTCGCGAGCTACCCCGAGCTCGGCGAGCGTGACCTCGATCGCGTCGGCGTCGTGAGTCGAGGCGAGGCCGACGACGACGAGGACGTGCCGTACATGGCGGTCCGTGCTGCGCGCACCGCGCTCGAGCGCGCCGAAGTGTCGCCCGAAGCGCTCGATTTTCTGCTGCTCGTCAATTGGAGCGAACGCCGCTACGTGCCGGATCTCGCACCACGCGTGCAGGCCCTGCTCGGCGCGAACAAGGCCTTCGCCTTCGATCTCGGCTGCGCGTGCGCGGGGTTCATCTACGCGCTCGCGGTCGCGCACGGTTATCTCCAAAATCCGCGCTTCCGGCGCGGACTCATCGTGGCGTCGGATCATTCGCGCCGCCGCGTGCGCCCCGGCAGCCGCGCTTCGCTCTTGTTCGGCGACGGCGCGGCGGCGGCCGTGGTCGCAGCGCACGTCGAACGCGGCTTTCGGCTCGTCGACTACGAGCTCGGCACCGACGGCACGCGGCACGAGCTCATGGATGTGGGGCCTGACGGCTACCTCGTCACGCACGTGCGCCAGCGCGAAGTGAACGAGCTGGCCGTCTCCTCGCTCGTGCGCGCGGGCCGGAGCTTGCTCGCGCGCCAGCGACTCAACTTCGGCGACGTGGACTATATCGTCCCGCACTCCGGCACCGCCGGCATTCAGAGTCTGCTCGCCGACACGCTCTCGCTGCCGCGCGAGAAAATCCTCACGAACCTGCCCAGCGTCGGGAACGTCACGGCGGCGTCGATTCCGACGGCGCTCGAGCACTTCGTGCAAAACGGCACGCTGCGTGCGGGGCACCGGGTGCTCATGCTCGCCGTGGGCGTCGGCTGGCAGTACGTCGGGGGGCTCGTCGAGCTATGAGCGCGTTCACGGGGCGGCACTGCGTCGTGACGGGCGTCACGTCGGGCATCGGGCGCGCGACGGCACTCAAGCTTTTGGCCGAGGGCGCGACGGTGACGGGCCTCGGACGCAGTGAAGACAAGCTCTCGGCGCTCGCGGCGCAGGTCGGCGCGAAGTTCGACTTCCTCGTGGCCGATCTGGCCGTCGCGGGAGAGCGCGAGCGCGTTGCGGCGGCGCTCCGGCGCGCGCGCCGTCCGGTCGACGTCTTCGTGAGTAACGCCGCGGAAGCCGCCTACGCGAGCCCGCTCGCCATCGCTCCGCGGGATTTGCTGCGGCTCTTCGAAGTGAACGTGTGCGCGCCGCTCGAGCTGTGCCAGGCGGTGGTGCCGGCGATGCCCGCTTCGGGCCACGTCGTGCAGCTCTCGTCCGTGGCGGCGCGCTTCGTCCCGAACGCGAAATTCGGGCCGTACGCCGTGACCAAAGCAGCCGTCACCGGGCTCATCGACGCGCTCAGGCTCGAGCTTGCGCCGCGCGGGATCCGCGTCACCTCGATCGCGCCCGGCTTGGTGGACACGCCGATCTACGACGAGCTCAGCGGCTTCACCGACCTCAAAAAGAAGCTCGGCGAGCAGGTGCCGAGCTGGCTCAAACCCGAGGACATCGCCGAAACCGTCGCGTGGGTGCTGTCGCGACCGCCGAACGTGGTCGTGACCGAGCTCAGCGTCATGCCGCGCGGACAGGCGCGCTGAGGAACCATGGACGAGCGAGACCCGAGCGAACAGACCGAGGCCTACGTCGATGGCATTTTCGGCGCGGGTGCCGGCAAAAAGCACCTGCGCTTCCTCGAGCGCATCGAGCACCCAGGCCTGCGCGAGCAGATCCTGCGCTACCACGCGCTCGAGGCCGACACGCGTCAGCTTTCGCTCGAGGAAAATTATCTGATCGGCCTCGCCGTGCTCGCGGCGCTCGGCCGCCACGACACAGCGGCCATGTTCGCGAAGACGCTGCTCCACCTCGGCACGCCCAAGGCGAAGCTGCTCGAAACCGTCGCCCGGCTCACGATGTGGATCGGAGGGCTGCCCGCCGCCGAAGCGGCGTTTCGCGTGCAGCGCGCCATCGCCGAGTACGAGCGTGACGGGCTCGGCTCGCTCGCGGTGTGGCTGCCGGAAGGCGGCGAGCGATGACTCACCCGCAGCTGCTCGCGAGCCGGCGCGGAGTCGTGCTCGGCGTGTCGGGAGAAAACGGCGTAGGTTTCCACGCGGCGCGCGCGTTTCGCGCGGCGGGCGCCGAGGTCACCGTCGCGCACCGCGAGGCACGGCGCGAGGTCGTGACGCCGCTCGCTTCGGCGCTCGGCTGCGAGCGGATCGAGCTCGACTTCCGCGACGAACGCGCCGTCGCGCATGCGTTCGGGGAGCTCGGCCGCCGCCACGAACGGCTGGATTTCCTGCTGCACACGCTCGTTCACGTGCCGGACGGCGTGCTCGAAAAGCCGGTCACCGAGCTCTCGGCGCCCGAGTTCGCCGAGGTGCTCGAAATCGGCGTGCGCTCACTGCTCGTCGCCTGTCGCTACGCGCTGCCGCTCTTGCGCCGTTCCGACGCGCCGCGCGTCGTGACGCTGCTCTCGCCGGGCGGCGATCGGGCCGTGCCGCACTATCACGCCGTCGGCATCATGAAGGGGGCGCTCGCGGCCGCGGTGCGCTACCTCGCGCTCGAGCTCGGGCCGCTCGGCGTGCTCTGCAACGCCGTGAGCTTCTCGATCGTCGACACGGACGCCGCGCGACGCGTGATCGGCGAGGAGCTCACCCACAAAACGCGCGCCGCGCTCGCCAAACGCGCCTTCACGCGCCGCGCCACCGACTACGACGACGTAGCGCGGAGCTTGACTTACCTCGTGAGCCCCCTTGCAACGAACGTGACGGGCGAGACGCTCCACGTCGATGGTGGCTTTTCGCGGGGGTACTTGTGAGCGGGCAATGGTGCCCGCTTTCGGACGCAAACCAGGAGAAGAACACATGCAGATAGGTACTAGACGGCTGAAACGAAGCGCTCTCGGAACGGCGGCTTTCCTCGGCATCACACTCGCGTGGGGCGGGTTCGCCGGGGCACACGGCTCGCACGAACTCCGAGGGCATCTGACCACTCACCAAGTCGATTGCGACTCGCTCTGCACCGAGGGCCCGATCACGGGAGACCTCAACGGCACACTCGACTTCACGCTCGACTCACTCGACGCCACGCCGACGCCGAACGTCTCACGCTACGACGGCGTGAACACGATTCGGACGCGCTACGGCAGCTTCAGCGGCCCCGATTACGGCGTGTGGAACCTCGCCACCGGCCAATTTACCGACTACACCGAGATCACGTCGGGGACGGGCATCTTCGCTCACGCGCACGGCACGATGACGATCGTAGGGGTGTTCGATCCGGTGACGGGCACCGGCTCGAGCGAGTGGCGCGTCGTCTTCGCGCCGCAGTGATCAGATGACGCGCGCGTCGATGAGCCAACCAGCCACCATCTTGGTGGTGGACGACAGTGAGGTCGTGCTGAACGTCACGCGGACGTTGCTCGAAGCGGTGGGGTATCGCGTGCTCACGCACTCCGGCCCAGCGGGGTGTGTGGCGGTAATCTTGCAAGAAAAGCCCGATCTCGTGCTGATCGACGTCAATATGCCGAAACTCGGGGGAGAGACGATCGTCAAGCTGTTCGGCAAAGCACAGCCGAATAGCGAGACGATCATTCTCTTATTCTCGACGCTCTCGGCCGAGCAGCTCGAGCAGCGCGCTCGCGCGTCCGGCGCCCACGGCTACATTCGCAAGACCGAAGATACCTTCGAGCTCGTGCGCCAGGTGCATCGCTGGCTGCGCGGGAAGGATCCCGGCGCGCTCGGCCGCATGCCCTCCGGTGAGATGGGCGCCGTGAGCGCGCCCCTCAGCGGCCAGCGCAAGAAGAGCGGCAAGAGCACGCCGCCCGCAAAAGATCGCCGCCTCGAGCGGCTCTCGCGCCCGCCGCCGCGCACGAGCGGCACCACGCGCCTTCTACCAATCGTGCTCTTCATCGACGAGGACATGGAAAGCTTGTCCGCGTACCGGCGCCACGTGCAGAGCGAGCCGTATCGCGCGGATTTCGCGCTATCGGCCGCGCAGGCACTCAGGCACATCGACTCGGAGGGCCGGCCCGAAGTGATCGTCGCGAGCCTCGAGCCGTCCGGGATCGATATCTACGATCGGGCCGTGGCGCTCGACGCGGACTGGAAGAAGCGCTTCGTCTTCGTGACGCGCGAGCCGCCGAGCGGGCGCGTCGAGGCGTTTTTAGCGACATTCCGCGGCATCGTATTGAAGCATCCCGTCGACGCGAGCATGCTGCGCGAGGCGCTCAGGCATCTCCTGACCGCCGAAGCGCGCACGAACCAGCAGGGAGGCTAGGCCATGGCTGCACATTTGCTGCCTATCTTGCTCGAATCGAGTTGGTACTTGATAGAGACCGGGCCCGTGCGCGAGGTACTCGGCGCCGAGCCGTGGCTGCCGATCCCGCGCGCGCGTGCGGAGCTGCCGGGAGTCGTGGTGTGGCGGGGCCGCGCGGTGCCGCTCATCGACGTGGCGCACGTGCTCGGCGTGGCGGGCACTTCTACGCCGCAGCGCGCCCGCACGTTGATCGTGAGTCACGACCAAGGCATCGCGGCGCTACCCGTAGACGCCGCGCGGGAAGTCAAATCGGTGCCCGAGGCGCGCCTCGTCGCGACGCCTGGCGAGCTCGTCCCCTACGCGACGCGCGAGCTCGACGAGGAAGGCGCCGTGACGCCCGTCATCGATCTCACGCGTCTCTTGAACGACCTCCACCGCGTCGCCGGCACCGACACCGATGGCGAAAACTGACGGTGACCTCACGTTCCTGGTGGTCGGCGAGCCGCCCATGGCGCTCGCCGTTGCGGCCACACGCGTGCGCTCGATCCTGCCCGCGGCGTCCTTCAGCGGCGACGCGCTCGATCTGATGCCGGTTTTGGCCGGTGACGCGGGCGAAGACGGCACGCACGTGCTCATGCTCGGCCAGGGCGCGGACGAGCTCGCGCTCAGCGTGAAAGGCCACCTCTCGTTGCTCACGCTCGAGGCGAGCGCGGTGTTGCCGCTACCTCCGCTGCTCGAGCAGAGCTCCGGAATGTCGCACCTGCTCGCCCCGCGCGGCGTGCCGCTCATGTTCGTGCTCGATCTGGCTCGGCTAGCCAGAGCCAAGACCTCGCGCGGCTCCTCGGAGCTTTGCGCCGCCGTAACGGAGACTTGAACCCGATGGCCATCAAGAAACTGACCCAGCGCTGCGTGCTCGCCTTCGCAGCGCTCGACGTGCTCTTCAATCCGCTCGTGATGATCGCGTTCCTCGGCTTGTTCCACATCGACGAGCCACGCAGTGCCGCGTTCGTCTTGCCGCTGCTCGTACTCGGCAAGCTCGCCGCCAACGCGTTCTTCCTGTCGCTCGAGCTCGCCCCGTACGAGCGGGCCATGAGCCGTAACGGCAAGAGCAGCGAAGAGCTCCTGCACACCGCGGACCGCGCGTTGCAGGCCCTGCCGCGGCGTTTCGGGATTTTTTATGCCTCGACCTGGAGCGTGACGTACGCGCTCGCGTTCGCGACGGTGTACCTGCTCGTCCCGGGGACGCTGGGACCACGCGCCATGGATGCGGGTGGCATGCTCGTTGCGGCGGTGTGGTTCGGCGGGTTCGCCTTCGGGTTCCCGCTCGCGGCCATGCTCACGACGGAAGCCGCGAGCAACTGCTCCGTGCAAGCTCGCGAGCGCGGAGTGACGCTCGAGCGGGATCCGGTCGCGCTGCAATGGCGCATCGGCGTGGTGGCGCTCGCGCTCGGCCTCGGCCCGACGCTCTGGATGATGGCGCTCGGCTACATGAAAGAGGTGCAGGCGGCGTGCGCGGAGCGCGGCACGCTGAGCGCCCTCGCCGTCTCCGAGCTTGCCCGCGCGCCGTACGACGGCGCGGGCTCCGTGGCGCGGTTCGCTCAGGACTTCCAGCGCGCGCACGCCGCGGTCGGTGTGCGCGAGACGAGCGCGCTCGTGACCGACGCGGCACTCCGGCCGCTCACGCCCGTGCCCGCGCCCGATCCGCTCGCCGTCGCGCGCGAGTGGCTCAAGGCCGAGCTCGAGCGCGCCCCGGCCGGCGTCTTTGCTCCACGCGATCGGGACGTGAGCGTGGCGTACCGGCGCCTCGACCCGAACCACGTCGTCGTCGCGCTCGTTCGTACTCCGGACGGCGCCTCCTCGAGCTTCGTCTTGAGCGCCGGCGTGTTCGCGCTGATCGTCGCGCTCTGGGCGCCGCTCTGCGCCGTGATCCTGGGCCGCGCCGTCTCGGCGCCCATCGAGCGGCTCACGCGCGCCGCGCGCGAAGTCGTCGAAGAGGGCAAGCAGTCGGAGATGGACACCCTGCCCGTCGCTCGCAACGACGAGGTCGGTGTGCTCACCGATCGCTTCAACGACTTGCTCGACTTGATGCGCACGCTCAGCGCGGCAGCCGACTCGATCGCGAAGGGCAACTTGCGCGTCGAGATTCGTGGCAAGGGGGAATTGCCGGACGCCTTCCGCGGCATGCTCGGGAGCCTGCGCGGCATGGTGCACCAAATCAGCGAAACCTCGGTCGAGCTCGGCAGCGCAGCGACCGAAATCTTCGCGGCGTCGCAGGAGCAGGAGGCGGCGGCCGCGTCGCAGTCGAGCGCGATGGAAGAGATCAGCCGTACGATGGATTCGCTCTCGGAGTCGGCGGCGCACGTCTCCGAAGCCGTGCGCGGCGTGCTCTCGAACGCCGAGCGCACGCTCGACAACACCGACGCCATGGTGCGTCGCATCACCGAGCTCTCCGCGCACGCCGGACGCATCGCCGAAATCCTCGAGGTAATCCGCGAAATCGCCGATAAGAGCGATCTTTTGGCGCTGAACGGCTCGCTCGAAGCGAACCGCGCCGGCGAGCAGGGGCACGGCTTCGCGCTCGTTGCGGGCGAGATGCGACGCCTCGCCGAGCGCGTGACGGCGTCCGTACAGGACGTGAAGCGGCTCGTGAGCGACATTCGCGAGTCGGGCTCGACGACCGTGATGGCGACGGAGGAGAGCCGGCGGCTCGCGCAGGGCACGACGGAAGCCGCGCGCCAGATCACGTTCGTGACGCAGCAGCAGCGCAGCGGCACCGAGCAAGTCTCCCAGAGCGTCAAGGGCATCACCGACGTCGTGACGCAGGCCGTGAGCGCCACGGCACAGACGCGCACCTCGGCCGAGCGATTGAAGGCCCAGGCCGATCGCCTGACCGATCTCGTCAAACGCTTCGAGACCGCGACGGAGCAAGCCGCATGAGCACCGACCGCGATGCGCTGCTCGACCGCTTTCGAGCCGGCCTCATCGCGCGAATCGAGCGCATCGACGAGCTCGTCGACGCGGCGCCGGGCGGCGCGGCGGGCGGCAAGGAGCTCAAGGACGCGCTCGGCGAGCTTCACACCCTCAAGGGTGAAGCTCGCATGCTCGGCCTCAGCTCGCTCGCCGAGCTCGCGCACGCGCTCGAGACCTGGCTCGGCGCGGGCGGTGACACGGAGGCCGCAGTCCGCGCCCTCGACGCCATGCGCAAGGCGCTCAAGAACGCGATCGAGCCCGAGATCGCCGACGCGGTGCTCGAAGCCGCGCGTTTCGAGCTGGAGACGCCGCCTACCCCGGGAGATTCCGCCGACGCGGAGGGCGAGCTCGTACCGGCGAGCACAGGCAACGGCAGCCCGACCAACGGCGCGGAGCCCCATTCGAGCAGCCCACCCGCCACGCGCCCGAGCGGGACCGAAGCAGCGCGCCCCGCCAAGAGCCGCCGGTACGTCCAAGTCGACGCGCTCGCCGTCGACGACCTGTGCGAGCGACTCGCCGAGCTCACGGCGCTCTACGGACGCCTGCGCGGCCGCACGCTCGGGCTCGTGCGCTCGCTGCCGAACGGCGCGCGGGCCCATACGGCGCTGGTCGAGGATTTCGCGCGCGTGAGCGCGCTCGTCACGGACACGACGACGCGCGCCTGGTCACTCCGACTCGTCCCCGTCGAGCCCGTACTGCGCGAGCTCCGCCGGCACGCGCGCTCGAGCGCGGCCGAGTGCAACAAGAGCGTCACGGTCACGCTCGAAGCGCGTGGGGTCGAGCTCGAGCGCAACGTGCTCGACAAGCTCTGGGATTCGCTGCTCCACCTGGTCCAAAACGCCATCGATCACGGCCTGGAGGAAGACGGCGAGCGCGGCGACAAGCCGCCCATCGGCTCGCTCGTGCTCTCGGCGCAGGCGGCGGGACCGAACGTCGTCTTGTGCGTCGAAGACGACGGCCGCGGCGTCGATCCGGAGCGGCTGCGCGCAGCGGCGATCCGCGCGGGTCGCGGCGGCGAAGTCGCGGCGCTCAGCGACGAAGAAGCGCTCGATTTGCTGTTTTTGCACGGGTTCTCGACGCGGACCGAAGTGAGCCGCACGGCGGGCCGCGGCGTCGGGCTCGCCGTCGTGCGGCGTCAGGTGGAGGCGCTCGGCGGTAGCGTGCGCGTGGAGTCGACGCCCGGGCGCGGCACGCGCTTTTTTCTCACGGTGCCGTTCACGGTGACCAAGGAGCGGAGTCTCATCGTGGAGGTCGGCGCGGGGCTTTACGCATTTCCGGCTCGCACCGTGCGCGCCGTGCTCGGCTCGCACGAGCTCCCGCCGCCCGGCAACGAACGACGACCCGTGCTGCGCTTCCAGAACCAGACGCTGCCGCTCGTCTCGCTCGGCCAGGCGCTGCATCTCGCGAGCGATACGCCCGACTCGTCGGCGATCGTGGTCGAGCTCGGCGGGCGCTCGTTCGCGCTGCGCGTCCCGCTCATCGTCGGCGACGTCGAGCTCATTCGTCGTCCCGCGGACACGTTGCTCGGCGGACTCACCGGCATCGCCGCGACGGCGCTGCTCGACGACGGCCGGCTCGTGCTCATACTCGATGTCGCGTTTTTGCAGCGCGCCCTCACGGACACCACCGCGCCGCTCTCGCCCATCACCCACGCACGCGGCGGCCCGCGCCGGCGCCGCATTCTCATCGCCGACGACTCCCCGGTCGTCTGTCAGCTCGTGCAGGAAATCCTGGTTTCGGCAGGGTACTCCGTGGAGGTAACCAACGACGGCACCCAAGCGCTCGCCGTGCTGCGCGAACGCGAGCCGGACCTCGTGCTCTCCGACCTCGAGATGCCGACGATGGGCGGCTTCGAGCTCCTCGCCGAAATCCGCAAACGCAGCCAGCGGCTACCGGTCATCCTGCTCACCACCCGCGGCTCCGTCGAAGATCGCCAGCGCGCGACGGAGCTCGGCGCCAACGCCTACCTGCTGAAGACCGGCTTCAAGAGCGAGGCCCTGCTCGACCTGGTGCGGCGTTTCGTGCCGAGCGCCTCCCCCACCGTGCGACCCCACGCTCCATGAAACCGGTCCGCGCCCTCATCCTGGACGACTCGGCGATCTGTCGCGATCGCTTGCGGGACATTCTCACGCGCGATCGCGACATCAGCGTCGTCGGCGAAGCCGAAAACGGCGACCGCGTGCTCGAGCTCGTGCGCCGCACGCAACCGAGCATTCTGCTCGTCGATCTCCAGATGCCGGGCACGGGCGGCCACGAGACGATCGAACGCGTGATGGCCAATCAGCCGCTGCCGATCCTGGTCGTCACGGGACAGCCGTCGGCCGTGAGCCAAAAGGCCGTCTTCGAGTCGATCCGCCGCGGCGCGCTCGATCTGGCCGAAAAGCCCGAGCACGGCGACGCGAGCGCCGAAGCGCGCCTGCGCAGCCGAGTCCGCGAGCTCTCGCAGGTGCCAGTCGTGAGGCACATGGCCGGCACACTCGGCGCGTCACGCAACTGGGGCTTCGGCGCACGACGCTCGTCGCGGCCTCCGGCGCCGGGCAGCGTGCCGATCCTCGCCATCGGAGCGTCAGCGGGTGGACCGCTCGCCGTGGCGGCCGTGCTCGGCGGACTACCCGCGATTTTGCCGGCGGCGGTCGCCGTCGTGCAGCACCTGCCGAAAGGGTTCGCGCGCGCGTTCGGCGAGTTCTTGCGGACGCGCACGTCCTTGCCCGTGACGGTCGTGTCCCGCCGCACGCCGATCGGCGCGGGCAACGTCTACATTCCCGACGACGATCGGCACCTCGTCTTGGCGGACGCGCGTCACTTCGCGCCGAGTGATCAGCCGGAGGTGGAAGGCCATCGACCGGCAGTCGACGCGCTGTTCCGCTCGCTCGCCGAAGCAGCGCGCAAGAGCGCCTGCGGCGTCGTGATGAGCGGCATCGGGCGTGACGGCACGGCGGGACTCCTCGAGCTCAAGGCGCGCGGAGCGCTCACGCTCGCGCAGGACGAAGCGAGCTCGGGCGTCTTCGGCATGCCGCGCGCCGCGCTCGAAGCGCACGCCGCCGAACGCGCGCTGAACCCCGCCGAGCTCTCGCGTGAGCTCACCAAATGGGCCGTCGATACGGCCCGAGGTCTCGGTCAATGAGCGAACCGGCACTCACCGCGCTCGTCTCCGCGCGAACGGGCATGGAGCTCAGCCGCGGCGGTATCGACCGCGCCCTCGGCAGCTACGCGACGCGCCGCGAACGAGAGCTCGGGCTCACGCCGAACTCCTTCGTGACGCTGCTCGCGAGCGAGCGGGGCGGCGCCGAGCTCGAGCGCCTCGTGAACTCGATCACGGTCGGTTACACTTGGTTTTTTCGCGATCCCGGCCAGCTCGCTGCGATCGAGTCGCTCCTCGGCGGCGAGCTAGGCCGGCCCGGCAAGGTCCGGCTCTGGATCCCGGGCTGTTCGACGGGAGAAGACGCGTATTCGCTCGCGCTCATCGCCGACCACGTGGGGCGCGAGGTCGAAATCCTCGCGACCGACGTGAACACGCAATCCCTCGAACACGCGCGACGCGGGCTCTACGGCGCTTGGAGCGTGCGCGAGATGGATCCGCGCTTCAGCGCGGCGCTCACGCGGCGAGGCGCCCGCAGCTACGAGCTTTCGCCGAGCGTCCGGGGCCGCGTCGCCTTCGCGCGCCACAACCTGATCGAGCGGCCGCCGCTCCCGAGCGACGCCGCGACCTGGGATGTCGTGCTGTGCCGGAACGTGCTGATCTACTTCGAGCGGGACGTGGCGCTGCGCGTGCTGAACATGCTCGCGCGTTCACTCGCGCCGGGCGGCTACCTCGTGCTCGGTGCGAGCGAGGTCATGTGCGAGGTGCCGGAAGGGCTCGAGGCCTGCTACGTCGCGGGCCGGCTCGCGTTCCGGCGCGCAGATCCCGGAGCCACGCAGGCGCGAGCGAAGAGCGGCGCCCAAAGCTCGGGGACGTTTGCGCGCGACTGGCTGCTCGCTCCCGTCACGCCCGCGCAGCCGACGCGCCTGGTTTCCGTGTTTCCCGCCGCGGCCGAAGCGCTGCGGGACAGCGCGCCCCCTCCGCCACAGCCGACCGCGACGCCGCCGAGCGATATCGAGCGCGAGCTTTCGGCCGGACATCGCTTGATCGAAGCGGGCGACGTGGCCGGCGCGCGCCTGCGGTACCTCGCAGCGCTCGGCCACGACGCGACGCGCGCCGACGCGCACCTCTACGCCGGAGTCGCCCGTTACCTCTGCGGCGAGATCGAACCCGCGTTCTACAACCTGCGCGCGGCGCTCTTCCTCGACGAAACCCTGTGGCCCGCCGCTTTCTACCTCGCGCTCTGTCACGAAAATAGCGGGCATCCCGCGGAAGCCTTGCAAGCCTACGAGCACGTGCTCCGCATCCACGACCGACAACACGCGACGCACGCGACCTTGGCATCCGTCTTCGACGCTTGGCGCGAGGATTTGTGTGCGGTCGCGCGCCGCCGCGTCCAGGCCGCGAATGCGGTCGCGCGGCGGGTAGGCTGACGACGCTCGACTCCTGACCCTGGCGGGGGGACGTTTTCTCGCGTAGAGATGCCATGTGGCAGAGCTTGACTCGAGCTCGCTCGACGCTGCACCCGAGTCGCGCGCGCAAGAGGCCCTCGTGCGCGAAGGCATGCGCTGTTTGATGCTCTCGGGCTCCGTGTTCTTGCGCGCGCACTTGTCGGCCCCCTGGGCCTACGAATCGCCCGCGCCGCACGAGATGAACGCGATGCTCGACGCAAAGGGCGACCGCATCATCGTGTTTCACGTCATCACGGCAGGACGCTGCCGCATCGAGTTGTCGGACGGCCGCGCGGCGGCCGAGCTCGAGGCGGGGGACATCGCGATCCTACCGTTTTGCGATCAGCATCGGATGGGGGATCCTCGGATCGAACGCGCCGTACCCATGTGCGAGATCCTGCCGGCGCCGCTCGTGACGCCCGTCCTGACCTGGGGCGGCGGCGGCGCCGTCATGAGCATGCTGTGCGGCTACTTGCGTTGTGACGACCTGCCGTTCAATCCCATGCTCGCTTCACTCCCGCCGCTCATGCGCGTGCCGACGGCGGGCGGCCCGCTCGGTCATTGGATCCAGGCGAGCATTCAGTACGCGATTCATACGCTCGGGCGACAGCCCATCCACGACCCGCTACTGCAGCGCCTGCCCGAGCTCTTGTTCACCGAGTGCTTGTGCAGTTTCGCGGCCAAACGCGCGACGGGCCAAAATCGCGGCTGGCTCGCGGGGCTGTCCGATCCGGTAGTCGGGCGCGCGCTCGGCTACATGCACCGCGAGCCAGAGCGCCCCTGGACGCTGAAAGAGCTCGCGCGCCACGCCGCGAGCTCTCGTTCCGTGCTCGACGCGCGCTTCCGTGAGCTGCTCGGATGCGCGCCGATGAGCTATCTGACGGCCTTCCGGCTGCAGCTCGCGTCGCGTCGCTTGCGCACGACGGCGGACAGCATGGTCGAAGTCGCGAACGCAGTCGGTTACGGGTCGGAAGCGGCGTTCAGTCGCGCGTTCAAGCGCCACGTCGGCAAGTCGCCGAGCGCGTGGCGGAGCGCGGGCTGACGCGACGTCGGCAATCGCCGAGCGCGTGGCCGCACGGGCTGACGCGACGTTCTCGTGCGGCGCGTGACGCGCTCTCTACGTGCGCGAGTGGCGCCGCGCCCAGTGCCCGCGTTCGCGCAGGTACGCGCGCGGCGTCGTGCCGCGCAGCGCGCGAAACACACGGTGAAATTGCGCGTAGCTCCCGAAACCGGCGGCCAGCGCCGCGGCCAGCAAATTCTCTCCGCCCGCGTCGAGGAGCACCTGAAAGCGCTCGAGCCGCAGCCGATTCCGATACTCGACGAGCGACATGCCCATCTCGATCTTGAAGACGCGCGCGAGGCGGCTCAGGCTGATGTCGAGCTCGCCGGCGAGATCCTTGCCACCGAGCGATGGATCCTTCGTGAGTAGTCGCACGGTCTGGCGCACGAGCGGGTGCCCGGTCGGCGAACGAGAACCCCGCGCCTGCGCCGCTTGGCCGTGACTCAGGTCGAGCACCGTACCGAGCAGGGAGCAGAGGACCGCGGCGCGGGCCTGCTTCGACGGATCGGGCGGCTCGCCGGAGATCCCGGAATCGTTGAACATCATGCCCATGGCCGCGCGTGCCGAGCGGATGGGGGTGGACGCGACCCAGCTCCGGCCGACGACGCGCGTCTCAGCCGGGAGTTGCAGCACGATCGGACAGTTGTCGATTATCGTGAACGGCACGCCCTGGGCCGCACGACGGAAGCACTCTTTGTCGTTGTCCCCGAAGTCGTACATCACGTGGTGCTCGTCCACGATGTTGCCGTCGAGATCGGTACCCCAGGTGCCGAGCATCAGATTTCGCGGTGCGTCGAGCAGGAACAGGCCGACGCGCTGCAGCCCAATCCGCTTCAGCGCGATCTCCACCGCGCCGCGCAGCATGGTGTCGACGTCGTCGGTGCGTGAAAGCTCGTCGAACGCGGCGATCAGCGACCCGAGCTCTTCGGGTGCTTTGCTGTCGAGCATCGCCGGCTCGGGGGTGTCCGAGCCGAGAATCAACGCCCAGTCCACGCGTCTTCGCACAGCCACGAGCCGCCGCGATCCGTACCATGGAGTGGTGGAAACCGTGCGCAGCGCCGTGCCGGACGACGCTTCCGTCATCGGCCAGGGCTCCGGGATCGCGCTTTCAACCATACTGGCCGGACTCGCACTCTGTTCCGGGTGCGCTGGGTCGAACGGCGCCGAAGCGCCGGGGACTACTTCCGATGCAGGGAGAGCCAACGGATTAGCATTCCCGCAAAGGGGTCACCTGGATCAGACTTTTGCAAATCTCATTCGAAGGGCTCCCCTGGCGCGCGACGGCAGCGTAAAGTTCCCGGTGCACGGACCCCCACGCTCTTGAGCCCATGGCGAGCTCCCCCTCACTCGCAAACCGCTCATTGACAAAAGTGAGTGGCGAAGGCTGGCGTGCGCCCGGGTTACCGTCACGAGCGAGCCCCTCGGCTCAGAGCCATGCCGGACAGCAGCGCCGGATCAGAGCTCCCGCGATTTCCCGCGCGGATCCCGACAATTTCCCGCCGCTCCGGCAATCCATCATGCGCGCGCCCGCTGGCATCTCTTGCGGCCAGAATTCCGGGCATGATTGTCGGAGCCCTATGAAGACACTTCTTCCCCTCGGTCTTTGCTTGCTCGTTGCGAGTGCTTGCTCTTCGGAGCCGTCGAACACGCCAGGGCAAAGCGGCGGGGCAGGCGGTACCACGAGCGGCAGCGCTGGCAGGGCGAACGGCGCTACGGGCGGTACTTCCATCGGAAGCGGTGGAACGGGAACGGGAGGAACCGGAACCGGCGGGACCACGGGCGGCACGACGAGCACGGGCGGCACGACGAGCACGGGCGGCACGACGAGCACGGGCGGCACGGCGACCACAGGCGGCACGACGACCACAGGCGGCACGGCGGGAACCGGAGGGAGCACCGGTGGCACGGGAGGCAGCAGCGCGGCGGCGGGCCTCGGCGGGAGCAGCGCGGGTGTCGGCGGAGCGGGTGGGGCAGGGATGACCGGGAGCGGCGGCGCTTCGATGGGCGGGCACGGCGGGACAGGCGCGACGACGGGCGGCGCTGGCGGGCGCGGCACGGGTGGTGCGGCAGGAATGGCAGGGGGCGCAGGAGCGTCGAGCGACATGCACTGGGTCGGAACGTGGGCGACCGGGCAGCAAACGACGGAGACGGACAACTTGCCGCCGTCACCGGGTCTCGCGAACAACACGCTGCGTCAGATGATTCACGTGTCGATCGGCGGCTCCCAACTGCGGTTGCGCATCTCGAACGAGTACGGCACGGCGGCGGTGACGCTGAACGCGGTGCACATCGCCAAGGCGACGAGCGGCTCGGTCATCGACACGAGCAGCGACAAGGCGCTCACCTTCAACGGCATGGCGAGCGTGACGATCCCCGCGAAGATGGCGGTCAATACCGATCCCTTCGATTTCACTCTGACGCCGCTCGAGAACGTCGACGTGACGATCGCGTTCGGGACGCAATCAGGTGACGTGACCGGTCATCCCGGCTCGCGCACGACTTCGTACATCCAGAGCGGCAACCACGTGTCCGACGCAACCGTCTCCGGCTCGAACGCGGATCACTGGTACTTCATCAGCGCGCTCGACGTGATGGCGCCGGCTTCTGCTGCCGCGATCGCCATCCTCGGCGACTCGATCACGGACGGGCGCGGCTCGACCACGAACATGAACGATCGCTGGCCCGACGATCTGTCGAAGAAATTGCAGGCGAGCCCCGCGACGTCGAACGTCGCCGTTTTGAATCTCGGCATCGGCGGTAACTGCGTCGTGAGCGGCGGACTCGGGCCGACGGCCACTTCGCGCTTCGACAACCAGATCCTCGGTCAGTCCGGCGTGAAGTGGGTGATGGTGCTCGAAGGCGTGAACGACATTGGCGCGAGCTCGAACAGCACCACGACGACGAACGCCCTCACGAGCGCGTTCCAGTCGTTCATCGACAAGTCACACCAGAAGAATCTCAAGATCTACGGCATCCCGATCTTGCCCTTCGCGGGCACGTCGAACTCCGGCTACGACTCGACGGCGCATCAGCAGGTACGCACCGACACGAACACCTGGATTCGCGCCGCGGGGCACTTCGATCAATCGGTGCCGCTCGACGCAGCGGTGCAAGACACGAGCAACCCGCCGAAGCTGCAATCGGCTTATGACAGCGGCGACGGGCTGCACCTGAACCCCGCCGGTTACCAGAAGATGGCCGACACCATCGATCTGTCCCTCTTCCAGTGACGGTCGCGGGCTAAGACGACTCTCGACATCCGGTCGCGAAGCCGGATGTCGGGGATGTATCGCGTACGACACGCGCTACCGAAACGCCCGGGGCAGATCCGCACAGCGCCGGCGTGTACCGGCTTGTATCCGGCCTCGCGCCGGCATGGCTCTCGCTTGCCTTCGGCCTCGCGCCGCAATCCGGCGACAGGAGGAACAAGCATCCATGCTGGGACAATTTCGTACGGCCCTAGTGACGAGCTTCATCGCGATGGGGTTCCTCGGCTGCAACAAGCGAGAAGAGCGGCAACCGGAGAACACGACGCCTCCCGCGACGACTCCAGAAGCGCGCACGAACCCGAACGCCACGAGCCCCAACGCTACCAACACGACCGGCGCAAACGGGACGACCGGTGCGAACGGGATGAACGGTGCCAACGGTGCGCCCGGCGTGACCGGGACTCCCGGTGCCAACGGCACGAACGGCACGACGGGCACGAGCGCCGAGCGCGTCACCGACTCGAACGCGAAGGACGTGCTCTCGAAGGCCGACAAGGACATGAAGGAGGTGCTCGACGAGTTTGCCGCCCTGGGTGGCAAGCCGCTCGAGACGCTCACCCCGGGCGAAGCGCGCAAACAGCCGACGCTCGCCGACGCCGAGAAGGCGCTCTTGAAGAAGCAAGGCAAGAGCACCGAGCCGGAAGCGGTCGCCAAGGTCGAAAACAAGACGATTCGCTCGGGTAGCGCAAGCATCCCCGCGCGCATCTACACGCCCAAGGAAGGCAAAGCGCCGTATCCCGTGGTCGTGTACTTCCACGGCGGCGGCTTCGTCGTCGGCTCGAACGACAGCTACGACGCGTCCGCGCGCGGCCTCGCGAACGGCGCCAAGGCGGTCGTCGTCGCGGTGGACTACCGAAAGGGGCCGGAAAACAAGTTCCCGGCAGCGCACGAGGACGCCGACGCCGCGTACGCCTGGGTGCTGAAGAACGCGGCTTCGTTCTCGGGCGATCCGAAGAATGTCGCCGTCGCGGGTGAGAGCGCAGGCGGCAACCTCGCCATCAACGTGGCGATCGACGCACGCGACAAGAGTGAGCAGCTGCCGGTGCACGTGCTCGCCGTGTATCCGGTCGCCACGGCCACCTCGACTTCCCCAACGTTCCAGGAGTACGCCGAGGCAAAGCCGCTCAATCGAGCGATGATGACGTGGTTCGTCGACAAGTACACGCGGAGCCCGGCGGACGCGAAGGATCACCGTTTGGATCTCTTGAACGCCAAGCTCGCGGGGTTGCCGCCAACGACCATCATCACGGCCGAGCTCGATCCCTTGCGCGCCGACGACGAAGCGCTCGAGAAGAAGCTCGACGACGCCAAGGTTTCGGTGAAGCTCAAGAACTACGAGGGCATGACGCACGAGTTCTTCGGGCTCGGTGCCGTCGTCGGCGACGCCAAGGACGCGATGGATTTTGCGACCTCGCGCCTGAAGGACGCCTTCGAAAAGCACGCCAACCAGTCCGCGAGCGTCGACACGACGCGCTAGCGGCAAATCGACTGAGCGGGGCGGGGGGGGGGCCGAGGCAAGGCGGCGGGGGCCCCCCGCACGCGAGAGTGCGGGGGGCAAAAAAAAAGACCCCCCCACATGAGCAAGGAACCACAAAC
>JAICTZ010000037.1 GCA_025936115.1 Polyangiaceae bacterium
GGAAGCGTACGACGCCATCAGCGACTACATCGAGAACTACTACAGCCCCAAACGACGGCATTCTGCCGTCGGGAACGTCTCCCCGATCAACTTCGAGCTCGCAAACGCTCCGCGGATTGCGGCATAGTCACATCAACAATCTGTCCCGGAAAATCCGGGGATCTCCAGACATCGATCACGCGAACAACCGCGTCCAGCTCGAAGCCTACGTCTACCCAGTGCTTGGGGCCCTGCCCGTTACTGCCGTGGCCCGCGAGCAGGGCGACGCCGTCATGCGCCGGCTGCCGACGCACCTCTCCCGAAACTCCCGGCGACACGTCGCAAAGATCGTCATCCACGTACTGAACCTTGCTGAGCTCGCCGGATACATTGAACGGAACCCGCTGCCGAAGGGCTGGGTGCCCAAACCCGGGACGAGGAAGGACACGCCCGTGCTCTTTCCCGCGGAAGACGCCGCACTCCTCGCTTCAGCGGACGTGCCGCTCCTTTACCGGCTCTTCTACGGCTTCGTTCACCGCGAAGGTGGGCGCCGTACGGAGGCGGCGCGGCTTCAGTGGTACGAGCTCGACCTAAAGAACGGGGTGGTCCAGCTCGATCAAAACAAGACCGAGCATGCCCGCTGGTGGAAGATGGGCGACGGTGTCGCCGATGCGCTGCGGGTCTGGCGCATGGTCCAAGGATGGCCAGAAGACACCGCGCTGGTCTTTCAGGACGGGGAGGGCGGCCTGAACGTCGATCACATGTCGAGCAAAGTGCAGAAGCACCTCAAGGCGGCCAAGGTCTCACGCGTCCGTCTCTTCACGAAGGGCACGAACACGCTGCGTTTCGGCACGCATGCGTTCAGGCACAGTTTCACGACGCGAAACCTCGCCCTCGGGAAGACCGACGACTGGGTGCGAACTCGAACCGGTCACACGTCCAACGAGCTGCTGCGCTATCGGGAAACGGCACGCTCCCTGGAAGAGCTCGAGCTCGGACGATGTGGCAGCGCTCGTTGACGCGATTCCCGAGCTCGCCGCGCTCCATCTCGCGCTCTCTGTCGCGCCCGCGAACGACATAGCAGCCCATGAAAACGACCCCGGAACGCCTGAGGGTGGGCCACAAGGTGGGCCAGGCCTCGCGCGAGCAACGTCGCCCGTTTCAGAAGTCGTTGATCTTATTAGTGGAGCCGTGGGGGATCGAACCCCAGACCTCATGACTGCCAGTCATGCGCTCTCCCAGCTGAGCTACGGCCCCGGGTGGGTGAAAAGGGAGCGGGAGCCTTGCACACGCTGCGCCGAAAGGCGAGTGGTGCGGGACGTAAATTATTGTGGCGCGGGGGGACGCGGGCGGCGTTGAATGCCGCTTGCGGGGTTCGCGGCGTCGCCCGGTCGGACGGCGAATTCGCCCCCGGGGCGGATGGGGCGGATGCCGCTCGCGGCGGGGCGTGGAAGGAACGCGCTCGGCAGGCCTGCAGGCATGCCGGGACGAGCACCGGGCGGTGTGGGGCGCTCGGGGCGCGGAGCCGAAGCCGCTGCTGCGACGGCGGATGCCGAGCTCGAGGGCGTGAGCTCTGCGCGCGTTTTGCCGTCGGGGCGTGTGGCGACCCAAGCCAGCATCAGCGCGAGGATGAGGGTAATCCCGAGGAGTGTAAACCAGCCGGGAGTAGCGGGTTCCCCGGGCCCCGGTTCGTTCGCGGGCGCGCCGTCGTAGACGGAGTGGTGGTCGCCGTGGGCGTCGGCTGCGCCGGCATGGCCGTGGTCGCTCATCGGCCGAGAGTCATCCTCCGTTCGTTCTCGTGGGTCAAGGGCGCTCGCTTGACCGTCACGGACGCCGGGTCCTAGGCTCCCTTTCGGGCGTCCCCGGTGGTGCGCTCGGAAGCGTCCGAACTCGATGCCTCAACCCGCCCAGCGCTACAAGGTCCTCGAACGGATCGCCGCGGGCGGCATGGCGGAGGTGTTCCGCGCCGAGAGCGCCGGCCTCGAAGGGTTCAAGAAGCTCGTCGCCATCAAGCGCGTGCTTCCGCACCTGGCCGAGAAGAAACAGTTCATCGGCATGTTCTTGGACGAGGCGCGCGTCGGCGCGCACCTCTCGCACTCGAACTGCGTTCAGGTGTTCGACATCGGCGTCGGCGACAACACGTACTTCATCGTGATGGAGTTCGTGGACGGCTCCGACCTCAAGGGCGTCATCGAGCACAGGAAGACCCTGGGCCAACCGATCCCGGTCGAAGAGGCGTGCCTCATCACCGTTCGCATCTGCGAGGGGCTTGCGTACGCGCACGAGCTCGTCGACGGCAGGGGTCAGTCGCTCCATATCGTGCATCGCGATATGTCCCCACCGAACGTGCTGCTCACGCGCTTCGGTGAGGTGAAGATCGTGGACTTTGGCTTGGCGAAAGCCAACAGCCAGCTCGAAAAGAGCGAGCCCGGGATCATCAAGGGTAAATTCAGTTATCTCTCACCCGAAGCCGCGCAGGGGTTGCCGGTCGACGCACGCACCGACGTCTTCGCGGTCGGCATCATTCTGTGGGAGATGCTCGCGGGCCGTCGCCTCTTTCTCGGTGAGAGCGATCTCGAGACGGTGCGGCTGGTCCAGCGCGCGGAAATCCCGCCGCTGCGCGAGTTCAATCCGAAGATCCCCGCCGAGCTCGAGCGCGTACTTCAGAAGGGCCTCGCGGCCGATCCCGGCAAGCGTTACCAAACGGCGCGGGAGTTTGGGCGCGATCTGAATCAGATCCTCTTCCACATCGGGCGCGCGGTTTCGTCGTTCGACGTTTCGCAGCTCGTGCTGCCGATTTGGCGCGAGCGACAGCGTAAGAAGAAGGACAAGGTCGACAAGGGCGCGATCATCGGTTCTCTGATCGACGAAGCGCTATTCGAATTCTCGTCGCTCGAGCGTGACAGTCAGGGCAACAAGAGCACGGTGGGGGCGGTGCCCGTGAGCCTCGGTTCGTTCGAGGACGTGCACAACTGGGGCGACGAGATGTCGAACGAGCCGCCCGCCGTGCGCGAGGCCGGGCCGATGAGCTACGAAGCCGGAAACCTTGCCGCGCTCGAAGACGAGACGCCGCCGCCGCGCATGAGCGGCTCACCGAGTCGTTTTTCGCTCGCCACCGGGCTCGCGGCGCCGACCGCCCCCAAGCCGTCCGAGCCGCCCGACTTGGCCAATGAGCTCGAGGCGGAGCCGCAGCTGCGCAAGAGCAAAGGCAACATGATCGGCATCGTGGTGCTGCTCGTCGCGGCAGCCGCTGCCGCGGGTGCGTGGTTCGGCGGGCTCGTGCCGCACCACTGACGACGCTGGTCGTAAAACGCGGAGCTGCCCGGCGCCCGCCGCGGCTGCAAGAGCGCCGAAATGACGCGAGCGCCGCGCGCACTCGCCAATTCGCGAGTACGGCGGCGCCCGTTCATGCCCGAGCGGCGCGGGACGAGCTCAGCTCAGCTCGCCTCGTCGCCGGTCTGGCCTTCGTCTCCCTCGCCCTCTTCGTCCTCGTCGTCGTCGTCGAGGTCTTCGTCGTCGTCGAGATCCTCGTCATCCTCGAGCTCGTCCTCGTGGCCTTCCTCGCCGGGCAGGACCGGTGAGCCGTCGGGGTGCTTCTGATTGGCGCGGTCGCGTTCACGTTGCGCACGTTCGCTCGCGAGCCGCTGGAACACGACCGGCTTCGGCGCGACGAGCACCGCCATGGTTCGAGCCTCCATGATCGGACGCTGCTCGACGTTCGCGAGATCCTCGAGCTTGGACACCAAGAAATCGAGCTGCATGCGCGCGCGCTCGGGGTGCGTGATCTCGCGACCACGGAAGCGGCAAACGATCTTCACCTTGTTGCCGGCTTCGAGGAATTTGCGCGCCGCGCGCACTTTCGTGTCGAGGTCGTGATCATCCGTCTTCGGACGCAGCTTGATCTCCTTGACCTCGACGATCGTCTGCTTGCGCTTGGCTTCGCGCTGGCGCTTCTTTTCCTCGTACTTGTACTTGCCGAAGTCGAGGATCTTGCAGACGGGCGGGGCCGCCTTCGGATTCACCTCGACGAGATCCAGGCCGACCTCTTGAGCGCGCCGGAGCGCGGCCTCGGTCGAGAGCACGCCGAGGTTCGAGCCGTCGGCGTCGACGACGCGAACTTCCGGCACGCGGATCCGGTGGTTGATGCGAATCTGGGGCCCGCGGGGGTCCCGGCTGAAACGGCGTCCGCCGCCGCCTACTGCCATAGGGTGAGCGCTTTCGTAGATGTCATGGGGAGGTCGATGGCTTTGGGCATCTGGTTAGTCTTCTGTTTGGGATTGCTGAAGGCGTTCGGCGTCACCGGCTGACTGACATGGCCGTCGTGCAGGCCGCGCCCGTGAGTCGCGTGTGATTCGATCGACGTTTCGGTACGTCGGGCTGAGCGGGCCGCGGGTTGCGTCATGGGGCGGTCTTTCCCGGGCGCGGGGGGACGGCTTCGGCGGCGAGGCGGGCGGCGAAGGCGGCGAGGGGCATGGCGCCCAGATCGCCCGCGTCGCGCGAGCGCGGCGAGACAGTGCCGGCTTCGGCTTCTTTTTCGCCGAGCACGAGGATGTAGGGGTGCCGCATCAAGCGCGCGTTGCGGATTTTCGCGCCGAGCTTGTCGGAGCTCGCGTCGACCGTGACGCGGAAGCCCTGCGCGTGGAGCTCGCGCCGAACCCGTTCGGCGTATTCCGTCTGCTTTTCGCTCACCGTGACGAGTGCCGCCTGCACGGGCGCGAGCCACACCGGGAATTTCCCGGCGACGTGCTCGATGTAAATCGCGAAAAAACGCTCGAGCGAGCCGAGCACCGCCCGGTGCAGCATGAGCGGGCGCCGCATGCCGCCGTCGGACGCGACGTATTCGAGACCGAAGCGCTCCGGCATCTGCGAGTCGAGCTGGATCGTTCCGAGCTGCCAGTCGCGGCCGATCGCGTCGGTGACGTGGAACTCGAGCTTGGGTCCGTAGAACGCGCCCTCGCCGGCGAGCTTCTCGAAGGGGACCTTGGCATTGACGAGCACGCGTTCGAGCGCGCTCTCGGCGTGGTCCCATTCGGCGTCCGTGCCCATGCGTTGCTCGGGCCGGAGCGCGAGCTTCACGGACACTTGGCTCAGATCGAACGCGCGATACACGTCGAAGAGCAGGCGCGTAAAGCTCGCCGTTTCTTGTTCGATCTGCTCCTGCGTGCAGAAGATGTGCGCGTCGTCCTGGCAAAAACTCCGGACACGCGCAAGCCCGTGGATCACGCCCGCGCGCTCGAAGCGATGCAAGCGTCCGAAGTCCGCCACGCGCCACGGCAGCTCGCGGTAGCTCCGGCGCCGCTGCCCGAACATCAAGCAGTGGCTCGGGCAGTTCATCGGCTTGAGACCGAAGGCGAGCGCGCCGTGTTCGGCGGGACCCTGGCCGAGTGGCTCACCCGCGTACTTCTGCATGAGCTCGAGCGTCGTCGGGAAGTACATCCCGTCGATGAAGTTCGGGATGTGGCCGCTCGTCTCGAACAGGCGCCGATCGAAGATCTGCGGCGTGACGACTTCCTCGTAGCCGTAGTCGAAGTAGAGCGTGCGAATGAAGTCGATCAGTCGGCTGTAGATGCCGGCGCCGTTCGGCTGCAGGAACGGCATGCCCGGCGCCCACTCGTGGAACATCATCAGGTCGAGCTCTTTGCCGAGCTTTCGATGATCGCGCGCTCGCGCTTCCTCGAGCAGCCGCAAGTGTTCCTTCAGCGCGGCCTCGCTCGGAAATGCCGTGCCGTAGATGCGCTGCAGCATCGGGTTGTGCTCGTTGCCGCGCCAGTACGCGCCCGCGACGGAGAGCAGCTTCACGGCGCCGATGGCGCCCGTCGCCGGCACGTGCGGGCCCTCGCAGAGGTCGACCCAGGTGCCCTCGGGGCGATCGGGACTGCCGTGTCGATAGAGCGAAATGGCTTCGTTGCCCGGGATGGCGTCGAGCACCTCGAGCTTGAACTTTTCGCCCATGCCCTCGAACAAGCGGTGCGCCTCGTCGCGGCTGACCTCTTGACGAAAGAACGGCTTGTTCGCGCCGATGATGCGGCGCATCTCGGCTTCGATCTTCTCGAGATCGGCGTCGCTGAACGGCTGCCCGTCGGGCCGCGAGAAGTCGTAATAGAAGCCGGAGTCGATGGCGGGGCCAATCGTCACCTGCGTTCCCGGAAACAGCCGCTGCACGGCGTCCGCCATCACGTGCGCCGCCGAATGGCGCAGCACTTGGATGCCGGCGGGTTCGCTCGCATGGATGGGCACGAGCTCGGCGCTCGGGTCGATCGGCGTGAGCAGATCGACGACCCGGCCGCCCGTGCGTACGGCGACGATGTCGCCAGCGTGCTGCCCTCTTTCCCTCAGCAGCTCGCCTGGCGTCTTGCGCGCAGGCACGTCCGTCATGCCGTCGTGGTCGGGCGCGGGGTCGCGAAAACGGGACGCTCGGTGCTCGTGATTGTAGGCGCGGACAGGATTGAACTGTCGACCCCTACCGTGTCAAGGTAGTGCTCTACCACTGAGCTACGCGCCTCTGGGTCAGCGGAACGAGTCTCCGCCAGTCGTCGATTCTCGCGGCAAAACAGGGACCACTGCCTACAACCCGCCCCCCACCCTGTCAAGCGGACTTCGCTCGGGGCGCGACGCGATGCGACGTGACGATTTCACGTATCCTTGCGCGGCTCCGGGATTCTGGGTATAGGCCGGCCCCCACGATTTCGCCCTCCAGGAATCGTCGGGGGAGACGACCGCTTGGACACCCGACTGCTCCTCGCCCAGAACGTTCCGCCTGCCCCCGGGCGCGAGCCCGGCGTGATCCACCCGCAACCGACGCCGCCCGGCACCACCCCCGCTGCCGAGCAGCCGCCCGCGGGTGGCATGTGGGTGATGCTCCTCATGGTCGTGCCGTTGCTCCTGTTCATGTTCTGGAGCACGCGCTCCGCACAGAAGAAGCAGGAGAAGACGCTCACCGAGCTCGCCAAGGGCGACCGTGTCCTTCTGCAGGGCGGCATCGTCGGGAAGTTCCTCGAGATGAACGAGCGCTTCGCCAAAGTCGAGATTGCGCCGGGCACCAAGGTCGACGTTCTTCGCACCAGCATCCTCGGTAAGGACACCGCCGAGACGCAGGCCGCCGCCGAGAAGCGGTAGTTACCATGCCGCCCATCACCACCGCCTTGGTTCTCACGGGAGTCTTCGGGCTCTTCGCGCTCGTTTGCGTCGTGCTCGGCTTCGCCGTGCGCGGGCACCGCGTGGCACTTTGGCTCGCGGCCGTGCTCGCTGCGTCCGCCGCGGGTGCCGCCTGGGTGAACGGCTTCTGGGCGATGGTCATTCTCGCCCTCTTGGCGCTCACCGCCGCCTTCGCGGCCGTGCCCGTGGTCGACCTGAATTGGCGCATGCGCGCGGCGCTCAACCTGAGTGTCGTGACGCTCGGCTTCCTCGCCCTCTGGCCGACGTTCAACGGCATGAGCGGCGGCAAATTCCCGTGCCCCGCGTACGTGAAGGAGCACGTGACGTTCCGTCTCGTCGCCGGGCTCGATCTGCGCGGCGGTATGCGTCTCGTCTACACGGTGGACGTCGAAGAAGCCGTCAAGGACAAGCGCGACCACTACTACGAGGACATGCGCAACGAGCTGACGCGCGTGTTCGGTCTGCACCAGGGCGACGAACGACCTACGGAAGAGACGTACCAGAAGCTCCGCGACAAGGTGGAGCTCGAAGCGCCGCGCCGTCCCGCCGAGCTCATCCGCATGAAGCTCAAGCCGGGCGCCGACCCTTCCAAGATCGACGAGCGCTTCCTCGAGCACTTCCGTCCCGAGCTTTCGTACACGCGGAGCCAAGACGGGCACGACTGGGAGTTCCGCATCCGCTCGAGCGTCGAGTCGGGTATCCGCGAGCGCGCCGTCGGGCAAGCGCGCGAGATCATCAACCGCCGCATCGACGAGCTCGGCCTGCGTGAAGCCGCCGTCTCGTCGCGTGACGAGGACATCATCGTCGAAGTGCCGGGCGAGGACGAAAAGAGCTTCGCCAACATCCGCGACATCATCAGCCAGACGGCGCGCCTCGAGTTCAAGCTGCTCGACGACGACTCCGACTTCATGAAGACGGTGCGCGAAAAGTCGAGCGCGAGCCCCGACAGCTTGCCCGACGGGCTCGAGTTCGTGAGCGAGCAGGCGCCGGTCGGCCTCGATAAGAGCGGCGACATCAAGCACAACCTCGTCACGTACGCGTTCCTGAAGAAGGGCGACAAGGAGCCGATTCAGCACACGCTCGAGCGCTTGAAGGAATGGGCCGCCACGCTGCCCGTTCCGCCGGATCGGGAAATCGGCTTCGAGCTCGTGCGCAAGACCGTCGATCAGGTGTCGCTCAAGGAGGAGGACGTGGGCTACCGCACCTACCTCCTGAAGTCGCGCGCCGAGGTCACGGGCGATCAGGTCCGCGACGCGGCGGCGCAGCCCGAGCAGGGTCAAGGCGCGCTCGGCGGCTGGCACGTGGCGCTGACCTTCACGGAGCAGGGCGGGCGCATCTTCGAGCGCATCACGGCCGACAACATCAAGCGGCGCTTCGCCATCATCCTCGACGGCCGCATCGAGAGCGCGCCCGTGATTCAAACGCGCATTCCGGGCGGCCACGCCCAGATCACGATGGGCTCGAGCGATCCCGAAGCGCAGCTCCAGAGCGCGCGCCAGCTGGAGCTCGTGCTGCGCTCCGGTGCGCTGCCTGCGCCCATTTCGCCCTCCAACGAGCAGCGCATCGGCCCTTCGCTCGGACGCGATTCGATCGATCTCGGCGTGCAAGGCGCGCTCGGCGGCAGCGCGCTCGTGCTGATCTTCATGGTCATCTACTACAACCGCGCCGGGTTCATCGCCGATATCGCGGTGATCATGAACCTGTTCTTGCAGCTCGCGATCCTCGCGTCGTTCGGCGCGTCGATGACGTTGCCGGGCATCGCGGGCCTCGCGCTCACGATCGGTATGAGCGTCGACGTGAACGTGCTCATCAACGAGCGCATCCGTGAGGAAATCGATCTCGGCAAGACTCCGCGCGCGGCGGTCGAGATCGGCTACAAGCGCGCGTTCAGCGCGATTTTCGACGGCCACATCACGAGCGTGATCGCGGGCGTCGTGCTCTCGCAGTACGGGACGGGTCCCATCAAGGGGTTCGCGGCGGCGCTGCTCGTCGGGGTCGTCTGCAGTCTCTTCACGGGCGTCGCGATGACCCGGGTCATGTTCGACCTCTGGGTGCGGTTCTTGGGTCGCCAAGGGCGCCTGGCGCTTGGCTGAGGGCGGCACGAGCTTACGTCGAGGCTAGAACCATGCGCTTCTTCTCCAGCGGAAAAGTCTACGATTTCATGCGCTGGCGAGCCCTTTTCGTCGGCCTCAGTCTGATCGTCACGATCGGGTCCATCGCGCTGCTCGCGCTCGGCAAGGCGCGTCTCGGCACCGACTTCCGCGGCGGTACGGAGCTCGAGGTCGCGTTCCGCGGCCACGTCGACGTGGCCGAGATCCGGCACGCCGTGACCTCGGCGGGTTTCACCGCCCCCGATGTCATCAAAGTAGACGATCCCAAAAATCCCGATCGCTACCTGGTCCGCGTGCAGGAGGTCTCGACCATCGCGCACGAGACCCAGGCGCTCGTCGAACGCAAGCTCTGCTCGGGGTCGAACCTCCCCGCCGCCGAGTGCCCGCCGCAGAAGCAAGCGACCGAGGTCCGTTTCAGCCCGGGCGGCGACAAGATCACGGTGCGCTTCGCCGACGAGCCGGATCTCGATTGGGTGCGCCAGCAGGTCGCAACCGTGCCCGGCATCCACCTGCATCCGGGCGCCAACAACCCGCATATTCAGAACGCGCGCGACCACAAGGTCGAGATCGAGCTCATGAGCAAGGGCGATCAGCTCATCGGCGCGCTCCAGCGTTCGCTCGGTGCACGCGCGCCGGAGCACGCCCTGCGCTCCGAGTGGATCGGCCCGCGCGCGGGCGCTCAGCTGCGTGACAGCGCGATCAAGAGCATCCTGATCGAGATCGTCTTCATCATGGCGTACATCGCCTTCCGGTTCGACCTCAGGTTCGCGCCGGGCGGCATCATCTCGCTGATCCACGACGCCACGGGCTCGCTCGGGATGCTGATCCTACTCGGCAAAGAGATCGACCTGACGACCGTCGCCGCGATCCTCACGGTCATCGGCTACTCGGTGAACGACACCGTCGTCATCTACGACCGCGTGCGTGAAAACATCGGCAAGCTCCGCGGCGCAAGCTTCCGCGATCTCATCAACATCAGCACTTCCGAGATGCTCGGTCGGACCATCCTGACCACGGGCACGGTGCAGATGAGCCTGCTGGCCTTCTTCATTTGGGGCACTGGTACGCTCAAAAACTTCGCCTTTGCCCTCACGGTCGGGTTCATGTTCGGCATCTACTCGACGATTTACATCGCTCTCCCCGTGACGGAATGGCTCGACAAGGTCCTCTTCTCGCGCATGGGCGGCGGCTCGAATACGGGCACGAAGGGCTCGCGCGGCAAGCCGAACGCCCGGCGCGCCACGGTCCCGGCTTGATCCCGCTGCCCTGATCGCGCTGTCATAGGGCGCAAAGGGCCGGGCAAAGACGCGAACGAACGCAAGGCGTCCCGAGACGGGACGCTCCGTTGACAGGGGACTCTCCGACCTTAAGTTCTCTCTATGTTCGCTCCCCAAACGTTCGCTCACGAGGTTACCGCCACCACAGCGCGGCCCCTGGGGTTCCCGGTGGAGCTCTGGGAGGAGATGTCCGAACAACATCGCGCCGCCTGCACCAGCGCGCAAACGCTGCTCGGCGCGTTCGGTTCGGAACGCACGGTCCCGCTGCGCGCCGCGTCGAAGCGCGTCGGCCTGACCATGCAGGAGGCGCTCGAAGGCCTGCGCGTGCTCGACGGTATGGACCTCGTGCGCGTTCAGCCCGGCGACCACGGTCCGCTCGTGACCGTGATGGCCACGCCGGAAGACCACGTCCGCATCGTCGGTCCCGACGGCGCCGTGCGCTGGGTCTTCATCGCCAAACCCCTCGACCCGCCCGAGGTCGAGGAGTACGAGCTCAACTAACGGGTAAGTCTAAGGGTCGACTCGCGATTCCCCCACCTCGCGAGTCCCCGGGGCCGCGCCGGCGCTTCACCACGCCGAGCCGGCCCTTTCTTTTTCCAACGGTCGAGGCAGGTCACTTTACGTCCGCTCGGGGCTAGCGTTCCGCCCAGGGCAAAAGTAATCGTGGGCGCATGGTTTCGAGCGCGCCGGCTCTCGCCGTCGCTCCCCCGCCGCCCGGTTCCGATGCGCTCGACCTCGCGCAGGCGCTTTCCATCTCGCGCACGCTCGCGAGCTGGCTCGTCGCCCGCGGCTTCCGTGACGCCGCTTTGACGCGCCGCTTCCTGAGCCCGCGCCTGGCGGAGCTGTCGCCGCCGCACGCGATGCTCGATCGCGACGCCGCCGCCGAACGCATCGCGCGCGCCATCACCGCGCACGAGCGCATCGCGGTGTTCGGCGACTACGACTGCGACGGCATTACCGCCACGGCCGTGCTCACGGAGCTGCTGCGGGCGCTCGACGGCGACGTGGTCCCGCTCGTGGCCGAACGGAGCGGCGGCGGGTACGGCGTGTCGCCTGCTGCCGTGGAGCGCTTGCACGCGACTGGAGCGACGCTCGTCGTCACGTGCGACTGCGGCTCCTCGGATCACGCGTCACTCGCCGAGCTCGCGCGCCGCGGCATCGACTGCGTCGTCATCGATCATCATCTGGTTCCCGACGAGCCCCTGCCCGCCGTGGCGTTCCTGAATCCGCAGCGGCCAGGCTGCGGTTTTCCGTTCAAATGGCTCGCATCCTGCGGGCTCGCGCTGTCGGTCGGCGCAGCGGTCCGCGCGCGGCTCGGCCGCACCATCGATCTGACCGCCGTGCTCGATCTGGTCGCCATCGGCAGCATCGCCGACGTGGTGCCGCTCGTCGGTGACAACCGTGCGCTCGTGCGCGCCGGGCTCGCTCGGCTCGCGGACGCCAAGCGTCCCGGCTTGCGCGCGCTGTTCGAGCTCGCCAAGCTCGAGCGCGGCGTGGCGCTCGGCGCCGAGGACGTGGCGTTTCGTATCGCGCCGCGCCTGAACGCGCCGGGACGTCTCGGCTCCGCCGCCGTCACGCTCGAGCTCTTGCTCGAAAAAAATCCCGCGCGCGCCGACGTCATCGCGGGCGACGTGGAGCAAAAAAACGCCGAGCGGCGCGTGCTCCAAGACCAGATGATCGCCGAGGCGCTCGCCGAGGTGCGCGAACGACGCTGGGACGACGCCCCCGCGATCGTGATCGGGCGCGAAGGCTGGCTGCCCGGCATCGTGGGTATCGTCGCGGGCCGGCTTGCGGACGATCTGGGCCGTCCGGTCGTCGTGATCGGCTTCGAGAACGGCGCGGGGCGTGGTTCGGTCCGTGGTCCGCGCGGCTCTCGCCTTTACGACGCGCTCAAGGCCGTGAGCTCCGTGCTCGTGCGCTTCGGCGGCCACCAAGCGGCAGCCGGTCTCGAGGTCAGCGCCGAGCGCTTGGGCGAGCTCCGCGAAGGCTTCGCCGCGGCCGTCGCGTCGCACGGGCGCGACCTGTCCGCGCAAGCAGCGTCGGACGCCGTAAAGCTCGCTCCCGGCGATTCGCTCGCGCGGGTGCTCGGGGATTTCGCGCTGCTCGAGCCGTGCGGCGAAGGCAATCCTTCGCCCGAGCTCGAGCTCGAAGGGACGCTGCTCCGCGCGCGCGAGGTGCGGGGCGGCCATTTGAAGCTCGAGCTCGAGCTCGCGTCGGGGGAACGGGTGAGCGCGTTCGGTGCCAACATGGGGGAGCGCGTGCTCGAACCTGGCAGCAGCGTGAGCGTCGCCGGGCGGCTCGTCCGCGATCGTTTCCGTGGCGGGGACGCCGCCGAGATCCGGATTCAGCGACTCAGCTGAGCAATCACGTGGGCCCGAGGTGTCCGGCGCGCCCGAGTGACCGGCGCCGCGCGGCGCGCTATCGTGGCGTCGTGCCTGGCGACACGCTCATCTCCTTCTCGCGTGTTTTCAAGGCCTTCGGACCGAAGGTCGTTTACTCGGGGCTCGACCTCGAGATCAAAAAGGGCGAAGTCCTCACGATCTGCGGCGGCTCCGGCGTCGGCAAGAGCGTGATGCTCAAGATGTTGATCGGGCTCCTCGCCGCCGACTCGGGCAAGATCCGCTTCGACGGTCTCGAGCTCACCAAGCTCGAGGAATCCGAGCTCTCCGACGTGCGTCGCCGCATCGCGATGTTGTTCCAGAGCGGCGCGCTCTTCGATTCGCTCACCGTGGGTGAAAACGTCGGCTACGGCCTCGAGGAGCACTTCCTTTACACCATGACCGAAGCGCAGCGCGCCGAGCGCGTCGCCTGGGCGCTCGAGCTCGTCGGCTTGCCCGGCATCGAACCCATGCAGCCCTCCGACCTCTCGGGCGGCATGCGCAAACGCGTGGGTCTCGCCCGCGCCATCGCCGTGCAACCCGAAGTCCTGCTCTACGACGAGCCCACGACGGGCCTCGACCCCATCAACACCGCGCGCGTGAACCACCTCATCACGGGCCTCCAGGAGCGCCTGAACATCACGAGTATCGTCGTGACGCACGACATGCGGAGCGCGTTCAGCATCAGCGACCGCATCGCCATGGTGCATTCCGGCCGCATCATCATGGTCGGCAGCGTCGACGAATTTCGCTCCTCGCCCGACCCGCGCGTCTCCGATTTCATCGAGGGTCGCGCCCCGGTCAAAGAGAGCGTCGAAGCGCTGCTCAACAGCTAGACTCGAGTCGGCAGTCATGGGCGGAAAGATCTCGACGCTGCTCCTCGATGTCGGCGGGACGCTCGTGATGCCGAATTTCGAGCGTATGGCGGGCGAATACGCCGCCGACGGCGTTGCGGTGAGCGCTCGAGCGCTCGAACGCGCCGAGGCAGAGGTACGACTCGCGATCGAGCGGCCGGACTTCGTGCGCAGCCACGCGGATCCTTGGCTTGCATTCATGCACGACATCGCACGCTTTGCGGGCGTGAGCGCGCCGCCGCGCGCCGCGTTCGAGCGACTGCGCGTCTATCACGACACGACCAATCTCTGGGAGCACGTGATCGAAGGCACCGAAGCCGCGCTCCGAACACTCGCCGCACGTTACCGGCTCGGCGTCGTCTCCAACGCCAACGGCACGGTGAGGAAGAAGCTCGAGCGCGTCGGGCTCGGCCACTTTTTCGAGACCGTCGTCGATTCGGCGGAAGAAGGCATCGAGAAGCCGGATCCTCGACTCTTCCGCGTCGCGCTCGAGCGGCTCGGAGTGCGCGCCGAGGAGACCGCCTACGTCGGCGACATCTTCAAAGTCGACGTAGTCGGAGCGCGTGCGGCAGGCATCTTGCCCATTCTCATCGATCCTCGCGGCGTGCATCTCGACAAGGCGTGCCACCGCGTCGCCACGCTCGCCGAAGTCACGGCCCTACTTGCCGCTCACCGCTCCCTCCCGTGAACTTCCTCATCGCGCAGCTTTCGACGAGCGCGGGCATCCGCGCGCCGCTCTCGCGCCTCGCGGATCAGGTATTTTTGGACTTGGCTGCCGAAATCGAAGCTCGGGGCGCGACGCGCAAGGTAGCCGTCGACATGTTCGGCCTCACGCTCCGGAGCTAAAGAAAAGGTACAACGGCTCACGGAGAGCGCGACCGTGAGAGAGCGCACGCTCTGGGAGGCGCTGCTGGACTTCTCCTCTTTCCGAGTCCGACGAACGCCTGCTCCGGCTGACCGCCCGCTACGAGGGCGTTATCCGACATCCTCATCCACGCTCTCACCTCGTGCGAGCAGGCGCGCGAGCGCCTTCGCAGGCGCCTTCACGCTCATTGGATTTGGGATAGTCTCGATTCGAGGGTTGCCCCTTCCTCGCGATGAATCCCACCGCCGTTCCTCGCCGTCCGCGCGCCATTGGCATTCTGGCCAACTCCTACGGTGATCCTTACTCGCTCCGTATCGCGCAGGGTGCCGCCCAGGAGCTCACTCGCGGGGGTGACCATGCGCTTTTCTTCAGCGCTGGATTTCCGCAAGCTCCGCTGTTCCGCGACGCGCACGACCGCTGCGCGCTCCCCCGCATCGCCGACGGCTGGGTGCTTCTGAGCGAGACGATGCGCGATTCGCTCGGCGACATGGTGCAGGCGGCCGGCGGCACGCGCGCGATTTCCGTGGGGGTCGGTTTGCCGCACCTGCCGGTCGTGGGCGCGGACTCCGAAACCGGCATTTTCCAAGCAGTGATGCACCTCGTCAAAAGGCACGAGCGCAAGCGCATTGCCTTCATTGCCGCGCCGGATGGCAGCACGGACGGCGCGCAGCGGCTCGGTACGTATCGCCTCGCGCTGGAGAGCCTCGGTCTGTACGCCGATCCGACGCTCGTCGTCGTGGGTGACTACGAAGCGCGCTCCGGGCGCGAGGCGGTGCGTCAGCTCAAGCGCCAGCGCGGGTCCTTCGACGCCATCGTGGCCGCTAACGATCTGATGGCGCTCGGCGCCATGGAAGGGCTCAAAGCCGCGGGCGTGCGCGTGCCCGAGGAGGTGTCGGTGGTCGGCTACGACGACATCGAAGATGCGTCATTTGCCACGCCGGGACTCACCACCGTTCGCCAGCCACTCGCCGATCTCGGGTATTCGGCGGCGCGGCTCGCCGTCCAAGCTCCGCGCCCGAGTCCCCACGCGGAGGAGGAGCGGACGGTCGTGACGACCCCGCTCGTGATTCGCGAGTCCTGCGGGTGCCAAACGACGGAGCACGATCGCCGCAGCCTCCCCAACGGCGACGAGGCCACTCGCACGCAAGGCTTGCGCGAGGAGGCATTGCGGGAGCTCGTGCGGCGAGAGCTCGCGAGCTCTCGGCTTTACCGCGAGCTCGAGCGGCTGACAGAAAATATCCTGCGCGCGCCGGACTATCCAGCGCTCGCGCGCGCCATGGGCGGCGTGACCGAGCTACTCGGCCTGAAACGATTTTTGCTCTGCACCTATGCGGGCGGCCAACGCCACGTGCGACCGACCGTCGAATCGGTCGGTCGCGACGTGGTGTTCCATCATCAAGCGCAGCCGTTTCCCCTGGAGCAGATTTTACCACCCGGGTTTCTACGCGGTGACAGAGCGCTGCAACTCACCATCGAGCCCCTGGAGTTTGCCGACGAACATTTCGGCTACCTCGTGCTCGAGGGTGACATGAAGCACGGTCTCGCTTACCTGACGCTGCGCAGGTACCTCGGCTGCACGGTCGCGCGCATGGCGCACGGTCGCGAGCTCCGCCGTTTGTACGCAGCCGAAAAACGCCGCAGCGAAGTCGAGCGTTGAGCGCTGGGCTCGAGCCTGGCGATCGCTCGAGTCGAGACCGAAGTGCGAGCCGAACCTACATGAACCGTCTCGCGAGCGAGCGCGGTCCGAGGATGTTATGCTCTGCACAGAGAATGGCATCGGACGCGAGCTCCAACGGAGAGCCGACTTCGTCGAGCGTGAGCCAACCGCTCTTCAACGAGATCAGCGCTCACAGTTTCGAGCGGCCCGTGCTGCGGGTGGGCCGTTACCGCATTCTGTCCGAGCTGGGACGGGGCGGCATGTCGAACGTCTATCTGGCCGTCGCGCACGGCCCGGGGGGCGTGAACAAGCTCGTCGTGCTGAAGGCGCTTTTGCCCGATCTGAGCGCGGAACCCTACGCGCTCACCATGTTTTTGGACGAGGCGCGGCTCGCGGCGCAGCTGAACCACCCGAACGTCGTACAGACGTACGAGGTCGGCACCGAGGGCGATCGTCACGTGATCGTGATGGAGTACCTCGAGGGGCAATCACTCTCGATCGTGATCAAGCGTTCGGAGCAGGCGGGCAACCCGCTGCCGCTCGGACTTCATTTGCGCGTCATCGTTTCGGCCCTCGAGGGGCTTCACTACGCGCACGAGCTCAGGGCGTACGACGGCTCGTTGCTCCAGCTCGTGCACCGCGACATCTCGCCGCAAAACGTGTTCGTGACCTACGACGGTCAAGTGAAGGTCCTCGATTTCGGCATCGCCAAAGCCGCAAGCTCGTCGACTCACACGGCGACGGGCATCGTAAAAGGCAAGATCGCGTACATGGCGCCGGAGCAGACCATCGGTGACACCGTAGACCGGCGCGCCGACATTTTTTCCGTGGGCTGCATGCTGTGGGCCGCTGCGACGGGACGCAAGCTTTGGAAGGACACGCCCGACGTCCACATCATGTGCCGTGTCATCAACGGCGACATTCCGACGCCGCAGAGCGCGAACCCCGCGTGTGACGACGAGCTCAACGCCATCGTCATGAAGGCGCTCGCGGTGGATCCGAACCAACGCTACCAGACCGCGCTCGAGCTGCAGCAGGAGCTGGAAGCGTATTGCGAGGGTCTCGAGCCCGCGAAACAGAAGGATATCGCGCGGCACGTCACGACCTTGTTCGCCGACAAGCGCGCCGAAATCAAAGCGCTCGTCGAGCGCCAGCTCGCGCTCGTCGGGACGGAGGAGACGTCGGCGTCCGGCTCGCGTGGCATTCCCGTGCTCACGACGGATCTGAAGACGTCGACCGGCACGCATCCATCGTGGTCGCCGACCAAGATGGGTGAGACGCTGAAGAGCAACGGCAGCGGCGGCACCAAGCTCTGGTGGGTGGCCGTTCCGCTCCTCCTCGGCGGCGCCGGGTTCTTCTTTTGGCGCAGCTCGAACACTGCGCCGTCAGCTGAGGCGCGGGGCGTCTCGACGGCGCCCGTGGTTCGCACGCCCGAGCCGCCGCCCGCGCCGACCACCGCGACCATCGAATTCAAGGTGATGCCGGGCAACGCGAAGCTCTTCCTCGACGACGAGCCGTTGCCCTCCAATCCGACCTCCAAGGTCCTCCGCATCGACGGGGCCATCCATCGGCTGCGCGCGACGGCGGACGGCTTCAACGCCGCCACGGCCGAGTTCACGGTCACGCGCGACACCACGCTCGACCTCGACCTCACGCCGGTCGCGGCAGTGGCCGCCACGGACGACGGCTCGAGCTCGTCGAAGGGCCGCCTGCGCGGCGTCGTGCGGGGGGTCGACCGCGTGCGCCCCGTCGGGCCTGGCACGACTCCTACGACGAACGAAGCAACGCCGCCGGCTCCTGCGCCCAAAGTCGCCAACTGCGACGCGCCCTTTTTCGTCGACAAGGACGGCATCAAGAAGATGCGTCCCGAGTGCCTCTGAGCGCGGCGCGCCCGCGGCCGTGCCGGTGTGCCTTCCCGGCGAGCGCGACGCGTCGAGCGGGAGGCTAGTGTGGCGCGAGCTTGGCGATCACGTCGGCCATGATCACCTGGGCCGTGTAAACGAAGACCAGGATGCCCGTCACGTCGACGAGGCTCGCGATGAAGGGAGTCGAGCTCGTCGCCGGATCGACGCGCAGGCGCTTGAGCAAAATGGGCAGCATGGCGCCGACGGTGCAACCCGCGAAGACGATGCCCACGAGCGCGACGCCGACCGTGAAGGCGAAGTTGACGTGCTGGTCCTTGTACATGAGGACGCGAAAGAAACCGACCGTCGCGAGGCCGAGTCCCAAGACGAGCCCCATGCGCGCTTCGCGCCAGAAGATGCGCCACCAGTCGGTGAGCTTGAGCTCGCCCGTCGCGAGCCCGCGAATCACGAGCGTCGAGGATTGAGAGCCGGAGTTGCCGCCCGCGCTGATGAGCAGAGGCACGTAGTAGGCGGCGCCGTGAATCGCGCTCAGCGTCGAGTCGTAGTGGCGTAGCGCGGTCTGCGTGAAGAACTCGCCGATGAAGAGCGCCAGCAGCCACACGCCGCGCTTGCGAATGAACGCGCCGAACGTGGTCTGGAAATAAGGCACGTCGAGCGGATCCATGCCGCCGATCTTCTGCACGTCTTCGGTTTGCTCGGCCGTGAGCACGTCGACGATGTCGTCGATCGTGATCATACCGAGCAAGACGCCCGCGCCGTCGACGACGGGCATGGCGTTGATGTCGTATTTGGCCATGCGGCGCGCGACGTCCTCCTGGTCCATCTCGGGCGGCACGCTGATGAAGTTGCGACGCAAGAGCACGTCGATGGTTTGCTGCTCGCCGTCCTTGGCCGCGACGATGAGCTCGCGCAAGGAGACGATGCCGACGAGCCGTCCGGCGTCGTCGAGCGCGTACACGTTGTAAATCGGCGTGTCGGTCTTCTCGGCGTGCAAGCGCACGGCGTCGAACGCGGCGCCGATCGTCGCCGAGGGGCTCGCCGTGACGTACCAAGTCGTCATCAAGTGCCCGGCGGAAGTCTCCGGGTACTGCGCGATCTCGCGCACTTCCTCGACGGCTTCCGGGTCGACCTTCTGGAGCGTCGAGAGCACGTTCTCGGCGACGCCGCGCGGCAGGATCGAAAACAGGTCGGCCCGATCGTCGGGTGCCATCTCGCTCGCGATGAGCGCGACGGATTCCGGCTTCATCTGCTCGGCGAGCTCTTCCTGCTCGTGCTCCTCGAGACGCTCGAAGATCGGCGCCGCGCCCTCGGCCGGCATGCGCGCCAAAAGCACGGCCGCGAGGCGCGGCTCGAGCTCGCTCACGATATCGGCGAGGTCCTCGGGGTGGATTTCCTCGAGTAGCTCGCGCACTTGCTCGGGATCCTCCTCGAGCAGGGAGCGAATATCGGGCGCGAGCAGCGCGGAAAGGCGCATCGCTCGGGGACTTACCACCGCGCACCGTCGGAGCGGAACGCCGTTTCGCCTCTGACCGGAATGCGCCTACCCGTCGGGTTACGGGCCGGATCCGTGGGTGCGCACGAGAGCACGTGACGCGGCGGGCCGGACGCGCCAGAGTTACTCGCAGTATGCGGAGAAGCCGCGAATACAAGGTCGGCGCGTTCGTGCTCGCCGGCATGATGGCGATGGGCGGAGTCATCTTCATGATTGGTGAAGAGCGCCAGCTCTTCAAAAAGAAGCTCGAGTACGAGACGTCGTTCACCGACGTCCAGGGGCTCGGCGCGGGCTCGTCCGTACGCATGGGCGGCGTCGATATCGGCCGCATCACGAAGGTCGGTTACACCGGCGACACGAAGGATCGCCGCATCCACGTCAAGATGTCGATCCTGTCGGACCAGTGGTCGCGCATCAAAGTCGACAGCGTCGCGGCCATCGAAGGCAAGGGCTTGCTCGGCGACAAGATGCTCGTCATCAGCATCGGTTCGGCGAACCTCGCGAGCCTGCCGCCCGGAGGCCACATCGCCTCCAAGGAGGGCGCCGATCTCGGGGCCATGATGGACAAGTTCTCCGGCTTGCCGGCGAAAATCGACAACGTGCTCGGTAATCTCGAGAAGGTGACCGAGACGCTCGCCGACGACTCGCTGCACAAGGATTTGAAAGGTGCCGTTTCGTCGTTGAATTCGGTGCTGGGCGCGGTCGACCGCCGTGAGGGCTACGTCGGACGCATCATGAGCGATCCCAAGGAAGCCGAGCACATCTCGCAGGTGGTATCGAACCTCGAGCGCGTGACGGACGAGCTCGATCGCACGGCGCAGAGCGTCAACCAGGTCCTCGGACGCGTGAAGACGGGCCCCGGCCTCGCGCACGAGGTCATCTACGGCGAGGACTCGAGCAAGGCCGTCGCGCAGTTCGGCGGCGCAGCCGAGGAGTTGCGCATCACCCTCAAGGGCATCCGTGAGGGTAACGGCGTCGCCAAGAGCCTGATTTACGGCGACGAGCAGTCGCAGCAGCTGATGCAGAACCTGAACGCCATGAGCGGGGACGTGCGTCAAATCGTCGCCGACATGCGCGCGGGCAAGGGCACCCTCGGGGCCCTGCTCGTCGATCCCTCGATTTACGAGGACATCAAGGTCGTGCTCGGCAATGTCGACCGGAATAGAACCCTGCGGGCGCTCGTTCGGTACTCGATCCGGCGCGACGAAACCACGACCGGCGTGCGCGACAACGTCGCCGTGAAGCCGGGGCCGCGCGCCGCCGATACGTCCGTGAGCGGCGATCTGGCCGGTGAGCCAGGCCCGACTGCTCCCTGACGCTCGGGAAAAGTAAGCTAGGATCGCGTGATGCTGCGCGCTCTCGAGCGACTCGGTCGAGTCGTCGTCGTCCTCGGCGTCTTCGCCGTCGCCTCCTACTTCGCCGTGCGCTTCGACACGGGCGGCCTCTGGCGCGGACTTGCCGCCGCTCACGTCGCTGCGGCGCCGGGTCAGCCGAACGCTCCTTACGATCTCACGCAGCTCGTCGCCGTGCGCGAGACGCTCAACACGATCCGCAACAAGTACGTGGATCCGTCACGCGTGAAGCCGCGGCAGATGTTCCTGAGCGCGCTCAACCAGATCCAAAAAGAGGTCGCGCAGGTCATCATCCGTTACGACGACAAGACCTCCAAAGTGTGGGTGCAGGTCGACGCCGAGTCGAAGGACTTCCGCGTCGATAACGTGCAGGGGCCGTGGGACGTCGCGGCGCGCTTGCGCGAGGTGTTCTCGTTCTTGCAGGCGCACCTGAAGGACACGGGCGTCGATCTACGCGAGGTCGAGTATGCGGCGTGCAACGGCATGCTGCGCACGCTCGATCCGCACAGCGTGTTCTTGAGCCCCGACGCCTATCGCGAGATGAACATCTCGACCTCGGGGCACTTCGGCGGGCTCGGTATCGTTATTTCGATCCGCGATCAGATGCTGACCGTGATGAAGCCGATGCCCGGCACGCCCGCGGGCCGTTCCGGCATCAAGCGGCTCGACCGCATCACCAAGATCAACAACGAATCGACCTTGAACATGCCGCTCGACGACGCCGTGCAGCGCCTGCGCGGTAAGCCGGGGTCGAAGGTGACGATTTGGATCCAGCGCGACGGTTCGGACGGCTGGCAGGGCTCGCGTCCGTTCGAGCTCCTGCGTGAGGAGATCCAGGTCAAATCGGTGGAGGCGCGTCAGCTCCAGCCCGGCGTCGGTTACGTGCGCATCAAGCAGTTCGTCTCGAGCACCTCGGACGAGCTCGACGCCGCGCTCGCCGACTTCCACAAGAAGGACAAGCTCAAGGGCCTCGTGCTCGATCTGCGCAGCAACCCCGGCGGCCTGCTCGATCAGGCAGCGCAGGTGGCCGATCGCTTCCTCGACGAGGGCGTGATCGTGGCGACGGTGGGCGCGTCCGAAGGCCGCGATGAGAAGCGCGCGGTGCGCGCCGGCACGGAGCCGCCGTACCCGATCGTCGTGCTCGTCAACGGTGCGAGCGCGAGCGCGAGCGAGATCGTCGCGGGCGCGCTCAAGAACCTCGATCGCGCGGTGATCGTCGGACAGACGACGTTCGGCAAGGGCAGCGTGCAGCTCGTGTACCCGCACGTCACGCCGGACAACGCCGCGCTCAAGCTCACGATCGCGCAGTACCTCACGCCCGGCGATTACTCGATCCAGGGCGTGGGCGTGACACCGGACGTCGAGCTCGATCCGATGACGGCCGATACGGTAGACATGGATCTGTTCCGTTCCGAGCGTTCGCTCCGCGAGCGGGATCTCACGAAGAGCCTCAACACGACGGCGCACCGCACCACCGACCGGCCCGCGTTCACGCTGCGCTACGACTTGCCCGAGAAGACGCGCGCCGCGATTCGCGATCGCGGCGACGATCTCGACGACGAGTTCGAGCTCGATTTTCCGATCAAGATGGCGCAGGGCCTCGTGGCCAAGCTCTCGCCGGGCCGGCGCCCCGAACAGGTGCGCGGCGCCAAGCAGTACTTGGACAAGCTGCAGGACACCGAGGAAGAGGCGCTCAGCGCCGACCTCGCCAAGCTCGGCATCGACTGGACGGCGCCGCCGAAGGACGCCACGGGTCCGACGGCGAACGATTACGACGTGAAGGTCACGACCGATCGCCCGAACGACACGCTCGTGGCCGGCGACGGCATGACGCTCACCGTGTCGGTGAAGAACAAGGGTAAGGCGCCGATTTACCAGCTCCGGGCCGTCACGAAGAGCGACGGGCCGTATTGGGACGAGAAGGAGCTCGCGTTCGGGCGCATTCAACCGGGCGAGACGCGCACGGCGAACGTGCCGCTCGGCTTTTGCGATCTCGACGGGCGCAAGCCCGGCTCGACCAAGCCGGTGCCCGAAGACGCCAAGCGCGTGTGCAAGATTCCGAAGGACGCCAACACGCGCCAGGACATCGTACGCGTGCAATTCTCGGCCGAGGGCGCCGAGCCGCCGCGCGACGCCGAGCTCCGCCCGACGATCACGGAGCTGCCGCGCCCCATCTTCGCCTACAACTACGAGGTCGTCGACAACCGCCCCGGCGACGGTGATGGAGAGCTCGAGCTCGGCGAGGGCGTCACCATCTACCTGAACGTGAAGAACGTCGGAAGGGGCTCGTCCTACGAGACGCAAGCGAACCTGCGCAACGTGTCCGGCGACGGACTCTTGCTTCACGCCGGGCGTTTCGATATCTCGAACATGAAGCCGGGGGAGGGCCGCAACGTCGCCTTCACGTTCGACGTGCTCGAGTCGCTGGCGGAGCCGACGGCCAATCTCGAGATCAGCGTGACCGATCGCGATTTGCGCGTGGGTGCGAGCGAAAAGCCGAAATTTCCCATCGCCAAGACGCCGCTCGCGATTCGTCCTGCGACTGGCGTCATGGGCGTGCCGGCCGTCGCCGCCGTGCGCGGCCAGCCGCTCGCGAGCTCTCCCGTCGTCGGCCAGCTCGCCAAGGGTTCGCTCGTCGAGCGGCTCGGCGTGTACCAGGACTACACGAAGGTGAACCTCGGCGACTCGCGCTTCGGTTTCGTCGAGTCACGCGCTTTGAAGGATGGCGCGCCCGGCGCCGCGAAGGTGCAGTTCGAGCCGGTGCTGAGTCACTCGCCGCCGCTGCTCGAGGTTGCGCCCGCGAGTCTCTCGACGCGCGACCACAAGGTCCACGTCGCGGGACACGCGACGGACAGCGATCGCGTGAAGGATGTGTTCGTCTTCGTCGGGCCGCGCAAGGTGTTCTACCAGTCGAACGGCAAGGCGCCCGATCCGAAGCGGCTCGATTTCGCGTTCGACGCCGAGCTTCAGCCGGGCGTGAACGTCATCACGGTCGTCGCGCGCGAGAACGAGGACACGGTGGAACGCCGGACCATGATCGTGCGGCGCGACGGGCCGAACGGCGAGTCCCTGCCGACGCCCAAGGCCGAAACGCTGGGCGAAGACTGGGATCTCGGCGCGGGCGGCGACTGAGTCACCGCGCGTCCGCGGACGCGTCGCGCGGCGCGGCGTCGGTGCTGCTCGCCGACGCGTCGAGCGCTTCGAGGTCGCGGCAACAGCGAAACCCGAGGTGATAATTACGGTGGCTGTTGGGATCGTCGATTTTGGTGACGTGCCAGTCGGGCGCGCGCCAGCGGCAGTCGTCCTCGTGCGCCTCGGCTTGCAAAAAGATGAACCAGCTGCCCTTCATCTCCGTCTCGCCCGAACCGCCGCGACTGCCGAGCTCTTCGGGGGTGCGCGGGAAGTTCATGTGCTCGGCCGCATTGCCGTGTTGATCGAAGACGCCGAGCGGGCTCACGCAGGCGGGAAAGGACCCGGCGGGGTAGTCGTTCGTGCCACAGCCGGTCCAGCTCGGCGTGGGGCACTTCGGGCCCTTCTTCGAGCCCGTGGCGCAGAGCGCGTGGTTCTTTTCCTTGCCGTAAGCCCACACGACTTCGCGGTCCTTGTTGTGGAAGTACTGGTCGGCGATACGGCGATCGTTGAAGCGGTATTCGGTTTCGGGAGCTTTGAGGGCGCCGGCACAGGCGCCCTCCCATTCGTGCGCGTCACACAGGCGCTTGCCGAGGGCGTGGCAGAGTGTTTGCGCCTCGTTCGCGCGGACCCACACGACCGGAAACTCGCACTCGATGTTCGGAAATTCGTACTGATCGATGCAGACTTTCGCTTGGGCGGGAGTTTCGCCCGCGCTCGGATCGTAGAGCGGCACCATGTTGGGGGCGCCGCAACGGACGTCGGGCGCGGGCAGGTGGGGCGCCTGAGCGCGTCGCGCGAGACAGTCGGCGCGCGAGAGCGGGTGATGCGACACCTTCGGATTGCCTTGCCCGATGTATTCCGAGCCCGCGAAGACCGCGCGGATCGCGGCGACCTGCGCGTCGCTCAGGCCGAGCACGCGCTGCATGTTGACGATGAGCACGTCGTTCCGCTCGCGCAGCGTGCCGCCGTCGAGCTCGAGATACGGCTCGGGAGCCGCCGCTTCCACGCTGGCGTCCTCGGCGGGGGCGGCATCTTGCACGCCCGCGTCGGGCTCCCTCGCAACGAGACGTGGCCCGGCGCTGCTCGACGGCGCCGGGACGCGAGCTGCCTTCCGTAGGCGTGGCGCGACGGCCAGCGCCGCGCCGATGGCGGCCGCAACGAGCATCGCCGCTGCGAGCTTGCGACCTCGCGGTGCACGCGCCGGGCGCGGCGGCTTCTGATCGCCCGCTTCGTTCGACATCAGCGTTCAGAACCCGGCGCGGTGAGCGCCTTGGCGCCCGCCGTCCGTATCGGCGTGAGGAGCGTCAGCGGTGCGGGGGGCCATTTGTCGCGGCTGGCCCAGCCAAGCGTTCGGCGCTGTCCCTTGGAACGGCGTGAGAGTAAGTCGTACGCTCCGAGCCCCATGGTCCGCCTCCACATCAATATCGATCACGTCGCCACGCTGCGCAATGCCCGTGGAACCCTGTATCCGGATCCGATTCTCGCCGCCGGGCTCTGCGAGCTTGCGGGTGCCGACGGCATCACGGCCCACCTGCGCGAGGATCGGCGCCACATGCGGGACGGCGACATCGAGCGGCTGCGCGCCGCGCTCACGACCGTCTTGAACTTGGAGATGGCCGCCACGGACGAGATGCTCGCCATCGCCGAGCGCGTCCGGCCCGACGTGATCACGCTCGTGCCCGAACGGCGCGAAGAGCTCACGACCGAGGGGGGACTCGACGTGCTCGCGACGCGCCGCGCGGTCGAAAAGGTTGCGACGCGTGCAGCAGCTTCCGGCATCAGACTGAGCCTGTTCATCGCGGCCGACGCGCAGCAAATCGAGGCGAGTCGCGAGCTCGGGGCGCAGCAAATCGAGCTTCACACCGGCGAGTATGCCCACGCGCACGGCGCCGCACGCGCCGAAGCTCTGTCTCGGCTCGCGCGCGGCGCACGGCTCGCTCGAAAATTGGGCCTCGAAGTGGCCGCGGGCCACGGCCTGACGCGCGCGAACGTCGGCGCCATCACGGCGATCAGCGAAATCGAGGAGCTCAACATCGGGCACGCCGTGATCGGCGACGCCGTGCTCGTGGGGCTCGAGCGAGCGGTGCGCGACATGCGCGCGGCCATGGAGCGGGGCGTGGCGGCGCGACCGCGAGGTGCGGTCGCATGAAGCCCGTGCTCACGCGCGCCGAGGTGCGCGAGCTCGATCGCCGCGCGACGGCAGAAGCGTCGGTGCCGTCCCTCGAGCTGATGGAAAACGCCGGGCACGGCGCGACGGAGCTCTTGCTCGAGCGCTTTCCCGACGCGAGGCGGGTCGTCATCGTGTGCGGCGCGGGCAACAACGGCGGGGACGGTTTCGTCGTGGCGCGCTTGTCGAAAACGAAGGGCCGCGACGTCCAAGTGCTGCTCGTGGGCGACGCGGAGAAGCTCGGCGGGGACGCCCTCCAGAACTATCGCGCCTGGATCGATACGGGCGGCCACCTCACGAACATCGACGCGGGCTCGCTCGACGCACTCGACGCCGCGCTCGCAGAAGCCGGCGTGGTCGTGGACGCGCTATTCGGCACCGGCCTCGACCGCGAGCTCACCGGCGTGGCGCGCGACGTGGTCACGCGGCTGAACGCCGCAGATAAGCCGATTTTGTCGCTGGATTTGCCGTCGGGGCTCGACGCCGACCGCGGCGTGCCGCTCGGCGTCGCCGTGCGTGCCACCGTCACCGCGACGTTCGCGCAGAAGAAGCGCGGCTTGTGCACGCCGCACGGCGCCGAGCACGCGGGCGAAGTCCGAGTCGTCCCCATCGGCATCCCCGAAGAGATCGAGGCACGGGTCGGTTCCGGCGCCGTCGAGCTCGAGCGCGCCGACGTGCGCTCGCTCGTGACGGCGCGCGGTCCGAGCTCGCACAAAGGTTCCTCGGGTCGGGTGTTGATTCTCGCAGGTTCGCCGGGGAAAATCGGCGCGGCGCTCTTGGTGGCGCACGGCGCTTTGCGCGCGGGCGGCGGTCTCGTGACGCTCGCGGCCGAGCCGGGCACCGCGAGCGTCTTCGAACAACGCGTGCTCGAGGCCATGACGGCGCGGCTCGACCCCGCCGCGCCTGAGCGCTCGCTCGACGCCTTGCTCGAAAAGACCGACGTGGTCGCGCTCGGTCCCGGTCTCGGGCTCGACGCGTTCGCGCGTCGTGTCGTCGATCATGTCGCGCTCGGCTGGGCGGGCCGCGTCGTGCTCGACGCCGACGGCATCACGAGCTTCGCCGAGCGTTCGGGCGAGCTCGCGAAGGCTCGCGGCAAGCTCGTGCTCACGCCGCACCCTGGGGAGCTTGCGCGCCTGCTCGGCGGCACGGTCGCCGAAATCGAAGCCGATCGCTTCGGGGCGGTGGAGCGCGCCGTGGCGCGCACGGGTCAAACGGTGCTCTTGAAGGGCGCATCCACTCTCGTCGCGGCACCGGGCGAAAAGATCAGTGTGAATCCAACGGGCAACGCGTTGCTCGCGACCGGCGGTGCGGGTGACGTGCTCTGCGGTGTGATTGCCGCGCTGCTCGTCGGCTCGGAGCCGTACTGCGCGGCGCGCGCGGGCGCCTATTTGCACGGCGCTGCGGCGGATCTCTTGGTGACGGAGCTTGCCGTCGAGCGTGGAGTTTTGGCGCACGAGGTCGCCGACGCCGTGCCGCGGGCCTTTGCCGCCGCGCTTGCGCGCTGACACGCCGTTCGGCCGGAGGTCGCGGCGCGGTGAGCGCCGGTACTGCACGAGAGCGCGTCGCCCGGCAGCGCCGGTCCCGCGTGAGAGCGCTGGCGCTCGTCGCGCGGGCGTGCGACCGTGTAGTGCGTGATCTTAGGTGGCGGCGTCGCGTTGAGCGTCCTCGGCGTTCTCGGATCGCCCGCCGCTTCGGACGACGCGACGCCCATTCGCGTCGAGCTCGATGCACCGCCCGAGTGCGCGACCGCCGAGGGCTTTTACGAGGCCGTGCGCGCGCGCACCGAACGGGCGCGGACAGTGAAAGAAGGTGAAACGGGGGTGCGTGTCGTCGTGCGACTCACGCGCGTCGGCACGCGCGCTCACGGCGAGCTGCGCGTCATCGGCGAGCACGGTGAGAGCGATACGCGGCGCGTCGACGGCGCGAGCTGCACCGAGGTGGTCGCCGCGCTGTCGCTCACCGTGGCGCTCGCCGTCGATCCCACGGCCCGGCTCGGGGCACTCGAAGCACCCTCGGAAAAGCCGGCCGCCCCCGCGTGCCCCAAGTGCGAGCCGCCGCCACCGCCGCCACCGCCGCCACCCCCGCCGCCACTCGAGCTCGAAGTGCGTCTCGGCGTGCATCTGCTCGGCATGGGTCAGGTATCGCCGTCCATGAGTTTCGGCGGGGACCTCTCCGTGCGCGTGATCGCTCCGTGGGCCGCGGCGTCGTCGCTCGGTCTAGGCATTACGTACCTGCGCAACGACGTGTTCGCCGGTACTCACGAGGCGGCAGTCGGATCCACGCTGTTCCAGCTCACCGGCTGTCCTAAGCGCTTCGGTGCGCGCGACACCTTCACGTTCGAGCCGTGCTTGGTCGGCATGGGCGGCTGGCTGCATGCCGAAGGACGGGGGCTCGACACGACGACGGAAGTGACACGCTCGTATTTCGCGGCGGGGGCGCTCTTCATCGGCAGCGCACCCTTGAGCTCGCACTGGCAGCTCGAGGTCCAAGCTGGGTTCGTCTTTCCGCTCGTCAAGCGGCACTTCACAGTCTCGGAGCCGCCACGCGACGTGGGCGAAACCCCGGACGTGTCCGGTGTCGTGGGTCTCGGCTTTTCGTACTCATTTTAGGTCGCGCCTTCTCGCGTCTCACGGCGGACCTCGCACAACGCAGGGTGGTTTTCGCGCTTTCCTGCGAAGAACGACCACTCCGGTCTAGTCGTGGCAGAATAGGGCCCAACGGCCCGCGCGTTCGGATTTGCACCCCCGATGATCAAGACGCCCCTACCCGGGAATAATCCGCACGGGAGCGAAATGCCCGATCCCAGCGGCTCGTCCGAAACGGTCATGGGTGGAGCCGTCGTTGCCGGAGTGTTGCCGGGCGGGCCGCTGCCCGAATCGGAGATCAAGTCCACGGTGAGACCCACCGATCGGGAGGCACGCCTTCGCTGGATGGTCGACGAATACATCGACTTCGTGGCGCGCGTGCTGCGTAACGCGGGCACTCCCGCCGCCGAGGTCGACGACGATGTGCAGCGCACCTTCATCGCGGCGGCTCGCCGCCTCGACGATGTACGTCCAGGTGCGGAACGCAGCTTTTTGTTGCAGACGGCGCTGTACGTTGCGGCGCACGCGCGCCGTACGGTAGCGCGCCGGCGTGAAGTCGCGGCCGAGGAAGCTCCCGAGCAAATCGATTCGGCGCTCACGCCGGAGCAACTCACCGATCAAAAGCGTGCCCGGCAAATGCTCGATCGGGTACTTTCGGTGATGGACGCCGATTTGCGCACGGTTTTCGTTCTTTACGAGTTCGAAGAGCTCAGCATGGCCGAGATTGCCGAGGCGCTTTCCATCCCGCGCGGAACCGTGGCGTCGCGCCTTCGGCGTGCCCGAGCCGATTTTCGTGATCGGGTCCGGGCCCTGGGGGGAATTGGGAGAGTAGAGAAATGAATGAGCCGCGTCGTCTTCGCGACGAAGCCGAGAGTCCCGTCGAACTGTTGCTGCTGGAAGCCGGTGTGGCTTACCGGAGCTCGGCGGACGCGCGCGCCAAGACGCTGGCTGCCCTTGGTCTGGTTGGCTCCGCGGCCGTTTCTGCAGGCGCCATCAGTGCTGCGAGCTCCTCGCTCGCCACGAAGGTCGGCGTCGGTTGGAGCAAGCTGCTCCTGATTTCGAGCCTGGGAGCAGGCATCGCGGGCCCTGTCGGTTACCTGACCTGGAACCGATTGCACTCAGGTAGGGAAGAAACCGCCAAAGTGGTTGCGGCTCCGCCTGCGACCCCCCCGGCAGCCGCAGCGGCACTGGCCCAAACGCCGCCCGTGGCCGAGGCGTCACCCAGGGGGGTTTCGTTCGACGAGCTCCCGGCGCCGGCCGCCAAACCGGAGGCGAAGCAGTCGTCCCCGAGCGGCGATCTCGCGGCCGAGCTCGGCGCGCTCGACGCCGCGCGCTCGGAGCTTGCGGCAGGCAACGCGAACGGCGCGCTCGGCAAGCTCGACGACTACGCGCGCGTCTACCCGCGCGGCCGGCTCGTGCTCGAGGCCGAGGTGCTGCGCATCGACGCGCTCGCCAAGAGCGGACAAAAGGACGTTGCGAAGAAACGCGCTGAAGCGTTCCTGCGGCGCCATCCGAATAGCGTGCTCGCGTCACGTGTGCGCGGCTACTTGGATTGACGTGAATTCGCGGGCGCTCCGCGCAGGAGCGGTCGTATGTTCAAAAACTGCTACGTTTGGCGCGTGCCTTTCGGCTGCTCTTTGCGCTTCTGCCGTCTAGGATTGGTCGCTGTCGCGCTCGCAGCGAGCACGGGCTGCACCTCCACCGTCGATTCGCTCGGGCATGACGAAGGCGGGCCCACGGGGGGCACGCAGGTGCCGTTGTCGCTCGCCCCGCTGCACGGGCCCGGCACGTACGACAACGTGTTCCAATTGGTGCTTAACCAAACGACGGCCGATATCGACGACAAGGTCGACGGCGCCTTCCACCAGCTGTTTCACGGCGATCCTGTCGACGAAGCCATCTTCATTCCCGACCCCCTCAAGGACGACGAAGCGAAAATCTACGATATCTACCATAGCGATACTCGTACCGAAGGCATGGGCATCGGGATGCTGATAGCGGTCGAGCTCGATCATCAGCCCGAGTTCGACAAGCTCTGGAATTACGTCAAGCGCGAGATGCCGGCGTCCGGTTCGAGCAGTGGCTACTACTACTCGTTTTGCGACAAAACGAGCACGGTGGTGGTGAGCTGCCTGGATCCGTACGGCCTGCAGATGTTCGCCATGGCGCTCATCTTCGCCCACGATCGCTGGCGGACGAGTGCGCTCGGCAATATCGATTACGAAGCGGACGCGCTGGCGCTTTTGGACGTGATGCTCAACAAAGAGCGAGAGAACGGCGGCATAGTCGATGGCATCACCGACACCTTCGATGCGGAGACCTTGCTCGTGTTCGACGAGCCGAGGACGGCGGCCGCGTCGCGCACGCGACCGTCGATCTTGATGCCCGCGTTCTACGAGCTTTGGGCGCAGGCGACGGGCAATGCGATGTTCTCCGCGGCGGCAGCCGCCTCACGCAATCTTTTCCAAAACGTGGAGCAGATCGTCGAGCAAGCCGGCGACGCGGTGAATCCGGCCACCGGATTGATGCCGCTCCGCGCTTATTTCGACGGGACGCCGGTTCCCGGCTTCGACACCTTCCAAGCCGAGGCCTATCGGATCTTCCCGAACCTGGTGCTCGACGAGATCTGGACGCCTGGAGCCCCTTCGAACGCTTCGGAATTCAATAGCATCCTCACGTTCTTTCTAGCCAAGGGCTTCGACAACTACGGCTCGGGCTACAACCTGGATGGCACGGTCTTGCCGGACAAGAAGGACCATGAGATCGCGCTCGTGTTCGTCAACGGCATCACCGCGGCACGCTCGACGATCAAGGACTCGGATCGGCAGCGGTTCATTCAGGCCGTCTGGGACCTGGACACGCCCGTGGGGCAGTACCGCTATTACCAGGGGATTATGCAACTTTTCGCTCTGTGCATATTGAGCGGCAAGATGCAGGTTTACTGACGGATTAGCGGCATTCATGCCACGGCAGTCAGAGAGCCGTGACCACTCGGGATGATCCACCCAGCGCTCACGGGGAATCACTCTAACGAGTCCTCTTACAGGGATCTGTCGCCGTGCGCCTCCTCTGGCTCAAAGTCTACGCACCTGTTGTCGAAGCGAATTCGAGTGCTCACTCCGTCACCTGGGATGGACACGACGCAGCGAGCGCCGACGGCCTGCTTGCAGAAGACGGCGACACGATCGTCGATGGGGTCGTGCCGCTGCGGCAGCGCGGTTGGTCCGTCAGCGCGGCGCCGCGTCGCGTGGCTCCGTGGGCTGCTGCTGCTGCGCGCAGGTCGGCGGCGGATTCTACGGTTCGCTGAAGAGCCGCGCGTCGAGGCTGCGGGGGGGTCCGGCCGTGAACGCCGCACTCCGCGTCGCGATGGCAGCCGGCTCGGCTCGATTGCCAGTTTGACACGCGAGTGTGGGGGACGAGCCGCGCGAGATCGCGCGAAAATGCGGGGAAACGCGGCGAGCGCCGGCTGGCATACGGCTTGCGATATCGGCCTTCATGACGAAGGTCATGTTGGAACGCGAGTTCGGGGCCGAGCTGCCGCGCCTCCGAGCTCAGGCTCGCAGGCTCTGCCGGAATGAGAGCGACGCGCTCGATCTGGTGCAAGACACGCTGGTGCGCGCGCTCGTTTACGCCGACACGTTCGAAAGCGGCACGAACCTCCGCGCTTGGCTGGCGCAAATCCAGCGCAGCATCTTCGTCTCGCGCTACCGGCGAGCGCGGCGCGAGCGTCGCGCGCTCGAGCGTTTGATGTTCGACCCGTGCGCGTGGCCAGAACGCGAGGCAACGCCCGCGGGGCCCGTGCTCGGTACGCGCGCAGCCGTCGCGCTCGCCGAGTTGCCCGACGCCTTTCGGCGCGTGGTCGAGCTGGTCGATCTCGGCGGGCTCGAGTACGTCGACGCGGCGCGAGCTCTCTCCGTTCCCGTGGGCACGGTCATGAGCCGCCTCTATCGCGGTCGCCGGATCCTTGCGGCGCGCCTCGAGGACCGTGAGCAACGTCAAGAGGTGCCGCGCCGCGCGGCGTGACGTCGCGGCGACGCCCGGTGTGAGACGTCCGGTGCGTCGCCTGACGGTTAGCTGCGCTTCGCGCGAACGGCGGTGCGCTTCGGTTTTTCGGGAACGTCGGCGGGCGGCGCGCCCGTCGCTTGACGCGCGGACTCGGGAGCGCGCGTCGATTCCGGAGCGTGCACCGATTCCGGAGCGCGCGTGGACTCTGGCACGGCGATGGGCCGCTGGGACGACGAAGGCGTCGGGACCACCGCACCCGGGCGGGTCGGCGGATCGAACCCGAACGCCCGTTGCGAATCTGGAACGCGATAGCCAAGCTTGTCGTGCAACTCTGCAATGATGTCGAGCAGCACGCTGTACTGATCTTCAGCGGGAAGCGCCGAGAGCGCGGCTTGCACCGCTTCGCGCACTTTCACGCGTCGAACGGCGACCGGCAGCTCCGGCGGCAGGAAACCAGGCCGCGGAGGGCGGGGTTGCATCGGACGCGCTGGTACCACGTCGATCACGCGCCGGCGCGGGAACGGGCTCACCTCGGGCGCGGGCGGCTGTGCGGGCTTCGCCGGCTTCGCCGGGCGGAAGATCGCGAGCTTATCGTCGTGCGAAAGCTTTTGCCTGGCCAAGAAGAAGAAGACACCCCCGGGAGTGCGCTTGCGGCTGTTGTCGGGCAGCATCATGCCGCCCTTGGCTTCGATCTGTTTGGTTTCTTCGAGCAGTTTAAGACAGAGCTCGTCACCGAGTGCGCGAACGACTCCTCCGATTTGACCTAGTGGGATCTCGTCGGATTCGCCTAGCGCCTTGGCGATGGTGCTCACCGTATCTTCGGTTGCCATGTTTCTGGCCTCCAGCCACGCCCCCAAGACGTGGGTCTCACAGTTTCTTCTTTATGCCTCGTCTCTCACCGGATCGCAAGCGGTCCTTTCACAGCTCTTATTCCTTCGTTCTGTCCTCCGTTCGCTTCTGGTTCTTCCGTCGCCCTCAGAAGCTCTACGTGGCCGCTTGCTACCCGGTGTGTCACGCGCGCCGCGTCCATGATGCACAAGTAGCCCGCCTCGTCGATGCCGGCGCCCCAACCGCACAGGTTTTCCACGCGGAGCTTCCGCCCGCGAAGCGCGTCCACGGCGGAGAGCTCGACCGCCAAACTTTCGGGGGGTATTTGATGATTTTCGAGCGTTCGCAGCCGCGCCTCGAGCTCTTCGAGGATTTTTGCGAGTAGCGCTTCACGTTCGATGTGGATACCGAGTCGCGCAAGGGAGGTCGGTCGCGTCGGCAGGCCGTCGGGCAGCTCGAGCCGTCCCACGTTGAGACCTACGCCGACGACCGCCGCGGCGAGCGTGCGACCGCGTACCTGACTTTCCACCAAGATCCCAGCGAGCTTCTCGAGCTCGTCGCCCGCAATCACGACGTCGTTCGGCCACTTGACCAGCGCACGACGCTCGCTCTTTGCCGACACGAGCAGTGCAGAAACGACATTGCGTACGGCCAAGCCCGTGAGCAGCGCGAGAGAAGGAGCGCGCTCGACGCTCAAGCTCGGCCGCAGCACGAGCGAAAACAACAATCCTTCACCAGGCGCCGCGAGCCAGCGACTTCCCCGGCGGCCGCGTCCAGCACTCTGTTCTTCAGTCACGAAGAGCGCGCCGTGGGGAGCGCCGTCGCGTGCGGCCGCGAGCGCGTCGTCGTTCGTCGAGCCGGTCGCGAGCGTTGCGACGAGCGGCCGGCCGAGCGTCAGCTCTTGGCTGAGCACGCCGAAGCGCTCGCCGTCGAACGCCCGGCTCATGCGACGCTCGAACCGAGCGGCGTGATTTCGAGGGAAATATCGGCCGCGGGCGCCGAGTGCGTCAACGCGCCAAGCGAAACCACGTCGACGCCGAGACGCGCGAGCTCCGCGACGTGCTCGAGGCGGACGCCGCCGGACACCTCGAGCAACGCGCGCCCGCGGTTGCGCCGTACGGCTTCCGCCACGTCGGTGAGCGTGAAGTTGTCGAGCAGCACGACCTCCGCCTCGGCGCCGAGCGCTTCGTCGAGCTGGTCGAGCGTGTCCACTTCCACCTCGACGCGGGTCACGTGCGCCGCTCGTGCCTTCGCGCGCAACACGGCATTGCGTACACCGCCGGCAATCGCGACGTGGTTGTCCTTGATCAACACGGCGGAGCCGAGGTCGTCGCGGTGGTTCTTGCCGCCGCCGGCGCGGACGGCTTCGCGCTCGAGCGCCCGGAGGCCCGGCGTCGTCTTGCGCGTGTCGACGATGCGGAGCTTCGCGCCCGCGGGGACGGCGGCGACGAACCGCGCCGTGAGCGTCGCGATTCCTGCCGCGCGCTGGACGAAGTTCAAGGCCGTGCGCTCCGCGGCGAGCAGCGAACGCGCGGGACCTTCGATGATGAAGAGCTCGGTGCCGGTTTCCACGTGCGCGCCGTCGTCGACGAGACGCTCGACGCGCACACCGACGTCAATGCGGTAAAATACGCGGGCGAAAACGTCGCCGCCCGCGAGCACGAGCGGCTGCTTGGCGACGGCGCGCGCGGTCGCTTTGAGCGTGCTCGGAACGACGGCTTCGCTCGTCACGTCGCCGGCGGCGAGATCCTCGGCGAGCGCTCGATCGATCATGGCGTCGGCCAGCGGGGCGATCATTGGCCGAGACCGTAGCTCCGCGCCAGGTACGCCGCAAAGAGGTTACACGTCGCGTGGAGCGCAATGCTCGCCCCGACGCCGCGTGTGCGTGACCGGAGCCATCCGAAGAGGAGCGACGGGAAGAACACCGCCAGGCGATTCACCGACAGTTCCGTCGCGAGATGTCCTGCGGCGAAGAGAGCGCTCGTGACCACGAGCGACGGACCGAGCGGCGCGCCGAGCACACGGACGCGTGGCTGCCAAACGCGGTCGAGCTCCGTCTGCAGGTAGCCGCGGTAGAAGCACTCCTCGGGCAACGCGATGACGAGCCACTGCCCGAGCACTTCGTCGAGCACGCTTCCGACACGAGCCGGCAAGAACGGACCGCTCGGCTTCCAGAACACGACCCAGCCGAGCCAGAACGGCGGCAACACGACGCAGGCCACGGCGAGCGCCCAAGCGAGCGCGCCCGCGAACGCGCGCAGCAGGCGGCGCGCAGAGAGCGGCTCCGACTCGAACAGTCCCCCGAGCGAAAGCCCGTGGCGGCGCACCGACTCACTGTCCCGTCGCAACACGAGCACGTAGGTCGCCCCCAAAAACACGAGACCCACGCCGGTCGCCTGGTACGCGTCGGGCAAGCCGTAAGAGAGCGCCGTGACGACTGCTGTCGTGACGACGGTCACGGCGATGGGCGGGCTCGCGCTACGAGCTCTCGGGGGCGCGCCGGCGCTCGGCTGGTCGCTCTTCGACAGCACGCTTGCCCACTACTACGATCCGTCTTTCCCCGCCGATTCGAGGATTTGCTCGGCTCAACGGCCGACGGACGTGTCCGGCCGCCCCCGGTACTCGGCACTCGGCAGTAGTGTCGATGGCGAAACTTCCGCCGCTGACGGAGCGTCGCGCAATCCACGCGACGCGCCGCAGCACTCAATCGTTTGCACTCACGCAAACGGATGGTTTCGCGCGTAGCCGTCAGTGGGCTAAGGTCGCCCGCACGCGTAGCCATGCTCGAACCTAACCTGCCAAATTCGCCGGCTCCGACTCACGTTCCGACTGCATTACCGCACGTCGATCTGGCCAAGTGGCCGCCCGACGACGACATGCCCGGTGCTCCGCCGAGTCCCGGCATTCCGGCCGGTGGTGGGTTCGGTGGTTATGGCGGCGGTGACGGCGACTTCAAGAAAGGTCGCTTCAATCCGGCGGTGATCATCGTCGGGATTTTGATGGTGGCAGGCGCAGCCGCGTTCTTGCTGATCGGCGCGAAGAAAGACGCCGAGCGACTCACCGTCGAGCAAGGCGAGCAGATCAAGAAGGACATCTTCGTCAAACCCAAGGCCGAGCAGATTCCGCTCTGGCGCGAGTGGGCGGCGAAGGAGAGCAGCGACGAAGTGCGCGCCGAGGCGCTGAAGCAGCTCGCGTGGGCGCGTGATCCGCAAGGCGTGCCGCTCGCGGCGACGGCGCTCGCGTATCCGTCGGAAGCAGTGCAAGGCATGGCCGCGCTCGCGCTCGCCGAATACGGCTCGCCGATGGCTGACGGCGCGAAGGACAGCTTGCTCGCCGCGCTCAAGACGGCAGGTCCCGGCGCGAAGCCGCAGATTGCCTGGGCGCTCGTCGTGCTCGGCGACACGCGCGCGCTCGACGAGGTGATGAACCTTTATCGGCTCGGTCACCTCTCGAAGGTGCAGCGGCTCGGCGGCGGCATCGCGTTCAATCCCGACAAGATCGTGAATCTCATCGGCATAGACAAGCTGGCGACGATGGCCGACGACAAGAGCGCGGCCGTGCGCCAGCTCGTCGCGACGGTACTCTCGGCGCACGCCGAGCCGAAGTACACCGACGTGCTGATCAAGCTCGTCAAAGACACCGATCCCGAGGTGCAGCGTCAGGCCGCGCCCGGTCTCGGCAAAATCGGTGACGCGCGCGCGCGTGAGCCGCTCGTTGCCGCGCTGCGTGGCGCCGACAAGGAGACGCGCACGAAGTACTTCGAGGCGCTCCGAGACGGCGTCGGCACCGAGGGTCTCGTGGTTGCTTTGGACGCCGCCCCGACCGAGGAAGCGCCCGATGAGCAGAATCATCCGGGGAAGGCTGCTTGGTATTTCCGCAAGCAGATCCTCAACATGATCTACGTCTTCGACGCGACGGACGCGATGAAGGCGGGGCAGGGCCTGAACGATCCAAGCGGCGCCGACGCGCTCTACAAGTACATCCAGACCAATCCGCACATCCACCTGCAGACGCACGCGGCGCTCGCGCTCGCCGCCATCGGCGACATCCGCGCCGTGCCGACGCTCGCCAAGCGGCTGCGCATGGATCCGCTCAAGATCTATTCCGACCAGAACGACTGGGAAATGGCGCTCAAGCGGAGCGACGACGAGCGCGTGCAGTCCGCGCGCATGATCGCCGACCTTGCGATCCTGCATCCCGACAAGCTGCCGTTGATTCAGGAGCAGGCGGAGGACGCCGTGATCTTCTGGATTCACGAGATGCCGTCGCCGCACGCCAACGGCCTGCGCGCGCTCGCCGCCATGGGCTCGACCAAGGACATCGAGGCCTTCCGCAAGTGGGCGGATCCCGACGTGCCGATGCCGAAGGAAGGCCAGCAGCCGCCGATGCCCGAGGAGTGGGTGGTCGCGCAGAGCGCGCTCCGCTACGTCGGCTGGCTCAAGGATCCCAAGTCGTGGAAGTCGCTCGAGAAGGCGATCAAGGCCAACTCGAAGGAATACGACGTCACGATGGACGGCCTCTACCAGGGCGGCCTCGCCATCCTGGGGATGACCTTCCGCGCGCTCGGCGTGGGCGCGGCCGACGGCTTCTCCGAATGGCGCGACAACAAGGCGTTTCCGATGTTGATGAAGTACATCGAAAACCCGAAGGAGAACGAGCAGAGCCGGATGGAAGCGTGCGCCGCGCTCGCGTGGGTCGCCGAGAAGGACGACTTCCTCGAGGTCGCGAAGAAGATCCAGCAGTACTCCGGCAACGAGAAGCCGGACGAAGTACGGCGCGCTTGCTTCCTCGAGACGCTGATTCAACGCCCGATTCCCGGCACGGCCAACGCGCTGATTTCGCTGTTTACGCCCGAGGCTGCGATCGAGACGCGCCACCAAGTGGCTCGCGCGCTCGCCAAGAGCGGCTTCGACGCCGCCGTCGAGTCGAAGCTCGTCGAGCTGCTCGACAACGAGGTCCTGATGAACGACGCCGCGCTGGCGCTCATGCTCGGCGGCTCGCCGGACGCCGCGGCGCGCGCCGTGGCGTACTACGGCAAAAAGCCGTGGAACGTGGCCAAGCCCGCGCTCGATGAGCTGAGCGACCTCTGGTACAAGAGCTTCGGTTATTGGTCGACCGACGACCTCGAGGCCGGCTTGCTCTTCAAGTACGTCGACAACGCCGAGGCCATATCGCACGTCACCATCAACCAGACGCCGCAAGAGTGGGCGCGCGTCCTCCTGATCAGCCAGTTCGACAACTTGCTCTACGACAACGGCCCGCACTCGTTCACGCGCGTCGTCCTGCGCAAACGTCTCTACGACATGGCCAAGGGCAACGACGAAGCCAAGCGCGCCGGCGCGATCCGCACGCTCAAGTTCATGAAGGAGCAGGGCGTGCTGCTCACGCTCAAGGGCGAGTCCGGGCCGGCCGGGGAGCTTGCGCGCCAGGCGTACTTCGAGCTGATGAACCCGAAGGTCGTGACCGGCGTGACGGTGCCGGACGAGAAGAAGTGAACTCCCTCCGCGCGGGAGCGGCGTGGGCCTGCGTGCTCGGGCTCGCTCCCGCCTGCGCGGCGCCGTCCGCGCGCGCACCGAGCTCCGAAGGGGCCGCGCCGGTGCTCGAGCGCGCGAGCGTCGCGACGGCGCCGGAGCTCTGCGGCAACGCGCTCGACGACAATGGGAACGGACTCGCCGACGAGGGCTGCGGGACCACCACGAGCGCCGTTTCGTTCCTGATCGCGTGGGACGAGCCGAATGCAGATGTGGATTTACGCGTGGTCGACCCGAACGGTGAGCTCGTCGAAGTGGGGCGACCGAGCGAAAGTGGGCTCGTGCGCGAACGTGATTGTCCGGGCCGAGAGGGCGAGTGTCGCGGGAAAAATCTCGAGAGCGTCTACCAAGAGCAGGGCGAACCTGCGACCGGAAAATACGTCGCCCGGATTCTCCTGGTGTCGCTCGGCGGCGGTGAGCCGCCCGTCGTCGTTCGCTTTTCTGCGCGGCTCGGCGCGCGCGCGTACGGAGCCACCGTCAGCCTGCCGCGCGTCGACGCCGACTGGCAAATGGCGTTCACGCTCTGAGGCGCCTCTCGAGCTCCCGCGCATTCTTTCCGTCGTGGGTGGACACCAAGGCGGCCATGCTATGCTAAGAGGGTCCCTCGGCCAGGAGGCCGCGCATGGGTAGTCTCAGCCCGATTCACTGGTTACTCGTCATCGTCGTCCTACTCTTGGTGTTCGGCCCGACGCGCCTCGCGGGCGCCGGCAAAGGCCTCGGTGAAGGCATTCGTGCCTTCAAAAAGGGCCTGAGCGACGACGAGGACAAACCTGCGGAAGAAGCGAAGAAGCCCGAAGCGGAACCGAAGGCGCTCGAAAAGGCGCCTGAGAAGCCCGCGGGTAGCGCCTAGAGATTCGCTGACCGCGCTCGGCGGTTGCGAACGAGCCGTGCCGCGTTTCTCGCGAAGCGACATTTCCGCGCGCGAGTCGGACGGAGCTTCGCGATGCGGAGCCCGACTGCTTGCCCACCTTGTGCAGGGCGCGCCCGCTCGTGTGTGCGCAGTCGGGAGTGAAAAGCCGATCAAACGTGTCTGATCCTATCGACGATATCGTGAAGATCTCACCGGACGTGCACGAGGTTCTCTTCGAGAACGACGTCATCCGCGTCCTCGAAGTCACCGTGAAGCCCGGTGCCAAGGTCGCCATGCACACCAACCCCGAGAACGTGAACTACATCGTCAAGCCGGGCACGCTCCGGCTGATCGACCCGGACGGTTCTGCGGTGGACATCGTTCTTGCGGAGCGGCAGGTCATCCCGGCGCCCGTCGGAAGGCATGCCGTCGAGAACGTCGGCGCTACCGAAGTGCGAACGATCTGCATCGAGCTGAAGAGCTCGAGGCGCTGACTCGGCTTGGGTGCCTCCGCTCGCGTCGCGTCGCGTCGCGGCCGCTACGCCGCCGGCGTCTTGCGCGCCCGCATCCACTCGCGCGTCACTTCGACGCCAGCGGGCAGGATGCTGATCAGGATGATCGCGAAGATCACGAGGTGAAACTGCTTCTTCACCACGGGCTGATCGGCGAGTCCGTAGCCGGCGGCCGTGAGGAGCACCACCCACGCGCACGCCCCGATCACGTTGAAACCGAAGAAACGCGCGTAGCGCATCTTGCCGATGCCAGCGACGAACGGCGCGAACGTCCGCACGATGGGCACGAAGCGCGCGATGATGATCGTTTTGCCGCCGTAGCGGTCGTAGAAGCTCTGCGTGCGATAGAGATGCTTCTTGTTGAAGAGTAGCGAACGTTCACTCGTGAACACGGCGGGTCCGAGCTTCGAGCCAATCGCGTAATTGACGGCGTCGCCGAGCACGGCCGCGGCGATGAGGAGCGGAATCACGAGGTAGACGTTGAGCGGCATGCCTTCGATCGTGCAGAGCGCGCCCACGGCAAAGAGCAGCGAGTCCCCCGGCAAAAACGGCGTGACGACGAGCCCCGTCTCCGCGAACACGATCCCGAAGAGCAGGGCATAAAGCCAAGGTCCGAGCGCGCGGCCCCACTCGGCAAGATGTACGTCGAGGTGCGTAATAAGGGAAATGATGTCCAAGTGCTGGCTCCCTGCCGGCGTTCCGTCTAGCATGAAACTATGGCCGAAGTCCTCGGTCGCGTCGTTGCCGACGATCTCGAGCGCCCGCGGGGCCCGGACGCGAATCATCGCGTGCGGGTGCCTCGGACTTGGCTCGAGCGCGGCGCGGTGGTCGAGCTCGAGTTGCCGCGAAATTTGGCGTGCGCGACCTGTGAGGGCGGCGGCTGCGACGGCTGCGAGCGCTCGGGGGCCGTGACGTTACGAGGGCGCGGGGAACCCGCCGATCTGCTGCGGGTGACGCTGCCGGGCGCGCAGTCCGAACCGTTCGTGATTCGGCTGCCGGAACGGGGCGGCCTGCCGCCGCTCGGCTCCGGCTTGCCCCGCGGCCATTTGCTCCTGCGCGTCGAACCGAGCGCTCAGGCGGACGCGAGCGTCTCCTTGGCCACGAGCGTACCAGCGCTCGGTGCGATCCGCCGCGCGCTCTCGGTGCGGCCCGTGCTCGTGCGTCGTGCGCGCGGCGTCTTTTGGGCGCTCGCGGTGGGTGTGCTTCTGCTCGCGGTCTGGCTAATCTTGCGGCGATGAATCCGCTGCTGATGGGTGCGCTCCTCGTCGGGCTCTGGGGCGTCTTCGCGGTGAGCGCCGCGCGTCGCTTGCGGTTGCTCAAAACGGGCGCTCCGACCTGGGAGCCACGCTACGATCAGCCCCTCAAGCGACTCGCCGGCGTCGTGCGCTTCGCGCTCCTGCAAGTGAAGATGCCGAACTACCCGCTGGCTGCGGCGGCGCATTACCTGATCTTCTCCGGGTTCGTCGTGCTCTTGCTGCGAACGCTCGTGCTCTGGGGACGCGGCTTCGAGCCGACGTGGAACCTGCTCGTGCTCGGGCCGGAACCGGTGCTCGGCCTGCCGCTCGGCGAAATTTACGGCTTCGTGAAGGACGTGTTCGCGCTGCTCGTGATCGCGGGCAGCGTCACGTTCGTGTACTTGCGCGTGATTCGCCGCGAAAAGCGCATGACCTTGAGCGGCGAGGGCCTGCTCATCTTGGGCATCATCGTGGCGATGATGCTCGCCGACCTCTCGTACGACGCCGCGACGACGCTGCTGAACCAGCGCTTCGCGAGCGAGTGCGGCGCACGGCCCGCCGAATTCTGCGGCGTCGCTCGCGAGCTCGTCGCGCCGCTCGGGCCACCGCGCGATAGCTTGGGCTTCTTTCCCGAGCCGGGCGCCGCATTGTTCGCGCTCGCGTATCAGGGGCTCGGCAGCGGCGCGCTCACGGTCGTCGCGCGCGCCGGCTTCTGGCTGCACTCGACGCTCGTGCTCGTGTTCCTGAACATCCTCCCGTTCACCAAGCACTTTCACATCATCACGGCCGTCCCCAACATCTTCTTCGGTGATTTGACCCCGCGCGGTCGGCTCCGCCCGCTCGCGCCGAACACCGAGGCGCTCATGAGCCTCGTCGAAAAGGCCACGGAGGCCGAAGAAGCGACGGCGGCGCGCGTCGGCTACGCGCGTCTCGGGCATTTCCCCTGGAAGGACTACCTCGACTGGTACACGTGCACCGAGTGCGGGCGCTGCTCGGACAATTGCCCCGCGTTCATCACGGGCAAGCTGCTCTCCCCCAAGCAGTTCACGCTCGATTTGCGTGACCAGCTCTACGCGCACGGCCCGACGCCCAAGGATCTCGTGCCGGAGGTGATCAAACCCGAAGTGCTCTGGGCCTGCACGACCTGCCGGGCCTGCGAAGAGCACTGTCCGGTCAACATCACCTACGTCGACAAGATCGTGCAGATGCGGCGCAATCTCGTCACGATTCGCGGTGAGTTTCCGAGCGAGCTCCAAAAGCCGTTCACGGGCATGGAGACGAACGGCAACCCCTGGAACATCGCGCGCATGGATCGCGGCGCCTGGACCGAAGGGCTCGACGTGAAGCGCATGGCCGACAAGCCCGACGCCGAGGTGCTGTTTTGGGTCGGCTGCGCCGCAAGTTACGACGATCGCGCGAAGAAGATCGCGCGCGCCACGGCGCAGCTCCTCACGCAAGCGGGCGTCGATTTCGCGATCCTCGCCCAAGAGGAGACGTGCACGGGCGACCCGGCGCGGCGGGCGGGCAACGAGTACCTGTTCAGTATGCTGGCGGAGACCAACGCGGCGACGCTCAACGGCTACAAGGAAAAGGGCGGCGCGCGGCGCGTGATCACGACGTGCCCCCACTGCTTCAACACGCTCGCCAACGAGTATCCCGACTTCGGCGTCAAACTCGAAGTGATCCACCACGCCGATTTTTTGCTCGGGCTCTTGGCGGAAAAGAAGCTCGTGCCGAAGGCGGGCGTGCGCGGCAAGGTCGTGTATCACGACTCTTGTTATCTCGGCCGCTACAACGACATTTACGAGTCGCCGCGCGCCGCGCTCGCCCGGATTCCGGGCGTCGAGCTGGTGGAAGTGGAGTACTTCAACAAGAACCGGGGCCTCTGCTGCGGCGCCGGCGGCGCCCAGATGTGGATGGAAGAGCAAAACAAGGAGCGCATGAACGTGAAGCGCACGTTGCAGCTCCTCGACACCGGGGCGAAGACCATCGCGAGCGCGTGCCCGTTCTGCATGACGATGATCACGGACGGCGTGAAATCGCAGTCGAAAGAAGAAGAAGTCAAAAATCTCGATATCGCCGAGTTGCTGGCGGAAGCGTGCGGCGTGGGGACTCCCGCCGTGGCTGCGGCCGAGTAGCCGGAAGTTCGTGCGACTGGCACGGCACGCAGCTGAGCTATGCTGAGCTCTGTCGAACTTGCTTCACGGGAGTCGTTACGCGAAATGAAATTGAAGACGATGTTGCAAAGGGTCGGCGCCGTTTCGCTGCTCGCGACGCCGTTAGTGGCGGGCTGCGCCCATCACATGCAAAACACGAGCAGCGACGGCGTAGCTCGCAAGTCACCGCCGCTCTGCTTTCAGTATCGGGGGGAGGCGCGCCCCTCTACGGGGGTGCTCAATACGAGCAACATCTGGCTGATGGCGAACAACACCTGCAATTATCCCATCGATTGCATGATCTGGAACGACGTGACCGAACAAGAGAGCCGGATCGTGCTCGCGCCTTTCCACACGAATAGCTACTTACTGGCCGGGAACCAACCGGTAAACCGCGTCAGTTTCAAGGCCGAATGCGCCGCGCTGCGCTAGAACGCTTCTCCGAGCCCGAAGTGCACGGCCAGCGGTAGACCGAGGAAGGTGGACGGCTCGCCTTCGTCGGGGGGTAGGTGCGGCTCGCCTACGTGCTGCAGGTACGGGACGCGCAGCCCCGCGTCGAGCCGGACGGCACCGACCGGCGTACGCAAGCGGAAACCCGTGCCCGTCGAGACGTGCGGGTAGGCGGCGCGGAACGTCGCCGGCTCACGCGTGAGGTCGCTCGTGTCGATGAAGAAGACGAGCCCCGCGATCTGCGACAAGGTCAAGCGGAGCTCGAGTGAGAGCTCCCACAGCGTGAGGCCGCCGAGCGGACGCTCGCACTGGGTGGGCGGGTTCGGGACGGAGCAATTGATGTTCGATGGAGCGAGGAACCCGAGCACCCCGTGCGGCCCGATTTCGTTCAAGGCGTAGCCGCGATTGGAGGTGGCACCGCCCGAATAAAAGCCGCGAAAGAGCAAGATTTGTTGGTCGCGAACGAGCGCGCTGTCCGTGGCGTTGCCGCTCGTGTTCGTGAGCGAGTCACCGTAGCAGCCGCGCTTCGCGTCGCCGTCGCAGCGGCGCGGAAAGAGAAATCCTACCGTGGAGCGAAAGCCGAGCGTGAGCTTCGAGCCGAGCTTGGTGTAGAGCCGTGCTTCCGGCCTGAGGCGCACGTCCGTGGCGTCGCCGAAGAGCAAGCCCGCCGCTTGGGCCGAGAGCTCGAAGTAGGCGCCGGCGCGCGGGTCGATGGGGTCGTCTCTGAGATCGAGGTCGAGCACGAGCTCCGGAAAGAAGACGAGCACGGTGTCGAGGCCCTCGGGCTTTGCGCCGAGGTACATGTGCGGAAAGCGCGCTTGGAATTGGTAGCTCGCGCGCGCACGTAGCGCCCCGCCCAGAAACGGACGTTCGGCGCCCACGGCGTCCTTGAGCTCGCGAAAGCCGACGATGTTGTCGCCCGCTTGGTAATCGGCGTAAATCACGGGATAAGCGTTGAGCTCGTTGCGCAAGTAGCCGGTCGTTCGCGCGTCGAAGATGCCGGGTTGATCGAATTGCAGCGCGCTCTCTAGCGTGGGCAGGACGCGCATTTTCGCTTCCGACGAGGGCGGCGGATAAAACGTGAGCGACGGCGTGACGTCGAGCGAGAGCTTGCGCAGTCCACCCAGGAAATTACGGCTGTCCCAGCCGAACCGCACGCCCGCGAGGCCGCGCGTGGTGTCCGCTTCGACGGCCGCGCCGACGTGCAGCGAGCGCGTCGTGCCCTCGCGCACGACGACGCGTAACGGTACCGTCGTCTGGTCGGGGTGATCGAGCACGGGCGTGATGTCGACGCTCGAGAACACGCCGAGCTCGTACAAACGCCGCCGCGCGCGCTCGAGCGTGGCGCGGGAATACGGGTCGCCCGAATCGAGCAGGAGCTTGCCGCGGACGATGCGCGCGTCGAACGTGCGCAGGCCCTCGATGCGGATCTCTCCGATGCGCACGCGCGGTCCCGCCTGCACGCGATAAGCGACGACCGCGCTCCTACGAATCACGGACACGGTGGCGCTTTCGGTGACCGCCGCGTAGGCGAAGCCGTCGTCGGCGAGCGCGTTCTCCATGGCGCGTGCGTCGGAGTGCAGACGGCGTTCGTCGAACGGCGTCCCCTCGCGCAGGGCACGCGCCGAGCGCAGATGTTTGGACGCGTCTTTCGGTAAGCCCTCGGTCCCGGGCAGCTCGATGCGCGTGATGCGCACCGGCGCGCCCGGCTCGACGACGATCTCGACGCGGACGCGATCCTTGCCCACCGCCACGACCCGCGCGGCGCGCACGCTCACGTCGTAATAGCCGAGCGCGCGATAAAACCGCTGAATGCGCTCGAGATCCTTGGCGAGCACGCTCGGGTCGTAGGTCGCGTCGGGCCGCGTGGCGATGCCGCGCCGGAGCTCGGGATCCCGGGCCGCTTCGCCACCGTCGATGTCGACCGCCGTCACGACGCGGTTTCCCGCGGGGGAAGCGCTCGTGCAGGCGAGTGCGAAGAGCACGCAAGCGAGCGCGGCCCGCGTCACTGCGCGGGCCGGCCGTGCAAAAGCGCGCTCTTTCAACGCGCGGGCGAGCTTGTGAGGGCGAGACGCACATGTCAAGCTCGCTCGAGTCATGCTCGCGCCCGCAGCGAACGGAGCGTGGGCGAAGTTTCACCGCGTCGTCCGCCGCGCATTGTGGCTGCTCGGGTCGGTGCTCGTCGTGGCCGTGGTACTCGGCGTATCGCTGCTGCTCTATTTTCAGAGCGCGCCGGGCAGGCGATTTCTGGCGAAGCAGGTGAGTGAGCTCGTGAGTCGCGAGCTTACGTCCGAGCTCCGAATCGAGCGGCTCGAGGTGATTTCCCCACGCCGGCTCGTGGCGTCGCGGGTGCTCCTGAACGACGCGCGCGGCCGGGTCCTGCTTGCCGTCGACGGGCTCGCAGCAGAGTTCGAGCTATCGAGTCTGCTCGCTCACGTTCTCTTCGGCCCCGCGGTGCGCGTCGTCGTGCCCGACGTGCGCGCCGACCGGCTCGAGGTCGGGCTTTACCGCGACGCCCACGGCGAGCTCGTGCTCGCGCATGCCTTCGACACGGCGCGGCCGAGCAAGAAGACGAAAGCGAGCCGCCCGCTGCGGTTGCGCTTGCCGCACGTCGTCGTGCGCGCGGCTTCGGTGCACAACGACGAACCCGCGCTCGCGCGAGCGACGACCGAGCTCGGCGAGCTCACGGCGGCGCTCGCGGTCGCGCCCGCGCTCTTCGAGCTCGGCCTCGACACCCCGCGCTTACGTATCACGGGGGTTCTGCCGGTAGCGCTCGCGGGCGCTCTGCACGGGCAGCTCCGACTCCCCGGCAAAACGACCGCGAGTTTTTCGGGTGCGCTCGGCACGCTGCCCGTGAGCGCGCACTTCGAAATGCACGGCGACGAACTCGACCTGCGTGCGAGCTCGTCTTCGCTCGCGCCGGACGGCATGAAGAGCCTCCTGCCCGCTTGGCCGCTGCTCGCGCCCATCAGCGGAAACGCGGAGCTTTCGGGGCGTGTGGATGCCCTGCGCGCGCACGCCGACCTGCTCGCCGGGACGAGTCACGTCGGCGCTTCGGGCACGATCGCGTTCGCACCGGAGCTGACGACGACGCTGGCCTTCGACGCGCACGGGGTCGATCTACGTCTCTTCGCAGCGAGCGCGCCCGCCACGGCGCTCGGCGCGAAGGGTGACCTCGTCTATCACGCTCGGCCGACTCCGCGCCTCGACGTCAGCGGACGCTTGCTCGCCGGCGAGCTCGCCGCTCGGCGCGTGCCCGAGACGGACGTGCACGTCGTCTACACTGCTTCCGAGCTCACGGGCACGGCGGCAGTGCTCGACCCGAGCTTGCCGCTCGACGGGAGCTTCACGCTCACTCGCTCGGGCGCGCTCGAGTTTCACGCCCGAGCTCAGGGACTCGACTTACGAGCGCTCGCGCCGTACGGCGTGACGGCGCGAGGCGCCACGAGCATCGACGTCGCGGGGGAGCTCGCGCAGGGCGAGCTCGACACGCGGCTCCGCGCGGACGCTCGTGCCCTCGCTGTCGCGAATGTCGGGACGCAAACCGTGCACGTCAAAGGCACCTTGCGTGGCCCTGTAGCGCGGCCGAGCGAGCTCACGGTGGAGCTTGCGGCGCGCGGAACTGGCTTCAATCTCGGCAAGCTCGAATTTCCGAGCTGGGAGCTCGACTCGCACGGCTCGGTGGCGCAAGAGCTCGTGAGCGTGCGCGCCGGAGCACCGAAACAATCGTCGCTCGTTGCGAGCGCGAGCGTCGGCTTGGGTACGGAGGTCAGCGTCCACGACGCGCACGCCGAGGTCGATCTCGCCGGAACGCTCGCGCGGCTCGAAGTCGCCGAGCTCAGCTTCGCGGAGCAACGGCTGGACGTGCGGGGCGTCAGGCTTTCGCTCGGCGACGGCGAGTTGAGCGGCGCCGTACGCACAAGCCCTCGGGAGCAGCACGCCAACGTCGTCCTTTCGGATTTCGATCCGGCGCCCCTGCTTCCGCTGTTCGACCTCGCAGCGACTTCTTTTGCGGGGCGCATCGACGGGCGCTTCGCGTACGACGAAACCGCGCGCGAACGCCACGCGCGGCTTCGCGGCAGCCTCGAGAACGGCACCGCCGGAGCGCTCGGTCCGCTGTTCGCCCAAGTGACGGCGTCGCTCGACGACGCCAGGCTCGACGCGCGCGCCACGCTGTCCGCGGCGAGCCTCGGTCGCGGCAGTATCGTCGCCGAGGCCACGCTCGCGCGCGGCGTGCCGTCGCTGCGGGCGCTCGCCGACCTACCCGGGCAGATCCGCTTCGATTTCTCCGAACTCGATTTGTCCGAGCTCGCGCGCCATTTCGCGCCGGCAGCTCTGGTGGGCGTGAACGGACGTGCCGCGGGCGCGGTCTGGCTCTCGAGGCCCGACGCCGCCCGTCCGCTCGAAGCAGGCTACGAGCTCACGTTGCGTGATTTCACGCTGAACACGGCAGGCCCGGAGCGGGCCGCGCCGCTCCTGCAGGTCTCGAGCCGGGCCACGCTCGACGGCACGACGACGCGCGTCGAGCTCGACGTGAAGGACGGTAGCGGCGTCTGGATCCGCAGCGGGGCGACCATGCCGCGCGGCACCACGCGCGCCCTCGAGCTCCTCGAGTCGGGACACGCGAGCGAGGTGCTCGAGGCACCGCTGCGCGCCGAGATCGTGGCACTCCCGCGGCCGCTCGCGCGTTTCGGCGGCGGGACACGCGCGCTTCCCCGCGGCGAGGTCTCGGCCGCGTTGAGCGTCACCGGGACGCCTGCCCGGCCCCACGTGGTCGGCTCGCTCGACGTGCGGCGCCTCGCCGTGGCGGGGATGGGGGCGGAGAACGAAGTCGGGGTCGTCTTCGATTACGCCGCCGAGCGCGAGGAATACTCACTCGCGGCCCGAGCGAACGCCAGCGGCGTCCAGCGGCTCGAGCTCGTGGGGGGTGGGCATTTTGGCTGGTTCGAGCACGGCTTCGGTAGCGATTTTTCGCTCGACGCGCGTGCGAACGCTGCGGAAGTCGCGCTCGCGACGCTCGGCGACGTGCTCGACGTGAAGCTCGCCGGTGAGCTCTCGGGTCACGCCTCGCTCACGGCGTCTGCGAGCGCCTTCGACGCGAGCGGCGATTTTTCCGCGAAGGGGCTCGCGCTCGAGCGGCGCGAGCTCGGCGACGCCAGCGGCTCTTTCGACGTGAAGCAGGGTCTGGCGCACGGGCGCTTGAGCGTCGGCGACGCGCGCTCGAAGCTCGCGCTCACGAGTGAGCTCGGTTTCGAATGGCACGGCGGAGCGCCGCGCATCGACCCGCGTCGCGGGGGCAGCGTGGAAGCGGAGGTGCGAAATTACGAGCTCGCTTCGCTCGCGCCGTTGCTCCGCGCGTTCGTGAGTGACGTGCGCGGTCCGCTCAACGGCTTTGCGTCGCTCGGCTTTGGACCGGAGGGCGCGAAGGGCAAACGCAGGACGGCCCTGCGCGCCAACGCGAGCGTGAGCGGCGGCGCTTTTCGGCTGACGAACGGCCTCGGCGGGATTGAACGCGCCGAGCTCCGCGCGCTCGCGAACGGTGACGGTACGCTGCACGTGACGCTCAGTGGCGCCGCGAGCTCGAAGGAGCCGAACGTCGCCGCCAAGGCCGAGATCTCCTGGGACGGCGTGCTGCCTCGGCGCGTCGAGGCGGAGCTCAGGGCCGAGCGTGTGCCCGTCTCGTACGAAGGGGTTTTGCTCGGTACGGCGACGATCGCCAAGAAAGCGCGGCCAATCGGGATCGTGGTCGAGCTCGACGACGCACGGCAGCACGTGAAGGTGAACGTCCCCGCGCTCGATTTCGAGCTACCCGTGAAAGAGGACACGCGACTGATCGAGCTCGCAGCAGACCCCGTCGTGCGCGTGACGGACGGCGCCGCCGCGCCCGTGGAGCTCGCGGCGACGACGGAGCCGAGCTCGTTGTTCGTGTCCGTGACGCTCGGCGACGCCGTGCGCGTCGAGCAGCCGGATCTGCTCGTGCCGGTCACGGGTGAAATCGCGCGGGACACCGACGGCCATCTCGACGGAGCGCTCATCCTGTCCGAAGGGGGTACGGTGTCGGCTTTCGGACAGGTGTTCAGACTCAAGAAGAGCAGCGTGCGTTTTTCGAAGCAGCCCGTCGAGCTCGGCGTTTTGATGATTCAAGCGTCTGCGCGCACCGTCGAAGGCGTGCTCGTCGATCTCGACGTGAGCGGCACGGTCAAAAAGCCGGTCGTGCGGTTTCGTAGCGATCCGCCCCGCAGTGAAAGCGAGATCATCTCCCTCCTGCTCGGAATACGACCGGACGATCCGCAGGCGGTACCGGGTCAACAGGACGTGGGCGGCAGCGCGATGGCGCTCGCGATGAACCAGCTCTTGCGCAATTCGCCGCTTGCGGGTTTTCAGTTCGGCGAAACACAGAGTCGCACGGGTGACGCGATCAGCACGGTGTCGTTTCGCGCGGGCAACAAGGTGTGGCTCGAAGGCTGGTCCACGCGCCAAAACCAAGGCACGCCGTATGAAGCGACGCGTTCGAGCGGCGTCGTGGATTGGCGATTTGCTCCGGGTTACAGCCTACGCACCCAGCTCGGCTACCCGTCGGGCGTCGAGCTGCGCTGGTCGCATCGTTACTAGCGCCGCCAGCGCCGTCGCAGACATCTTGGCGGCCGGCCAGGCGTGTTCATAGGCCCGAGTAGAGGCGCGTTTACTTCGGAGGCGGCGCCGTCTAGAGCACGTGCTGAGCTGCACTTCCGATGCTTTCATCGATTGCGACCAGTGGAATCCCGGAGTCACGATCGGCGTCATGCTCTGCCCTCGGGCGCGTCGAACGGGGGCGAGTGCGCGTCAGGGCGCGGCTGCGGCTGCTAGTCGTCGCTGGTTGTTTCTTCGCGGCGACCCTCGGGCACCATTACGTCTACGCACAGCCCGCGCCCGCGGCCGATCCGTCCTGGCTCAAAGCGGTCTACGCGCAAGTCGTTCCATCGGTTGTCCTGATCCAAACCGAGTACGGCACGGGCAGCGGCTTCTTCTTCAAGAACAATCGCCTGATCGCGACGGCGCTCCACGTCGTTGACGACGCCGAAGTCATCGTCGTCCAGCTGAACGACGGCCGGCGTGTCGCGGCGCGCGCCGTCGCGTACTCGCGTGTGCACGACGTAGCGTTGCTCGAGCTGGAAGTACCCGTCGCGGGCGCCCGCGTGCTCGAGCCGTACGCAGGCTTCGTCGACATCGGCGAGAAGGTGCTCGTCATCGGACATCCGTTCTCCGGGCTCGAGGATCAAGTGCCGGAGCTCCGCGGCCTTTTGAACTGGAGCCTGACTCAAGGGGTCGTGAGCGCGGCTGCCGCCTCGTGGCTCCAGACCGACGCCGCGATCAATCCGGGGAATTCCGGAGGGCCGATCTTGAACGCCCGCGGCCAGGTGCTCGGCGTCGTGAGCTCCAAGCTGAGCGCGGCCCAGGGCATCAGCGTCGCGGCGCGCATTGGCCGCGTTCAAGAGCTCGTCTCGAAGATCGGTCAGCAGTCGCCGCCGCGCCACAACTGGCGCTTCGAGGGCATGGAGATCGGGTTCATCGCGCAAATTTCGCGCGATACGATCGAGGGCATCTCGCTCGGCGGCGGGTCGCGGCTTTTCAAGCGTTACCCACTCCGATTACGACTCGGCCTGCTGGCTGGTAGTGTCGAACCGCACGAGTCCACCGTGCTCGAGTCGCACCTCACGCGCTTTACGGCGGAGCTCGCGATGGGCATCGCTTTTCCGTTAGGTCCGGTCGAGCTGTCGCCGGCCATTGGCGGGGCGTTCTTCTATGATCACGAACGCGATGCTTCGTTGCAGATCGATGACACCGCGTGTGCGGCGCCGCCGTGTCTCGTGAGCGGTAAGGCAGTCCGCTCGTCGGAAGGCAGCTTTCACTTCCTCCCCGCCGTCGAGATCAACCTGGATTTCCACCTGCTCCGCGTCGGCTACGCGTACGAGATCGGCCTCGACCGCGCGCTTGCTGCCCAACACCGCTTATTGATAGCCGTTATTTTCTAGCTGGGGTCGTAGGCCCCAGCCCGACGAGACGTGTGAGTCTTTGGAAGACCAGATCACGATCGGCACTAGCGGGAACCCGCCACGCGACCTGCCGGCGAGGCCGGCCGTGGGCCCTTTCGATACGCGACGGACGTACCACGCCTCAAAACAACTCTGAAAAAAGCTCGACCAAAAAACTTGACTCATTCGTCCACGAGATGTCTCGCCAAGGACTCTAGAAACTGCAGCTGCGTCACGCTTGCGTCGAAAGGGCGAGGGATGTAGGTATCGTCCGCGAGGCGTGGGTCCTCGATTTGTCCTTTGGGAGCACGGAAACATGCGCCAGAGATTGCTTTTGCAGATGGCGCTCCTTGCGGCGAGCGCCGCAGGTAGCGGCGGCTGCCACCCGGTTGGCTTGTCCGACTCTTCGGAGACGGACACCGTCGTGACGATCAAAGCGCACGCCTACGACTACACGAAGAACCGCACCTACGACATGCCCGACACGGTCGCGGACCTATGCAGCAAGGAGCTCGGGTCGCGCCCGGCAGACGGCGGAGAGGGCGGGGACGGTAGCTCCGTGAGCGACGTCGTCGATTGCGAAGCGATCACGCACACCTTCGACACGCTGATCCTCGATACCGTTCGGCGAAACCTCGAGCAGCTCGGCTACGTGCACGTGGCGGCCGACGCGACCGAGCCGCCCGACGTCGTGATGCTCGTGGGGGCGCTCGCCGCGAACAACTGGTTCGCATACACCGCGTACCCCTGGTACGCGTACTACCCAGGCTACGGCTACTGGTACGGCGACTACTACGGCTGGGACGCGTATTACCCATACTATCCCGTCACGGCCGTCGTGAACTACCCGACGGGCAGCGTACTCATGAACCTGATCTCGCTGAAGGACGCGCATCCCGACAAGATCCCGTCTATCTGGCTCGGCAGCGTCAACGGTCTCCTGGCGACAGGTGATGCGAGCACGACCAGTCGCATCACGAGCACGATCAACCAGGCGTTCGCTCAATCGTCCTACCTTCGCGCGGGGAAGGAGTGAGCGTCATGACGAAGCGTCACTCTGCTCTTTTCGCGAGCTCGCTCGCGCTGGCATTCCAGTTCGGTGCGCGTGGCGCGCAGGCGCAGTCCAAGCCGGCTCCCCCTCCGGCGCCTGCTACGCCCGCTCCCGCTTCCGCTCCCGCAGCGCCGGCCGTCGCGCCCGCTGCACCTCCGCCTGCTGCACCCGCGGCGCCAACTGCACCTGCACCCTCGGCGCCGCCTCCACTTGCGGCCTCGCCATTGCACCCTGGAGAAGCAGCCCCGCCGCAATCAGTGCAACCGGGCTCCCCGCCCCAGCCCGGCTACGCCGGAACGCCGAACGGCTACTACTCCTCGTATCCTGCCTCGCCCACCTACGAGCCGCCGCCGCCCGCGCCCAAAAAGCGCGGTCGCCCCGACACGGTGAAGCTCACCTACGCGACGGCCGTCGGCATGGGCCCGACGCACGACTTCGCCTCGGACTTCAGTTTCATCGGCTTCGCCGCCGATTGGCGCACGCGCGTGACGGACGCTTTCTGGCCCGGCTTCACGGTCGCGTGGCAGGTGCTCTACAACAAGGAGTACAAGACGTTGACTCACAACGACGTGACCTTCTCGGGCACCGTCGCGACGACGCTCAACGTCTTTCCGATTCTCGCCGACGCCGACTACTTCTTTCTGACCGACCGCGAGGGCATTCGGCCGTACGCCGGTGTCGGACTCGGGCTCTACGCCGCCGAGCATCGCATCGATTGGAACATCTGGACGGTGCAGGACACGAGCTGGCACTTCGGCTTCGCGCCGGAGCTCGGTGTCGTGTTGCCCACGGGCTCGGTCGGTCTCGTCCTCACGACCAAGTTCAACTATGCCTTCGCGTCGGGAGGTTGGGACCAGATCCTCTACTGGAACTTCAACATTGGGGTAGAGCTGTGAGCATCTCGAAGCTTGTCTCGGGCGTCGCTGGAGGCCTCCTCGCGACGCTGTCACTCGTACCCGCTGCGCACGCACAAGCGAACGCTCCCGCCGCGAGCTCGAGTCCTACGTTCGGCGGCCCCGCGCGGGCTGCGGCGCCCGCTCCTGACGTGACGCTCGCGTCCGCGCCGGAAGCAGCCGGACGCGTCATCGTGTTGCCTCCGTGCGCGCCGGCTCCGCGCAAGCTCGATCCGCTCTACGGCCAAGGCGCGTTTTTCATGCGCCTGACCATCGGCCCGGGTTACCTCTGGGGCCACGGCGATCCCAACACCGAACTGACGGGCGTCTCGGCGGGGTTCACGGCGACACTCGGCGGTTTCATCCTCCAGAACTTCGCGCTTCACGCCGACGTCGGCTGGATGAACACCTACGATCCCGACTTCACCGTCGACGGCACGACGCTCACCTCGACCAGCGTGATTTTCCAGGCGTCGACGTTCCGCGTGGGCGCCTCCTACTATTTCCAGCCCGTTCGCGTGTACGCGTCGTTGTCCGGCGGCTTCGGCGTCGCCGCGCTGACCGCCTATAGCTGGCTCTCGGACGGCAGCGTCGGTCTAGTCGGCACGGAGTACACCAAGGTCGGACCGTCCTTCGCGGCGGAAGTCGGTAAAGAGTTCGAGCTATCGCCGTACTGGGGTCTCGGCCTCGCCGCCCACTATGAGTTTTTGTCCGTCGATCCGGGCGACGATCACAGCCGCGTCACGATCGGCATGGCGCAGCAGGTAAGCCTCCGCTTCCTGGCGACCTTCGGCGAACGCTGAGGCGCACGTGTACCCGGGCGCGCCTGACCCAGCGTCAGAAGTGCAAGCGGACGGAGGCAAGATTCGCGAAGCAGGGGGCGTGTCGCTTGGGAGGCGTCACGTCCAGTCGAAGAGGCCGCCTTGCGGCCTGCGGGGTCGCGTCTTACCTGGTCGACGGCGGCCCTATGAACGAGAAATCCATCCGTTCGAGATCGGGCCGGCGGCACCGTAACGATGGCCCAAGCCAAATCTCGCGCGACGCTCCGGTTGATCGAGGGCGGGGCACGGAAGACAATCGGTCAGCCTTCGCTCCTGGCCGAGCACTTCGTCCCGCCCGCGCTTCTCGTCCGGGAAGTACGAAGTAGCCTCAACTACTGCATCTATTGTTGCGCTCGCTGGATTGGGCGCATTCAACGCCAGCGCTTCGAAGCGCCGCTAGGCTCCTAATACAAGTCGAAGCGATAGGCGAAGGCGAAGTCCACGACGGGCCACGCCTTCGTCGTGGCGAGCCCGAGCACCGGTAAGTAGAAGACACCGTAACCGACGCCCGTGCTGAGCTCCCAGCGATTGAAGACGAAGGAGACTCCGGGAACGATGGTGAAGCGTCGCTGTTGCGCGCTCTGAGCGCTCAGATCCGTCGTGACGGTGATCGAAGAGCTTTCCGTGGTGCTGTCGGCGCTAAAGGGGCTTTGATAGATGAGGTAGCGAAGTAGCAGCGTGAGGGCGAACACGCGAGTGAGGCGCCACTCGCCGAAGAGCCGCGTGCTGTAGGTGTGAGCGGTGGATGCGCCTTCGAGCGAAGTTGCCTCGTTGCTCGTGTTGCCGATGGCGCGCAGGTGTGCGTAGTCGAAGCCGAGACTCAGGCTGAAGCGCTCGTCGAAGCGATAGCTCGCGTCGAGCTCGGCGACGGTCGAAACGGCGCTCGCGCTCGCGTTATCGTCGGCAAGCTTCGCGACCGCGCGGCCGTCGATGTAGCTCGCGCCTCCACCGAGCGCGAGCGTGAAGGGTCCGCCCCAAAAGCTCTTGAGCTTCAAATAGCCGTTCGGGATCGGCGTCTTCAAGATCGGGAAGGCGAACCACGGCAGCGGATAGGTGCCGACCTCGATTTCGTCGATGATGCCGTGCTCGAGCTTGAGCGGGCCGACGGCAAGGCGACCTTTCGGTCGGGTGTATGCCGTGTAGTCCGTGCGTGGATTGTCGAGTTGATCGGCGAACGCAGTGCCGGTGAGGCACAGCACGGCGGCGAACGCGGCCAGCGTCAGCCGCGCGTGCATGTCGTTTGACCACTCGGGCAATACCAGGTGCCGTCTTTGTCCCGCACGCCGAGTCCCGACGCGTTGAGCGTCAAGACTACGAAGGTGCCGTCACCGAGCTGGAGCAAGTGCTCGAGTTGCTCACCCGTGAAGCGCGCGCTCACGCTCTTGAACGTGTAGCCCGCTATCTCGAGCTGCCCGGGCAGGTAGGCCAGCAAGCGGCCCGACCAGCGCTGCCCGATGCCGACGTCGTGTCCGAGGTCGAACGCGATCTCGCCGTCGAGCTCGACGCGCGCCGGCAGCCCGCCGAGGTCGCCTTGGAGCACGCAAGCGTCGGCATGACCGCCGAAGGTGCGTCTGATGCGTGTGTCGGCCACGGCGATCGTGAGCGTCGCGCTGCCGTTGACGGCGGGATCGTAGCTTGGGTCAGCGAGCTCCCCGGGACAGCGAAACTCCACCTGGATGGAGCCCTGCAAGCGCACGCCCCTGCCGGTGTTCGGAGCCGTGTCGACGCTGGCGTCGTCGACACGGCTCGCGATGAGGCCTGTCGAGCGCAGGCCGGCCGCGAGTTCGGGCATGGGCGGGGCGTCGGCGAGGACCGCGGCCGCGCGCGTTGCGTCGAGCTCGCCGTCCGGTTGGTCGTAGCTCGAAATCAGCGAGCGTAAGTCGGGCGTCCCCGGAATGTCGGCGGCGCCCTAGCAGCCGAGCGTCGTGAACAATCCGATACCGCAGAATATGAAACGTGAATTCAAGCGGCGCGACTCTACTCGCAGCCGTGTGTCGGCGTCGTGACCGCGAGTGAATGAATTTCGGAGCAAAGCCACCACCGGGCGACGAAAGCTGACGTGACTTTGTCGGCTGGGCAAGCGGTATCTCGAACTGGTAGGTTCCCCGCCATGCGTCAGCATGGTTTCGCGGTCAGTCTGCTTGCATCGGTCGTCGCCGTCGCACTTTCGTGCAAGCCCGATGGTCCGCGTCCGCTCGAGCATCCCGAGCAGGAGACGATGGCGCCCGCCGATGCGCGCTCGTTCCTGGCCAAGGTGCAGAAGGAGCGTGGCGTTCCGGCGGAGGGCGCACCCGTCAACAGCATGGACGAGGTGCTCGACGTGATTCACGGCGACGACATTCGGCGCCTCGAGTCCGCCGGGCGTTTCGTCGACGGCAAGCCTGGCATCGATGCACTCGTGGTCCACGCCACCGTCGAGCTCGTGTGGAGCGACGCCATGTCGACGCTGGGTCGCATCGTCGAGGAACAGCGCAAGCGGGCCGACGCGACGCAAGCCCGTCTCTCACAACAGCGCGATGCCGGCCGTAAGCTCAGCGAGGCCCAGCAGTCGGAGCTCGACCGGGCCACGAAGGACGTGCAGTTCGACGCCCAGGCCAAGGTCGCGCTCGACGTACTTGCGAAGGATCACGCGCAGGTCGCCGGCGATCTCGTGAACGAAGCCTTACGCCAATTTCCCGAGGACGGCCGCACCTATCGCGTCGCCGCCTACTACTACCTGCTCGCGGGTGACTGGCAGCACTTCGACGTGGCGATGACGTGGCTCAAGAACAACGAGAAAGACGAGGCACGCATCCAATACCTGCGCGGGATGGAGGAGCTCAAGCGGTACGAGATCCAAGCCGACGCGAATCGCTTCTTCCACGAAGCGCTGAGACTCGATCCCAAGCTCGTGCGTGCCCAGGCAAAGCTCGTTCTCACCGAGAACGGTATCGACGCGATTCGTCGCGAGCTCGAAGGGCTGCGCGCGCTCGCGCCTCAGCACCCCATCGTCACCATCGCGGGCCCCGCGATCACGAGCGAATACGATACGGCCTCCTCAGTGACGCGGGCGCTCGAGTCGCGTCAGTCCGGGCCCGGCGGGGCCACGGCTGCGCCCGTCGCTCCAGCGTCACCGCCGCCAGCCGCCCAGCCGGCGAGTCCGCCTCCGAACGGTCCGGCGCACTGACTTGGCCGGAGGGCGCGCGCTTGCCAGGGCGCGCCAACGGCCGGTGGAAGGCTCTTAGTTGCCGCCGCCGAACGTGAGCAAGTCGCCGCGCGCGGTCACACCGAACAGGCCGAATGAAACGTCTGCGCCCTGGGCCTTCACGTAGCGGAGATCGAAGTCGAGACGAAAGCGGTGGGTCTCGTAGCAGTTGAAGCCGAGTCCGAGCTGAGCGGCGAGTGGCTTCTGCGTGGCTGTGTTCTTGTCCGAGTGGAAAGTGTTGCTTTCCTTCACGATGGCGATTCCGATGCCGAGCCGCAGGCGAAAGCGCCAGATATCGCTCGTGATTCCGGGCGAGATGAACCAAACGCCGAGGTTTTGGTGCAGCGTCCCCGCCGAGCCCCACTCGCCATCGGGCAGCTTGGTGTCGGCCGAGGCAAGCGCGCCGTAGCCGACGGAAATGAAGGGATCGATGAAGTAGCTCGAGCGGTAGCCGACGCCGAGCTCACTGTAGACGCCCACGCGTCGAAACGAAGTCGTCGCCGCGGTGTACGCCGGCTCGCCCTGCGTGACACTCATGCCGACCAGGGCGGACACCTCGAGTGACGAAGGCGCTGCGCTCGTGCTCGAGTCGGAAGCAGAGCCGTCAGCCGTGTCCGCGGCGCGGGCGCTCGCTGCCGCGCCGAGGATCGCGGCAACCGTGAATAGGCTCAGAGCCGCGCGCCCGAGGCTCACGGGGCCGCTCCCGGCAGGAGCGGTGGTGTAATCCCGATCTCCTGATAGCGGTGAAACACCATCGACGCTCGGCCCGTCAAAATTCCGTCCGGCTGGGCTTCCTCGAGGAACGCGTCGACGAAGTCACTTTGGTTCAGCGTCCAGAAGAAGGTGCGTGCACCCCCGGCCCGGACCTTCCGCACGTTGTCGGGTTGGGTCCCGAGCGTCCAGGTGGGACCCCAGGCAACGCAGCCCTCCGACAGGACGAGATCCGGATCGTACTCGATGAGGCAGGGCGGTACTTCGATGCCTTCCGCCTGGAGGGTGGACTTTGCCGTGTGCCAGGCGTCGAGCACGTCCGCGTTCGGAATGCCGACGACGGGCACGAAATGGCGGTCGTCGCTCGGATCGTCGTTCTCGTTGCGCGCCTTGAGATCGGCGAGCAAAGCTGCAGCGACGCGCGCGCTCGGCAGCACGCCTTCCGGCGTCTTTTCGTCGAGGTACGCTCCTTCGAGCTCCGTGTCGGTGACCATCATGTCGAGCGCTTCTTCGAGCGTCGGAATGATCTCACCGTAGGCCATGGTGCAGCTGCCGCGGAGCTCCGCGAGCGTCAGATCGGAAACGGAGCCGTTGCAGAAGACGCCGCGTACGAGCGCGCGGGACAGTGTCGGATCGTGAAAGAGCACCGGGATTGCGTCCCGCGTCATGCGGACGTCGACCTCGGCCGCGTTGCAGCCGACGCGCTCGGAGAGGCGAATGGTTTCTAGGCTGTTCGGGCTCGCGCCGCAGTAGTCGGTCACTTCGCAACCGCCGTGGTGCGCGATGGTGAAGAAGCGGCCGCGCCAGGGTTTGAGCTCGCGATTCCACCGCAAGGTGAGCGGGGTCGTCGGGAAGTCGTTGTCGTCGCTGTACGTACCGGCCAGCGTGAAATCCACGCTCGGAGGCGGCGCTTCACCGTTGCAGAGCGCGGCTGCCGTGTCCGGCTGCTCGACGAAGAGCCGCACGAGCCCGGCTTTGACCTCCGTCGGGTATTGCCAATACCCCTCGACGACGACGCGCCCGTCCGGCAGGCACGCGCCGCCGAGTACCGCGTAACCGTTGTCCTTGTCGGTCAGGATCGAAATCGTCCCCGGACTCGTGCGCACGGAAGTTTCGGTTCCGAACAGCGCGCTGCCGTGAACCACGCTGAACATGCCCTCGAAGCCGTAGAGTTGCTCGCGGCTGAGCGCGGTTCCCGTGCGCAGGAGTCCCCCGTCGGGGAACATGGGAATCGACACCTCTTCCACTTGCTCGCAGCTCGAGAGGGCGAATAGCGCCGCAACCGTGAAAGCGGCCGATTTAGTATTCATAGCCGACTACCAAGCGCGGGTAGGTGTAGAGCGCCGGCGAATCCGGGAATAGTACCCAGAGCGCGTAGTAGGCCCGCGTCGTCATGGCGCCGGCACCGAAGTACCAAACGGAGCTCCGCTTGGTCGTGTTTTCCACATAGAGCATCTCGCTATGGCCCGCGAACAGATGCTCGTTGTCGAAGCCGCCCCAGGTGTCCCCTACACGCGCCCGTGAGGGACCCATGAGCAGGAGCGAGCCCCGCAACGACACGGCGATTTTGCCGAAGTCGTAGCCGAGCGTGAGCTCGGGCCGGTACTCGGGCGCGACGAACAGCGCGTTGAAGCCGGCGACGCCCGAGCTGCCGACGATCGCACCCACGCTGCCGAGGTAGACACCGACGCTTGCGTCGAGTTCGAGCGAAAACGGGCCCGCGTTACAGGAGTAACCGACGCCGAACAAGAGCTCGTTCAACACGATCATCGTGTTCAGGTGGCCCTTGAGCGACCAACCGTTACCGAGCCAGCCGATCGCGTCGAGCGTGAGCTGCGGGAACCGAAAGGCCACCCCGTAGACGACAGCGGGATCGACCGCGTCGTAGTTCGCTCCGAGCCCGAACCGGAACGTGCCGGCAGCGGGTGTGGACGGGTAGAACAAGAAGCCGCGCCAGTTGGCGACTTTCTCCACCGTGAGCCTCTCGTGCGGCACGGGCGCGAGGACATCGCCGGTCGGCGCCACGGGCTCGGCATCCGGAGCCGGTGCCGGCTGCGGCTGCGCGACTACGTCTGTGCCCGGCGTCAAAGCGGCAGTCGTGCTCGGCGAGTAGGCCGCAGCGCCTTGCGCCCAAAAAACGAGGATGGCCGCGACGATGGCCGAAGACAAGGTGCAGCCGCGCATGCCCGCTCTTGGCTGTGACGAGTATCCGAAACGGTGAGAAACGGCAATCGAGATCATGCCGACGGCTGCGCAAGTTTTGCGGCCGGGCGCTGGACATTGAATTACGTTCGTAATACTAAGCAATCGTGCGCTACCCCGCCGGGCACAAGCAGCAGAGCCGGGAGAAGATCCTGAACGCCGCCGCCGATCTGTTCCGGCGCCGCGGGATCGCCGCGACGGGCCTCGATTCCGTGATGGGCGCGGCGGGCCTTACGGCCGGCGCTTTCTACCTTCATTTTCGTTCGAAGGACGCTTTGATTGCCGCCGCGGTTGCCAAGGCCGGCGAGCGCGCCCACGAGCGCTGGCTCACGCCGCTCGCGGGCGTCACGGGACGAGCCTGGGCGCGCGCGTTTTTGGCTCGATATTTGAGCGAAGAACACCGAGACGACGTCGAGAGCGGCTGCTCGGTGCCGAGCCTCGCGGCCGAGGTGGCGCGCTCCGGCGCCCCCGCGCGCCGGCACTTCCAGCAACGCCTGCGCGGCTTCTTCGAGCTCGTCGAAGAGCACACGCGCCCGCCCGACGCCGCCGGGCGCGAGCGAGCGATCGGCGCGATCGCGCTCGCGGTCGGCGGCGTCTTGTTGTCGCGCGTCGTGCTCGATCGCACGCTTTCGCGCGAGATCCTCACGGCTTGTCGCACGAGCGCCGAACGGCTGCTCGAGCTCGACGGCGCCGACCCCGCCCCGCGCAAGCGCGCTCACCCGAAGGAAACAGCATGACCAAACGCGCCGTGATCACCGGCATCGGAATGATGACCCCGCTCGCCGTGGGACGAGAAAAGAGCTGGACGGAGCTCGTGCAGGGCAAGAGCGGTATTCGTCCCTTCACGCTGTTCGGGCCTTCGCGGCTCAAGACGCAGTTCGGCGGCGAAGTCCCCGACTTCGAGCCCACGCTCTGGCTCGACAAACCGACGGTGCGCCGCACCGATCGCTACACGCAGCTCGCGATCGCGGCCGCCGACGAAGCCGTGGCCGACGCGGGGCTCAAGATCGAACCGGACGAGGCGCCGCGCGTCGGAGTGCTCGTGGGCGTTGCGCTCGGCGGCCTCGCGAGCCTCGAGCACCACCACTCGCTCTTGCTCGACAAAGGGCCGGACCGCATGAACCCGTTCATGGTGCCGATGATGCTCGCGAACACGGCGCCCGGCATGCTCGCGATTCGCTACGGCGCGCGCGGGCCGAACTTCACGCTTACCTCCGCGTGCGCGTCCGGTGCGCACGCGATCGGCGAGAGCCTCGAGCTCATTCGTCGCGGTGTCTCGGACGTAGTCGTCACGGGCGGCGTCGAATCGGTGCTCACCGAGCTCTGCGTTTCCGGGTTTTGCGCCATGCGTGCGCTCTCGACGCGCAACGACGACCCGGCAGGCGCGAGCCGCCCCTTCGCGCTCGGGCGCGACGGCTTCGTGATCTCGGAGGGCGCCGGCATCGTCGTGCTCGAAGAGCTCGAGCACGCCCGCGCGCGAGGCGCGCGCATTTACGCCGAGGTGGCCGGCTACGGCTCGAGCGCCGACGCGCACCACATCACGGCGCCGCATCCCGAAGGCGAAGGCGTCGTGCTCGCGATCGAGCGCGCGCTCGCGTCAGCGGGCGTCACGGCGGCCGAGGTCGAGCACGTCAACGCCCACGCGACCTCCACCCCCGCGGGTGACGAAGGCGAGGCGCGCGCGCTCCGGCGCGTGTTCGGCGAGCGCACGGGCGACGTGCTCGTGACGGCTCCGAAATCCATGATCGGCCACACGCTCGGCGCAGCCGGCGGCATCGAAACCGCCATCCTGGCACTCACACTGCATCACAGCCTGATTCCGCCCACCATCAACTGTGAGGAGCAGGACCCCTCGTGCGAGCTGAACCTCGTCAAGGGTGCGGCCCGTGAAGGCAAGGTCGAGCTAGCGCTCAAGAATTCCTTCGGTTTTGGAGGGACGAACGCCTCGCTCGTGCTCAGGCGGTTCGACGGCCGCCGCGGTGTATAATGGCCACATGAGCGCGCGGGCCGTGTCTTTAGCCATGGAGCAGGAAGAAGCTGCTGCGGCCTCCGGCGTCGACACGGCCAGCCGGACCTACCAGTGCGACGCCTGCGGCGATTCGTTCGAAGGTGAGCCCGCGGGAGCCGGCTTGTTCCTCTGGACGCGCGGCGACGAGATTCGCTACGAAGAGCCACCACTCTGCGAGCAGTGTGCGTCCCGCATCACCGTCGGCGCGCTGCTCAAGTGGGATACGGAAGACGAAGAAGAGGGGTAACGACCGACGAGGGTTGGGGGGTCAGTGGCAGGGGCAGCGCAAGAGTAAGAGGTCGGGTCGGAGGCAGGTGGAGTGGGTCGAGGGTCGGGAGGGGACGCGTTGAGCGGTGCTCACGCACTGCGGTGAGTCGGCACGATCGGTACGCTCGTGCGCCTCGTCGAGCCGCGCCGCTGAGCCGGCGTTCGAGAGGGCTCCGGTCGAGCTTAGCGCGGCGCAGCGAGCCTCGTGACGTCCTCTGCCATCTCGGCGCCGGTTTCGAGCACTTTCAGGTTGGCGACTGCGAGGTACTTCGAGACGCGCAGGTCGACCAGCGCGCCTTCGAGGCCTGAAGTGAGGGTGTCGCCGCTCGCTGCGCTCTTCGCGTCCGCCGAGATGTCGACGCGGTCGGGGGTGCTCGGCGCCGTGCTGGCGACGAGCACTTGCTGAGCCGCGCCGTTCATCGCGTCGAGCTGTTTTTGCAGACCCTCGACCGCGACGGAGAAGAGATCGCCGACTCGCATTCGAATACGTTGAACGGCACGCGGGGGCGGCACTTGAGCGTCTCGTTTCGGGACGCGAATGCGTGTGAGCGCGCGTCAGTGCAAAACGACGTGATCGGCGGCGTCCGACTGCTCGAGCGGCGGGCGGCGCGCGAGGAGCTCACGTGCCGTCGCGCGCAAGAGCTTGCTCGTGTCGACGCCATGCACGATCTCGACGAGCTCACTGCGCGTGCAGGCGGCGAGCAGCGGCATCGCGACGCTCGCGGGCGAGCCGGGGTTCAGCAAAATCGCGAGCCGCACGCGAGGTCGTTTGAGCCAGCGCTCGGAACGCGCGATCGCCTGCACGGCCTCGGGTCGCGCGGGACGGCGCGCCGCGATGCGCACCACGTCGTCCTCGGTCAAACGCGGATTTTCGAGCAGCTGGCGAATCACGAGTGGGTGCGGATCGGACAGTAACTTGTCGAAGGCACGGCGCGACGGAGCGCGCGCGAGGCTCTTGCGCTCGCCCACCGTGAGCTCGCGGCCGCGACCGTAGTCGGGGACGGCCGCCGCGCTCGGCGGCGGCACCGAGCGGCCGGTTGCCGGCGCGCGCCGCAACAAGCGACCGAGACTCAAGAGGTGAAGTGCCTCCGCGTGCGCGCGCAGCCGAGCCACGAACGCTTCGTCGGCGGAGCGCGCGAAGAGGAGCGCGAGCGCGAGCACGGTTTCGCGCGCGTGGGGATCGGAGCGTTCGCTCGCTTCGCACACGCGTTCGAGCTCTTCGGCATGTTCGCGCGCGGGCCCGTGCGAGAGGTAGTCGCGTAGCCACTCGAGCCGCAAGCCGACCTCGGGTAGACCGAGGACTACACGACAGACGCGCTCGGCGCTCGGATCCACTCTGTCAAGAGTGAATCCCTTCGCGCGCCGTCGCAAGCTCGGCCCGCGTCTCTCGGGTGGGTCAGTCTCGGCAGCCTGGACGCGAAGCTCGCGAGTGAAGGCGGCGTGCTCCCCACCACCCCAAAAAGACTGCCCAACGGCGCCGCACCCGTGAGGACACGTGCGACGGCGAGCGGCGCGCGGTATGTCAGCCGCACGGATGGATCCCGCGGCCGCTCTCGAGGGACATGCGAGCGCTTGGCGCACGCGCGTGAAGCCGGCGCTCAGGGTGGCGTTTTGGGGCGCTCTGTTCGCGGCGATCGTCGCGGCGGGGGCGCTCGGGCGGCGCGGGACGCTCGGGGCGCGGCTCGGCGCGCTCAGTATCGTGCTCGCGGTCTTGGCCGTGTTCGTGGCGCGCTGGCTCGTCGAGCGGCGTAGCCTCGAACGGCGGGACCGGCTCGTTCGGCGGCTGATCCTCAGCGAGGACCGGCTGCTCGGGGAAAAGGTGCTGCGCGCGCTCGCGCTGAAGGAGCGGGCCGAAGTCGATCCGAGCGTCGGCTCGAGTGAGCTTGCCACCGTGCACCTCGAGCGGACGCTGGCGCGCATTCCGCCGGAGCTCGTCGCAGGGCGCGGCGAACGGGTGGCGCGACGGTTTCGGAGCGCGGCGCTCGCGCTGTCCGTGGCGGGCGCCGTCGGCGTGGGGGTCGATCCGCCGAGGACGATCGAGGGGCTCGACGTGCTCGTCGCGCGGCACGGCGTCGCGCCGCTCGACATGGTTTGGCTCGAGGGCATGACGCTCGTCGTGCAGCCGCCGCCTTACCTGCGTATCCCCGAGCACCACCTCGACCCACAAGGTGCGGCGGCGCCGCAAGGGAGTTTGCTGGTCGTGCGCGGGACGCCCGTGCGCTCGGGGCGGCGGCTCGTGCTGAGTGACGGCACGCGCGAGGTGCCGTTCGCGACGGACGGCTCCGAGGGAGTCGTGGCGCGCTTTCCGCTCGAGCGCGACGTGACGCTCCGGGTTGCGGCGCGTTTCGGCGACGTGCTCGTTCGCGAGCCGCTGCCGATGCCGGTGCAGGCGGTGCCGGACGCCGTGCCGCTCGTCGTGCTCGAGGGCGCGCCGAGGCAGGTGGAGCTCGAACGCATCGATCGGCTCGATTTGAGCTACGTCGCCGCCGACGACCACGGCTTGCGCGAAATCGACCTCGTTTTGCGCTCGGGCGGCCGCGAGGAGCGGCGCGTGCTCGAGAAGCTCGACGGGCAATCGCGCGTGGAGCAGGGCGCGCAGGGCCTCGACGTGAACGACACGTTCCTGCGGCGCATGTTCTTGCCCGTGGCCGTGACGATCGAGGCGCGCGACAACGACGTGCTCGAGGGCGGGCGTTGGGGCGCGAGCGCGGCGATCACGATCGTGCCCCCGGCCGTGGGGGCGCTCGAAGCCGAACGCTTCAAGCTCTTGGCAGAAGCCCGCGGCGGGCTCGTCGATTTTCTGGCGTGGCTCGTCGAGCCCCCGGCGGGCGCCGATCCGAAGGCGCTCGAGCAGGAGCTCGGGCCCCGGCGGACCGCGACGGCCAAGGCGCTGAAGAGCGCGACCGAACGGCGTCCGGGAGGGCAGCCGGTGCCGTCGGGGCTCGCGTCGTTTTTGCGAGGGCAAGCGCGCCGGCTCGAGGACGGGCAGCCGAAGGGCGCCGCCGCGAATGCGCGCGCGGAGGAGGTCGTGCTCGCGGTGGACGGCGCCGTGCGCGCGCTCGCGATGCGTGACGCTCAAACCGTCGCCAAGCGGCTCGGCGATGCGGCCGAGGAAGCGGCGGACGGCTACGCCGAGGCGCAGAACCCCGAAAAGACGAAGCACGGGACGGAACGAGCGACGGTCGCGCTCGGTGTGCTCGACATCGGAGCGGAGAATTTGCTCGCGCTCGAGGGGCTCGGCGGAGACCTCGGTTCGGTGACGCGCGGCGAGCTCCGGCGCATCCGCCGGGCGGTCGGCGAGAAGAGTTACCTGCACGCCGAGCTGGCGGCGCGTCACCTGGCGGCTCGCCTGCGCCGGCCGACGCCCTCGTTCGCGGCGGCCGGCGGCGGCGTCGAAGGCGGGCGGCACGGCGCGTCGCACGAGCCGAGCGACGCGCCCTCGCAGGCGGACAAGCGCTTCGACGAGCTCGCGCAGGAGCTCGGCGATTTGACGCGCGAGCACGCAGCGCTACTCGACCAGGTCGAGCGCGAGCTCGAGGACGCGGGCAATGCCGCGAAGACGGACGACCTCAGGCGCGAGGCCGCCGAACACGCCGAGGCCTTGCGCGAAGCGGTGCGCGACTTACCGCGCAGCGGCGCGCGCGAAGGTTCGGGGCGTGCGGCCGCGGGGCTCGCGCGCGACCACGCGCAGGCCATGGCGGAACGGCTCGAACGGCTCGATTTGAGCGCGGCGGCCGAGAGTGGTCGCACGGCGCGCGGGCTCGTCGACGAAGCGCAAAAGAAGACGCTCGCGCCGGAAACGTCCTCGGATCTCACCGACCCCGGCGCGCTCGAGCGGGCGCGCGCGGCCGTCGAGAAGGAGCTCGCCTGGGTCGAGCAGGCGCGCGAAGCGGTCGAACGCAATGCGCGCGAGCGCGTGAAGAATTCGCTGAACGAAGCGGCCGAACGCGAGCGCTCGATCGAGCGGCGGCTCGGGGAGATGAGCGGGCGCGCGAGTCAAAGCGAGGCGTCGCTGCCCGAGTCGGCGCTCGAGCAGCTCGGCAAGGCGCGCGGAGCGATGAAATCCGCGTCGAGCGAGCTGGCACAAGGTCACGGCGAGCAGGGGCTCCAAGCGCAGCGCGAGGCGCAACGCCTGCTCGAGCAGGGCGGCTCGGAGCGTACGACCGAGGACAGTAACGCCCAGCAACGGGAGACGCACGAAGGTTCACGTCGCGGCGGCAACGGCATGCAGACGCGCGCTCAGGTCCCCGGCGCCGACGACCAGCACCGCGCGCTCGAGTTTCGCAAACGCGTGCTCGAGGGACTCGGCCAGGAACGCGGCGGACGGCTCGATCCCGCCGTGCGGCGCTACGCGGAGGGCCTGCTCGAATGAGACGCCTCGCGCTCGTTCTCGCCGCCGTCTCGCTGGCGGTCACGGCGGCCGCCTCGACGCCGCCGCCCGCGCGCACGATCTCCGACGCCATCACCGAGATCGATCTCGAGCGCGCCCGGCATCTGCTCGAGGTCACGACCGGCGACGCCACGGCGCTCGCGCTCGAGCGGGCGCGCCTGTCGATCTACGCGGGCGACTGCGACGCGGCTCAAGCCCAGCTCTCGTCGCCGACGCTCACCGAATCGAAGGAAGGTGCGAGCCTCGCGGCGCTCGCGAAGTCCTGCGCGCGTGCCACGGCAGCGGGCTTCGTGATGGAGGACCGCGAGCACGGCATCACGCTGCGGCTGCAGGACGACGCCGATCGCGTGCTCGCGCCGTACCTCTTTCGCACGGCGGCCCGCGCGCGCGACGCTGTCGCGGCCGACGTCGGCATCGAGCTCATCAAGCCACTCCGCATCGACGTCGTGCGAGATTTATTCTCGCTTTCGGCCGTGTCCGGCTTGCCGCTCACGGCGGCCGAAACCACGGGCACGCTCGCCGTCGCCCGCTGGGGTCGCGTGATTTTCCTCTCGCCGCGCGCGACGCCGCTCGGCTTTCCCTGGCAAGACACGCTCGCGCACGAGATCACGCACCTGGTCGTCACGCGCGCATCGCGCGACCGCGCGCCGCTGTGGCTGCAGGAAGGCGTGGCCAAGCGCGAAGAGACGCGCTGGCGCGCCGCGCGCCCCTTCGACGATCCGACGTGGGCCGACGTGCTGGCGCGCAATGCGTTCTTCGCGGGACGCTCCGTCGGGCTCGACAAGCTCGGTCCCTCGATCGCGATGTTGCCGACGCCCGAAGCGGCGACGACGGCGTTCGCCGAAGTCTCGAGCTTCGTGAAGTTCTGGCTCGGGGAAGTCGGCCCGTCGGCGCTCGAGCTCCTGCTGCTCGATTTGCGCGCGACCGGTGGCGACTCGGCCGATCCGGCCCTCAAGAGCGTGAGTGGCTACGATCTTGGCGAATGGAACGCGCTCTGGCGCCAAAATTTGCGCGAGACGCCGCCCCGCGACCCGCGTGAGGAAGTCGAGCGCCCCGCGCCGATCAAAGACGGCCTCAAATTTTCGCGCGGCACGCGACTCGGCGATCTGTTGCTCGACCGCGGGCACGCGGAAGCCGCGCGCCGTGAGTACCGCGGAGCACTCGAGGCGGCCCCGTCCGAGCCCTCCGTACATTGGCGCCTGGCCCGCGCGGGCTTGCTCGTGGGCGATACGGCGGGTTTCCGCGCAGCGCTCGGACCGCGCGACAAGCTGCGCGGGGCCGACGGCGGCTGGCTCGCGCTCGAGAGTCGGGCGCTCAGGGAGGACGGACGTACGGCCGAGGCGGCCGAGGCGTCGGAACATGCGCTCGCGCTCGAGCCGTACCTCGAGGACGTGGCGTGCGAAGGGGCCGTGCGGGCGACCGGCGGTTCGGCTCCGCTTCCGGCAGATGCGGACCGGCGCGCTCTGTGCGAATCTGCGCGCACTCCTCCTCCGTGAGGAGCGGGCGCGGCCGTGGCCGCCCCGAGCACAAATTGCCGACCACGCTACCAATGTCTCCGAAATCGCTCGGAATTGACCCCCGACCGGTGTGCGCCCTACGATGAAAGCTCACCCGGAGAAAGATCGAAATCCTTCGTGGGCATCGCCACCCTCTTAGCCGCTCAGGTGCTGCGCGCGCTGCCAAGGGTCCGATTGAGTAGGGCCGTCGGGCGTTTGTGTGATCAGCCATTGCCGCCGGTCGTCTCGCGAGCGGTGACGAACATCTATTGTCGAAGCTATCGCGTCGATCTCGAAGACGCCGAGTTGCCGCCCGGTGCGTTCCCGAGCTTCGACGCGTTCTTCACGCGGCAGCTCAAGTCGGGCGCGCGTGTGGTGAGCACGGACGCGCTCGTGAGTCCGGCCGACGGTGATCTGTCGTCGCAAGGCGTGATCGATCCGGGGGCGCGCATCTTCGTCAAAGGTCAGCCGTACGACGTGGGCGAGCTCGTGGGCGATCCGCGCGACGCTGCGCGCTACGCGGGCGGCGAGTTCGCGGTGATCTACCTCGCGCCGCGCGACTACCATCGCGTGCACGCTCCGGCCGACGGCAACATCACGCTCGTGCGCGGCCTCGCCGGCGACCTGTACCCCGTCAACGCGATTGGGGAGCGCCACGTGCCGCAGCTTTTCGTGCGCAATCAGCGCGCGGCCATCGTCATCGATACGCCCGGGCTCGGCCGTGTGACCGTGGTGATGGTGGGCGCCGTGATCGTGGGTCGCGTGACCGTCAGCGTGCTCGGCGGGTCGGACGTGCCGCCCGGTTTGCACCCGATCGAGCCCGCGGTTGCCGTGCGGCGCGGTGACGAGCTCGGTGTGTTTCATCTCGGTTCCACGGTCGTGCTCTTGCTCGAGCCGGGCCTTGCCGTCGCGCGCAAGACCGGTCCGATTCGTTTCGGTGAGTCGCTCTTGAGGGCAGGATGAGCTCGAAGCCGCCCGAGCCGACTGCGCCCGCCAGCGTTCCGGCGAACATTCCCGCCAGCGTTCCGGCCACCGTTCCCGCGAGTGATCCCGTGCCCCCGAAGATCCCGAGCATCCCCGTGCTCGCGGTCGGCACGCCGAGCCGCCCGCCGCCCGGCACGAGCGCTGCGATCGCCGCCGGCATTTTGAGTGAGCGTCCCCCGCGCGTCACGACGCCGAGCTCGCCGGGTTCGCCGTCGCCCTCGGCGACCACGTCGGATCCACCGCGCTCGCGCGTCGATTCGAACGCTCCGGGGCGGCGGCTCGCGCCCCCGCCGAAACCGAAGCGTGACTCCGTGCCCTCGCCGGGCGGCACACCGTCGGTGCCGCCGGTTGCGCCGATCGACAGCTCGGACGCAGCGGGTTCCGTGGCCATCGTTTCATCGGGCGAGACACCGGGCCTCGCCGCCTTGGTCGCAGCGGCGAGCGCGCCCTCGGCCTCGGCCGCGCCCCTCGAAGCGCCCCCGGCCGCTGTCGAAGCGAAGATCACGGCCAGTGCCGCCGCGCCGGCGGCTCCGCTCGGATCCGTTCCGCCGCCCAAGCGGCGTTCGAGTCCACCGCCACCGCGGCCGCCCTCCGCGACGACCGAAAGCGCAAAGGTACCGAACGGCGTGGCGCCGGCGCCCGCTGCCGCGTCGAGTGGCGTCGCGCCTGCTGCCGCGTCGAGTGGCGCCGCGCCCGCCGCGCCCCTTCCACCCGTGGTCGTGCCGCCGCGGCCGCCGTCGCCTTCAATCAGTGAAATCGCGACGATGGCGCCGGCCGTCGCAGCAACGACGCCGTCAGCACGCCCACCGCAGCCGTCGGTGAGCGACGCGAGCGCTACGGCCGTGCCCGTTACCTCCGCATCGCTTTCCGCCGTGCCCGCCGCCGCCACGCCTGCCGTCGCCACGCCTCCCGTCGCCACGCCTGCTGCCGCCACGCCGTCGTTCTCCCCACCACGCCCCGCGCAACCGCCCGAACAGATGCGCCCGCCGCCGTCGCCCGCGACGGACAGCGCCGTGGCGCCGCTGCGCCCGCCGTTGTCGCCTGCGGCGGAATCCGCCGCGTTCCCCGCGACGTCGCGCCCGTCGGCGTCCGGCGTCGCCGCGTCGGCGTCCGGCGTCGCCGCGCCGCTGCCCGCTCCGAGCACCGGCTCGATGCCGCCGCGTCCCGCGCCGCGCCGTGGCTCGTCCTTGCAAGCGCCTGCCGCCGCCGCGCCCACGACGCCCCTGCCGAAGTCGTTGCCGCCGGATTTTGCGAGCGAGCCCGGCACGCCCGCTCGCGTGACTCCGCCACACCGCACGCCCCATCCGCTGCCGCGCCGGAGCGAACCGCCGCCGCCCGCGCACGTGATCGTGGGCGCGGACTCGGCGACGACGTCGCACACCAAACCGACTCCCGGTCCGGCGATCGACGTGATGCGCATCATCGCGATCGGCACGCCGACCAAGCCGGCCCCCGAGCTCCCCGACGCCGATCTCGTGGAAGAAGACTCCGAGACGGATTTCGACGTCGACGTCGACGAGACGCCGGCGCTCGCGCGCGTCGCGTCCGACGCGCCAGAAGTCACGGCCGAAGCCGCCGAGCTCGAAGACGTAGAGCTCGCCCCCGACTCGCAGGACGGCAAACCGCCGAGCGACGAGCTGGTCGACCCCGCGCATGCCGACGCCGAGTCGGTGCCGCCCGAGGCGGTCGCGCTCGAGTCGGCCTCGCTCGAACCCGTCTCGCTCGAACCGGCACACGCCGAGGCGGCCGCGCCCGCACTCGAGCCCGAGGCGTCCGAAGCCGAAACGCCCGCGGGCGACGTGAAGCCGCCGCCCCCGCCGCCGCGTCGCGGTGGACCTCCGAAGCTGCGCGAGTCGGCGCGTCCGCGTGCGCGCCGGGCGCTCAAACGCCCGTGGTGGGAGGACTTGTTCGGCGAGGATTTCTCGCGCGCCGTGCCGCGCCTCAGCGATAACCAAGTGCGGCGTGAAGTCGACTTCATCGAAGAGTCGCTCGGTGTCGCCAAAGGCGGCGTCGTGCTCGATCTCGGATGCGGCGCGGGCCATCACGCGGTCGACCTCGCGTCGCGGGGCTACGGCGTCGTCGGCTACGACCTCTCGGTGTATCAGCTCGCGCTCGCTGCGGACGTCGCGCAAGAGCGCTCGCAGAAGATCAACTTCTTGCACGGCGACATGCGCGAGATGGCGTTCGAGGCGATGTTCGACGGCATCTACTGCTGGAACACGACGTTCGGCTATTTCGAGGAAGACAAGAACGCCGCCGTGGCCGAGCGCATTTTCCGCGCGCTCAAGCCGGGCGGGATGTTCTTGCTCGACGTCGCCAACCGGGATTTTGCCGCCTCGTATTCGCCGAGCCAGCTCTGGTACGAGGGCGACTCGTGCGTCTGCATGGACGACATGAACCTCGATTTCATCACGAGCCGGCTCCGCGTGAAGCGCTCGGTGATTTTCGACGACGGCCGCACGCGCGAGTGCACCTACTCGATCCGCCTCTACTCGCTGCACGAGCTCGGCAAGCTCCTGCACGACGTTGGCTTCCGCGTGACGGAGGCGAGCGGCCATCCGTCGATGCCCGGCGTCTTCTTCGGCGAGCTCTCGCCGCGCCTGCTCGTGCTCGCGCAAAAGCCGTAATTTTTGTTGGTTTGGGCACGCCGGCGTCGCGCGTGGTCGACGTTCACCGCCGACGATTGACCCGCTCGGCGTCGCTCGGCTCGGCCCGGCGTCGCTCGGCTCGGCTCGGCTCGGCCCGGCTCGCTAGTGACACGAAACGTGCGCCGCGCCGTGCTCGTCTTCGCACGAGCAGCCGGCGAACGCTTTTTTCACGCAGCCGCAGCTCGCCTTTTGCGCGCACTCGGGGAGCCAGCCGCACGCGGGCCCTCCGCGGGCGCTCTCGTCGCAGTACCAGCCGCTCGGACAAATGGCGTCGCCGCACGGCGTGCAGGTGTCGTCCTCGCACGTCGCGCGCGCGGCTGCGGGTGCCGTCGAGTCCTCCTCGCTCGCGGGCGCGGCTGCTTTGCGAGCCTTTTCGCCGCCGGACTCGGCGCTCGGCGCCGCAGTCTGCGCCGGCTTGCTCGAACCGCCGCACGCCGTCACGAACGGCAGCGCCACGCACAGAAAGGAAAGCGAGCGGCGGACCAGCATGTGGGCGCGCACGGTAGTTCGAGCGCGGCGCGCCCGCAATTCCGGGTCGCGCCGGTTCTCCCAGGGCAGGCGCTCTCCCGCGCCGGGCGTGATCTTTCGGTCCAAGGCTGCCAGACTCGCGGCTCGTGAGCGCTTCGGTCCTCGACAGGCTCTCGCCGCCGCTGCGTGCGCGCACGCGCACCTCCGTCCCGGACCGCGTCGCGTGCGCGCGCGATCTGTGGCAGCGCCGCCTCATCCACGTGCAGCACGAGGGTGCGCTCCCGAGCGAGCTCCCGCTCGCCGTCGCGAGCCCGGCGTCCGGCGCCGAGGTCGAGGAGCTCGTGCGCTTCGCGCGCAGCGAAGGACTCGCGCTCGTGCCGTTCGGCGCCGGCAGCGGCGTGTGCGGCGCCATCGAGTGCGGCCCACGCGCGCTCGTGCTCGATACCAAGCGCCTGCGCGACTTTCGCATCACTGAAGCGGGCACGCTGCGTGTCGGCGCGGGCGCGCTCGGCATCACGCTCGAAGAGGAGCTCGGAAAGCTCGGCCACACCGTCGGACATTTCCCGTCGAGCATTTTGATTTCCACGGTGGGCGGCTGGGTCGGTGGCCGCGGCGCGGGGCAGTGCTCGGGCCGTTACGGCAAAATCGAAGACATGCTGCTCGGCGTTTCGGCCGTGCTCGGCGACGGGACGCCCGTGTCGTTCGGACGGCGCGCGAACGGGCTCGATCTCGTGCCGCTGCTCGTCGGGAGCGAAGGCACGCTCGCGGTCTTCAGCGAGCTCGAGCTCCGGCTGCATGCAGCGCCCGCCGAGCGCGCGTTCGTCGCGTTCGAGCTGCCCACGACGTCCGCGGGTATCGGCCTGTTACGGCAGATTTACCAGGCCGGGCTCAGGCCCGCCGTCGCCCGGCTGTACGATCCGCTCGACACGTTGCTCTTCGGCCGCCACGGCCACGAGCACGCACCGTCCACCTCGGTCGAGCCGTGGGACGCCGAGCGTCACCGCGGTGTCTCGCGCTGGCTCGCCTTTCCACGCTTGATTGCGGCCGCCCTCGCCGCGTCCGAGCGCACGTTCATGCAAAAGACGCTGCTCGTCCTCGTGTTCGAGGGCGCGGTGGACGAGGCGCGCGCCGACGCTCGTGTCGTCACGGCGCTCGCGGAAGCGTCGGGCGCGCGCGCTCTCGGCGACGGCCCAGCGCGTGCCTGGTACGCGCGGCGCTACGCCGTGAGCTACGACCAGTCGCTCGTCTTCCGCCAAAATGCGTTCAGCGACACGCTCGAAGTGGCGGCGCGTTGGTCGCACGTGGAGGCGCTGTACGACGCAGTCCGGCGAGCGATCGGCCGGCATGCGCTCGTGATGGCGCACCTGAGCCACGCGTACCCCGACGGCTGCAGCATCTACTTCACCTTCCTCGCGCGCTCCGGCGACGATGCCGAAGCCGTGCATCGCGCGATCTGGCGCGACGCGATGGACGCGGCGATGGAAGCGGGCGGCACCATCAGCCACCACCACGGCATCGGCCGTTTGCGCGCCGAAGCACTCGGTGCGGAGCTCGGAGCGGCGGGGCTCGAGCTGCTCGCGCGCCTCAAAGGCGCTTGGGATCCGGACGGCGTGCTCGCTCCGGGTTCGCCGCTCGGCGCGCCGCCGCCCCCAGCGGCGCTCGAAGCGGCGCGCGCGGAGGCCCGCGCGCCGCGCCGGACGGCGTGGCAGGTCGACGCCGTGTCGGGACTCGCTTGCGCGCCCGGCGACATGCGGCTTTCGGACGTCGAGCGCGCGCTGTCCGCCGAAGGTCGCACCCTCGGGCTCGCCGTGCCGCCCCCCGAGCTCGATGTCGCCGGCTGGATCGCCGCCGGTCAGCCAGGCATGCCGGACCCGCTTCACGACCCCGTCGCACAACGCTTGGCAGGCTTCGGCGCGCGTGCGGCAGAGCTTCGCTACGAGCTCGCCCCGGCGCCGCGCCGCGCGACGGGGCCCGATTTGTCGGCGTTGTGGCTCGGCGCTCGAGGCCGCGTCGGCGTCGTCGAGCACGCGTGGCTCGGCGCGCGGTCGCGCCGTTCGGAGCCGGCTCGCGCGTTGCCGCACCGGGTGGATCGCGCGCCGGCCGTCAGCGCGGGCGAGCAAGCGGCGTGGGACGCCGTGCTGCGGCGCGTGAACGGCGCGTAGCCCTATCGGGACGCGACGCTATCACTACTTCGTCAGTCTTTGGCAGGAGCAGATCTCGATCGGCGTGAGTGGCCATAGGCCACACGAGAAACCGGCGAGACCGGCGGACGCGCTCGGGTGAGTTCGCGACAATCGCGAGTCGTTGGCGGGCCGCCCGCAGACGACGGCTGATGATGCGTGGCGGCTGGAGCGTACGGACGGACGGCCGTCCACCGGCCTTGTATGTCTCGCGTGAAGCGAGCACATACGTCGTCGTCGGGAGGAGGGGGGTCTGGGGGGAGACTGAAAAGATGTGGGGGTTGTGGAGAAGAGGCAGGAGAGGGAAAAAGACCACCGTGCAGTAGGCCGTCCGGCCTCAGGGCGACAGAGCCCGTCGGCGAGCAAGGGTCGCTGCACAGATGGCGTCGGAAGAACCCGAACACCTGCGAGAGCCGAAAAGA
>JAICTZ010000051.1 GCA_025936115.1 Polyangiaceae bacterium
CCCCGCGCCGGCTTTGCCGGCGCGCCCCCTCACGCGCTTCGCGCGTGCCTAGTGCCTCCCCCAATGCATCGTTACTTACGGGACGCGGCACTAGCTGGTCTCGCGCGCTCGACTGCTCGCGGAACGCCGCGAGAATTTCGCCCGAGCGCGGCACGGAGCGCACGAGACCGGCCGCATACCAGCGCCGCACTTCGGCGGTGGAGAGGTCGCCCGGACGCCCGGCGAGCGCGGCATTGAGGAGCACGGCGGCGGCGACACTCAGATTCAAACTTTCGACGAAGCCGCGCATGGGAATGCGCACGCTGTCGTCGGCTGCGCGCGCGAGCACTTCACTGATGCCGTCGTGCTCGTTACCGAGCACGAGACACACGCGCTCGAGCTTGCGCAGATCCTCCGGCACGAGCGCGCCGTTCGGGTGCGTCGCGATCAAGCGGAAGCCCCGCGCGTGGAGCGAGCTCACCGCGTCCTCCGCCGTCTGGTGCGCGATGACCTCCACCCAGCGCTCGGTCCCTTGCGCCACGCGGTGGCCGACGAAGAACGTCGGCTCCCGTTGCACCACGTGGACCTCGGGCACGCCGAACGCGTCGGCCGAGCGCACGACGGCCGCGCCGTTGTGCGGATCGCGCGGCATGTCCATCAGCACCGTGACGCTGCCGACACGCTGCCGGACCACGTCCAAGATCCTCGCCTTCCGCCGCTCCTCGGAGAGCGGCTCGAGCGCCGCGATCACCTGCTCAGGGGTGTAGCCGTCTGGCAATACCGGGCGCTCGGCCGTGAGGAGCGCCGAGGTGAGGAGCGGCGACGGCGAAGCGAGGAGCGGTGGAGAAAAGTCGTGACTCTCGGACATTTGCGCGCGCCCCATCGCGGAGCTCGCAGGGGTTGCTTAGCGCGGGGGTCGCATTATGTTGTAGGGAATTCTGGAGACCGCCCCATGGCATCCGACAAGATCCACGTGTTCAACGACCTCAATTTCGACACGGAGGTGCTCGCCTCGGGCGTGCCCGTTCTCGTCGACTTCACCGCCACCTGGTGCGGCCCCTGCAAGGCGCTGTCTCCCATCGTCGATCAAATTGCGACGGAGCTCGACGGGAAGGTAAAAGTCGGCAAGCTCGACGTCGACGACTCCCCGCTCACGGCCGGCAAGTACGGCGTGCGCGGCGTACCGACCGTCATGGTATTCAAAAACGGCCAACGTGCGGCTCAGCACGTCGGCCTCACCACCAAGCAGAAGCTCCTCGCACTCGTCGAGGGCTGAGCTTCGGCCCGGCCCCGGTAGGTTCGTGGCCGGTCGTATCGCCGCCTGCGCGCTAGCGACCTTGCTCGTTGGTTGTGCGGGCTCTCGGCCCGCGCCCGATTTGCCCCGACCCGCGGCGGGCGCGCGTTCGGCGCGCGCCGTTGCTGCGGGCTTTCGCTACCACCCGCATTCGGCCGCCCAGATGCTCGCCTCGGTCGAGCTCGGGGGCGGCCGCGTGCTTTGGGCCGGCCGACGCGGCGAGCGTTGGCTGTTCGAGCCGGAAAGCAAGCGCCTGTCGACGGCGTTGCCTGCGCCCGAGGATCTCGTCGCCGTGACGAGCGACCCCGGCGGCGGGCATTGGTTCGTCGGGCGGTCGGGGACGAGCTACCACGCCGCGTCACCGCTCGGCCCGTTCGTCGACGTGACGGTGCCGCTCGAGCCGCTCGCCCAAGTGTCGGCAGCGGGACAGACCGTGCTCGGCGTCGGACGCGACGAACGCCTGTCGCGCAGCGTCGACGACGGTCGCACGTGGACGCCCGCAGGACCGGCGGACACCTCGTTCGTCGATGTCGCCATCGACGCTCACGGCCAAGTGCTCGCGCTCGCGTCGCCGGAAGCACTATTTCAGAGTGACGACGGCGGAGCGACGTTTCGTCGCAGCGAGCTGCCGCCGACCGGTGCGCTGTCGCTCGTGGCCGAGCCGAACGGCGACGGCATTCGTATCGTCAGCCTGCTCGGCTCGAGTCATTACGGTGCCGGTTCCGGCGCTGGGGGCAAGACGGTGCCGCTGCTCGAGGAGGTCATGCACCGTGGCGTAGCGCTGCCGCTCGGTGAAGACGCGGGTTCGCTCGTGGAGGACAACGCGGTCCTCGGTGGCGGCCAGTACCTCGAGATCCGATCGTTCGGTGACGGAAAGCGGGAGTGGGCGGTCGTGTCGGGCCCGTTCGGAGGGCCGCTCGCTTGGCGGCCGCTCGTGGAAGCGAAAGGTTGCGGCGCGGTCAAGCTCGGTTCGTTCGAGCGGTTTGCTTACTTTGCGTGCTTCCGCGCGACGCCCGCGGCAACTCAGCGGATCGAGCTGTTCGCGAGCACGGACGCCGGGCGCTCGTTCGCGCGCGTGGCGCCCGATTTCTGGGGCAGGCTCGCGCGCGTCCGTCTCGCCGTCGGCCGCGGCGGCGCACTGCTCGTCACCGGCGCTTGTCCGCCGAACGTCGAGGGTCCGGGCTGCGCGCCCGCGGGCATCCTCTACCGCCGGGCCGTGACGAGCGAACACGCCGGCAAGGACGCGGGGGCGGAGCAGAGCGCGGAATCGGGCTTCGAGTTCGCGCTCGCCGCCGTGCCCGCGCTGGCCGAGAGCGGCAACGTCGAGCTGACGTTCGACACGGAAGGTCGCACGGCGTTCGCGCTCGGCGGCAGCACCAAGTCCACGTCGCTCTCGCTCTTCGTTTCCAAAGACGGCGGCCAGAGCTTCGAGCCGCACGACCTCGCTGACAGCACGCGCGAGCAGGACACGGAGACCGGCGTGCCGTTCACGGCGGGCCGCGACGGGACGCTCTCGCTCGTCCTCGGCGGGCGGCGCGGAACGCCCTCGCTCGTCGTGGTCGACGCCGAAGGCCGCGTGCTCCGCACGGGAACGGCGCCGGAGCGCGGCTTGCTCGGCGCCGCCGGCCTCGCGGCGCTCGCGATCGGCGCCGAGAGCGGCGCCGTGGTCGAGTCACTCGACGGCGGGGTGAGCTGGCAGCCGCGCGGCAAGCTCCCGGTGCCGCCCTGTCCCGGCGACGCGAGTTGCGACGTACCGGTCGTCTGCTCGAGCGACGGCTGTGTCATCGGCGACGACTTCACGCGCGTCGGCTGGGGGCCGAGCGACGAAGCTTCGCCCGAAGCGTACGCGCCGGTCGACGCCGAGGGTGAGGCGGGCGTCGAGCGCCGCCTGCAGACGCCGCTCGCCTGCGCCCTCGCTCCGGGCGGCTGGCACGCACTCCCCGGCGTGCGCGAGTTGCCGGACGCGGATCAAGCAGCGATCGGCGACACGGCGTGGTTCGCGCTTGCCGCCGAGGGCGCCAGCGGCGGCGTCGCCGTGCACCATGGCCGCGGCGGGCCGCACCCGCGCGTCGATACCGTCGAGCTGCTCGCGCCGCCGGCCCGTCCGAGCGAGTACGCACAGAACGTCACGACGCAGATCGAAGGCGCGGCTGCCATCCGCTACCGCATCCCGGAGGGCCGCGGCAGCGGCGGACGGCTGCGCGACGTCGAAGTGGCCTGGGACAACCTGTTCGAAGGACGCGTCGGTCGCGCGCGCCTGCCCGACGCGGGCCTCTACACACCGGGCGACTACGAGCGTGCAGGTGGCGGCGTCCAGAGCGCGCGGCCCGACTTGGTGAGCATCGCCGAGCGTGGGATTTACGTGCGAATTCACACGCGCACGCGCGCCGATCAGCCGACGTACTTCCTCGACGGGGCGAGCGTCGCGTCCTTGCCCGCGATCAGCTGGCCCGCGGCGCTACCGCGTGCGGCGCGCGGTGAGATGGCGCATCTCGGTTCCGAGCACGTGGGGCTCATGCTGCTCGCGCGCGGCGGAGCGCTCGCGCGCGCGCGCATGACGAACGGCGCGTGGGAGTTCGCCGCCGCGAGCGTCGGCTTGCCCGATCCGGAGGCGTTCGGGGTCGCACAGCTCATCGACATCACCTATTTCAAGGGTGAGGCGGCGCTCCACGTCGAGAAGCTCGACGAGCGCGGGCGTCGAGCAGAGGCGCACCTCTTCCCGCTCAAGGCGGAGGGCCCCGTTGCCGGCAGCCCCATTGCCGTGCCGACCGAGCTCGATTTACCCGCGACGCCCGCCGCGTGCACCGCTGCCGAACGCACGACGACCGCTCGTCTCGTGGCGCGCGGTTACCCGGGTGCGCACCATCCCGTCGTCGTCACGGATGCCGTGGAACCGCCGCGCGCCATGCTCACGGGCGACGCCGTGCTCCACGGCACGAAAGCGGCTCCCTGCGCCGCCGCTTTCGAGCTCCACTCCGCCCCTGGCGGCGCGCCCGACCCCGCGGCGCCCGAATCCGGCGTGGTCCTGCTCGATGATCTCGGACACGCTTGGCTTTTCCGGCGGCCGCGTGAAAATGGCGCCGACGGCGCGCGCGTCGAGTACCGCGGCATGAGCTGCCGTTTCGAGCCGAACCTCGAGTTGCCCGAAGAGATCCTGAACGCCCCGGAGGCGCTTGCGCCGAAGCGGTGACTCTCGTAGGAGCCTCCGCGCATGATCCCGCGCTACACGCCCAAGGAATTCGCCGAGCTCTGGTCCGACAAAACGCGCTACGAGACCTGGCTCGACGTGGAGCTCGCCGCCTGCGAGGCGCTCGAGAGTGCGGGCCACGTACCGCGTGGCACGGCAGCCGCGATCCGCGCTAAGAACCTCGTGCTCGACCCGGCGGCGATCGATCGGATCGAGCAGAAAACGCGACATGACGTCATCGCCTTCTTGACGCACGTCGAGGAGCTCGCCGGCGATCCGGCGCGCTGGCTGCACCGCGGCATGACCTCGAGCGACGTGCTCGACACGAGTCTTGCGTGCCTGCTCGTGCGCGCGACCGATCTCTTGCTCGCGCGCACCGACACGCTCGCCGAAAAGCTCGCGCAGCGTGCGCGCGAACACGCCCGCACGCCGATGATCGGCCGCTCGCACGGCATCCACGCCGAGCCGACGACGTTCGGCGTCGCGCTCGCCGGACACCTCGCCGAAATCCGGCGTGGCCGCGCGCGCCTCGCCCGCGCTCGTGAAGAGATCGCCGTCGGCAAGATCGCCGGCGCCGTCGGCACCTACGCGCACCTCTCGCCCGAGATCGAGGCCGAGGCGCTGCGAAAGCTCGGCCTCGGCGCCGAGACCGTCTCGACCCAGGTCGTCGCGCGCGACCGCCACGCTGCGTTCTTTTCCGCGCTCGCGTTGCTCGCCGCCGGCATCGAGCGGCTCGCGACGAACGTCCGTCACTGGCAGCGCACCGAGGTCGGTGAGGCCGAGGAGCGGTTTTCGGCCGGTCAAAAGGGCTCGAGTGCGATGCCCCACAAGCGTAACCCCGTCTTGAGCGAGAACCTGTGTGGCCTCGCGCGCGTCGTGCGCGCCGCCGTGACGCCCGCGCTCGAGAACGTCGCGCTCTGGCACGAGCGCGACATCTCGCATTCTTCGGTCGAACGCATGCTCGCTCCCGACGCCACGGCGACGCTCGGCTTCATGCTCGAGCGCGCGGCGGGACTCGTCGAAGGACTCGTCGTCTACCCCGAGCGCCTCGACCAAAACCTCGCGCGCACGGGCGGGCTCTTTTTCAGCGAAGCCGTCATGCTCGCGCTCGTCGAGAAGGGCCTCGCGCGCCAGGCGGCGTACGAGCTGGTGCAACGGAGCGCCATGCGCGCCTTCCGCGGCGAAGGCGAGTTCCGCGCTTTGCTCGGCGCCGACAGCGACATCGCCTCGCGTCTCACGCCGAGCGAGCTCGACGGCTGCTTCGATCTCGAACACGCGCTCCGCTACGCCGAGGCGCTCGTCGAGCGGGCGATGCGGACGTAACGACGGCCGATCACGCCCACGATGTTCACGACGTGCCACGGCCGGAGGCCGCTCCGTTCGTCCGCGTACACCGGCCGCACCGGCACTTCCGTCACGCGGAAGCCGCGAGCGGCGAGTAGCAGCAGGAGATCGTTCGGGTAGCCGTAGCGCGGCCAGAGCTCGTCGAGCGGCAGGACGCGGGCCGCGCGCGCGGAAAGCGCCGTGAAACCGCATTGGGTGTCGCTCACGCGGAGCCCGGACGCGCGCCGCGTCAAGAGGGAGAGGAAGTGCCCTCCGAGGCGGCGGGCGAGCGGCATCTTGCCGGCTTCCGCATGAGCGAAGCGGTTGCCCTTGGCGTAATCGGCGCCGGCGAGCACGGCCGAAACGAGCGGCTCGAGATCGTCGGGGTGCATCTGATCGTCGCCGGCCATGACGCCGAGCACGTCGTGGCCGTCGGCGAGCGCCGCCCGATAACCGCTCACGATCGCTGCGCCGACTCCGCGATTGTCGGCGTGGCGGACGAGCTTGATGCGCGGATCGGCGACGCGACCGGCGGCTGCCAGCGTGCCGTCGGGGCTCGCGTCGTCCACGACGTAAATCGCGTCCACATACGCGGGAACACGCGCGAGCATGCGCGCGATGAGCCTCTCTTCGCGGTAGGCCGGCACCACCACGGCGACACGCGCTTCAGCGAGCACCTTCGACTCCGCACCTGAGAGTGAAGTGTGCCGCACCCACCGCCGAGCTTTGCCGCGCGTCAATTTCGCTCATCGAGGCAGCCCGCCCCGCTCGCGCGCCGCCGAGAGCGTGCCGCCTGGCCCTCCTCTTGCTTCGTCGATGAATTACGAGGTCTGTCATGCCTGAGCCGAAGACGCTGGAACGGGCGAAACAGGATCTGCGGAGCGGCAAGAGCGCATCGACCGCGGCCGGCGAGTTCGTGCGCGAGGAGATCCACCACGTGCGGGAAGGCAAGCACGGCGCGCGCTCCGCCAAACAAGCGATTGCGATCGGACTCTCGAAGGCGCGGCGCGCCGGTGTCCCGCTCTCGCCGCCCGCACGTGGAAGCACGAGCGAGCGCACGCGGAAGTCTGCCGAGCGCGCGTACGAAGCTGGCCAGCACGGTGCCAAGTCGAAGGCGGCGCCGCGCCGGAGTCGTGCCGTCGAGAAGGCGCTCGAGCGCGAGCCGAAGGACACCGCGTCGAAAGCGTCCCTGTCGCGCCAGGCGAGGAGCGCAGCCGGACGCCGCAAGCGTGCCGGGGCGAGCGCGAGTCGCTGAAGACTCATCGCTCTGCCGAAGCAGCGCGTCGCTGCAGGCAAGCAGCGAGGAAAGGAGACAGAAATCATGGCCGAATCACGCAATATCACCACCCAAGGCCAAGGGGGCACACCGCAGGGCCAAGGGAACACACCGCAGGGACAAGGGGGTACCCTGCAGACCCGCAGGAGCGAGCTTCAACGCGGTGGATCGTGGTCACCGTTTTCGCTCATGAGCCGAATGATGAGCGACATGGACCGCTTCTTCGACGACTTCGGGCTCGGTCGCTCGCTCTGGGGGCGCGCTGGGGAGCACGGCGCTGGGCCGAGCACGGGCATCGATTTCGTGCCGCGCATGGACGTGTTCGAGCGCGACGGCAAGCTCACGGTGCATGCGGATCTGCCCGGGATGCGCCAAGAGGACGTGAAGGTCAACGTCCAGGACGGAGTGCTCACGATTGCGGGCGAGCGGAGCCACGAGCACGAGCACGAGAAGGGCGGCATCTACCGCTGCGAACGCGAGTACGGCTCCTTCCGGCGCAGCATCGCGCTGCCCGAGGGCGTGAGCCCGGACTCGATTCGAGCGACCTTCGAGCAGGGCGTGCTCGAGGTAACGGTGCCGTTGCCCGAGAAGAAGCAGGAACCGCAGGGCCGCACGATTCCGATCAACACGAAGCAGACGGAGACGCGGCACTGACGTCGAGTGAGCGAGCGCGGGGCGGCGCGAGAGGCTTGGTCTCGCGCCCCCCGGCGCTATAGTCGCCGACAATGTCGGTTTTTCGCGGCCCCTGGACACGACGCAGGCTCGTCTGGTCACTGCTCGGCCTCTTCGCAGGGCTCGGTGTGCTCTCCGTCGTCGGGGCGCACGTGCTTTACCCGAGCGATCGCACGCCGGAAGGCGCGTACTACCGCGTCGTCATCGCCGTGAACCGCGGCGAGCCCGCGCAGTTTTTCGCGTACCTCGAGACCCCGGCCGAGCATGCCTGTTACACCATTCGTGACTACCGCCGCCGAGCTCGCGAACGGGTGCTCGCCGCCTATCCGGAGCCGCAGCGCGGCGAGCTCAGCCGAGAACACGTCGAGGAAGCGACGGCGGCCGACGGCGCCGACGTATTCGCGCTGTACGCGCGGCGGCTCGGCTTCATGGCGCGCCTCCGCAAGGACCTCTCTGGCGTCGCGCGCGTCGAGCAGCACGGCGAACGCGCGACGGTCGAGACGGCGCGCGGGACACGCTATCCGTTTCGGCGCCGGCCAGAAAACGGCATCTGGGGCCTGACGCTGTTCACGGCCGTGCTCGAAGCCGAAGCGGAGCGCGCTGCGCGCGACTACGCGCTGATCGACAAAGCGGCGAAGGACTACGAGCGGGCGCGCGCCGCGGGCGACTGACGCGGCTCCGGGGGCACCCCACGCCGCACCTCGAGCACTTTGAGCACGGTCGCGAAGAGCTCGGCGAGCGTCTCGTAAAACCCGCCGTCGAGGCTGCCGGCCGGAATCACGGCGATGCCGAGCGGCTGCGGCCCGCAGGTGAGCGGCATCACGAACACCGAGCGGCGCCTGAGCCCCTCGAAGCTCGGCGGCACGAGCTCGTGCCCGTCGTACGTGGCCATTTGCGGCTGCATCGTCGTGGCGTCGAAGCCGAAGGCAAGCTTGAGCGTGCCGAGCGGGATCGTCTTCGTGCGGTCAGCCACGAGCTCGGAGACGGCACATTCGTCGATGTCGAAGCCCGGCAGATACTCGGCGAGTGCCGTCGAGAGGTGCGCCTGCGGGCCGAACATTTTCGTGTGCAGCACGCGCGCCAGACGCGCGAGTCGCTCGTAGACGACGTCGCTGCCCACGAGGCGCATGCGCGAGCAGAAATCGTCGGCAAAGCGCCGGCCGGCATCGAACTCCGTCGAGCCGCTCGCGGCCACGTCACGCAGAATCGGCTCGAGCGCGAAGGCGAACGCGCCGGGCTCACCGTGGAGCTCGGCTTCGAGCGCGTTCCTGAGCACGGCGCGCGACGAGCTTTCGAAGGTGGCCGAGCCTTCGTCCGCGAGGTCGGGCAACACGAAGCGGCTCGTCGGAACGCAGCCGCAGGAGCGCCGGAGCACGAGCTCGGTGCCGAGCGTCGCGGCGCCTTCGACCTTCTTGCCGGCGAGGACCTCGAGCAACCGAAGCGCGCCGGCGCGCCCGAGCTCTTCGAGCGGCTGGCGCACCGTCGTGAGCGGCGGGCTGTGCACGCGCGCCGGCGCGATGTCGTCGAAGCCGACGACCGCGACTTGCTCGGGCACGGAGATGCGCCGGCGCACGAGCTCGTCGACGGCGCCGAACGCCATGTAGTCGTTGCATGCGATGACCGCGTCGATTTCGTCGATCGAGACCTGCCGCTGATCGAAGAGCTCGCGCACGGCGCGGCTGCCGCTTTCGGTCGTGAAGTCTCCGTTGAGCACGAGCCGCGAATCGAGCGGCAGTTCGTGCTCGGCGAGGATGCGCTCGTAGGCGAGCAAGCGCTGCCGCGCTTCCTGATTCAGCTCCGCGCCCTTGATGAACGCCATACGGCGATGTCCGTGGTGCTCGATGAGGTGCACCATCAACTGCCGGATGCCGGCCGCGTCGTCGATCTGAACGCTGGGTAGGCGCTCGGCCGGGCCGATGCTGCAGACGGGTAGCCCGCGCGCGAGCGCCCACTCTTCCGTGCCCGTGATGCCCGCGTGCGGGCTGATGACGCTCGTGAGGCACAGGATGGCCTCGGCATTCCACGCGTGAACGAGCTCGAATAGCGTGCTCCGCGCGCGATGCTCGGGATCCGGGTCGCCGAGGCCGGAGCCCGCGAAACAGACCACCGTGCCGCCGCGCTCTTCGACGGCTTTGCGCACGCCCCGCCAGATGTCCCACTCGTAAGCGTTGTTCATGTACGCCGCGAGGAAGGCAATGCGCGGCCCCCGGCGCGCCTCCGACGTCGAACGTGAAGGCGCCGAAGCTAAGCTCATACGCAGAGCATAAACGCTTCTACCGTTTCTTCATGTCTGCGTAGCTGCGACCGGCGGGCGCGCCCGTCTCGACAGGTAGGCCTTTATCCGACCACCCGGGACTCGGTCGACCGAACGCGTCGCGCGATCCGGAAAAACCCGCGACCATGTCGGCCACGCTCGTATAACCAGCAGAAGTGAGCAGTGTCGCCGCGCGCCGCGAACGGCCTCCGGTCTTGCACCCGATCACGAGCTTCGCGTCCTTCGCGAAGGCCCGCTCCATGACGGACATGAAGTCCGGATTCGGTTCGAGCCCTCCGGCGCCCATGTTCGAGATGGGCACGTTGACCGCCCCCGCGGGGTGACCCGCCTCGAATTCCGGCTCCGAGCGTACGTCGACGTACGTCTCGCCTTCGGCCATTAGCGCTTGAGCTTCTTCGGGACTCACGGCTTTGGTCATGACGCTGTGAGGCTACCGAGCGGACGACGCAGCGGCAAGCGGCGGTCAGTCGGCCGGTCGAATCTGCCACCGCTCGCATGAGCCCGGAAAATGAGATGTTTGCGGCCGTGACTGAGCTTGCGCCAAGTCTCGTACGGCTCGTGCCTCTCGGTGGCCTTGGTCGAATCGGGATGAATTGCCTCGCGATCGAGCAGGCAGACGGCATCGTCGTCGTCGACTGCGGCATCGGGTTTTCGGACGACAACCTCGGCATCGACGTGCTGCACCCCGACTTCAGCTGGCTCGTCGAGCGCGCCGAGCGAGTGCGCGGCGTGTTTCTCACGCACGGGCACGAGGACCACGTCGGCGCGCTGCCGTACCTGCTCGACGAGCTCGACGTGCCGGTTTGGGGACCCGCTCATGCGCTTGCCGTCGCGCGCCGGCGGCTGCTCGAGCATGACTTTGCGCCCGAGGATCTCGATCTGCGCGTCGCCGAACTGGGCCGCAGCCACGCCGTCGGCTCGTTCCAGATCGAGCCGGTGCGCGTCACGCACTCCGTCGTCGAAGCGTCGGCTCTGCGCATCGTCACGGCCGGTGGCACCCTGCTTCACACCGGCGACTTCAACCTCGATCCCGATCCGCCCGACGGCGAGCCGACCGACGAACGCCGGCTCGCGAGCATCGGTGACGACGGCGTCGCGCTGATGCTGAGCGACAGCACCAACAGCGATATCCCCGAGCGTTTCGGCTCCGAACGCGCCGTCGGCGAAACCGTCGAGGCGCTCGCCGCGAGCGCGCCTGGTGCCGTCGTCATCGCGATGTTCGCGAGCAACATCCAGCGGCTCATCACCTTCGGCGCACTGGCCCGCAGGCTCGGCCGAAAAATGCTCGTGCTCGGCCGCAGTCTCGAAAGCCAAGTTCAAATCGCCACCGAGCTCCGGCACCTGCGCTGGCCAAGCGATCTCTTGCTCGACGCCGAGCGCGCGAAAAGCTACCCGCGCGACCGACTCATGGTGCTCGCGGGCGGCACGCAAGCGGAGCCGAACTCGGCGCTGCGGCGTCTCTCGCTCGGCGTGCACCCGGCGTTCGCGCTCGAGCGCGGCGACACCGTCATCTTGTCGAGCCGAGCGATCCCGGGCAACGAACGCGCCGTGGTGGAGATGCAGGACGACCTCTTGCGGCACGGCGTGGCTCTCAAAAATCGCATCACCGACCCCGGCGTGCACACGAGCGGTCACGCCTCCCAGTTCGAGCAAATGCGCATGCTCGAGCTCGTGCGCCCGCGCTGTTTTCTGCCCGTGCACGGCACCCTCGGCCACTTGATGCGCCACGCGCGGCTGGCCGAGGAGTTCGGAATCGCGTCGGTGAAGGTCGTCGAGGACGGCGTCCCCGTGCTCTGCGACGGTGACTCCCTCGCGACCGAGGCGCGCGTGCAACAGGGACGCATCGCGGTCGCGCTCGGGGGCGAGCATTTGAGCGAGGCGACGCTGAAGGAACGCGCCGAACTCGCGCGCGCTGGCGTCGTCGTGCTCGCGCTCACGCTCGACCGTGGCGGCCGGAGCGTGGCGCCCCCGTGCGTCCTCGCGCGCGGTGTGCCGTCGCTGACGACCGCGGCCCTTCGAACGCTCGAGCGCGAAGCGGCGCGCGCCCTCGACGTCTTTCGTGAAGGCCGTGGCCTGACGCTCGACGAGTTCGTGCGCCGAGCGGTGCGGCGCAAGGTGGAAGAGATTTCGGGCACGCGAACGCTCGTCGAAGTGCTCGCGAGCGAGCTCGACTGACCCGCGCCCGTATTCGCTGCGCTGCGTTCCGCGCCCTCGGGCCGCAGCGTTACGCTTCGAGCGCGCGTTCGCCGAGCTCGGCGCTGCAGGTGAGGCACTTCTTCGGGACGCGGTCCTTCAAGTAGACCTCGCCGCATTGCGGGCAGAGCCGCGCGTCGCGCTCGAACGCAATGGTTTTCCCGCTGGCGCGGCAGCTGCGGCCCGCGACCTGCGGCCCGTCGACCGTGAGGAGCTCGCCGTCGTCGTCGCGTGGCGTCGGCAAATCCTCGATCGCGCTCCGCTTCACATCCATGGCCTCGGGGACGCGCTGCGTGCCCTCGGCGAGCAAGCGTGCCACGGCCTTCGGATGCGCGGCGAGCGTGATTGAGCTCGTGCTCTCTCTGGCTTCGAGCATGAGCTTGCCCTTCTCGACGTAAACGCGCTTGAGATCGCTCCAGCCGATGCGATCGAGCTCGTTGCCACGCTCGATCGCGATGCCGAGATCACCCACACGCACCGGCAGCGTGCCGATGTCGCCGAGCGACAGCGCCGCGACGAGCCCCACGGCGCCGACGGCGACGAGGTAGACGGCGTAGCTTGCCGGGTGATCGGAGACCCAGCGCGAGTACACGCCCGCGCCGAGCAGCATCGCTCCGAACATGCCGATCCCCGTGGTCACTTTGGAGGCGTACGTCGTCTCCCCGACGTAGCGGCGCTCCTTGCGAGTGCGCTTCGAAGACTTCTTTTTCTTCTTCTTTGAACCCTGAACCTCGGCCATGGCGGCCGACTCAATACCACGAACCCTCCCCCGACCGCCGGGGTGGCTCGAAGCGTGCCATAATTTCGTGGGGACCCGCATGTCGCCATCGCTCCGCTGGCCGCTCTACGTGCTGCCCGTCGCCACGGTGGCGGTCATCGGGCTCGCCCTCGTCACGGGTGGCGCGGCGCGGCCCACGCGCGTGGCGCGTATCTGGGGCGGCCCGACGACGGGCGCGCGCGTGAGCCTGCGCGCCGAAGTCTTCGACTTGATCGAAGAACGCGCTGCCGTGCACGAAGCTCCCGTGAGCAGGGGTCAAATCAGCGTCGAGCTGCACGCGCCGGCCTTCGACGCGGCGCGTAGCCTGCCGCTCGATGACGAGGGCGGAGCCGAAATAAGCTTCGAGCCGCCCGAAGGCGCGCGTCCGCTCGAGCTCAGGATCGCCCAAGCCGGGAGCGAGCTCGCGCGCGGTCGCATCGAGCTCGCAGCGGAACCGTGGGCACGCGCGGCGCGCCGCAGGGGCGGCTGGGCGACGACCTACGCCGGCGCATTCGAAGTCCGGGTTGCACCCGCGCGCGGCGCTCTGGCCGTGCCCTTCGAAGAGGAGCTCTTGGTCGCCGTGACTCGCGACGGCGCGCCGGCGCAAAACCTGACGGTTGCAGCGAGCGGCACCGGCGCGCGCATCTCGCCGCGAGAGCGGCTGACCGACGCGAACGGTCGCTGCTCGTTCCGGATCGCGCCAGAAGAGCATGCCGTGAACGTCACGTTCGACGTGAACGGCGGCGTGCAGGCGTCCTTCGCGCTTCCGATCGTGCCGGGTGCCATGCGCGCCGTCAAGGACGGCGACGCGCTCGTGATCGAAGCGCCCGTGCCGCGCGACATCGCCTATTTCGCGGTCGTCACGCCCACCGAGCGCTGGTTCGGCGGGCGTGCGACCCTCAGGCCCGCCGCGAACGGCCAGAGCAGCGCGCGCGTCCCGTTACCGCCGCTCGGCGCGGGCCCGCACTTCGCCGTCGTCTCGAGCGAACTCGACCTGCGCAGCGCCGCGGCCGTCGGCTGGCCTCTGGAGCCCGCGGCGGACGGCGAACCGGAGCGCACCTTCGACGCCGTCGAAGCGCTCCTCCTCGACGGTCGCCCGCGTGCTCTGCACCGCGAAGCGCGCCGCCGCACGCGCGTCCGCTGGATCCTCGGCGCCTTCTCGGCCGCGGCGCTCGCCGTGGAACTCCTGCTCCTCGCGGCGTTCACGCGCCGCAGCGACCGCGCGCTCGACGCGCACCTCGAGGGAGCCGGCGTGAACCTCGAAGACGCCAGTCGCCTCGCCCCGAAGCGCTCACCAGCCGTCGCCGTAGCGCTCATCGCCGTGGCGCTCGGGTTCCTCATCGTGGCGCTGATTGGCGTGTTGCGCGTCGAGTGACGGCACTCCAGCGGCCGGCCCATTCGTCGGTGCGCCCGCGCTCGACGTGTCGAGCTAGCGCCGTGTTCGTCTGATGCCGGTCGTCGTAGTCTGCACGTAACCGCCTGTGCGTCAGTACGTGGCGTCGCCTTCGTCCGTGCGTCGCGGGGCTGTTCGTCCGTGCATCGCGGGGCTGTTCGTCTGTGCGTCGCGGGGCTGTTCGTCCGTGCATCGCGGGGCTGTTCGTCCGTGCATCGCGGGGCTGTTCGTCCGTGCGTCGCGGGGCTGTTCGTCCGTGCGTCGCGGGGCTGTTCGTCCGTGCGCGTCGCCGCCCTGTTCGTCTGTTCGTCTGTTCGTCTGCGCGCTGCGGCGGTGCGCTCGTCGCTGATGTTTTCCGTCGTTACGGAGGCGTGTCGTCGCGTACCATATCGTCGGAGCGGTGCGCTGTCCTCGCTGCCCGGTCCAATCATTTCTCGGCAAGCCGTCGTTCGCTGGAACGGGGCGCCCCCAGGGTTCTAAACGTTGCGAACCAGCGGTCGCCGCCAAAAAACTTCGCAGAATGCGCATAGGCCGGGCTGAGTGGATCGACGCTTGTCTCGAACACGGCGAGTCGGCGGCCACGTCACCCAATGCCGCCGATGTCCTACTGCCCATTTGGACGCTTGCGCGGCCGCGAGCTCAGCCCGCTGGTGTTTCGCGCATGCTGAGCGGCGAGTGCATTCGCCATCCGCTGCGAAGTAGCCATGTGCGCGCGCCGAAGGTTGCGGAGTCCGCGCTTGGCGAGCGGTTTGCGGAATCTTCGCAACGGACGGGCGGTTCGGCAAAGGGCGGCGGGGTTCCGAGTTGCGGCTGCCATTCGCGCCCGCCGTCGAACGACGCAGCCGACGAGTACGGATCGATTCCTGGCTTGAGGTCGTGCCGCGTGTGCTTGCGAAAGTTTGCGAGGACGTAGACGAGCGCGTTTCGCACGGCTCGCGGCGAGGTGAGGGCGCGGCTGTGGAAGCGGTCGGCCCAGAGCGTGCCGCGGCGATGGAGCAAATCGTTCACGTAGCGCGCGATTCGGATCGCGACGCTCCGGATGCCGCTCGAGAGTGCGCGCTTGTCTGCGGCCTCGACTACGAGATGGATATGATCGCGTTGCACGGAGTAGTGGACGATGCGAAAGTGGTCGGGATCGCGTCGTGCGGCGCGTGTCAACGCAAGTCGCACGCTGGGGAACAGGAATTGACTGCGCAGAGGCGCGAGGCGTGAGCGCAATGTAACGTGCACGGGCTGCGACGGGCGCTGTATCGGACGCGAGCGATGCGGTACGTTTGGGCGCGGGCCTGCTTTGCGTCCGGCGTTCCGGCGCGCGCCGCCCCAGGTGAACGGGAACGAGAGAGTGAGTTGCCCCTGTGATGCTGCGCGTTTAGTTCGCGACATCTTGAATTGGGCAATATACTATTTGGGCCGAGTTGTCCACCGTTTTCGAATGCCCGAGTCGTCATGTTGCAGGGCCTCATGGCGTTCGCGAACTTCGACACCGCGCGCTGACACGATGACGGGGTGACGCGGTGGACGCGGTGACGCGGTGGACGCGGTGACGCGGTGGACGCGGTGACGCGGTGGACGCGGTGACGCGGTGGACGCGGTGACGCGTGATCTCTTGAACTTTGCTCGGATCTTCTTGGGGCGCGCGCAAGGCTGGACATTCTTGCACGCGCGGGAATGCGTTCTCGTTGTGCGCGAACGAAGATGGCTTTGGTGTGTCGGTGTTGCACATTGCACGTGAGCCGCACGCGCCGCGAGCATTCGTTCTGCGGCCCGTGGCGAATCACACGCCCGTGTCGAGGCTGTGGGTCTGCGACCGGCGCGTTCAGTCAGAGCAGGCGTGTTCAGTCAGAGTAGGGGGTGCATTCGCTGAAAGTAAGCGCAGCCGCGTTCAGTGAAACCAGCCGCGTTTCAGTGAAACCAGCCGCGTTCAGTGAAACCAGCCGCGTTCAGTGAAACCAGTCGCGCTCAATCACGCAATCCAGCGCGCTACGCTGCCGGATCCCGGAGGGGGGGTTCGACGAGCATGCGGCGGAGTACGCGGCGCATGACGGCGGGGTCGGCGGCGCCGGCGGTTTCGCGGCAGGAGTGCATGGCGAGCATGGGGTTGCCGATGTCGAGAGAGCGCATGCCGAGACGCGCGGCCGTGATGGGGCCGATGGTGGAGCCGCAAGGTTGGTCGTTGCGCGAGACGAAGAATTGCGGGGTCACGCCTTCGGCCCGGCAGGCTTCGACGAAGGCGCCCTGGGCGACGGCATCCGTCGCGTAGGATTGGCTCACGTTGACTTTGACGACGGGGCCGCCGCCGAGGAGCGGGCGGTGGAGCTTGTCGTGCTTGTCGGGATAGTTCGGGTGTACGGCGTGTGCCATGTCGGACGACACGAAGAGCGAGCGGGCAAGCGCGCGCGGTAACGCGTCCGCCGGTGCGCCGGCATAGGACGTGACGAGCCGGCCGAGCAGGCTTTCGAGTAGGCGCGAGCGCGCGCCCGATGAGCTCTGGCTGCCGACTTCTTCGTGATCGTGGAGGGCGATGACGCGCGTCGTCGCGCCGGCGTCGCCCGCGTCGAGCAGGGCGCCTGTGATGGGGTGGCACGAGCCGAGGTTGTCGAGGCGCGCGGAGGCGATGAGCTCGCCGCCTGCACCGCCGAGCGTCGCGCCCTGGGCATCGAAGAAGCACAGGTCGAAGCCGAGGATGTCCGCCGCCGTTGCACCGGCTGCCGGCGTCGAAGCGAGGCTCGCGGTGACGAGCTCGAGCACCGATCCCGCGCCGCTGCTTTCGAGTCCCCAGATCGGCGCGAGGTGGTGTTGGGGGTTGACGACTAGCCCCTCTTTGTTGACGTCGCGATTCAGGTGGATGGCAAGGTTCGGGATGCGGAACGGCGCGCCCGGGAGGCGTACGAGCTCGTGGCGGCCGCCTGCGAGCGCGACGCGACCCGCGAGGCCCAGGTCCTTGTCGAGCCAGGTCGTGAGGAGGACGCCGCCGTAGACTTCGACCGCCGCCTGGCGGTAGCCGGCTTGAGTGAGCTCGGGGCTCGGCTTGAGTCTCAGGTTCGGTGAGTCGGTGTGCGCGCCTAGCACGACGAATCCCGACTCCCACGGCGGTATCGTTCCCATGACGAACGCGACCAGCGTGCCGCCCCGGAGCACGTACCCGCGTGCCCCGGGCTCGAGGTTCCAGCCGGCGCCCTCCTCGAGCAGGCCGAACCCCGCTCGGGCGAGACGCGCTCCGACTTCGCGCGCCGCATGGTACGGCGTCGGAGACGCATCGAGGAAGGCCATGAGGTCGGAAAGCTCGGCGCTATCGGCGGCGGCCATGGCAGACGACTATACTCGCGGCCGTGTTCACCCGCGATGTCTCCCTCGAAGGTTTCACCCACGAGCAATGGGCGCGGCTCGGCGACGTTTTCAGGCCCCTCGATCGCCCCGATCACATGACGGCGCGCGACGCCGACGGTCCGAACGGCGGCGTCGTCGCCGTCACGACGGGGAGCACGCTGCGCAAGGTCGTGAGCACCCGCTTCGGCCGCATCGCCGTGGGTGAGCAGCCGTGGCCCGAGTCGCTCGAGTCCCTCGCCGCTCGGCACGGGGCGCGCTGGGCTGCCGAAATTTCGACGGGAGCGCTCGACGAGCTCATGGATCGCTTCGGCGAGCGGCTCTCGCCCGGGCAGGACTACCTGGCGCAAGCGCTCGAGTGGCTCGCGATCGTGCGTGAGCTCGAAGCCGAACGCCTGCTGACACTCTGGCCGTGGCGCGTCGCGGATTGGCCCGTGCCGAGCGAGCGAGCCGTCGGGCGCGCGCTCGATCTTTTGTGCCCGAGCGAGAAATCGCTGGTGCTCGGCGTGTTCGAACAAGGCGCGCTCTCGACGTGCCTCGTCGTGCGCAGACGCGGCAGCGGCTTCGATCGCTTGGTGGGGCCGGACGAGCTCGGGCGCGAGCTCGGGCTCTTGTCGGGCGACTTCCGGCGCGATCACCGGCACCTCGCCGCAGCGGTCGAGAAGCGCGTCGGTAAGATCGCCGTCGGCTGCTACGGCGAGCTCCGCACGTTCCGCGAGCTCGCCGGTGCGCACCCGCCAGGCGCCTGGGCGCGCGCCGTGGCCGCGCAGGACATCGTGATCTCGCCCTGGATGCCCGCTGCTGCGTTGCCGCTCGGGCTCGACGCCGGACGCGCCGTTTTTCACGAGATTTATGCGTTGGCGAGCCGCTTCGGTGCGGGGCACTTCTTGTCGCGCGAGGGGCCGCTCGCGCAGGCGTTCTTCTCGCTCGAGCGCCCGGCGTGGCTCGGCGACGAGGTGCGGCAGTTCCTCGGCTTCGACCCGTGGGATTTGCTCGTCAAGCTCTTTGCCCGCAGCCGGGGACATTGAGCATTTGGCGCCGCGCTTCGGGATCCGCCGCCGCCTGACCTTCGCGATTCTGGTCACGGCGCTCATTCCGATGCTCGTCGCCGTATGGCTCGCCGAGACGACGGTGCGTCAGACGGCTGCGCGCTTCTTCGTGCCCGAGGTGGGCGCGCACCTCGATCGCTCGCTCGAGCTCTATCAAGAGCTCGCCCGCACCGTGAAGGCCGCGATGAGGAGCGAGGCCGCGGCCATCGCCGCCGACGGGGCACTCCGGCATGCGGCGGAACGTCGCGACCGCTCCGCGCTCGAACGCGAGCTCCGGCGCCTGTTCGTCGGTCACCAAGGACTCGTGTCGCTCGCGGTGCGTGAGAGCGAGGACGCACCGCCCGTGGAAGTCACGCGCGGCTGGCCGCTCGATGCGCGCACGGAGAATCGGTTCGAGGTCGTGCGGTCGCTCGGAGCCGTTCGTGACGAGCGTCGAGTTGCGCCGCGCGGCGGGGCGGAAACTGCGCCGAACGGCGCCGAAACGTCGCGGCACGCAGCGCCCGCGGCGCCGAGCGGCGCCGAAACACCGCGGCACGTAGCACCCCCACCGTCGGGCTCTGCCGCAGCTGACGACGGCCCCGACGCGCCGCTCGTGGAGGACGACGAACCCACGACCGGCGCCGAGCTCGTCGCCGTGTTCGCTGCCGACAAGGCGCGCTTCGACGAGCTTGCCGAGGCGAGCCAATTCGTCGAGAGCTACCGGCGCATCGAGAGCCGGCGCGCCGCCGACGAGCGCGGCTACGTGCTCGCGTTCGCGGCGCTGCTCGGCGTTACGATTTTGCTCGCGGTCGGCGTCGGCTCCTTCGTGGCGGGCGACGTAGCGCGGCGCGTCGTCGAGCTCGCGGCGGCGACGCAGCGCGTGGCGGCGGGCGATCTCAGCGTGCGCGTGCCCGAAGCGCGTGACGACGAGCTCGGCACGCTCGCCCGCGAGTTCAATCGCATGCTCACCGAAGTCGAGACGAGCCGCGCTCGCATCGAATACCTGCAGCGCATCAGCGCGTGGCAAGAAATGGCGCGCCGGCTCGCGCACGAAATCAAAAATCCGCTCACGCCGATCCAGCTCGCCGTGCAGGACATCCATCGCCGCTACGAAGGCAAGAACCCCGAATTCCAAACGCTGCTCGACACGACGCTCGAGGTGGTCGAGGACGAAGTCGGGACGCTCCGGCGCCTCGTCGGTGAATTTTCCGACTTCGCGCGCTTGCCCCAAGCCGAGCTCGAGCCCGCCGATCTCAGCGAATTTTTGCGCGAGCTCGCGGAGCGACCGCTCTTCGGCGACGAAGAGCGCCGCAGTGACGGCGACGCGGCGGACCTTGCCCCGAGCATCGAATTCGACGTGCCCGGTGAGCCAGCGCTCGCCAAGATCGATCGTCAGATGCTGCGCCGGGTCGTGATCAACCTCGTTCAGAACGCCGTGCAGGCCCTCGCGCAGACCAAACGAGCCGGTCACGTGCTCGTGCGCCTCGGTCGCCAAGGCCCACACCTCGTGCTCGACGTCGACGACGACGGCCCGGGCATTCCACCCGAGCTCCGCGCCGCGGTCTTCGATCCGTACGTGACCACCAAGACGGACGGGACGGGACTCGGACTCGCCATCGTGAAAAAGATCGTGGTCGAGCACCACGGCACGATCTCGGCCGAACAGAGCCCCGAAGGCGGCGCCCGACTGCGCGTTCGCCTTCCGGCGCTAAGCTGAGCCGATGGCCGCGCCGAAGCCCCCGGAAACGCCCTGGTTTACTGCGGGGCTCGTGCTCTTCGCCGCGGGTCTCTTCGGCTGGCTCGTGTTGCCACGGCTCGCGGCCGATCCGTTCGTCGGCAAAAGCGCGCCGGATTTCGTGCTGCCACGCCTCGATCCGGCAGGCACGCTCGCGAACGACAAGGTGCGGCTCTCGGACTTGCAGGGCAAGGCCCTGATTTTGGATTTTTGGGCGAGCTGGTGCATGCCGTGCCGCGCCGAAATGCCGATCGTCGATCGAGTCGCGAAGAAAGAAGGGCCACGGGGTGTCGTCGCGCTCGGCGTGCTTTCGGGTGACGCGCCGGAAGACGCGGGGACGTTCTTGGCCCAACACCCCGTGAGCTACCCGAGCGTGGTCGACGAACAGTCGCTCGCGGGGACTGCCTTCGCCGTCAGGGGTTTGCCGACGCTCGTCGTGCTCGATCGCAAGGGCGCCGTGGTCGCCGTGCGGCTCGGGCACGTTTCGGAGAACGAGCTCACGGCGCTCGTCGACGCCGCGCTGCACTGAGCCTTCATGGGGCGAGATCCGCCGCGCTGCGCGGCATCAGCTTACGGTGATCGAAGGAATAGCCGAGGATGCCCGTGACGGCCGAAAAGCCGGTGTTGGGTGCGAAGGCGTTGTCGAGCTCGGGATCGAGCAGATCGTCGAGCCGGAGCGCGCCCGAGAGCTCTGTTTCGTCATAGTCGGACGGCGCGTCGGGGTTCGTTTCGACGACGATCGCGTCCGTGACGGTGACGAGCATGGAGTCGTACGCGGCGGCGAGCGCACCGTCGTCGCCCGCGTCTTCGGCGCGTACGGTGACGGGCGTCGGCGATTCGACGAGAGCATCGCGCGCGAGGAGCGTCGCGTCCACGAGCTCGTCCATGTCGTAATAAACTTCGTAGCGCCCGCGCAGGCTGATGCGGTCGCCGACCGCGACGCCCGGCGCGTCCGAGCCCGTGTAGACGAAGATCCCCGAATACGGCACTACGTCGTCCTCGATGTAAAATCCGCGTGAGCTCCCGCTGTTTGGGCGCACGGCCGTGACGACGGCGGACGCGACCTCGACGAGGGCATGCCGCGGTGGGTGCTCCGGCGCCGCATGAGCGCGGATCGCCGCGATAGGCAGAGCGCACGGCAGGGCGCCTGGATTGGGCGTCGCGCAGAAATCGCAGGCATTTCCGCGGCCGTCGCCGTCGTCATCGGCTTGTTCCGGGTCGCGCGCGTCGGGGCACGAGTCGCGGCCGTCGGCGACGCCGTCGCCGTCACGATCGTTCGGGTGGTCGAGCGCACAGGCGTCGTTCGCGTCGAGCGGGCAGGGATCGCAAGCGTCGCCGCGCCCGTCGCCGTCCGCGTCGGCTTGCGCGCCGGCGTCGAGGGGGCGCGGTGGATCGAAAACGCTCGGGCAGCGATCGTCGCCGTCGGCGACGCCGTCGCCGTCATGATCGAGCTCGTTCGGAACGCCGTCGTACTCGCCGGGGCGCGCAGGCACGCAGGTCGGCTCGTTCGGCGGCGTGTCGCAGGCAAAGAGCGGATACGTCGCGTCGGCGGTCGATGCTAGCTCGGCCAACGAAAATCCCGAGTCCGCCGTGCACACGCGCTGCGCTGCCCCGCACACGTCGAGCTCGTCGCAACCGGACGTGCCGAGCCCGGCCAGCAGCTCGGCTCGTCCGTACAAGGGCTGTCCGCCGCGCGAAACCAGCAAGAAATCGGCAGGTTCCGCGTTGATCAAGGCGGCGTACGGCTCGCGCCCGCGCCGGTCCACGATGTTCACGTCCGCGAGCATGCCCGGCGCGAGCCGACCAATCGCGTCGCCGGCGCCCACGGCGCGTGCGCCGGCCGTCGTCGCCATCACGAACAGTGCATGATCGTCGAGCGCGTGATCGAAGTAGACGTCCGACCAGGTCTTGGCGCAGGCAAGCTCGCGCAGGAGATTCATCGAGCCGGTGAGTAGCCAATCGGTGCCGAGCGCCACTTCGACGCCCGAACGCAGGAGCAGCGGCACGGGCGCCGTGTTGCCGTACAGCGCGACGTTCGAGCGCGGGGACCAGACGACGCGGGCCGAGCGCGCGGCAAGTCCGGCGGCGAGCGTCGCGTTCGTCGCGACGGCGTGCACGACGCCCGACGACGGCTGAACGAGACCGAAATCCGGCATCATCGCGCAAACTAGCTCATTTTCGGCGTTGGCATCGACACCTTCGCCGAGGTGCGCGAGGAACGCGCCCGCGCGTTCGACGTCGTCCTCAGTCGCGCGATCTTTCCCGTAGGCACAGCCGGTCGCGAGCAAGAGTCCGCCCGCGTCGTCGAGCGGGAACGTTTCGGAATCGGCGGGTGCCGTCGGCAGTCCTTCGCCGAGCTCGGGCATGTCCGCATTACGGACGAAGCCGTGGACGCCAGCGCCGCCCGCGAGCGTCGTCACGCCACCGAGCAGCATGCGTAGCTCTTGCGTTGCGCGTTCGCGCTCGGTCGCGCCGCCTTCGTAGCTGATCGCGTCATGACCACGCAGACCGAGACGCCAATCGTGACGGTGGTCGTAACGCTCCGTGCCGGGCGGCCGCGGGCCTTCGGCGTCGTAGGCGACGTGGTCGTGGGGGTTCACGAAGCCGGGCGCGATGACGGCGTCCGCGCAGCTCACGACCGTGGCGGCTCCGTCGTCGCAATCGCAGCCGACGCAGCGAATCACGCCGTCTTCGATGCGCACCGTGCCGTTCGTATACACGACGCCCGGCGTGAGCACGTCGCCACGCAAGACGACGTGCGGTCCGTCTCCCGCGACACTGCAGCCGCTCCCCGCCGCCGGCTCCGCGCACGTCACGACGGAAAATGCGCTCGCTGGAGCCGTACCGCCGTCGCCGTCCGACCCTTGCGACCCGTCGCTCGGCGCATTTGCCCCCTTCACCGAGCCGGACGCGCCGCCGCTCGGCGCATTTGCCGCGCCTGCCGCCGTACCTTCCCGTGCCCGGCCGCCGCTGTCGCTCGACGCCTCCACGCCATGGGACACGGCGTGTCTGCCGCCGTCGCCCCTGCCGCTCGCGCCGCCGTCGTCGCCGCCGCTCCCCCGTCCGGCTTCGTCCTCTCCCTCCGCGTCATTGCTCTTCGCTCCCTGCGCGCGTCCCGATTTCCCTCCGGCTGCATGCCTCGCCGCAGCCGCCGACGAATACCCTCGTTCATCGCGACACCCGAGCGCCACCAGCAGCGAAAGCAAAGGCAATAAGAGCGCTCTGCCCACGGAGTGTGCGCGGCGCTCCGAGCGGTCGAACGCGAATCGGCGGCGAATCCTGCGCGCGGCTAGCACTCACGGGAATCGTCCAGCGCGTACCGGAGTTGCTCAGGCTTGCCGCTATTCCCAAAATATCGGTACGGCGTACGCGCTAAGCGTCGGATCAGCCGTCACGAGCGTGAGCCCCTCCTCGAGCGCTTGGGCGACGAGCAGCCGAGCAAATGGATCGTGATGGAGTGGCGGCAAGCTGGCGGCACGCTTCGTGTGCGCGAACGATACCCTGAGCTCGTTGAAGCCGAGCACCCCGAGCTCACTCATGAGCTCCTCGAGCTCGAGCTCGACCTCGCCGACTCCCGTCTCGAGCGCGAGCTCCCAAGTGCTCGCGGCGCTCACGTAGCAATCGTTCGCGCCGTCCTCGAGCAGCGCTCGGACACGGGCGGGCAGCTCGTCCACGCGCGCGACGGCCCAAAGCAGGGCTTGAGTGTCGAGGAGCAGCCTCATGGCCCACCTGCGAAGGCACCGAGCAAGTCGGCCGTCCTCGGTGCCAGACCAGCGTTCGGCAGGCGGATCTTGTCTCGCAGCCGACCGAGCTTGCGCTTCTTCCCGGGCTGGCCGATGGGGGTGAGCCGTGCGACCGGCTCGCCGTTCCTCGTGATGACGATCTCTTCGCCGCCCGCGGCGCGGCGCACCAGGCTCGAAAGCTGGGTTTTTGCGGCGTAAATGTTCACTTCCATGGTCTAATCGCCAGCTCTCAGCCCGCCGGTTGGTCGCGGGTCTGACTAGAGCTTCACCATGGTCGGCCGCCTCCTCGCGCGAGTTTCCTGTCTTCTGCTCCTCGTGAGCTGCGGGCGGCTCGAGCGCGAGTGCCGGGGGGTATCGGTCACGGCCAATGCCTTCATCGCCGAGAGCGAGCGACAGCGCCCGCGCCCGAACGCCACACCCGACGAGACGATGAAAGCCGAGCTTGCGACGGCCGAGCGCTACGACAAGCTCGCGTCGGACTTGAAGGCGCTGCACGTCGAATCGGGCGAGCTTTTGCCAGAAGTCGAGCGTTACCGCACGCTCGCCGAGCACTCGGCCGAGTCGCTGCGCGCCGTCGCCGCGGCATTCGCGCGCGGCGATTTCGACACCGCGCGCGCCAAACGCGTCGAGCTCGATCGCGAAGCGCGCGGCGAAGGCCCGCTCGTGCAAAAGATCAACGAAATCTGCGGCACGACCACCCCGGCCGCCGACGCCTCGCTTTAGCTCGGGCCGCCGTACTAGCCTCGAGTTGGGTGGTCTTGGCGGGAAAGATCACGATCGTCAAGGAAGCGGAACCATACGCGAGAACCGAATTTTTGGGGTTGATGGGAGCACGGCGACCTAGCTCAAAGTTCAGCGTCCTTTGCCGATCACTGACCCACAACGCACAGGTGCTCGCCGGTTTTTCACGTAGCTCTCGGTCACTCGTGCCGATCGCGATCTGGTGTTCCAAGATCGCCCAACTCGCGACTAGCGTCGCTTCCAGCCGCCGCGCGCGGGCGGACGATCGGAACGTCGCGCAGGCGGCCGATCGGAGCGCCGCGCGGGCGGGCGATCGGAGCGCCGCGGCGGTGGTTCGGAGCCGCTGCGAGCGGACTGTTCTCCGCCGCCGTTCAGACCTTGCAGCCGCTTGAGCTCGTCGCGCAGGCGCGCGGCCGTCTCGAATTGCAGGTTTTCTGCCGCGGCGAACATCTCCTGGCGTAGCGCTTGAATGCGTTCGGCGCGATCCTGCTCGGCCGTCGGGCTCGTGTCCGCGGGGGCGCCGGCGGCGCTGCGCTTCGGCACGGCGTAGTAATCGGTCGTGCCGCTCGCGGGATTGATGTCGAAAATCGCGCGCTTGATGGTCTCGGGTGTGATGCCGTGCTCGAGGTTGTAGGCGCGCTGCAGCGTGCGGCGGCGGTCGGTCTCGTCCATGGCGTGGCGCATGGCGTCCGTGATGCGGTCGGCGAACATGATGACCTGGCCGTTCGCGTTACGTGCCGCGCGCCCGATCGTCTGAATCAAAGAGCGCGGGCTGCGCAAAAAGCCCTCCTTGTCGGCGTCGAGGATCGCGACGAGGCTCACCTCCGGCAAATCCAGGCCTTCGCGCAGGAGGTTGATGCCGACGAGCACGTCGAACTCCCCGGCCCGCAAATCACGCAGGATTTCCACGCGCTCGAGCGTGTCGATGTCCGAGTGCAGGTAGCGCACGCGCACGCCGAGCTCCGCGTAGTACTCGGTGAGATCCTCGGCCATGCGCTTGGTGAGCGTCGTGACGAGCACGCGCTCCTGCTTTTCTACGCGCTTTCTGATCTCGGCCAAGAGCTCATCGACCTGCCCCGCGACCTTGCGCAGGATGATTTCGGGATCGATGAGCCCGGTCGGGCGAATCAGCTGCTGCACGACCTCCCCCTGCACCTTTTCGAGCTCGAAATCACCGGGCGTCGCCGACACGAAGATCACGTGCCGCATGTGCTTCTCGAATTCGACGAACTGGAGCGGGCGGTTGTCGAGCGCGCTCGGCAGCCGGAAACCGTATTCGACGAGCGTCTCTTTGCGCGAGCGATCGCCGCGGTACATCGCGCCGATCTGCGGCACCGTCTGGTGCGACTCGTCGATCACGAGCAAAAAATCTTCCGGGAAGTAGTCGATGAGCGTCGGCGGCGGCTCGCCCGGCGCGCGTCCCGACAGGTGGCGCGAGTAGTTCTCGATGCCCTGCACGAAGCCCATCTGATCGAGCATCTCGAGGTCGTACGAGGTGCGCTGCTGCAGGCGCTGCTTCTCGAGAAAGCGCCCGGCCTTGTCGTAGAACTCGAGCCGCTCGCGGAGCTCCTCGCGGATGCCGGCGATCGAGCGCGCGAGCTGCTGGCGCGGCGTCACGTAGTGGGAGCCCGGATAGACGGCGTACTTTTCGAGCTGGTTCAGCACGCGGCCGCGCAACGGATCGACCTCGCGGATCGAGTCGACCTCGTCGCCGAAGAACTCGACGCGAATGGCGCGTGCTTCTTCGTACGCGGGGAAAATCTCGACGACGTCGCCGCGCACGCGGAAGGTGCCGCGGTGGAAGTCGGTGTCGTTGCGCTCGTATTGAATGTCGACGAGCCGGCGCAAGAGCTCGTCGCGCCGCATCTCTTCGCCCTTGACGATTTCGATCAGCAGCCCGGAATACGTCTCCGCCGAGCCGATGCCGTAAATGCACGAGACGCTCGCGACGATGATCACGTCCTCGCGCGACAAGAGCGCGTGCGTCGCCGCGTGGCGCATGCGATCGATCTGGTCGTTGATGATCGCGTCCTTCTCGATGAAGGTGTCGGTCGTCGGGATATACGCTTCCGGCTGGTAATAGTCGTAGTAGCTCACGAAGAACGCGACCGCGGCTTCGGGGAAGAGGTCGCGCATTTCGGCGTAAAGCTGCGCGGCGAGCGTCTTGTTGGGCGCGATGATGAGCGTCGGACGCCCGTAATGCTGAATCACGTTCGCGATCGAGAACGTCTTGCCGCTGCCGGTGATGCCGAGCAGCGTCTGATAGCGCTTGTCGGCGTCGAGCCCGGCGCAAAGCTCCGCGATCGCCTTCGGCTGATCGCCCTTCGGTTGGAAGTCGCTCCGGAGCTTGAAAGATGCACGCGCCGACGGCATGGAACGGATCCCAATATTCCCCACGAAATCCACGCGGCGACAACCGCCAGTTTCGCGAGTCGTGCCCCCCCGGGAACTCGGCGCTAGGGCCTGGCGACAATTGTGGTCGCGCCCGCCGGTTCGAGGCCGCGCGGTCGCAATTCGCACCGGGTGCCGTCCGTCACGGAAACATGGCAACTTCCGGCAATCCGAGCGCGTCCGGCCATCCCATGGCCACGTTGAGCGCCTGGATCGCCTGCGCTGACGCACCCTTGGCGAGATTGTCGATGGCGCCCATTGCGAGCACCGTCGAAACGCGGGTGTCCACGGCGTAACCCACGTGCGCGCGCGCCGAGCCACGGACCCACAGCGTGTCGGGCAGGACGCCCTGGTCGAGGACGGTGACGAGCCCTTCCCGGTAGAGCTCGCGCGCGGCCGCACGGCAGTCGTCCTCGGTTTTGCCCGGCAAAAGGCGCGCGTACGCGATGCTCAGGATGCCGCGCGTCATCGGCGCCAGTTGCGGCGTGAAAACGACGTTCAGCGTCTCGCCCGCGGCGAGCGAGAGCTCTTGTTCGATTTCCACCGTGTGGCGGTGCGCGCCCGCGACCTTGTAGGGGCGAATACCTTCGGCGGCCTCCGGCAAGTGATACGCTGGACCCGGCGAGCGGCCCGCGCCGCTCACACCGCTCTTCGAATCGATGATGATGCCGTCTTTGGCAATGAGCCCGGCCCTGAGCAGCGGGGCGAGCGGCAGGATGCACGACGTGGGGTAGCAGCCCGGAGCCGCGATCAAGCGCGCGCCTTTGAGCTCTTCGCGATGGAGCTCGGGCATCCCGTAAATGGCGACTTCGAAGAGCTCGGGCGCCGGGTGCGGGCCGTACGTCTTTTCGTACGCTTCGCGGCTCTTTAGCCGAAAATCCGCGGAGAGATCCACCACACGCACGCCGGCGTCGTAGAGCGCCTTACCGGCTTTGGCGCTCGCTGCGTGCGGCAGGCCGAGGAACGCTACATCGACGCGCTTGGCGAGCGCATTCGCCTGCTCGGGATCGAATGGCTCGAGCATGAGCTCGCCGATGCCCTTCACCCCGCGCGTCGACGGCACGACCTGCTCGAGGCGTTTGCCCGCGTTGTCACGCGCTGCGACCACGGCGAGCGAGAGCTCGGGGTGGCGATGGATCAACCGCACGAGCTCTGAACCCGTGTACCCGGCGGCACCGATGATGGCGGCTCTCAACATGGGGCGCGGAGCCTAGTACAACGCGCCCGGCCCGCCAGCGCCTCGCCCCGGCGTCCGAACCCGGAGTCACGCTCCAGGTTCGGCGTCGTTGGACGGCGAGTGTTTTGCGCTGATCAGGGGATGATGTTGAGCGGCGAGCAGACGCTCACGCACGCGAATGGCGTGCCGTCGGCGGCGACCCGGCAGTTACGGACGAGGACACCGAGCTGGTGCGTGCCGTTCACGTAGACGCTGCATTCATCCTTGGCATCGGCTCGGGCCGCGGCGCCGAACAGCGCGCCCGGCAAGGGGCCGTAAAACGACATCATGTGGTAGTAAGACGGCTGGTAGGGGTCCGTCGATCCGTAGTTGGTGGGGTCGTTCCACGGCGGCGGGTCGGTCGTGATCGTGTCGCCGTCCTGTCCAATGATGAAACCGGGCAAGCCACCCGCGCAGAGGGCGGCGCAATCCCCGGCAGAACCGCACTTCTGATCGCTACTCTGGTTGTCGGTGAACGCCGTTCGGTAAATCGTGTTGATCTTGGTGGCGGCAATCAGGTCCGTGGGACGTGAGCCGTCCTCTTGCGCCGGCAGCGTGGGCTCCGACTGGGCGATCGCCTGGTAATCCTCGGGTGTGGGCTGGATGACACCGGCCTCGGTCCACACCGGGCAATCCGTGGTGCCGCTCGCGTCGAAGCTCTCCCGCCAGGCCGCCCAGCGGCCTGCAATGCAGTCGTGTGCGTAGGCGAGGGGGTTCGTGTCGAACGGGAGTGGTTCGCGATCGCTGTATTGCAGGCCGAGCAGTGCGTCGATCGAATCGAGCAGGCTCTGATCTTGGACGCACTCGCCGAAGTTGCGCGTCAAGTAGCCGTCGTCGTCGAGCACGTAGGAGTTTTGGTCGATGTGCCCGGTGCAGTTGAGGGTGAGGCCGGCGATCGTGGCCGTGTAGCCGTCGTAGCCCGAACAGTCCGAAACGCTGATGCGCACGTTGGCGCGGCCGCGATCGAGTTTGATCGGGATGCCGCGGCTGATGAACGCGAACACGACGTCGACGATCTGGTTTCGCTTCACGGTGAAGTAGAGCGGATTATCGACGGCGAGCTCGGCGTCGACGTCGCTGAAGCTCGAGTCAGTCGGCCCCTTGGCTTGGAGCTGCCAGCCGTCGGCGAGCAGGATCGAGTAGTCGCCGCTCGGGAGCACTTCTTGATCGACGGGCAGGTCCGCCGCCGGCGTGATCGTGCGCGTGAAATTCACGCTCGTGCCCTTGATCGTGAACTTGGCGTCGGCGAGCCGGTACTGAACGCCGTCAGCCTGCGCTGTCAGCGGAAGGTCGACGGTGCCGCTGCCCGTGGAGTCTCCTGCAGGCTCCGGTGCGTTGGAGCACCCGCTCGCGAGCATGGATAGCGTTAGAAGGCCCAAAACCCCCACGCACAACATTCGCCTCGACATTCATTCCTCCGACGGTTTGCTGGGCCCGCTCCGATTCGGACTCGAAGGCGCACCCGAGCGTATCGGAACGCAATTGACAATAGTTTGCTCGCGGATTCAAGCGCACTTTTTCGAGTAGCGAGTGCACGCAGAACTTTGCGCAAGCGGCGCATTACGACCGCCGTCCTCGTAACCGCTCAACATGTCGTCGGTTTCTTCATCATCTGACAAAGGGGTGACGAGCTAGAGGACTCGAGCATCGTACGCTAGGCTCGCTGCCATGCCGATGGTGCGAACGAGCACGCTGGGTCTTCTCGGTGTGACTCTGGTGTGCGCGGCAAGCTGCGACGGATCGAGCAGCTTGCTTCCACTGCGCAACGTTGCCGGCGCAGCCGGGCGACTCACGAGCGGGCGAAGCGGTGAGGGCGGTGAAGGTGGCGAAGGGGGAACCGGGGACGCGCCGCTCGCTCGCGCCGGTGCGAAAAGCAGCGGCGGCACCAATTCCGGTTCAGGCGGTACGGGAATGACATCGAGCAAGGCTGGTCGCGGCGGCGCGACCGGGAGCGGCGGCACGACGGCGAGCGGCGGCACGGGTGAAAACCCCGGCATCTTGCGCGGCGGGACGGGCGGAGGCGGCGGCGCAAGCAACGAAGTCGCGGGCAATGCCGGCATTTCCGATAACGCGGGCGCCGGCGGCACGGGCGTGCCCGACCAACTTTCGCTCTGCGTTCGACTCGGCACGAGCTCGACGGCGCTCGACGAGCGCGTGACGCTCGACTTCGAGGACGCCTTCTTCGACGACTGTCGCGTCAACTGGGTCGTCGGGCTCTACTACGACGAGTCGAAGAAACTGGACGCGCGCGCGAGATTTTTGAGCCAAGTGGGGCAGTTCAATTACGCGCTCTGGGGTTGCGCGCTCACCTCGCCCCCGGACAGCTTCGATCTGATCTATACGCCGCAGCCGCTGACGCGCGCCGACGCGAACCTGCTCATCGACGCCTACGTCCATGTCGCGACCAAAGATTTGTCCATGAGCCCGGACGAGATCACGGCGATGCGAGCGATCCTGGTACGGCTGAGCGAACCACTCCTGATTTCGCCGGATCCGGGCGATTTCTCGCAATCGAGGTGCGACGTGACGAGCGGGGCGGGCGGCGCGGGCGGCGAAGGCGGCGGCGCGGGGGACACCGGCACGGCAGGCGATGGCGCACGGGGCGGGCAAAGCAGCGGCGGCGCCTCGGGCGGGCAAGCCGCGACGAGCCAGGCGGGAGCGGGTTAGGCTGCGTTCGATGGTCGCTCGTCGGGTCACCTGGAGCTCCGCTGCGCTCCTGCTTACGGCAGTGACGTTCGCGACGCCACGCTTGGCGCTCGCGCAATCAGCGACGGAAGTCGCGCTCGCGGAGACACTCTATCGTCAAGGGCGCAAGCTCGCCGCGGCGGGCAAGTTCGCCGAAGCGTGTCCCAAATTCGCGGAGAGCTACCGGCTCGATCCCGGCACGGGCACACTCTTGAACCTCGCGTCGTGCAACGAATCGCTCGGCAAGGTCGCAACCGCCTGGCTCGAGTACAACGAAGCCCTCGTGCAGTCCCGACGCGATCGCATGCAGAGCCGCATCGACTACGCGGAAGAGCACATCGCCGCGCTCGCACCAAAACTGTCACGCCTCACGATCACGCTCGCTTCCGACGCCGATCGCGCGGGCCTCGAGCTCCGCATCGACGGCGTGCTCGTCGGGGTCGAGGCGCTCGGTGCCGCCACGCCGCTCGATCCCGGGACGCACACCATCGCCGTCAAGGCCACGGACAAGAAGCCGTGGTCTTCGAGCGTCGAAATCGGCGCGGTCGCGGATCAGCAGACGCTCGTGATTCCGGCGCTCGAACCGCTGCCGGCAGCGGCTCCTCCGCCGCCCGTCGTGACTCCGGTCGTCGTCAATCCCGGTGCAACGCCGCCGCACGATGTCGCGAAGGAGCGGCCGATTCCGACGTCCGTTTACGTGGCCGGGGGTGTGACGCTAGGACTCGCCGTAGCGGCGGGCGTGACGGGCGGCGTGTACCTGCACAAAGAGTCGTCGTACAGCGACACGGGGCGCTTCAATGCGGATCAAGAGCAAGCGCAGGCCGACCATGATTCAGTGGTGACGCTCGGCGTCGTGAACCTCGCGCTTTGGATCGCGGCGGCGGGCGGCGCGGGCGTGACGACGTACCTCTACGTCACGCGGCCCGAGCAGGCGCCGCGTGCGCACGGTGAGAACGCGCCGTTCATCGCGGACACGCACGCGACATTGCCGAAAGCGAGCGCGACGCCGCGCATTACGTGGTCGGGCTGGGCGAACGCGACGGGCGGCGGGATCGTCGCGGGGGGGCGGCTGTGAGGGGGCGTCGCGGAGGGGCGGCTGTGCGCGGGCGAGCAGGTGTGGCGGCATCGCCGCGGAGCTCGCTGCGGCGGACGCGCGCGGTCTTCGCGCTCCCGTTCGTGTTCGCGAGCGGCTGTCTGCTCATCGCGCCGCCCGAGGATTTGCCCGCGCCCGGTGCGGGTGCGCAGGGCGGACTCGGCGGCAGCGCCGGGGCCGGTGGCGCGGATCTCGGCGGAACGTCGCCGTCACTTTCGGGAGCGGGCGGCGACGGTGACTCGGGCGGCGAAGCGGGGCGCGCGACGAGCGGGGGCACGGGGGCCACAGGCGGAGATGACGCTACAGGCGGCAGCGGTGCGGTCGGCGGCAATGCGCAGGGAGGGAGCGCCGGGCGAGGCGGTAGCAACACCGGCGCCAATGGAGGCACCGGTGGTACCGCCGGGGAGGGCGGGGAACCAGGTTGTGAGACTAACGCGGACTGCGTGCTGAAATATCGCGGCCAGGCGGCGCGCTGTCTTCCCGATGACACCTGCGTACAGCTACAAACCACCGATTGCCCCGTCGCCTACGCGGGGGAAGGTAAGGACGGCAGCGCGCGCTTTGCCGATCCGAACGCGATCTTCGTCGGTTCGATGGTCGCGCTCGATCCCGACTTCCCGACCACGAGCACGAACGCCTACGCGCTCGAGCTCGCGATCGACGAGATCAACTCGAAGGCCGGTGGCCTGCCGGATCCCGATGGCGGCCCGCGGCGCCCGCTCGTCCTACTGGTTTGTCAAAGTGATACGGCCGAGGACGCGGACGTCGTGAAGCGCGGCATCGCGCATTTGGCGGAAGACGTTCAAGTTCAGGCGGTCGTCGCTCAGTTGAGGCCGGACGATCTGTATCATGCTTTCACGTGGGAGATTGGCTGGGACCTCGTTTACTTCAACGCGGTCGCTATCTCGTCGAGCCTCGCGCTCCAGAAAAATAACGGTGGGCTGATCTGGACGCTCCTTGGCCAACCAAAAGACTATGCGGCCGCATACGCGCTGTTGCTGAACGATGTCGAACGCTACGTGAGGACGGAACGGAGCCTTGCCCCGAGCGACGCCATCAAAGTCGCGTTCGTGTACACCGACGACGCGTTCGACGCCGATCTGGCCCAATCCGTGAGCCCGAGTCTCAAGTTCAATGGACCGTTCTCGGCCGAAAGTCAGAGCGTCGATCCGAGCAATCCCGACGGCAAGTACCTGAAAGTCTCGCTCTCAGGCCCGAACCCTATCCCCGCCGCAGTCGAGCAGATCGCTGCGTTCGCGCCGGATGTCGTGATTTCGGCGGCTGCGGACGCGATGATCACGTCGGACGGCACGAACCCCGACGGCGTGATCCAGCGGCTCGAAGCCGCAATGCCCGCGCCGCGACCCTATTACATCCTCTCGCCGTACAACGCGGCCACTCGCGCACTCAAAGCGGTCGAGGACGTCATCACGGGCGAAGTCACGAGCACGGAGCAATCCACGAGCGACCCGACCGCCCCGGGCCGCTTCCTGGGCGTCAGCGCCGCCGCCGCCGCTGATCCGACACTTCAGAACGGCTTCGCGGAACGCTTCAACACGCGTTACCAGCTGTCCGCCGAGATCCCAGGCCAAGTCGATAACTACTACGACGCCGTCTACTACCTTGCGTACGCGACCTACGCGGCGTCACTCGCTGACGACATGACCGGCCCCGGCATCTCTGCCGGCATGAAGCGGCTGATCGCGCTCGACGGAAAGCCTTTCGCCGACGGTCCCGAAGCGATCAACCAAGTGTTCACCGCGCTCGCGGACAGCCCCGATGATCCCATCGCGCTGAGCAGCACGCTCGGTGCCCCCAATTTCAACCCCGATACCGGCGTTCGCCCCGCGACGCCGGGCATCTTCTGCTTCAAGTGGGATGCCGGCTTTGAGACGGCTCGGCACTTTCTCGACGTGCTCCGCTACGACGCGGAAAACGACGTATTCACCGGAAACTACGAGTGTCTCGAAAATTTCGCGCCCTAGCGCTCGCCGCACTCGCGGTCGCCTGCGCGAGCCCCGGCAGCACTGCGCCGTTCGCCGTCACGCGCGCTGCGGTCGTCGGCGGCGAGCCGTCCCCCACGGGCGGCATCGAAGACGCCGTGCTCATGCTGCGGCTCCCGCTCGACGGCGGAGAGCTCGTGTGCAGCTCGAGTCTCGTGGCGCCGAACCTCGCCGTGACGGCGCGGCACTGCGTGTCGCATTTCGTGGACGGTAACTTCAGTTGCACGGTGCACGGCGAGCTCCAAAGCGTCGATCCGAACGCCGGTGTGCTCGGCTCGCACTTCGACGCGGCGAGCCTCGAATTTTACGACGCCACCACGCCGCGCACCAAAGCGATTGCGCACGGCGCGCAGGTGTTGTCCACGCTTTCCGACACGGTGTGCACGAACGATCTCGCGTTCGTCGTGCTCGACCACGCGCTCTCGTTACCGGTGCTCCCGCTGCGCCTGAACGGCCGCGCGCGCATCGGCGAGCCCGTGACGCTCGTCGGCTACGGCTTCGACGACGACATGGTCGGCAGCGAATTCTTGGACGTGACGACGCAGCGTCGCACCCACAACCCGAACCTCGTGATCGACGACGTTGGCCCCCTCGCGAACGACGACGTGACGAGCGCGCCGCCGCGCACCATCGTCATCGATCGTCCCTCGGGTTGCGTCGGCGACAGCGGCGGACCGCTCATCGCGCGCGACACCCACGCCCTGCTCGGCATCGACTCGCTCTCTGCTGGCGGCGATTGCCTTTCCCACAACGTGACCAATCTGTTCACGCACGTTCCCGATTTCGAGCTCTTGCTCGACGACGCCTTCGCCGCAGCGGGGTACGAGCCCGTCCCCGAAGCTCCTCCTGACGAGCCGGGTTCGATGTCGGACGGGGGAGGGGGAGGCGCGCCGAGCGAAAGCGAAGCAGGCGGCGCACCCGCGACAGCTGGAGCCGAGACGAACGGCGCGGCCGCGGGCAGCTCATCAATGCATGCATCCACCGGAGGTTCAGCGCCGGACGCAGCGGGCGGCAGCTCCTCCGAGCTCGGCGGCGCCCCCGCGAATGCAGGCGGAGAATCTGCAAACGAAGGTGGCGCACCCGGTGCCGCGAACGTCGCAGGCAACAGCGCGGGTTCTCCCTCCCGCGTCTCGCCTCCCCGCACGCGTCGTAGCGGCGGGTGCAGCCTGGTCGTTTCGGCTGCTCCTCCCTCGCGGACAGCTTGGCCGCTCGTGCTTTTAGTGTCGGTTCTCGAGCGGGTCTTCCGTGTCCGCCGGCGCGGTCGTGTCTCGTCCCGTGGGAACGCCGGGCTTCGCCGCGAGTGATTTCGCGACCCGGGGTTGCGGTGCTGCGGCACGGGCGCTCGCGACTGGTTTCGCACGTGCCGCGCCGGCCGAACCGTGCGGCACTTTCGCGCCCGCGCCCGTTGCGCCGCGTGGAGCCTCTACCGCCGTACTCGAGGCGGCGGATGCGGCCGGTTCGGCGCTCGGCGTGGCCTTGGCCGGGAGCGTGGTGTCGAGCGGTGCGCCGGGCCTCACTTCCACGGCGGGCGACGCAGCGTTCGGAACGATGCCGCCAGCTTTCGTTTCTGGTTGGGCCGCGGGTGCGGATCGCGGGGGCACGTCGGTGGTCGCGGTCGGCGCAGAGTCGTCCGTCGAGAAGCGCAAGACGAGCCAGCCAGCGACCACCGACGCGGCGAGGACGGCACCCACGGCAACGAACACCCGCCGGCGCGAGCGGTGGCTCGCCGGTTGCGAGCGGCCAAAGCCCGTTTGCGTATCTTTGGCCGCTCGCATCTGCGGCTGGATCGAATCGTGCGCCAGCTCGGTGGGTTCGCTGCCGCCGGGCGTACGGCGGCGCGGAGTCTCGCGGCGCGCGGGCGTGTCCTTGCGGGTCACGGGCTGCTCGACCGGGGGTGTAACCGGCGCTTCGGGCGGCGTGCGCGCGCCTGCGCTGCGGAGCGTCGTCGAACCCGCTTCGGGCGAGGGTGAAGGCGGCGCGACGGAGCGAATGATGCCGGAAATACGCGAGATCGAGTGCATCGACTCGCGAGGAGCGAACGGCCGCAGCGCCTCGGCGAACTCGGCGATCGTCTGATAGCGATCGCTCGGCCGTTTCTCCATGCATTTGGCGACGACGGCCTCGAGCTCGCGCGGGACATCGGAGCGCACGGCGGCGATGCTCGGCATGGGATCGGAGAGCGCCGCCGTGATCACCTCGAGCGGCACGTCACCGTGAAACGGCGTATCGCCGGTCAAAAATTCGTAGAGGATCACGCCGAACGCCCAGATGTCCGTGCGGATGTCGACGTCCTTCGGACGCCGCGCTTGCTCGGGCGACATGTATGCGGGCGAGCCGAGCAGCGTGTGCGCCGCCGTGAGCGACGCGCTGACCGGACCCGACGACGAAGCGAGCGCCTTCGAGATCCCGAAATCCAAGACCTTGACGAGGGGCGAACCGTCAGCGCGGCGTGTCAAAAAAAGATTGGCGGGCTTCAGATCGCGGTGGATCACGCCGATGGCGTGTGCCTCCGCCACGGCCTCGCAGGCTTGGAGCACGTAGTCGATGGCCGGGCCGATTTCGAACGTCGAGCGCGCCTCGAGCTCACGCGCCAAATCCTGCCCCGACAAGAACTCCATCACCATGTACGGTGCGCCGCCCTCGAGCTCGCCCACGTCGAGCACCCGGGCGACGTGCTCGCTCTGGATCCGGACGGCAGCGCGGGCTTCCCGCAGAAATCGCGCGGCCGCGTCCTGGTCCTGCGCGAGCTCGGGCACGAGCAGCTTCACGGCAACTCGCTGTTCGAGCTGCTCGTGCACGGCGGCGACGACGTACCCCATGCCGCCCTCGCCGAGCACACTCTCCACCCGGTACTTTCCGGCCAGGAGATCGCCCTCGGACACCATGGAGGCGTGAGCATACCACGCGCTTTCCGCCCGTCAGGCGGAGGGCCCGGCTAACACGCGGTAACTTCTTAGGTTGGGCGCTTCTCAGCGAAGCTGAGGTGGGGCTCGTTGCCCTATTCGCACGCGGCGGTCGCGTCCGGGTAGGCCGTGCACAGGCTCGCGCTCGAGCAGCCGCACTTGCCGTTCACGCAGGTGTCCGTGCCCGGAATGCCGAAGGGGCCCGTGCAATCGTCGTTGCTCGCGCACTGACAGGTGCCGGTCGGCACGTCACAGTGCGAAACACCCGCTCCAAAGCATTGGCTTTGGCTGTCCTCCGTGCAGCTACAGAAGTGCGTGGTGGTGTTGCAAATCGGACCCATGCCGAGGTACGCGCAATCGTCGTCGACGGCGCAAGTCGTCGCACAGGCGTGCCGCTGGCAGACGCCCGGGACGCCGCACACGGCCGCTTGATCGGTTGAACCGAACTTCGTAAGCGTGATGGGGGCGCCGGAGAAGCAATCCGGATTGGCCGGAATAGCGCACCAGCCGGTGCCCGCCGCTGCAACGCAAACGCGGCCGCCGCTGCAGTTCCCGTCGCTCGTGCAATTCTGGGTCCAGAAGGAGGCGAACGGGACGCAATCGTTGTCTGCGTCACACTGCGCTTGCTCCGTGGTGCAGACGCCGCCGTCACAAACCGAGCCCGCGCCGCACTGAGTGCTGTCCGTGCAGTGGTAGTTGCAGAGCGCCGCCTGCGCTTCGGGGGCGCCGCCTTGTCCACCCGCGCCAGCTTCCGGTCCGCCGCCCTCACCACCGCCGCCCGAGCCGTCGCCGCTCGAACCGAGCATGCCGCTCGAGCCTCCGGAGCCGCTCGTTCCGGAGCCGCTCGTCCCGCCACTGCCGCTGGTCCCGGCCCCGCTCGTCCCGCCTTCGCTCGTTCCGCCGCCACCACTCGTCCCGCCCGTCGAGACCGTGCCGCCCGTCGAGACCGTGCCGCCCGTCGACACCGCGCCGCCCGTCGACACCGCGCCGCCTGTCGACACCGTGCCGCCTGTCGAGACCGTGCCGCCCTTGCCGCTCGATCCGCCCTTGCCGCTCGATCCACCCGTGCTCGGAGCGCTGCCCCCTTGCCCGCCGCCTGCTCCCGACTTGCCGGCGGAACCCTTGCCCGCACCGCCGCCTTTGCCGGCCTTTGCGCCGCTCCCGGCCTTGCCCGCCGCTGACGTGACCGTGTCGTCGTCGTCACTGCCGCACGCAGTGAACAGAATCGAGCCCAAAGCGACGAGGCTGACGAACGCGAAGGCGGATCTCATGCAGGTGCTCCTGGCCCGCGGTTATACGTCCGCCGCGGAGAGCGTCGCAATCCCCGGAGAGTTGAGACCAAACTTCCTGCGACCGAGTCCGAGCAGCTCACACGTGAAGTTTCGCGACTGCATCGAGACGAGCGAACGCGAAGCTCCGCGCCGAACCCGGAGTCTTGGATTTTGCCACCGGCCCGTGCCGGCGGAGAAGCGACAATCAGCGCTTCGAGTACTGGAAGCGCTTGCGGGCGCCCGCCTGACCGTACTTCTTACGCTCGACCTTGCGGTCGTCACGCGTGAGGAAGCCGGCGCGCTTGAGCGAACGACGCCGCTCGGGATCTTCGCGCGTGAGCGCGCGGGCGATGCCGTGGCGTAGCGCTTCGGCCTGGGCGGAGTGACCGCCGCCGGCGACCGTGGCGCGCACGTCGTACTTGTCGAGCAGCTCGAGCACCTCGAGCGACTGCTTGGCGATCATGCGCGACGTTTCGCGCTCGAAGTACTCTTCGGCCGTCTTGCCGTTGACCGTGACTTTGCCTTCGCCTGCGCCGATCCACACGCGGGCTACCGCCGTCTTGCGTTTGCCCGTTGAGTAAGTGAGTCCTTCAGCCATGTATTTTCTTGTTTCCTGTGTAGCTAAAGCTTTTGTGCCCTGCGTCTGTCGCGCTGGTTAGGAGCGCGGTGCCGGTCTCGCCGGTTCTTGCAGGGGTTGGGTCTTCTGTTGCCGATCGTGATCTGTTCTGGCCAAGGACTTAAACGTCGTGGCGGGCTCGGCGGCGCCGAGCGGCTCAAACCTTCAGAGCCTCAGGCTTCTGCGCCTGGTGCGGGTGGTCACCGTTGCCGTAAACCTTGAGCTTCTCGAGCATCTGCCGGCCGAGCACGTTCTTCGGCAGCATGCCCTTGACCGCGAGCTCGATCGGGCGCTCGGGGTGCTTCACGATGAGGTGGCGGAAGCTCTCCTTGCGGAGCGAGCCTGGGTAACCGCTGTGGCTGTAGTAGTGCTTGTCGTTCGCCTTGTTGCCGGTGACCTTCACCTGGCTCGCGTTGACGACGACGACGAAGTCGCCCGTGTCGACGTGCGGCGTGTACGACGGCTTGTGCTTGCCCGAAAGGACTTGGGCTACTTTGGACGCGAGGCGTCCGAGCGGTAAATCCTTGGCGTCCACCACCCACCATCGACGGGTTGCGGCTGCTTCGGCTGGTTTCGCGGAGGGGGTCGTCATCTTCGGGGGCGCCTCAGGGGGGCGGGCGGGAAAGGGGGGCGGTAAAGGGGGCGAACCCTTAGCGTCCAGCGGCCGGCACGTCAAGAACGGCCGGAGTTTAGACGACAAACCGGCGCTTCTGCCGCAAATAGTGAGGGGTGTGGGAACGTGCGCAGGTGCCCGGATCCGCTGCCGGAAGGCCCCGGCGGCCCGACGGGCGCGCTGAGCTAAAATAGTTGGCTATCCCATGGCGCCGCCGCCGAAGAACCGACTGCTCGAGCGCCTGGTGGCTGAAAAACTCATCACGCCCGAACAACAGGAGGCGACGCTCAACGTCGTCGCGCGCACGGGCGATCGCGTCGAAGAAGCGTTGCTCGAGCTCCGCGCCATCGACGAGATCGCGCTCTTGAAGCACCTGGCCGCCTCGCATCAGACGCGCTTCGTGTCGACGGAGAAGCTCGCCAAGGCGGAGATCGATCCGATGACGCTCGCGAAGGTCCCGCGCAAGCTCGCCGAGCGCGCCACGGTCTTCCCGGTGCTGTACGACGCGCAGACCTCGACGCTCAGCATCGTGATGCCCGACCCGGGCGACATGCAGTCGATCAACGACGTGCAGATCGCGTCGGGCGTGAAGGAAGTGCGCGCCTTCGTCGGGCGGCCGCGCGCCATCAAGGCGGCGATCGGCAAGGCGTACCTGGGCGACATCCACGCGTTCGCGGCGCTCGATCGCGACGCGCACGCGCAGTTCACGACGATGCTCGACGTGTTCGAGCGTAACCTCGTGAGCGAAGAGAGCCTGACGCTGTCGCTCGCGCGCGAGGCGACGACGGGCGAGCGCGTGCTCACCATGAACGACATGGAGCACGCGGGGAAAGCGCAGGGTGCGCGTGGCCGCGGTGCGCTCGACGACGCGCACCTCGAGACGTTCAACGTGCTCGTGTCGCTGCTCGAAAATTCGCGCCAGGAGCTGCGCGGTCACTCGGCGCAGGTGGGCCGGCTCATGCGCCGCATCTCCGAACGCATCGGCGTTTCGGAGTACGTGCTCTCGGCGCACGTCGTCGCCGCCTACATCCACGATCTCGGCAAAATGGGCGCCTACCACCTCACGGCGCTCAACGTCGCCGAGTACGAGGGCCACAGGAGCTCGGCCATCAAGCAAGCCACGACGCCGCTCCAGTTGCTCGAAGCCGTGCGACTGCCGGCCGAAGCCTCCCAAGCCGTTCTGCACATGTACGAGCGCTACGACGGCCAAGGCTTCCCCGACAAACTTTCCGGCAAGGAGATCCCGCTCGGGGCCCGCTTACTCGCGATCACCGACACGTACGCCGATCTCACGCAAAATTCGCGGAACCCGTTCCGAAAAACGCTGCGTCCCGTGCAGGCGTGTGAAGTGCTCACGCGCCACCGCGGCACCATCTTCGATCCGAACCTGGTCGACATCTTCAAGCACGCCGTGACGGGCGAGGAGCTGAAGGAGCGCCTGCTCGCGAACCGCCGTCACGCCGTGCTCGTCGATCCCGACCCCGAGGAGACGACGGTGCTCGAGCTCCGTCTGATCGAGCACGGGTTCGAGGTGAGCCAGGCACGCTCGGCCGAGCAAGCGATCAAGCTGCTCGAAAAAGGTGAGGTCGACGTCGTCATCTCCGAGCTCGAGCTCGGTGAGGGCACGGACGGATTCAAGCTGCTCGAGCTCGCGCGCAAAGCGGAGTGGGGCAGGGGGCTGCCGTGGGTGTTCGTCACGGGCAGCGCGGCAGGCAACGACGCCAAGCGCGCCTTCGATCTCGGGGCCGCCGATTTCGTGACCAAGCCCGTCAGCGCGGATCTGCTGGTCGCCAAGCTCCGGCAGGTCATCGAACGGGAAGCGACGCGCGCCGGCGCCAAGCGCGGGGTGTCCGGCTCGCTAACCGAGATGAGCTTGCCCGACATGGTGCAGGTGCTCTGGCACGGCCGGAAGACCGGCGCGCTCAAGATCCGCTCCCAAAGCGGGACCGGGGAAATCCACTTCGTGAACGGCAACGTGTACAACGCGCTTTTCGGCACGCAGCGCGGAGAAGAGGCGTTTTACGCGATGCTCGGCCTGAATCACGGCGACTTCGTCCTGGATCCGAACTTCGTCGCGCCGCAGGAGCTCTTCAACAAAAGCCCGGAAGCGCTGCTACTCGAAGGCATGCGACGCCTGGACGAAGCGCAGAGATAGCGGTATCTTGAAGTTTCGCGGGCGCCCGCGAGAGGTTTTCCCTTTTTGTCCAAGGTGCCTCCGCCAGTCCTCGGCTTCAACAACAACGTCCGCCACCGCGGCCGGATATTTCATATCCAAACCGAGGACTCCGGCGTGCGTTTCGCGCGCATCGTCACCCACCTTTTCGCAGATGGTGGGCGCATCATCAAAACGGCGCGCACCGATTACGCCGAACACGTCGAAAAGACCGACGTGGCCAAGGTCGTGCGCGCGCTCATGAAGGAGCAACACCGCGCGATGTTCACCGCCCTACGCGCGGGCGAGCTCGACGCGCAGCTCGAACGGGCGGTCGGGCCGCTCTCGGACGTGCCTGCGGCGATTTCACGTCCCACGGCGCCGGTCGCGTCGGCACGTCCCGCGGCGCCGAAGAGCGTGCGCCCGCCCCGCAGCGTCCGCGAGAGCGAAGGCCCCCGGGAGTCGGAGCGCCCGCGACGCCGCTCGCTGTCGAACCCCGCGCTGCGCGGCTTCGCGCCGAGCGTGAGCCCGCCGAGTGCGGAGGCGTTCGATCTCGACGTGGCGACGCTCGAGCAGCTGCCGTCGCGGTCGCGTGTCGCGACGCCGCGCGGCGTGCCGCGCAAGAGCCAGCCGCCGCGCAGCCGTCCGCCTCAAGGCCGCCCGCCGACGCAAGCGCAGCGTCCCCCCGCGCAATTTGCGGGCGCCCCCGAAGCGCGCGCGCGTTCCATCTTCGGCGACGAAGCGATCAGCGAGCAGACGCTCGACGAAGTGATCCTGAGCTACCTCGCCGAAGACCTCGACGGGACGCAGAAGTAGCCGGAGCCTTCGCGGGTGCCTCGCCGCCTGGCTCGACCCATCTCGCCGCTCCTCGCCGCGACGCTCGTCGCGTGCATCGCTCGGGTCTCGCCTGTCGCCGCGCGCGACACGGGCAAGGCGCGCGAGCTCCGGGAGACGATCGACGCGACGACGCTCGAAGTCGCGATCGCACCGGGCCGGCTCGGCCTCGGCGACGCCGGCGTCGTGCATGCGCTCGACACTTCGCTGCGCGCGCTCGGCGCCTATTAACGCGCGTGCTCTCGGAGGTCTACCGAACGCGAGCCCTCACGAACGCTGCGCCGGAGCTTGCCGACTGGTGGAGAGGGCTCGGTGTCACGCTCGAACACGGTCACGCAACCTTCGACGACGGCGCGCCCGAGGCCGCCACGCGCGGCGCGATGACGCGTGACTGAACAAACGCCCGCAAAGGGTGGCCCGCTCCGGAAAATCTCAGCTGATAAACCTCGAGCGGAACGCGTTGTAGGCGGCTTTCGATGGCCGGCGCGCAAAACCCCCTTTACGGTGCGCGCCGTGAGCGACGAAAAAGCCCCCCAAGACACGCCCGAAGAGACGCTGCCGCCCGCCGAAGAAGCGGAAGCGAGCGAGTCCGATGCCGCGCGCTCCGAACGCCCGGTGCGGCGCGTGAAGAGCGGTTCGCGCAAGGCGCGCGAGGGACGCGCTCCCGCGGCGCCGCCTCCGGCGCCCACCGGGATCTTCGTCGTGATTGGGCTCGCGGCGGCTTGTGTCGGCGCGGCGGGCGGCTGGTTCGGTCACGAAGCGCAAGCCAAAGCGAAGCTGCGCGCCGAATCGGTGCCGGCTGCCTCGGGCAGCGCCGCGCCGGCGGGACCGTGCGGCGCCTGGCAACAGAAGATCTGCGCCGGCAGCGGCGACACCTCGGCTGCGTGCGCGCAGGCCAAGTCCGCAACCGACCTGCTCACGCCCTCGACCTGCACGGTCGCGCTCGAGACCGTCCCCGCGACGCTCGCCAAAGTGAAAGCCGCGCGCGCCTCGTGCGATTCACTCGTCACGAAGCTCTGCGCCGATTTGCCCCAAGGCTCGAAGACCTGCGCCATGGTGCGCGAACGCACCCCGGCCTTCCCGCCCGAGCGCTGCAGCGGCATGCTCACCCACTACGACGAAGTCATCGCCGAGCTCCGCCAGATGGAGCAACAAGGCGGCCCACAGATGGGCGCAGGGCACGGCGCGCCGGGCATGCCCCCGGGAGCGCCGGGTATGCCTCCGGGCGCGCAGGGTATGCCTCCGGGCGCACAGGGCGCGGCTCCGTAAAACTCGGAACGCGTTCGCTCGACCCGAGCTTTCTCTTGAAGGAAGGTTCGCCCATGCAAGCCGATTCTGAGATTCGCCACGAAGAAGCGAACGGCCAAGGCGCGTTCTTCATCGAGCGCGAGGGGAAGCGCGTCGCCGAGCAAGCGTACCGGCGCCTGGACGAGCACCGCGTCGTGATCGTTCACACCGAGGTCGACGCGTCGCTCCGCGGACAAGGCGTCGCGCGCCGTCTGCTCGACACTGCCGTCGCCTGGGCGCGCGCGACGGGAACGCGCGTCAAGGCAACGTGCCCGTACGCAAAGGCGCAATTCGAAAAGGATGCGTCGATTCGGGACGTCTACGAGGCGTGAGCGAGCGTCCCGCTCGTCACCGCCCGCCCCGCGAACGCGGAATGAGCAGGCGTTGCCTCTCAGCGAGGGCTCGTCCAGTACACTTTGACGCCGAACCCCGGGCGCCTCGTCCCGAACTGCAAGGCTGCATGCAGGCGCTGCGCACCGTCGAGGAGGTGCCGATCGCTGCCGAGCGCCGAGTAGATCACGATCCACCCCAGATCCATACCTGTCGTGAGCCTGTCGAGAAAGTAGTCGTGCTTCTGAGCGGCCTCGGCGCCCTCGGGAGTCCTCAGCCATTGAAGCCGGAGCGGATGGAGCCTCGAGACGGGCGCGATGACGCTCGGATTCGCCTTGTCCTGCTCGGTGATGGTGGCTAGGTCGTCGCGATCGAAAACCCACTCGAACCAGTGCGCGCGCTTGCTCACTTCCTTCGCTGTCTCCTCGAGACCGGCGTCGATGGCTGCGAGCACTTGAGCGGGTGATACGCTGCTGATGAAGATCATGTCTTCCCTTGTTGGTTTGGTTCTAAGTCGACGAGCGCGAGCAAGCCAAGACTACCGATGAGAGACCTACAACGTTTCCTCGATGCGCAGGCCGTGAACTTCGACGAGGCCGTCGCTGAGCTCGAGGCTGGGCATAAGAGGACCCACTGGATCTGGTACATCTTCCCGCAGATCGCGGGCCTCGGTAATAGCGACTATGCGAGGGTCTACGCGATCGACGGCCTCGACGAGGCGAAACGCTACCTCGCACACCCGGTCCTCGGACCTCGCTACCGGCAGTGCGTTGAACTCGCGGTCCGCAACCACGTCACCTTCCCGTTCCCGGACAACCTCAAGTTCCGCTCCAGCCTGACGCTGTTCGCAGCGGTGTCGCCTTGGGTCGCCGAGCAGCTAGCGGCCGCCGGCCTCACGCCCGATCCCGAGACCCTCAAGCGCCTCTGAACGTGTGGTCTGGGCTCGCGCGTCCGTCCTCCTAGTCGGCCTGATGCTCATCGTGGTGGGCGCGTCCGAGCTCAACCTGATGGTGACCCGCCGCCAGCTCTGTCCAGAGGCGGTGGCCGCCGTGTTCGGTGCCGCGGGACACACGTGCCCTGCACCGGCGCCGCCAAGCGGCCTCACCCAGCGTGAGATCGAGGTGCTGCGGCTCGTCGCGCGTGGCCTCACGAACAAGGAGGTGGCCGTCGAGCCCGGAATCGCGCCCAAGACCGCGGGGCACCACGTCCAGCGCGTGCTCGAAAAGCTCGGCGTCACGACGCGGGCAGCCGCCACCATGATCGCCATGCGCAACGGGCTAGCGTAGGGCATCTGCCGGCGCCGAATTCTCGAAGGGCCGGCTTCGAACGAACTGCCCCGCCTCGCGACACTCAACAAAACGGTTGACAGTCATCGGGCGGCCGCGGGATAGAAGCTCAACCAGATGGTTGAGTCTAAATCGGAGCACATCGATCACGTTTTCCACGCGCTCGCGCATCCAGCCCGGCGCGCGATCCTGCAGCGCATCGCGCGCGGAGAGCAGTCGATCACGGAGCTGGCGGCGCCGTTCGACATGTCGCTCGAGGCCGTCTCCAAGCACGTTCAGGTGCTCGAGCGTGCACGGCTCCTAGACCGGACCCGCGCGGGCCGAGCATACCGTTGTCGCTTTCGCCCCGCGCCGCTCCGGGACGCCGCGAAAATTTTGAGTGAGCTCGCCGGACTGTGGGGACGGCAGCTCGACGGGCTCGAGAAGCTCTTGCTCGAGCTCGAGAGGCGGAGCTAGCGATGCTGAAGGGGATTTCGCTCACGAGAACGCTGTCGGCCCGATGCGAGACAGTCTTTTCGGCGTGGACGCGGCCAGAGCTGATGGCGCGCTGGTTCTTCCCGGACCCGCGTTGGACGGCCAGCGTGTCTTCGGAGCTGCGGGTCGGCGGGCACTACGAAGTCTCGATGCGCGACCCGAGCGGGGGCGTGCACCTGCAGTTCGGTGAGTACCGGGAAATCGTCCCCACGTCGCGTCTGGTGTTCACCTGGAGCTGTCCTGAGCTCGGAGTGAAGGACAGCATCGTCACGGTCGAGTTGCGCGAATCCGGCGATCGCACCGACCTTCACCTCACTCACGAGCTGCCGCCCGATCCGAAGATCAGGGGCGAGCACGAGGAGGGCTGGACCGGTTGCCTCGGCAATTTGGCTGCATTTCTGGCAGACGAGCAAAAAGGAGACGCATCGTGAATTCAATCAAACAAGAAGTCAGAATCGAAGCACCGGTCGGTAAAGTATTCGACGCGCTCAGCACGGAAGCCGGTTACCGCGGGTGGTGGAACAAACGCGCGGAGCTCCCCAAAACGTCCCGTGGGGAAGCCAAGCTTTACTTTCTCAAGGACGGTAACCCGGTCAACATGCGCTTCCAGATCGAGGAGGCTGAGCTTCCCCGGATTTCCAGGACACCCAGCGAGGAGGGTATCCTCGAGGATAGTTCATGGAATCGAACGGCAAACGGAAGCGGAAGAAGCACACAGAGGAGTTCAAGCGTGAAGCGGTTCGGCTGCTTGAGAACCGC
>JAICTZ010000004.1 GCA_025936115.1 Polyangiaceae bacterium
CGATCTGCCTCCGGGCCGGTGTCCCCTTCGGACGCCTCCGAGTGGATCCGCTTGGCCGATCTCAGTTGGCTCTGCTTGGCCGATCTCGCCTGGATCCGCTCTGCCGATCCCACGTGGATCTCATAGGCCGATCGGTGACACTTGCACGCACAGCTTCACGGTGAGGGCGGTCCCCATCCCTTCTCCGCGAAACCACTTGCGCATGTGCTCGCGAAAGCCTTCAAGGCGGGGCAACACGTCGGCGGGGATTCGGGCACCGCGACCCACGAACTCGCGAGAGCTCGCAGAGCCATCACGCTCGTGCATGTCGAGCTCGGCGAGCAGCAGAACGCGTTCGTACTCGGGAAGCTCCTGCGCTCGGAGCCAGACCTCTGCAGCCAAGTCTTCGACGGCATCCGGCCAGTCATCGCGGCCGATGCCGGAACAGATCGCCGCATCGTGAAGCGCTTGAGCTCCCTGCGGTGTCCCTAACTCGTGCAATACCTGCAGCAGGTCGTGGCAGTGGCGTGAAAGGCCAGGTTGGGCGAGCACGTCCACGACTTCGTCTATGGCGGTGGGATTGGCGGGCATCCGATGGCCGAGGCGAGGCCAGATAGCTTGCCACTGTCGGAGGCTGACCTTCCGGATGGGCGTGGCATCGAGGTGCTCCGCAGGTAGACGCTGTCGGGGTGCGCTTACAGGCGTTTCATCATTGCGGGCAACATCGTTCGGGGAGGCCATGAGAACCTTTTTCGAGAACTTGAGGATCAGATCCGCTGGCGATCACTTCGGCGCCGCACGTGCGGCCCCCAGCAGCGCCGCATGACGGGCAGGCTGCCCAAGTCAGACCAGTCTTCCGTAAGTTTGGATCGCCAAAGTCTCCCGGCAAGGCGGCTTGCCCTGTCTACTCACCTGACGATAAGATCTTCGTCCTTTGATGAGACCATCGCGCAACGATTCAGACGCCAATCAGAAGTTCCTCGTGATCATTGGGGATCTTCTCAGGGGCGACCGCCATTCGCGGCGGACCATTGCAGAACGAACGGGCAGGTCACTTCCGACAGCGGACAGGTGGATCGAGCAAATCCTTCGGTCATTTCCGAGAGTTCGGAGCGAACGAGAAGGAAAGACCAGGTGGCTGGTCTACGAGGACCGCCGCGAGGTACCGACCAAGACGGCAACCGTGGGAGCGTGCGTAGCCGCAAGTCTCGCCTCGATTTTCGAAGGGTCGCAGCAGGAGCGGAACTTGAGGGACGCGCGCGACTATTTGCTGAAGCTTCGAGGCGCCTCGTACGGGGACCTCGATCGAAAATTCTTCTTCGCTCCCAAAGGTGGAGAGTATGCGCTTCCCGAAGCTCGCGAAGAGCTCGATGAGACGATCGACGCCATCCTCGACGGCAGGGTTCTCCGTTTTGCGTATCGGCACAACGACGGCCGCGAAGAGAACCTGTCCGTCCGACCGCTCACGCTCGTGATTTTTAATCAGCAGTTTTACGTGCTCGCGCTACGCGCGGATGGGTCCACCTACTGCTACCGCTTCGCTAGAATGTCGAACGTCGATGCCACAAGCGAGGCGTTCGAATACCCAACAAAGAATCAGTTTGATCCGCAGGTGGTATTCGGTCCCTCCTTCGGGATTCACATCGCCCTTCCCGGCCCGGTTGAGGATGTTGAAGTGGTCGTTTCGGGACCATGGGCAAACTTCGCCACCAGCCACCGATGGCACCCTTCGCAGCAGGTCGAGCTCAGATCGGACGGAACCGTGCTGGTGAAGCTACGCGTGCGCGTATGCCCCGAAGTCCAAAGCTGGGTCCTTGGCTTCGGTGAGCACGCTGAGGTGCTGCGACCGCAATCCTTGCGAAAACAGGTAGCCGCGCGCATCGAGAAGGCAGCGATGATCTATCCGCGGTCCGGCCCGCGGGTCGCCAAAGCCGGACGCGATCATCCACGTTCCGGGCGCGGTTCGGCACCCTCGAGGCGGCGCTCCGGCCACGGATGACTCTCCTGATGAGCTGCAGGTGTAAAAGTGGGATCGCGAATCTCCCGCGCGGTTTGAACCCGGCATCCGCGCTACCTCGCCGAGTGGTCCTAACGTTTGTACGTTTCTCGATCGCAGTGTTGCCGCAGTCGAAGATCTGCGAAACTAACGTGAAGAGCCGGCGATAGGCCGCCATGTCGCCCTTGGAGGGGTGAGCGTTCAGGTCGTTCTGGGTCGCCGTGACGTGTAGGCCATCGTCATCCCTCCAGCCGGGCAAGAACGCAAAGGGATGACTGTAGGCTGAAGTGCGCTACGGTCGTGCGCGTGAAGGCCGCCGTCATCCATGCGTTCGATTCGCCGCCGCGCTACGGGACGTTCGACGAACCGGTCGCGGCTGCCGGCGAAGTGCTCGTCGAGGTGAACGCGTCTGCGCTCACGAACCTCGCGCGACTGTTCGCCGCGGGTAAGCACCACAGCGCTGCGCCCCCGCCCGCCGTCGCCGGCGTCGACGGGGTGGGGGTGCTCGGCGGCAAGCGCGTGTACTTCGCGCTGCCGCGACCGCCGTTCGGAAGCATGGCGGAGCGAACGGTCGTGAACGCGGGGCAGTGCGTCGAGCTGCCGGACGGCGTCGATGACGTGACGGCGGCGGCGGCCGGGAACCCGGGCATGTCGTCGTGGGCGGCGCTGACCCGGCGCGCGCGTTTCGTGCGGGGCGAGAGGGTGCTCGTCAACGGTGGCGCCGGTGTCTCGGGGCGGCTCGCCGTGCAAGTGGCCAAGCATCTCGGCGCGCGTCGCGTGGTCGCGACGGCGCGGAATCCGGCTGCCGAGCATGAATTGCGCGCGCTCGGCGCCGACGGCTTCATCGGGCTCACGCTGCCGCAAGCCGAGCTCGTCCAAGCGTTCCGGCGCGAGCTCGGCACGCACGGGATGGATATCATCCTCGACTATCTCTACGGTGCTCCCGCCGAAGCGCTGCTCGGCGCCTGCGTGGGACCGGGACTCGGCGCCGCCGAACCGCGCGTGCGTTACGTGCAAATCGGCGCTTCCGCCGGTATGACGATTCCGCTACCTGCCGCCGCGCTCCGGAGCTCGGGGCTCGAGTTGCTCGGAGCGGGGCTCGGAGCGCTGTCGCACGTCGAGCTCGTCACCTGCATCGGTGAGTTTTTCCAGAGCTACGTCGCGGGAGGTTTCCGCGTCCAAACGACGACGAGGCCGCTGTCCGAGATCGAGACGGCGTGGGCGCACACGGGGCGCGAGCGCCTCGTGCTCACGCTGTGAGCTACCAGCGCTGAGCGTTGCTCGCGACGAAGAACGTCAGCACCACGACGAAACGCGCCGCGGCAGCCGTCTTCGACATTTTGAGCGAACCGTCCGCAGATGGCGCGGGCGCCATGGCCCAAGGCAGCATCGGCAGCCAATACCAGGGCGCGAGATAGCGCTGCGTGCCGAAAGCGAGCCCGCCGAAGAGCACCGTCGCTGCGTCGAGGCGCGCGCCTTCTCTCGACAAAAGCGCCGTGAACCCGAGAATGACGACCGCGTAACCCAGGACCGGCAACCAGGGTCCACGCCCCGGACACACCGGGTTCGGCGGTTGTTTCGCGGCGTGCAGCGAGACCGTCGCTTGAATCATGTAAGCGAAACCGAGCGCCGCGACGAAGAGCAGCACACCGCCCACGAGGAGCGCGCGCTCACGGCTCGACAGCTTGCGCCAAGCGCGCGCTGCCGGCACGAACTCCCACGCGATCGGCGGCGCCAGCATGAACAGGCGCGAATGCACGAGCACCGCGAGCCCGCCCGAAAACGAAGCGAGCGCGTGACTTCGCCGCCGCGCCGCTTCGAAGCCGAGCGAGGTGAGCGCGACCGCCGCGATGTCGTAAAAGCCCTCCATCGTCCAGTAGTACGAATAGACGACGACCACTGCCGCGACGAGCTGGCGGGCGATCGTCGGCGGACGAGCGCGCCACCATGCCGTCCACGCGAGCACGGCGGCAAACCACGTGAGCGCGAGCACCGCGAGGAACAGCCGATTCGACGCGCCGAACGAAATCAGCCCGTAGTGATAGAGGAACGCGCTCGGTGCAGCCAGCAGGTAGACGCCCGGTGGGTAGCAGCGAGGCACGTGAGGGAAATTCAACACGAGCGGGCGCGTAGGTGGGTAGCCGGGAACGAACTGCATGTCCTGTGGAAACGAGTGCGCATACGTCTTGAGATCCGGCGGCAGCACGTCGATCTCCGCGGGCGTGAGCCGGCGAAACAGCGTGAGCGCCGGCACGCGCCACATCGTGGGGCCAAGGCTCGGGAACAGTCGCGTCTCGCCGACGTGCGCCACGTGATCGGTGTGCCCGCGATGGCGCTTCAGATCGAGCCCCGTGAAGGTGCCGAGCGGATCGCTCCGAAATAGCGCCAGATAACCGAGCGCCACCAGGAGTCCCACCACGCCCAAGACGCGGACCCAGCCGCCGCGCGCGAACAAGCCGTGAATCCCGGCCGCGCTCGGTGCAGGGCCGCTGTCGGGCGACCTCGGAGCGCTCTCGACCGACTGCACCGACATGGTGGTCGGCGGTATGCGTCGACTCTCCGCGCCGTGCAACGCCTAGAATAGGCTCGCAGCTATCCGGCGCATTTTCGGGGCGCGGGGATCTAGCGCCGTTCGGCGCGCCGCATCGTGATCGAGTACCGCGTTGCGCCCGCCGCGATCGAACACGAGGAGTCGCTCACCACCCGCTTCGGATTGACGGGAGGGCGTTGCGCCGAAAGTCGGACGGAGGACGGCAGGCGCGACGGCTGCTCGAGTCGGCTGCCACACTGCATGCAGAAGCACGCCCCGGCGAAGACCTCGGCGCGGCACTTGGAGCAAGCTAGATTCAGAGCTTCCGTCGCCATCCTGTAGCCTTTCCCGAATCGTTCATCGCCTGGCGCGTTCGCGCGGGCGATCGTCATTTCTTTGAGTGGGGCATGGCGCGCGATTTTCTGAACGGTTTTCGGGCTCGAGCAGCGGTGGGACACCCGCCCACCTCGAGCGTGCTTTCACGCCATCGTTTCGTAAAGCGAGGGCCGAGCCGCCACTCAGCTAGGGTGGGAGCGTACCGCTGGGTCGTCGCGCTCCCCGAACCTCGGAGAGTTTCCATGCGTACGCGACACCTACGTCTCCTGCTGGCGGGCAACGTCGCCGTCTTGGCTGTGCTCACGCTCGCCGCGTGCGGCTCGGACGATTCGGAGGACAGAGGCCTCGGAGGCAGCCGAGCGACGGGCGGCGCTCACAACGGTCAGGCCGGAACGCCCTTCATTAGCGTTGGCGCCAGCGGCGGCTCGAGCGGTATCGGCGGAACGAGCACCAGCTCGAGCGGTACGGGCGGCTCGAACAGTACGGGCGGCTCGGACAGTACCGGAGGCTCCAACGAGACTGGCGGCTCGGATAACCAGGCAGGTGCCGCGGCCGCCGGAGAAGCCGCTGGCGGCGCGCCAAGCACGGCAGGTACGGCCGGCACTGGCGCTTCCGGCACGCAACCGCTCGGTGCCATCTGCTCCAACGACTCGAATTGCTCGCAAAGCAGCGGCGCGGCCGTCTGCTGCGTCAACACCTGCACCGCCGCGGACCAATGCCCGGCAAACCCCATGTACCTACCGTGCGATTCGACGGCTGATTGTTCAGCCTACGGCGGCGGCAAGCTCTGCTGCGAAACGTCGTCCAACGGACAGACGATGCGCTTCTGCACCAAACAATCGGCCTGCAGCGGCAAGATCCTACCCTAGCGGCGAACGCGTCCGACGTGACGACCTCACCGGACGTGGCGAGCTCACCGAACGTGGCGTGTTGCTCGCCGGGTCGAGCTCATTGGCATCGATACGAGCTGCAGCTGCCGGACTCGCAGTCCTCGGGGCGAGAGCAGTACTGACCCTTGGCGCCCGTCGTGCAGGTCCCGGCACTGTTGCCGCCCGTGTAGCAGTGGCCGCTCGAACATTGGGCGGGCGTGACACAGAACGCGCCGAGCGTCCCGTCGGTGCATTGGCCGCGGCCGAGCCCTTCGGAGTAGGCGCAAGTGCCTTCGACGCAGTCAGCATCGTCGTAACATGCGCTCTTGAGCAAACCGTCCGTGCAGCGGCCGTAGCTGTTGCCGGGGATGAAGGCGCAGAGCATCGACTGGCAGTCGTCCTCGGCCGTGCAAAGCGACATGAGCTCGCCGTCCGTGCACTGCCCGCTACTGCTCCCCGCGCCGATGGCGCAACGCGTCGAGTTGCAGTTGGCGTCCGCCGTACAAAGCGCGGCGACGTCTCCGCTCGTGCAAGTCCCGGATCCGCTGCCTGACGAGACCGCACAGTGACTGGAATCGCACTGTTCGTCCTCGAGGCAGAGCGAGCCGTCCGCGCCGTCCGTGCATTTACCGACTTCGTAGCCCTTTTCGACCACGCAGCGCTTGGAGGCGCACTGGTCGTCGCTCGCGCAGTACGAACGCGGCGCTCCGTCCGTGCAGTAGCCACCGTCGTGGCCGAGCGCGCACACGCCGACCTCGCAGTGCTCGGGCTTGCTGCAGCGATCGCCCACTTGGCCCCCGCTGCAGGTCCAACCGGCGCCAACGTCGTCTTGCGCGCAGCGCCCGTCAGCACAGTCCTCGTCGTCGCCGTTGTCGCAGCTCTTGCCGACGGCGCCGTCCGTGCACGTCCTGCCGAAGCCCGTCTCCGAGAAGCCCTCGACGCAATGCCCGTCCACACAATCCGTGTTCTCCGCACACGGCTGATCGAGCTGGCCCTCGGTGCAAAATCCCCGGCTGCCATCATCCGCGCAGGCGCCGCTCTTGCAATCCGTATCGGCGCCGCACGCGTCACCGACAGCGCCCGACGAGCAGAGCCCGCCGAAGTCGGTCATGACGCACGCAAAGCCGCTGTCACACTGAGTCGCCTCGGTGCACGCGCTGTCGTTGCGTCCGTCCGTGCACGTGCCTTCGCTGGCGCCGGCGTAGGATTTGCCGCAAAACCCAGCGTCACAGTCCGCGTTCTCCCGGCAACCCGTCCCGGTAGAACCATCGCTGCAACTGCCGAGCTCGGCGGAGGTCGCTCCGGCACAGATACCGAGCCGGCAATCGCGCGCGTTGCTGCACGGCGCCCCGACCGTGCCGTCGGTGCAGGCGCCGACGAACGACGACACCGGTAAGACGCAGCTCAGACCGCTCTGGCAATCCGCGCTCAGATTGCACGTTCCCTCGAGTTTACCGCCGGAGCAGCGGCGCGTGCCGTCGAGCGCGGTCGCGACGCAACTGCCCATGACGCAGTCGCCGTCGTCGAGACAGGCAGAGCCGTCGGCACCGCTCACGCAATCCCCCGCCGAGTCGCCAGGCGCTTGGACGCAACGCCCACTGCCGCAATCGCCGTCGCTCGTGCAGGGCGCGAACTTGCCGATGCACTGGACGACGTCGCCGAGATCGCGCGCGCAAGCCACGTCACAATCCACACCGGTCAGACAGCCGAGCTTTTGGTTGCAGCCGACGTAACTCGCGGGGAAGGGATCACACGCGCAGCTCACCGACGAACACGCCGTGCCGCAGGCGCGGCCGTCGAAAGTCATCGCGAGCTCGGCGCAGCCTTCGGTCGTGGGAGCTGGCGGAATCGCCGGGCGGCCCCCGGTGCCGGCGGCGCCCGCTCTGCCGGAAGGCTTGCCTCCGCTGCCGCCGCTTGTCACGGGGGCGGAGCCGCCTTCTCCGCCGTTACTTGCCTGCGGGCTCGGCTTCGAGTCGTCCGAGCAGGCGACCGCGATCGCGAGCACGGCCGGCAGCGCGGCCAAAAAACCTAGTTGCCAGACTCCACTGCCCTTCTCGATGCGCATGTCGCTCATCCCTTCTACGCGGCCGTGCGCGCGAGACTACCGCCGCCCCGCGCGTTTGGCGCATTCGGCCCGGCGTTTGCTGAGACAAGGTGCGCGAGCGGCGCACCCTGCCCGACCTCGGCCGACGACGGAAACGCGCCCGGCGCCCTTACGCCGCCGTTACGCTTTCAACGACTTTCGCTGTCGTCGCTCGCGTGCGCGTGCGTTTCGACGGCGGGAGTTGCGTCGCCGTGCTCCGTCGTGGGAGTTGCGTCCCCGTGCTCCGTCGTGGGAGTTGCGTCCCCGTGCTTCGTCGCGGGTTCACGGTCGGGTACCGGCATGCCGGAGGTGTCGCCATGCGCCGCACGCGAGCGCGGAGCAGCGCCGTGCGTCGAGTCGACGTGAAGTGACTCGGCGTGCGTCGAGTCGACGTGAAGTGACTCGGCGTGCATCGCGCCGCCCGGCGCTTCGCCGTGCGACGGGTCCGACTGGAACGCCTCCACGTTGTCGAGCGCGCGCTTGATCGCCGAGGTCGTGTGCGAGGGCGCGGCCGCGTCCATCGCTGCGGCGACGTTCTCGGCGATCTCGTCGAGATCGGAGACGCTCGGCGCTTGCGCGTACCTCGGCGCGTTCGGGTGCAGGCGCGGCGCCTCGCCGGGGCCGGCATAATCGACCCATTGCATGGCGCCGTCGCGCACGTCGAGGTGCACGAACGACGAATTCGGGTAGTAGCCGACCCCCACGTCATCGAACAGGAGCAGGTACTGCCGCACCACGGCGTTCGGCACGCCCGCGATGCTGAAGTCGATCGCCGCGCTGTGCTTGTGACGGGAATCCGCGAAGTACGAGCTCGTTCGATAACCGCTCACGACGCGAATCAAGCGGCCGCCGAACGTATCGCTCACCCGCACGAGTAAGCGCAGCAGCCGATCGGGGACGGGCGGACGCGTGCCGTGCACGCCGAGGAGCTCGGAAATATCGTGCCGAGCCGTTGGCAGCAGGCGCCCCTTTTCGAGCACGGGGCCGCGAAAGCGCAGCTTGTACGTGACGAGATCGAGCCGGCCCGGCTGCGGCGGCGAATGCGCGTACTTGAGCCAGTCGTTGCCGCCGCCCGGCCGAGCCTGCTGCGGGATCACGAGCTCTTGGCCCGTGCGGATCACGTCCTCCGGTCGCATGCCGTTCGCGGCGGCGAGAGCCTGCACGGAAGTTCCGTAGAGCACGGCGATGCCACTTAATGAATCGCCGCGCACGATGCGATGCGTGCGCATCTCGACGCTTTTGGTCGCTTGCTCTTCCGAGCGCTCGCGCGGCGAAGTCCGGGTGACGCGGCGTGTATTCGGCCCGACCGCGAGAGCCTGCCGCGAGCGCGGCGGGGCGGATTTTCCGCGCAATACCGCCGTCCGCCCATGGGCAGCCGCCGAGCCTGCGATCGTCAAACTCGCCACGAACCACGAAACGCTGTGTAGCGCGCGCATGAGAGCGAGGGCTGCCACATGTAGCGGAAAAGCTCCAACTTTCGGCAGATCCATTTCTCGTGCTGCGAGCTGCCTGCGCCGCGCTCGAACGCGCCGGAATTGCCGGCGAGGCTCGCGGGGGGGAGCGCTTGACGCCGGGGTTTCAGGGCGTTTGATTGTCGGAGTCGTGGGCACTCTCGACGATCGCCCCACCATCGACGCGCTCTCGCGCAAGCCGTACGGCGCCCAAGATGGGGTGCCCGAACAAGTCGCCCTCGTCATCGCTTGGTGCCGCGACGCGGGCGAGCGCGCAGGCGAGCTGACCTTTTTCGAACAGGGCCCGCAAATCCTAGGGCGAGGGGGCAGCACGCTCGACGAAACCGCCCCCGCGCGCGTCCACTTCAGCCGCCAGCGACCGAACGAAATGGTCCGCGGCCGCTCGCTGCGCAGTCAGCGCATTTCGCGCGAGCAATTGAGACTCGAACCGGACGCAGAGTTCGGCCGCTTGCGCGTCGAATGCATCGGGCGCTGCCCGCTGCTCGTGAACGGTCGCGCCGCGAGCGTCGCGGAAGTAGGACCGGGTGACACGCTTCAGCTGCAAAACGAGCTCGTGCTGCTCGTCGTGAAGCGGCCGCGCGGGCTGCTCTCGACGACGGCACTCCCGTATTCCGAGTTCGCTTTCGGGCAGGCGGATGCGTTCGGTATCGTGGGTGAGAGTCCGGCCATTTGGAAGCTGCGCGAAGCGGTGCGCTTCGCGGCGTCCGTCGACGAACACGTGCTCGTGCGCGGCGAGAGCGGCACGGGCAAGGAGCTCGTAGTGCGCGCCATCCACGCGCTCTCGTCGCGCGCACGGCGGCCGCTCGTCGCGCGCAACGCCGCCACGGTGCCGGAAGGCATCGTCGACGCCGAGCTCTTCGGGAACGTGAAGAACTACCCGAACCCCGGCGTCCCCGAACGCAGCGGTCTCGTCGGGGAGGCCGACGGCTCGACGCTCTTTCTCGATGAAATCGGCGAGCTGCCCGCGCACGTGCAAGCTCATTTGTTGCGCTTGCTCGATCGCGGCGGCGAGTATCAGCGCCTCGGCGACTCCAAGACGCGGCGCGCGGACTTGCGGCTCGTCGGGGCGACCAATCGCCCGGCGGAGGCGCTCAAACACGACCTCTTGGCACGCCTCACGTTGCGGCTCGAGGTGCCGCCGCTGTCCGACCGGCGCGAAGACACTCCCCTCATCGCCCGGCATCTGCTCACCGAAGTCGCGACGCAGAACGCCGAGCTCGCCGAACGCTTCTTCGAAACGTCGCCGAGCGGCCGCCCGGCGCCGCGTCTCGATCCGAACCTGGTCGAAGCGCTCTTGCACCACGTCTATACGACGCACACGCGCGAGCTTCGCAGCCTACTCTGGTGCGCGCTTACCGAGAGCAGCGGAGACCGGCTCGAGCTCACACCCAGCGTCGCGCGAGCGCTCGGACGCGACGCTCGCGTGGCCGGGCGCCTCTCGCCGATGCCGACCGTCAGGGTGACCGCAACCCAAAGCTCGGGCACGGAGCCGCCGCGCGCTCTCTACGACACGGCGACACGCGAGCAAATCGAGGCCGCGCTCGTCAAGCATCAGGGCAACGTCACGAGCGCCGCCGAGGAGCTCGGCTTCAAGAATCGCTACGTGCTCTATCGCTTGATGAAGAAGCTCGACATCGCAGCGAGCGACGGCTGAACGGTTCGTGCGCCGCCGTGCGCGCACGAACGAAAGCGTGCGCGCACGCGCCGCACACGACCGATTCGTGGCCGGCGCAGCAAGTCGGGCACGACGTCGAAGATCGCGTAATGATTGCGTTTTACTAGCCATGCCCCGCCCGAACGCGGGCGCCTCCGCGCGCCCGCCGCACGCCGGCACGACGGTTGCTGAAGAGCACTCCGTCAGCGCGGCCGAATCGTTCGAGCCCGCGCCTGCACTCGAGGAGTCTCTCACATGCTCAATTCGCATCATGCTCGTTCCCTCCACTTCAGTCGTCGTCTCGGTGCTTCGCGTGCGACGAGGCTCGCGTCGCTCGGCGCCGTCGCGCTCGCGTTCGGTTGCGCCGGAGAGCCCGTCGATGAGACACCCACTGCCAGCGGCCCCACCAACACCGAATCCAGCACACTCCACGCGACGGTGGGCCCCGAAGGTGGCGAGCTCGTGGGTGCTCCGGGCTCACCGCTCGCAGGCGTGCGGCTCGCGATTCCAGCGGGCGCGCTCGCTGCCAAGACCGAGCTCACGCTGAGCGCGGTGGACGAAGGCACGCCGCTGCCGAAGACCGCCGTGCGTTGCGGACCGAACTTCTCGATCGAGCCAGCAGGACTCGCCCTCGCGGTGCCGGCTTCGCTCACGCTGCCGTTCGACGAGGACGCGGTGACGACCCAATACCGCTTTGACGACGAGGTGAAAGTCTGGGATCTGCAGCAAGGCACCTGGGGCCAGCGCATTCAAACCGACAGCAGCGAAGGCTCGGTCACGATCGAGCTCGAGGCGCTGAGCGGTGACGTGGCGGCCGGCGTCAATCCACCCTCGGCCGAGGACATCGTGTCCTTCGACTTCGCTCCGAATCCGAAATTTTTGCCCTGTCTCGCCGCCTACCCCGACGACCCGGCGCGCGCGCCGAGCGTTCACGCCGTAGTCGTGCGGGGGGATCTGAACGACGGCTTGTTCCTGCGCGGCAGCTACGTCAAACCGGGGCTCAAGTTCGACATGTTCTCGGTCGAGAACGGCTCGCTCGACGCGAACGGCACCCCTATCGCAAACTTCTCGAACTTCGGGCTCGCCTGGTATCAGAGCGATCTCGAAGCCGACAAGCGCGGCGAAATGCGCGCCGCGATCCGCACGATCTTGCTCGACCAGATCTTCGGCTTCGATCCGAGCGTCAACCTGCCGCCCACGGGCACCTTCGAGGTCGGCTTCTGGTTCAACAATCCGGACGACGCCGTCAGCTGCGGCTTCGACGCGAGCAAACCGACGCCGTTCAACGGCGAGCACAAGGCGGGCCCGCTCGCGATGATCACCCTGCCGGACGCCGAGAGCGGCATCGGTCCGCTCTGCACGCATCCAGACACCTCGGTGAGCCCGGCGCGCTGCGACCCCTGAGCCGAGCTCGAAGCGACGAGCAAGAACCTGCGCGGGTTCACGGTATCGAGCCGTGAGCCCGCGCGTCTATTTTTTCAGCAGACTTGCGGCCGAATCCGACCCGGCGGGGAGGGACCAAACTTGTTCCTCCTTCCGGTTTTGACCCGCGCATCTAAACTTTCGCGAAAATGCAGGGCAGGATTTCACCGGAGGCCGGGCAGCGCGTCTACACCCCACTCGTACTGTCGATCTACGACTGGTACGTGCTCGAATTCTCGTGCGGAAAAATTTGGCAATGTTCGCGCGAACGCCTGCTCGCCCAATACCAGCGCTGCGTGGGGCCGCGGCATCTCGACGTGGGAGTCGGGACTGGCTACTACCTCGATCACGTGCGCTTCCCGACGACGACGCCCGAAGTCACACTGCTCGATCTGAATCCGGAGAGCCTCGCGCACACCTCGCGCCGCATTGCCCGCTACTCGCCGCAGCTCGTGCACGGAAACGTGCTCGAACCGAACGCCCTACCGGACCGGCACTTCGATTCGATCGGGCTGAGCTTTCTGTTTCACTGCTTACCGGCGGGCGGCGGGGGCAAGTGGCGCGCGCTCGACTACCTCGGGCCGAAGCTCGCGCCCGGCGGTACGCTCTTCGGCAGCACGATCCTCGGCAGCTCGGCGCCACTGCTCCGCCAGCGCTGGCTCATGCGCGTCTACAATCGCAGCGGCATCTTCGACAACCGAGCCGACGACATGGACGCGCTCGAACACGAGCTTCACTCACGCTTCGACGACGTACAAATCGAACGCGAGGGCGTCGTCGCGCTCTTTACCGCCAGGCGTCGCTCGGCGCCCGCGCGCGATTCGGCGCATCAGCCCGATTGAAGCGAGCGAGCCGCCCGCCCGGAGCGGCTCACGTGGCGCGCCGAAAGACGCGCAGCGGCACACCGCTCGCGAGCGCGCGTTCGACGCGGGCCAGTGTGCGCCGGCTCGGCTCCACCAAATTGACGCTCGCGGCGCGGAGGACGATGGGCAGATCGAAGGCGCTGTCCGTGTAGACCTCCGCCCAAGCGTCGAGCCCGAAGCGGCGGCGGAGCTCGCTCACCTTCGTCGCGCCGATGCAGTGCGGACTCGGCACGAGGCCGCCGAAGCGCCGCACGCAGCGTGTCCCGACCACGCGCACGCCACGCAGCCGCCGCGCGCGCAACAAGCCGTGCACGATGACGGGCGGTGCCGCCGTTGCCACGACGACGTCTTCGTTGCGGCCGAGTCGCGCGGCGAGCTCGGCGAAGGTCGTCTCGTTCACGTGCTCGGCAAGCGTCGTCTGGGCGAACGTTCTGAGCGCTGTCACGAGCGCGCGGGTGCCCGTGCCGCAAGTGAGCGCCCACCAGAACAACGCCACGCCGGGCGTGCGCGTCGCGTGGAACGGCAGGAGCGCGACCGACGCCGGCAAGAAGGGCAACATGAAGAGCAAGCGCCCGGGCCGGCGCGCCAGGTAAGCAACGGCAAAACGTGTCACGGAGTCGCCGTGCACCAGCGTGCCGTCGAAATCGAATACCGAAACAGCGCGCTCCGGTGTCATTCGCCGGCGCTCGGGGCCGGCTGCGCGCCCTGGTTGACGGCCTTCGCAGCGTCCTTCGACTCGGACGCGTCGTCATCGTCGTCGTCGTCGTCGTCGCCCGTTTGAGTGCCCGCCGCTGCAGGGTCGCCCTTGTCTGATTTCTCGTGCCGCTGCGGCTCGTCACCCTCGTCCTCCGGCACCACCGCGCCGAGCAGCCCGTCGTCGAGACCGAGATTCATGCGCACGATCGCGGCGATGCGCGGCCACGACACGAGGGGCGCACGCGTGAGCAAGCTGAGCTCCGCGTAATAGCGGCAGAGCTCACGCGACATGCGACAGCCGCCGCCTTGGAGCGTGGCCCGATAGCCGCGCGGCAGACGGCGCCTGAAGTGGCCGATGCGAAATCCGCGAGGATCGGCCACGCGCAGGTGGGAGAGCAGCGGATCGGCGAGCGCGTAGTGGTCGATGTAGTGGACACTCGGGCCGGCGAAGTAGCCGCGATAGCCCATGGTGCCGCTCTCCCGGAACTTGATCCCGCGGCGCGCGTCGTCGCGACCTTCGCGCTTCCACGCGTGATCGGGCAGCTCCTTGTTGCGCGCCGCGAGCATGAGGCTCGCGTGATTGCGATAAAAGATGCGCTCGTCGATCACGCCGGAAGCTTCGACTTCCTTACCGACGACCGGCCAGCCTTCAGTCCCCGCTTCGACGACGAACAAGAGCACGAACGGCAGCGCGAGACAGAGCACGTGCATGGGTCGCGCGGGCAAGACCGGCCGAACGGCGAGAACGCACGCCAGCGCATAAGCGGGCACCGTGAGGAAGCGCCCAGCCATGAAGTCGCCGCCGACGTTGACGACATACGCAAGGTAGAAGAGCGCCCCCAGCGTGAACCAACGCTGTTTCGGATCGGAGCTCGAGAAGCCGAGGCACGAGCCAATCACGAGCAGCGCAACGAGCGCCGGATCCCAGACTACCGTGTTCAAGAGGTAGATGACGCCCTGCTCGCGCAGGCGCGAGCCCTCGATGCCGGTCGACAGTTTGGCGTACGCGGTATTCGGAAACGGGAAGCCGTAATAAAAGAGGGAAAAGCAGAGCCAAGCGCCGAACGGCGCGAATCCGAGTGCGAGCTCCGCGAGCGTGGCGCGCAGCCCGCGTTCGCGTGTGGAGCGCACGGCCACGTGCACCAGGCCGGGTAGCACGACGAGCCCGGTATCCTGACGATTCAGAACGGCGAGCCCCGCCACGAGCGCGAGCGTGAACATGGGACGGCGCGCGAGGAACGCGGGCAGGCGCGCGGGCGTCAGGTAGATCCACGCAAACGCGCCGAGCAGCAGGTGTGACAGTGGATTTTCGAGACCGCTCGTCGAGAAATCCACGAAAGCCTTGGACAGCGCGAGCATGGTCACTGCGAACACCGCCTGCACGGCCGTGCGTCCGAGACCGAGGGCAACGAGCGCGACGGCGGCGACGGAGGTCGCGACGCTGAGCGCGACCGTCGAGTAAAATGGGTCGCGCCAGAGCGCGTTCACGCCGATCAGCGCGAAGAGCCAGAGCGGATGTGTGTACGTCTGCACCCGCTCGCTCACGTTCCAGCGCAGCCCGTAGCCGTGGAGGAAGTTGTCCACCGTGCGGAGAGAAATGAACGCATCGTCCGTGACCCACGCGGTGCGCAGAACGAGCGTGAGGTAGATAGCGAGCGCTCCTATGACGAGCCAGCGCTCGGCTCCTTCTTCGACCGGCATGGGCGAGGCGGTCGCGACCTTCTCGGGCGGGCGCAAGACACGCGCCGCTTTCTTGGAGCGAATCCACCGAACTCCCATGCGCGCACCGGTAGTACGCCGCCTGCGCTCGCACAAGACCGCGAAAGTTGTCCTGCTCCGCTCGCTGCGGGCAGCAGAAAGCGCGCTCCGCCTCAAGGCGTACGAAACTCTGATCGCCCTCGGGCCGCCAAAGAAATTTCCCGCGGGTCGACGCGCCGCGCGCCAAGCGCTTTGCTAGTATGCGGGTTTCTTCGAGTTCGCCCGCATGACTGAATCGAAAACTCACGCTTCGCCTTGGACACCGCTCGTAGTGGCCGCGATCGTGCTCTGGGGTGCCGCCGGCTTTCTGCTCTTACGCCCGCACGTTGCCGTCACGGATCTGCAGGGCTGGCGCCAGTCGGACACGCAGCAGATTGCGCTCAATATGCTGCGCCCCGATACCAACTTATTTTATCCCGCTATCGCCTGGGGCGGCGATGGACCGGGTTACGTCGAGACCGAGCTTCAGCTCTACACGACGCTCGTCGCCGGCGTGATGCGCGTATCCGGCCCTTCGGAGTGGGCGGGCCAGCTCGTTTCATCCATCGCGATGGTGGGCGCGGCGCTGATCGTGTTCTTCGATCTCAGGCGCCGCTACGGGACCCTGGCGGGGTCGCTCGGCGTCTGCGGGTTTTTGAGCTCGCGCGCGATCGTGCACGGCGCCACCTCGATCCAACCGGACGCGGTGAGCTTACTCGGCTACGTCGGTGCCTGGGCACTTTTCCAGCGCTATCGCGCCTGGGGACGGGCGGCGGATCTCGCCGGGTACGGCGTCGTACTCGCGCTCGCCATGCTGACCAAGCCGACGGCGGCACAGCTCGGACTTTCCTGCGCCTTGCTACTGCTTTTCGCCGATCGCGAGGTCCTGAAGCGCCGCGGCATTTGGCTCGCATGGGCGGGCGCACTCGGCGTGCTCGCGCTCTACCTCTGGCACGCGCACGGCATTTACGAGCGTTACGGCAACAGCTTCGGCATTTTCAAGGGCGGCAACGACAAGGTCCCGACCATCCGCGAGCTCACCTCGCCCGTCCTCGTTTATCGGACGCTGCGGCTGATGTTCGTGTGGGGGATCGGGCTCGCCGGCACGCTCGCGCTCGTCCTGCTCGCCGTCCGGCGCAAGCTGACGCCGGAAATCGTGGCCCTGCTCGTCGGCAACGTGCTGCTCACCGTGTTCACGATTCGCATCACGGCGACCATGGCGGGCACGCACTACGTCGCGCCGGCGGCGCTCATCGCCGCGGAGGCCGTCGCCGTGCTCGGGACGGATCTCGCAGGTCTCGCCGCAACGCAGGGCGAACGCGCGGCGCAACTGGCGCTCGTGGCGCTCGGCCTGTTCCTCGGCCTGCAGGTCGCGCTCGTCGCGCGTTTTCGCCGCCTGATGTACGTCGTCGATCCGGAAGCGCAGCTCGTCTACGCCACGGCGCTCGCGCTCAAGCCGCTGGTCCACCCGCACGATCTCATCGTCGTGCGCGCAAAGCTCTACGATCCACGTATTTTCTACGTCACCGGCACGCGCGGCTGGCTCGTGAGCCGCGACAACCCCGCGCCCGAGATGGACAAGGTGGAGACGTACGCGGAACGCGGCGCCCACTACTTCGCGGACGCGACGCCGGCACCGGAGCCGAACCCGGTGAGCGACTGGCTCCGCCGTCACGCGCACCGGGTCCAAGTCAAGGATCGGAGGGCGGGCCCGATCTGGATCTTCGACGACGCGTTACCCGCGCGAGCCGGGCACGCGACTCAGGCCACGTCGGGCGGGATATGAGGAATGTGACGCAAGTCGCCCCATGGTTCTACCCGGCGTGCTCGCTCGGCTCGACGCGTCATGCAGCGCGCGCGTAAATCCGCGCTCGAGCGAGCGTAATTCGTGCGGCTCCGGTCGCGGCTTGTTCGGCGAGCGCGGGCGGGGCAGAGTGAGCTAAAATCCATTGGCTTGAGCGTAGGGCAGAGGTCGGACCTCGGGGCCGGCGACGATCATGCGTCGGCAGGGCCGGGTCATGAGGAAGGAACGTGACTTGCTTTGACGACGCGAACCGAGTGCACCATGGCTGACGGGCTCGAACCCGAATTGGTCGAGCTGCGTCGGCGTGTGGTCGAGCTCGAGCGTCAGCTCGAGCGGCTCGGTGGTGAGGCCGAAGAGCAGGTGCGCGGAGCTCGCGCTCAGGGGCAAGCCTTGCTCGACAACATCCCGCACATGGCGTGGATGAAGAACACCGAGGGCGTGTTCTTGGCCGTGAACGAGGCGTTCGCACGCGCGTGCGGCCACGACAAGGCGCGCATCCTCGGCAAGACGGATCGCGACATCTGGCCGAGCGAACACGCCGAACGCTACATGGCCGACGATCGGCGCGTGGTCGCGACCCGTGAAAAGGTCCTGGTGGAGGAACCGATCGTCGAGGGTGGGACGCTCAAGTGGTTCGAGACGTTCAAGACGCCCATCAACGACTCGCGGGGCACGGTGATCGGCACGGTGGGGCTTGCGCGCGACATCACCGAGAGCAAGCGCCACGAGGAGCAACGCCGCCAGCTCGAGCGCCGCATGCAGCAAACCCAAAAGCTCGAGAGCCTCGGCGTGCTCGCAGGCGGCATCGCGCACGACTTCAACAACCTGCTCGTCGGCGTGCTCGCGAACGCGGAGCTCGGGCTCACCGCGGCGCGCCAGACGCACGCGAGCCGCGTCATCTTCGATCGCCTGAACGACGTGCGCAAAGCCGCGCTCCACGCCGCCGAGCTCACCAACCAGATGCTCGCCTACGCGGGCCGCGCGCACTTCGACGTGCGCCCACTTTCCCTGAGCGAGGTGATTCGGGAAATGGGCCACCTGCTCGACGCCTCGATCTCGAAGAAAGCTCGCGTCGAGTACGAGCTTGCCCCCGAGCTTCCCGCCGTGCAGGCCGACATCGCGCAAATGCGCCAAGTGGTGATGAACCTCATCATCAACGCGTCGGAGGCGCTCGGCGACCGCGTCGGCACCATCGTCGTGCGCACGGGTATTCAAGACGTCACCGACGAGCTCGAGGACCTCTACGGTCCTTCGGCGCTGGCGCTCGGCCGCTACGTCTTTCTGGAGGTCACGGACGACGGCTCGGGCATGAGCGACGAGACGCGTACCCGTCTATTCGAGCCGTTCTTCACCACCAAGTTCACCGGGCGCGGCCTCGGGCTTTCCGCCGTGCAAGGCATCGTCCGCGGGCACGGCGGCGGCATCGTGCTGCGCACCGCGCTCGGCCAAGGCACGAGCATTCGCGTCCTCATGCCGCCGAGCGTGGCGGCGGCTACGAGCGTCGTACGCCGAGCGCCCGTCGTCGCGTCGGAATGGTCGGCGACCGGGCTCGTGCTCTTGGTCGACGACGACGCCCACGTCCGCACCGTGACCGAGCTCTTGCTGCGTGACATCGGCTTCGAAGTGCTCGCGCTCGCGACGGGCCGCGACGCGATCCGCGAATTTCGCGAGCGCGCCGAGCAGGTGCGCGCCGTGGTGCTCGACGTGACCATGCCGGATCTCGGCGGCGACCAAGTCTTGCGCGAGCTCCGGCTGCGCCGCGCGGACGTGCCCGTGCTCCTCTGCAGCGGCTACAGCCAAGAAGAAATGGGCGACCGCTTCGCGGCGAGCGATCTGGCAAGCTTCCTGCAAAAGCCCTACGCGTTCGACACTTTGCGCTCACGCTTGCGCGAGCTCTTGGAGCGCACTGACCGCTAGCGCCTGCGGTCTGAACCTGACAGCGACACGCGAGCTCGACCGCTACCGGCGCCGCCCGGCGCCGGCGCCGCCGGGGCGACCGCCACCGCGCGAGCCGCCGGTCGGCGTAGTGGCGGGCGACGCGCTCGGTCGCGCTGCGTCGGCGCGTCCCTGACTGCGCGGGCTCGACCCACGCGCTTGCGCGTCGCGAGAGTTGAAGCGTTCGGACTCTGTCTGACCGCGCTCGCGCGCGCTCGCGGCGTTGTCGAGCCCTTGCTTTTCCGCGGCAGAGCGCTCGACCTTGTTCCAGCTGCCGTTTTCGTACTGGCTCCAATCGCCCTTGCCGTTGCGTTGGTACACGTTGCCGTCACGGCCGGCGTAAACACCGTTGTCGCTGCGAGCGACGCTGCCGTTCGAGCCACGCGCGACCATACCGGACTGCCCACTCGACGTCCGGTAGCCCGCGACCGTGCCGTTCTTGGTCGTGACATGGCCGGTCTGCGCCCATTGATTGCCGCGTGCCGCGACGGAAGAGCCCCACTGCGCGTACGCGTTGTGGCCCTGTGACGTGCGGCCGTAGCCGCCCGTCCACGGATTGTACGAGCTCGCGACGGTGCGACCACCGTACGCGCTCTGCACGCTGGCGGAACGCCCGTAGCGTCCGGTCGCCGGATTGTACCAAGCCGACGTGCGCGCCGCGCCGTAAGGACCGTACGCGGCACGCCCCACGGCGTACCCGCCCGTGCGCGGATTGTACACGGCGCCCACACCGTACGTGGCGGGCCACGGCCGATAAATCGGGTAGAGAGCCCCGCGCGGCCGATACATGTACGGCGGATAGTAGTAACCCGTGCCCCACACGATCGCCGCGCCGATCGCTGCGCCGAGCACGAACATGCCGAAGTAGCCCGCGGTATGACTGCACTCGACGGTCGCCGGAGTCGGATCGCTCTGGTACACGTAAGTGACGTTGTAGACCGGCGAGCTCGGCGGAATCGCGTAAATGGCCGAAGGCACGGAATCCGCCGTCTTCCAGGGTCCGGTCGGCGAGCGCGAGACGAACCAGACCCCTTGAAAGCAAAGGTAATAAAGGTCGCCGACCTGAATCACCTTCTCCTGCGTATTCGTCGCGTATTTGAGTGACGTTTGCTCGATGGGTGCAAACTGCGGCTTACCGTCGTAGCTGACTTTCGCTTCCGCTTCCGCCTCTTTCCGATTCACGACGGCAGTCGTCGGGATCTGGGCGAGCATGACGGCGTCGGCCGCTTCCTGCGTGCCGGGCACCGCGGGGCGCACGCCCGCTTTGGGCGAGTTTGCCGGGATCTTCATGAAGTCGGCGGGCAGGTTCGCGCCCGCGTAGGTGAACGGACCGCCGAGCGTGTCGGCACGAAACCAGCGTCCCGCGAGCAGCACGTAAAATTGCCGACGCGCGTTATCGACGAACACGTCATTGTCGGTATTCGTGACATAGAGCAGCTGCGTCCCGGGGATCTTCGCGTACACCGGGCTGCCGCGCAGCACGATCAGCTCGGCGGGCGCGTTGCTGAAGAAGACCTGCGGCGGCGGGCCCGCGGGAGCCCGCGCGGGCACCATCTTCTTCACGTCGTCGAAGTTCTCGCCCGCGGGCAGCTGCGACATGTCGGCGGGCAACTTGGTCGTCGGCGCCCAGGGCCCGTTCAACGTCTTGGCCGTCAGCCAGCCGCTCGGGCCGAGCAAGAAGTACGTTTGGTCCGTCTTGTCGCGGAAGAGATCCCAGTTCGTGTTCACGACGAACTCGAGGTTCGTCTTCTCTATCGGTGCGAGCGCGGGCTCACCGTCGACCAAGAGGAGCAGCGCCGGGCTCGCGCTGTAGAAGATTTGCGGCGGATCGTTTTTGACGGCCACGGCGCGCACCGGCATCTTGTCGCGCTCGAGCATCGCCATCACGCGATCGACGGAGATCGCCTCCCCGCTGCTCGGGATCAGCGAGCGAAACAACCGCTCGAGCTGGCCGGCCAGCTGCGCGTCGACGGCTTGAAAGCGCACGCTCTTCACCGTGACGTTGCGCAGAACGGCCGTGCGCGTCTCGTTGTCGACGACGGTGTTCGCCGTCAGCGTCGCGACACCGAGCGCTTCTCGTCCGCCCTGTGGCGTGAGCGCGAACGCCATGCGCGCCTCGATCTGCTGGTAATTCTTCCAGGCGTCGACTTGCGGCTGGTAGTAAACGAGCGTCGCGTCTTCCCGTGCGATCTGGCGCGGCCAGCCGATGTCCTCGGCGGGAGCGGGGGCGGACGGCGCCTCCGCGGCTCGGGCGGGCGCCGCGGGAGCGGACGGCGCCGCGGGTGCCGCTGGTTTGGCGGGCGCGGAGCTCTGGGCCAACGCGGGCGGAGCGGAAGCGAGCGCGAGCATGAGCGCGAGCGCGACCACCCTCCCTGGCTCTGAGCTCGAATAGCGTCTCATCGCGGACCTCTCAACGCCCTCGATTCAAACGCTCGAAGGCGGGAGCGAGCACGTCCTCCCCGGCGCGGCTCAAGCCTTCCGTGTGCGCATACGTGACGGTGACTTTGCCGGCCTCGAGCTGCTCGAACACGGCGTCGATGAAGCCGCTCACGGGGGGCGCATGATCGTGAAGGCCTTTGCCGCCGAGATCGGTGTTGAGGGCGGGCGGAATCAACTCGACCACCTCGACGTCGGCGGCTTTGGCGAGCTCGCGCAGCGCGAGGGTGAAGGAGTGCAGAAACGCCTTGGTCGCCGAATAGACGGGCACCTTGACGAAGGGGACGAACGCGAGCCCCGACGTGACGTTGACGATCGTGCGCAGTCGAAGCTGCTTCAAGCAGAGCTCGCTCAAATGCAGCGGCGCCTCGACGTTGATGGCGAGCTCCTGTCGCGCGCGCGCGAAGAAATCGTCGTCGCTGGGGGTCATCCAGTTTTGAATGCCCGCGTTGTTCACGAGTACGCTCGTGTCCGGATGTTCGCTCGCTAGCCAGCGCACGAGCTCCTCCCGCGCCGCGGCGGTCGATACGTCGCTCACGCGTGTCACGAGCGCGGGCAACCTTCGGCGCGCGTCGGCGAGCGCTTCGGCGCGACGCCCGCACACGATCACCTGGTTGTCGTCCTCGCGGAGAAAGCGTTCGGCGAGTGCGAATCCAATGCCCGTCGCGCCGCCCGTGATCAAAATCTTGTTGCCGTTGAGCTGCATCGCGTGCCTCGGTCGGGTCCTGGTACTAAAGCACGCGCGCGCCCGCCGCAAACCGCGCGAGGGCTTTGGCCGGATCCGCTATCTCGGCGAGCGACTCGTAGTAGTAGGACCGCCAATCGTCCTTCGGCATGCCGGTGAACAACATTAGGTTCAGCGGATACCGTTCGCTGTCCGTGCAACGGCGAAAATCGTCACGAAAGAGGAACGTCGGTTTTCCGAGCGCGATCGCCATGCCGAGCTCGACCATGACGCCCTCGTCCGGTGGCGTGCCGTTCACGACGGCGAAGATCGCGTCGGCGTCTCGAACGTCGGCGTAATCGCGCTGGCCAATCGTGTAGGCCCAGCCCGGTTCGGCGAAGTTCACCTGATTGTTGCGGGCAAACGGCTCCCACACTTCGAGTCCGTGCCGTTCGAGCGCGGCAACGAGCGGCGGTAAAAGTCCCTGTTGCTGTTTCGAGAATCCGTAGGGATTCGCGAGGTAAATACGCGGTCTCATGGCGCGAGACCGACCCTACTGCTTCGAGCTCGCGACATAGTAACTTTTTCCTGCACGCCTCGAGCGTACGTCGCTGCCGTCGACAATCAGCGCTCCTTGTCATAGCTAACGGGAGCATGCAGAACGAGCGGTCCGGCCGGCCTTGGGAGCGAGCCTGTGCGGGTCGTCGCGCCGTGCCGTGGCTCGCCTGCGCGCTCGGACTCTCGTTCGCATCCAGCGTCGCGGCGCAGGAACGCGCGCCCGCGATGGCGGCGGCGCCGACGGAAGCCTTGGAATCGCCCGCCCCCGTTAGTCCCGCTAGGGACCGACCAGGCGCCGAGCTCTATAAGCAAGCCGAGTCCCGCTACATGGCAGGCGACGTGGCGGGTGCGCTCGTCCTGATGCAGCAGGCCTATGCCGTATCCGAGCGCCCCGAGCTTTTATTCAACCTGGGCGACCTGCACGGCAAGCTCCATCATTGCAAAGAAGCCCGCGAAAGTTACGAGCGTTACCTCGCGCTCGTCGAGAACGGCACTCACCACGACGAAGCGGAGAGTCGCCGGAGCAAGCTCGCGCTCGAGTGTCCGGCGGCGACGCCCGTGGCGTCGTCCCTCGCTGCAGACGCGCAGCGCGTAAAGCCTTATTGGACTCCAGTGCGAATCGCCGGCTGGTCGACCATCGGCGGCTCGCTGGTGCTCGGAGCGACGGCCGGCTACTTTGCCTTCCACGCCCATCATTTACAAAACCAGCTCGAAAGCGACATTCAGAAAGCCAAGAGCGCGGGCGGCGCCTACGTCATGGCCTACGACGAGCTCGACGACGAAGGGCAGCATGCAGCCGTCGTGGCGCGCGGGCTCGCCGTGACGGCGCTCGGCGTGGCCGCAATCGGCGTTTCGCTGCTCGTGTTCAATCCTGGGGAACGTGACGCCCGCGTGAACACAATATCGATGCGCTGCACCCAAGGCGGCGCGACAGCAGTGTATGAGGGCTCGTTCTGAGGCTTCCCTTCACGACGGGAGTCAGCTCTTACACCCAAGCTCGCTTGGGTGTATCGAGACAGGGAAACAGCGGGCAGACAGATCTGGGCGAAAGCGAGTGAATTTTTCGGGTCTCGAGCGAAGCGGCCCGAAAAATTCACGATCGATCAGAACGGTCTCCGGTGGAGGCTCGCAATGTTTGCGCGAGGCGCGGTTTCACCCCCGTTTCGCCCGCGCTCCGGCGTTCGACCCCGGCGGCGATGGTCAAGTTTTCACTCGCACTCGCCGCGTCGAGTTCTCCGCTAGACTGCGCGGTAATGAACGCGGAGACGGTACGGCAAATGTACCTCGACGGGCAGCGACGATGGCCTTCGCTCGCCCTCGGCTTCGACACGTTCGCGAGCTATTGCGACGCGCTGCCTGCCCTCGACGCGACGCCCGCCGAAGGCGCTGATCTGCTGCTTTGCTGCGCGTGCAGCCGGGGCGACCCCGAAGCGTTGCGGTTGTTCGAGCGCGAGACACTGCACGTCGCGCGCGCGGCGATCGCGAGCCTGCGACAGGATCGCGAATTTTCGAACGAGACCCTGCAAGAAGTCTGGGAAAAGCTGTTCTATGGGCCAGAACCCAAGATCACGAAATATACGGGGCGCGGACCGCTGCAGGCGTGGGTGCGAGTCACGGCCACGCGCGCAGCGCTCGATCGCTGCCGCGCGCTCGGGATCAGCACGGCGCGGGAAACCGAGCTCACCGACCGCCTCGCGGCTCCGTGGCCGGGCATGGAGCTCTTGCTGTCTCGCGCGCGCTACGGCGCCGCATTCCAGGGCGCGCTGTGCGAGGCCGTCGCCCGCTTGCCGGCACGCGAACGCAACGCCCTGCGCATGCACGTCTGCGGCCGCTGCAGCATCGACGAAATCGGCCGCGCTTACGGCGTGCACCGCGCCACGGCGGCCCGCTGGCTCGAGCGGGCACGGCTCGCGATTCGGGAGGGAGTGCGCGGCGGCTTGTCGCGCGACGGAATCAAGCTTACGGACAGCGAATACTCGAGTCTCGCCCGCGGCATGGCGAGCGAACTCGAGCTCAGGCTCTCCGGTAGCTTCGTGCAATCAGCCGAGCAACCGCAGGCGCCCGGGGGATGAAAGGACGAGCATGGAGCAGTGTCCGCCCGACGAGGAATTGATCGCGTTCGCGCTCGGGAAGCTGGAAGACGCGCGTCTACCGGCATTCCACGCTCACCTCGACGTCTGCGTCACTTGCCAGCAAGTCTTGGCGGAGGCGGCGCACGCCTTCGCGACGGCCATGACGGCGCCGCTCTCGGAAGACACCGACTTCAACACGACCTTCCAACCCGGCGCCGTCGTCGCCGGCCGCTACGTGATTTCACGCTTCATCGCGCGAGGCGCCATGGGCGAAGTGTACGAAGCGTACGATCGTGATCTCACCGAGCGCGTGGCACTCAAGACCGTGGCTTCGACTGCCTGCGACAACCTACGCGCCGTGCGCCGGCTCCGCAGCGAGGTTCAGCTCGCTCGCCGCGTGAGTCACCCGAACGTGTGTCGCATCTACGACTTCGGCACCCACGTGATGCGCGACACGGGCGTCCAGCTTCACTTTCTCACGATGGAATTCGTCGAGGGCGAGACACTCGGCCAGCGTATCCGGCTCGGCGGCCCGCTACCGCCCGTCGAAGCACTGGAGCTGGCGCGTGAGCTCTTGTTCGCGCTGCAGGCGGCGCACGGCGCAGGCGTCCTGCATCGCGATTTCAAGAGCGACAACGTGATGCTCAAACTCGGGCCCATCGAACGCGCGAGCGCGGTCGTGCTCGATTTCGGCCTCGCGCGTGACGTCGACCAGGCTCCGCCCGCAAGCGTGAGCCAACCCACGTTCGTGGGCACGTTCGGCTACATGGCGCCCGAGGTGCTCGAAGGCATGCCGCATTCGACGGCGACCGACGTCTACTCCTTCGGAGTGGTCTGGTTCGAAATGCTGACCAGTCAACTTCCGTTCGAGGGCGCGACTTCGCCCGCGCGCGCGTTGCAGTGCCTCGAAGCTGCCCCGCCGGCACCGAGCAGCTTCAATGCCAAGGTGTCGCGCGACATCGACGAGCTCGTGTTGCGTTGTTTGGCGCGCACGCCACAGGATCGCTTCTCGACCGTGAGCGAGGTGCTCGACGCACTCGATGCGCTCGACGGACGCCGGATCAGTTCGATGCGGCCCGTTACGGCGCGAGCGCGTCAGGCGGTGAACGTGACGCCGAAGGTGCGGCTCTTGCCGGCGCTTGCGCTGATCGGGCTCGGTGTGGCTGCCGCGTATTTCATGGGGCTGCGGCAAAAGCCGAGCATGACGGCGGCGTCCCAGCGTGCGGCGGCGAGCCCGAGCGTCCTGCCGGTGCAGCAACGGCCAAGTCGCGCGGCGGAGCCCCGGCGCACGATCGATGTCCCCACGGCCGTGGCAACGGCGACGAGTATGGGCGAGCTGCCGCCAGCGGGCGCCCCCCGGCCTGCCGCGACACACGCCGTGCTTCAGTCGCCAAGGAACACCAAGCAGCCGAGCGACGCTGCGACGTCGAGCGCTCGAACGGCGCCGCTAGTTCCGCCCCCGAACACGCCGGCAGCGACTGTGCCAGCGGCGCCGAGTGCCGCGACCGCCACGACGGCCGCGCCGTCCGCCCCCGCACCGGTCGCGCCGCGTCCCCCCAAGCCCGATTGGGAAAATCCCTTCGGCGCGGCGGACGCAACGCGCTCCCCTGAACACGCCAGAACGCCGACCTGACGCTCCGTCACGCCGTGGCGCGATTCTCGGCGCTGCGCCCGCCGAGCGCCTGGGTCATGACGTGATCGAGCACCTCGCCGTAGCCGGAAACGCCGAGCTTACGGAACGCGGCACCGAGTTGGTTCGCGACAGTGCGCTTCGAGGCTTTGCGGTACTCCGCAATCTCGACGTACGTCTTGCCGTCGAGCAATTGGCTCAGCACGTCGCGCTCGGCGCCCGAAAGCACGTCGAACGCACCGAGCCGCGGGTAGCGCACGCTTACCACCCACTGAATCGCGGCGCCCTCGGGCACGTGCGCGATGCGAGCCTGGACGGCGCGGCAGCGCGACGAGCGCGCCGCGCGCGCCGCCATGACGAGAATCAGCGGAGTCGCGCGCACTTTGCACTCGAGTCCCATGCTGCGGAGCTGCCCCTTGATGGCCACTGCCACCGTCGACTCCGTGACGGAGCTGTCAATCGCAACGACTTTGGCGCGCTCCCCGAGCAACACTCGCTCCATCATCGCGAGTCCGCGACGCCGGCGCCGGCGCGCTTTGCGGCAAAGCGGCTCCTCGACTACGGCATACAAGCGAGCTCGCTCGCTGAACGTCTCCCGCACCCGCCACTCGCCGGCCGTGAGCTTTTCCCACAGCGTGCCGAGCTCGAACGGCGTGGACCGCTGCGCGTCGGACTCGAGAGCGAGTGCCCGACTGGCCGACTCGGTCGTCGCCGGTTCCGACGCTGAGCTCGCGCCGCGCCAGCTCAGCCAACCACTCAGATCATTCTCGTTCATGACGCCTCACCTCGAGGCTCCGGCCTGCTCACACGAGCAGCACACGCGCTCTGGCGTCGAGGTGAAGGACCTCACCTCGCGGAACCGGTGATCTGACGTCGCCCCCGGCGACTTGTCGCAAAATTGGGCTACACGCGCCGGGCTACCGCGACTCTCCCGCCCCCCGGTCCCACGACCTTCGCGCCCGCCGAATCCGGTTTCACGTCCAGCGGTGCCACGACCTTCGCGACCACCAGCTGCGGCTTCCCGCCCACCGCCACCGGAACCTGGTCCGGCCGTGCCGCCTTCGCGCCCACCAGCGCCACTCGCTCGGCCTGCCAGTCTGCCCTCACGCCCGCCGGATGCGCCTTCACGCCCGCCAGTGCCGCGACCCTCGCGCCCGCCGCTACCTAGCTCACGACCACCGGCACCGAACTCGAATTCGCGCCGACCGATCGAACGGAGTTTTCGAAAGCGCGAAAGCAGCCGCGGCGTCCACGCGAAGAATCGGCGCGGCGCAGAGAGGGTCCACGCCGCTACACCTCGCGGTTCAGGATACGGGCCGTGGCGGTGCTGCGCGAAGAGCGACGGGTGCGTGCGTTGCTCGACGAACGCTGAGCACCTACGCCTGGCACGCGCTCGCAGAGGCTCCGCGGAGCGCCAGCATCGTGCCGTCGCGGCCGATGTGATATCGGCGGAAGCGAAGACATGCGCCTTGCGACCTGGAACGTCAATTCACTGAACGCTCGCATCGAGAAGGTGTTTTGGTGGCTCGAACGAGCGGCGCCCGACGTGCTCCTGATGCAAGAGACGAAGCTCACCGATGAGGCCGCGCCGCACGAGGAGTTCGCGCGCCTCGGCTATGAGCTCGCTCATCACGGGCAGGGGCGCTGGAACGGAGTCGCGATCGCGAGTCGGATCGGCATTGCCGACGTGATCACGAATTTCGGGGAGCCGCTCGCGCCCGAGCGGACGACGGACCAGGGCGACGATGAGCCGTACGCCGAGGCGCGGATGATTGCGGCGCTGTGCGGCGGGATACGGGTCGTGAGCTTGTACGCGCCGAACGGGCGGACGCTCGACTCGATCTTCTACCGCGCCAAGCTCGCGTGGTTCGAGCGGCTCGAGCGCTGGTGCCGTGGACGAGCGGGCACGAGCGAACCCGTGGCGCTCGGGGGGGATTTCAACGTGGCGCCCACCGACGCCGACGTCTGGGACGCAAAAGCGTGCCATGGCGGGACGCACGTTTCCGCGCCCGAGCGCGCCGCCGTCAACGCGCTTTTGGCGCTCGGGCTCGTCGACGCCTATCGCGTCAAGCACCCCGAGCCGAACCGCTACACCTGGTGGGACTACCGCGCGGGGTCGTTCCACAAAAACCTCGGCATGCGCATCGATCACGTGCTCCTGAGCTCGGCGCTCGTGCCGCGCATCGTGACGACGGAGATCGACCGCGAGGCGCGCAAGGGCAAGCCGACGCCGTCGGATCACGCGCCGCTCGTCGTGGACTTCGACGAGGCGGGGCGCGCCTTCGACGCCGGGTGGAGCGGCGCGGAGGCGCGGATTGCAGCGCGTCGCGGCTGAGTGCTCGCGGTCGAACTTTGGAAGGAGCCGCGCTGGAAACTGCGCCAAGGTAGGTCGCGTCGCTACGACGAACGCCACCGCATGTCGCGACGGACGCCGCCGCCTTCGAGCTCGCCTTGCTCGGTCAGCTCAACGACGTGCGGCACGCGGCCGGGCTCCCGCCGCTCGCGCTCGAGCCCAAGCAGTCGCAAGTCAACCAGCGCCTCGCGCCGCACCTCTATCAGGCGTCGACGGACGGCAATACCGAGCTGCAGGATCGCATCGGCCTCGGCGTGCTCGCCGGCTGGGACGTCGAGGGCGTGCTCCGCGACGGTGGCGTGCACTCGGGCTCGGTCACGAGCACGCGCAGCCCGGGACGCTACTTGAGCTATACACTCGAGAGCCCGTTCGCGCGCTTCATTTTGCTTCCCTGGCCTGACGTGCTCTTGAACCGCGACCCGTTACAAGTCGAGGTCGGCGTCACGCACTACAAGGCCCCGGGCGGCGCGTGGGGACAATACGCTCTCATCTTCATCATCCGCGAACCGCGCAGTTTGAAGACGGCGCGCGCGGCGGCACGAGCGCGGCTATGACGCGCAAAAACGGCTAAATCGCGCGTTCGCCCAGCGAGTCGGTCACTTCCTCCCCCATGCCGACGAGGGCGAGCCGCGTCTCGGCGACCATCTTGGTGCAACCGACGACGAGGGCCGTGACGGCGCCGAGGCCGACGCTGAGCGCGACGACCGCGCTCGCGTGGAAGAGCAGCGGAACCTCGTACGAGGTTGCGAGGGCGCCGACGACGGAGATGAGCGCGCACGCTGCGAAGCTGCCGAGGGCCGCATAGACGAAGCGGAGGGCGCTCATGAGCAGGCGCGCCCGCGTACGCAAGCGCTCGATTTGGCGCAGGCGGCTCGCGCAACCGGGGTCGGCGGCGCCGAGCTTGACGAGCTCGGCCGTGAGCACGCGCGTGCGGTCGACGACACGCGCGACGCGGTTGCTCGTGCCGAGCGCGAGCACGGAGCAGGCGTTGGTCAAGATAGCCGGCGCCACGATGGCGGTGAGCACGGCGAACGGATTTTCCACGCGGGCCGAGTATGCCCCACGCGGGGAACTGCGGCGTCAGAACATCACGCCGTCCGACACGTAGATGCCGACGGGCAAGGTAGGGTTTTGCGCGACCGCGTCCGGGGAGTAGGCGGCCTCCACGCGGAAGACCGCGGCTTGGCCCCAGATCATGTAGATGCCCCCGCCCGCGCCCCACTTGAGCCCGACGCCCGTGCCGTCGGCCGGCGCGCGGAACGTGTAGTCGGACCAGAGGCGGCCGGTATCGAACAGGAGGTCGCCGCCCAGGTGGAAGATCTGGCCGAGCAGGCGAAAGTCGAGCACGAGCGTGCGGAGCTCGACGTTTCCGACGAGCTTGAATTTGCCGAGGTAGCGGCCGTCGGGCACGCCGCGCACCGCTTCGGCGCCGCCGATCATCGCGTAGGTTCGAAACGGGCCGCCCGTGTAAAGATCGAAGAACGGGACGCGCCCGAATTCGGCATCGATCAAGCCGCGCGCCGCGAGCACGACGGGGCCGCCCACCGGCACGTACGTAGCGAGCACGGCGCTGACGCCGCCGTAGCCGACGTGAGCGTCGAAGGGCAGCCCCTGCACGCCGCGTATTCCGATCTGATGGAAGGCGCCGCGCCGCGGGAAATACTCGTTGTCGCGCGAGTCGTAGATGAGACCTGCGCCGAGCACGCCGAGCGTCATCTTGCGATAGCCCGTCACCTGACCCGCGGCGACGTCGGCGGCGAGCTTGCTGCCGGGATACGCTTGCGGCGCCGCGTAGCGGAAGGTGGTCGCGATGGCGATTTCCCAGGGCGGGCGCCAGCCGATGCGCGTGATGCCGCGCAGGCGCGCTTCCCGCTCGTCGTACTGGAAATAGCGCTTCGGCTCGCCGTAGATCACGGCAGGCTTTTCGGCGGACGACGCGTTGCCCACCCCGAAGTACCCCTGGTTGATCGTATTCGAATACGAGAGCGCCGGGTTCAAGCGCACGTTCGAACCGAACGCGTGCGGCACGTCGATTTGCCAGAGGTAGCTCTGCTGCGTGAACTCGAGACCGCTCGGACCTTGCTTGACGCTGGTCGCGAGCAACAGATCCATGTTCCAGACGAAAGGGCGCGTACCGCCCGAAAAGCGCGTGAGCGTGCCGACGGCGCCGAATTCGAAGCCGATGTCGCTGTCACCGCCGAGCAACGGAAACGCGGCGGGCTCGAGACGTCGCGTGTCGTAGTCGAGCTCGTCGGTCGGCGGCTTCGGGTTGCCGGGCATCGTCACTTCGGGCCGTCCGCCTCGTGCGGGCGCCACGGGGTGGGCCGGCTCGTCCGCAGCGGCCGGCAACGCGCGGCACGCGAGCGCGACCACCAGCGCAAAGCTCAAGACCCGGACCAGCACCGGGCCCTTCCGTACCACGAAGCAAGCGCGAAGAGCACACGCTAAGCTCCCACGGGAAGGCGGGTCGCCCGTGGTCGCAGAGTACCTTTTTTCGCATGCACTCACGCTGATTGCGCTCCTCGCGTCGATCGTCATGGTGGTGCAGCTGCTCGACTCCAAGCGCACGCCACAAAGCACGTTCGCGTGGCTCCTCGCGATCGTCTTCGTGCCACTCGTGGCAATTCCGCTGTTTCTCCTGCTCGGGCGCCGCAAGTTTCCGCGAAACGCCAAGCGGCCGAGCGGACGTTTGCCGGCCGCCACCGCGGACGACGGCGACGAGCCCGCCGTGGCGCGGCTGCTCCTGCGGAGCGGCGTCGCGCCGGCGCGGGCGGGCAATCGCTTCGAGCTTTTGACCACGGGCGAACTAGCCTTCGCGCGACTTTTGAGGCTGATCGAGAGCGCCGAGCGTTCGCTCGACATGACGATGTTCATCCTTGCCGCGGACGCCGTCGGACTGCGCGTCATCGAAGCGCTCGCGGCGCGCGCGCGCGCGGGCGTTCAGGTGCGGCTCATTCTCGACGCCGTGGGCTCGTCGGGCATGCGCCCCCATGCCGCGCGCCTGCTCGGCGCCGCCCGCGGCGAGGTCCGCACGTTCATGCCGCTCCGGCACTCCCCCGTGCGCGGCCGCACGAATTTGCGCAGCCACCGCAAGCTGCTCATCGCCGACGGCGAGCACGTCTTCGCGGGCGGCATGAACGTCGCGAGTGAATACATGGGCCCGCCCGAGCTCGTGGTTCCCGAACGCTGGCGCGACCTTGCGGCAGTCGTGAGCGGCCCCGTCGCCTCCGACGCCACGGCGCTCTTCGAGTCGGATTGGCGCTATTGCCACGGCGACGCGACGGCGCGCGTGGGTTCGGCCCCGAGCATTCGGGGCAGCGAGGTGGTGCAACTCGTTCCGAGCGGGCCGGACATGGCCGCCGACACGGTGTACGACGCGCTCCTCACGGCGATTTTCGGCGCGCGCGAGCGCATCGTGCTCGTCACGCCGTACTTCGTGCCCGACGACGCGCTCGAGCACGCGCTCCTGCTCGCCGTGCGGCGCGGTGTTCACACGGACGTGCTCGTGCCGCTCCGCTCCAACCACCGCTTGGCCGACGTAGCGCGCCGGGCCTCGCTGCGGGAGCTCGCCGCGGCGGGCGTTTCGCTTCACTATCACCCGCAGATGGTGCACGCGAAAGCGATGGTCGTGGACGACACGTGCGCGTACATCGGCTCGCCGAACTTCGACATGCGCAGCCTGTTCTTGAACTACGAAGACGCACTATTTTTGTACTCGCCCGACGCCGTCGCGCAGGTGCGCGAGTTCGCCGACGTGCTCATCGGCGAATGCGCGCGCCAAATTCCCCGGGAGCGGCCCAATTGGCTGTTCGAGCGCGTGGCCCGGCTGCTCGCGCCCGAACTCTGAAACGCCGACGAGCCTAGAGGCTACGGAGCCCGCCGCGCGATCCTTCTTCAGCTAAGAGACGGGCCGCACGGCCGTTGCGAAACTCTGCGCGTCGCGAGCGTTCAGGACCTCGCTTTTGCGCACGCCGCCGCGGCGGGCCATCGTGACGCCGTAACCGAGCACGTCGAGCCCGCGCACGGAGTGGGCGTCGACGGAGACCACGAGCGACAGTCCGCGCTCGCGCACGGCGGGGATCCAAGCGGGCGGCAGATCGAGCCGGTGAGGGTCCGCGTTGATTTCGACGGCGCCACCCGCCTTGGCGAGTGCGTCGAGCACGCGCGGCACGTCGCAGTCGAAGGGAGGGCGGTGATTCAGGATGCGACCGAGCGCATGACCCCAAATCTTGTAGATGGGCAGCGACAGGGCGTGCTCGATGCGCTTCGTCATCGCGTCGCGATCCATACGGTGACGCGCGTGGATGCTGGCGATGACCACGTCGAAGCGCTCGAGGATCGCGTCCGGAAAATCCAAGTGTCCGTCGCTCAAGATGTCGGACTCGGTGCCACGCAAGATCCGGATCGGCACCTGCTCTTGCACGGCGGCAATCTCGTCCCACTGCTCCCTCAGCCGATCGAGCGTGACGCCGCGCGCGTAGTGGGCGCTCGGCGAATGGTCGGTGATCGTGATGTACTTCATGCCGAGCGCGTGGGCGCCCTGAGCCATCTCGAGCACGCTATTTTTCCCGTCCGAATACACGGTATGGCAATGCACCATGCCCATGATGTCGCCGAGCTCGAGTAAGTCGGAGAAATCACCGCTCGCGGCTTGGTCGAGCTCACCCGTGCCCTGCCTGAGCTCGGGCGGCACGAGGCTGCAGTCGAGCGCGGCGTAGAGCTCGGTCTCGGTCGCAAAGGTGCGCCGTGGCAACGTGGGCTCGGGCTCAATCGCAGCCGCGGGCGCGCGCGACGGAGCGAGCTCGAAGCCGCGCGGCCGAGCGCGCTCGCGGAGAGCGAGCAGGTGCGCGGAGTTGCCCGTCGCGTCCACGAGCACCGAGCCGAAATCGTCCGGGCCTCCCACGTGGAGCCGGAGGGTCACCCCGTCCGTCAGCCAAGCCATGTGCGCGACAATGTCCACGCGAAGCACTTGGCGTAGTCCCGTAAGATGAGAGAGGGCCCGCTCGGGGTCGCCCGCGATGACGAACTCTAGCTCGTGCACGAGCTCCTCGCCGCGACGCACGGCCCCCGCGAGCTCGGCACGCTCGACGACGCGCAGCAGCCGCGAACGGATGAGCTCGGCGAGCCGCAGCGCAGCAGCCAGGATCAGCGGCTCGGGCGCCTCCTCACCGCGCCGGAGCCAGCGCTCGGCGGCCGCGAGCAGCCGCTCCTGGGTCTTCGGGCCAAAGCCCGGCACTTTCGCGATTCGCCCAGTCAGGCAGGCCTCGCGTAGCTCCTCCACCGAGCGAATACCGAGCGCCCCCGTCAGCGCCCGGATGCGCCGGGGCGTGAGCCCTTCGACTTGAACGAGCTCGACGACGCCTTCGGGCTGCTCGCGCCGGAGCTGCGCCAAAAGCTCGGACGTTCCCGTATTCCAGAGCTCCTCGATCTGCCTCGACAAGGTGGCGCCGATGCCTTCGAACTCCTCCAAGCGCCCCTGCTCGACCAGCGCGCCGAGCTCGTCACCGAGCGTGTTGACGATTTGAGCGCCGCGCCGGAAGGCGTTCACGCGGAAGCGCGACGCACCCGAAAATTCGAGCAGCGTGGCGATCTCGTCGAGCTCGAGCGAGATCTGCCGCGGGTCTTGCATCGCCCAAGTGTGCGCCCGTTCTCTCGTGCGCGCCCGCCCCGCGCGCGCTGATCAAAGCGTGGCAGAACGGTCGAAGATCGACTGCCAGCGTTCCTTGATTTCGCGCGGGGGCGAGAAGAGCTCGGCTTCGATGCGGTACCCGGCGTCGGCGGGAACGCAGAGCAGCACGTTGAACCAGGTCTCGACGCGCTCCGCGTCGGTGCCGTACGCGAGCCGCACCATCGAACCCTCCTGCAGCTTGAGCGAGCTTTTGGCTTCGATGCCCGTCTTGGTGATGGCGATGGGCGACAGCGTCGCCGCACCTTTCTTCCGGCAATCGTTGAGTCCCGAGCTCGGGCGCCGGCGCTCGCCCGCGAGCGCGTGTTCGACGGGCGCGACGGCCGAAATAGCACGGCCCGGCGTCGCGGGCGGCACGGCAGCGAGCGCATCGAGCGCCGCCGGCAGGCCGGCAATCAGCTCGTCGAGCGCGCGTGCCTCGGCAGGCGTTGCGGCTTCGGGCCGCCAGCTGCTCTCGAGCCCTTCGGCGATGCGCTCGCCCTCGGCGACGAGCGCGCCCACGGCACTTTTCGCACTGTCCGTGCTGAGCGCGTCCATGATGACGGCCGGCAGTTGCCAGCGCGTGGCCACGGCGAGCGCGAGCGCGCCGCGTTGCTCTTCCGCCGCCGCGAGCCACTGCATGAGCTCGAGCGGCGCCACGCTCCGTTGCGCCGCGAGCAGCTGCTCGATGGCCGCGACGGCGACGGAGCGACCGAAGCCGTGAATCAGACCCGTGAGAAACCCCTCGTTCGGGTCCAAACCCCGCAGCGGCGCGAGCTTTTGGCAGGTGAGCGCGCAGGTGATCGAGCGGCGCCAGACGCGATACTTCACGTCGAAGAGCGCTCCGGCTTGCATCGCGTTCGCGCCGACACCCGCCGCGACGGCGAGCGACGAGACGACGCGCGCGCCCAAACGATTGACGGCGCGGGGCAGCGACGTGATGTCGTCCGTCGCCCGATAGAGCGCGGAGTTGACGACGCCGAGCACGCGCGCCGCGAGCGCCGGATCGGCTGCGATGGTGTCGGCGACTTCGGCGAGCGCGTAGTTCGGGCGCGCCAAAATGCGCTGCAGGCGGAGCGCCACGGCCGGATAGGGCGGAACCTGGAAGTCGCCGCGAGCGACCACCTCGGCGAGTGCCGTGCGTAGAGCATCCGGAGACACGCTCGCTCAGAGTAGCTCGAATGGGAGCTCGCGGGTGACGTATGGACGCGCTTTCCGCTCCGGCGTAACGGGTTCGGACATGAGCGAAAGCAAGACGTATTCGGGAGGCTGTCACTGCGGCGCCGTGCGCTACGAGGTCGAGCTCGACCTCACGAAACCCGTCATCAGCTGCAACTGCTCGATGTGCGGGCGCGTCGGGAGCTTGCTCACGTTCGTCCCGGCCGCAAACTTCAAGCTCCTTCAGGGCGAAGACTCGCTCACCGACTACCAATTCAACAAACACGTCATTCACCACGTGTTTTGCAACACGTGCGGCATCAAGTCGTTCGCGCGCGGCAAAGGCCGCGACGGCGGCGATACGGTGGCCATCAACACGCGCTGCCTCGATGGGGTCGAGCTCGACAAGCTCAACGTGACGGCCTACGACGGCAAGAACAAGTAGCGGTCATGTACTAGTCTCGGGGCCGATGCCGCTCTGGCACCCTTCGTTTCGGCTGCCTCTGTTTTTCGGCGCCGTGATCCTCTTGATCGCGGCGCTGCTCCGGCTCTTCCCGGGCGCGCCGCGGCTCCACTTGCGCCGGGTTCCGCTTCGCCGACGCGCTCGTCGCCTTGCTCGTGACGGTGCACCTCGGCGCGCTTGGCGGTCAATCCCCCGAGCGGGCGTTCAGCTGAGTAGCGTCTTGAGCTCCGCGTAAGGCAAACCGTGCGCGTCCGCGACGGGGCCGCAGGTGACGGCGCCGGCGAACGTGTTGACGCCCGCCTCGAGCGAAGAGTCCTCCGTCGCGGCGCGCGCAAAGCCGAGCGTCGCGATGCGGACGGCGTGCTCGAGGGTGACGTTCGTGAGCGCCCAGGTGCTCGTTTGCGCGACCGCGCCGGGCATGTTCGGCACGCAATAGTGCACGACGCCGTGCACCTCGTACGTCGGCTGGTCGTGCGTCGTCGGGCGACACGTCTCGATGCAGCCGCCCTGATCGACCGCCACGTCGACCACGACGCTCCCTTGCTCCATGCGTTGAATCAAACCCTCCGTCACGAGCTTGGGCGCCACGGCGCCGGGCACGAGCACGGCACCGACCACCAGATCGGCGCGCGAGACCGCCTCCTCGATGTTGTACGGGTTCGAGTAGAGCGTCTCGATCGAGCTACCGAAGACATCCTCCAAATATTCCATCGTTTTCGCGCGGATATCGAGGAGCGTCACCTGCGCGCCCATGCCGACCGCAATCGTCGCCGCGTTGCGACCGACGACGCCGCCGCCCAAAATCACGACCCGCCCGCGCCGCGTCCCCGGCACGCCGCCGAGGAGCACGCCCTTGCCGCCCCGCTCGCGCTCGAGGCAGCTCGCCCCGACTTGCACGGCCATGCGTCCGGCCACTTCGCTCATCGGGCGTAAGAGCGGCAAGCGTCCGTCCGGCGTCCGAATCGTTTCATAAGCCACGGCCGTCACGCGCCGCCGCACGAGCTCGCGCGTGAGCTCGGGGGCCGCAGCGAGGTGCAGGTACGTGTAGAGCACGAGCCCTTCACGCAAGAACGCGAATTCGGGCTCGAGCGGCTCCTTGACCTTCACGACGAGCTCCGCGGCCCAAGCGTCCGCAGCCGTCGGCACGATGCGCGCGCCCGCCTCGACGTAAAACTGGTCGCCGATGCCGCTCCCCTCGCCCGCGCCGCGCTCGACGAGCACCTCGTGACCGCGGCGCGTGAGCTCGCGCACGCCAGCCGGCGTCATCCCCACGCGGTACTCCCGAATCTTCGTTTCTTTCGGCACCCCGATTTTCATCTCCCCAATGCTACACCGCAGCTCAGCTGCGGTGATGGAACTAAAGAAGCACCCGCAGACGATAGCGTGCCGAAACAGCCAATTTCAGCGGTGTTCACAGCTGCAGGCCGCGAAAAATCGGCGCTCGATGCAAGCGGTCTGGGGTTGGTGGGAGCACGGCGCCCGCGCTCGAAGTTTGGCGTCCGTGGCCGGTCACTGACCCACCACGCGCCGAGCTCGCCCAGGTTCTCACGTCGCTCTCCGTGGGCGAAAAGCGGCGGCGTCGCGTCTCGGGCCCTGATTTTGGAGGCGTTAGCGCGTCATTAATCGGTCAGGGCGCGCGCCCCCGAGCTCGCCGTTTACGATGTAGGCGACGGCGTTCGTACGAGTGCACGGCTCGAGCGCGTGCGTCAGCATGCCTCGCTGCGAACGAAGCAGAGTCGGCATGAACGTCGGGGCGCGGTGCGCCGCTCGTCGCGCGAGAACGTTTACATTGCCCCTCACGGCGACGCGGGCTGCGTCATGCAAGAACGCAGAACCAGTTGCTGCTGCAACCAAATTGGTAGAACCACGCGCGCCGCGGCGATTCGCTACGGGCAGTGCGCGACGCGATGACGAGCTGCTGACAATCAGAACCGGACTGTTTCCTTCGAGCGGGCGCCGGCGACCGCTGCTAGTTGCCTCGACATGTCAAAACTCCACCGGCGCCTATTGGCCTCTGGACTCCTCGCCAGCATCCCCGCTCTCAGCATCAACGCGTTTGCTGCGCCCTCCGGTGCGCACCCGAGGCTATGGCTCGACGCCACCACGAAGCAGGGGCTTTCCGCGCAAGTTGGAATCGCAAATAGCCCCGTGACGCGCGGCGCTGAGCGCTGCAGCGCTGCACGCAACAGTCCGTCGGATTACGACGACGGCGGTTGGCAGGGTTTCGAGTTCGTGACCACGCTTTCGGGCTGTCTGGTTTCCTGGGAAGCGTCCGGGAATGCCGATGATCTCGCGACGGCGCTCAAGTACTTCAACGTACTGCTCGACGATTATCAGAAGGTCGGTGACGGCGGGGGCGGCGACAACGTCGTGTCCCACGACTCCGGCTACGCCATGCGGACGTTCGCGCCCTATTCGGCGATTGCGTACGACTGGCTCCACGACGCGCCGGGAGTGACGGAGGAGCTGCGCGCGCACGCTCGCGAGCGCTTCAACGCGTGGATCACGTACTACACCGACAATGGCTATCTGAAGGACCTCGCCGGCGCCAATTACGAGGCAGGCTACGCCGTCGCCTCGACGCTGATCGCGATCGCCGAAGGCAGCGAGGCAGGCTCGAACGGTGATGCGCACTGGTCCACGGTGACCAACACCATTTGGGGCAAGGACCTCGCGGGTGGGCTCGGCACGAGCGGCGTGCTCGCCGGCGGCGACTGGCCGGAAGGCTGGCAGTACGGACCGCTCAGCGTGCTCGAGCACGCGCTCGCGGCGCGCGCGATGGCCGACAACGGCGTGAGCATCCCCGGCGCCGACACGTGGGCCAATTCCCTCGTGCTGCGCTTCGCGAACGATCTCACCCCCGTCACGCATCAAGTCTACGCGGCCGGCGACTCCGACAACACGACGCCGAACCGCGACCCCGACAATAGCCCGCTCATCGCGGCGATCGCGGGGCCAGCGAGCGATCAGGCCAAGTCCTGGGCGCGCAAGCTGAACGCGGACCTCGGCCTGAAGAACGACAACCCGCTCTTCGACGGGCTCGCGATGGCGCGCACGGGCGCGAGCGCAGCCCTGCCGAGCGACACGCCCACGAACCACCTCGCGACGGGCACGGGCAACTGGTACATGCGGGGCAGCTTCGACCCGAACACGGTCTGGAGCGTCTTTCAGTGCTCGAGGCGGCTCGTCGACGATCACCAGCACAACGACGCCGGCAACTGGGTGCTCACGCGCGGAGCCGACGATCTCGTCGTCGATCCTTCGCCCTACGGCACGGTCTCGACGCTGAGCAGCAACGCGCCCGCCGTCGACTCGAATTCGCTCCCCGACGGCTACTCGCCGAGCCAAGGCTATTGGGGCCAGAAGACCAAGCTCGATTGGGCGCGCCAGTCGAGCTCGGGCGTCGCGAGCGGACGTTGCGACTACGCGGACCAATTCGCGCGTGACGACGTGGCGAGCGACGTTTCGCGCGCGGTGCGCGACTTCGTGCTCGTGCCGGACGGCGACTCGGGCGAGGTGGTCCTCATCGACCGCGTCGTGACGGGTGATGCGTCGCGCAGCTTGCACCTGCGCGTGCGGACGCCGGGTACCTTCTCGCTCGCGTCGAATCGGGCGAGCGCGACGGTCGGCGGCTCCTCGCTCGCGGTCGAGCGCGTTTACTCGTCGAGCGGCACACCGAGCGTGCGCGCACTACCGCAAGGCACGGAGTGCGACTCGTCCGATCACGCCTGCGATCTTTCGCGCATCGCCGGCGGCACGGAGTATCGCATCGACGTGACGGGCCCGAGCGCGATGGCCATCCACGTGATCGCGGCGCGCGGCAGCAACGCGAGCGTGGGCGTCCACACGCAGCTCGCGGGTGACGGCTATCGCGGCGTCGTGATCCCGCGCGCTTCCTCGCCCGTCGCCGTCATCACGAACGACGCGCCGAGCGCCACCCCGGCGAGCTCGCTCTCGTACACGGCTCCGGCCGGCGCGCTCCACGTCGTGGTCGACGCCCCGGTCGACGCGAACGGCAAGAGCGACGTGACGGCCACCCAGGATGGCTCGAACTGCCGCGTGCAAGTCACGCCGCACGCGGGTAGCTCGGGCGGTTACGATGGCGCTCCGCTCATCGTGCGGCTCAGCTCGAGCTGCGAAGCGCAGGACGACGGCGCCCAGACGTCGTCGAGCGGCGGCTCTTCCACGAGCAGCGGCTCGGCGGGTACGGGCGGCAGCTCGGCGAGCTCCGGCACGGGCGGCACGTCGACGAGCTCCGGTACGGCCGGCACGTCGGCGGGCACCGGCGACAATGCGACGAGCAGCGGCGGCAGCTCGTCCGACTCGGGCAGCGGCGACACTTCGTCCGACGACGGCAGCACGCCTTCCGCGACGGGCGGAAGCTCCACGGACACGGGCAGCGGCGGCTCGAGCGCGCAAGGCGGCACCACGAGCGCTCGCACGGGCGGCACGGCGGGCACGGCCGGACGACGCCATCGCCGCTTCAGCTGGCAGCAGGTCTCCTCGGCCTTCGGCGTGAAGCTCTCCCCCCAGACCGTGAGTCCGGGTGAGCCTGAGGCGAGTGACCTGTCGAACGTCTCCTCTGAGGACGCGGGCGGTGGCTGCAGCGTCGCGTCCACCTCGACGGGCGGCCCTGGCAGCACGCTCGCTGGGCTCGTGCTCGGCGCGCTCGCGGTGCTGAGGCAGCGCCGGCGACGCATCGCGGTGAGCTGAGGCGATCCGCGAAAAGCGAGCCCCACGCCGCCACTCTCGCGAGTGCGCAGCGTGGGGCTTTCGTTTATTTGTCGCCCGAGCGGCGGATCCACCCCGGCGAGCCGTTGGGCCGGACGAGATATTCTGCGACGGGGGCTGACCTTCTTCAGAAACCGTCCGTTCCCAGGGTTGGACCCGGGAAACGTCCGATTTTGCCGAGATGCATTCCGTCTTCGACGCAGCCACGAAGCAGATCGGCGTCGAGCCGATAACCCCACCGGAATCCGGTTCGGGCGATCGCTGGATTGGGCGCCGGATCGGAAACTACGTGGTGGATCGCCCACTCGCACGAGGTGGGATGGGGTCGGTGTATGTCGCGAGGCATCCGCACCTCGGGCGTGAAGTAGCGGTGAAGTTTCTCGCGCAGGAGGTGAGCGCCGAGCCGGAGCTCGCGGCGCGCTTCCTGGCCGAGGCGCGCGTGACGGCGAGCTTGAACCACCCGAACATCGTCGAGATCTTGGATTTCGGCGAGGTGGACGGGGAGCTCTATTACGCGATGGAGCTGCTCCGCGGGAAGAGCCTGCGCGCGGTCATGCGCGAGAAGGGAAGGCTTTCTGGCGCCGGCATGAAGCCGTACGTCGAGCAGATCTGCTGGGCGCTCGATGCGGCGCATCGCGCGGGCATCGTGCATCGCGATCTGAAGCCGGCGAACGTGCTCGTGCTCGAGGGCGATCCGCTGCGACTCAAGCTGCTCGATTTCGGGGTGGCGAAGACGATGTCGAGCGGGCCGACGCAGACGCGCGCCGGACAAGTGCTGGGCACGGCGACGCACATGGCACCCGAGCAGGCGCTCGGGGATCCGAGCCGCGTCACGCCGCAAAGCGATCTGTATTCGCTCGGCGCGATTGCTTACGAGATGCTGACGGGGCTGCCCGTCTTTCATCACGAGTCGGACATGATGCTGATGGTGATGCACGTGCGTGACGCCGTGCGGCCGATCCGCGAGCACGTGCCCGAGGTGCCGGCAGCCGTCGCTCGTCTGATCGAAGCCTGTCTTGCCAAGGATCCCGCGGCGCGGCCCGCCGGTGCACGCGCGGTCGCCGAAGCGCTCGCGCGAGCGCTCGTCCATGCAGACGCCCCGGAATCCGCCACTGAGACCAAAGCAGCCGTAAATGTCGCCTCCATCGCGGACCGGCCGACGCGCTTGGCGTCGACGGTGCCGCCCACGCCCGTCACGGTTGAGCCCCAACCAACAAAACCTGCACGGGATCTGACAGCGCCGGACACCGCGCAGCCCGCGCCGACCGTCGTCGCAGCGCAACCCGTCGCCGCGCCGCCCCAACCCGCCGCTGCCGCGCCCCAACCCGCCGCTCAGCCGCCCCAACCCGCCGCTCAGCCGCCCCAACCCGCCGCCGCACCCGTTCCGTTCGCGCCGCGACCGCAGCCGGCCGTTACTCTCGCTTCGCCCCGCGCACCCGCCGCGCCGGCCGCGCCCGCCAAAGCTCAGGCGCGCGCAGCCGCCGTGCCGGTCGTCGCTGCAGACGCTCCCCCCGAAGCCGAATCGACCATCCAAACGCTGCTCTCACGCCTGCAGCGCCGCGGCGATTTCCCCGCCTTCGCCCGCACCGTCGGCGAAGTCAGCCACAAAGCGGATGCGAACGGCACCTTCTCGGCAGGCCAGCTCGGCGACTCGATCCTCAAAGACTACGCCCTCACGGCGAAGCTCTTGCGCATCGTCAACGCCAACTACGCGCGCCGCTTCGGTGGCAGGATCTACAGCATTCAACATGCGATCGTGATCCTCGGCTTCGACCGCGTCCGTTCGCTCGCCCTCACGATCAGTCTCTTCAAGACCGCCGGCACGGGCAAGGGCCCCGAGCGCGTCTCGGAATCGGCGATCAGCGCGCTCGTAAGCAGCGAAATTGCGCGTAGCCTCGCTGGCGAAGCGCGCGTCAGCGACGACGAAGCCACCGTGTGCGCGATGTTCAAGAACCTCGGCCGCCACTTGGTGCTCGTGTACTTACCGGAGCTCTACGACCGGATTCAGAGCGCGGTCGCCGACGAGGACATGACGGTCGGCGCGGCCGCCAAGAGCGTCCTCGGCATCACCTTCGAAGATCTCGGCACCGCCATCGCCAAGAGCTGGCAGCTACCGCAGCACGTCGTCGCCGCCATGTCCGCGGCCGAACACTCCGACGGCAAGCTCCAGCGCAACGAAGACCGGCTGAACGCGCTCGCCGCGTTTTCCAACGCCGTCTGCGACGTCGTCACGCGCGAAACGCCGGAGACGCGCGACTTTGCCGTGCGGCAGCTGCTCGCCAAGCACAAGAACCTCGTCGAGCTCGACACCGCGGCGCTCGAAGAAATTCTCCAGCAAGTCGAGGGCTCGCTCAACGAACGCTACGCCACGCTGCTCGGCAGCGACATCAAGTCGAGTCGCTTCGTCACGAACGTGGCCGCCGCCGCGCAGCACGAACCTCAGAAGCGCGCCGCGAACGCGCCATCCGATCCGCCCGTGCTCGTCGATCCCAAACGGCGCCAAGTGGCCGTCGATCCCAAACGGCGCCAAGCGCGCGTCAAACTCGTGCGCAGCGCTGTTGACCCGTCGAGCCCGAGCCATGTCGCCGAGCCGGCGCTCGAGGCGGACACGCGAAGCCTCGACGAACGCATCGCCGAGGTGCGCGCGAGCCTAGAACGCGGTTATCCGTCGGACGGCGTGCTCGGCATGGCGCTCCACATCGTTGCCGCCGAGCTCGGTGCGCACTCGCCGCTCGTGCTCACGGCGGCGCCGAACCGGCAGCACCTCGTGCTCCGCTTCGGCTTGCGCGACGATCTCGAGGGGCTAAGGCGCGAGCTCAAGTTCCCGCTGCGCGCGCCGGGTCCGCGTACGCAGCTCTTCGCTTCGGCCTACCACTCGGGCAAAGACACCTGGGTCAAAGACTGCTTCGAGAAGGAAACGGCGGAAGCGCTGCCGCCGTCGTATTTCGAGATCCTCGGCTCGCAGGCCCTCGCGATCTACGCCTGTCTCGGCAAGGCTGTTTTTCCAGCCCTACTCGTGATCGAGGCCGATTCGGCGGCAGCCCTGCCCGATCCGGCGCGCGTCAGCGCCCTCGCCGAGCTCCGTCCACTCATCGCGCGCGCCGCGGCGCGCTGACCTCGGCCGGCCCTCAGCGCGGTGGCGTGAGCTTGCGGCAGCCCGCGCACTCCGGCGTTCCGACTGGACCGCCGTCGCAAGCCTCGGGGCCGTTGACGATGCCGTCGCCGCAGAACGGGCCGAGCTTGCAGCCGACGTCGCATTCGCCGTAGCCGCCGTCGTTGACGCCGTCGTCGCACTCTTCACCGAAGCTCACGACGCCGTCGCCGCACACCGCGCTGCAGTCGCTCGGGGTCGCCTCGAAGCCGGACAGCGTGAGGCGGAAAGACGAGCCGTAGCGCTTACGCTCCGCTTGGAAGACGACGATCTTGTAGACGTTACCCGCCGTGAGGCCGAACTTGGTCGCAGACTGCGCGTTGATCGTGACCGAGCCGTCCATCGGCACGTGGATGCCGCCGAGATCCACCGCGAGGTGACCGTTGACGAACACGAAGACGTCGTCGTCGCCAGTGAAGTCGAGGCGAGCGTTGGTGCCTTGTTCGTAGCGGAACCAGTACTGGACTTCGCTCGTGAAGGAGAAGTTGTGCTTCATCGCGCCCGGGAACACGTCGGCTTCGGAGGGCCAACCGGTGTAGCCGTACTGCAATGGAAGCTCGGCATAGTCCGCGTCGCGCGTCGGCCCCATCACGGCGTCGACGGGGAAGAACAGGGGCGTGCCGTCGAACTCCTCCACCATGCCGCCGGTGCACCACGTCGTCGCATCGAAGCTGCACGGCTTGCAGTCTGCGACGCAAGCGGCCACCTGCCCGTCGAAGTTCGTGGTGCAGTCGGTGTCGCACTTGTCGGCTGCGGCGGTGAGCGTGTCGATGTCCGTCTGGAGCGTGGCGATCTCGTCTTCCAGATCGGAAATCTGCGTTTCCAGCATCGCGATCGCGGTCGCGTCCGGGTTCGGATCCGCCTGACGCTGCGTGAGCTGGTCGTTGAGCTGCGTGAGCTGGTCGTTGCGCTGCTTGAGCACGTCCGTTTGGGAGCGGACCTGGTCATGCTGCGGCCGGCAAACGTTGTCGCACTGGAGCGAGCTTCGCACGCGCTGCGTACAGCCGGGCTCACAGGTCGCCTGACTCGTCGCGCCGGACACTTGCTGCTCGTTGCCTTGGCCCTTGGCCGGCGGCACGGTGACGACGAGCTTCTCGCCGTTCGGACCGAAGCGATTCACGTAACCGCCCTTGCCGTTGTCGAAGAGCACGATGTCGCCGACGACGCGGACGGGGTCGGCCGCGGTCTTGCCGTCACGGAACCATTGCGCAAAAGAAGCAGCGGACTGAATGCACGCGTTCGCTGGTGCTTTGCCGAACACCGGGCGGCCGTCGGCATCCAGCCGGTCCTGCGCGATGCCGGGCACGATGGGATCACCCTCGGGAATGCCGCAGGTCGTGTCGGGATAGACGGGCCAGCCGAAGTCCGCGTCGTTGTCGGAAAAATCGCGGAAGATCGCCGGCACCCGGAGCACGCACTCGCCGTTGACCATCGCGCACGAGGTCGCCTGCGTGCACGTGAAGCCCTGCTCGACTGTGCAAGTCGAGGAGCAGCCGTCGCCGTCCACGGTGTTGCCGTCGTCGCAATCCTCGTTGATCACGAGGCCGTCGCCGCAGCCGGACGTGCAGGACTCCCCCGAGCAGTCGGGCTCCCGCAAGCAATCGGAGGAACAGCCATCGAACGGTACGTTGTTGCCGTCGTCGCAACTCTCGGCGCCTTCGACGACGCCGTTGCCGCACTCGGCGTCGGTGCACACGCTCGGCTGCCCGTCACACTTCTTGCCGAGCTCGATCTTGCAGCGCTCCGAGCAGCCGTCGCCGGGTACCAGGTTGCCGTCGTCGCAGCGCTCGCTGGCAGCGACGATGCCGTCGCCGCAACGCGCGATCGCTCGACACGGCTGTCCCGCCGTGGGACAGCTGAAGCCGGGCTCGACCTGCAGGCAGTTCTCGGCGCAGCCGTCGCCCGAGCTCTTGTTACCGTCGTCACACGCCTCGTCGGAGGTCAGGTTTCCGTCACCGCAACCGGAAGGCGTTGGCTGCGGGGGAGGGTCGACGCTGATGCCCGTGCCGCCGGTCGCGCCGCTGCCACCAGCGCCCGTGCCTGAGCTTCCGCCGGTCGTGGAGGGACTGTTACCGGAACCGCCCGTATCAGGGAGTGACCCGGTACCGCCGCCGGCCGCGCTACACGCGGCGACCAACAGTCCCAGGAAGAGCCCCGACAGAAGACGAAAAGAAGCAACGCTAGAGTTCGACATGGCCGTACCGGTCTTAGAATTCCCTTTCTGACACGGCGGCAGTCGGGAGGCCACGAACCGAGACGGCCCTGCGGAATTTTCGGCCGTTCCCACCTATTTTTTTCGGCCGTTCGCTACTTTTTGTTGTCGCCCGTGCGCGCGTAGGCGAGCCACGCGAGACGCGCCGTGGCGAGCGTCGCGCCCGAGGCGTCTTTCGACTTGAGATACGCCTGCAGGGTATCGAGACTTGCCACGTCCTCCGGGAACTTCTCGTCGCGGAGCGCTTCACGCGCCCACGAGCCGAGCGGCGAATGCAGGTTCTTCTGCTTGCCGAGCCAAACGTAAAACGTGCTGAACTTGCTCATCGGGTGACTCTCGCTGCGTGCATCGGTGCGCGAGAATGTCAGATTTGCGGGCGCTCCGCGAGCGCGAAGCAAGTGCGCGTTCGCCCAGCTATGCGACGCGCCGTGCGGCGCGGCGTCGCTTGCTCGATTTCTTCGAGGACTTCGGCGCGCGCTTCGAGGACTTCGGCGCGCGCTTCGACGACTTCGGCGCGCGCTTCGACGACTTCGGCGCGCGCTTCGACGACTTCGGCGCGCGCTTCGACGGCTTCGTGGCGCCCGCGAGCACCTGCTTCAGGTTGTCGTAAACCTGCGCGCGGAAGTCTTCCGCCTTGGCTCGTTCGAAGCGCTCCTGCATCTGCTTGCCGAGCCGCTCCAATTGCGCCTTGGCGAGCGTCTTCTGCACGCGCGGGAGCAGCTCATTTTCTTCTTCTTTGGCGTGGTGGAGCACCATTTCGCCGAGCACGCGGCATTTGACCGCGAAGTCGTCCTTGGTAGCTTGGTCGGCCTCGTAGAGGCAGAACTCGATCACGCCGTGTTCGACCAAGGCTTCGCCGAGTAGATCGCTCATGCCGAGCGCCTTTTCGCAGGCCGGATAGAAGATCTCGCGCTCGATCGCGTCGTGGGCGACGAGATTCTGCGCGAGCTCCTCGAAGAGCTCGAGCTTGTCCGCGTGCGCCGGCGTGCCCTCGATTTGTTTGAACAACGCCTTCACGAGCTGGTGCTGCTTGACGAGCAGCGTGGTCGCCGAAGGCTCGTCGGTCAGCACGTCGATCACGGCAGTGAGCGCCCGATCCACCACTCTGCCGACAGTGCCGAGCGAGCCGCCACGTTCCTGGTTGGCCGATTGGGTTCGCCTCTTCGTCTTCGTTTTCGGGTTCACGAGGCGGTCGCAGAGCAAGTGCAGTGCCACACCCGTTTATCCGCGTTATGTCTCGTGACTCACGCGGAGCGCGCGTTCACTGGCGCTGCAGTTCGCTACGGCGCTCGCTATTTTGCCTCGAACTCCAGTCGCTCGAGGTGACGCCCCGACCGCAGCCGCGTGTTCAACGGCCGCGCCGAATCCCCTCCGATTCCGGATCGAAGCGGGACGTGGGCGGGGGCGGCGCTTCGGTACCGAAGTAGGCAGCGAGCGATTCGGCCGCTTCGCGACCCGAAAGATTCTTCGGTTTGTACACGTCGGGCTCGCGCTTGAGCGGCAACGCCGAGATGTCTTCGCCGGCCGCATGGCGCGCGAGATCGTCCAGCACGGCTTGCATCGACGGATAACGATTTTCCGGGTGTTTGCGCACGCAGCGGAGCACGATCTGTTCGAGCTCGGGATCGATGTGCTCGGCGAGCCACGACGGGGGCGGCGTGGGCGAAAACAGCTGGTGGCTGAAGAGATCGACGCCCGGGTCGAGATCGAACGGCAGGTGCCCGGTGAGCAGCCGGAACAGCACCATACCGAAGCCGTAGATGTCCGTGCGCGCGTCGACTGGATCCGCGAGCACTTGCTCGGGCGCCATGTATTGCGCGGTGCCGACGACGAGGTTCGTGCTGTTCGGGCCCGCGTCGGGATCGCGCGTGTCTTTGGCGAAGCCGAAGTCGATGATGCGGACGCGTGGCGCGCCGCTCGACTCGAGCACGAAGAGATTACCCGGCTTCAGATCGCGATGGATGATGCCGGCTTCGTGCGCGGCGACGAGCCCCGCGGCGATCTCGCGCGCCATCATGAGCACGACCGGCTCGGAAATCGCGCCGTGGCGCTCGAGGTACTCGGAGAGCGGCTCGCCGTGGAGCGCCTCCATCACGATGTAGGGCGGCTCGTCCGGCGGCTCCTCCACCGCCAGCACGCGCGCCACGGCGTGGTGCTCTACGGCCATCGCCGCGCGCGCACCGAATACGAAGCGCTCCCGCACCTGCGGGTCGCGCGCCGCACGCGGGAAGAGCCACTTGACGACGACGGGGCGCGCCTCCGCCATGTCCTCGGCAAGATACGCGATGGACGTCGCGCCGCGACCGAGCTCGCCGTGGACGCGGTAGCGCCCCGCGAGCAAGAGGCCGTCCATGTCGCTCGGCCTCGGCCTGAACTCTTCGAGCGCCGGTGCGGACGCCCGAGCGTTCGGCTGGCTCGTGTCGTCGGAGCTCATCGTGGGCGTACACCGAAGGCGTAGACGATGAGCTGCGCGGGAGCAACCCCGCCCCGGTTGACGGGTTCCGCGCGGGAGGCGTACTCATGCTGACGTGCTGAAGCCCGGCGAGTACGTGCGTGACCTTCTGAGCTCGGAACCCGGACGCCACGTGACGGCGCGCGGCTGGATCAAGACGCGCCGCGACAGTAAGGGTGTTCACTTTCTGCAGCTGAGCGACGGCAGTTGTTTCCGTGACTTACAAGTAGTGATCGCGAGCGGCAGCGTCGCCGAGGAACCCCTCGCCGCCGCCACGACGGGCGCGTCGGTCGTCGTCGAGGGCGAGCTCGTGCCGTCGCCTGCGCCCGGCCAGCGCGTGGAGCTGCACGCCGAGACCTTGCGCGTGCTCGGCCCCGCCGACCCGAAGACGTACCCGCTCCAGAAAAAGGGCCATTCGTTCGAGTTCTTGCGCGAGATTGCCCACCTTCGGCCGCGCACCAACACGTTCGGTGCCGTGTTTCGCGTGCGGAGCGCGCTCTCGTTCGCGATTCACTCCTTCTTCAAGGAGCGCGGGTTCGTCTACGTGCACACCCCGATCATCACGGCTTCCGACGCCGAGGGCGCGGGCGCCATGTTCGGAGTGACGACGCTCGACCTCATGAATCTGCCCCGTGACGCGGACGGTCGCGTCGATTTTAATCAGGATTTCTTCGGTAAACCCGCCTACCTCACCGTGAGTGGGCAGCTCGAGGGCGAGATCTTCGCGCTCGCGCTCAGCAACGTCTACACCTTCGGGCCGACGTTCCGCGCCGAAAACTCGAATACACCGCGCCATCTCGCGGAATTCTGGATGATCGAGCCGGAGATGGCGTTCTGCGACTTGGCGGACGACATGCAGCTCGCCGAGGATTTTCTGAAGTACGTCATCAATTACGTGCTCGACAACTGCCAGCACGATCTCGAGTTCTTCAACGAGCGCATCGACAACACCGTGCTCGGGACGCTCGAGCACGTGGCGACTTCCGAGTTCGAGCGCGTCACCTATACGGAGGCGATTCGGCTGCTCGAGGCCGCCGGCAAGAGCTGGGAGTTCCCCGTGCATTGGGCCGCCGACCTCCAGAGTGAGCACGAGCGCTACCTCACGGAGGAGAAGTTCAAACGGCCGGTGATCGTCACCGACTATCCGCGCGAGATCAAAGCGTTCTACATGCGGGCGAACGACGACGGCAAGACGGTGCGCGCGATGGACGTGCTCGCACCGCGCATCGGGGAAATCATCGGCGGCAGTCAGCGCGAGGAGCGCACCGACGTGCTCCGTGAGCGCATCGCCGCGCAGAAGCTCGATGAAAAAGCGTACTGGTGGTACCTCGAGCTCCGCAAATACGGCTCGGTGCCGCACGCCGGCTTCGGGCTCGGCCTCGAACGCATGCTCATGTACCTCACGGGCATGAAGAACATTCGCGACGTGGTCCCGTTCGCACGCACGCCGGGTTCAGCCGAGTTTTGACGCCCGTTCGCTCGCGCACGCACGTCCTCTTCTGGCTCGCGGCGCTCGTCGCCGTCGCGGCTGTCGCGTTCGTGTTCTACCGTTCGCGACACCGGCCGCCGCCGCCCCCGCCAGCGCCACCGCCGCCTCCCCAAGCGGCGCCCTCGAATCAGATCGACGACCCACTCGCGCCCGGACGCCCCGCAAAGCTCGATCCGGCGCGCCCCGTCCCGAGCGGCGACTGGGTCACGGCGCATCCCGCCTTCCAATACTCGCGCCCGAGCAGCGAGCGCGGCGGCGCCAACCCTTGCGCGCTGCCCCCCGGCGACACGAGTGCGTTCGCGCCCTGGACGAACCTCAGCAAGGGTCGCGTCAGCTTGCCGGCGGAAGGCGGCGTCGACGCGAGCGGCGGCTTCGACCTCGTGCTCCACTTCCACGGCGACGAGCTCGCGCGGCGAGAGCTCGCGGCGAGCGGCCAAAAGTTCGTGCTCTACGGCCTCACCCTCGACGCGAGCCAAAGCTACGCGGGACTCTTCGCCGGCTCGAAATTCTTCGGCGCGATCGTGCACGAAGTCGAGCAAGTCGTCGGTCGTACGCACGGCGGCAGCGCGCACGTGCGTCACCTCGGCGTTAGCGCCTGGAGCGCCGGCTACATGGCCGCGCTCTCGATTCTCGCGCAACCCGACGCCAAGGATACGGACGCCGTGATCCTGATCGACGGCCTGCACGGCCCGCGCGGGCACCTGGAGCAGCCGCTCGCGACGTTCGTGGACTTCGCCAAACGCGCCGAAGCGGGCGAGCGGCTGATGATCATCACGCACTCCTCCATCGATCCTCCCGACTTCGCTTCGACGACGGAGGCGGCGCACTACATGCTCTCGGCGCTCGGCGAAAAGCCCGTCGCCGTCCGGCGCGACGACCGCTACGGACTCGAGCTCATAGAATACTTCTCCAAAGGCGACTTCCACCTACGCGGCTACGCCGGCAACGACAAAGCCGACCACTGCGCCCAAGTCACGCTCTTGCGTGACGCGTACACGGCTGTTGGGCGTCGCTGGCAGCGCTGAGACGTCCCGAATCACCGCTTACTCTTCGGGACGCTGCTCACCAGCATTCGCTAGCGAGCCCCACTCCGTTCAACCGTTCACGCTTCAGGCCAGCGCATCCGCGTGAATCGCGCACGTGTTCGCTGGCACTCTGTTCGCTGGCACGCTGGCACTCTGCTACCCGTCGCGACAGCGCTGCGTCCGTGGCGCATTTGCTCCCTGGTCTCGGTGGTCAGCAGGTCAGCAGTCGCCGTGTGCGGTGCGGTGCGGTGCGCCACGGCGCGTAGTCGTGTGCAGCACTTCGCGCGTCCTCGTGTGCACTTCGCGCGTCCTCGTGTGCACTTCGCGCGTCCTCGTGTGCACTTCGCGCGTCCTCGTGCGCACTTCGCGCGTCCTCGTGTGCACTTCGCGCGTCCTCGTGTGCACTTCGCGCGTCCTCGTGTGCACTTCGCGCGTCACGTGCACTTGCCGTTGTGCACTGCACTTCGCGACTGTGCACTTCACCAGTCGCGTACTATCGAGCCACTCGTCTGGACTCCATTGACAAGCACACCGTGATTGGCATATAGCTAAATCAAGATGACGGGCGGGAACCGGCGAAGCAGGCCACGGAAGTCGTCACGAACGAGCACGCCAAGCCAACGCCGTTCAAGCCAACTGCGTCTTGCTTTCCCGGCAGGCTGGGGCGGAGCTCGCCGCAACGCTGGTCGCAAGCCCAAGGGTCGGCCGCTGACGCCTCATCGAGCGCGACCGCTGCACAGCGCTGCGGAACCCGTTCACGTGACGCTCCGCGCGCGCATTGCGCCGTTGCGCAGTCAGTTCCTGTTTCCGACGCTGCGGCTAGCGCTCCTGCGCGCAGCACGTCGCGATCCCGAGCGCTTTCGTATCGTGCATTTTTCCATACAACGGGATCATATTCATCTCATTGTCGAGGCGCGGGACAAGAGCTCACTTTCGAGTGGTATGCGCGGCCTCATGATTCGCACGGCCCGCTACGTGAACGACCTTTTGGGGCGGCGTGGAGCATTTTGGGCAGATCGCTGGCACGGGCGTGCTCTTGCATCACCGCGCGCGGTGCGAAATGGAATCGTTTACGTGCTCGCCAATTTTCGAAAGCACGAGCATGGGACGCAGAGCCCCTCTGGCCGCCGCGAGTGCACGCGGTCACACCACCTGGCACCGGCGGTGATGGAACGAAAGGAACACGCTCCCGGCGGTACGTCTAGAGAGCCGATTTTTTCGGGTTCCACGCTAGCAGTGCCCGAAAATCAGCGATCGCATCAAGCGGTCTCGGGTGTAGAACAGGCGGGACTCGATCCATATTCGTCCGCTGGTTGGTTCGACGGTTGGCGGGACGAATGTGCGTCACCCGCGCCGGCGCTGCCGAACGAAGCGGCCCCCCGAGACTTTGTGGCTCGTACGTGGCTGTTGCGCGTGGGATGGCGCAAGCACGGCTTGATCGGAACCGGCGAAGCGCCAGCCGCCGTTGCTGAACGAGCCTTGGTGTAAAGACGCTTATCGGGAAGCTGCAGGCCGTGCCCAAGCTGCCTTGGAGAAACAAGCTGACGCGCAGCCGAACGCTGCTCGGGGAATGGCTGTATTTGCGCTTGCACTCAGTCGCACCTGCAAAGGGAACGCGTCTCTTGAGGCATGGTTGGATATTCCAGCCGTCCCGCGCCCACGCGCGTGGCTGCAACACTCTTCTCAGGCGCATCTACGACATTAGCGCGCCGCGTTGCGATTGCGGCGAAGGCCTGCACATCGTCGCCTCGGGCGCCCAGGCTCACGCCCTGTCCGAGACTTTCGAGCGTCTTCACCTGCCGACTGCCCCGCCGCCGATCGCGTGTGCGGGCTGACCCGACTTCTGACCGCGGTCACTCCGCCCCATCCCGCCCGGCCGCACACGGCCCGACGCAGGCGCGTGCCGAGGTGTCTTCAGACTAGCTCATCACATCACGAAGTCCGGACTCACTGAAAAGGCGCCGAAGTCCTCACGGCCCCCTCCTCTCAGCTCTCCACCACGCCCTCTTACGTTTTGCTCTCCCTAGCAGGCTGTTGAAGATCGAGCGTTCGGGATGACTTCGGGGGGACAGGGGCGGTAATTGCGGGGGGCCGAGTCGGCCCTCGCGGCGAGCGCCCGTCAGGCGCTCATGTCGGCTGGGGGAGCAGCTTTGCCATCCTAATGAGGTCGTAGGCGGCTCCGACGACGTAGGCGGCGAGCTGGGTGCGCTCTCGTCCCTTGTAGCGAGTGCGCCGGAAATTGCCGACGGTCTTGATCCAACCGAAAGTCTCTTCGATGCGCTTGCGTACGCGCTGGCTGATGGCGTAGCCGACGTGCCGAGTCGTGCGCGAGTCGATCGCCGACGCGCGGTTGGTGGTGTTTTGAGCAACATGCGGAACGACGCCGTAATGCCGGCATTGCTCGACGAATTCCTGCGTGTCGTAAGCCTTGTCCGCGCCGACCGTGACGGGGCTCGAGCCCGGCAGTTCCTCTGCGAGCATGCAAAGCGCCGTGTCCCGCTCGGCCGAGCCGGTGGCTTCGCTGATACGGAAATCGACGAGGAGCCCGTTGCGATTCTCCATCAGCGCGTGGCCGGCGTAGGAGAGCCGCGCCGGCTGACCATGCCCTTTGCGCGCCAGCTTCGCCTCGGGATCGGTCGTGGAGGCGTGAGTCTCGTTGCCGCGCTTCTCGCCATGGAAGCTGACCTCGGCGTTGCGCCCGCCACCGCTCTTTGGTCCCTTGCCGCCGCGGCGCCGCTCAGCCTTCTTCTTGTTTCGAGCCTTCCGGTCGGCGTCGCGGTCCTTCGGCTGGAAGCTCTTGAAGGAGGCCCAGGCGTCGATCAGCGTGCCGTCGACGCTGAAGTGCTCCGAGGTCATCAGCCGTACCTGTTGCGCCTGAGCGACGACCTGCCCGAAGAACTGTTTGGCGACGTCGTGTTGCATCAGCCGCGCCCGATTCTTCGAAAACGTGCTGTGGTCGAAGGGCTCCTCGACCATGTCCATGTCGAGAAACCAGCGAAAAAGCAGGTTGTATCCCAGCTGCTCGCAAAACAGCCGCTCGCTTCGAACCGTGTAGAACGCCATCAAAAGCGACGCCTTCAACAACCGCTCCGGCGGCGCCGAGTCCCGCCCGCCAGCGGCGTACATCTCGTCGAAGGTCGGCGACAACTCCTTCAGCGCCGCGTCGGCAAGCGTCTTCACCCGCCGCAACGGGTGCTCGGCCGGCACCATGCTCTCCGCCGACGGAGCACCAACATCGACTGCTGCTTGGAGGCTTCGCCACGCATGCCCCCGTTTGATCACACGCCGGTCGACCTGTCCATCCATCACCCGCCCGACGCGAATTTCAACAGCCTGCTAGCCGCGATACGCCGGGGTACTGCGCGTGCGAAAACGGGATCAAGTCATTCGGTTCGTTCGGCCGGGCAAAGCGTGACGCCCGTTCCGGTTCGGACGGGGCGAAATGCGGCACTCGCGAGTCTCCGCGTGCGCACGGACGGGGCGCCCGCGTCGAACGAGGGCCTGCGGGACGGCAAATGAACGATTTAGCCTTCGGCGCATCCATACCGGAGACCGTTTTTATCAATCGTGAATTCTGCGGGCCCACTTCGTTCGGGAGCCGCAAAATTTCACTAGGTTGTGCCGTGATCCGTGTTCCGTTCTTTCGCCATGCTTAAGCAAAACTTGGGTGTGCCCGTCCGCGTAAGCTGCGTTAGTTGGCTGCTCTTAGACGAAAAGTGAGTGCGGGGAGCGAGGATCTCGATGCGTGTGATGACGAAATGGTGGGCTCTCGTGGGAGTGTTCGCGCTCGGGTGCGGCTCGGATGGAGACGGTTCGCGCGGCTCTGGAGCGGGCGGTGGAAAAATGAGCGGCGCGTCGGGAAAGGTGGGTGCGGGTGGGCGCGCGGGCAGCGGCGGAAATCATACGAAGGGTGGCAGCGGTGGCCTCGGTGGTACGAGCTCGGGCGCTGCGGGAGCGACGGGGGGCGCGACTGAGACGAGCGGCGGGACCTCCGGCGCGAGCGGCGGGACCTCCGGCGCGAGCAGCGGGACCTCCGGCACCGGTAACGCCAGTGGTGGTAGCCAGGGCGGGACCGATGCAAGCGGCGGCGCCGGAGGCACGAACGAGATGAGCGGTGGCGCAGCGGGAGCCGAGGGCGGCGCGGCGGGAGCCGAGGGTGGGGACGCTGGGGAGTCGAACGGCGGTGGCGTCGGCGGAACTTCGAGCGTGGGGGGCATGACGAGCGGAGCTGGTTCGAGTGCGGTTGCAGGTTCGACAGGTGTCGGCGGAGCGGAGCTCGGAGGTTCGAGCAGCGTCGGCGGGGCATCCACGGGTGTCGGTGGCATGGATATCGCTGGATCGACGAGCGCCGGCGGAGCGCTCGGTGTCGGGGGTTCGGATGTTGGCGGTTCGCCGAGCAGCGGCGGCGCAGGCGCGGGCGGGAGTGGCGCCGGAACGAGTGGCGGAAGCGCGGGCGCGGCCGGCGGCTCGAGCGCGTGCCAGGACGGTGCGACCCGGCGCTGCTGCCAAGACGGACATCAGACGTGCGCGAACGGCGTCTGGAGCGCGTGTGAGGGCGCCATCATCACGGCCGAATCGTGCAACGGCGTGGATGACGATTGTAACGGCCAGGTCGACGATCTCGGCTCGTTCTCGTGCGGTGTCGGCGCTTGCGTGGCGACGGTCACGGCCTGCGGCCCGAACGGTGTGAACGCTTGCGTCCCCGGGACGCCCGCCCCCGGACCCGACGGCTGCGACGGCATCGACAGCGATTGCGACGGTGCCGTCGACGAAGACTGCGAAGCGTGCGTGCACGTCGCGCCGGACGGCGACGATACGGCCGCGACCGGCAACGGCAACGCGACGCCGTTCCTCACCGTTCAAGCGGCGATCGATTTCGCGGACGCGCATCCCGAGATCGCGTCACGCGTGTGCGTTGCTGCGGGCGCGGCTTGCGGCGCGAACGCGTCGTATGCGGGGCCCGCGAATTCCGATTTGACGATGCGCGATGGCGTCGACGTGCTCGCAAATTACGAGTCGACGACTTGGACGCGCTGCGCGAATTCTACGACGCACCTCGCGCCGCAAACGAGCCACGGCGTGTACTTCCCGCCGGGCATCGCGAAGCGCACGAACCTCGACGGCTTCAGCGTCGAGCGCCCGGCGACCACGACGACCACGGGCGTGACGGTGGACGGCGCTACGAACGTCGTGCTCTCGAATCTGACCCTGCCGCTCAACCCGTCCGTGACGTACGCCTACGGCGTCGTGCTCGAAAACGCCGCCGAGGCGCTCGTGTACAAGAGCCGCATCGAAGCCGGCAACGGCTCCACGGAGAGCATCGCCGTGAAATCGATCGATTCGCGGCTGCTCTTCGAGAGTAACTCCTCGACCGGTTGCGCCGCGGGCGGCCTCGGTATTTTTCAACAGACTGCGACGTTTCCCGCGTTCACGCACGATGGTGCAATCGAGCTCGATGACTCACCGGGATCACGCGTGGAATCCTCCGACATTTGCATAGCGTTCCGCGACTCCTCGCCTGGCGACTATGGGGATGCCGTCTACATTCACGGAGACGCAACGGGCGTCGTGATTCGGGACAACGACATTGCCGCGAGCTCGTTCGCTACTTCCGACTATTTGGCGGCGGTTGGTCTCCTCGACTGCGGCGGCGCCGCGCCCTGGATCGTGGACAACCGCAGCATTGCACTCACGATCCCCGGAGGGACCACCATCAACAAGCCCAACGCCATCTACGCCCTCGGTGACTGCCATCCGGTGATCGATTCCAACTTGCGGATCACGGTTTTGCCTTCCTTCTTCGTGGGGCCCACCGTCGCGCTCAGGTGTGGCTCATCGAACGGCGTCGACAGTCGCTGCATCGTCAGCAACAATCGAGAAATCAGCGTTCAGCCCCAGGTTCCGAGCAACTATGGCTTCCCGAACCATCCGTACGTGACGGGCACGGCCGTGAGTTGCGACAACGCCAGCTGCGCGCGAATCGATCGCAACGTGATTCGGGGCGTCTACTCCACTTTCACTTACGGGGAGTCCTCGGCGGACACGAGCTTCGGTTACGGCGTGGTCTTGAACGGTAGCCCTGCACTCGTGGATCGGAACGACATCTTGGCTAACAGCGGCGTCACTTGCGACGTGCAGGGGACCGGCCTCACGAGCAGCGGGCCCGCGCGGATCCAAAACAACCGCGTAGTTGGGACGACCGGTGCCAATCCGTTCAACGGTTGCTGGACGACGAACAACGTGGTCGGCATCAGCGCAGGGCCGGCAGACGTGCACTCCAATTTCGTTTCGGCGTGGCCCGGTGTGACCTGCACGACTGGCTTCGGGGAGACCACGGCGGCTTACGGTATCGTCAGCACCGGTGGTGGCACCTTCCGCAACAACGCCCTCGCCGGTTGCGCCGCCTTCAAGGAAGCGTCCGCGACCGGGGATCCGCTCGTCTTCGAGCACAACGCGCTCGCGGCCGGCTACCTCGACGAAACGGCGAGCTATCCCGTCTCCATCGGGTCCCCCGATCCCCGCCTTTCCGCCGCGCAAGTGAACGCGCTCAGCGACATGACGACGGACGGCAACATCGACGGCGCCTGTTACGTGGGCCCGACGCCGGTGCTCGCGGCGGGCTCGGCTTGCATCGACGCCGGCACGCCGGCGGGCGCGCCGGCCCGCGACTACGACGGCCAATTGCGGGACGCGCTGCCCGACATCGGGTCGGACGAGTTCGTGCACTGAGGCTACGGCGTCGCTTCGTTCGTGTTGACGCGGGCACGAAATAGCGTGCCCGCTGCTCACATCGTAATCCCCGTCGGCCGCGGGCACGAAGACGGACTCCCAAGCGGCGAGGCCGTGCGTTCATTCTGCGGCTATGATGCGTTGGTGGCTGCGCCGAGTCCGTGTCCGCAGACGCCACGCCGCCCCGGCAACGTTCAGCGCGGTCCGTCTTTTTCGTCGACTTCGACGCCGAGCACGCTGTCGACGCCGACTTGGTCCATGAGCGTGCGCGCGTACGAGGCCGATTCGTCTTTGAGCACGTTGATCGGCAGGTACGCGAGGCGTAGCGTCACGCCGGGCGGCACGCCACGGGCCGCCGGGTCCGGCTCCGCTTCGTAGCCGCGGCCGAGCGCCGTGTCGACGATGTGCCAGCCGCCGTGTTCGTAACGCTCGACCCAGGCGTGGCCGAAGGCGATGACTTTGGGCTCGGCCTCACGCTCGCTCACGCCCACGAGCACGATGCCGAGCACGACGCGCGCCGTGAAGCCGAAGCGGCGCAAGAGCGCGGTCGTGAACACGGCGTGCTCCGTGCAGTCGCCCGCGTGCGTGGTCGCGACGCGCGAGGCCACGTCGAACGAGTGCACGTAAGTCTTCTCGCTGATGTAGTGGTCGGCGAACGCAGCGACCTTGGCGGGCGAAGGCGAATCGCTGCTCCGTTCGAGCTCCTGTGCGGCGTCGCCGAAGCGCGCCTCGTCGAAGTCGATGACGAACGTGCTCGCGCGGTCGCGCTTGCTCGGCGACTCGCGACTACCGAGGTGCGACAGATCCGAGAGCTGGAAGATGCCGTTGACGAGCTGAACGTGCGTGCGGCGGCTGAGCTCGCCGAGGTCCTTGTACGCGTGCATCACCTCGACACGCACGCGCAGCGCGCGCGCGAAGTCGTCGTCCGTCGAGGTATGCGCCACGAGCTCACGCGCCCGCGGACTCACCTGCACGGGGATCGACGACATGAACACGTCGGGACCGAGCTCGAGCTTTTCATGCGCGCCCGCAGCGGAGGCGTGCGTCTCGTGTTCCTTGGCGGCGGCTGCCGGCGGGGTCGTCCCGCTCGACACGTCGCGCGCCGGCGCCGCACACGCAAGAGCGACGCACGCGAGCCAGACGGAAGCAGCGTTACAACCCACCAGACTCTTCCACCAGATCGATCTGGACCTTCTTCGAGCCGGCCGAGAGCAAGATCTGCTTCACGACGCCCTGAGCGTTCGCCTTCGAAGTCATGCCGCGCTGGCCGAGCGAAGACGAGACGCTCATGCCGTCGCCTTCGGGAGCCACCTCGTAGCTGACCTTGGACGGGTTCGCGGCGTCGACCGAAGGGTCGTACTCCATCTCCTCGAATTTGGCTTTTTTCTTGGAAGCGGCAAGGGCCTTGAGCTTCAGCTCGACCGCATAGTGACCCTTGAGCGGCTGCTTCGACTTGAAACTACCGTTGACGGCCTTGCCTTGAATGGTTCCGACGTAGTTGTACCCGGCCTTCGTGCGCTCGATATCGATGGTGTAGGCGGTCTCGCCGTTCTCGGCTGAAACGTATTTGCCCGTCGCGATCGCGCCGTCCTTGTCCATCGCGATGATCTCGGCGTCGTCGTCGAACGACATTTCGCCGGGTCCAGCAGGCAGAAAGCGCGCGGAGAGCGCGATGCGGCTCACTTTGCCGCCGTCCTGCACGTAGGTGGTTTCCCGCGAGAACCCGACAGGTACGCCGTCGACCGACACGATCCAGAGCTCGCCGCGCGTCGGGGCGCCGCGCGTGCTCTGGAATTTGAAGCTCTTCGCGAACTCGGAGGTCACGCGCGCAAAGCTCTTGGCGTATCCGGGCGTGTCGAGCCAGCACATGAGCGGATACTCCGAGCGCGGCACGACGATGAGCTTGAAATCGCCCGCGAATTTCTCACCCTGTCGCTCCACCTGATACACGCCGCGAATCGCGAGCATCGGCTCGAGCGCTTGGTGGTCGACGTAGTAGGGCGCGAGATAGCTGAACTTCACGTTCTTCGCGGCCTCTTTCAACATGATGTTCACGGCCGCTCCCGCGTCGATCACGTGATCGTAGACGAAGCACTCGAGTGGTCCGCCCCAGCCGAGGTCGGCGGTGACGGCGAAGCCTTGATCCTTGCGCTCGATCTTCGGCGGAGCTTTCGCTTCGACGTACGCCGTGAATTTCTCGCCCCCGCGGACAGGCTGCTTGCCGATCGGCTCCGCCTCTTGCTCGAGCTTTTCTTTGATGCTGCCGCCGCCGGCTCCGCTCGGCTCGGCTCCGCTCGGCGTCGCGGGCTGTGCGCCTGCCCCGCCGTGGCCGGCGCAGCCGAGCGAGCAGAGACCGAAAGCAAAGCCGAGCCGGAGCAGACGAGCCGCGGGCGTACGCCGCGTGAAGTTGCGAGCCATGCCCCGAGGGTATCAGTGCTCCGTGAAATCCGGCCATGTGCGTGTGACACCCACGTAAGGCTCGGGCGGGGAAACGTGTGCTATCGTCGGGCCGATGCTGAAGCTCGGCGGGCGCGTCGGTTGGGTCGTCATGGCGTGGGGCGTTGCCGGTTGCTCGCACCACGATGTCTCGTTGAAGTTTCCGGATACGTCTCCGGGCGAGGAATACGTCTGTTACGGGGGCGGCAACGACGCCGAGGCGTGCTCGCCCCAGGCTCGAACCGATCCGTCCAAGGACAATCGCGAGGGCACCGTTTACGTGATCGTGCCGCACGCCTGTAAGGGACACGTCAACGAGATCACGATCCACGGCGCCGGCTCGTCGAAGCCGATCGTCGACGTGAAGTGCGCGCCGCTCGAGAACAAGATCCAATGAGGGGGACATGCCGCCGACGTTTCCGCACACGCAGGTCAAAGCCGTTGCGTTCACGAACTACTCGGGGGTGATCCGGGACCGGTCGGTCCCCGTCTACTGCACGCCCGACGGGGGCAGCGATGCCGGCGTCTTGCGCCGACACGGCGACGCCGTGCGCGCCATCGTCGCTTACGCCTTCGGGCAAAACCCGCCGGCGACGCTGCGCACCGTCGGCAGCACTTGGTCGTTCTCGAATTTGATCGAGCCGGGCAGCGTCGTGCTCGACCCAGTAAACTTCACGTTCATCGAGCGCATACCCGCCGAGTTCTTCACCCAGAGCTATCAAGCACGGAGCGAGCGCGGTTTCGTGCCGCTCTTCGTCGAGGGCGGGACGCAAATCGGCGCGCTCAATCGCCGGCTCGGCGCCGACCTCGGGCTCGCGCTCCAGACCTCGGGCGCAGCCGACGGACAGCGCGTCGCGGGCGCGCTCGCCACGGGGACGCACGGCGCAGCGCTGCAAGTGGGCGCGCTCCACGATACGGTGCTCGGGCTCTACCTCGTGGTGGCGCCGAATCAGGCCATCTTCGTGCAATCGGGCTCCGCGCAGTTCGCGTCGAGCGAAATCGCGCCGTGGCTCGAGGAGCAAACCGGCATTCCCACCGAGCACGCGGCGGACGACACGCTATTTCGCGCAGCGCTCGTCGCGCTCGGCTCGCTCGGTGTCGTGTTCGGTGTCGTGCTCGAGGCTACGCCGCTCTATCGCCTCAAGTTCAAGACGCTCGCGCGGCCTCACGACGACCCGAGCGTGTGGCAAGCAATCCGCACACTCGACACGAGCCCGCTCCATCCCGAAACCGTGCTGCACCCGTATCACTTCAACGTGACGATGCACCCCTACCCGCCGCGCGGCGCCCTCGGGCTCGTCGCGACCCTGATGTGGAAAGTGCCCCCCGGCGGCATCGCGTTCGATTCGCCGCTGCCGGGCATCCCGCGCGCCTCGACCGATCTGATGAGCCTGATCGGCAGTCTGACGCAGGCGCTCGGCGGGCCCCTCGGCGCCCCGCTCGAGCGCGCCGTGCTCGAACGCATGATTTCCGAACAACTCCACCTGCACGACGGGACGGGTGACGGGTTTCCCGGGCACATGTTCGGGCCCACGTCACTGCCGCCGGGTGCGGGCGCGAGCACCGAAATCGTGGTCGATCACGCGGATTCCGAGCGCACGCTCGAGCTCGTCTTCCGCGTGCTCGGCGAACGGGCAAGCCGCGGCGACTTCTTGCTCGGCGCGGTCGGCGTGCGCTTCGTACCCGAGACGCAAGCGTTCCTCGGCATGAACGTCAACGCCATGAACACGTACATCGAGCTACCGAGCATTCGAAACGACGGCGTGCTCCGCATTTACGAGGCGCTCTGGGACCGCCTGGAGCAAGCAGACATTCCCTTCACGTGCCATTGGGGCCAGCTCGGCGGGATGAACGAGACGCGACTGCGCCGTTATTTCGGCGGGCGCGTCGACGCCTGGAAGAGCGCGCGCGCTCGACTGCTCGATCCCGTGGGCCAGCGGGTCTTCGAGGCGGCACTCCTGCGCGACGTAGGCCTCTCGAGCTAGTGACTCGCCCCGTAACGTCGTCTGCGGCCACCAACTCGCCTTAGCGCGGCGAAGCGCTACGTGCGGCGGCGTAGCCCTGGTGCAAGAAATCCGAAATCGCTGCGATGGCGAAAATGCTGCTGGCGAGGCGCGTGGCGCGCGGAAAGAACACTAATGACGCGCTGAGACCTGCCGCGACCCACGGCCCCGTACAGAACTGACACGTGATGAGACTGCCAACCGCACGGCGTAGCCCGTGGCCGCGCGGCTCTTCCTTCACCTGACCGGCCCCGTCGCTGCCGGCGTAGTGCGTGAACGGCACGCGTAGCGGAATCGTCACGCGCGCGTGGGTGAGCACGCGCGACAACTCGTGCGTCGCAACACCGAGCAGCACGATGTCGGACGGCGGGATGGACGCGGGTAAGCGACGTTTGAAGCGGGCAACGCCGACGAGCGTCGCAAAAGTGCCCAAAAACGCCAGCATCATCGTGGCGTAGCCTTGAATCGGCAGCTCTTCGCGAGCTCCGGCGGCGTACGCTTCGATCGCCTTTTCCGTGGGATTCCGGTCGGACTGCGAACGCGAGATTTCGAGAGTCAAGCTTCACGGGACCAAGCAGACAACGTGCCACATCGTCCGACCTGTCGCGTCATATCCTTCGCAACACGAGTGAGGCGATGTGCGCGGCCGCATCCGGCACTCGCACTCGATTGCTCCCTCGGAACAAAGTTCGCCCGGGAAGGGAAAGGAACACGCTATTCTCGAGGCAGGGTGGGCCCTCACGGGTCTTAAGGAAAGCGCTGCAATGTTCTTGGAAGGGTATGCCATCGAGGAGCTCATCGCGCGCTCGGAGCGCAACTCCGTACGCCGCGCGCGACGCCTGCGGGACGGGGTTCGCGTCATCATCAAGACGTCGACTACGGAGTACCCGACCGCGCGCGACGTCCGGCGGCTCGAGCTCGAACACCATCTGCTCACGAAGCTGCGCTGCCCGAGCGTGATCGAGGTGCTGGGACTCGAGCGCCGCGCGGGCCGGCTCGCGCTCGTGCTCGAGGATTTCGGCGGTGAAAGGCTACCGAGCAGTCCCGGTCACGGCCTGCCGCTCGAGCGCTTCTTCCCACTCGCCCGCGGCATCGTGCGCGCGCTCGGCGATATTCACTCCCGTGGCGTGATTCACAAGGACGTAAACCCGCGCAACGTGCTCGTGAATCCCAAGACGGGCGTCGTCAAGCTCATCGATTTCTCACTGTCGTCCGAGCTCTCGCGCGAACACGCCGCAGCCCTGCCGTGCAAGGACCTCGAGGGCACGCTGCCGTATCTCGCTCCGGAGCAGACCGGACGCATGAACCGGGACATCGACCAGCGCAGCGACTACTACGCGCTCGGCGTCACCTTTTACGAGCTGCTCACGGGCTCGCTCCCGTTCACGGCCCCCGACGTCCTCGGCTACGTCCACTGTCACCTCTCGAAGCAACCGCCGAACGCGCACGAGAAGAAGCCCCATGTGCCCGAGCCTCTCGCGCGCATCGTCGCGAAGCTGATGGCGAAAAATCCCGACGAGCGCTACGAAGGCGCAGCCGGGCTGCTTCACGATCTCGAGCGCTGCGAAAGCGCCTGGAAAACGACGGGCGACGTGCCGACTTTCGAGCTCGGCGCGCGCGACGTGTCGGAGCGTTTTCGCGTTTCGCAAGCGCTGGTCGGGCGCGAACCGGAGGTTTCGGCGTTGCTCGCGGCGTTCGAACGAGCGAGCTCTGGGCCGGCCGAGCTCCTACTCGTCTCGGGTTATTCCGGCGTCGGCAAGTCATCGCTCGTGCGCGAGCTCTATCGCCCCATCATCGAGAAGCGCGCGCGCTTCGTCGCGGGCAAGTTCGAGCAGCTCGAGCGCAACACGCCGTACGGAGCGCTGCTGCAAGCCGTGCAGAGCCTCCTCAAGCAAACGCTCACCGAGAGCGAAGAGCAGCTCCTCGGCGCTCGGCGCCGGCTCGGTGCCGCCCTCGGCGCGGAAGCCAACGTGCTCATTCCGCTGCTTCCCGAGCTCGGGCGCATCCTCGGGCCCGAACCGCCCGTCGCGGAGCTGCCGGCGCGCGAGGCACAAGCACGGCTACATCGCGTGTTCAGGGCCTTCCTGCGCGCCGTCGCGACCAAGCACGAGCCGCTCGTGCTCTTTCTCGATGACTTGCAGTGGACCGACGGCTCGACGCCGCAGCTGCTCGCGCAGCTCCTCGGCGACGGCGAGCTTGGGCACGTGCTCGTGCTCGGCGCCTACCGCGACAACGAGGTCGGCGAAAATCACCTCCTCCGCGCCGCGCTGCGCGAGCTCGGTCGGCAACGTCCGGACGCTCTGCACGAGCTCCGTCTCGCGCCGCTCGGTGAAGACGCGCTCGAGCAGCTCGTTCAGCGCACGCTCCGCACGGACGGCGCGCGCGCGCGACCGCTCGCCCGCCTCTTGCTTCAGAAGACGGGCGGCAACCCCTTCTTCACGAGCGAGCTCCTGCAGCGGTTACATCGGCAAGGGGACATTCGGTTCGAGCCCGCCACCGGCGCCTTCACGTACGACGAAGCCGCGCTCACGCGCGTCGCCTTCAGCGACAACGTCGTCGATCTGATGATCGAACTGCTGCGCGAGCTCGACCCCGACGCGCTCGAGCTCGTGAAGCTCGCGGCGTGTCTCGGCAACGAATTCGAGCTCGCACTGCTCGCGCGCGTCGCCCGCAAGTCCCGTCAAGCAGTGGCCTGCTCGCTCTGGCAGGCCGTCGAGCGGCGCCTACTCTTGCCGAAAGGCGACGAGTACCGCTTGCTGCGCGGCGAGCACGCGGACGAAGGCTCAGAGCTCGGCATGACCGTGCGCTACGCCTTCCCGCACGACCGCGTGCTGCAGGCCGCCTACTCGCTGCTCGATGCGGGCGAGCGCGTCCGCGTGCACCTCGCGATCGGCCGGCTCCTGCGCGACGCCATCCCGGCCGAAGAGCACGCGACGCGCGTCTTCGAGTTCGTCGACCATCTGAATCTCGGGCGCTCCCGGCTCACGGCCCTCGAAGAGCGCGAAGAGCTCGCCACCTTCAACTTCCTCGCGGCTCAGCGCGCTCGACGCTCGGCGGCTTACGCCACCGCCGTCGCCTACGTCGATACGAGCGAAAGCTTGCTCACGTCCGAAGAGTGGACCCAGCAACCCGCGCGCCGCTTCGAGCTTGCGCGCATGCGCGTCGAGTGCCTATTTTTGGCGGGTCAAGTCGAGCACTCAAGTGAGCTCTGCGGCGACCTTTTTGCTCGGGCGCCCGATCGCGTCGCGAAAGCCTCCGTCTACTGCCTCAAGGCCCAGATCGAGGAGCAGCAAAGCCGGCTCGCTGCGTCGGTCGCGACCATCCTCGGCGGCCTCCGCGAGCTCGGCCTCGAGTTACCGGAAGAACCGGCTCTCATCGAACAAGGCATCGGCGAAGGCATCGGCAAGCTGCTCGCCCACCTCGAACGCGTGCCGATCGAGGAGCTCGCGGCACTGCCTGCGCTCGCCGATTCGGAGCGCATCGCGCAGACGGAGCTGCTCTTCCAACTGATTCCGCCGGCGAGTCAGCTGAACCCGCCGCTCTTCATTCTGGCTGAGCTCATCCTCTTCGATCTCGCGCTCACGCACGGCACGGTCGCAGCCTCGGCCAAGAATTTCATGGACTCGGGCATCGTGCTCGGCGCGATTCTCAAGGACTACGCCCGCGCCTACCGCATGGGCAAAGTCGCGCTCGCCATGCTCGAGCGGCAGATCCCCACGCCGCTCGAATCAGCCGTCAACTTCGTCTTCGGCTGCTTCATTTCTCACTTCGGCGCGCACGTTCAGGAGGGACTCGACGCGCTCGCGCGCGGACACCGGCGCGGCGTCGAGCTCGGCGACACGCTGCACGCTTCGTACTCGATCGTGCACTACGCGAAGAGCTCGCTCTTTGCCGGCAAAGAGCTCGCCGATTGCAAGAGCGCGACGGAGCTCGCGCTCGCGTACACGCGCGCGACGGGCGCAGTCGGACACGAAGCCGTGCCGCGCCTCTTGCGGCGCGCGCTCGCCAAGCTCCAAGCCGTCGACCGTGATGACGGGGACGTCCTGCTCTCGGACACCGATTTCGCGTCTGAAATCGAGAAGACCGGCAACGAACATTTTCTTTTCGTGCTCCACCAAGTGCAAACGTTGGTGCACCTCGTGCTCGGTGATTGGGACGCGGCCGAGCTCGCCAATCGCGCAGTCGCGGACCGCCTCGCGGTCGGCAACGGGTCCTTCCCCGTGCCGGACTACTACCTCTTCGCCGGTCTCTTGCTCTGTCGTCGAGCGCGGCGCGCCCCGGACGCAGAGCGCGCCGCGCTCGTTACGGCGATCGAAGAGCACGTCGCGGCGCTCGCGACGTTCGCCGCTGTGTGCGCGCCGAACTTCGCACACAAGCACAAGCTGCTCATGGCCGAGCTCGCGCGCGTCAGGAGCGCAGCCACCGACGAGGTCTTCGCGCTCTACTCCGAGGCGCTCGCGGCGGCCGGCGACGATTTCGTGCACCTGCGCGCGCTCGCGTTCGAGCTTCAGGCCGAATTCTGGACGGAAAATGAGCGACCGCAGCTCGCGCGCGAGTGCCTGCTCGAGGCGTATCACCTCTATCGCCACTGGGGCGCCCGCGCGAAGCTCGCGCGACTCGAAGCCGCCCACCGCGCGTGGCTCGAAGGGGCGAATTTGCCGCGCTCGGCGGCGCGCGGGATCGTGCTCGACACGATGGTGACCGCGACGGTGACGAGCGGCGTGGAAGGCTCGAGCCTCGACGTCGCGTCCGCCATCAAGGCGACGCACGCCATCTCGAGCGAGGTCAAAGCGGAGCGCCTGTTCGCCTTGCTCGTGCAGACGATGATCGAGAACGCGGGCGCCGAGCACGGCTACCTGATCGTCAAAGCGGACGACTCGGACGACCTCACCGTGGCGGCCCGCGCCAGCATCGCCGATATCCCAGCGGAGGGCGAGCCCCCGTTGCCGCTCGCTCGTTTCGCGCCGATCGCGCACGAGCTCGTGCGTTACGTGGCGCGCACCCACGAAACCGTCGTGCTCGACGACGCGCGCGACGCCGAGCTGTACAGGCAGGACCCCCACGTGGTCGCCGACGGCGTGCAGTCGGTCCTGTGCATGCCCGTCGTGCATCGAGGCGTGCTCGAGGCGATCCTTTATGTCGAGAACAACGCCGTGAGCCGCGCCTTCACGCCCGCTCGCGTCAGCCTCTTGCGCGTCATCGCCGGACAAGCCGCGATTTCGATCGCCAACGCGCGCCTCTACGAACAGCTCGAGCAAAAAGTGGAGGAGCGCACGCGCGAGCTCGCCGCGCGCAACCGCGAAGTTTCAGCCATGTTGAACAGCCTCGAGCAAGGCGTGTTCACGATCGACGAGAGTCTCGCGATACAGCCGCGCTATTCGGCGCACCTCGAGGCGCTGCTCGGGACGGGCGCGCTCGCAGGACGCGACTGCATCGACACGTTGTTCGCCGGTGCCGAGCTCGACCAAGCGGCGCTCGCCGACATGCGCGCCGCGCTAGCGTCCATTTTCGGCGCCTCACCCGTCTTTGCCGATGCGAATCGCTCGCACTGGCTGCGCGAGTTCGAGCGCCGCGCTCCGGACGGCGAGCGGCAGCATTTCGAGGTCGATTGGACACCCATCACGGACGGCAACGACAGCGTCTACAAGATCCTGGTCGCCGTGCGCGACGTGACACTCGTCAAAGCGCTGAGTGCTCGAGCCGCCGAGCACGCCCGCAAACTCAACCCCGAAGGCCAAGTGCTTGACGCTCGTAAGCTCGGTGACGTGCGCGCGCCCGAGCCGCGCGAGGGCGAAGAGCTCAGACGTGCAGTCGCGCGCCAGCTCGACCTCGTCAAGGCGGGCGCCCTCGATGCGAACGCCGCGCTCTCTGCGATCGAAACATTGCTCGAAAACAGAGGAGCGGTACCGCCTACGAGCCACGACCGACCGAGCGACACGCCGTCGCGACCGGCGCCGCCGGAATCCTTACGTCGCTCGTGGCCGCCCTCCGGCGCGAGCTAGCGCGCCGCGCGGCCACGAGAGCGCGGCGTAAGGTCAGCGGTTAGCGTTCTGACGCGCCTGACCCTTGAGCTCTTTTACCTTGCCTTCGGCCTGCATGCGCTCGTTGCCGAGCACCGCACCCACGCGATTCTTCACCGCACCGGTGAGCTCCTCGCCCTTGCCCTGCGCGCGTTCGCCGGCCTTGGCGCTCTCCTTCTTCGCTTGGCCGCTGAGCTTCTGCGCCTTGCCCTCGGCCTGGAGGCGCTCGTTGCCGACCAGCTTGCCGGCGCCTTCCTTGATCTTGCCGCCGAGCTCTTCGGCCGTGCCTTCACCGCGTTTGCTTTGGTTCTGTTTGCTCATGATTACTTCTCCGTGGTCTTTGAAAACCACGGAACGACTCAGAGCAACCGACGTGCCAGCGCGAGGCACGCCGTATTCGAGCTGAGTGAGGTCCCGGTGGACAGTCGTGGCGCGGACGTGGCGTCTTGCGACGATGGCGCGGCGAAAACGCCTGTACCAGGGAAGGACGCGAATTGGCAGGGGCTCGACAGGTCCGTGGATCATGACGAACATCCGTCGACCGTAGTTTCACCGCATGGCCCCGCTCTGGCGCGACGTTCTCTGTGCAGCCATCCAAAACTGCGAGCTCCTCGAGTTCGACTACGACGGCTTGCACCGTATCGTCGCCCCGTACGCCCACGGTTCCACGAGCAAGGGTGAGGTGCTCCGCGCGATCCAGGTCCGCGGCGAGAGCCGTTCGCGCGGGATGGGCTTTGGCAAGCTGTGGACGGTGGACAAGATGCTCGATGTGCGCCGCACCGGCGAAGCATTCGTTCCCGACGATCCGCATTACAATCCGAACGACAGCGCCATGGAGACGATCCATTGTCGCGTTCGACGCTGAGCTTCGCCGCAATTCGACCGGGCGAACACTGGCTGACGCGGAGCCGGAAGTTGACCCCTTCGTCCATGAAACGGTCTCAAGGGCTCTAGGGGGTCGTCGGACGACGCGCCAGCTAGGCTCCGTCGCTACTCAACGCCACCGACTCGTCCACGTAGCGCAGCGGCGCGCCCACGGCCGTCGCGAGCCGTTCCCGCAGCGCCTGCACGGAGCCCGCATCGAGAGCCGACACCATCACGCCGTCGTCCCGCTCCGCGAGCGCGTCGCGCTCTTCGGGAGTCAAGCGGTCGACCTTGTTGTAGACGCGCAGCCGCGGCCGTTCCGCGAGCCCGAGCTCCGCGAGCACTTCGTCCGTCGTGCCGACGTGCTCGTCGTATTCGGGATTGGACGCGTCGATCACTTCGAGCAAGAGGTCCGACGCCGCTGCCTCTTCGAACGTCGCCCGGAACGCCGCGAATAGCGCCTCCGGCATGTGCCGAATCAGGCCCACGGTGTCGCTGAGGAGCACGGCGCCGCCACCCGGCAGCTGTAGGCGCCGCGCGCGGGGGTCGAGCGTCGCGAACAGCTTGTTTTCGGCGAGGACGCCGGCGTGCGTCAGGGCATTGAGCAGCGTGCTCTTGCCGGCGTTCGTGTAGCCGACGATGGCAATGCGCGTGAGGCCGCTCTCGTTGCGGCGTTGCCGGCGCACGCCGCGCTGTTTGCCGATCTGGACGAGCTCGCGTTCGAGGCGCTGGATGCGTTCGCGAGCGCGGCGGCGGCCGAGCTCGAGCTTGGTTTCGCCGGGGCCCCGGCCTCCGATGCCGCCCGTGAGACGACTGAGCGCGTCGTCTTTTTGGCCGAGGCGCGGCAGCGTGTACTTGAGCTGCGCGAGCTCGACTTGGAGCTTGCCGTCGCGGCTTTCCGCGCGCTGGGCGAAAATGTCGAGGATGAGCTGCGTGCGGTCGAGCACCTTGAGGTCGGTGCGGGAGGCAATGCCGTGGGCCTGCGCCGGGCTCAGGTTGCAGTCGAAGATCAGCGTTTCGACGTCGAGCTCGATGGCGCGCATCACGACCTGTTCGAGCTTGCCCGCACCGAGCAAGTAATTCGGGTCGAGCCGGTCGCGTAGCTGAATCACGCGATCGGCGACCGCGACGCCCGCGGTTTCGGCGAGCGCGGCGAGCTCGTCCAAGCGCGACTTCGCCGTGGCGAGCGCGCCGGAGCGCTGCTTTTCGCCCACGTGCACGAGGATGGCGAGCCCGTCTTTGGCTCTGCGAGTGCGGTTTTTGAATTGGCGCGCGAATTCGGCTTCGAGCGAGCCGATGAGCGCGCCGAAGTCGGGTTGCGGCTGTCCGTGCGGAACGGGACCGACGATTTCGTACGGCCGCTCGCGTCCCTCTGCCGCGGGGACGTTGTACGCGTAGGTGAAGCGGAGGGGCTCACCCTCGCGGTCGAGCAGCACCGCGGCCACGAGATCGAGCCGTAGGCGCGTGAGATCGACGAGGTCGTCCTGGGTGAGCGGCTCGTTGTAGAGGTGCGTGTGCACGAGCCGGAGCGCGCGGAAACGTCCCTCGGCGGCGCGCAGGCGACCGATGTCCGGCAGCATGAGCCCGGTCGCGTGCCCGACGACGACCGAGTCGATGCTCCCGGAGCGGTGCACGAGCGCACCCACCTGTCTGCCCGTTTCGCGCGACGCGTCCGTCAGGGAACGGATGAGCTCGGGTGTAGCGATGCGATCGAGGGGCACGCGGCGGCGGTAGATGCGTTCGAGCGCGCGAAGGGCGCTCGGCGCGAGGCCGGCCGTGTTGCCGTAGATTTCAGTCATTCAGGCTAGAGAGCTACAGCTGGATTTAGCACGGCTCAGGCGGTTCGGCCTTGGACGAGGGCCGCGCCCGTCGGATCCAGCGTCCGTGTGAGGCACTCTGCCGCGGCGTGGCGAGGCTCGCTAGTCAGCGTGACGGCCAGAGCTCGAAAACGGCCGCGACCACCCGCCGAGCGCTGGCACGCGCGGTGCTTCATGTGGAGAAGGCACCATGTCGTCGTCGTCGTCCGAGCCCATTTCTCAGGAACACCCCAGGATCTCGAGCGTCAGCCCGGGCGAGGTCATCGGGGAGCGCTATCGCGTCGAGGGACCGATTGGCGAGGGCGGCATGGGTATCGTGTGTCGAGCGACGCACGTGGGGCTCGAGACTCCCGTCGCCATCAAGCTCATCCGCCCCGACTTCAAGGACGATGTCGAGTTCGTGCGGCGCTTTCTCAACGAAGCTCGCCGCGCGGCGGCGCTCAAGAGCGATCGCATCGCGCGCGTCCACGACGTGGGGCAGCTCGACTCCGGCGAGCCGTACCTCGTGATGGAGCTGCTCGACGGTATCGAGCTCGAACGCTACTTGATGCAGCACGGTCCACTCGCAGCGATCGACGCGGTGAACGTCGCGCTTCAGCTGTGCGAGGGCCTCGCGGAAGCGCACGCCGCCGGCATCGTCCACCGCGACATCAAGCCGAGCAACGCGTTCCTCGTGCGCCGCGCCGACGGCAGATATGCCGTCAAAATCCTCGATTTTGGCATCTCGAAGCAGCTCATCGAGGGCTCGACCAGCATCACGAACAAGGACCAGAGTCTCGGCTCGCCGCAATACATGTCGCCCGAACAGATGCTCGACCCCTCGAGCGTCGATCATCGGAGCGATATCTGGTCGGTGGGCGTCGTGCTCTACGAGCTGCTCGTCGGCAAGCGGCCCTTCGACGGTGCCACGGTGCCCGAGGTCTGCGCCAAGGTCCTCACGGCGCCCTTCACGCCGCCGCACGTCGAGGCCCCCGGCATCGACCGCGAGCTCGAGGGCATCGTCATGCGCTGCCTCGACAAAGATCCGAATGGGCGCTTCGCCGACGTTTCGGAGCTCGGCCACACGCTCCAGCGCTGGGCCTGTATTCACGCGCACGACGCGCACATCGTGGAAACGACCGCCTTCTTCGACAGTTTTCCGCCGCCCGCGCACTTCGATGATCTGGGCTCGCTCGCGCCCGTGGCGGATACGGACGCCCTCGAAGCGGATCGTATCGACCACCCTCGGCGCGGGCGCCGCGCACAGTGGTTCGGGTGGGCGGCGCTCGCAGCGTCCGTGGCACTCGCTGGCTTTGCGTTCGGACGCTCGACCCTGGCCGTCGGTGGAGCGCCGCTCGCTACTCAGCTCAGAATGCCCTGGGATCCGCTGCTGTTCTCCGGGCCCGCGCCCGCGCCGCTCGAACGCGGAAACCAGGCCTATTCGCTGCAGATTGCAGCCGACACCGCTCGCGCCGAGCGTGAAAAAGGCGACGAGGTCGCAACGTCCGAGGCCGACAGCGCAGGTGACGTGAACGCTCCGGCGTCGAGTGGCGCGCCAGCGGTCGGCTCAGCGCCGTCCGCCCCGAGCGCTTCAGCGCCGCCCGCAACCCACTCGGCGCCGCCCGCGAGCGCGCCGAGCGCGTCGCTCGCCCCGCGAACGAACCCGGGCTCCGCCAGCGAGAGCCGCTACGCGTCCTCACCGGCGGAGACGCGGCGCCGCCTCGAACACTACAAGCGCTGGCTCGCCCGACAAGCGCTGATGCGGCTCGACACGGCCGAGGACCAACCGTCGTTCATGCAGCCCGAACCAGGAGAAGAAAAGTGACTTCTATGCCGTCTCTCTCCCCCACCGGAATCTTGATCGCAATCGTGGCGCTCGTCACGCTCGTGCTCGTGATCGTCCCGTTGGTCCTGCGCGCCTCACGCCGCCGGCACGAAGAGCTCGTGCAGCGCTTCGGTCCCGAGTACGAGCGCGCCGTGGAAGAATACGGCAGCGAGAAACGGGCGGATCGCGAGCTTTTGGCGCGCGAACGACGCGTGCAACGACTGCGCGTGCATCCGCTTCGGGAGCGCGAGCGCGCGGCGTTTCTCGCGCGCTGGGACGACGTGCAAGCGCGCTTCTTTGACGACCCCGTCTCTGCCGTCCGACAAGCCGAGGAGCTCATCAAGTCCGCGATGGAAGCCACGGGCTACGAGCTCGAGGACTTCGAGCAGCGCGTCGAGGACCTGTCGGTCGAGCACGCGACCGTGGTGCAACACTATCGAGCTGCGCGCGCGCTCTTGGCGGCAAACCTTGCCGTCCCGCCCGGCACTCCTGGCCGCCCGGACGTCGACGAGCTCCGCCAAGCCGTCGTGCATTACCGCGCGCTCTTCATGGATCTCGTAGCGGAGCCCGAGCTCGCGCCGCGCGGCTTCTTCCGCCCGGCGCACTCGCGATCTTGAAGTATCAATCCCAGCCGCAGCGCTCGCCGCGATTCTGCTCGTCGAGCCACGCCGAGAGCGGCGCGTAGTAATCGAGTAAAGCGCCCGCATCCATCGTGCGCTCGCCCGAAATCGTGAAAAGGGCATCGGCCCAAGGCTTACTCGCGCCGAGCTTCAGCATGGCGATGAGCTTTTGGCCCGCCGCCGCGTTGCCGTAGATCGAGCACTGGTGCAGCGGCCCCGCGTAGCCGGCGGCACGGCAGAGCGCGCGGTGAAACTGGTACTGCAGGATGCGCGCAATGAAGTAGCGGGTGTACGGCACGTTCGCCGCGACGTGATACTTCGCGCCGGGATCGAAGTCCGCCTCACTGCGCGGCACCGGCGGCGCGATGCCCTGGTACTTCTTCCTGAGCTCCCAGTAGCTCGCGTTGTAACTCGCCGGTGGCGTGCGACCGTCGAAGACACGCCAGCGCCACTCGTCGATGAGCTTGCCGAACGGCAGGAACGCAACTGCATCGAGCGCGCGCTGCAGCAAGCGATTCAAGTCCGCCTTCGGATCGTCCACGAAGCCGTCGACGAGCCCAATCTGCTTTAGGTACGCGGGCGTGACGCTGAGCGCGATCGTATCCCCAATGCCCTCGTGGAAGCCGTCGTTGGCCCCGGACTGAAAAAGCGGCGGCAGCGCGGCGTACTGCTGGAAATAGTAGTCGTGCCCGAGCTCGTGATGAATCGTGAGAAAGTCGTCGCCTTCCACGCGAATGCACATCTTCACGCGCAGATCCCCCGTCATCCCCAGATCCCACGCACTCGCGTGACACTCGACCTCGCGGTCGCGCGGCTTCTCGAGCAGGCTCCGCTGCCAAAAAGTCTGCGGGAGCGGTGACATGCCGAGCGAAACGAAGAAGTGCTCGGCGGTTTCCACCATCTTCTTGGCGTCGTACTTCTTCTGCACGAGCGCCTTCGTCAGATCGATGCCGCCGTGCCCGGGGTAACGGCTCGAGCATGGGGTAGAGGTGCTGCCACTCCTGCGCCCACATGTTACCGAGCAGGTGAGCGGGGATGGGTCCCGTGCGTGAGACCTTGCTTTCCCCGTACTTCTTGGCCAGGCGAGCGCGCGCGAAGCAGTGGAGCTTTTCGTAGAGGGGGCGCACCGCGTCCCACAGCCGTGCGGTTTCGCGCTCGAAGTCCTCGGCGCTCATGTCGTAGCCGCCCCGCCAAATCTCCGCCATGTCGCGAAACCCGAGCTCGCGGGCGCCTTCGTTACCGAGCGCTACGAGCTCGGTGTACGGAGCACGCATTGGCACCGAAACCGTGTGCCACCCGCGCCAAGCTTCGAGTAAAAGCTCGTAATCGCCGGACTTTTCGAGCACGCGATTGAGCTCGTCGAGTGTCAGGCACTCGCTCCGCTTGTCTTCACCGAACCCCTTCAGCTTCGCCGAGCAATACTTGCCCTCGCCGTAGCGACTCTCGAGCTCCGTGCCGAGCTCGGCGAGCCGCGCGCGACGGGCGGGATCGCTCGGCGCGGGCACGCCGTCGGAGTAGCGCAAGAGGTAGAGCGCGCGCGCCGTCTCCGGCGGCAGCGCGAGACCGTCGAAGCGTTCGGCTTCCTTGATCTTGCGCGTCGAAAACTCGAGCATCACTTCGCGCGCCTTCGCGTCGAGGTACTCCGTGTCGGGCGTGATGTACGTCGCCTTCACCCAGGACGCGCGATCGGCGTCGAGCAAGAGTCGATGGAACTCGTCGTTCGTCGCCTTCACGAAGGCGTCGGCTTCGGCGACCGTCGGGGGCGCGGGCTTCGTCGCGACGACGGGCGCGGACGCGGGCGGCGGGCAGGGTGTGGCTGCGGGGCTGCAACTGACGAGCGCCAAGCCGAGTGCGGTAAAAGGACGAAAAAATTGCCGGCGAAGCCCGTGAAGGGACAGCATCAGGGGATAATAGGCGCAATCCCGTGCTCGCGGCGCGACCTCGTGTAACCTCGCCACCGTGACTCGAGAGCGGGATCAGAGCGTCGAAGGGCATTTGCCGCCGATCGCGGATTTTGCGGAGAGCGACGTGGCCGAGAGCCTGACCCGGCAGATGCTCGACGCGCTGCCGCTTCCCTTGAGCTGGTCGGATGCGGACGGGCGCATCAGTTATTGGAATCGGCGTGCAGAGGCCTTGTTCGGCTACGCGAGCGATGAGGTCCCGGACCTCCAGACCTGGTACGAACGTGCCTATCCCGACGCGGCCTACCGTCGTGACGTCGTCGATCGCTGGAACGAAGCCTTGGCGCGGGCGCGCGAGACGGCCGCGGAGTGCCACCTCGAGGGCGTGCGCGTGCGGACCCGCAGCGGACGCGTGGTGGACGTCGAAATCAGCGGCACGTTCGTGAGCGATCGGTTGCTCGTGGTCTTTCACGACGTGACGGCACGGATGAGCGCCGAGCGTGCCGTGCGCTTCAGCGAAGCGCGTCTCTCGGCCGCGTTTTCGGCCATCCCCGATGCCTGCGCCGTGAGCAACGTCGAGACGGGTCACTACGTCCTCGTGAACGAAGGGTTCGCACGCATCACGGGTTGGTTCATCGACGAGGCGGTCGGCAAGAACTCAGCCGATCTCAACCTGTGGGTCGATCGCGCGCAGCGCGCGGAGGTGCTGCGTCAACTCGTCGAGACGGGAAAAGTAGACCATTTCGAGGCCTCCTTCCGGCACAAGAGCGGCAAGACGATTCTCACCCTCGTCTCCGGTCGCGTCATCAGCGCCGAAGGCACGCGCTTCATCGTCACGATCACGCGTGACATCACCGCCGAGCGAGCGCTCGAAGAAAAGCTCAGGGTATCCGAGCGACTCGACGGCATCGGACGCTTGGCGGGCGGCGTTGCACACGACTTCAACAACCTCTTGACGGTGATCCAAGGCAATCTGGACCTCGCCTTGGCGGAGCTGCCAAGCGAGCACCCACTGCGACCAGCCCTCGAGGACACCTACGACGCGAGTGTGCGCGCGGCAACCATCACCCGGCAGCTTCTCGCCTTCGGCCGCCGGCAGGTGCTCACTGCTCGCGCAGTCAGCCTGAACGAGGTCATCGAGAGCATGGCCGGGCTCTTGCGGCGCGTGGTCGGGGAGGCCGTCGAAGTCACGTTCGAGCTCGCGAGCGAGCTCAGTCCCGTGCTCGTGGATCCCGCTCAGCTCGAGCAAGTGATCCTCAATCTCGTGTTGAATGCTCGCGATGCCATGCCTCGCGGCGGGAAATTGCGGATCGAGACGGCACCGATTTCCCCGCTCGCGCCGGGTGATGCCGCGTCCTCGCCGCGTGGCTTCGTGCGGCTCCGTGTCGAGGATACCGGCACGGGCATGGCGCCCGAGGTTCGCGCACGGCTCTTCGAACCCTTCTTCACCACGAAGGGCCCGGGTCAGGGCACCGGGCTCGGCCTGGCTTCGGTGTACGGCATCGTCCAGCAGAGTGGCGGCACGATCGAGGTGAAGAGCGAGCTCGGGCGGGGTTCGACCTTCCTAATAGACTTTCCAGCAGCCTCCGACGACGTGAATCCGAGTCGTCGCTCGGCGGCGGTCGTGCCCCGACGCGGCGGTCCGAAGACCGTGCTCGTAGCCGAAGATCAAGAGGCGGTGCGGCGTCTCGTGGCGCGCGTCTTGGAACAAGACGGACTCGTGGTATTGGTCGCCGCGAACGCGGAGGAAGCCGAGGCCCTCGCGCGCGCCCATCAGGGTCGCATCGATTTGCTCCTCACCGACGTCGTGATGCCGCGCACGAGCGGGAGTGAGCTCGCCAAGCGTCTCCAGCTTTCGAATCCGGCACTCGAGGTCGTCTACATGAGCGGTTTCGCCGCCGATACGCTCGAAGAGCACGAGGTGCTCGGCGCGCAGACGCGTCTGCTGCACAAGCCGTTCACACCGGAGGCCCTGCGCGCGAGCGTGGCGGAAGTGCTCGGTCAACGATCGGGCGCGTGAATCGGCCGAGACGGCCGTAGCTCCACTCTTGCGCGAGTCGACGAAATGCGGTTCGATTGCGCTCGGGTGCTGGTCGCGGGAGCAGCACGCCTTTGGAGGCAGGCGGCCGGGCGCGCGATGCAGAGGGGGTCGCGGCTCGACCAGAAAGGGAATCGAAATGAACAAGACGAAAGTCGCAATCCCAGCCCTGATCACGACCACGTTGACGTTCGCTCTCGCCGGCTGCGCCGGCGAAGCGGGCGCACCGACCGAGACTTCTGCTGGCCACGACGCGCTCGTGAACGTGTATTGGACGAACGTGACCAATGGCCGCAAGGTCGTGAACCACACGTCCGCCACGCGCGCCGAGGTGGACGCCATGCTTGCAGCGCGTGCGGAAGGCAAGAAAGCAGTTGGGCTACCTGACGTGGCTGCAGGGTCGCTCGGCGTGTCTCGGGAGGCTGTCACCACCGGATCCACGGATTGGGCCAACGCGTGCGTCAGCTACGAATGGTTTTTGGTCACGAGTGCCCCGGATGCAGGGGGTGACATCTTTTGTGCTCACTACGATGCCCCGTTCACACATGACGGCATCGCCATGCCCTTCGTTCCGGCCTGGTACGACGCGAGCTACGCAGCCTATTTCTCGATCTGCACCAGCGCGAGCGACTGCTTCTTGGGCGCTTGCAACGGTCCATTCACGACGAACTGGGTGAGTGTCGCCCCCGGCTACGACGGCGGCGCCGGTGTCAACATCAGTCCCCCTTCCAACGCTGTCTACATCAACGGGCAACTCCGCCCGATGACCTGCGTCAACAGCGTCGCCGGCCTCAACGGTATGCGCAACGACCTCGGCGCCAGCTACACGCTCACGTCGGACATCACGATGAACGGCAACGATCCTCCCTTCGCGCCGGTCGGTTCACCGTTCGAGCCCTTCACGGGCACCTTCGACGGCAGCGGCTTCACGATCAGAAACCTGCGCATCGACAATCCCAACGGCTGGTACACGGGGTTATTCAGCTACGCCGACGGCGCGACACTGAGCGGGGTTCAGCTGGAGAACGTCACCGTCGTCGGGGGTGGCTACACCGGCGCCATCGTCGGATCGATGATGAACACGACGTTGACGGACAGCTACGTCACCGGCACGGTCACGGGCGAGTCGGTGGGAGTGGGCATGGCTGTCGGCGTCGCCGGCAACTTTACGGACATCGAGCGGTGCTATGCGACGGGAACGATCGGGGGACCGGTCTCCATCGTGGGCGGCTTCATCGGCGAGGTGAACGCGAGCGGCTTCGACGACCAGAACGGCTATGGCCCGGTGGCGAAGATTAACGAAATCTTCACCAACGTGAACGTCAGTCCCACCATCACCGGCTATCCCATCACCGCCGGAGGTCTCGTCGGAGAGGCCGAAGCCGCGGACATCGAGGACATCAACGTGGTCGGGCCAGTCCTCGGTCAGGGCATGGTGGGCGGCGTGATTGGCCACGCGATCAATGACGACCCGAATTCGCAGGCGATCGATCTCCTCGACGCGCTCTCACGCGCCAACGTCACCGACGCGAGCGGCTACGACCCGGCGGGGGTCGTCGGCGTCCTGAGCGGATACTTCCAGCGTTGCGATGCGTTTTATGAATTGGAGTTGGATAGCGGCTACGCGGTGCCAGCCGGGGACACCTTCTGCAACGCCGGGTTCAGCAGCAGTGACCTGCGGGCGCCACACCCGGCTCCGAACCCGTTCATGTACCCCTTCACGGTCGGTATGATCGTGACGCAAGAGGACATCGACGCCGGCTACTACGACGCGTGCAAGCTCGCGTCCGGTTCCGACCGCGATTGGGGCTTCGGCTGCGACGCGCCGCAGACTTGGTCCATGAATTCTAGCTACGAGCACAACACGCTCACGCGCATTCCGAACCCCGGCATTCAGCCGAGATAGCCCTTGAGCCGTTGTTTCCTCACCGGCGTCAGTCCGCCCGAACGCCAACCCTTGGCGCCCTCCGCCATTGGACTCGGTGGCTAGAAGCAAACCTGGGGGTTGCCCTACGGGCAACCCTCGTTCTCGTCGTTGGCGCGACTAAAGTCGGTTCTCCCTGGGACAAGGTCCCGGTGATAACCGGGGACGGACACATTTGGACGCGCCTCAGCAACTATCCATTGCTGAGCACCCAATTCTGGTTTGCAAGCCGGCCATTTACATTCCCGCTCGTCTACAAAGTGCTAGGCCCTTCCGACGCCGCCGTCATTTGGTTCCAGACGTTTCTCGCAATTTTCGCGTGGACGCTCTTGGCGTCTGATCTCGCATCTGGGTACGACCACGAGGGAAGCACACGATCATTACGCAGCATTCGCGCACGCCGATTTTGAGCGCGCGGGGCGTCCGTCCGAGAACCCATTGACGGATTTTGTCGATCGAATCCTCTTGTCTGGACCGCCCGATTCCCATCCGGACGCGTCGATCGTCATTGCAATCGCAATCGCATCGATCGCGTTCGTACGTCAGCCGAAAAGCTACGGAACGGTCGCACTTTTCATCTTGTTCTGCGCAGCGTCGGCAGTCACTCAGACTTACATTTGCTACCACGCTGACGCCATGGAACCCGAGCGACACGCCGTCATGGTCGGCATTCTGCTTCGCCTCTGTGGAATCGTGACCTGCGTGCTCGCCGTAAGCCTCGGTCATGACGCAATTCGATCCGGACGGCGATATCTTGCCGGCCAACGTCCGATTCCGTGAAGAAGCGTTAAAGCGGAGCGAATTGCGGGCGCCAGGGGATGGCGCTCAGGGCCCGCGAACGCTACGTCTTCGATGCAGATGCCTCGGCCGAGCTTCGTGTTTTTCTTCCTGGCAACGGGGCTCGTGCTCGGTCTCGTCAACCGCCACGCGTTCTCCTGGTTCACTCGAGCCTTCGCGCCATCGCCATCCGTGCGACGCTTCGTATTTTGGCTGCTCGTGACCTCGCTCGGCGGCATGGTGCTCGGCCGTGTGATCGATGCACTGTGGTCGGATGCGCCGATCGGGTGGCTGTTGTTCTTTTCCGGCACCGTGCAGCTCGCGGTGCTGATGGGAGTCGCGCTGCTCTTGCCGATCGATCTCGTGCGGCTCGTCGTCGGGGCGGTTCGCCGTGTGCGCGCTCGTCCTCAGGCGGCGCGCGCCGAGGTGCGGCCGGCCGAACCGAGCGCTGCGGTCACGCAGGCGGACCCAATGCCGCGCCGCGCACTGCTCACGCAAGCCGTGGCAAGTTCCGCGTTTCTGATCGGTGGCTCGAGCTCGCTTTACGGCGCCCTCGTCGAGCGTCACGACTACCAGCTCGACGAGCTGCCAGTGCGCATCCCGGGCCTTTCGCCCAAGCTCGACGGTTTTACCATCGTCCAGCTTTCGGACATTCACATCGGCCATTTCGTCGGCTGGCCGGAGCTACGCGCAGCCGAAGAGTTCGTGCGCCGCGGGAAGCCGGATCTGATCGTGCTAACCGGGGATTTGCTCGATCAGGATGCTGCGCTCGCCGAGCGGCTCGGACAGTTCGCGCGCCGGCTGATTCCGCTCGCCCGTGAGGGCGTCGTGGCCATTTCGGGTAACCACGATTTTTACGCCGGGATCGGGCCCATCGTGCACGCGGTCGAGACTGCGGGCGTCACGATGCTTCGCAATCGCGGGCGCGTGATCGGCTCGGCGGACGCGGGCTTCGCGCTGCTCGGCGTGGACGATGTCTGGGCGCGCCGGCAAGGGGGCGGACCCGATCTGCAGCGCGCCCTCGACTCGCTGCCGGCGCTCGCGGGCAGCGTCGCACGGGCGCGCGACCTCCCGCGCATACTCCTCTGTCACAACCCGAGCTACTTCGAGGAAGCGGCCGGGCACGTGGCGCTCCAGCTTTCGGGGCACACCCACGGTGGGCAAGTGAGCCTCGTCGTCAACCCCGCCGCGTGGTTTGTGAAGCACGGTTGGGTCAGAGGAAGCTACGAGTACAAGGGCTCACGGCTCTACGTGAACCGTGGTTTCGGCACCGTCGGGCCGCCCGCACGCGTGGGGTCGCCGCCCGAAATCACGCGCATCGTTCTCACCGTGTAGTCGAGCGCCTCCTCGTGGGCGGCGCCGGCGTCCTTACTTCGTTCCGAACAGCCGATCACCTGCATCCCCGAGGCCCGGCAAGATATAGCCGTGTTCGTCGAGTCGTTCGTCGATGGCGACGGTGTACACGGGCACGTCCGGGTGCGCTTCGTGGAAGTTCTGCAGGCCTTCGGGCGCGGCGATGATGCAGACGAATTTCAGCGAGCGGGGCTCTGCCGTCTTGACGCGGTCGACGGCTGCGATGGCGCTGTTGCCCGTCGCGAGCATGGGGTCGACTAAGATCACGTCGCGGTCGGTCATCTCTCCCGGCAGTTTGACGTAGTATTCGACGGCCCCGAGCGTGGCGGGATCGCGGTAGAGCCCAATGTGACCGATGCGCGCCGAGGGAACGATGCGCAGCATGCCGTCGACCATGCCGCCGCCGGCTCGCAGGATATTGACGAAGACGACTTTTTTGCCTTCGAGCAACGGGGCGCGCATCTTGGCGAGCGGGGTCTCGATTTCCTCGTAGATGAGCGGGAGCTCGCGCGTGACTTCGTAGGCGAGCAGCATGCTGATCTCGGCGACGAGGGTGCGAAACGAGTTCGTGCTGCGCTCTTTCTGACGCAATAGCGTCAATTTGTGCTGCAGGAGCGGGTGGTCGATCACCGTGGTTTGCGGGGTCGTCATCGATGCTTCCAATGCTCAGAATACGGTGCCGTCACTCGAGACGCGCAGCGGTGGGCTGCCGTCCGCGCGCCGTTCGCTCGCGAGCACACGCCCAGCACGCCAAGTGCCGCCTTCGAGCACGCGCGCGAGGGGGAGCTCGTCCGCGCTCAGACCAATGCGTTCGCGCAAGCGCGCCGCGGTGCGATCGAGCAGAGCCACGGTGAGCGCGCGCCATTCGACGACGACCTCGGAGCCGACCGCGTGCACCGCGCCGAGCACACCCTCGTGCTTCGGAACGAGGACGCCCCCGTCCAGGAAAAGCCCGCCGTTTCGGTACTCCGCGAGTCCCGTGAGCTCGCCGAGGCCCCGGATCACGACCCCCGCCGCTTCGAGCGGCTCGCACAAAGAGTAAGCGAGCCATTGCGACAATTTGTGGAACGGGACACGACCGACAGCCGAATGTCGCCAGACGTCGCCCAGGTTGTGACCGGCGAGCTGCTCGCGACCGGGCCAAATCTCGCCGAGCTCGTTCAGCACCGCGGCGAGGATGCGCGTTGCCGGGAGCTCGCCGTCCGTCGCGCTCGCGAGGAGCCTCTGCGCGAGTCCTCCGACGCGCGCCGGCGAGCCCGTGGGGCCGTCGTTTTTTGCGGACACGCGTCCGAGCTCGCCGAGGAGCGCCGCGCGTCCGTCGAGACCTGCGAGCGGGTTCGTGGGGGTCACCTGGAAGGCGGTCGCAAGCTCGCTCGCCGTGACTGCCGCCAGCCTGTCCGCGTCGGCACGGAGGGGAGCGCGAGGATCGAGTGAGAAACCGCCGGCGAAGAACCAGTCGAAGCTCGCGACGGCGAGACCCTCCGAGCGCGTGAAGCGTGCGCCGCTCGCGTCACGGTACGACCAGCTCGCGCCGGCTCCCGCGTCGAGGAGCACGCTCGTGATCACGAGCTCCGCGCACGCCGTGAGGCGGTCCGCGCGTGAAAGCGGTGCGAGCGCGCGCTCGAGGGCCGCGAGGCGAGCCGGGCCGAAATGGCGAAACCGGCCGTGATACGGGATGTTCCGTAAGTCCGGGTAGCTCGCGCGCGTCACTGCGAGCACCCGGTCGACGACGGCGGGAAGCCGACCCTCGTCGAGCGCGAAGTGTGCGAGCGCACCGCTCTCGGCGAGTCGATACAGCTCTTCGGCGCGCTCGCGGATGGCGCGCGGACTCCTCAAGTACTCGAGCTCAGCGGCCGCGCTGCGCTCCGAAGCGGCCTCAGCCATCCAGGGTTCGACCCTTGGGCTTGGCGAGCTCGTTGCCGTCCGGGACGGCGCCCTCCGTGTAGTAGCCGGCCGCCATCTTGGCGTCCATTTCGACGCGCGCGTCGGGGGGAATCAGCTCGTCGGGGATGGGCACGCGCTCGATGATGCGAATGCCGGCGCGCACGACCGCGTCGTGCTTCATGTTGCTCATCGAGACGAAGCGATCGATTTTGGTGATGCCGAGCCAGTGCAGCACGTCGGGCATGAGCTCCTGAAAACGCATGTCCTGCACGCCCGCGACGCACTCGGTCCGCGCGAAGTATTGCTCGGCGCGATCGCCTCCGACTTGCCGCTTGCGCGCGTTGTAGACGAGGAATTTCGTGACCTCGCCGAGCGCGCGCCCCTCTTTGCGATTGTAAACGATCACGCCCGAGCCGCCCGCCTGCGCCGTGCGCACGCACTCCTCGATACCGTGCGTGAGGTACGGGCGGCAGGTGCAGATGTCGGAGCCGAACACGTCGGAGCCGTTACATTCGTCGTGAACGCGCACGGCGAGCGGTTTTGCGTCGTCGGCGATGCTCGTCACGTCCCCCACCATGTAAACCGTGGCGCCCCCGATGGGCGGCAGAAATACTTTCAGATCGCGCCGCGTCACGAGCTCGGGGAACATGCCCGCGGTGTGCTCGAACAGCGTGCGCCGGAGCTCCGACTCCTCGCAGCCGAAGCGCGCGGCGACGCCAGGCAGATACCAAACGGGCTCGATCGCCGCCTTGGTCACGAAGACGGCGCCGCCCGGCCGCAAGATCTTGTTGTCCACCGTGAGGCGCCCCGCGGCGATCGCCTCGGCGAGCTCGTGCATTTTGATCTGCGCGCGCGTGATCGCGATGGTCGGACGGATGTCGTAACCCTTCTCGAAAAACGACGTGAAGACGTCGCTGACGATCGCGCCGAACGGGTCGAGCGCGACGATTTTCGTCGCGTCGAACCACTGCGGGAACGGCCCGATCTGGTTGGTGGGTGACGTGTTCGTGAGATCGGGGCGACGCAGCGGATCGAGCGCGCCGGCGGCGACGGCGACGGCGCGGTAAACGGAGTACGAGCCGGCGTGGGTGCCAATCACGTTCCGTTGGCTCTGGTTCGTGACCGTGCCGATGAGCGGTCCCCGCACGAGTGGATCCTGGGCTCCCCAGACGATGGGAGCGGGCTGCGGTCCGTGCGTGCGCGGGTGCGACGCGAGCACGATCGCTTTGGGGTGTTTTCGCTTCGGTCCTAAGGCGGTCAAGCGTCCGTCCTATTCGTCACGACATCCAATTCGCATCGCGCTGCGGTGCCCATTTGGTCGTGATCTTCTTGAGGTTGCTCCAGAGCTCGATGCCTGCGGGCCCCGTGATGTCTCCCTGCCCGAACCTCGACGCCTTGGTGCCGCCGAACGAGAACGGATCGCGCGGCACGGGCACGCCGACGTTCACGCCCACCATGCCGCTCGTCGCGCGCTCGGCGACGTAGCGCGCGACCGCGCCGCTGGTCGTGAAAATACTGAGCGCATTGCCGTATTCGCTCGCCTGCTCGAGCGCGAGCGCCTCGTCGATGCTCGCGACGTGAATGACCGAGAGCACCGGGCCGAAAAGCTCACGCACGGCGCAGCTCTGCTCGGATCTCACGCCATCGAGCACGGTGGGGCCGAGCCAATGGCCGTGTTCGTAGCCGGCAGGAGCCTGCGCGCTCCGGCCGTCGAGCACCACGCGCGCGCCCTGGCCTTCGGCCTCGGCGATCGCCGACACGAGCCGCTCCCGGGCGGGCGCGTCGATCAGCGCGCCCATGTCGCGGCCGAGCGCGAGCCGACTCGCCAGCTCGACGATGGGGCGCACCAAGCGCTCGGCTTGCCCGACCACGACCAAGACACTCGCGGCCATGCAGCGCTGGCCCGCGCAACCCGTGAAGGAATCGACGACGCTCTTCACCGTGAGGGCATCGTCTGCGTCCGGTGCGACAATCAGATGATTTTTCGCGCCGCCGAGGCACAGTGCCCGCTTGCCGAGCAGCGTCGCGCGCGCATGCACGGCCCGCGCGACCGGCGTCGAACCGACGAACCCGACGGCGCGCACGAGCGGGTGATCGACGAGCGCTTCGACGACGCGCGGTCCCCCGTGCACCACGGAAAACACACCCGGCGGAAGGCCGGCCTCGAGCAACCATTCTCCGAGCAGGCAAGCGCTGAGCGGGACCTTGTCCGAGGGCTTGAGCACGAAGGCGTTGCCGACAACGAGCGCGATCGGAAACATCCACATCGGCACCATGACGGGAAAGTTGAACGGCGTGACCCCCGCCACGACCCCGAGCGGCTCGCGCCGGTACTCGCACGTCACCCCGCGCGACACCTCGAGCGCGCCGCCACGATCGAGGTTCGGCACGCTCGTCGCGAACTCGACCACCTCGAGCCCGCGCTGGATCCCGCCGAGCGCCTCGCCAAGCGTCTTTCCCGACTCGCGCGCGACTTCATGCGCGAGCGTCTCGGCCTTGCGCGTCACGAGCTCGTGAAAGCGCTGCAGCGGGCGCACGCGCTCCTTCACGGGCGTCGCGGCCCACGCCACTTGCGCGCGCGCCGCCGCGACCACGATGTCGTCCACGTCCTCGGCCGCCGAATCCGGCACGACGCCGATCGAGGCGCCCGTGTACGGACTTTCCACGCCGAGCTCGCGTCCGGAGCGGGCTCGGGTCCAGACCCCACCCACCAGATTTCCGTCCGAACGGTCCCTGCGCTCGAAATTGAAGGACAGACCGTGATCTTTGCGCCTCCTCCGCCGCAAGGCAAGCTATCGGCGGTAGACCTGCGACCCAGGCGGCTGTGTAAGCCGGTGGCGGCCACTTTGGCCCCGGCGCGGGCCGTCTAAGGACGCTCGAGCCGCGTGCGGATCTCTTCCGCCAGGGTCGAGAAGTCGTCGAGCGCGCGTGCTCGATTGCCTTCGATGTACGCCGTGAGCCCTTGAACACCGAGTATCGCAAGGCTCACGTTGACGCCCTGACGTCCGAGCTCCACCGCGACGCTCGGATGCTTCAGCATCGACTCCACTTCGCTCAGTAGACGTACCGTCGTGCGAACGCTGCCGTACAGCTCAGCCATGGCGCCGCAGTTTAGCCCTGGCTCAGCGCCTGCGGTATGAGCCGGCCGGCGGGAGCACCGGACATGCGCGCAACGCCTCCGGGAACGCGTGCCTCCGCCAGCGTCGAGCGAGCGCAGCCCTCACCTCATCCGGGAAACATCGCCAAATACGGTTTGGCTTCCTCGAACACGCGCGCCACGGAGGGGCGTTCGCACAAGCGGGCGTAATAGTCGGCGAGGTGCCGCCGCTCGCCGAACGGCGCGATCTTGCTCGCGTAGAAGAGCGCCGGCGCTGCCGCACAGTCGGCGAGCGTGAAGCTTTCGCCGGCCGCCCAGGTGCTCACCCGCGCCCACGCGTCGGCGACGCCGTACGCCGTGTCGAGCTGGACGCGCGCTTCGTCGACGCCGTAGGGGTCTTGCTTGCCCTCGGGGCGGAGCTTATCGGTGACGATCTTGCCCATGGGCGTGTTCACGTAAAGGTCGTAAAAGCGATCGCGCATTTTCGTCTCGCGCGAAAGGTCGGGATCGGCGGGGAACAGCTGCGGCGTGCGGGCGTAATGCTGCTCCGCGTATTCGAGCACGCTGCTGCTCTCGGGGATGGCAACGCCGCGAGCGCCGTCGGCAAGCACCGGGAATTTCGCGAGCGGCCAGAGCTTGACGAGCTCGGCGCGTTCGGTCGGATCGTAGAGATCGATCACGCGCTGCGTGAAGGGCACATCGAGCTCGTACAGACCGACCAGCGCCTTTTGGCAGAAGGACGCGAGTGGGTGTGAATACAGGGTGAGGGCCATGCTGAAGACTCCCGGAGCAAGCTCAACGTGCCGGCAACCACCAGCGGTAGCCGTTCGAACGCGATGGCACCCCGAGCTCAGCGCAAACTTCGGCGATGAGCTCGGGATCGTAGAAATGGTTGTGGAGACCGGCAATGCGCTCGCCGTCGACGTCGATGCGCGTGAGAGCTCGCACGGCTTCGCCGCCCTGATGCGCGTAAAAGTGCAAGAGCACCCAGCCGCCGCGGTGCTCGCGCGCTTCGACACGCGGAGGCGTTTCGAGCGCATCGCTGAAGAACCGGTCGTCGACGCCGCACTCCGACTCCGCCCGCAGCAGGCGCGTGACGCCGAACAGCATGCCGTCGAGTACCGTCCGGCGCGCCGCTTCCGGACCGTATTGCGTCGTCGCGCCCACGACCTCGACGCTCACGCTGTCGAGCAAGAGCGCCGTCAGCCGCTCGATGTCGCCGGCGTTGAACGCCGCGCAGAAGGCGTCGAGCACCGCGGGCGGCGGCGCGCTCGCGCTTTCGAGCGCCGGCTCGCTGAGCTTGCCGCGCCCGCGATGAAGCGCCGTCTTGACCGCGCCGACCGTCGTCGAGAGCGCCTCGGCCGTCTCTTCGAGCGAGCAGTCGAACACGTCCTTGAGCACCACTGCCGCGCGCTCCCGCGGTGACAGCCCGCCGAGCAACGTCCCTGCTGCTTCGCGCGCGCGCCGTGGGTCGCTCGTGCGGCCGGGCTCGCCCGCCTCGGCGTCGAGCGGCTCCTCGCGCCAGGCGCGCCGCGTCCGGTCGATCCACAAGTTCGACGCCACTCGAAATAGCCAGGCGCGCGGATTCGGCGGCGGCTCGCCCATCTGCCCGATCGTCACGAACGCGCGCGCCAGCGTGTCCTGCGCGAGATCCTCCGCGTCCCACGGACTCCGCGTGAGGTGCCTACAGAAGAGGTAGAGCTTGCCTCGCCAGGGCTCGAAGGTCTCCAGAAAGCCGTGCCAGGACGTGCGGACCGCGCCGGGGAGCTCGTTCGAAGCGCTCATACCCGCGAGAACGTAGACGGCTCACGAAAAGATACCACCACCCGGCGAAAAACCTGCGCTCGCTCGGTTCTTCATGCGACTGGCTGCCCCTCGCCGGTCTGCAAGCGCCAGAGCGCTGCGTAGATACCGTCGCGAGCGACGAGCTCTGCGTGCGTTCCCGATTCGACGATGCGGCCGCGTTCGACCACGTGGATGCAATCGGCGTGACGCACGGTCGAGAGGCGATGGGCGATGATGAGGCTCGTGCGACCGACGACGAGGCGGTCGAGGGAGCGCTGGATCGCCGCCTCGGTCTCGTTGTCGACGGCGCTCGTGGCTTCGTCGAGCACGAGGATGCGGGGATCTTTGAGGATGGCGCGCGCCAGGGCGATGCGCTGGCGCTGGCCGCCCGAGAGCTTCATGCCGCGCTCGCCGACCTGCGTGTCGTAGCCGTGGGGCAGGTTTTCGATGAACTCGTGCGCTTCGGCCGCCTCGGCGGCCGCAATCACGGCGGCACGCGGGGCGTCTTCGCGGCCGTAGGCGATGTTCTCGGCGACGGTCGCGTCCGCGAGAAAGGTGTCTTGAGCGACGTAACCGATGACGCGCCTGAGGTCGGCCAGTGCGATGCCGGAGAGCGGAGCGCCGTCGAGGCGAATCGTGCCGTGCTGCGGTTCGTAGAAGCGCAAGAGCAGCTTCACGATCGTGCTCTTGCCGCCGCCGGTACCGCCCACGAAGGCCGCGGTCGTGCCCGGCGCGACCGTGAGCGTCAAATCCTCGAGGATGGGCTCGTCGCCGTAGGCGAAGCTCACGTGTTCGAAGCGAAGCTCACCGCGCACGGCGCCCGGCAGGAGCGGCGCACCCGTGGCGCCGATCGCGAGCGGTGTGTCGAGCAGATCGACGACGCGCTCGATGGACGCGACGGAGCGCTGGTAAAGATCGGTCATGTCCGCGAGACGCGTGAGCGGCCAGAGCAAGCGCTGCGTGAGGTAGACGAGCACCGAATAGCTGCCGACGCCGATCTCGCCGCGCAGCGCGAGAAATCCGCCGTAAAGCAGCGTCACCGTGAAGCCGGCCAGGATCGCCATCCGGATCACGGGCGTGATCGCCGCCGAGAAGCGAATCGCGTGCGTGTTCGCGCTCCGGTACGCGTCCGAATCGGCTCCGACGTGCGCGAGCTCGAACTCTTCCGCCGTGAACGCCTGGATCGTCGCGATGCCGAGCAGGTTGTTCGAGAGCCTGGTATTGAGCGCGCCGGCACGCTGCCGCACGAGCGCGTAGCGCGGCGCGAGCCGGCGCTGGAACCAGAAGGCGCCGTAGATGATGAGCGGGATGGGAATCAGCGCGAGCAGGGCAATTTTGGTCGTGAGCGTGAAGAACACGGCGCCGACCAAGAACGACCCCGTGACGACCTGAATCAAGTCGTTCGCGCCGCCGTTCAAGAAGCGCTCCATTTGATTGATGTCGTCGTTCAGGATCGACATCAAATTGCCCGTGCGGTTGCGCTCGAACCAGGCAAGCTCGAGCTTCTGCACGTGCTCGTAGGCGCCGAGGCGCGTCACGTGCTGCAGATTCTGCGCGAGGTTGCGCCAGCGCACCACGTACAGGTATTCGAACAGCGACTCGAGCACCCAGATGACCACGGTGAGCGCGCCGAGCACGAGCAGCTGCCGGTGCGGCTCGACCACACCGAAGCGCGCGAGAAACGAAGCCTTGCGATTGACGACGACGTCGACGGCGACGCCAATCAGCACCTCGGGCAGCACGTCGAAGAACTTGTTCAGGACCGAGAACACCGACGCGAAGACCACGTCGCGGCGATACGCGCGCGCGTACTGAAAGAGCCGCTTCAACGGATGGGACTTGGAACGCACCGGCCCGTCGTTGCGCGATCGAAGAGTCGCGTCAAATCGCGCGTCGAGCGCTCCGCCGCCCTCGGCACCGAGCGGCTTCGGAGTCCGCCGTGGAATCGCCCGAACGCGCGCGCGCACATGAGCGACGTCGCAAGCACGCCGGCAGCGAGGGCGAGGGCGAGGACGTGCGAGGTCCGGCGCAGCTCGAAGCGACCGGCGCTCCCAGCACGTCTACCCCGAGGCAATCGCAAAAGCTTTCGCCGGGGCCAGGGCGACGTGCTGCCGCCGAATTCGCAGACCGCGTATCCTTTCGCGCCTCCGGTTTGTCTCTCTTGCATGACCGACCACGACCACCCCTCTCCCCTCCAGGCCGAAGTCCAGCGCCCGTGGCGCCGCTTTCTCGACGAATACGAGCCGCTCCGGCCGGATCTCTACCGCTATTGCCGCTTTCTGACGCGGAGTCCCTGGGACGCCGAAGATCTCGTACAGGACGTGCTCGCGCGCGCGTTCGTGACGCTCGGCGGCGCGAACGAGCCGCCGCCGAATCCACGCGCGTGGCTGTTTCGCGTCGCGTCCAATCACTGGATCAATCAGACGAAGCGCTGGCGCACGACGCCTGCGAATTTCGCCGAGCCGAGCGTCGAGACTGATCCGCGTGGGCCACGCGAAGCGGCGGGGTCACTCGTCGCCCAGCTCGCACCGCAGGAACGCGCGGCGCTGGTGTTGAAAGAGGTGTTCGACTTTTCGCTCGAGGAGATCGCCGAGGCGCTGTCGACCAGCGTCGGCGCCGTGAAGGCCGCGCTGCATCGCGGTCGCGGCAAGCTCGCCGAACCGGAAGAGACTCGCGTCGGCGCCGCGCCGCCTGCCGTACTCGACGCGTTCTGCGCTGCGTTCAACGCCCGTGACATCGACGCGATCACGGCGCTCCTACTCGACGACGTGATGCTCGAGTTTCCGGGCCTGCACACGGATTTCGGACGCGAAGCCGCGCGCCGCGCGCTCGGCGCCACGATGTTTCACGCCTTCGCGTTCGTCGCGCCCGAGTGGCGGCAGGGCCTCGCGGAAGCGTCGGCGCGCTTCGAGCTCCGCACCCACCGCGGCGAGCCGCTCGTCGTCGCGTGGTGGCAGCACGACGACGGCGAGGCCGTACGCGCCTTCGCGCGCGTCGAGTGCGAGGACGGCCGCATCACGCGCATGTGCACGTATTTTCACACCCCCGAGGCCGTGGCGGAGGTGTGCCGCGAGCTCGGCTTGCCGTGCCGCACGAACGGTTACCGATTTTGGTGGTAGCCGGGGTCGGCCGCGCGCGTGACGTTTACGACGCGCGCGGCCGCGCGTGACGTTCACGACGCCGTAGATTTGAGCACGGCGAGATCGACCGAACCGCTCGCTTGAAGCACGGTGACGGCCACGTCTTCGGGGTAGCGCACGAGACGCAAATCGATGTGCTCCTTGCCGACGCGGAGGTGCCGAATTTCGAGCGACTCGAGGAACGACGGCAGCTGCGGGCGGGAAAGCGTCACGCGCTTGTCGCGTGCATTGATGTGCAAGCCGAGGACCGCGTGCAAGAACGAGAACGGCGACGCAGCAGCCCACGCCTGCGGCAAGCACGCCACCGGGTAGCGAATGGGCTCCTGCCCCGGTCGCCGCAAAAATCCGCAGAAAAGCTCGGGCAGCCGCTGAAATTCGGCGAACGACGCGGCCTCGTAAAACGACTCGAGCACGCGCAGCGGCAGCTCGCGCCCCCCGTACTCCGAGCAGCCGAGCGCGATGATGGCATTGTCGTGCGGCCACACCGAGCCGTTGTGGTACGACATGGGATTATAGCGCCGCTCGTTCGTGGCGAGCGTCCGTACGCCCCAGCCCGAGAAGAGGTCGTCCGAGAGCAGGCGAGCTTTGATCTCCCGGGCGCGCGAGGGCAAGGCGATCTTGGTGTACAAGCAATGGCCGACGTTGGAGCTTCGCACGCGGCAGGGTTGCTTCTTGCCGTCGAGCGCGAGGGCGTAGAGGCCGAGCTCGTCGCACCAGAACGCGGCGTCGAAGCGCGCCTGGAGCTCGCGCGCGAGCCGATCGCACTGGGCGGCTCGCACGTCGTCGCCGAGCGCCGCCGAGAGCCTCGCCATGCCGAGCCGAGCCGCGTACGCGTAACCCTGGACTTCGCAGAGCGCGATGGGACCGTCGGCGAGCGTCCCGTCCGCGTGTGAAACGGAGTCTTGCGAGTCCTTCCACCCCTGTTGCACGAGCCCGTCCTTCGAGCGCCGGCCGTATTCGACGAAGCCGTCGCCGTCTTGATCGCCGTACTGATCGAGCCAAGTCATCGCGCGCTCGAGCGCGGGCCAGATTTCGCGAATGAGCCCGAGATCGCCCGTAACGTCGTAATACGCCGCGGCGAGCATCACGTAGAGCGGCGTCGAATCGATGCTGCCGTAATAGCGACCGAACGGCACCTCGCGCAGGGCCGCCATCTCGCCCTGCCGCATTTCGTGCACGATTTTCCCGGGTTCGGCGTCGGAGTCGGCGTCGAGGGAAAGCGCCTGGTGCGCCCCGAGAAACCGGAGCACGCCCGCGGCCATGCGCGCGTCGACCCACAGCATCTGCAGGGCCGTCAAGATGCCGTCACGCCCGAACACGGTGCTGAACCACGGCACCCCCGCGTACGGGTACGAGCCGTACTCGGTCGCCGTGCACAGCATGCGCAGATCCGCGCGCGAGCGCTCGAGCCAGCGATTGAAGTGACCGTTCGAGCTGAAGACGCGCGTCTCGTCGCCTTGATCGCGGTCGAGCGCGTCGTGGGCGCTGTGCGCCGCCGCGCCGAAATCGACGCTGCGCGGCTGCTCGCGCTCCACGGGTCGAAAGACGATTTGCCATTCGAAGTCGAGCTCCGCCATGGCATCGAGCGAGAACTCGAACGTGGCTTCATGCGCGCTCAGGCGCTCGGGGCGCCGCGAGAACGTGAACTCCGTGCTGCGCTCCACGCCGTCGAGGCCCACGTAGGGCAGCCGCACCGCCGTCGCGGAAATCACCGCGTCCTTGCGCTCACCGCGCTTGAGGCGGGGCGTGCCGCGCACTTCGAAAATATCGGCGAAGTCCGCGTCGAACTCGATCGTGAGCGGAAAATCCACGCCGCCGCCCGTGTAATTGCGCAAGCTCACGCGTTCGTAATAAGCGCCGTCGCGCAAGAGCGCCCGCCGCGCGAGGTGGATCGTACCGTGCGGGATCAGGCGATCCCCGAGGTGCATCTCCGGGTTCGAGAGGTCGACCGCGAGCAGGAGATTGTTTTCGAGCACGCTCGAGCAGAGCAACATGCTCGGCCGCCGCGCGAAGCGCACGCGCAGGCGCGACACGTAGCGAGTCCCTCGAAAATAAATACCCTGCTCCCCCCGCCCGGCCGCCTGAATCTCCCCGAGCCGGCTCACGATCAAGAAGGCGTCGTCGTGCTTGAGGACACGACCGCCCTCCGTCTCGTGCGACGGCGAGCCGACGATGTGATGATCGTGGCTTTCTTCGTGGGGGTCGAACGGCGCCTCAAGCTGCATTGACCTCACCGCTGTCCCGTCCCGCCAAATTCCTGTCCGCTTCGGCGATGGTCCGTTCGTAGAGCTTCACGTAGTCGCGCGCCATGCGCGCCGCCGTGAAGCACTCCTCGAAGTGGCCGCGCACCTTCTCACGGTCGAGCTCGCCCACGCGCCGCGCAGCCTCGATCGCGCCCGGCATGTCGTGGACGATGAAGCCCGTGACGCCGTCCTTCATCACCTCGGGCACGGAGCCGTGGTTGAAAGCGACCACGGGCGTGCCGCACGCCATGGCCTCGATCATCACGAGTCCGAACGGCTCGGGCCAATCGATCGGAAACAGCAACGCGCGCGCCTTACCGACGAACTCGGCCTTGTCGGCCTCGCCAATCTCGCCGATGTACTCGACGAGCGGGTCTTCGAACAAAGGCTCGATCTCGCGTTCGAAGTACTGGCGATCGGCGTTGTCCACTTTGGCTGCAATGCGTAGCTTCACTCCGAGCGTCGTAGCAATCTCGATCGCACGGTCGACGCGCTTTTCCGGCGAAATGCGCCCGACGAACGCGAAATAGTCCTTCGCCTCCGCTGAGAACGGCAACAGCTGCTCCGGCAGCCCGTGCTTCACCGTGCCGACCCAATTCGCCTCCGGCAGCGGGCTGCGCTGCGAATCGGAAATCGAGACGACCGGCATGTCCGGGAACGCGGCGTAGAGCGGCTTGAGGTCGGGAATGTCGAGCCGGCCGTGCAGCGTCGTGAGCGTGCGCAAGCCGAGCAGGCGCGAGGTGAGAAAGTGCAGGTAATCGATGTGAAAATGGATGATGTCGTAGCGCGGAAAATCGCGCGAAATCATCTCGAGCATCACCTGATGGTGCGAAAGCGTGTCGATGCAGCCCTTGGCGAGCCGGAGCGATTCCGGACAGACGCTCACGAGGTTGGCCCTGGTCTTCGAGTCCCCGGCGGCATACAAGGTCACCTCGTGACCGAGCTCGACGAGCTCTTCGGTTAGGTACGAAACGATGCGCTCCGTCCCGCCGTAGAGCTGAGGCGGGACACTCTCGTAGAGCGGCGCAACTTGTGCAATTCGCATGCGCCGGTGCAAGCAAGACAGGTGCCACGGCGCGCAGCGAGCGAGACGCCGCTCGCAAGTATGCCGGGCCCGAGGCACCCGGCAAACCGATCACCCATGTGGCAAACACGCACCCGGCCCTACGGCGGGGCGTCTCGAAACAGAGCCGCGAAATGCCCGTTAGTCAGGCGCGCGAGCAAATAATCTTTACGAAGCGCCCAGGCTCTTCTTGCGCATGCGCGTGAGCAGACCCTCGACGCCTTCCTTGGCGATGACCTGGTTGAATTGCGCGCGGTAGTTTTCGACGAGGCCCACGCCGTCCGTGACGATATCGAACACGCGCCAAGCGCCCTTGTCGTGGCGCAGCGTGTAATCGACGCTGATCACCTGCTTCTTTCCCTTGCGTGTCACGCGGAGCTCGGTCGAGACGGAGGCTTCGTCACCGTGCGGCTTTTCGCCTAGGTACGCCACGTCGTAGTCGAGCTCGGAGCGCAGCGCGCGCAGGTAGTGGCCCTCGACGATTTCGCGCAAGAGCTTGCTGAATTCGGCCTGCTGAGCGGGCTTCAGCTTGCTCCACTGATCGCGCATCGCGCGGCGACCGAGCTCGTCCACGTCGAGGAAGTTCTGGAGCTTGGCCGTGACTTGGCTGGCTTGCTGCTTTTCTTCGGGTGAGCCGGGCGTGACTTTGCGACGCAGGAGCGAGTGCAGCGTGTCGTTGGCTTGCCGGACGGTGGCCGTGGCGGGGCCGTCAGCCGCCTGGGCCACGGCGCCGAACACGAGCACGAAGACGAGCGTGAGAAACTGGGTGATCTTTCGCACAGCGGACCTCGATGGCTTCGGAACGAAGCTAGTGCGGTTTGGCGGGCAGGATCAGCGACTCGCCGATGGCTCGCCGCAGCGTGAGCAGAGCTAGGTCGAACTCGTAGGTGCTCTGGAGCAGCCTAGTGTGAATCGTGAAATAGGCGAGGTAGGCGTCGGCCATTTCGCGAGCAGTGACGGTGCCGATGGCATCCGCTTGCATGACGGATGCTACCCAGCCGCGCGCGCTTTTCTCCCCTGCCGTCGCGGCGTCGAGCCGGCGGTGGGCCTCCGTGGCGCGCGTGTACGCTTGGAGCACGGCAAAATCGCCGGCGCGGCGAGCCGCTTGTAGCAGATCGCGACCACGGTCGAGCTCGGCGTTGGCGCGCGCGAGCCGGGCGATCTGCGCGGCGGGCTCGATCGTCCAGCGCAAGACGAGCGCGGCGTAGGCGGTCGTGTGATTGAAGGGATCGTTCGCGAAGGCGCTCGGCGGATCGTCGACGCCACCCGCGCGCGTCCAGCTGCCGCCCGCGATGATGCCGAGATCGGGCAACAGGCGCGCACGCTCCATGTTCCGCAGAGCTTCGAGCGCCGTCACGCCGCTCACGGCGGCGCGCACTTCGGGTCTCCCCTGCTTTGCGCGGTCCACGTACGACTTTGCCTGCTCGAGATTCAAGCTGAGCGGCTCGAGCGGCTCACCGAGCGTGTCGGCGTCGGCATCTCCGACCAGCGCCTGCAGGCCGAAACGCGCCGTCGCCTCGCTTTCACGCGCTTCGCTCTGGCGCGCGAGGATTTCCGCCATGAACGTCTCGAGCCGCAGGCGATCCTGCACGGTCACGTCGGACTCGCCGCGCTCGAGCCGCTCGGAGAGCGTCTTCGTGGCGCCGTCGAGCTTTTCGCGCCCGTCGTCGAGCATTTCCCCGAGCTCGCGCGCGAGATCGATACCGAGGTAGGCGCGGGCGGCTTCGAGACCCATGTCGTCGGCCGCGCCCGTCGCGAGCGCTTGGTTCATCTCGAGGTTGCCGCCGGCGGCGTCGATGGCGGACTGCACCTTGCCGAACGTGTAGAGCGGCTGGAGCAGCTCTGCGTTGACGCCACCGTAGACGCCCTCGAAGCGGAGCTTCACTTCGTGTGGGGTGGTTTGGGAGCAGTTGGTGTTGGGGACACACTGGATTTCGGGACTCGGCCCGATGAACGACGTCAGCGTCGCGCGCGGGAAACGAGCCCCGCGCGCCTCGTCGACTTGGGCGGACGCGGCGCGCGCGCGATCGAGCGCCGCGCGCGCGAGCGGATTTTGGCGGGCGAGCGAGACGGCGCGCTCGAGCGACAAACGCCGCGGTTCCGCCTGCGCCCGCCACGCCAGCGCGAAGCAGAGCGCGGCGAGGACGAGTGACCACGTCCTCGCCCGCCTCATGCGCCCGATTCCTGACTATGCACGTCGGGTTTGGCGAACGTGCCGTGACCGCTCGCGCGCCAAGCCAGGTACGCCGGCAGCGCGAGCACCGCCGTGCTGAGGCACGCGAGCTCTCCGCTGATGGCGAGCTCGCCGAACGAACGCAGCGCGCGGTTTTGCGCGACGATGAGCGAAGCGAAACCGATCACGGTCGTCGCCGAGCAGAGCGCCACGGCGCCGCCCGTCTTACCGACGGCCTGCTCGAGCTCACCGTGCGCCTGGTAGCGCTTGAGCACGTTGATCGAGTAGTCGGCGGCGACACCGAAGGTGATGGGCAGCGCGATCAGGTTCGAGAAATTCAAGCGCTGGCCCGTCCACGCCGCAAAGCCGAGCATCAGCGTGATCCCGACCACCAAACTGCCGATCGCCGCGAGCGAGAGCCCGACGTGACGGAAGGCGAGCAGCGCCACGAGCAGCACGGCGACCATCGCGGCGGCCGTGGCGATCGGACCGTCGCGGCGCATGGCCGAGATGATATCGCTCGAGAGCAGGAGGCCGCCAACCACGAGCGAATGCTCGCCGGCCGAACGCGCGGCCTCACGCAGATCCGCGGCAAATTCTGCCATTTTCGTGGCGTCCCAGGTGCCGTTGCCGATCTTGGGGAACACGAGCACGTTGCGGTCGACGTGACCTTGCGTATCACGCAGGCCCGCGAGCAACGTTGCCGGCACCTCCGCCGCTTCGAGGGGCGCGAGCGCTTCGGGGGAGAGCACGCGCTCGACGCGCGCGCGATCGTCGGGCGAAAGCGCGTCGAGCATGGCCGGCGTCACGGAGCGCGCGAGTTTGCGCGCCTCTTCGAGCGACTGCTCACGGTAAGGAGGCAGCACGTCGTCTGCGGTGCGCACCGTGGCGATCAGATCGCCGGCACGGCCCGCGCGCGCGAGCTCGCGAACGGCCGCGGCTGCGCGTGACGCGGCCGCGCTCGAGTCCGTCATGATCACGGCGGGCGTCAGGTACGTGTGGAGCGTCGCGTCCATGCGCGGACCCCAATAGCGCTCGCCGTGCTCGAACGAGTCAGCGCGCCGGAGCCGCGAAAAGTTCGTCTCTAGCCAGCTGCCGTTGCGCTTGAAGATGCCGAAGGTCGCGACCACGAAGAGCGCGAGCGCGACGCCGAGCACGGGACGCGGATGGCCGAGCACGAGGCGAGCGAGACCGCGCGTTTCGTGCGTGGAGGCGGGGCCGGGCCGGCCGAACAGGCGCGTGCCGAAGAGCATCGCGAGCGGCGGAACCAGGACGTACGTCGCCGTCCAGCAGAGCAGCATGCCGATCGCGCCGATCCAGCCGAATTGATTGAAACCGCGAAAATCGGTGAGCAGGAGCGTCGCGTAGGATGCGGCCGCAGCGGCGGACGCGCCGAACGTCGCGCGGAAGGTCTCGACCAGCGCGATGCGCATGCCGGGCGCCGGCGCGGCGCCGCGACGCCGTTCCTCTCGATAGCGAGCGAGCAGGATGACGCCGCTGTTCAGCCCGTTGCCGACGATGATCGAGGAGAGGAACGCCGTGTTCGAGTTCAGGTGACGAATCGAGAGCGGCGGCAGCGCGACGACGCCGAACGTGTAGAGCGCACCGAACACCACGGGCACGATCAGCACCGGTACGGCGAGCAGCGACCGGAAGAACCAGGCGATCGCGCCGAGCACCAGCACCATCACGATGGCGCCCGACACCCCGAGATCGACGGCGAGGCCCCGCGCTTCTTCCACGCGCGTCGCGACGTCGCCCGCGAAGCCGAGCTTGAGCCCGGGGGCGTCCGCGGTCGGGAAGCCGAGGTCGTGAACGTCGCGTTCGACGCGCGTGAGCAGCGCTTCGTCGTCGGAAAAGGACGTGGCGTGAGAGCTCGCTTGAATCACGAGCACGGCGGTGCGCCCGTCCTCGGAGACGAAGCGATCGTGCGGGAAGTTCGGCGGGGCGCCGTGCCTGGCGCGGTATTTCGCTTCGAGCTCCTTGAGCGGCAGCGGCGGCGCCGGATCCTCGCTTTCGTCGAGTAGGCTCATGCCCGTCGCGTGCGCCACTTCCCAGCGATGCCGAGCTTCGACGGCTTCCCGTAGTTTCGCTACGTCGCTCGGTTCCATCAGCGCGAGCGCGCGCGTCTCGACGAAGTGGCGCTCCGCCGCGACGCCAGTGCGCGCGCCCGCCACGAGCTGCTTCGGGTAATGCGCGACCCGTGCCTCGAGGTCCGAGAGGAAGCGCAGCGCGGCGTCGGCGTTCTCGGGACGGCCGGTGTCTACCACCACGCCGAGGTGGCGCAGCCCCGGGAGGCGCCGGCGCGCTTGGTCGAGCGCCTGCACGGACGGCGCGCTCCGGGGCAAGAGCTCCTCGAGGTCGCTCCGCAAATTGGCGTACGTGAGCACGGCGCGCACGCCGCACACGGCCGCGAGCACACCTGCGACGAGCAGCACGAGCCGCGCGCGACCGAACAAGAAGTCCATCAGGCGTTCGGCCTTCACACCGCGCTCCGTGCGTCCGGCACTTCAGCCGTTTCGGCGCTGCGCTGCTCGAGGAAGTAGCGCGCGAGCAGCACGCCCGCGAGCGCCGTCGCCCAACCGGCGACCACGTCGATGACCCAGTGATGCGCGAGGTACACCGCCGAAGACGCCATCCACACGGCGTAGAGCACGTGCAGCGCGCGCTCCTTACGGCCGGCACTTCGCCACGCCGTCAGCAAGCCGAGCAAGGGGTAAGCGCAGTGCATCGACGGCAGCGCTCCGAAGACGCTCGCGGCTCGCGCGTAGAAATGGCCGAAGTACGAGACGCCGAGCAGCGTGTCGACGCGCGCGAGTCCGGCCGGGCTCGGCACGTCGGCGAGCGACACGGCGCAGCCGTGCGCGTGCACGTACCAGGGCGGCGCGACGGGAACCAAAATCCACACGAAAAACGAAATCCAATTGGCGAACGCGAACGACCACGCAAAGAAGGCCATCTTACGCGGGTCGCGGAAACGGAGCCAAATAGCGTACCCCACGGCGAAATACACGAACGCGAAGTACGGCACCGCCGCGGCCAGATCCGCGGCGGCGACGTGATGGCTCATGAACCACTCGGGCAGCGTCGTGCCGCCGGGCAACGGCAAAATCGTGCGTTCGGCGGCGCGGAAGGAGCACGAGAGCACGCGATCGGACGTGACCCAGAGCGCCCGCGCATAGCGCACGCAGTCGTAGCCGATGCCTACCGCGAGGAACGGTAAGAGCTCGCGATAGAGCGCGGCCGTGCGCCGGCCGACCAGGCCGAGCACGAGTGCCAGCGCGGCGATCACGAGGTGCTCGGGCCGCAGGTCGCCGTGGAAGACCACGAGCACGAGCGCGTAAAGCGCGGGCAAAAACGGCAGGAGCAGCCGGCGCCCCCAGAGCGCGCGCAGTCGTGACCAGGGGCTGAGGGGCAGTGCGCTCCGCTCAGGAAGCGTCGGCGGCACTCTTGCCTCCGACACCCGAGCCGAGCTCCGGTAGGTGCTCGGTGCCTTCACGCTCGCGCTCGGGGAACGCCCACTCGCTGTGGAGCGGGAAATTCCAGCACACGAACACGAGCGCGCGCGTGATGAGCCAGCCGATGTACGGATGAACGCCGGGCAAGAGCGACATCATCCACACGCCGCCGGCGTTCAAGAGCGCGCTCGAACCGGAGACGAACAGGAACCGCACGACCTGACGCCGGACGCTCTGGCGGAGCGCACGAAAGACCCAGAGGCGCGAGAGGCTGAACGCGACCGTGCCGCCGACGACGCAGCCGAGCAAGGTGGCGAGCGGCATCGGGGCGCCCGCCGAGTTCACGAGCGTGTGGACGGTGAGCGCGTCGACCGCCGTGGCGAGGCTGCTCACGAGCACGGCGCGCGGCATGAGCTTGAAGCGGTGCGCCGTGCCGGTGCCGAGCGCGCGCAAGAGCCGCGCGAGCCGCTGGAGTGCTGTCACGTGCGAAGTTGCGGCGAGCAAAACTAGTCCGGCCATGGCGAGTCGATGAGGGGGATGAGGATCGTCAGGAGAAAAGAGGGCTTCGGGGATGGGGGCGAAAGCGACGCTCGCCCCGAGCACCACGATGCGCTCCGGGCGCTGCATGAAGCCCACGTCGTTCATGCGCGCGCCGAGCGCCTCACCGCGCGCGCGCACGTATGGAACGAGCAGCGAACCGGTGAGCGCGAGCAGCACGGGCAAAAGCGCCCACGAGGAGCGGTAGTACCAAGCGAGACCGACGAGCAGCGCCGATTCGCAGTAGCGGTCGAGGACGGAATCGAGCGCGGCGCCGCCAGCTGTGGCGCGACCGGTCACGCGTGCGACGCGCCCGTCCAAAAAGTCGAGTGTACCGGCCATCAAGAACACCCAGCCGGCGAGCGCGAAGTGTCCCACCGCGGCCGCAAGGCCCGAGCCGGCGGCGAGTCCGACCGAAAGCGTCGTGATCGCATTGGGCGGAACCTCGACCAAGGCGAGCGCAACCCAAAGCGGGCGCATCACCCAAGCCGCGAAGTGACGCATGCGCGCCGTCGTGAGCCCGCCGAGGCCACGGCCGTCCATCTCCTCGTCGTGGTAGCGCCCTGCGACGAGCGTCCGCACGCCGTACGCCACGACGCACAACAAAAGCAGCGCCGCGAGGGCGAGCGCCGGTGCAATCGACCACCACACGCGTTCCGGCGCGCTCAAGCGGCCACCAAAAATGGAAACGATGGCGGCCATGGTTACTCCAACACTCCTTCGCTCAGCTGCTGCTACGGGTCTCGGTGACGAATAGATCGAGTCATGCGGTAAATCGGCCACCATGGCCGAGCGAACTGCGTGCGGCGGTCAGTCGTAGTAATCACGTCCGAGGTGGGTGATGAGCTCTTCGCCCATGAGCCAGCGCAGCGTGTTTTTGAGCTTCATCGACTGAATGAACAAGTCGTGCTCGGGATACAGATCCGGGCGGTGCATCGGGCTCTTGAAGAAGAAGCTCAGCCACTCCTGGATTCCGCTCAGGTTCGCGCGCTGCGCGAGATCCATGAACAGCGCGAGATCGAGCACGAGCGGCGCGGCGAGGATCGAATCGCGGCAGAGAAAATCGATCTTGATCTGCATCGGGTAACCGAGCCACCCGAAGATATCGATGTTGTCCCAGCCCTCCTTCGCGTCGCCGCGCGGGGGGTAATACTCGATGCGAACCTTGTGATACATCTCGCCGTAGAGCGAGGGGTAGCGCTCGGGCTCCAGGATGTGCTCGAGCACGCCGAGCTTCGACACCTCTTTGGAGTGAAAGTTCTCGGGTTCGCCGAGCACTTCCCCGTCGCGATTGCCGAGGATGTTCGTGGAGAACCAGCCGTTCAGGCCGAGAGCGCGCGCTTTGAAAGCGGGCGCGAGCACGGTCTTCATCAAGGTTTGGCCCGTCTTGAAATCCTTGCCGGCGATGGCGACGTTGCGCTCGCGCGCGAGCTCCCAGGCCGCGGGGAAATCGACGCTCAGGTTCGGCGCGCCGTTGGCGAACGGCACGCGCTCCTGCAGACACGCCCACGCGTAGAGCGCCGATCCGGTGATGCTCGCGTCATTGGCGGCCAGCGCCTTCTCGAAGCTTTCGATGCTCTGGTGCGCCGCATTCGGTTCCACGAAGCGCTCCGTGCTGCCGCACCAAACCGCGACGGCGCGTTCGACGCCCTGCTCGCGTTTGAAGCGACGAATATCTTCTCTTAGCTGCTCCACCATTTCGGCTTTGTTGCGCGCCGCCTTCACGTGCGTGCCGCGCAGCCGCTTCACGTCCTCCTGATAGAAGGCACCCGCCATGGGCACGATTTTCCCGAGCTCGTCCGCGATGGGCGAAATGTGCCGCTCTTCGATCACCTTGCTTTCGCGAGCAACGGTGAGCGCGTCGTCCGGGAAAATATCCCAGGTGCCGAACACGAGGTCAGAAAGTCCCGCGAGGGGCACGAAGTCCGAAATGCGCGGTACGCGCCCTTCATTCCGTTTGCCGAGCCGAATCGTCCCGAGCTGGGTGATGGAGCCGAAGGGCTGACCGAGGCCGCGGCGGGCCAAAAGACAGCCCGCGATGAAAGTCGTGGCCACGGCGCCCATTCCGGGCAACAAAACCCCGAGTTTTCCCTGCGGGGCGTCCACCTTGGGGCGCTTGCTCTCCGAGCTCGACTCGGTGTGTGTCGGCGCTGAACGCATCGTCATTGTGTCGCCCTGGACTTAGTTCCGTTCGCCCTCATGTCAAGGAACGTGTGCAAGCGGAGTGCCGCAATTCGCGCGTTCCAATGACGCAGTCGCGCACGCGGCGTACGGAAGCGTAGCTGGGCGCTACACCGTGACCGGAACGCGCGCCCGATCAGGTTCGCGGGCCGAGGTGATCCACCCGGCTCCTGCATCTCATTCTTGGACGCGCGTGACTGCCGCGCGAGCATTCGCGCAGAGTCGCGAGCATGGGTGGGGGCGCGAAACTACGGTCCCGCGTCCGCCAACACCCGTCGGAGTGTCTCGAGATCCAGCGGCTTGCCGAGCACGCGCGCAAAGCCCGCCTCGAGCGCGCGCTCGCGGATGTCGGCGAGACTGCGGCCGCTCAGAGCGATGAAGTACGTCTCCGCGAGCCCCGGCGTGCGCCGGAGAGCCACGCCGAGCTGGTAGCCGCTCATGCCGGGCCCGAGCTCCACGTCGCACACCACGATCTGCGGCCGAAATTCGCGCGCGAGCGCGAGGGCGCTCTCGGCGTCGAAGGCCACGCGCACCTCGAACTGTTCGAGCTCGAGCAGCTCGCCGAGACTGCTCGCGATCTCGGCGTCATCGTCGATGACGAGCGTACGGCGCCCGCGGCCGAACGGCAGGTGTCGCTTCTGCTCGAGCGCCGTCGCGATCGCTTCGCTAAGTGCGTTCGCGTCGAAGGGCTTCGACAGGAGGACCGACTCCGCTTCGAGTTGTCCCTCGCGCACGAGCTCGTCGCGGGGATGCGCGGACATGTAGATCACGCCGAAGGCCTTGTTGCGCCGGCCGAGCTCGCGGCTGAGCTCGCCGCCGAGCATGCCAGGCATCATGACGTCGCTAATCATGAGGTCGATGCTGAGACTCGGGTCCTCGCAGAAGCCAATGGCTTCGTCCGCGTCGGCGGCCGAGAGAGCGCGATAGCCGAGCGCTTCCAAGTAGTTTTCGACCGTGAGGCGCACGAGCGGATCATCGTCCACCAAGAGCACGGTCTCACCCCCCGTGCGCGGAGGTCGCGACGAGACCGGCGGAAGCTGCGAGGAGCGCTTGGCGATCGGCAGCGCGACGCTGATCGTGGTGCCGGCACCTTGGGTACTCTCGAGCCCCACGCGGCCGCCGAGCCGGCGCGCCAGCGCAGCGACCGTGGCGAGTCCGAGGCCCGTGCCCCTGCCTCCGCGCTTGGTCGTGAAGAAGGGTTCGAAGACGCGCGCCTTCACGGCGGCGCTCATGCCCGTGCCGGTATCGCCGACGCTGAGGATCACTTCCTCGCCCTCGAGCTCCGTGGAAAGCACGACCGCGCCGCCTGCCGGCATGGCATCGCGCGCGTTCGTGGCGAGGTTCACGAGGATCTGCTCGATGTCGCCCGCCTCCCCCTTGACGCGCACCTCCGGCGCCTGCCCCACGATCGAGAGAGCAATCCCCGGCCCGAGGAGGCTCTCGACCAGATCGCGCGCGCCGAACATGACGTCATCGAGCACGATTTGACCGTCGCTGAGCCGGCGCGTGTCGCCGATGCGCAGGATTTGCTTGGCGAGCTTCGCGCCGCGCAACATGCCGTCGCACGCGCGTGACAGGTAACCGCTCGCCGGATCGGCCGGCTCGAGCCGGCGCTGGGCAAGCTGCACGCAGCCGCCGATGCCCATCAAGATGTTGTTGAAATCGTGGGCCACGCTGCTCGCGAGCGTGCCCATGGCTTCGAGTCGCTGCGATTGGCGGAGCTCCTCGGTGAGCTCCCGCTCGCGCGTCACGTCGCGTACGACGCCAGTGATGCGGTCGCGGTCGGGAGAGACGTCGGCCCGGTCGCGGATGGTGCGCACGTCGCCGCTCGCCGTGACGATCCGGTACTCGAGGTCGTACGGAGCGCCGTCGCGCGCGGCCTCGGCCGCGTCGCTCACGAGCAGGCGATCCTCGAAGTGGACCCACTCGAGCCGCGGCCAGAGCGTGTGTTCATGCGCGACGAGCGGGCGGCCGTAGATCCGGGCGAACGCGGAGCTTGCGTACAAGCTTTTTCCGGTGCTCGCGGAGGCGACGTAAAATGCGTCCTCGAGGTGCGCGGCGATTTCGTTGAAGCGGAGCAGCGCTTCGGCGCGTTCTGCCTGCTCGCGCCGCCGCTCGCTGAGATCGCTGACCAGCACGAGGAATTTACGCTCTCCCCCGCGCGGCGCGGCGAGCGCGACCTCGACGGGGAGTCGCTCGCCGTCCCCAACGTGCAGAAAGAGCTCGACGCGCTCACCTCGGGGCACCGAGGCCACTCCAGGGATCAAGCGTGGCAGCGGTGTGCCGAGCAGCTCCCTGCCCGAGCGGCGGAAGACGCCCTCTGCCACCGCATTGAACGAGACGACGCGGTAATTCTCGTCGAGCTCGAGCAGCGCGTCGGTCGAGAGCTCGCCGATGGCGCGTCGCTCGGCGTCACGCTCCGCTATGACCACGCCCAGCGCACGCAGGTCACGCTGGTCCTCCATCGCGACGATCACGCTCGAACCCACGCGGGCGAGCCGCACCTTGGCCGCGATCGACGTCGGGACGCGATGCAGGAGCGAAACCACGAGCGAGCCGCGACCTTCGGGGCCGAGAACGCCGGCGAGCACGCCACGGAACGACTCGCCGTCCGCGGCGGGCATGAGGTCGGTGAAAGCTCGCCCCACGAGCGCGCGACGTTCGAGCTCGAGTAGCTCGCTCGCGGCGTAATTCGCGCGTTCGATCCGCCCCGAAAGGTCGAGCGTCAGGTAAGCGACGGGCGAGAGCTCGTAGAATTCGAAGGAACGCTCCCGCTCGGCGGCGAGCTCGACACGCGTTCGCTCGAGCTCCTCGGCTTGCAGCTCGAGCTCGTGTCTGTGCACCTCGAGCTCGTGCAACAGATCGAACATGCGATCGGCGCCGGCCGGCGTGGTGCGCGGCTCGAGCCGACCCTGCGTTGGCTCCCCCGAACGATGTTCCCCGCTCCCCGCCATCTTAGTTCCTCGTATCGGTGAGGTCCGTGAGCACCGCGCTCACGCCGGTCACCGTGCCGTCGGGCGCCGCGATCGGCTCCAAAAACAAATCATAAATCTTGTTGTTGTCGTCGTCGCCCGCCGAGACGCGGACGCGCTCGCGCGTGCGCTTGCCTTCCTCGAGCACGCGGCGCTTGAGTTCCATTACGGTCTCGGCGTCGCCGTCCCGCAAGAGCTCGCGTTCCGTGCGTCCCGCGATTTCATTCGGCCAACGCCCGAAGATGCGACCGAACGCCCACTCGTAACGAAGCTCGCGATCTTGGAGCGACACGCCCGTCGCCGAGCTGCCGAGCGCCGCGAGCAACCGGCGCGTCTGCTCTTGCAGGCCACGCACTTTGGTGACGTTGACGAACGTGACCACCAGGCCGTCGATCATGTTGTCCGTGGTGCGATACGGCAAGATACGCATCAAATACCAGGAGCCGTCGTCGCTTTGGACCTCGACCTCCTTGAACACGAGCGTCCGCAGCACCTCCCGCGCGTCTTCGATCAGCGTCGTGTAGCGCAGGTTCGAAACCAAGTCGCCGAGTGGACGGGACACGTCGGAAGGGATCAGCCGGATCACGCGTTTTGCCTGCTCGGTGTAGCGCTTGATGTTGAGTTTGTTGTCGAGAAAGATCGTGGCGATGTCGGTCGCGTTGAGCAGGTTTTTCATGTCGTCGTTGGCGCGCGACAGCTCGTCGACCTTGCCCCGCAGCTCCGTGTTCACCGTCTGGAGCTCCTCGTTGAGTGACTGCATTTCTTCCTTCGACGTCTCGAGCTCCTCGTTCGCGCTCTGCAGCTCCTCGTTCATGGACTGCAGCTCCTCGTTGGCGGACTTGAGCTCCTCGTTCGCGGTCTCGAGCTCTTCGATCGTCGTTTGATGCACTTCCTTGGACTCCAAGAGCTCGCGCTCGAGCTCCTGGATACGCCCCGATTCGCCCGGATCCGCGCGGTTCGGCGCCTTGCCGTCCGCTTCCGGCTCGAGCGGCTCCGGCGTCTCGAACGAGACGAGGAACAAGCCGCGCAACGCCTCCGGCGCCGTCAAGCGCTTCACTCGCAAATTGACGCGCGTAAAATCGCCGTTCGTCTTCACGCGCACGTTCCGGTGCACGACCTCCCCAACCGTGCTCGCCGCCTGACGCACGGCGAGTGTGAGCTCGAGCTGCAAGCCCTCCCGCGCCATATTGTAGATGTTGGCGCTGCCCTGGGGACCCGAGGCAGGCTCGAGGAAGTAGCCAGTGCGCCCCTGGATATGAACGATCTCGCCCGTCTGCTGCATGATGACGGTCGGAGGTACGAGGTGCTGCAAGAGGGCGCGTTCGATGACGTGCGCGAGCGCGGGTTCCGTGCGCCGGCCGGGCAGGAGCGCGACGACCGACTCGCGAACACCGAGCTCCGGCCCGTGCGAGTGGACTTCCGGGATATACGTCCCAGCCGGCACCTCGCGCCGCGCAAACACTTTCCACTTCTTGTCGAGCGGCTCGAAGAGCGGGCTATAATTGCCGATCGTCTCCGACGAGCCCAAAAACAGCACGCCGCCCGGCTTGAGCGAATAGTGGAACAGCGGGATGAGCCGCCGTTGCACCTCGGCGTTCAAGTAGATGAGCAGATTGCGGCACACGAGCAGATCGAGCTTCGTGAACGGAGGGTCCTCGACCAGGTCCTGCGTCGCGAACACCACCATTTCGCGCACGTCCTTCTTGACGCGATAGTGCCCGTCTTCTTGGGCGAAAAAGCGCTCGAGCCGCTTCGGGCTCACGTCGGTCGTGATGGCAGCCGGGTAGATCCCGGCGCGGGCGAAATCTACCGCTTCCGGATCGAGGTCCGTCGCGAAGATCTGGATACCGTAGTGAGCGTCCGCCGCCTCCAAGTGCTCGCGCATCAGCATGGCGATCGAATACGCTTCTTCGCCCGTCGAGCAGCCCGTCACCCAGCAGCGCACGACGTAGCCGTCGGGCTTGCCCTCGAAGATGGCGTGTAGGCCGCTCGCATCGAGCGCGTTGAAGGCCTCGGCATCGCGAAAGAACGAGGTCACGCCGATCAAAAGCTCGCGAAAGAGCAGGTCGAGCTCCTGCGGGTTCGCCTGCAAGAACTGCAGGTAATCGCGCGGTGATTCGAGCTGGTGCACGTCGATGCGCCGCGCGATACGCCGGCCGGTCGTACTCGCCTTGTAGTGGGAGAAATCGTGACCGGTGCGGTGCCTGAGCAGCACGAAGATGCGACTCGTGACCTCGCTCGTGTCGCTGCCGGCATCGACGCCGAGGCTGAGCTGCCGGCGCATGGGACCACGCGCGAACGCGAGCAGCCGCCGCGCCATGTCGCGCGGCGGGAGCACGAAGTCGAGCACGATCGACGTGTTGGCGCTGTGCGGCATGCCGGAGTAGCGAGCGCTCTGCTCGTCCTGAGCCATGGTCAGGCCGGAAGCGGCCTTGATTTCTTTGAGCCCGAGTGTTCCGTCCGTACCGGTGCCAGAGAGGACGATGCCGACGGCTCGCTCCTTGAAGTCTTGCGCGAGACAGCGAAAAAAGAAGTCGATGGGCAGCGGCTTCGGCGCGTCTGCTTGCGGCTCGAACAAGTGAAAGCGGCCGTTCAACAGAGCGAGCGTCATGCCGGCCGCCGGGATGTACACGTGGTTCGGCTCGAGCACGGTGCCCTCCTCGATTTTGACGACGGGCATGCGGCTGTGGCGCGCGATGAGCTCGGGCAAAATACTCAGGCGGCCGGGGGCCAGATGCGTGAGCACCACGAAAGCCATACCGGGCTCAGCCGGCAGCTCCATGAAGAACTCCTCGAGCGCCTCGAGCCCGCCCGCCGATGAACCGAGACCGACGACCAGATGCTCCGACTGGTGGTCCGCCGCTTCCCGCTCGGTTTGCTCGGTATCGTCTCGGTCCGACTCGCTCACGCCGCCACCTGTCCGATATTGCAACGGCGACAGAGACGCCGCCGTGGGCTCGCGAATATAGCTGTGGAAAAACGCAGCACAATGCGAACCTGCAATTCCGCCGATCGGCGCGGCAAAATGCCGCGCTCATGCGAGCATCACTGGGTTGCAAACGGCGGGTGATGCTGCTTCAGCGGTCAGCCCCCAGCGCGCTCAGCGCCGACGCAGCCGTTGAAGTTCCGCCAGAACGCCAACGGCAGTTCGATCATAACCGCCGACGCGCATCGAATTCCGCTGCTGGCCGGTGCGGAGGGCCGGCAGCTGCTGCTTACGAGGCAAGCGTCGCACGCCCGGCACTCTCGAGGCGCGGTCGAGGCTCGCCCCCGCGACGAGCAGCGCGAGCAGGTTCGAGGCCGAGTCCGACTTGAACGCGATGTCGACGTCGTCGTACGAAATCGCGTTGACCGGCATCGACGGTGCCTCGGCTTCGGCCGGCTCTTGCACGAGTGAAAGGCCGCCCTGCTGCTTGATGCGGATTAACCCCGCGACACCGTCGCTCAGGTTACCCGTGAGGAGCACCCCGATGACACGTGGCCCGTAGCTTGCTGCGCCGGACGCGAACATCACGTCGATGGCGGGCCGCACGAATTGCTGCTTGGGCCCCCGATCGAGCCAGACGGCCCCGCCTCGAAACTGCATGTGATGATCCGGAGGCGCCAGGTAGACGGCTCCCCGTTCGAAGAGCTGCCCGTCGCGCCCCTCGCACACGGGAATGCAGGCGTGAACCCCGAGTACGTCGGCGAGACTCGAGGCGAACGTCGGGCTACGGTGCACGGTGATGCCGACGGCCGCGTGAAATTCCCGAGGTAGTCCGGCGAGCAAACGCTTCAGTACGGGAATGCTGCCCTGCGAGCCACCGATGAGAATGACGTTGCGAGCGGGAGCTCCGGGCAAGGACGTGCTCATCGGCTATTCCCCTCTAGCGAGGCCTTCATCGGCGATGGTCCCTCGCTGTCGATCAAGTCTTTTAGAAATCTGAGGTGACGCTCTGCCAGGGCGAGCCGTTGGGTAAGCACCGAGCGCCGCGGCGAGTCGGGTTTCAGTTGCTCACGTACGTCGAGCGCGCGGTAAAGCTGGATGAGCTCCTCGAGCGTTTCGACCGTGGACCAGAGTGAGTCCTCGAGTTGCTCTTCCTTTGCAGCAACGAGCGTGTCGGCCGAGAACGCATGTCCGACACGACAACGGAACGAGAGCCAGCCGCTAGTCCCGACCGGCGAGACATACAGGACACCCGGACACTCGGCGCAACCGATGTCCGCGGGGACCGAGGGCTCACCCTCCAGCTTCTTCCGGCCGAACAAGTCTGCAAGGTCTGTTTCCGTCATGGGCGGACCGGGCTCCTCCGTGACATTGCCGGTGAATTCCGGCACCTTGAACAGGCGCGGGCGATGCCGTTCGTGGCTCATCGTACTTCCGCGGGAGACGCAAGGACTAGACCAGCTGCCAGGCCGTGGCGCCGCTGCCGCAAGGAACCGAGCAGAACGCTGACGGCATGCTCCTCGGCCGATAGGCCCGGCGAACGCATCCGACGGGCGCGCCGGAGCGCGCGCGCGAACTCCTCGTGCAAGCGTCCTCCAAGATAGCAATCGAACAGTGAGGGATCGACGTAGCTCTTGCGGCAAACGGTCACGGTATTGCCGAGACATTCAGCCGCTTGCTCGATGGCTCGGCTGAGGTTCTTCTTTGCAACCCGCTGGTTCTGGCAAGGCGCACAGCGGGCCAGGCGGATGCTGGTCTGGAGCGTGGCCGCCCAGGTGCGGAACTGCTTGGCCGTGAAGGGTTGACCCATGCTTTCGCGCAAGTAGGCGTTCACGTCGGCCGAGCGCACGGGGTGCGTCGCGCCGTCCGCTCCGCGATAGCGGAACAGCGGTTGATTGCGGTGAGCACTCGCGTGCCGCACGGCCGCCGCGAGCCTGCGATCATGCAGCGTCGTGCGCCAGCGTTTGCCGCCCTTGCCGCGAAAGACGAACTCGACGGTTTCGCCGTGCACGCGCGCGTGGCGGCCGCGCAATGTCGTCACCCCGTGCGAGCCGTTCGCTTGCGCGTACTTTTCGTTGCCGACGCGGATCTGCGTCGCTTCGATCAAACGCACGACGAGCGCGACGATTTTTTCCTTGGTGGGTTCGTCACGTGCAACGTCGCGCGCGACGCGACGGCGGAGGCGCGGCAGCGCGCGCACGAAGGGCAAGATGTCTTCGTACTTGGCGTGGTCACGCAGGCAGCGCCACTGCGAGTGGTAACGATATTGTTTGCGACCCTCGGCGTCGAAACCCGTCGCCTGCAGGTGACCGTCTTCGCGCGCGCAGATCCAGACGTCTCGCCACGCGGGCGGAATCACGAGCGCACGGATGCGCGCGAGCGTGCGTCCCCTTCTCACGAGCCTGCCGCGCTCATCGACGTAGCGAAAGCGGCCGTTCGTGCCGAGCCGGCGAATACCGGACTCGCCAGCTTCCACGTAGTGCAAGTGAGCGGCGCGGGCGGCGGCACGTCCGTCGCGCAGCAGATCGGCGCGGCGCGTCGTGACGTTGGCGGTCGGCTGTTTCATCGTCGCTTCTGGTTCAGCAACGGTCGTGCCGGCCCAGAAACGCCGTAACTTCGCGCTGATCGTGGCGTTCATCCGCAGCGGGCCCGCACGCCCCGCCCGACGGGCACGCCTTTTGACTCGCTTCGGTTTAGCCTCCGACGCGCTCGATGGCGGCGACTTCCTGAGGCAAGAGCTCGAAGCTTGCCGCATCGAGGTCCTGCTGCATGTGCTCCGCGCTCGAGGTGCCGGTGAGCGGGAGCATGCCGAGCGCGAGCGCGAAACGAAAGACGACTTCGGCCGGCGAGCGGCCGGTACGCGCTGCCGCGGCGGCGACGGGAGGCCGCGTGAGCTCGCGCGTGTTCGCCGTCAGCAGCGAAAAACCTTGGTACACGATCGCGCGTTCGGCCGCGAACTCACGCACAGCGCGGTCCCAACCCGTACGCGCGTAACAACGATTCTGCACGAAGGCCGGCGCGAACTCCGCCTCGTCCGCCAAGAGCCGCAGCTGTTCGAGCGTCACGTTGCTCACGCCGAGGTAACGCACGCGCCCTTGCCTGAGCAGGTTCTCCATTGCGCGCCACGCGTCCCAGTCCGCCGGCCCGAGGCCACGGCTGCGCGAGGGACCGTGCAGCACGTAGCTGTCGAGGTAGTCGGTGCCGAGGTGCTCGAGCGAATTCGCGAACGATTGTGCGACCTGTTCGCTGACGGGAACGCGGTCGTCGTAGGGAAGCCGGTGATCCTGGCCGTCGACGGAGGTGAACTTGGTTTGTAGAAATAGCCGCTCGCGCGTGATGATGCCGGCGTCGAGCGCCGAGCGCACGGCGGCACCCACACCGGCTTCGTAGTAGTGTTTCCGCTGGTTCGCCGTATCGATGCCGGTGAAGCCGCGCTCGAGCGCGAGGCGGGTGAGCCGCTCGGTGCGATCTTCCTTCCAAGCCGTGCCGTAGAGCAAACGCGGCAGGTCCCCCCGAGCCGGCGTGATGGGCGCCATCAGCCCGGACGATAGCCGAAATGGCCGGCGAGGTGTGCGTTAGTTACAGCGTCAAGAGGCCGCGCCGGGCCGCGCGCGCCACGGCGTCGGTGCGGGTGTCGGCACCGAGCTTGTCGAGCAGGGAGCGGACGTGAAACTTCACGGTGTGCTCGCTCACGCCGAGCGCTTCACCAATCGCGCGATTCGAGAGCCCGCTCGCCACGAGCTCGAGCACCTCGCGTTCGCGCGTGCTGAGCGTGCCCGCTTCGGGTATCGGCACGCTGCGCGCGAGCAGCGGCGCCACGGTGTCGCGATCGAACGCGTAGAGTCCCGCTGCGACGGCGACGGACGCCGCCGCGAGGCGTTCCCCCGGGGCGTCGCGCCGCAGCGCTCCCTGCGCGCCGCCCTGCACGAGCTCTCGCGCCCGTTCGGGCCGGCCCACGAGCGCGAGCACCGGCACGCCGGGCGGCACCCGCGAAAGCGCCATTTCGGCCGAAGTATCGTCGGGCACGTCTTCGACGATCACATCGACGCTCTCCGCGTCGAAGCTCTGCGCTTCGTCGAGCGGCGCACTGCCGACGACGCGGAGCTCCGTCGAAGAGCCGAGAATGTCCGTGAGGCCACGGCGCACGACGGGGGAATCGGCCAAGACTGCCGCCGCGAACAGGAGGGCCAACATATCCCTTGAACCTAAGCACCCCGAGCACGCTGTAAAGCCCTGCCCGAACGGGTAGGCGGGCGCGCCCGTTCGACGAGTTACGCCCGGGAGGCTCGGTCCTTAGTTTCTTGAACATGAGTGACCTTTCAGCAATTTCCCAGGCATTTGGCGAGGCGGTCGCGCGGGTGAGCCGCAGCGTCGTCGCCGTTCATAGCGGGCGCTGTGAAACGGCGAGCGGCGTCGCGTTCAGCCGCGAACACGTCGTCACGGCAGCCCACGCGCTCGAGCGCGAAACCGAGCTCGAGGTGACGCTCGGGGACGAACGCGTGCCGGCAACGCTGGTCGGCGTCGACGCCGGCAGCGATCTGGCCGTCTTGCGCGTCGAGCGCGAGCTCACACCGCTCCCGCACGCCGACCTCGCCGCGCTCCGGCCAGGTGAGCTCGCGCTGGCGGTTTCGCGCGGGGGCCGCGGGCTCAAGGCGCGGCTCGGGATCGTGAGCCGGGTCGGGCCGGGCTTTCGCGTCGGACCGGGTCTGGACGCGGAGCGCTACGTCGAGAGCGATATCGCGCCCGCGCCGGGACTTGCGGCGAGCGCGCTCATCGACGCGAACGGGGCGCTCATCGGGCTCAACGCGACGGGCATCGTGCGCGGCGCGCTCGTGGCGCTGCCGAGCGCCGTGGTCGCGCGCGCCGTCGACGCCATCGTGCGACACGGTCACGTGCGGCGCGCGAAGCTCGGCGTCGTGGTGGAGCGCGTCGAGCTGCCTCGAGCCGTGGCGGAACGGCGCGGCCACCGACGGGGGCTCATCGTGCTCGGTGTCGCCGCGGGCGGCCCCGCGGAGCTCGGGGGCGTGCTGCTCGGCGACGTGATCCTCGCCGTCGGCGGGCAAGCCGTCGCGCGCGCCGACGAGCTCGCGAGTGTGCTCGACGAAGGTAAAATCGGCGTCGAGCTCGGGGTGGACATCCTGCGCGCCGGCGCCGAACAGACGCTCAGCGTGAAACCGGAGGCGCGATGACGCCGCTCGTCGAGCTCTCCGAGTCGATCGAACGACTGGTGAGTGACACCTCGCCGAGCGTGGTCGCGGTCGAGCACGCTCGCGGTCAGGGCAGCGGGCTCGTGATCGCCTCCGACGGCTACGTGGTGACCAATTCGCACGTCGTGCGCGGCGCCCGAGAGCTCACGGTTGCCGTCGGGCCGGGCGAGCGCGTCTCCGCGGAGGTGGCCGGCGACGATCCCGCGAGTGACTTGGCCGTCGTGCGCGTCGGCGCGACGGGACTGCCGAGCCTCACGCTGCTCGAGGAGCGGCGCCTGCGCGTGGGGCAGCTCGTGCTCGCGATTGGCAACCCCTTGCGCTTCGATCGCTCGGTGAGCCTCGGCGTCGTGAGCGCGCTCGATCGCACGCTGCCGGCCGAGCGCGGCCGCGCACTCGAGGGGCTCGTGCAGACGGACGCTGCCATCAATCCGGGCAGCTCCGGGGGGCCCTTGCTCGACGCGCGCGGCGTCGCCGTCGGCATTACGACGGCGGTGATCCCGATGGCGCGCGGCTTGGGGTTCGCGATTCCGGCTCACACCGTGAGCTGGGTCGTGGCGATGCTGCTCAAAGAGGGCCATATCGAGCGGCCGCGCATCGGGATCGGGGCGCGCGGCGTGGATCTGCCACCCGCGCGCGCGCGCGAGCTCGATCAGGTGCGTGCCGTCGAGGTGCTCGAGGTGGTCACGGGCGAAGCGGCCGACCGCGCTGGGCTGCGACAGGGCGATTTGCTGCTCCGCGCCAACGGGGAAGCGGTCGGCAGCGTCGACGATCTCGTGCGCACGCTCGTGCTCTCCGGCGGCCGCGGGCTCACGCTCGAGCTCGAGCGCAGCCGCGAACGCCGCACGGTCGAAGTCACGCCGGGAGCCGCGCGGCACGCGGCGTAGCCTCGAGACTAGCGAGTCCGGCGTCGGATGGCGAGGCAACCGGCGCAGGCGGCGAGCAGCCACGGCGTCAAGGGGGTACCCGCCGGTGGCGCTCCAAGCGCACAGCCGCGTGAGCGGGCAGTGGACGCGGAGCTCGCAGTCGGCACGGCGGCTGGCGGCGGTGCGACGGGCTCGAGCTCGGCGGCGGCGAGCCCGAGCTCCGGCAGGGCCACGAGCAGTCCCTTGCCGAGCACGTGCGGATCGCGGCTCTGGCTCGCGAGATCCAGCGCGAGTGGCACGGCACGTGGCGCGCGCGCTTCGGAGGCCCAGCGCTTGCCCCAACGAAACCTCCGCGGCGACGAACACGCGCTGCCGCGCGCCCACGGCTCGAGTGCGAAGAAGCGCACCTGCAAGTGATTTTCCGGCGCCGGCGCTGCCCCGAGCGTCACCTCGCCGCGCGCCCCCGCGGGGATCGCCACGCCGCCCGCGAGCGGCCCCGCGGGCGCAAGCTCCAGATCGCGCCGTAGCGCGCCCGCAGGATAGCGATGATGCAAGCGCGTGAGCACGTAGGTTTGACGCGCCGTGAGCGCTCGGCGGCGCTCGAGCTCTCGGCGTTCGGCCATGTGTTCGCGTTCGGCCAGCGGCCGCTCCTTCGGCGCGAGCTCGGCCAGGTGCGTTTCGAAGCGCTCGCGGTCGAGCGTGGGCTCTTCCGTCGGCTCCGGCGCGCGTTCGCGAGCGGTGGTGGTTTGGGCTTCCAAGACGTCGCCGCCGAGCGTGAGGAGCTCGTCGGGACGGAGCGGCACGTCGGGACAGGGCTCGCCGCAGCCGCTCGTGGGCCACGCGAATTCGGTCACGTAGGCGTCGGGGTGGCGCGCGCTGAAGGCGTCGAAGAGGCCGTTATAGGCCGTGCCCAGGCGCTCGGCCACGCGCGGTTCGACGCGCACGGCGAGCGGAAGCTCGGCATGGTCGTGGTTCGCGAGCTCGTAGCGCGCGTCGCGATCGAACACGTAGACGAAGACGTCTTCGGCGTGCCCGTTCGCGCCGCCGAGCGCTTCGGCAAGCTCGAGCACGGGTTCGCGCGTCGAGAAACGGATGCCACCGAGTTGAATGCTATCTCCTGCCGCGAGCTCGACGTGGGCGAGCGAGACCTCGGCCAAGAGTAGGTGTGCGCCGGGCTTGAGCTCGCCCGCGATCGCGGCAAGCACGCGTTCAGCGATGCGATAGCCGGCGGCTTCGAGGCTCGCGCGGAGCTTGTCCGGTTGTGTGTACACGAGGTCACGGTAGGTGAACTCGCTCTCGCGCTCTTTGAACGAAGCCGTCATGGGCACGCTGATCTCGTTCGAGACGGCGTAATGACGGTCGAGCGGCGGGAGGCCGGGCGACGCGAGAAAGCCCGCGCCCTTGGCCTTCACGTGTTCGTCGAAGCCTTGATCGACTGGTGCTTCGTCACACGGATCCTGTTCGTAGAACGCGTGAAAGCGCGGGGCGCTGAGCGCTTCGACGCGACTCAGCACGGTGCGCTTCACGGTCTTGACCGCGCGTGCGCGCACGTCCGACGGCACGGGCACGAGCAAGGCAAACGGAGCGAGCGGCCCCTCGTATTCAGCCGATAACGTCAGTACGGAAAAGCCCCCATGACGCATGAGCACGACCGTGCTCGAGCGGAGGCCCTGCTCGTCGCCGGCCTTCGTCACGACGACGCCCGGAAACGCGGTCGCCAATTGGGAAATGCAAAGAACGACGAACGCCGGGAGTAGTGCGGCAACGCGGCTTCCACGGCCTCGTCGCTTACCTCCACAGAACCGGGCTCGACTGGAGCTCACACGACACGTATAGTCCGGCGCAGGGTGCCCGCCGGTGCTTTTTCGAAAGCGCGGCACCTCCGGTCCATGTCCCCGCGAACGCCGCCCTTCGGTCCGAGCTCGGAGGCGCTGGCCGCTTTTTTCGACGGTCAGCCCACGCCCGCGCTCGTGATGGACGGCACGACGTTCGACATCGTGTTTGCCAACGCGGCCGCGCTAGAGCTGCTCGGTTTCGAGGGCACTGAGCTCGCCGGCCGGCACATCGACGACCTCGTGCCCGAGCAGCTGCGGGCCCGCTATCAAAGGCTGCGGGAAGCAGCACGCGCGCCCGGCGCGGCGCGCATCATGCATAGCGAGCGCATCTTGCGAACCAAGGCGGGACGCGAGCTGCCGGTTTCACTCTCGGTAACGCAGGTTCGCGTCGATGACGCGGAATATCGCGTCGCCAGCCTGATCGACCTTTCCGAGCGGCAAGAGGCCGAGCAGGAGACGCTCGAGCACCTGTACCCGATCATCGAAAACTCGGAGGTCGGCATCGCCGTGATTCAGGTGGGCGAGGACGGCGCGTTCGCCTTCCAGAACGTCAACCCCGTCGTCGAACGCCTCACTGGCTTCAACCGCGATCGACTGCGCGGTCGCGGCCCCGAGCAGCTCTTCCCCGCCCCGCATGGGAAGCGTCTGCTCGAGCAGTATCGGCGCGCCGTCGAGGGGGGCGCGCCGCTGCACTACGAGCAAACCACGGAAACGCGGGACGGCACGCGCACGCTACGCTCGGTGCACGTGCCAGTGCGCAATCGCGAGGGCCGCGTGCACCGCCTGGTTGCGCTCACCTACGACATCACGGGCCAGCGCCGCGCGGAAGACGCGCTCGCCGTCGCGAAGAAGAGCCTCTCCGAATCGGAGGAGAAATTCGCGAAGGCCTTTGCCGCGAGCCCGCACCCGATCTGCATCACCGACGTCGAGACGGGCGTCTTGCTCGAGGTGAACGACGCGTTTGGCCGCGTGTTCGGCTACACGCGCGCGGAGGCGCTCGGTAAGAGCACGGTGGCGCTCGGCGTCTGGAACGATCCGAGCGAACGAGACCGCGTCATCGCGAGGCTGCGCGAGCGGCCGTCGTTCCGCGACTGGAACACGACGGGTCGGGATCGCGACGGGCGCGAGCTCCGGCTCGTCCTGAACGGGGAGGTGATCGACGTCGCGGGACGGCCGACGCTCGTCACGTACATCAACAACGTGACGGAACGCGAAGCGGCCAAGCGCGCGCTCGTCGAGTCGGAGGCGCTCTTCGCCAAGGCGTTCCGCGCGAGCCCGGACGCGCTCGTCGTCTTCGACATCGAGAACGGACGCATCATCGAGGTGAACGACGGCTTCGAGCGACTGTTCGGGCGCGCGCGCGGCGATGTCGTGGGGCGTACGGCGCTCGAGCTCGATTTGTGGAAGGACGAGGTCGAACGCCAGCGCGCGCGCGAGATTTTGAGCGACGAGCGCACGCTGCGAGATTTTCCGATCGTCGCGCGAGCCGCGAGCGGTGCGCTCAAGGAATGCCTGCTCTCGGCCGAACAGATCGAGCTTTCGAGCGGTCGCTCCGTGATCGCCATCGTGCGCGACGTGACGGAAAGAGCCCGCACCGAGCGCGCAAGGACCGAGCTCGAATCACAGCTCCGCCAAGCGCAGAAAATGGAAGCGCTCGGAACGCTCGCGGGCGGCATCGCGCACGACTTCAACAACATCCTCGGCGCGATCATGGCCTATTGTGAGCTCATCAAGCTCGACATCGCGCTTCCGCAGCAGATCGAGAGTTACCTCGGCGAGCTCCGGCGCGCGGGCGAGCGTGCCAAGGATCTCGTCCAACAAATCCTCACGTTCAGCCGCCGGCAACCCCAGCAGCGCCGCGCCATGCGCCTCGAGCACGTCGTGCGCGAGGCGCTGAATCTGCTGCGCTCGACCTTGCCCGCCACGATCGAAATCGAACCACGACTCGCCTCCGACGCGCCCGTCGTGCTCGCCGATCCGACGCTGATTCACCAGGTGCTCATGAACCTCGGCACCAACGCCGCCCACGCGCTGCGCGGTGGCATCGGACGCCTGACGGTCGAGCTCGACGACGCGGTGCTCGGTGAAGCGAACCCGGGCCCCCACGCCGAGCTCTTGCCCGGCCGCTACGCGCGCCTGCGCGTGCGGGACAACGGCGCGGGCATGGGCCCCGAAACGCTCAAGCACGTGTTCGAGCCGTTTTTTACGACCAAGGGGCCCGGGGAAGGCACCGGCCTCGGCCTGGCCGTGGTGCACGGCATCGTGCGCGACCACGAAGGCGCGATTTTCGTCGACAGTGAACTCGGCCGCGGCACGAGCGTCAGCGTGTACCTGCCAGAGCACGCCGTGGAGCTCGAGGCCGCGAGCGAGCGGTCGGGCGAGCTCCCGCGCGCGAACGGGGAAACCGTGCTGTTCATCGACGACGAGGCCGTGCTCTGTCGCTCCGTCTCCGGCCTGCTCGAACGGCTCGGCTATCGCGTGACGGCGCGCAGCGATCCCGCCGAAGCGCTGGCGCTTTTCCGAAAAAAGCCGGACGCTTTCGACGTCGTGCTCACCGATCTCACGATGCCGGGCCTGACCGGGGTAGACGTCGCCCGTGAGGTGCTGCGCATCGCGCCGCACAAACCCGTACTCTTGATGAGCGGCTACAGCAGCAGCTGGACCGCCGAATCGGTGCGAACGCTCGGCGTCATCGATCTCATCGCCAAACCGCTCGGCGCCGCGCGGCTCTCGCAAAGCCTAGCCGTAGCGCTCGGCAAGCAAAACTCCGTGCTATCGAAACCGCGCTGACAGCTCAGTAAGACTCGAGGGATCTTGGACAAGCTCTTACTCGTCGACGACGACGCAGACATGCGAAATGTGCTCGCGCTCTACCTGCGGCGCGCGGGCTTCACCGTGCTCGACGCCGCGACGCTCGCGGACGCGCGCCGCCTGCAGCAAAAGCAAGCTCCCGATCTGACGATCGTCGATTATCAGCTGCCCGACGGCACGGCCTTCGATCTCTTGACCGCGTCGCGCGAACGCGACGCCGGGGAAGCGGTGATCGTGCTCACGGGTCTCGGCACCATCGATCTGGCGGTGCGCGCCATCAAGCTCGGGGCCGAGCACTTTTTGACCAAGCCTGTCGACCTCGAGTCGCTCGAAGTGCTCGTGCGCCGCACGCTCGATCTGCAACGGGAACGGCGGCAACGCGCCGTGGCGGCGGTCGCCTCGAGCGAAACGCCCGATCCGTTTCTCGGCACGAGCGCCGCGATCAAGAACCTGGCCGAGCTCGCGACGGCGGCGCTCGAGTCCGACGTGCCGGTGCTCATCCTCGGGGAAACGGGGGCCGGCAAAGGGATCCTCGCGCGCTGGCTCCACGAGCACGGTGCCCGCAAAAAGGAGCCGTTCGTCGACCTGAACTGCGCGGGCCTCTCGCGTGAGCTCGCCGAGTCGGAGCTCTTCGGGCATCAGCGCGGCGCTTTTACGGGCGCCGTGAACAACAAGCCTGGGCTGATCGAGGTGGCGCACAAGGGGACGCTCTTCCTGGACGAGCTCGGCGATCTCGAGCTCGCCGTGCAGCCGAAGCTCTTGACGGCACTCGAGCAGGGTCAGTTCCGCCGTCTCGGAGAGACGACGACGCGCGTCGCGGACGTGCGACTCATCGCGGCCACCTCGCGCAACCTCGCCAGCATGGTCAAAGAGGGGCGCTTCCGCGAGGATCTCCTGTTCCGCATCAACACGTTGACGTTCGAGATCCCGCCGCTCCGGCGCCGCCCCGGCGACGTGAAGCCGCTCGCCGAGGCCGTGCTGCGCGATCTCTGCCGGCGACGCGGGCGCGTGGCACCCGAGCTCTCCGAGGACGTCGTCGATACGCTGACGCGTTACAGCTGGCCCGGCAACGTGCGCGAGCTCAGAAACGTGCTCGAGCGCGCCTTGCTCTTTTGCAAGACCGACCTGCTCGACCGGACGGCGCTGCGCTTCGACCGCTCGCTCGAACCCGACGCCGACGCCGAACCGCAAACACTCGACGACGCCGAGCGCCGGCACATCGTCAATGTGCTCAAACAGACAGGCGGCAAGGTCGAGGACGCGGCCAAGGTGCTCGCCCTTTCGCGCAGCTCGCTTTACGCGAAGCTCAAGAAGTACGGGATCCGCCCGAGCCCCTGAGCGCACGCTCATAGGCGCGGCGAGCTCGGCGGTGCCGTGCTCAGCTGCGCCGGCGTTCGAGCAACACGAGCAGAGCGCGCGTCTGACCGAGCACGATGTCGGCCGCCTGCACGACGGCGTCCTTACCAATCACCACGCCGCCGTCGACGAAGAGCGGCAGGCCGAGCGCGAGCGCCCCGGCTTCGGGCACGCTCGCTTGCAGCGCGCGCGCCGCTAGGGTCACGAGCCGCGCCGCCACGTGCGCGTCCTCGAGCCCGGGCGTCTGGTCGTGCACGAGCGCGTCGAACGATTGCCAGCCGAGTGGGTCGGACAAGAGGCCGATTTGGAAGGATCGATTTTCCCCGACGAGCGCCACGAACGCACCGGAAGACCCGAGCGGTACCGACTCGCGATAGGCAAGCACGCGACATGTCGCGCCCGCGGCCTGGCCCACGGCGGTGACGCTCGCGATGAGCGCGCTCAGCGTGACGGACGGGCTGCGTTGACTCATGCTCGATGCAGTGCGGGAGGTCCGGCTGTCCGGTTTGCAACGCACGGGCCAGCAAACAACCCGCCGCAATCGCCTGGTCGCCTCGCTCCGCGCGTCCGCGCCGCGGGATTTCCGTCCGAGATCTCAGACTTCACGCAAGCTGCGATCCACGCGTACTGGGCGACGTTTTTCACTCTCGACAGCTATTTGCCGAACCAGCGGCGCGGACTCGGACGCGGACATGTAGGCGCGAAACCCACCTTCGAACGACGGCTGACGGCCGTGCTATCGACGTGGACCTCTGCATGCGACTCGCCGTGCTCGCGGCTTCTGCTTACGCCAACTGTCGAAAGCTGCCCGAGCTCGCGGGCACGAACCTCGACCTCGATCTGCTCGGACAGCGCCTGTGCGAGCCGGACGCGGGCTACAGCGTCGAAGCATTTCGCGCCGAGCGGGGGCTCGCCGAAGCCGTCGAGCAGGTGCTCGCCGAAGTGGACGAGCGCGTCGGCTCGCTCTTCTTCTTTTTCTCGGGCTACGCGCTCCTCGCCGACGAACGTGGGCCGGCGCTCTTGCTCGACGGCGAGCGTCTCGGCGCGTTCTCGCTCAAGCGGCTCAAACGCCTGCTCAGCGAACGTGCCGAACGAGCGCTCGTCGTGCTCGATACCATCTCGGCTTTCGACGCCGAAACGAGCGAGCACGCAGCGCTCGCGATCCTGCGCGACGCCCTGCACGAGCCCGGCTCGCCGGTGCACCTCATCCTCTCGCATCGCAGCGCGGCGATCCCCGACGAGCGTTCGCGGTTCGCGAATCTGCTCGAGCTCGTGCTCGACTGGCAATCGGCTCGCAACACGCCGCTCGGCGCCGAAGAGCTCTTTTCCGCCTTACGCGCCGAGGAGTCATTGTTCGCGGCGCTCGGGGCCGCCGAGTACGTCGCCGGTTCGGTGCCGTTCGACGTGCTCGTCGGCAATCGTGCGCTCGGCGCGAGTATCCCGCCGGCACCGCCCGTCGCCGAAGAGCCGCCGCCCGAGCCGGAGCTCGAGCGCCCGAGCGCCGAAGAGCGCGCGCTCTCACTCGCCGCGAGCGCGAGCGCCGAGGAGCGCGGCGACTACCCCGAGGCACTGCGCGCGCTCCAAAAAGCGCTCCGCACCGACCCCCGCGACGTGAAAGCGCTCGGGCGCGCGCTCGTGCTCGGCGAGCTCTGCGAGAGACCCGACCTGCGCTGGAACGTCGCGTGCGTGCTCGAGCTCTTCGGCGGCGCGAACGAAAGCGAGCTCGAGCTCGCCGCCGCGCATCGTCCCGAGGGACTTTTGCCTGCCCAAGGCGTCGTGAGCGAAGCCGATTGGCTCGCTCACCGCTTGGAACCCGAGCTCGACGAGCGCGATCTGGCGCTCGTGCGCGCGTTCGGTGAAGCGGGCGTCGCGGTCGCGCTCGACACCGCGCGCCGCAAGCATCGCGGCTTCGCGCTGACGCCGGCCACCGAACAGGATCCCGAAAAGAGCACCACGATGCTCGCGCGCACGCTCGTCTGGAGCGCGCGGCTGCTCGGCCTGCCGCGACCACGACTGCACGTGCTCGAGAGCGTCCCCGGTGAGCTCATGGTCGCCCCTGTTCCCGAGCTCACCGTCGTCGCGAGCAAGACGCTCGGCAGCGGCCAGACGCTACCGGAGCTCGCGTTTCACTGGTCGCGCTGCCTCGTGTCGCTACGGCCGGAATTTCGGATGCTCGCATTGCTCACCGACCCCGGCGAGCTCGCCGCGCTCGCGCGCGCGGCGCTCTTCGCCGTCGGCTCGAACGGGGCGGCGCGTCTCGACAGCGAGGCCAAGCTCTTGGCGCGCGTGCTCAAGCGGGAGTTACGCGGTCCCGCGCTCGACGCGCTCGCCGGTGCAATCGGCTCGCAGTCGGCCGGCGAGGTGGCGCAGCGCCTGAAGCAGCGCGTGCGGTCCGCGAGGCACGTCGCCTCGCGAGCCGCGCTGCTCGCCACGGGAAATCTCGCGCTGTCGGCCCGCCTGATCGAGCGCTTCCCGCTGCCCGGCTCGAACGCGAGTGAGCAGATCGACGATATCGCAGCGTACGCGCTCGGTGACGACTACGCGGGCCTGCGCGCGCGTCTGGGTGTCGCGCTGCGCTGACGCGGGGTGCGGCGCCGACTATGGCAGCGAAAGACCCATGTCCCAATGTGAGGTCGAGTTGATGTCGCGCGCCCAGAGATGCCCGCTGCTGCCGCGAAAATAGGCGTACGCATGACCGTTGATGACGGCACGTACGATGGGCGCCGACGTGAGGCCTTCACCGAGATCAGCGCAGGGAGGCCGAGAGAGAAGGTGACCGTTCGAACCACGAATAACGTAGACGAACGGACTTCCGTCGACCGCGCTGCAATTGCTCATCAGCGACCAGCTGCTGAGTGACCCGTTGGCGAAGGAGGCGTCCGTCCCGCAAGCGTAGATGTCGATCGCGCCGCTAAAGAAAAAGTCGCCGGTAGGATTGCCCACAAGACCGCTGTCGATCGTGATCCAGGAATTGGTGGCCGGAGTCTCGTCCACGCGAATCAGCTTGCGTTTGAGTGGTCTGATTCTCCGGGTCATTCTTCGCTTCCTCCTTAGATATCAACTTCGTGAGGCAGGCGGCTATGGCTCCGCACAGTCGCCGCCGCCGAATGCGTTCACACACAGCGACCCGTACGATGCGCTCGACGGCTGCGCTTGTGCCGCGCGGCTCAAGGCGAGGAAACGGCATGCCACGGTGCCGGGCGTCGCGGCGTAGGTCGTCGTGTAACGGGTCGGGCCCTCCTCCGCGGGCAAGGCGTCGGGCAAGAGCGCGCAATTAGCGGCGCACGCGTCGTCATCGTCCTGGAAGGCCGTCGAGTATTGGCTCGGGCAAACGCCCTTGGCGAGCGTGCAATAGGCGAGGCACTTGTCTTGCGGCGTGGTCCCGCAGTGACCCTCCCCGCTCGGTCCCGAGTGCGGGCAGTGCTGCTCGGGCGCGCAGAGCGAATTGTAAGAGTGATAGATGCGGCAACCGAGCGTGTTTTGGTTCGTGTCGGAGAATTCACCGACGGGTAGGAACTTGCACAGCGCGAGGCACTGATCCCGCGACTCGTATTGGGTCGTGCCGCACGAGACGCCGTTCACCTGGCAGTATTGCTTGCAGTCGGGCTCGCTCGGCTTGACGGACACCTCGTCACTCGAGCTCGCACCGGCCACGCCTTGGTCGCTGTCGGGCAAGTCGTTGCAGTGGTCGGTCGGCGTCGAGAGATTGGCGTGACCGCAGTGCTTCTGGGTGTCGATGACGGAGGCGTTGCTCAGGTGCACGAAGCGGCACTGGATTGAGTTGCCTTCGTAGTCGTTGACGACGTTGTACTCGTGGTTATCGCGCAAGGCTGCGCATTTGGCGACGCAGTTCGAGGTCGAGCCGCACTGCACCTGATCGCACGTTTTTTCGTACAGATAGCAATAGTTCTCGCACTCGCTGCCGCAGTTGATTCCCTCAGGGCCCGCCGAGCGACAGAAATTGCTCACTTCCTCGCCCGCGGCTGTCGCGGCGAGCTCGGCTTCGTGCAAGCGACACTCGAGCGTGTTTTTTCCCTGCCATTCGTTGGCGTCGCCGACGGGGTAGAGCTTGCAGACGCCCATGCACTTTTCGCGCGTCTCGTAGACGCGGTTATCGCCGGCACAGTTCTGCATCACGACGTCGCAGAAGTGACTGCAGGGGCCGAGCTCGCGATCGTCGATGCCGGCAATGCTCTGGCAGCTGCCGAACGCGAACGGAATCGCGAGCGCGATGAACAACGCCGACACGCGCCGGAGCGACAGCGCACGGAGCCCGCTCATAGCCGGCCTCCCACGCTCACACCGGCAAAACCTGGTGCCAAAACGGGGGCGACTCCGACGCTCGACGAGCGGTGCGGCGCCGTGAAGAAGACGACCGCGCCGACGGCGACGAGCCCACCGCCCACGGCGAACGCGACGTTCGACGCCGTGGCCTTGTGATGCGCGTCCGTCGAAGCGTTCAGGCCCGTCTGCGTGTCACACTGGCTCGGCGTGCACTCCTTGTCCGCCGTCTTCTCCGAAGACATCGCGGAAAGACCGAAGTACGTGCCGACGCCGATGCCCACGAGACCGAGTCCGGCGACGGCCACGCCGATGATGCGCTGAGCGCTGCCGTCGCTCTTGGCGGTCGCGGGGGCAGGCACCGGCGGCGGTACCTGCGACGGTGAGGCCGGTGTAGGCCCTTGGTCGGCGAGCGGCACCGCCGCGAGCGGCACCGCGTCGGCGTGCGGCGATTCGACCTGCGCGAGCGTCGGGATGAGCACCGTCTGCCGCGCGCGCGGCTGAATGCGCACCGTCACCGTGAACGACTCGTGCTCGGGGGCGCTGACTTCAACCTTGACCGGTCCCGGATCGACGGGCACCGCGGCGCCGATGATCCCCGTACCCGCCTCCGCGCCGTCACGACGGATGCGCAAACCGAGGAGCGTTCGCGTGCCCTCGGCGACTTCGATCGTCAGGTAGGACAAGTCGGGTTCGAGCTTGGCGATGCGCTCGCGCGCGGCCTTGGCGCGTTTGGCTTCTCCCGAAGCTTCGGCTTGTGAGGCCGCCTCGCGAAAGGTCGCCCACGCGCTCGCGGTGCGGCCGACGCGCTCGTAGCATTCACCGAGATAGAGCAGCGTGCCGACACCGGGATCGATGCGCTGGCTGTTCTCGAGTTTGGGACACGCTTCGGCGTAATTCCCCTGCTTCATCAGCTGTAGCGCTGCGTCGAACAGCGCTTCGGCCGATGCTTTGTCCGCCGCGGAGTTCGCAGCAGCGACCGGAGTTGCCGTGAGCAGCAAACAACCGGCGAGGGCCCCCAAAAACCAACAAGACCTTGCCATCGTCGGGCCGAGCCTACATCGATATTGCGCGCTACGCGATCACCTCGCGCCGAGCTCACTCGGTTTCGAGACGCGGTCGCACCCGCACACGTGCGCACCTGAGCCGGCCGGCCAGCTCCCGGCGACGGCGCGCGCTCAGCGCCGACCGCCGAAGTCGGTGATCGAAACCGAGTCGGCCTTGGCCGCCGTCGCGCTCGCGTGCGGACGATTGGCAACCGAGCTCGGCCGCTTCGCGGCGCCTGCACTCGCCGCATTCGCGGGAGCCGCGCTCGCTGCTTCGGGCGCGGACGCGGCAACCATGCTCGATAGGCTCGGTACGGCGCTCTCGGCAGGTTGCACGGCGACGACAGCGGGGGCCGCGGCCGCCGTACTTTGCGCGACGGGCTCGACCGTCGTTGCCGCCGCGAGCTTTTCGCCCGCAGCGCTCGGAACGCCGCGCTTTTGCCAAAGCGCAAAGCCGCCGACCGCGCAGGCAACGAGCGCGGCGGCGACGAGACCGTAGCGACGCCGGCGCTCGCGACCGCTCAGCTGACTCCAGAGCGCGACCGCAGACACCGACGCTTGAATCGTCGGGGAGTCGCTCGACGCGGGCCCTGGCGCGACGGAGCTCGGACGTCCGTCGCGCGCGGCGAGCACGCGCCGCGCACGCTCGACGTGCACGCGGCACGCCGGATTGAAGTCGACGAGCGCGGCGCCGAGCTCGGCGACGTTTTGATAGCGTTTCGTAGGGTCGCGAGCGAGCGTGCGGTGCAGCACGGCGTCGAGCCCCGCGGGCAGACCGGCGCGCACGGCGCTCGGCGGCGGCGCGTCCTCGCTGAAAAGTTTGGCGCAAAGCTCGGGGATACTTTCGCCCTCGTACGGCGGCCGTCCCGTGACGAGTTGAAAGAGGATCGCACCGAGCGCCCAGATGTCGCTCAGGGTGTCGGCGTCCTTGGTCGAGCGCATCTGCTCGGGCGACATGTACAGCGGCGACCCGATGATGACGCCCGTGCGCGTGAGCGACATGTCGCCCGGACCGTGACTGTCGATCATCGACTTCGAGATGCCGAAGTCGAGGACCTTGAGCAGGCGCGAGCGATCGGCGCGACGCGCGATGAACAGATTCGCCGGCTTGAGATCCCGATGCACGATGCCGGCAGCGTGCGCTTCCGCGATGGCCTCCACGGCTTCGAGGATGTAGCCGACGGCTTCCGACACGGGCAACGCACCGCGCTGGAGCAGCTCCTCCTCGAGGTTGTTGCCGTCGAGGAGCTCCATCACCATGTACGGCGCGCCCTGCTCGAGCGAACCCACGTCGATGACGCGGCAGACGTGCTCGCTCTTCACGCGCGCGGCGGCGCGACACTCACGCCGAAAGCGCGCGGCGGCCTCACCCTGCTCGAAGATGTCGGGGTTCAGGAGTTTGAGCGCGACCGGCTGATCGAGCTCGAGGTGCCAGGCCGCGACGACGAAGCCCATGCTCCCCGCACCGAGTAGACGATCGATGCGGTACCTCCCGCCGACGACGTCTCCGACTTTGACGGGCGACTGTGACAAGCAATTTGCCATGTTACGCTTTGCTTCGAGCATGTCAAAAGGCGTCCGCCCGAGAGTCCCCCGCCCGATCCTCGAGACGAGGCCCGCGGTCGCGGTCGCGGTCGCGGTCGCCCGGGGAACCTCCGAGCAGGTTCGCGAATCTAGCTCCTCGATGACTTCGGCGCCGTTTGGGCGGAGCGGACAGGCGAGCGGGGTTTTGTGGGCGGCCCTCGTACTCGGCTTCAACACCGTCGGCTGTTCGGGCGACGATTCGTCGCCGAGCGATCCCCCGAGCGCGCTCGCCACGGGCTCCAAATGTCCCGATCCGGCGTCGCCCTCCGTCACCTACCAGGGTTGGGCACAGGGCTTTTTCGAGTCTTACTGCACGCGCTGCCACAGCTCGACGCTCGTCACGAATTCCGAACGCCAGGGGGCGACGCCCCACGCCAATTGGGACGACTTACCCACGATTAAAGCCCATACTGGCGAGATCGACGCCTACGCCGCTGGCGGTCCGAACGGCATCAATCGCGTCATGCCGCCCTCGGATCCCCGTCCGAGCGATGAGGATCGCGTCAAGCTCGGGGAGTGGCTGGCGTGCGGCGCACCCGAATGACTCGTGCCGTGGCGTCAGCAAAGCATTGCCTCGCGCACACCAAACAAAATGCACGCGGGGTGGCTCAGGAATCGAGCTCGGGCTGGACGCGCCGCTTGCGGTGACGCGCGTAGAGCTCGTCGCGCAGCGTGAGGAGTTCGCGGAATTCGGTGGCGAGCTCCGGAATCGTCCACGCGCGGCGCCACGCCGGTCCGAGGCGAATGTAGCGATCGCTCACGGGGCTGATGGCTTGCAGCAGTGAGCAAACGAGGATGTCGGCGTAGCTGAAGCGATCGAAGAAGTAGGCGCGCCCCGCGTAGTGTTCGCGCAAGCGGCGGAGCGTGCCGGCGATCGCGGCGAGCGGCTTTGCGCGCTCGGCGAGGTCGAGCGCGTATTTGCGAGCGAACCAGCGCGTGCCAAGGCGCGAAAGTGGGCGCAGGAGCGGGCGCAACAACGGCGGCACGCCGCGAGGTAGCGTCTCCTCGAGCGCGGCGTCGTCGGCGAGCAGTGCCGCGGTCGTGAGGCTTCGGCCCTCCTCCATCGCGTGCTCGAGGAGCGCGTTGAGCTCGCGGATCTCGGGCTCGAGCGCCTCGGGCAAGAGCGGCTCTGCTCGGCCGTGACGATCGGCGAACCGCGCGATCTCGAAGCTTTCCATCAACGCTTCGCCGCCAGCGAGCAAGAGCGGCACCGTGACGCGGCCTCGCCGCGGACCCGCGAGCTTGCGGAGGCGCGGCTCGCCGAGCAACGGCGTGTGCTGCACGAGACGATAGGCGAGCTCGTGGTGATCGAGCGCCCAGCGCGCGCGCTCGGACCAGGGCGAGTAGTAGAGCGATACCAGCGTCGGCAGCTCGTTCATCGCCCGATCAGCGGGCAGCACTCAGCCTTGGCTCGGCTCGCGCGTCCAGCGCAGGCGCGGCTTGCGTGCGGCGCGCGCCTCGTCGAGGCGGCCTAGCCGCGTGAGGTGCGGCGCGGTCTTCACGAGCTCGGGCGTCTCACGCGCCTCACGCGCGATCGACACCATGGCCTCGACGAAGGCGTCGAGCGTTTGCTTCGTCTCCGTCTCGGTCGGCTCGACCATGAGCGCGCCACGCACCACGAGCGGAAAGTACACGGTGGGCGGGTGCACGCCGTAATCGATGAGGCGCTTGGCGACGTCGAGCGTCTTCACGCCGGTGCTCGCCTCGAGCTCGCGATCGGTGAACACGGCTTCGTGGAGCGAGGGCGTGTCATAGGCGAGCGGGTAGTGCTCGGCGAGGCGCGCCGCGAGATAACGCGCGTTGAGCACGGCAAGGTTACTCACGTTGGCGAGTCCCTCGGGTCCGAGCTCGCGCATGTACGTGTAGGCGCGCACCATCATGCCGAAGTTGCCGAAGAACGAGCGCACGCGGCCGACGCTGCCCGGCGTCTCGTTTTCGACGACGACCCGCGCGCCGTCCTGACGCACGACGGGCACGGGCTGGTACGGCGCGAGCACGCGTTTGAACGCCACGGGGCCGGACCCGGGGCCGCCGCCGCCGTGCGGTGTCGTGAACGTCTTGTGCAGATTCAGCTGGATCACGTCGACGCCCGCGTCACCGGGACGGGCGCGGCCGAGCACGGCGTTCATGTTGGCGCCGTCGCCGTAAACGAGGCCACCGCGCGCGTGCACGAGCTCCGTCAGCTTCGGCATGGCCTGCTCGTAGAGGCCGAGCGTGTTCGGGTTGGTCATCATCAGCGCGGCAACGTCGCCGGGCGCGGCGTCGAGCGCGCGCAAGAGCGTCTCTGGCTCGACGACGCCGTGCGAGCCGGAAGCGAACGCCACGGATTCGAAGCCGTTCAAAGACGAGCTTGCCGGGTTGGTGCCGTGGGCGCTGTCGGGAATGAACACCTTGCGCGGCGAGCGCCCCGAGGCTCGGTGGTGCGCCCGGATCATCATGAGACCCGTGAGCTCACCTTGCGCGCCGGCGGCGGGCTGGAGGCTCACGCCGTCCATGCCGGTGATCTCGGCGATCTGCGCTTGTAGGGCCAGCATGAGCTCGAGCGCGCCCGCGATCAGGTGCGGCGGCATGAGCGGGTGCGCCTGCGCGAAGCCGGGCAAGCGCGCCGCCCACTCGTTGACCTTCGGGTTGTGCTTCATCGTGCACGAGCCGAGCGGGTAAAACTGCGTGTCGATGCTGAAGTTCCACTGACTCAGCCGCACGAAGTGTCGAATCGCTTCGGGCTCGCTCACCTCCGGCAGCGCCGCGGGTTCACGCCGCGCGAGCGCGCCGAGCGCCTGCCGCACGTCGACGGCGGGCACGTCGCTCGCACCGAGCGAAACGGCCGTTCGCCCTTTGGCACCACGCTCGAAGATGGGCGGCTCGCGCCACTCGAGCCCGGAGGCGCTCTCGGAATGCTTCGGAAGTTGGGACATCGAGCTCGCTGCCGCCGGGAAACCTAGTTCGAATCGCCGCCCGATTTGTCCGACTTGTCGCCGCCCTCTTTATTCTCGCCGCCGGAATCGCCGCTGTCCCAGCCGCCGCCCGTCACGCGTCCTTCGTACTCGTCGGGCTGCACGCTCTTGAGATCGGGCGGCATGTTCTTCTGCTTCACGGCTTGCCATTTGTTGCCGGCTTCGTCGTCGCCGAGGCCCCACTCGCCCTGGAGCTCGTGCGCCTCGCCCGCCTTCGGGATCTTGTAAACGAAGTAACCCTTCCCCTTCTTCACGGCGTCCGCGCCGACCGCGCCGATGCGGCGTTCCTTCCATTCGTAGCGCAGGAGGTTGCCGTCGATCTCGCCGTGGAGCTCGCCGAACGCGTCACCGGCGGCGGTACGCCACGCGCCGTTGACGGCCTTGCCGTCGGCGACGATGTGCAGGTAGCCGTAAAGTGGGCTGTAGTAGACGCCCTGCCACTCTCCGCCGTTCGGCATCTCGCCGGCCTTGAGTACGGGGTGCTTCGCCACGTCGTTGCCACCGCCACACGCCGTCGCGGCCAGCGAAACGGGCACAGTGAGCGCCAATGCCAACATCAACCGGGGGGCCTTTCCGAACCACATGGGCCGGGACCTTACCATAACGGGCGCCGGCAAAAGCAGCGCAGAATGCCGCGAAAAAAGCGCCCACGTTGAACGGCGGCCCGCCGGGGGTCATGCCGGGACGGAGCCACGCACGGCGCCGAGGTCAGTGCTTGCCGAGCTCCGCCGTGACGCGGCGATACCACTCGTTTTGTTTCTCGGGCGCGTAACGCCCGGAGGTGTCCTCGTCGAAGCGACGATTTTCCGCGAGTAGCGCGCCTAGCGCGTCTTCGATCACGGCGTCGAGCTTCTTCACGATGCGGTCCCGCACTTGCTCTTCCGAGTCGCCGGTCGCGTGCATGCGCGCCGTAAGCTCGGGCGCCTTCGCGTTGAGCTCGCGCGCTTTGACTTCGACGATCGCGAAGTGGATTTGCTCGTGCTCCAGCACGTACGCCTCGGGCACTTCTTTGAGGTTCGGGTTCCACCACGATTTGCGGCGGTCCATCTCCGCGCGAAAGTGCAAAAGGTCACTTACCTTGCCGGAGTATTCTAGCTTTCCGTTCGATTGAGGAGTGCCCACGATCTCGATGCGCAAGCTCAAGTTGGGGCGCACGATGGCGTAGGTTTGGGCGCCCATGGCGTCGACGTGCTCGGCGGCTTCACCCGAAGGCCGTTTGCCTTTGAAGTCGGCGCGCGTGAGCTTGCGATACGGAATCAAGTCCGAGTCGTCGACGGTGCCGGGCTCGACGAGCGCTCCTTCGGGGCGAGCGTACGAGGGCAGGCGGGAGCAAGCGAGCGAAGCGGCGAGCGCGAGACAGACGACCGAGCGTAAGCTCAACGCACGGAGCTCCCGCAGAGCTCGTCACCGAGCTCGCGACCGAGGGTAAATGCTTCGGCGTCACTCTTGGGCCAGGCCGCGCGGCGCTCGCCACGGCGGAGGTTCGAGCCGTCGGGATCGGCGAGCAGCGCGCGCAGCCAGAGCTCGCCGCCGCTCCGCACGCCGTAGGCCGCGACGGGCGTCTGGCAATCGCCGCCGACGGCGAGCATCACACCGCGCTCGGCCGAAACGGCGATGCTCGTCTCCGCGTGCGCGAGCGGTGCGAGCAGCCGCGCGACGCGTTCGTCACCCGCGCGCTGCTCGACCGCGAGCGCACCCTGGCCGATCGCGGGCAAGCACAAGGACGGATCGAGAATCTCCGTGGCGCGCTCGGCCAGCCCGAGCCGCACGAGGCCCGCGCGCGCGAGCAGAATGGCGTCGACCTCGCCCTCGTCGCACTTTCGCAAACGCGTATCGACGTTGCCGCGGAGCGGCACGATCACCAAATCCGGACGGCGGTGCTTGACCTGCAGGGAGCGGCGAAAGGACGTCGTGCCGACACGACTACCCGCAGGCAGCTCGAGCAAGGTCGCACCCGAGCGCGACACGAGCACGTCGCGCGCGTCCTCCCGCTCGGGGAAGCAGCTGATGACGAGACCGGGCGCGAGCTCCGCCGGCACGTCCTTCGACGAATGAACGGCGATGTCGGCGAGACCGTCCGCGAGGCTCTGCTCGATTTCCTTGACGAACAGGCCCTTGCCGCCGATTTCCGAGAGCGGACGATCCTGCACGCGGTCGCCCGTCGTGACGACCGTGAGCTCTTCGATCGCGAGCAGCGGGTCCACCTTCGTGAGCCGGGCGACGAAGGCGCGCGACTGCGCGAGGGCGAGCTTGCTGCGGCGCGTGGCGTAGACGAGTCGTGCCATCAGCGTGAGCCCCCAGCTCCGGCGCCGGCGTCCTCGGCCGGCTCGAGCTCGAGCGACGTGTCGAGCTCGGCGGCGCGCGGGTCGGAGCTCGCCGCATCGAGGTCGCCGGAGCCCGCGCGCGGGACCGAGGGGGCCGAGCCATTTTCAGAACGCTCCGAACGCGCCGCTTCGTCGGAGCGGCCGGCGTCGAGCGCGAACGCGTGCTCGAGCGCGGCGCTGAGCTCCGGAAACGCGAGCGTGTCGAGCTCGCCGATACTGGCTGCTTGGCGGAGCCGCGTCGTCGGCTCGTGCAAGACACGATTGACGGCCGCATCGACCATCGTGTCGAGCGCCTCCCGCTCCGGGGCTCCGAGGTGCCGGAGCCGCCCGCGCAAGCTGCGCTCGAGCTCGAACTTGAGCGCGGCGCGAATGCGCTCGCGCAGCGCGACGATGAGCGGCGTCGCCTGCTCGGCGTCGGCCCAGCGATCGAAGCTCCGCGCCTCCTCGTCGATGATGGAAAACGCCTGCGCGGCTTCCCGCCCGCGCGTGAGCAGGGATTCGGACACGATGCGCGAAAGGTCGTCCACGTTGTAGAGGAAGATGCCGTCGAGGCTCTCGACCTCGGGGTTTACGTCACGCGGCACCGCGAGGTCGATGAAAAATTGGCTCTGACCGCGGCGCTTCTTGCGCGCGCTCGCGACGTGCACGGGTTCGATCACGAAGCCGGGCGCGCTCGTGCTCGTGATCACGACGTCGGCGCGTTCGAGCGCGAGCGCGAGCTCGCTCCAAGCGCAAGGCTCACCACCGAAGCTCTCCGCGAGGGCGCGCACCTTCTCCGGCGTGCGGCCGACGACGAGCAGACGCGAGCCGGACGACACGAGCGAGCGCGCGACCGTCTCCGCCATCTCGCCCGAGCCCACGAGCAAGACGGTGCGCCCGCGCAAATCGCCGAAAATTCGGCGCGCGAAATCGACGGCGACGCTCGGCACCGACACCTGCCCGGCGCCGATGGACGTCCCCGAACGCACGCGCTTGGCGGCGCGGATGGCGCGCGCGAGGGTCCGGTGCAACACCGAACCCACCGTGCCCGTCTTGCGCGCGACCTCGTACGCCTCCTTCACTTGGCCGAGGATTTGCGGCTCCCCGAGCACGAGCGAGTCGAGCGACGCGGCGACGCCGAACAGGTGCCGCACGGCCGCGCCGCCCGTCAGCGCGTAGAGCGCATTCTCGGGTGCGCTCGGCGCGAGCGCGCTCAAGGCTTCGCGGCTCGCGCTCGCGACTGCCTCGAGGCTCGAGCCGGAACGCGGCGCCGCCACGAGCTCGACGCGATTGCAGGTCGAAACCAAGAGCGCCTCGCCCACGGCAGGCCGAGAGACCACCCCGCGCAGGAGCTCGGGCACGCGGTCGGCCGGCAGCGCGAAACGCTCGCGCACCTCGATGGGCGCGCTCTTGTGCGAAAGTCCGACGACGGTGATCACGTGCCGGGCCCTCCAGGACGCACGACGTAAATCACGAGCACGACGAGCACACAGAGCACGCCCGCCACGGTGCCGTACGCCGCGCGCCTCCCGCGCACACCCGCGAGTCGCCTGAGGACGAGCACACCGGCGAGCAGAAACCAGGTCGCGAAACCGAAGAGCGTGCGCGCGAGGGCCGCGCCCGCGAAAGTCGAAAGCTCCCGCGAAAAGATGGCGCCCGTGACGACACCGAACGTGAGCAGCGGAAAGCCGCTCAGGAGCAGGCGGTGCGTCGCACGGTCGAGCGCGTCGAGTGACGGCAGCCGTGACGCCATGCCGCCCGCGCGTTTGTCGCGCAAGCGGCGCTCCTGCCAGAGGTAGAGCAAGCCGGCCGCGCCCGCGACGAGGAAGATGCCGAGCCCGAGCACGTTGGCCGCCACGTGCAAGACGAGCAGCGGCCGTGAAATCAGTGCTTCCGGCGCGAGATCCACGCCGACGAATTGCGCCCCCACGAGGAAGGTGAGCGCGATCGGCGCGACCAAGACGCCCATGGGATCGAGGTTCGCGTGCCGGCGCAGCAGCAAAAAAGCCGCGACGGCGACGAGCGCGCTGAAGCTCAAAGCGAAGTGCAGCGACTCGACGGGGCAACGCTTCAAGAGCAGGCTCGCGACGACGACGTGCACGGCGTGAAGCACGGCTCCCGCCGCGAGGACGCGCGGGCCCCATGCCGAACGCGGTGAAGGTGCGGTCTGCCGCGCGAGATCGAGGAAAAAGAGCGTGCTCGCCGCCGAGTACGCGATGACGCCGAGATAAAACGCGATGGTCGCGAGCCCGTCCATCAGCGCCCAGCGCCCCGCAGGAAGCGCGCCACGTATTCACCACTGCCCGCGCCGATGCCGGCAGCCGACCCCGCCGGCCCTATCACGGTGCCGAGCCAGCCGATGACCGTCTCGTACGCGTTGTCACCCACGATCATGGAATCGCCGAGCAGCTCCGCGCCAAGCTCGCTCACGAAACCGAACGTCTTCACCGAGCCCGCCATGTCGAAGGCGTCGGGCGCGCCCGACACCTCGCGCACGATGCGCACGGCCTCGACGACGCGGTAACGGCGCCGCTCCGAGCGCACCCAGAGCTCGGCCCCGGTGAGCTCCGCTTCGCCGTGCTCGACCCAGCGATCGAGCACGTCTTGCGGGAAGAAGACCCGGCTTTTGCCCATGTCCCGCCATTCTACTCGGCCGTCACGCCCCCGCACGCGGGCGCGCGAGCTCCGAGAAACGCCGGCTAAAAGCCCGGCCGCGTCGTCGCGGTGTCGCCCGGGACGAGCTCTCGCCGCGACTGCACGATGAACGCGAGGCTCGTCGTGGGCTCGGTCGTGAGCACGCGGAGCTCGGCCACGGCTTCTTCGGGGAAATCCTTGTCGTCGCCGAGCAGCGGCGTGTCGTCGAAGTGAACGACCTCGCTCGAGTCGAGCTGCAGCCGCGTGCGCGACATTTTCGCGTCGATGGATTTGCGCCAGGTGTCGCCGCGCCGGAGGACGACCAAGCGATTGCCGGCCTTCAAGCCGTCCTGGCTGCCGCGGTCGAGGAACACGACTTGGTTCTGCGCGGTGTAGACGTGCGGGTAGAAACTGTTGAGCAAATGCGCGACGACGGCTTTTTCGCTCTTCAGCGGCGGCACGACGTCGAACTTTCGTCGCACGGGGCCGACCATTGCGCCGCGCTCGACGATGTCGAGCGACTCGGTGATGAGCCCGCGCGCGACGTGCGTCTTCGCGTCCATGCTGTCGACCTTGACGGTGCCGAGCACTTTGACGACTTCGCCCGCCGGCTTGCGCCCGCCTTCGACGTGATCGGCGGGACGGACGTTGCGAAAGATCGTGAGCTCTTCGCCCGGGCGCGCGACCTTGTCGGACTTCAGCAGTAAAAAGACGTGGTTACCCTCGGTGAGCAGCATTTGCTCCTCGGGCGAGCCGGCGACCTGGCCCCAGGTGTCCTTGTCGACGTCACCGATGTAGCCCTGGTCGCGCAGCACGACCGTGTCGCGCGAGAAGCGCTGGCGCCGATTGACGAGCCCTTGCCCGCCCGAGCCGGCGCCGCCGTTGTCGGGGCCGCCCGCGCCCATCCGATCGTAGACCGAGGAGCCGTCGCCGGGCTGCATGCGCAGCTGATCACCCGGATAGATCCAGTGAGGATTGGTGACCTGCGGATTCATCGCCCAGATGCGCGGCCATTGCCACGGATTGCCGTAGTAGCTATCGGAGAGGTCCCAGAGGGTGTCGCCGTGGCGGACGAGGTGAATCGGCGGAATCGGCCTGCGGCCAGGCTCGCCGACGCTGCCCTCGGAGAGCACCGCCGAGCCGTTCGGATTGCCGACGACGGTCGGGCCGCTCGAGCCTTTGTTGAGGTCGAAGCTGTCCGTCGCGTCGCCGTTTCGTGGCTGCGAGCTCGACGGCAGGCTCGCGTTCGGATCGGGCAAGCGCGGCCCAATCAGGATCCCGCCGAGCCCGTTGTTCGTGACGATGGTCGGCGGCTGCGCCGGTGCGGCAGGCGCCTGGGCCGGCGGTTGGCTCGGCGCGTTCGGATCGGTGGGGCCGGGCGCTTGCGCGAGCGCCGAAGCCGTGCCGAGCACGCCGACAGCGACGACGGAAGGAACGACGAGCCGCATGGTCACTTCGACGGCGCGGCGTCGACCTTACGCGTCTTGCTGCTCTCGGACTTGCTCGTCTTCACGGCCGGCGGCGGCGCCGAGCCCGACAGCGTACGGCTTTCCACGCTCGTCCCCTCACCACGAATCAAGACGCGCGGCCCGCCGTCTTCCTGGGCGGGCTGAGCCCCCGCCTCGGAAACGTCCTCACTCTCCTCGCCGGGTTCCATCCGCACTACCTTGAGCTTTGGTCTGACGATCGCCGGCGAATTGCTGGCAATGCGCTCTTCGCTCGCGTGCGGAACGCTGGCCTGGCGGGCTTCCATGGCGTCGAGGCGCTCCGCCATGCGGTCGGTCTCACTCTGCATGTGGCGGACGTCGTCGGTCAGCTTGGCCAGCTGCTTTTCCACGTGCTCCTTGTCGCTGGCGCAGCCCGCGGCGAAGAGTACGAACGAAGGCAAAATCCGGCGGCCGAGCGCGGAAAACCAGGCGGAGCGCATGGCGAAAGGGTAGGCCCCCGCGGCTCCGCCGGCCAATAAATGGGCAGCCTTCCGCTCGCTGGCCTTGCTAGAGGGGCCGGTTTACGCTCGCTCCGTGGGACCGCGCCGTCCGCGCCGCCAGCCGAACCGACCGCGACCGAAAGTCGATCTGCGGAAAACGCTGTTCGTCCTGCCGAACCTCATCACGCTCGGCAGCGTCTTCTGCGGCTTCAACGCGATTCGCCTGGTGGCGCTCGAGCGCCCCACCGACGACGACGTGTACCGGGCGGCCGTGCTGCTCATTTTCGCCATGCTGTTCGACTTGATGGATGGCCGCGTGGCGCGCATGACCAAGACGCAGAGCGCGTTCGGGCTGCAGCTCGACTCGCTCGCGGACGTGATCTCGTTCGGCGTCGCGCCGGCGATGCTCGTCTACAAGTGGGTGCTTTACCGGCTGCCCGTACCCGGGCTGCTCGTGTCGTTCCTGTACGTGGCGGCCGCGGCCGTACGCCTCGCGCGCTTCAACGTGCTCGCCTCGACCTCGACCGGCGCTCCCGTCAAACCCGGCCGGCACATCATCGGCCTGCCGTCTCCGCCCTCGACCGGCATCCTGATATCTCTCGTGCTCGCCAATCATGCCGCCGGCGGGCTCATCGGTCGCGACGAATACACGATCGTCATCCTGTGTGTGACGGTCGGCTTGGGCCTGCTCATGGTCTCGAACGTGCGCTTCCGCTCATTCAAGGACCTGCGCTTCAACACGGGCTCGGTCCTACTCATCCTGTTCGTGATCGCGTCGAGCGTGTTCGTCTGGCGCCGCTTTCGTCCCGAGTTCGTGCTGATGTGGCTGCTCAGCGTCTACCTCATCATCGGCATGGTCGAGACGCTGCGCGTGCTGGCCGAACGGCTCACACGCCGCGAGCGCGGCTCGTTCCCGCCGCCGGGCGGAGCCTGAATCCCGCCGGCCCGCGCCGCCCTCACCTCACGACGACCTTGACGGGCGGCACCAGAGGCGCCTGAAACTCGTCCCACGCGGGTGTCACGTTGTTCTGCACGAAGTCCGTCAGCGTCGGGCTACTCGGATCGGTCGCGTTCGGCGTCACGAGGTAGCGCTGATTCCAGAGGTAAGCCGCGCCGTACGACGTGAGGCCCGAGCCGTCGTCGACGAGCGCAGTCATGTAGAGCTGCGACATCGGCGAGCTCGTGGCACTGCCACTCTTGTCCTTCACCATCCCGGGTGACTCGCGCGCCGACGAGAAGATCAAGAAGTAATACTTCTTCCCGTTCGCCTCCCGCACGATGGGCGACCACTTGGGCCAGCTGTTGTAAACGCCGGGGCTCGCGTCGCCGCTGCAGGCGGGCGGCGCGTTGGCCTCGAGCCTGAGCGCGTCGCCGCCGCTCGAACGCACGACGAACACCTCGGCTTCCGGGCGGTAGTATATCTTCTTGCCGTCGTCGTTCGTCGCTTTGGCGAATACCTGTTGGAAATTCGAAACGCGCGTGAAGGCGACGAGCGCATCGTCCGCCGAGAAGTCAGGGTAATACTCGGCGTCCGCCGCGTTGCTCGCGCCCATGAGCGGCGCCGCGGCCCCGCCTTTGCCGGCGTTGAACGGCACCGTGTACAGGTCGACGACGGTCGGCGGCTGCACGTTCTTGCCCGGCTCCCAACCTACGTGGCCATCCGCGGTCGAGTCGGTCGAGGTGTAAACGATGCGCTGCCCGTCATGGCTCCAGTCGGGGAGCACGGCGCCATGCGTGTCGCCCGTGCGCGCGATGATGTCCCACCCGGTCCCCTGCGCGGCGACGGCGGCCTTCGGTTGCGCGTTGTCGTTGTTGTCGGTCGGCGCCGTTCCGGGCGCGGCAACGTCGAGCCAAATCAGGTCGTCCTTGCCGGTGTACGGGCACTGCAGGCCGTTGCCGCAGTCGACACCCCAGAACGTCCACGGCTGAGAAGCGACCGTGTCCGGACGTTTGCCGAAGGACGTGACGTAACGATGATTGCCGGCGGCCCAGTCGCCCTTCGAGTAACTCGTGACGCCCTGCCACGGCATCTGCATCAAGAAATTCCCCATGGGCGTCACGTAGTCCGGTGCATGCCCCTTCTCGGCGCCCGACAAATTCACGAGCCGCACGTTCCACGGCCAATGGTCGGTGATGTTCACGGCCGCGCCGTCGGGCGTCGAAGTGTGACAGCCGACACAGCGCACACGGCCCGCGGGCACCGCGCCCACGGTCGCGTCCGTGATGGCGCGCTTCGGCGCGCCCGGCGAATCGTCGAGGATCGTCTCGAGCACGTCGAGCGGCTTGAGCGCCACGACGATGCCCTCGTCGCCGGGGGCGAAACTGTAGAGTGCGTTCGTGTTCGCGCCGGGCTCGGTCGTGAGCGCGCTCCAAAACACCATCGAGCCGCCCGCCTTCACGGGCGCGATGCGAAATTTCACCTGGCTTTCGCCGCCCGTGCTCGCGCGCACCGTGATCGTGATGTCTTCGTCGAACACGTTGTACGTGAGCCCCTTCGGGTTCATCGCGTCGCCGTTGTCCCAAAACTCCTGCGGTAAGATCCAGGTGTCTTTGTTGGTGTAGGCGGTGAGCACGTCGGCTTCGCGCGGCGTCGATACCTTGATTTGGTAAATCGTACCGGCTTGATGACCGCTCACGTGCACACGCGGCCGTAGCCAGTTGAAGGGCAAGAGCGTGTTGTCACCCGGCTCCATGATGCACGGGCCCGTGCCGGAGGCGTTGCCCGAGAACATGTTCGGCGCGCTCGCGGGCACGCCGTCGTCGAGCACGGGCCCAGGCGCCGCCAGATCCGCGCACGCGCTGTCACAAGTCGGCATGCGCGCGTCGGGGTCGGGTCCCGACATGGTGCCGCCGCTCGGATCCACGCTGATCGTGCCGCCGCCGGGGGTGATCGTGCCCCCCGAGCCGCCGCCCGCGCCCGTGCCGCCGCTGGTACCGGTTCCACCAGCGTCAGGCTCAGTGAGAGCCCCGCTGCCCTTACCACCCGCCGAGCACGCGACGGCAGCTGCCATCGTCCAACCCAGAAGCCGCAAGTTCAAGTTCGTTTGAGGCATGAGGAGAGTGACAAGAGGGTAGCCCAGAGGGCGCGGCGGGCAATCGGTGACGGCAAACTGCGTAATCTAGTGACAGTGAACGCAACCCGCAGGACTCGGGACCGAACTGAGGGCGGTGGTAAAGTTTCATGACCTTGTCGATCCCCACGCTTCCGCCTCGCACCGGCAGGCGCTACCTGCGCGCGCCGGTGCCCATTCACTTTCCGGTGAGTGAACAAGTGCCCGAGACCGCTCGGCACTGGAAGGCGCGCACGCTGCTCGCGGACAGCATTCAGCACGCGCTCGGCGAGTACGGGCTCGTCAGCTGTGATCAATTCTTGTATTGGGACGCGGAGAACCCGAAGCGCATGCTGGCGCCTGACGTCGCGTTTCGACTTGGCGCCGCACGCGACGTGCTCGACTGCTGGAAGACCTGGGAACGCGGCGCGCCGCACGTCGGCGTCGAGATCATCAGTGGTTCCGATGCCTCCGAGATGCGCTTCGAAGAGGAGCTCGCGCGCTATCGCCCCGCCGGAGTGCGGGAGCTCGTGCGGTACGACTGGGACGACCGCGAGCGGCCGATTCGAATCTGGGATCGCGTGGAGGGAGACTTGGTCGAGCGCCAGCTCGCGGAACCGGAGACGTTCCGCTGCGATGTGCTCGGCTGGTATTGGTGCGAAAAAGAGGATCCGGAGCTCGGGCTCACGTTGCGGCTCGCGCGGAACCCAGACGGCACGGACCTCGTGCTCACGCCCGTCGAAGCCGAACGTGTCGCTAAGGAGGAGGAACGTGCCGCCAAGGATGCGGCGCTCGCCGCCAAAGACGTGGCCATGGCGCGCATCGCCGAGCTCGAAGCCGCGCTCGCTGCCAAACGCACGTAGAGCGTCGAGCGCGCCGCGGAGCCCCCACGCAGGGGCCGAAAACGATTCGATCGCGGCGCTCGACGCTCGGTGCTACACCGCCGCGCTTCTAGGTCCACCGTGCCCCTGATCGAAGTCGCAGGCCTGAAGTTCGGCTACTCGAACCAACCGTTGTTCGAGAACGTCACCTTTCGGCTCGAGCCCGGCGAGCGCGCCGCGCTCGTCGCGCCGAACGGCGCCGGCAAGAGCACATTGCTCCGCGCGCTCACCGGAGAGCTCACCCCCGACGCCGGCTCGGTCGTGATCAAGAAGGGCGCGGGCGTCGGCTACTACCGGCAGAGCCACGAAAGCACGCTCGAAGGCAGCGTGCGCGAAGCCATGCTGGCCGGCTTCGGCGATCTGCTCGCGATCCGGCGCGAGCTCAGCCGCGCGCAAACCGACGCTGCGAGCGGCGAACGTGCCGCGCTCGAGCACTTGGCCGAGCTCACCGAGCGCTACCACCACGCCGGCGCCGACGCTCTCGAGCACCGCGTGGAAGCGATCGCGACCGACCTCGGCTTTCGCGAAGCCGACCTCGACCGTGACGTGAAGACGCTCTCGGGCGGCGAGCGGGGGCGGCTCGAGCTCGGCCTCGTGCTCGCGACGGACGCCGAGCTGCTCCTGCTCGACGAGCCGACCAACCACCTCGATCTCGACACGATTCGTTGGCTCGAGGGCTACCTCACGAACCTGCACGCCGCGGTGCTCGTCGTGTCGCACGATCGCGCGTTCCTCGACGCTGCGTGCCCTTTCACGTTCGAGCTCGGACAGCGGACGTTTCGCACGTATCCGCTGCCGTACAGCGCGTACCACGAAGAGCGCGCCGCCGACCTCGAGCGCGAACGCAAGCTCGCCGAAGAGCAAGCCGCGATGGTGGCGAAGACCGAAGACTTCATCCGCAAGAATATCGCCGGCCAAAAGACGAAGCAGGCGCAATCGCGCCGCAAGATGCTCGACAAGCTCGAGCGCATCGAGCGACCGGAGGACGTGTGGGCGCGCGCCGCGCGCGTGCGTTTCCGCTTCGCCGAAGCGCCCCGGAGCGGCGACATCGTGCTCGAGACGAAGGGTCTCGCGGCGGAGCGCGGCGGTCAGACGCTGTTTTCCGGCGTGGATCTATTGGTGCGGCGGGGCGACCGCGTGTGCATCGTCGGGCCGAACGGCTCCGGCAAGACGACGCTGATGAAGCTGCTCGCGGGGCGCGGCGCGGAAGGCGACCGCGGCGAGGTCAAGCGCGGCACGAACCTGCGCGACGGTTACTTCGATCAGCAGCTCGGCTCGCTCGATCCGCAGAAATCCGGCGTCGAGGAAATCCGCAGCGTGCGCGGCGATCTCAACGTAGACGGCGCGCGCGAGTACCTCGCGCGCTTCCGCTTCTACGCCGACGATCCGCTCCGCAAAGTGAGCAGCCTCTCCGGCGGCGAACGCACGCGCCTCGCGCTCGCCAAGCTCTTGCTCGAGCCGCGTAACCTCCTCTACCTCGACGAGCCGACGAACCACCTCGACATCCCGGCGGCCGAAATCCTCGAAGAAGCGCTGGTGGGCTTCGAAGGCACGGTCGTCTTCGTGTCGCACGACCGGCGCTTTCTCGAGAACGTGAGCACGCGCACCGTGAGCTTTCGCGACGGCAAGGTGGACATCTACGAAGGCGGCTTCAAAGACTACGGGGACGCGCTCGAGCGCCAGCGTCGCGCCCGCGCGCAAGCCGAACGCCCTCGGGAGCGTGAACGCCGCGACGGCCGCGAGCGAGCTCGGGCGGAGGCCAAACCTTCCGCCAAGCCCGCGCCGAGCGCAGCCGTAGCCAAGGCGAACCCTGCGGCGGCGAAGGCCAATCCCACGGCCCCGAACGCCCCCGACAAATCCAGCTCGAGCGCGGACGCCCACCGCCAGCGCCGGGAGCAAGCTCGCGATCTCGAGCGCAAAACCAAGCAAGTCGCGCTGCTCGAGGCGCGCGTCGCCGAGCTCGAAGCCGAAGTCGCCCATTACAAGCAGCTCCTGGTAGACGCCACGGGGGGCAACTGGGAGCAGCTCCACGAATGGGCTAAAAAGGAACGTGAGCTCACGAGCGAGCTCGAGAAAGTCTTCCAGGCATGGGTCTCACTGTCCGAAGAGGTCGGAGCGAAACGCGGCGCCGAGGGGTCGCCATGACCCGCGCCACCCGCCTCACCGGCTTGATCTTGTCGGCATCTCTCGTGCTCGGAGGCTGCAAGCGCCACGACGACGCGAGCGGCGCGAAGCCCGCGTCCGCTGCCCCCAAAGCGAGCGCCCTCCCCTCGCTCAGCGTGAAGGCCGACACGCCGAACCTCCTCCTCACGTGGATCGACGACAAGGGCGACTTCCACGTCGTGCAGAAGCCCGCCGACGTGCCGCCCGAGGGACGTAAATCGGTGCGCATCGTGCAAGCCGACAAAGAAGCCGGCACGGGGGACCTCGTCTACGTCGCGAACCTCGACGAGACGGCGCCGGACGGTACCTATCGCCTGAAGACGTTGACGCGCGCCCAATGGGACGAGCTCGGCGCCTCACGCCGCAAAGCGCGGCTCGAAGCGCTCGCACCGAGTGCCGCTCCGCCCCCGGCGGCGAGCGTCGCTGGCGGCTCGAGCGCCAAGTCCGTTCCCGGCACCGGCAAGCTCGTGGCCATCATTTACGGGGCCAACTGGTGCAAGCCCTGTCACATGGCGGCCGACTACCTGCAGGCCCACGGCGTGACGGTGATCCACAAAGACATCGAAGAGAGCGAAGCCGCTCAAGCCGAAATGAACCAGAAGCTGGCGCGCGCCGGTCGCGGGGGCGCCTCGATCCCCGTGATCGACATCATGGGCCAGATCCTGGTCGGCTACAGCGCTTCGGCGCTCGACCAGGCGATTCGGACGGCGCAGGGCGCAAAAGCGCTCTGAACGCGCTCAGCACGTTCCCTGCGGATCAACCGCCAGTCGCCAAGGGCGCCAAGAAGGCCCCAGCACTGCAAACTGACGTGCCAGGCGGATAGACGATCTGCCTGCGACGGGTGGTGCCGTGCATTGGCCCGAAATCGTCAGCGTTTCGTTCCGAGCGCGCGGAGCGTTCGTCGCGCTCGGCCTTGTCGATCGCGGAACGTCGCGCACGGCCGAAGGCGCCTCACTCGGGCTGCGAGACGCCGTATCACGGGGCGCGAAGCCCGACTTGGGCGAAGCCTTGCGGCGCGTGGAAGGCCTTCGCGACTTCGCGGACAAGGTGGGTGCAGAGGTCGATCGAGCGCGCGCGCGGCGTGAAAATCTAGCGTTTCACCTGACCTGGAGACGCGTCCGGCGCGCGCTCGGAGTTGGCTGACCGACGGCTCTCGTCCGCCGTTGGAGCGCTCGAGCGTGCTCTCTCCACGGTCGGTCGGCACATGCTCATCGGTGGCGTTGCCGTCACGGCTCGCGGCGTGCGTCGACTCACCGATGACGTCGATGCAACGCTGTGGGCAGAAGGCGTCGACGTCAAGCAATTGCTCGTGAGGCTGGCAGCCCGGGGGATCCTACCGAGGATCGGCGACGCTTTGGCGTTCGCTCGCCGCAACCAGGTGCTCTTGCTGCGACACGAGGCGTCAGGCGTCGATGTCGACCTCAGCCTGGCGTGGCTTCCGTTCGAAAGCGCGGCCCTTGACCGGGCGGACTCGCTAAAGCTCGGGCGCCGCTACGTCCGCGTTGCGAAGCCGGGTGATCTCATCGTCTACAAGGCCATCGCAGCGCGCGAGCGGGACCTTTCGGATATCGAGCGCCTACTCGAGCTCCACGGCTCGACCATCGATTTTAGCACGCCAGCTGAGGACCACACCCTCAGCATTCGGCGGGCAGCGCCGCTGGCGCGCTCGGCGCGGACGGCGTGGGCCGCGAGCGTCGCCTGAGCCGCTCCTTCAGCCGTTCGAGCGCGAGGTACACGACCGGCGTCGTGAACAGCGTGAGGAGCTGAGAGGCGACGAGGCCGCCCGCGATCGCGATGCCGAGCGGCCGGCGGAGCTCCGAGCCGAGGCCGCTGCCGAACGCGAGCGGGAGCGCGCCGAACAGGGCCGCGCAGGTCGTCATCAGGATGGGGCGGAAGCGCAAGAGGCCCGCTTGCAACATGGCGTCCTCGGGCGCGAGCTGCTCGTTCTTCCGCGCCTCGATCGCAAAATCGATCAAGAGGATGGCGTTCTTTTTGACGATGCCGATGAGGAGCAACAAGCCGACCATCGCGATCACGTCGAGGTCGACGTGGAAGATCAAGAGCGCGACCAGCGCGCCGACGCCTGCCGACGGCAGCGTGGAAAGGATCGTGACCGGGTGCAGGTAGCTTTCGTAGAGGATCCCGAGCACGAGGTAGACGGCGAGTAGGGCCGCGAGGATCAAATACGGCTCGTTTTTGAGCGAGGAAGTGAACGCCTGGGCCGTGCCTTGGAAATCCGCGAGGATGCTCGGCGGCATGTGAATGGCGAGCTCGGCCTTGCCGATGGCGTCGACGGCTTGGCCGAGGGACGCACCCGGCGCGAGGTTGAAGGAGATCGTGACGGAGGGAAATTGGCCGTTGTGGTTGACGGCGAGCGCCGTCATGCCCTGGCGCGTCTTGGCGATTGCACGCAGCGGCACGAGGTTGCCGTTCGCTCCGCGTACGTAAACGTCGTTCAGGGTGTCGGGCGAGCCGCGCCGCGACGGCCGCGCCTCCATCACGACGTGGTACTCGTTTTGTTCGGTGTAAGTCGTGGCGACGAAGCGCTGGCCGTACGTGTCGTAGAGGGCTTCGTCGACGGCCTGTGCCGTGACACCGAGCGCCGCCGCCGTGTCACGATCGATGTCGATGTCGAGCTCGAGACCCGCATTCTGCTGGTCGCTCACGACGTCCTTGAGCTGCGGCAGCTTGCGCATGGCGTCCGTCAGTCGCGCGGACCAGGTGCGAAGCTCCTCGAGGCTCGCGGTTTGGACGGTGTACTGGTACTGCGTGCGCGCGAGCCGCCCGCCGACGTTCACTTCTTGCCGCGATTGCATGTACGTTTGGATGCCGGCAATCTTGTTGAACTGCCCGCGCAAGCGCGCGAGCACCTGGTCGGCCGTCGATTTTCGCTGCTGGAGCGGCTTGAGCGTGATGAAGCCGCGGCCCGTATTGCCGACGCCGAAGCCGCCCGAGCCGATGAACGTCACGTAATGGCCGATGTCGCGCTCGCGGTCGAGCACCTCGTTCACTTGCTTTTGCAGGCGCTCCATCTCGGCGAAGGAAACGTCCTGCGCGGCCTCCGTCGACACGACGAGCAGCCCAGTGTCTTGCTGCGGGAATAGCCCCTTCGGCACCTTGGCCATCAAGTAGACGTTCAGCGCGACGGTGAGGAGCGTGACGAGCAGCATCGTCGTCCGGTGCGCGAGCGCCCAGCGGAGCGCGCGCTCGTACACCGCGAGCAGCCCCGCGAAGAACCGCTCGGACTGCCGGTACAGCCAGCCGCGTTCCCGCCCAAACTCGGGCTGGAGCAGGCGCGAGCACATCATGGGCGTGAGCGTCAGGGAGATCACCGCCGAAACGGCGACGGCGATGCCGAGCGTCACGGCGAACTCGCGGAACAGTCGGCCCACGATGCCGCCCATCAAGAGCAGCGGCACGAAAACGGCGAGGAGCGAGAGCGTGATCGAAACGATCGTGAAGCCGATTTGCTTCGCGCCCTCGAGCGCGGCGACGACCGGCCGCTGCCCGTGCTCGATGCCGCGCGCGATGTTCTCGGTGACGACGATGGCGTCGTCCACGACGAAGCCCGTCGAGATGGTGAGGGCCATCAACGATAGGTTGTCGATGCTGTAGTGCAAGAGCCACATCACGCCGAAGGTCGTGATGAGCGAGAGCGGCATCGCGACGGTCGGCACGAGCGTCGCGCGCGCGGAGCGCAAAAAGCCGAACACGACGAGCACAACCAGAGCCATGCTGATGCCCAGGGTGATCTCGACGTCCTCGACGGACGCTTTGATCGTGTCCGTTCGGTCGCTGTTCACTTCCAGCTGCACCGCGGGCGAAACCGCGCTCATGAGCTCGGGCAAGAGCGCGAGCACGCGCTTGTTCGTCTCGAGCACGTTCGCGTCCGACTGCTTGCGCACGATGAGCAGCACGGCGCGCTTGCCGTCCGCCCAGCCCGCGACGCGGTTGTTCTCGACGTCGTCGTAAACGCGCGCAATATCGCCGAGCGCGGCGGTCGTGCCGCCCGGACGCGTGATGCGGATCAGGCGATAGCTCCGCGCGTCGAAGAGCTGGTCGTTGGCGCCGATGCTGGTCGCCTGGAGCTTGCCGCCGATGCTGCCCTTTGCTTGGACGGTCGTCGTGGCGGCGATGGCGCGGCGCACGTCGCTCATGGCGAGCCCCATGCCTGCGAGCGTCGGCGGATCGAGCTCGACGCGCACCGCCGGCTGCTGCCCGCCTCCCACGAACACCTCGCCCACGCCTTTGACCTGCGAAATCTTCTGCGCAATGACGTTGTTCGCGATATCGAAGACTTTGACGAGCGGAAGCGTGTCGCTCGTGAGCGAAAGGATGAGCGTCGGCGCGTCCGAAGGGTTGACCTTGCGGTACCGAGGCTTGAGCGGGAGATCGGGCGGGAGCTCGCCGCCGGCGGCCGCGATCGCCGCCTGCACGTCGCGCGCCGCGCCGTCGACGTTCCGATCGAGATCGAACTGGAGCGTGATGCTCGTGGAGCCAAGGCTGCTCGAGGACGTCATTTCGGCGAGGCCCGCGATGCGACCGAAGCGCCGCTCGAGCGGCGTCGCCACGGCCGAGGCCATGGTTTCCGGGCTCGCGCCGGGCAGCGACGCGCTCACTCGGATCGTCGGAAAGTCGACGTGCGGCAGCGGCGCGACCGGCAAATGGAAGTACGCGAGCAGCCCTGCGAGCAAGAGCGCCGCCGCGAGCAGGCTCGTGGCCACCGGTCGTCGAATGAACGGGGCCGAAATGTTCATGGCTTACGCCTGCGCGAGCGCCGTGCTCGCGTCCTTGCCGCGGGAAAGGCGGCGGCCGAGGCGATCCATGTACAGGTAAATCACGGGCGTCGTGTAGAGCGTCAGCACTTGGGAGACCAAGAGTCCGCCGACGATGCTGATGCCGAGCGGCCGCCTGAGCTCGGACCCCATGCCCGTGCCGAGCGCGAGCGGCAGCGCGCCGAGCAGCGCCGCCATCGTCGTCATCATGATCGGCCGGAAGCGCAGCAGGCATGCTTGATGAATCGCCTCGAGCGGCGTGATGCCCTGATCGCGCTCCGCCTCCAGCGCAAAATCGATCATCATGATGGCGTTCTTCTTCACGATGCCAATCAAGAGCACGACGCCGATGAGGGCGATCACGTTGAAGTCGCTCTTGCACACGATGAGCGCGAGCAGGGCCCCCACGCCCGCGGACGGCAACGTGCTCAAAATCGTGATGGGGTGGATGTAGCTCTCGTAGAGCACGCCGAGCACGATGTAGACGGTGATGAGCGCCGCGAGGATGAGCATGGGTTCGCTCGCGAGCGACTCCTGGAAAGCTTGCGCCGCGCCCGCGTAGTGGGTGCGCACGCCGGCAGGCTTGCCGATGCGCTCTTGCACGGCGTCGATGGCCTTCACGGCGTCACCGAGCGACTCCCCCGGCGCGACGTTGAACGACACCGTTACCGCAGGAAACTGGCCCTCGTGATTGAGGGCGAGCGGCGCGGTCGTGGTCGTTTTCCTCACCATGGCGCTCAGCGGAATCGGCTCGCCGGCAACCGAGCGCACGAACAGCTTGTCGAGCGCCGCGGGGCTGTCGGCGATCTCCGGCTTGAGCTCGAGGATCACGCGATAGAGGTTCAGCTGGGTGAAAATGATCGACACCTGGCGCTGGCCGAAGGCGTCGTAGAGGACCTCGTCGATCGCCTGCGGCGAAACCCCGAGCCTCGACGCCGTGTCGCGGTCGATGGCGAGCGCGACTTGTAGTCCCGCATTTTCCTGATCGCTCGCGACGTCGCGGAGTTTCCCCTCTTTGCGGAGCTCCGTCACGAGCTTGGGCGCGAAAGCCGCGAGCTCGACCGGGTCGGCGTCCTCGAGCGTGTATTGAAACTGCGTGCGGCTCTGACGACTGTCGAGCGTGAGATCTTGGACGGGCTGCAAGTAGAGCTCGATGCCGCTCACGCGCGCGAGCTTGGGCCGCAGCCGCGCGATGATGTCCCCGGCGCTGGCGTCGCGCTCCGCGAGCTCTTTCAACGTGATCGAGAGCCGTCCGCTGTTCGGCGTCGGATTGGTGCCGTCCGACCCGATGAACGACGCCACGCTCTCGACCGCCGGATCCGAGAGCACCACCTGCGCGAGCGAACGCTGCAGCTCCATCATGCGCGTGAACGAGACGTCGGGCGCCGCTTGTGAGACGCCGAGGATCATCCCGGTGTCCTGCTGCGGGAAAAAACCCTTGGGCACGAAGACGGCAAGCGCCACCGTGCAGGCCACCGTCGCGAGCGTGACGAACAGCGTCGTCCGCTGGTGCTCGAGCACGACCTTCAAACCTCGATCGTAAACGCGAATTGCGGCGTCGAAAGCGCGCTCCGACCAGGCAAGCCAGGCGGCGGGTCCCGTCTCCTTCACCCCGGGCGGCTTAGGCCGATGCGGGCGCAGGAGGTAGGCGCACATCATCGGCGTGAGCGTCAGCGAGAGCAGCGCCGACATGCCGATGGACACCGCGAGCGTCACCGCGAACTCCCGGAACAGGCGCCCGATGAGCCCGCCCATGAACAAGAGAGGGATCAGCACGGCGACGAGCGAGACCGTGAGCGAGACGATGGTGAACCCGATTTGGCCCGCCCCTTTGAGCGCCGCGTCGAACGGCTTCTCGCCCGCTTCGACGTAGCGCGCGATATTTTCGATCATCACGATCGCGTCGTCGACGACGAAGCCGGTCGCGATCGTGAGCGCCATCAGCGACAAGTTGTTCAGGCTGTAGCCGACCAAATACATCACGCCGAACGTGCCGATGAGCGACAGCGGCACGGCGACGCTCGGAATCAACGTCGCGCGCAGATCCCGAAGGAACAAGAAGATCACGGCGACGACGAGCCCGATCGTGATGAGCAGCGTCTTTTCGACGTCTTCCACGGACGCGCGCACCGTCTCCGTGCGGTCGCTCAGAATCTTCACGTCGACGCCCTGCGGCAGCGACGCCGAAAGCTTCGGCAGGAGCGCCTTCACGCGATCGGCGACTTGAATCACGTTCGCGCCCGGCTGGCGCTGCACGTTCAAAATGATGGCGCGCTGATCGCTCGACCAACCGGCGAGCTGCTGGTTTTCGACGCCGTCCACGACGGTCGCGACGTCGCGCAGGCGCACGGGCGCGCCGTTCGCGTAGGCGATGACGAGCGGGCGGAAGCCCTCGGCGTGAAAGAGCTGATCGTTGGTGGCGAGCGTGTAGTTCTGCCGCGGGCCGTCGATGTTGCCCTTTGGTTGGTTCACGTTCGCGGCGACGAGCGCCGCCCGCACGTCCTCGAGCGACAGCCCCGTGCCGGCGAGCGCCTGGGGGTCGACCTGCACGCGCACGGCCGGCTTCTGCCCGCCGTTGATGGTGACGAGCCCCACGCCGGATACCTGCGAAATCTTCTGCGCCAGAATCGAGTCCGCGACGTCGTCCACCTGATCGAGCGGGAGTACGGTCGAGCTCACGGCGAGCGTCAAAATCGGCTGATCCGCCGGATTGCTCTTCGAGTACGTGGGCGGCGTGGGCAGATCGGACGGCAACAGGCTCGACGCCGCGTTGATCGCCGCCTGGACGTCTTGCTGCGCGGCGTCGATGTTGCGTTCGAGATCGAACTGCAACGTGATCTGCGAATAGCCCGAGCTCGAGACGCTCGTCATCTGCGTCAGGGACGGCATCTGGCCGAACTGGCGTTCGAGCGGCGTCGTGACGGAAGAGGCGATCGTGCTGGCGCTGCCGCCCGGCAAGTACGTCGAGACGACGATGGTCGGGTAATCGACCTGCGGCAACGCCGAGACGGGCAGCTGCGTGAAAGCAGCGAGCCCCACGAGCAGGAGCCCCAGCATGATGAGCGTCGTGGCGACCGGACGCCGAATGAACGGCTCCGACATCCCGCCGGTCATGGCGCGTTTCCGGCGGGACCTGGTCCGGGCGCGCGCGCCGACCCCGACGGCGGAGCGCTCGACGCCGAGCCCGCGGGTGCAGCGGCGGAGCTCGCTGCGCTCGCTTTCGACGCCGACACGCGAGCCCCGGGCCGCAGCTGAGCTTGGCCGTTCACGACGACGACTTCGTCGGGCTCGAGTCCGCTGCCGATGATGGCGCGCTCACCTTCGATCGTGACGACGTGTACCGGGCGTAGGGCGACCGTCGAGTCCGCACCCACGACGTAGACGAAGGTGCCCTGGGGGCCGTGCTGCACGACCGCGGCGGGCACGACGAGCGCGCCTTTGCGCGTCTTGAGCTTCACACGCGCTTTGACGAATTGATTCGGCCAGAGTCGATGATCGGGATTCTGGAAGATGGCTTTGAGGCGAACCGTAGCGGTCGCCTGGTTGATCTCGTTGTCGATCACGGAGAGCTGGCCCTGGCCGAGCGAACGGTCGCCGTCTCGGCTCTGCGCCTCGACGACGAGCGGGTCGTCGCCCATCGCCTCGCGCACGGAGAGCAGCTGATCTTCGGGCAGCGTGAAGAGCACGGCGATCGGATCGATCTGCGTGACGACGACGAGCCCGTTCGGATCGGACGGATGCACGACGTTGCCGGGATCCACCTGCCGAACACCCGCGACGCCGTCGATCGGCGAGCGGATGCGCGCGTAGTCCAGATTGAGCCGCGCGGAGTCGATCTGCGCCTGATCGCCCTGCAGCTGGGCTCGAAGCTGCGCGACGACTGCTTGCTGATCGGTGAGCTGCTGCTGCGTGATGAGGTTGTCCTGCGCGAGCTTCTGGTAGCGCTCGACGTTGACCTCGGCGTTCTTGATATTGGCCTGATCGCGCGCGAACGCGGCCTGCGCGGACTCGAGCTGGATCTTGAAGGGGCGTGGATCGATCTGGGCCAGAAGATCGCCCTTCTTCACGGACTGGCCTTCGTTGAAGAACACCTTGTCGAGCCGCCCGTCGACCTGCGGCTTCACGGTGACCCGAAAGAACGCCGAGACGTTACCGATGCCCTCGAGCCAAATCGGAACGTCCTCCCGCGTCACCTTGGCGGTGGCGACGGAGACGATGCGCGAAGCGGAGGCGGATTTCGGATCCGCGGCAGGGGGGCCGCCGGTCCGCCGGGCACGCACGAGCCAGGCGACGCCGGCGAGCGCGGCGAGCACCCCGAGAACGATCCAGACAACCCGAGCCGTGCGCGGCCGGCGAGGAACGACCGAAGAAGAGGCAGAGGGCGGCGCCACGGTGGTCGACATGGAGGGCTCGGCGCAAACATGGCGCTCGGGCTCCGTTTGACCATACCTCTACCCGACCAGCCGTTGGGGACGGGCTACGAAGTCAGCCCGGGCCCCGACGAGCCGCTGCGGCCGAAGCACGCGAGCGGCCGCCGGCGGGCAAGCCCTCGAAATTGGGGCGCTTTTGGCGCGTCCCCCGCGCAGAGCTTCGCGTCGCTCAGTCGACTTCCATCGTGCCGATCTTCGCGTCGTACATCATGGCGCCGAACTCGGAGTCCTTGACGACGATCGAGTAGTCGTTCGGCAACTCGATCTCGAGGTGGTGCGGCACGCGGGCCATCGGCGCGATACCTTTGTCTTCGCCGAGGAGGTTCAGCGTGATGCGGTCGGCCGTCTCGTTGCCGGGTTGGAATTGCACCCGGTGCCACTTGAGCAGGTTGCCCTTGTAGCGGTTGTAGGTCACCCACCAGAGCTGACCCGACGGTTCCTTGATGAAGCGAATGAGCTCCACCGGCACCTTGCCGCGCGCTTTGGCGAGGCAAGCGCCGAGGGCACCCGGGTCGTCACTCTGCTCGGAGCAGCGCGCCTTGGCGGCCTGACCGACTTCCGACTCCTTGAAGTTGAACACGTAAACGAGATTGGGACCGGTGATGAGGTCGGCCGGCGGACGGCTGGCCTTGCGCAAGCCGTCGGCTCGCGGGTCGGGCTCTTCCGACGTGGGCTTCGCCTCCTGGCTTGCGGCCGTGGGTTCGGCCGCCTTGGCCTCCGGTGCGGGGGTCTTCGCGGCGGTTGGCTCCGAGGTAGGAGCTTGGGGGGGCGCAGCGGGCGTGCTCGCACAACCCGCGAGGGTGATGGCCAAGGTCAAGAAACGGGAAACGGATCGGGCGTCGATGGGCATGCTCTTCGGTTCAGGCTCCGTGTCCTTCGCGCTGGGACGCAGAGCTCCTCCTTCGAATGGTCGAACGACGAACCGAGCGAGAACTAAAGACCGCTCGAAAAAACGAGTGCGCGCCGCTGCGCACCGCGCGCCGACCACCTACGCCGTGTCACTCACTCGAAATCACTCCCGTGCCCGTAAACGTGCCCGACCGAGCTGGCGCGGTGCCTCTCAGGCCGGCGTGGCCTGCACGACCTTACGGCAGCCGAAGTAGCCGCGGCGCTTGATGACTTCGCCGATTTCGGGCGGAACCTCGCTCTCCCAGCTGGGGTCACCGGCTTGGATGCGCCGCGCCACGTCGCGCGAGAAGATGCCGAGGCACGCCGGATCGTAACCCTCGAGCGGCAGGATGTTGCCGCGCTCGACGAGGTGGCCGTAAAGCTTCGCGAGCTCGGGCGCGACGGAGAAGTTTGCGACCGTCGCGAGCTCTCCGGTTTTCGGATCTTTGAGCGGGTAGACGTAGAGGCGCGTGTCGTTCTTGAACAAGCGTCCGAACGATTCGAGCACGCCGCCCGCGAGATCCGCGTAGTACTTCTCGTCGAAGAGCTCGAGCAGGCTCCCGGCGCCGAGCGTGATCGCGACGGGCTTCTGCGTGTAGCGCCGGAAATACGAGACGAGCCGGTAGTACTCGAAGTAATCCGAGATGAGCACGGTCTTGCCGGCCGCGGCGAGCACGTCCGCGCGCGCGAGAAAGTCGCGGTAATCGATGGTGCCCGACGCCATCAGGTTGCGCATCGTGATCTCCATCAGCTCCACGATGTCGTCCTTGCCCTCGCTGAGCGACTCGCGAAACTGCGTGCGCGCGCAGCGCAGCATGTCGATGTTCACTCGCGTCACGGGCCGGAACGATCCGCGCTCGACGAGCACGGGGCGCTTGTAGAGCACCTCCGAGGGCTGCAGCACCTCGCCCGTGGGACCGAACATGGCCGCGCCCGTGAGCCCGAGCTGCACGAGCCTGAGACTCATCACGCGATTGTCGACGTGCCGGTACTCGATGCCCGAGAACTCGATCATGTCGATTTCGATGCGCTCGGTGCTCAGGTTGTCGAGCAAAGACTCGACCAGCCGATCCGGGTCGTGGTGCATGAAGGCGCCGTAGAGCAGGTTCACGCCGACGATGCCGAGCGCCTCCTGCTGCAGCGCGTTCTCGGTATCGAGCATGCGCACGTGGATGAGGATTTGGCTGTCCTGGTCGCGCGGGTGCGCTTGGAAGCGCACGCCCATCCAGCCGTGGCATTCGTTGTTGCCGCGGTAGCTCTTGGCCGAGACCGTGTCGGCGAACGTGAAGAACGCCGTCGTGTCGCCGCGCGCGTCGCGTAGCCGCTCGAGGTTCAGCTGCTGCTCGTGGTCGAGCATGCTCTCGAGCCGTTCGCGACAGACGTAGCGGCGCGTTTGGCCGTAAATGGCGTCGCTCACCGTCATGTCGTACGCGGAGATGCTCTTGGCGATCGTGCCGGCGGCGCCCCCCGAGCGGAAGAACCAGCGCACGACCTCTTGTCCCGCGCCGATCTCCGCGAAGGTACCGTAGCGCCGCGGATCGAGGTTCACGGCGAGCGCTTTTTGATGCGTGTCGAGCGGTTCGTCGGGGCTCAGGGTCCGGGTGTTCGCGTGCATGGGGCGCCTCGGCACGAGCGTATCTCATACCCATCACGTTTCGACGCGGTGAACACGCGGCGGCACTTTGCGGAGCGCCGCGCCGCCACGCGCCGCCCGCGCCGAGCCGAGCTGCGCAATCCACGCGGAATCACGGCGGTATCAGTCGAAGACCACGGTCTTGTTGCCGTACACGAGGACACGGTCCTCGAGGTGGGAACGGACCGCGCGCGCGAGCACCACCTTCTCGAGATCGCGCCCCTTGCGCGCCAGATCTTCGACCGAGTCGCGGTGGCTCGCTCGCACGACGTCCTGCTCGAGGATTGGCCCCTCGTCGAGGTTCGGCGTGGCGTAGTGCGCCGTCGCTCCGATGAGCTTGACGCCGCGCGCGTGCGCCTGATGGTACGGCTTGCCCCCGACGAACGCCGGCAAGAACGAGTGATGGATGTTGAGGATGCGTCCCTCGAAGCGGGCGCAGAGCTCGGCGCCGACCACCTGCATGTAACGCGCGAGCACGACCAAGTCGATGCGTTCGGCGAGCAAGAGCTCGAGCTCGCGCCGCTCCTGTTCGGCTTTGGTCTCGGGCGTGATCGGAAACTGTACGAAGCGCACGCCGAATTCGCGCGCCGCGTGCTCGAGCTCGGGGTGGTTGCTCACGACGAGCGCCATCTCGCAAGCAAGCTCGCCGCTCCGGTGCCGGAGCAAGAGGTCGTACAAGCAATGCTCGTAACGCGATACGAACAGCGCGACGCGCTTCTTCTGCTGCGCGTAAATGAGCCGGTAGCTCATGCCGAAGCGTTCGGCGACCTCGGCGATCGCACGCTCGAGCGTGTGCTTGTCGGTCTGCAGCTCCGCCAGATCGAAGCGGATCCGCTGGAAGAACATGGCGGCGACGCCGTCCGTGTGCTGATCGGAATCGAGGATGTTGGCGCCGTGGCCGTAGAGCACCTGTGCGAGCGCCGCGACGATGCCGCGGCGGTCGGGGCACGAAACGAGGAGCGTCGCTAGCTCGGGCGTAGGCATCGACGACCGGTTTTATCACGCGCGAATGTCGGTGAGCGTCGCGAATCGGCCGGCATGAGTTCGATGACGCGGCGACGACTTTACTTGGCGGGTGTCGCGACCGCCGCCTCGATGGCGGCGACGAGCTTCGGATCGTCCGGCTGCGTTTTCGGATCGAAGTACTCGAGCACCTGACCGTCGCGTCCGATCAGGTACTTCGCGAAATTCCAATTCGGCAGCTTGCCGGACGCCTCCCCGAGCTTCGCGTAGAGCGGTGACTGACCGTCGCCCTTCTTGGTCTGCACCTTCTCGAACATCGGGAAGGAGATCTTGTATTTAGTCGAGCAAAACTCCCGGATCTCTTGCGGGCTGCCCGGCTCCTGCTTGCCGAAATCGTTGCTCGGAAAGCCGAGCACCGAGAAGCCGCGGCTCTGGTAGCGCTCATGCAGCGCCTCGAGCCCCGAATACTGCGGCGTGTTGCCGCAGTAGCTCGCGACGTTGACGAGGAGCGTCACCTTGCCGCTGAAGCGTTCGAGACTGGTCGCTTCACCTTCGAGGGTTTTGACGGGCACGTCGTAGACGTTCATGCTGCTGCTCGCGCGTGAGGGGGAATCGGTGATGGTTTTGGAGTCGTGGCTGCACGCGACGCCGGCGAGACCGAGCGAAAACGGAAGCGCGATCACGCGGATGCGGACGAGTGCGTCACGAATCAAGACTGGACCCTCGAAGGTCTCTGGGTCCGGTCGCGCGCGGCGTCAAGCCGCGCCTGGCGTGCTAGGCTCGGTGTCTCGTGGCGCTCGCTCTCTCGCCGATGGAGCCGCTCGCGCTCCTTCATCCTGCCGTGGCGCGCTGGTTCGCGGGGCGCTTCTCCGCGCCCACGTCGGTGCAGGTCCAGGCGTGGCCCGCCGCGCAAGCGGGACAAAACGTCCTGCTCGCCGCACCGACCGGCTCCGGTAAGACGCTCGCCGCGTTTTTGATGGCGATCGACGCGCTCGTGCGCGAAGGCGCGAGCGGCCGCGCGCTGCCGGACGAGACGCGCGTCGTGTACGTCTCGCCGCTGCGCGCGCTCTCGAACGACATCGAGAAGAATCTCCTGGCGCCGATCGCGGGGATTCGCCAAGCGCTCGCTGAGCTCGAGCTACCGGACGTAGAAATCCGCACGGCGGTCCGCACGGGCGACACGCCGAGCAAAGAGCGCACGAAAGCGACCGGCAAGCCGCCGCACCTGTTCGTGACGACCCCGGAGTCGCTCTACATCCTGCTCACGTCCGAGGGCGGACGGCGCATGCTCCAAAACGTCCGCGCGGTCATCGTCGACGAAATTCACGCGCTCGTCGGCGACAAGCGCGGCAGCCACCTCGCGCTCTCGCTCGAACGCCTCGAGGCGCTCACGGGACGGCGCGTCCAACGCATCGGGCTGTCGGCGACGCAAAAGCCGATCGAAGACGTCGCGCGCTTCCTCGTGGGCGGCACGGACGACGCCGCGCCCGACTGCACCATCGTCGATACCGGCCACGTGCGCGCGCGGGACCTCGCGATCGAGGTACCGGAGTCACCGCTCGAAGCCGTGATGAGCACCGAAGTCTGGGGCGAGGTGTACGACCGCATCACGACGCTCGTGCGCGAACACAAGACGACGCTCGTCTTCGTCAACACGCGCCGGCTCTGCGAACGTCTGGCCAAAAACCTCGGCGAACGGCTGGGGCAGGAGCGCGTCACGTCGCACCACGGCTCGCTCTCGCGCGAGCACCGGCTCGATGCCGAACAGCGCCTCAAATCCGGCGCCCTCTCGGCGCTCGTCGCCACGGCGTCGCTCGAGCTCGGCATCGACGTGGGTGACGTCGATCTCGTGATCCAGGTCGGCTCGACGCGCTCGATCTCCGCCTTCGTGCAGCGCGTCGGCCGCTCGGGCCACTTCCTCGGCGGCACACCCAAGGGCCGCCTGTTCCCGCTCTCGCGCGACGAGCTCTGCGAAGCCGCGGCGCTCCTCGATGCCGTGCGCCGCGGCGAGCTCGACCGCGTGCGCATCCCCGAAGCCCCGCTCGACATCCTCGCGCAGCAGCTCGTCGCGGCGACGGCCGCCGAAGGCGAATGGACCGAAGACGCGCTTTTCGCGCTCGTGCGCCGCGCCTATCCCTACCGCAAGCTCACGCGCGAGAGCTTCGACGCCGTGGTCGAGATGCTCGCGAAGGGTTTTGCGACCCAGCGCGGTCGCCGCGGCGCGCACCTGCATCACGATCCCATCGAGCACAAACTCCGACCCCGCCGCGGCGCCAAGCTCGTCGCGATCACTTCGGGCGGCGCCATCCCCGACGTCGCCGATTATGAGGTCCTGCTCGAGCCCGAAGGCCTGCGTGTCGGTACGATTCACGAGGATTTCGCCGTCGAGAGCATGGCGGGCGACATCTTCCAGCTCGGCAATCAGAGCTATCGCATCCGCCGCGTCGAGCCTGGCCGCGTTCGCGTCGAAGACGCCAAGGGCGCGCCGCCGACGCTCCCGTTTTGGCTCGGGGAAGCTCCCGCGCGCAGCCCCGAGCTCTCGCACGCCGTGTCGCGCCTCCGCGAAGCCGTCGCCGAACGTCTCGACGGCGAGAACGGCGCCGAGAACGCGCTCGCGTACCTCGTGAACGACATTGGGCTCTCCGAGCCCGCCGCGCGTCAAATCAGCGACTACTTCGCGCTCGCGCTCGCAACGCTCGGCGCCATGCCGACCCAGACGACGCTCGTGCTCGAGCGCTTCTTCGACGAGACGGGCGGGATGCACCTCGTGATCCACGCGCCGTTCGGCGGGCGCATCAACCGCGCGTGGGGCCTCACGCTGCGCAAGTCGTTTTGCCGGAAGTTCGACTTCGAGCTCCAAGCCGCAGCGAACGAAGACGCCATCGTGCTCTCGCTGGGCCCGACGCACAGCTTCGCCGTCGAAGACGTGTGGCATTACGTGCGGAGCACTTCGGCGCACGACGTGCTCGTGCAGGCGCTGCTCGTCGCGCCGCTGTTCGCGACGCGCTGGCGCTGGAACACCCAGCGCGCGCTCGCCGTGCTGCGTTTTCGCGGCGGCAAGAAGGTGCCTCCGCGCTTCCAGCGCATGGACGCCGACGACCTGCTCACCGTCTGCTTCCCCGATCAGGTCGCGTGCGCCGAAAATCTGGTGGGCGAACGGGAAATTCCCGACCATCCGCTCGTGAGCCAGACCGTCGCCGACGCGACCACGGAAGCGATGGACGAGGCCGGCTTCGTCGCGCTCCTGCGCCAAATCGAAGCCGGCGAGCTCCGGCTCGTCGCGCGCGATCTCACCGAGCCTTCGCCGTTCGCCGCGAGCATCCTCACGGCGAAGCCCTACTCCTTCCTCGACGACGCTCCGCTCGAGGAGCGTCGCACGCAAGCCGTCCTCAGCCGGCGCTGGCTCGATCCCGCGCAAGCCAAGGATCTCGGCGCGCTCGATCCGGAAGCCATCGCGCGCGTCACGCACGACGCCTGGCCCGATCCGCGCGATCCGGACGAGCTCGTCGACGCGCTCGGCGTGCTCGGCTTCATGACCGAAGTCGAAGGCAAGCGCGACGGGCTCGAGCCGCACTTCGCGGCGCTCGGCGTCGGCCGGCGCGCGGCCCGGCTCGACGTGGCGGGCGGCCTCTGGGTCGCGACGGATCGCCTCGCCGAGCTCACGGCGATCCACCCCGACGCGCGACTCGAACCACCACTTCCACCGCTCCCGTCGCGCGGCGCCGAAGCCTGGACGTTCGAGACCGCCCTCAAAGAAATCCTGCGTTCCCGCCTCGAAGCCGTGGGGCCCGTCACGACGGCCGAGCTCGCGCGCTCGCTCGCAGTGAGCGACGACGCCGTGATCGTGGCGCTCGCGGCGCTCGAAGCCGAAGGCGTCGTGTTCCGCGGCTCGTTCCGTCCCGGGGGACAAGCCGAGTGGTGCGAGCGGCGCCTGCTCGCGCGCATTCACCGCGCGACCATCGATCGGCTGCGTTCCGAAATCGAACCGGTGACGCAACAAGACTTTCTGCGCTTCCTCGTGAGCTTCCAGCGCGCCCTGCCGAGCACCAAACTCGCAGGTCCCACGGGCGTCGCCGCCGCGCTCGAGATCCTCGAGGGCTTCGAAGCGCCTGCGAGCGCGTGGGAATCCGATCTGCTCCCATCGCGGCTCGAAGAGTACGACGCCGCCTGGCTCGACGGCTTGTGTCTCGCCGGACAGACGAGCTGGCTGCGCCGCACACCGAGCAGCTCGGGCGCAACGCCGGTGCGTGCGACGCCCATCACGCTCGTGCCACGCGAAGCCGTCGGCCGCTGGCGCGCGCTCGGTGTCGCGAGCGCGAACGGGACGCCGCTCTCTGCCGATGCCGAAGCCGTGCGCGTGGTGCTCGCGGCGCGCGGCGCGTCTTTCTTCGACGATCTCGTGCGGGCGAGCGGACTCGTGCGCACGCAAGTCGAAATTGCGCTCGGCGAGCTGGTCTCACGCGGCCTCGTGAGCTCCGACGGCTTCAACGGCCTGCGCGCGTTGCTCGTGCCCTCCAAGCTCCGCACCCGCCATGAATACGGCCGGCGCCAGCGCGCGCCGATCTACGCGCTGGCCGGCGCCGGACGCTGGTCGCTCTTCGACGACTCGGGCGCCGAGCTCGCGCCTCCGAGCGACGACGACATCGAAGCCGTCGCCTGGACGCTGCTCCGCCGCTGGGGCGTCGTGTTCCGGCGCGTGATCGACCGCGAAGGCGCGCTCCCCCCGTGGCGCGACCTGCTGCGCTGCTACCGCCGGCTCGAAGCGCGCGGCGAAATCCGCGGCGGCCGCTTCGTCGGAGGCTTCAGCGGCGAACAATACGCGCTGCCCGACGCCGTCGCCGCCTTGCGCGCCGTGCGCCGCAAACCCCACGACCGCGCGCTCATCGCCGTGAGCGCCGCCGATCCCCTCAACATCGTCGGCATCCTCACGCCCGGCCGCCGTGTCCCCGCCTTGGCGGGCAATCGCATCCTCTTCCAAGACGGGCTCGCGGTCGCCGTGCGTGAGGGCGCGATCACCCGTCTGCTCTCGGAGGACCCCGAAAAGCCTGCCCACGAGCTCGAAGCCGCGCTCATCCGCCGCCGCCTGCCGCCCACCGTGCGCGCCTATCTCGGCAACGCAGGTTGAGGGCGCGTTTACACCGAGAATAGCTCGCTCACCGTGCTCGCCGTGGCGGCAAGTCTGAGCCAGCGATTGAGCTCGGCGAGGTCCTTCGAGCCGACGATCCGGGCATGCTCTTCGGCAGTGATGTCGAACCCGCGCGCCTCGAGCACCGCAAGGACCCCTTCGGCCTTTCCTTCGGCCTTTCCTTCGGCCTTTCCTTCGGCCTTTCCTTCGGCCTTTCCCTGAGCTCTGCCTCGCTGGATCAGCTGCTCTGCGGCGCTCGCCATCACTGCCTCCGTCGCCGGCACGGCGCGCACGAATCTCGTACGGACGTGCTCGAAGGGTTCATCACCGGCAACGCTCAGAATGTAGCGCATCACGGTGACCGCGTCCTCGGGAGCTTCGTGCACGAGGCGGGCAAGCTCCTCTGCCCAGGCTGTAACGCGCTCTAACAGCCGATCGATGGTCCTTCCATCGCGCAAGACCCAGAGCACGAGCTGAGGCAGCGTCCCGAGCGGCCGGCTTTTGAGCGCTTCATCCGGTTGCGTCACGAGGTCATCCACGATGACCTCGAAGTCCGGCACCAAAGGCCGGAGCTCGGGCACGTCGCTCATACCTTCGACGAGCTCTTGAAGTCGGATGGGAGCATTCCAGCCGCCGTCGCCGTGATGAACCACCACGCAAACGACGGGCGGCAATGTCTTGCGCTGCTGACCCTCTGCTCGCAAAAGCGTCGTCCACGCCCTTACTACGTACTCGAGCACTCGGAGAGTGATGAAACGATCCGCCACGCTCTGATGCTCGAGCAGCAGCCACACGTAGCCCGGTACACCGCGGAACCTCGCGCTGAACAATGCGTCGGTAAAGCGCTCGTCGAGCTGACGCGCAACGAAGTCGCCCGGCACGAGGGCGAGCGAGCCGGCGTCGATGCTGTCCATCACGGCTTTCGGCAACACCGCTCGGAGCTCACCGGCAGCGTGCTCGGGGACACGAAACGTCCATTTGAAGAGCTGATCGTGCTCCGCCACGACCTCCCCAGACTAGCAGAGCTTGCGCGAGATCCGTGACGCGAACGGGAGGGAGGCGCAGCCGCGCCCGTACTCCCGACGGGCGAGACGAGGCCGCGCGTTTGCACTCGGAGTACTGACGCTCTGATGGCGCGCTCGGGCGTCGCCGTGTCATAACGGCGCGTGTCGCTGCCTCGCTTCACGACGCATCACGTGCTCGGACGTCTCGTGCGCGGGGCGAGCTCCTCGCCGGTCATCGTCGAGACGGGAGGCCGCTTCGTCTTGAAGCTGCGCGGCGCGGGCGGCGGCGTGCCGGCGCTCATCGCCGAGCTCGTCGTGGGTGAGCTCGCCGAGCGGCTCGGGTTGCCGGTCCCCGAGCGCGTGCTCGTCGAGCTCGAAGCCGAGTTCAGCAGCGACGATCGCAACGACGAACTCCATGACCTGCTCGTGCGCAGCGTCGGCCTGAACGTCGGGTTTCGCTACCTCGACGGCGCGCGCCTGCCGCGCCCCGAAGAGCTCGCTCGCCTCGACGACGCGTTCGCCCTCGGCGTGCTCTGGCTCGACGGATTCACGCTCAATCCCGATCGCACGAGCTCGAATCCCAACATCCTCTTCTGGAAAGAGCGGCCGTGGCTCATCGATCACGGCGCCGCGCTCTCGTTTCACTACGATTGGCCCCACGTGACGGAAACGTCCCCGCGCGAGCTCACGAGCTACGCCGGCCACGTCTTCGCCGAACGCGCCGGTCGGCTCTCGCTACTCGACGCCACGCTCGCGCGCCGCCTCGATCCGAACGCGCTCGCCGCGTGCCTCAACGTCGTACCCGATGAGCTGCTCGCCGCCGCGGCGCCCGAGGCGCCTGACCGGGCTCGGGCGGCGTACGAAGCGTTCCTCTGGAAACGACTCAAGCCACCGCGGCCGTTCACGACGGCGTGACGAGCGCCTTCCACCGCGTGCAACGGAGGCGCTGGAGCGGTGAGCTCCAGCGCTCCACCTCAGCCGCTCAGTCGTCGTTGAACTCGCAGAGGCCGAAGGCCACGACCGCGGCGGCACAGCTCGCGATATCGACGGGGTTGTACTGCTTCTTGACCGCTTCGTACGCGACTCTGCCGCAATTGCTGCCAACGGATATGGCTTCGGCGACGCACGATTGCTGCGGCGTAAGCGGAGTCGGCGCGAACTGACCAGGCCCCTCCGATCCTGCGAATTGCCGGACGAGCTCGTCCGTGCATTCGCTCGTCGTGCCGCCGCTTCCCGGCTCATGAGCCAGACACGGCGGCGACGGAGCCGGCGTAGGTAATTCGTTGGACGTGCGCACGCTCGAAACGGCACTCGGCAAATCCGCCCCGTCGGTGGGATCATCGAGTGTGCATTGGTTCTTTGGGTTGAGAGTCACTTCGGGCATCTAGGAGCTCCTCGCGAGGACGAAAGTGCCCCGCAGCCCTTGCATCGGTCGCCTGCCGACTGGGTTGCGTGACCCTGGGACGGAGCGCGCCCGGGCTTGCGCATCGGTGCCAAAACATGGCGCGCGCGCCCGAAGGGTAATATTCGTGGCGTCTCGGGTGTTGGTGTCGCGCGAGCGTGCGCTCGGGCGGAAGAGCGAGGAGTCGCGGAAAAATGGACGAGAAGATCAATCGATCCCGACGTGAAGCGGTGCTCGGCGGTGCGGTGCTGGCCGGGACGGCGGCGTTGCTCGTGGAGGGGCAGGCGCGCGCGGCAGCGACGGCGGCTCGGAGCTGGGAGCGCTCATACAGTGGAACCCCGCTCGGTCGGGCACCGTTACCGCCGGGCGAGCCCGGGCGCGACTACGTGCCCTCCGTGACGCCTGGCGGCTCGACGCTGCCCTGGCGCGTGGTCGACGGCGCAAAGATTTATCATCTCGTGGCGGGCGAGGTGGAGCACGAGTTCGCGCCGGGCCTCAAAGCAAAATGCTGGGGCTACAACGGCGCCGTGCACGGCCCCACACTCGAGGCTGTCGAGGGCGACCACGTCCGCGTCTACGTCACGAACAAACTCCCCGAGCCGACGACGGTGCACTGGCATGGCGTCTACTTACCGAACGGCATGGACGGCGTCGGCGGCCTCACCCAGCGCGTGATTCAGCCCGGCGAAACATTCAAATACGAATGGACGTTCCGGCAGTCGGGCACCCTCATGTATCACCCGCACCATGACGAGATGACGCAGATGGCGCTCGGCATGATGGGAATGATCGTCGTGCATCCGCGGCGTCCGCCGGCCGGCTACCAGGTCGATCGCGACTTCGTGATCCTTCTGAGCGAATGGCGCATCAAACCCGGCACGCAGCGTCCCGATCCCACCGAAATGACGGACTTCAACGTGCTCACGATGAACGGCAAGGTCTTCCCCGCTACCGCGCCGCTCGTCTCCAAACAGGGCGAGCGGGTACGCGTCCGCTTCGGAAACCTGAGCGCGATGGACCATCACCCGATCCACCTGCATGGACACTATTTCAAAATCGTCGCCACCGACGGAGGCTCGATCCCAACGTCGGCTCAGTGGCCCGAGAGCACCGTGCTCGTGCCGACTGGCTCGACTCGCGATATCGAGCTCATCACCGACGCGCCCGGCGACTGGCCGATCCATTGCCACATGACCCACCACGTCATGAATCAGATGGGGCACGGCGTGCCCAACATGATCGGGGTCAAATCGGGGAGCCTCGACAAGAACGTCGGCTCGCTCGTCCCCGGCTACATGACGATGGGCGAAGAGGGCATGGGCAGCATGGGCGAGATGTCGATGGCCGTGCCGCCCAATAGTATTCCGATGGTCGGCGGTCACGGGCCGTACGGTTACATCACGATGGGCGGCATGTTCACGCTGCTCAAGGTACGCGAGCACCTCGATAGCTACGACGATCCCGGGTTTTACAAAGCGCCGCCGGGGACGGTGGCGGAGCTCGCGCGGCGCGAGGACGCCAAGCGCGACGGGATCCCACTGTGAGCTTGGGCTCGCCGCAAATTTCTTCGGCAGCTCTTTGGCTCACGCTTGCTGGCACGGCCGTCACGGCCTGCGCGGGGGACAGGCCGAGCCTCACGTCACTGCGCAGCAGCGCCGACGAACGCATCGCGGGGCGGCGCCTGCGGGAGGGCGACAGCGTCGAACGGCTCTTGTCCGAGCCGGTCACGCCGGAATCGGCCGCGCGGATCGCGCTCATCAACAACCACGACGTGCAGGCGGCGTACGAAAAAATCGGCGTCGCCCACGGCGAGCTCGTGCATGCCTTGCGCTTCCCCAACCCACGCGCGGACGCTGCCGTGCGGTTTTTTCCTGCGGGCTCGCCGGAGATCGAGATCCTCGCGACGATCGGGCTCTCCGACCTCGCGTTCTTGCCGCTGAGGAACGAAGCCGCGAGCGCCGCGCTCGAAGCCGAACGGCTCGAGGCGCTCGGGGCCATCGTCGATCTAGCGTTCGACGTGCGGGTGGCGTTCATCGCGTATCAGGCCGCCGAGCAGACGCTCGAGCTCACGCGCACCGTGCTCGGCGCGACGCAGGCTTCGGCCGAAGCGGCCGCACGCTTGCACGAAGCGGGCAACACGACGGACCTCGATCTCGCCAACCAGCGCGCGTTCAACGAGGAAGCGCGCGTCGCGGTACGGCGTGCCGAGACGGCCCGGAGACGAGCGCGCGCCCATTTGAACGAGCTCATGGGACTCGCTGCCGCCGCGGAATGGTCGCCCGCCGTCGCGCGCCTGCCCGAGCCGCCTGCCGAAGAGCTCGCGCTCCAAGGGCTCGAGCAGCGCGCCTTCGACCGAAATCTCGATCTGCAGAGCGCCAAAGCGCGCGCGACGGCAGCCGACAAGCGCGTGACCGTCGCCACCGCGGAAGGCGTGCTGCCGGAGCTTCGCGGCGGTGTTTCGGTGCGACGCGAAGGCGAGTGGGGCGTGGGTCCCGCCGCCAGCATCGAGGTCCCACTCTTCTATCAAGGCCAGGGCGCGATCGAAGCGGCGCGCTCGGAGCGCAATCGGCAGCAAGAGCTCGGCACGGGACTCGGCGTGAGGATCCGAACCGCCGCGCACGAGCGCGCTGACGAGCTAGCGACGGCGCGCGCCAACGCGCTCGAGTATCGCGACGTGCTCTTGCCGCTCCGCCAGCGCGTGCTCGATCAGACCGAGCTCGAATACAACGCCATGGCCGTCGGCGTCTTCCAGCTCCTGCAAGCCAAGCGCGAGGAAGTCGAGACGGCGCGCGTCTACGTGGACCTCTTGCGCGAGTACTGGAGCGCGCGCATCGAGGTCGAGCGGCTCCAGGCCGGCCGCGTGAAGCCGGAGCAGTAGGACGTGTCAGCGATCCCGCTCTCTAACGTGCCCGTAAGCGTGCCCGCGCACGCTGTTGTGCTTTTTGTTCGGGCACGGACACGGGCACGTTTACGGGGAAACGAGTGCTAAAGACGGCGACCGGTTGAGCTACATCGGGAGACCGGGCGCCGGGAAGCCCTTGCAGAGCTCCTCGACGTCACGCGCGATGCGGGCGACGAGCGCGTCGTCGCTCGGCGCCTTCACGACCTCGTCGATCCAGGCGGAAATTTTGCCCATTTCACTCGCGCCCATGCCGCGCGCCGTGATGGCCGGTGTGCCGATGCGCAGCCCCGACGGATCGAACGGCTTGCGCGGGTCGTACGGCACGGCGTTGTAGTTGGTGGAGATGCCGGCGCGATCGAGCGCCTTTGCCGCGATCTTGCCCGTGACGCCGCGCGAAGTGAGATCGATCAAGATCAGGTGATTGTCGGTGCCGCCCGTCACGAGGTTGAAGCCGCGTGCGAGCAGGCCTTCGGCGAGTGCCCGCGCGTTCGCGACGGTGTTCGTGGCGTAGGTTTTGAATTCGGGGGTCATCGCTTCCTTGGCGGCGACGGCGATGGCGGCGGTCGTATGATTGTGCGGGCCGCCTTGCAGCCCGGGGAACACGGCGCGATCGATGTCCTTCGCGAACGCCTGCTTGCACATGATGACGGCGCCGCGCGGGCCGCGCAGCGACTTGTGCGTGGTCGTCGTCACGACGTCGGCGATCCCGATCGGCGAGGGATGCGCGCCGCCGGCGACGAGACCTGCGATGTGGGCGATATCGGCGCAGAGCTTGGCGCCCACCTCATCGGCGATCGCGCGGAACGCCGCGAAATCCAAGGTGCGCGGATAGGCGCTCGTGCCGCACCAGATGATCTTCGGTTTGTGCTCGCGCGCGAGGCGCCGCACCTCGTCGAGATCGATGCGGTGATCCTTCTGGCTCAAGCCGTACGGCACGCTCTTGAAGTAGCGGCCAGTGATGCTCACGTTCCAGCCGTGCGTGAGGTGCCCGCCGAACGGCAAGCCCAGGCCCATGATCGGATCGCCCGGCGCGCAGAACGCGAGGTACGCGGCGAGATTCGCCGGACTTCCGCTATAGGGCTGCACGTTCACGTGCTCGGCACCGAACAGTTGCTTGAGGCGCGAGACCGCGAGCTCTTCGACCTGATCGATGACGACCTGGCCCTCGTAGTAGCGCTTGCCGATGTAGCCCTCTGAGTATTTGTTCGTGAGCACGGAGCCCGACGCTTCGAGCACGGCGCGCGACGCGTAGTTCTCGCTCGGGATCAGACGCAGCGTGCGCGCTTCGAGCGCGGCTTCGTCGCGAATCAGACGTGCAATTTCGGGGTCACGTTCGGCAAGCGCAGGATCACGGGTCGGCATGGCGCGCGGAGGCTAGCACCCGAAAAGCCCCGCGGAACGTCGGACCCATCCACGCCCACCGCCGACACCTCCCCGCCAACCCATCGTTACGGAGCCTAATCGTTTTCGGAACCTATCGTTTTCGGGCATGGGGCCCCGAAAACAAACGCGACAACGGCCCTGAAAACAAACGCGACAACCGCCACACCAAACACACACACGACGAAGGTGCAGGCTGGCTGGAAGGCCGGTTGGCGCGAGCTCGGCGCTCGAACCGACGCTTCTCGACTGCCGCTGGGGGAGTACTAAGATCCGGCGCTTAGACTTCATGGCAACCACCCGTCGCGCCACGGGCGACAAAGGTGTCGCGCGACCGAGCTCCGAGCCGCGGCCACCGCCGGGAACCGGCTCGGCATCCGCTCCCTCACGCCGTTCGCATTCGAGCGATCTGAATTCCGACGAGGTGGACACCGCGGGACGCAGGCAGCGACCGCCGCATGTCACGAGTGCGTCGCCGCCCGCGGCCGCGACGGTGGTTTTGTCTGCACAGGCGGCCCCCGCGGCGGAGGTACTGGAGAGCGAGGAAGCCGCGATCTCGGAAGCCGACATCTCCGACGCCGACGACGCCGACGAGCCGCCGAAGACGGATCCAGAGCCCGTGGCGCGCGCCCTCGCCGACGTCGCGGTGCCCGAGAGCGCCCCCCCGAGCATTCCGTCCGCGGCGGCGGCGCCCGCCGGCACCGATGGACGCGGCGGCGTTCCGGTCTTGCCCGGACACGTCATCGCCAACCGTTACGAGGTCCTCGGCGTGCTCGGTGAGGGCGGCATGGGCATCGTCTATCGCTGCCGCGACAAGCCGAGCGGACAACTCGTCGCCATCAAGCGCGTGATCCCGCCGCCGGGCAACCTCGCGAACGAATACGTGATGTGGTTCTACAAAGAGGCGCGCGCGCTCGCGGCCCTCGACCACCCGAACATCGTTCGCGCCCACGATTTCGGTCAGCTGCGCGACGGCTCGCCGTTCCTCGCGATGGAGCTCGTCTCTGGCGCGTCGCTCCACGATCTCACGCACGCGCGTCTCGGCTTCCCCGTGATCTGGTCGATCGTCGATCAGATCCTCGACGCGCTCGCGCACGCGCACGCCCGCGGCGTGATTCACGGGGATTTGAAGCCTTCGAACGTGCTCGTCGAGCCGCACGAGGGCGAGCCGCCCTTCGTGCACGTGCTCGATTTCGGCCTCGCCTGGCTGCGCGTCGACGCGCAAGACGAGCGCCTGAGCGGCTCGAAGCCGATGGAATTCGCGCCCCACGCCGGCGCCGGCACGCCGGGCTACATGGCGCCCGAGCAGATCCAGCACGAGATGCACCACGTGTGCGGGGCGACGGATCTGTATTCGCTCGGCTGCATCCTGTACCGCCTGCTCGGCGGCAAGGCGCCCTTCAGCGGCAACTCGAAGGAGCTGCTGCGCGTCCACGCCTTCGATCAGCCGCCCGAGCTCAAGCCGATCCTCGACCTGCCCGAAGGCGTCGTCGCGTTCGTGCACCAGCTGCTCGCCAAGCGCCCCTGGGATCGCTTTGAGTTCGCCGCGGAAGCGCGCCGCACCTGGGCGCGCTTCCAGCCGTCGATCGCCGACGCGTCGGTGTGGCGCTTCCAAATGCCGTCGCGCGCGAGCGAGCCCGGTCCCGTCACGCGGCCGAGCGGCGCGCGCGCGCCGAACCCCGATCTCGAGCCGGCTCCCGATCGCCCGCCGGGGCTCTTGAGCATTCGCCCGAGCCCGCTCGTCGGCCGCGAAGACATCCGCCGCTCGCTGCGCGAGCTCTGCAACGAGCTCGTCACCGGCGAGGGCCCGCCGCACCGCCTCGCGCTCCTCGTCGGACCCGCCGGCGCCGGCAAGAGCCGCATCGCCGAGTGGCTTTGCGAAACGATGCACGAAGAGGGCCAAATGGTGCCGCTCCGCGCGCGATATCGCGCTATCCGGAGCCCGCTCGACGGCATGCTCGGCGCAGCGCTCGCGTATTACAACTTCGAGCGCGTCGACCGCCACACGATCGAACGCTCGCTGCTCGATCGCTGGAAGGTGCGGCGCGACGACAAGAACGGCCGCGCCTGGGTCGCGGGCGCCGCCGAATGGATGCGGCCCATGGGCTCCGAGCAAGCGATCGGGCCGAGCGGCATTCGCTTCACGCTCGACACCCTCGAGACGCGGCGCATGGTCATCCGCTACACGCTGCGCAAAATCGCGAACAAGCGTCCGCTCCTGTTCTGGCTCGACGACCTGCACAACACCGGCCCCGCCACGATGGACGGCCTCCTGCGCATCCTCGAGGACGAGCCAGACCAGCGCATCATGATGCTCGCGACCGCGCGCTCGGAGGAGGTGGCGCTCGGGACGTCGGCCGCCGACCGCCTGCGGCAACTGCGCGAAGCGACGAACGGCACCGTGATCGAGGTGCCGCCGCTCACGCCCGAGCGTACGGTCGAGCTCATCCGCTCGTCGATCCCGCTCGACGACGCGGCGGTCGAGGAAGCCGCGCGCCGGAGCCGCGGCAATCCGCTGTTCGCGCTGCAGCAGCTGCACGCCTGGGCGCTGTCAGGCCACATGGAGTTCTCGGGCAACGTCTATCGCGTTCCGCCCGACGTGCTGAGCGTGCGCCCGCAGACGACGGCGGAGCTCTGGGACAGCCGGCTCGCCTCCGTACCGGAGCAGCATCGCGTCGCTGCGTATGCGGCGGCGACGCTCGGCGGCGACGTGCGGCGCAACGTGCTGCACGCCCTCTTGAGCTCGCTCGGACAGCCCGCCGACAGCGCGATGCTGAGCCTCTCGAACGCGGAAGTGCTGATCCCGCGTGGACCCGGTCGTTACAGCTGGCCGCACGAGCTCCTGCAGGAGCACCTGCTCATGCGCCTGCAGACGCGGCCCGATCGCGAGAAGATCTACCGAGCCGCGGCCGCGGCGCTCACGCTCCATCCGCTCGCCGGCCAGCGCCGCATCGTGCGCCAGCGCATGGTGAACCTGATCGAGGCGAACGACTCGGACACCGCCGCGCTCCTGCTCTTCGACTTCCTGCAACAGAGCTGGAACGGCGCGCGCGAGCCGCTCGCCACGCTCGCCGACCTCGAGCTCTTGAAGGGCAAGCTGCGCGGCCGCACGCTCGCCCTCAAAAATCGCTGGCAAGCCGAGGCGCTGCGCCACATCGGCCGCATGGCGGAGGCGAACACGTACGCCGAGCTGGCGCGCGCGCGCTTCGAAGAGCTCGGCGACGGCGAAAACATCGCGCATTGCCAGCGCCTGCTCGGCCAGCTCTCGAGTGAACAGGGCGGCTCGGCCGAAGGCCTCGATCTCGTCCGGCGCGCGTTCACGACCTTCGACTCGCTCGGTAACGTGCTCGGCAAGGCGCTCTGCCAATCGGCCGCGGGCGAAATCGAATACCAACTTGGCGACTACGAACAGGCGCGCGACACCATCGTGCAGGCCGAGCGCGCTTTCGCCGAGCTCGATCAACCGCTCGGTCGCGGCCAGTGCCTGCTCTTGCTCTCGTGGATCGAGCACTCCGAAGGCGCGACCGAGCGTTCGCGCCGCTTCGCGCAAGAGGCGCGCGGCGAGTTCGAGCGCGCCGGTTACCGTCTAGGCACCGCGCAGGCCGACGTTTCGCTCGCCCACATCGAGCACCGTTTGATGAACTACCACGGCGCCGAGACGGGCGCGCTCGAAGCGCTCGTCGTGTTCGAGACGCTGCGGACGCCGCGCGGTCAAGCCGCCTGCGATCGCCTGCTCGCCATGGTGGGCCTCGACACCGACGACATCGAAATGGCCGAGCTTTACGCGACGCGCGCGCACAAGACGTACGCGAAGACCAACGACCCTTGGGGCGTGATGGAGACCAAGCTCCTCTTTTGCCAGATCGCCCTGTTCCGTCACGACACGGCGCGCGCCCGCGAGCTACTCGAAGAGTGCAGCCGCATCGCCGTCGAGGAAGCCGAGCCGCGCCAACACTTCCTGCTCACGCGCGCCTGGCTCGAAGCCGAAAACGGGGATCTCGACCAGGCGCTCGAATCCGTCGAAGCGGCGGCCGACGTCTTCGGCCCGCGCACGCGCGCCGGCGACCACTCGCCGCAGCTCCTCACGCGCTTGCTCCGCTATCGCTTCTCCGACCACGCGCGCGGCCGCATCGACGCCTGGCGCCACGCGCTGAACGACCGCACCCGCCGCAAGCAGGGGTAGGCGACCGCCCCGCAGACGGGCGTTTCCCTCGGCCGCGTCCCGCTTTAGAACTCCGCCATGGGCGACCCCAAGAGCGACGAACTCATCCGCGAAGCCGAGTCACTGATGCCGGGCGGCGTGAACAGCCCCGTGCGCGCGTTTCGGGCGGTGGGCGGACACCCGGTGTTCGTCGAGCGGGCGCGCGGCTCGCGCATCTTCGGCGCCGACGGGCGCGAGTACATCGATTATGTCGGCTCGTGGGGTCCGGCGATTCTGGGGCACGCCGATCCGGAGGTGGTGCGCGCCGTCCAGGAGCGCGCCGCAGCGGGGCTTTCGTTCGGTGCGCCGACGGCGCTCGAGGTGCGTTTCGCGCGCGCCATCAAGGAGCGCTACCCGAGCATCGAGATGCTGCGTTGCGTGTCGAGCGGCACCGAAGCGACCATGAGCGCGCTGCGCGTCGCGCGCGGTTACACGCGCCGCAGCGTGATCGTGAAGTTCGACGGCGCGTATCACGGCCACGCCGACGCGCTGCTCGTCAAAGCGGGCAGCGGCGCCGCCACCTTCGGCAACCCGGACTCGGCGGGCATTCCGGACGGCATGGTCGCGACGACGGCAACGTTGCCCTACAACGACGTACCGGCGCTCGGAGCGCTTTTTTCCGCGCGGGGCCGGGAAATTGCCGCCGTGATCGTCGAACCGGTCGCCGGCAACATGGGTTGCGTGCCGCCAGCCCCGGGCTTTCTCGCAGCCATCATCGAGCTCTGTGAGGCGCACGGCGCGCTCGCCATCTTCGATGAGGTGATGACCGGCTCGCGCGTCGCCCGGGGTGGCGCGCAGGGGCTCTACGGCTTGAAACCTCACCTCACCTGTCTCGGCAAGGTCGTGGGCGGCGGCATGCCGCTCGCCGCGTACGGCGGCTCGCGCGAGGTGATGCAGCTCGTCTCGCCGCTCGGGCCCGTTTACCAGGCGGGCACGTTGAGCGGCAATCCCGTGGCCGTCACGGCGGGGCTCGTCACGCTCGAGCGACTCGAGGCGCCCGAGAGCTACGCGCGCTTGGAAGCGCTCGGCGCGCGGCTCGAAGCCGGCATGACGGCTGCCCTCAGCGAGACAAAGACGAACGGGTGCGTGCAACGCGTCGGCTCGATGCTTACGTTGTTCTTCCAGGCTGGGCCGGTGACGGATTTTCGCACTGCGCTAGGCTCCGACACCGCCCGATTCTCGCGCTTTCACGCCGCCCTGCTCGCAGAAGGCGTGTATTGGCCGCCCTCCCAGTTCGAGGCGGCCTTCCTGTCACTCGCCCACACGGACGCCGACATCGAGCGCACGATCGCGGTCGTGCGCAGCGCCCTCGAGCGCTCCGCCACCGCAAATTGAGCAAGAGCCCGGCTCGGCTTCGTGTGGCACATTCGAAGGGAACACTCGTGCGCCTCACCTGTCCCATCTGCAAAACCGTCGTCGAAGACGCCCCCGAGGATCTGCCGACGCGGCCCTTCTGTTCCAAGCGCTGCAAGCTCGCCGATCTCGACAATTGGCTGAGCGACGCCTACCGCATCTCGAGCCCCCTCCGGCCGACCGACACCGACGACGACGAGCTCAAGTTGAGCTGAGCTCCGGCCGCGTCTTCCCGCGCGAAAGGAGCCTCCCGCGCGCCGAGCACGCCGCTTTCGCCCGCGGCCGAGCGCTGGCAACCGCCGCGCGGCTGGTTATGCTTCGTGGATGTCGGCCGACAGCGTGCTCCGAGCGATCACGGACGACGGCGCGTTCCGGGTCATCACGGCGCGCACGTCGCAGACCGTGAGCGGCGCCATCGCGGCTCAGGGCGCGACAGGCAGCACGGCGCGCACGTTCGGTGAGCTCATCACCGGAGCCATCCTCTACCGCGAGACCATGGCACCTCAGCTCCGCGTGCAGGGCGTGCTCAAGGGTTCCGGCGGCACGGGCAGCCTCGTCGCCGATTCGCATCCGAGCGGGCGGACGCGCGGCTTGGTTCAGCTCAAGGGCGGACGCGAGCTCGACCTCGGAAACGGCGCCGTGATCCAGATGATGCGTACGCTGCCGAGCGGGCGCATCGCGCAAGGTCTCGTGCAGCTGCCGAGCGGCGGGGGCATCTCGCAAGCGCTCATGGAGTACATGCAGACCTCCGAGCAGGTGGTCTCGATGGTGGCGGTCTCGACCGTAGCCGGCGGCGGCGGCAGCTTCGCCGCGGGCGGCTACATGGTGCAGCTCCTGCCCGAGGTCGGCCGCGGGCCGCTCATGGTCATGACCGAGCGCTTGCGCGATTTCGAGAGCATCGACGAGCGCGTGGGGGAACCCGACTTTTCGCCCGAGAGCTTGCTCGAGCAACTGCTCGACGGCATGCCGTTCACGCGCCTCGAAGAGAGCGCCGTCGGGTTCGAGTGCTGGTGCGACGAGCTCCGCGTGGTCGCCGCGATCGCGACGCTCAGCAAGAGCGACCTCGAGCACCTGCTCGCCGACGGGGAAGTGCTCGAGATCGCCTGCGAGTACTGCAAGCGCGAATACCGCATTCCGCCCGCGCGCTTGCGCGGTCTGTTGGAACGTAGCTGAGCCGAGCTCAGTCGATTTCGACGCTTTCGCCCGCGAGCTCGAGACGCAGCGGGCGCTTTTGCGCGCTACCTGCAGGAATATCGAGCGCGGCGCCGTGAGCGAGCGCGCTCGTCCAAGCGTTCAGCCGATCGCCGAGCTCCGCGTAGAGCGGCGTGTAAAAGTAGACGCCGCGCGGTCCGGCGAGTGACGCGAGCTCGCTTTCGTTCGCGAAGAGCGCGCCGAGCATGACCACGAACACGCCGCCGTCGGCGATGCCCTTGACGATATCGCTCCTTTTGTACGCGACCGAAGCGTTTTCGAGCCCGTCGGTCGCGACCAAGAGCACGCGCGCGGGGCGGCTGCGCGCGGCCAAGCTGTCGAGCCCGTTGCCCATGCCGTCATAGAGCGCGGTGAGCTTGCGCTCGAAATGATCGTCGCGCTGTACCGCGGCGAGCAGCGCGGCGCGGTCGCTCGTGAAGGCTTGCTTCACCCGCACTTCGTTGGAAAAGAGCGTGACCTCACCCTCGTAGATCGGCGGCAGCGCCGCCACGAGGTCGTGCTGAATGCGCTCGACGACGCGCAGGTCCGACAAGCTCATACTCGCGGAGTAATCGTTCACGAACTCGAGCGAGAGCGCGTCTTCGTCCAGAGTCCCGAACGCGGTCGCTAGCAGCCTAGCACCGCTCTCGACGAACGCGCCGCCGTCACCACGCACCGACACGCGCGCTCCGGCGTAAGCGGCCGCGGAGAGCGGAGCGCCCCCGGCATCCATCCCCGCAACGAACACGCGTAGCGAACCGTCAGCTCTCGTTTCACTGCCGAGCACGACGACGCGGCCGGCCAAATTGTCGGAGCTGGCCGGCAGGTAAGCGCCGAGCTCCGCTTTGCAGCCGTCGGAGACGCTCTCCGACCGCTCGAGCTCATCGAGCGTCTGCCCGTCGCAAACCTGCGTGTCACCGCGGGGCTCGGGCGTAGCGCCGTTCTCGTTCCCGCCCGCGACGCAGCTGCCGAGTAGCAGCAGCGGAAGAGCCGCGAAACGGCGCGCGAAGCGGAGCGGCAGCGTGAAAGACAAGATCGCCCTCACTCCCCCAGCAACGCGCGTGCCACCCCGGGGCTGGCAGAAAACCCAGTGCTTCCGGCGAGAACGCGGCCGGCGCCGCGACATTGATGTCGCACCAAGTCCGCTGTTATCGAAGAGCCGGTCGTCCAAAGCGCGTGCGACGACTGGAAACCGCTTGCCTCGGCCTCACAAAAGAACGCGCCCGCCGCGAGCGTGTGCTCGGGCGGGCGCGCGACCAGCGCGGAGGCGGGAAGCTCAGCCCGTGATGCCGAGCGAATCGAGGAACGCGTTGTACGCGTCGACCTTGTCGGCGCTCACGACGTCGATGCCGGAGTTGAAACGCACGGCGTCGGTCATGTCGGGCGAGAGGATGTCGAGGGTGCGCTCCGCGCCTAGCGCCTTCATCGAGTAGAGGACGTACGGCACGAGGTAGCCCATGTAGTACTGGCGTTGCGCGTGCGTCGCCTTGATCATGCCGGACTGCATGTAGCTGAGCGTTTCGGGCTCGAAGTCGAAGCCGACGATGGCCACGTCGTCACCCGTGAGCCCAGCGGCCTCCGCGGCGCGCGCGCAGAGGTACGTCGGTGAGAACATGCTGACCATGCCGAGCACGGGCGGATCGGAGTTCTGCAAGAGATCGGTCATGTCGACCACGTCTTGCGCCTGCTCGTCATCGGTCCAGTCGGTGGTGTGCACGATGACGTTGTAGCCGGCGGCCTGTAGCGCATCGACCGCCCCCTGCGTGCGGTTGATGCCGTCGGACCACGTGGTGTCGGTGGTGCCGAGCACGATCACCGAGCCGCTACCGGGCAGCATGCCCGCGAGCGTCTCGGCGGCGGTGTGGCCCGCTTCGTAGTTGGCGGTGCCGACGTAGAGCTGGCGCTTGGACTCGGATTGGTCGCTGTCGATGGTGACGACCGGCGTACCTTGAGCCTCGAAGTTGTCGATCTCGTCGGAGAGCACTTGGGCCATCGGAGCGAGACCGAGCCCGTCGTAACCGGAGTTTTCGCGCTCCTGCAAGAGCTCGAGCTGGCTCGCGGTCTTCTCCTCCGTCGTGCCCTGCACGGGCGCGAGCACGACGCCCGATACGCCGAGCTCACCGAAGGCGCGGTTCGCGCCGACCTTCATCGGCTCCCAATAGCCGGTGAGGTCCTTCAGCACCACGCCGAGCTGGAGCTGCTTGGGCGCGGTCTTACCCATCTCGACCACGAGCGTGTTGATGGTGTCCTCGAGCTGGACGGGTTTGAACTCGCTCGCGGGGATTTCCACGCGCGTCACGGTCTTGGTTGCGGGGGCTTCGGCATTCGAGCCGCAAGCGGAGAGCGCGAGCGCGAGACCCGCCAAGTGGATACATCGGTTGAGCATTCGAGACATATTGATTCCTTCCCTTCTTGATTCGCGCTGGTCGGCGCGGCTTAAAACGACTGCGGACAGACGGGCTCGAACGTGCTCGTGACGACGAAATCGTCGTTCGCAATCGTCCAAGTGTCGAAGACGGTATGTTGGGCAGCGCCGTACACGTCGAAGTCGTATTCGGCGGCCGCGCCGACGTAACGCACGTCGGTGCCGAGCCGCACTTCGGTAAAGGGCTCCCTCAAATCGTTCCAGCGCACCGGCTGTGCGTCGGGCTCGCCGAGCTCGCGGATATCCGCTTGCAGCTGGCGCGTGCTCGGCAGGTCGTGATCTTCGGCGACGCCCTTGCTCAAGCCGAGCGCGAGCAACACGACGGCGTCGTAGTAGTAATTCGAGGCGGCGAAGGGCCGATCGCCTTGCCAGTAGTCGGCAAAGTGCGCGCTGAAGGCACTCGCGTTGGCGTGCGTACAGCGAAGTTCGTCACTGCCGGGCTCGCTCGCGGGCGCGGCGGGAAGGCTCGGGGCACCGCCCGCACCCGTGTCCGCCGCGGCGCGCGCGGGGGCGCTCGCCGGCATGAGCGGGGCGCATTCACTGGGCAAGCTGCCCGAGGGCGAGAGGCCGTGCACGCCGTCGAGCACGCCGAACGGGATGTTCTCGAGGAACACGTCGGCGCGCAGCAGCGGACTCAGGTACCAGCCGCCGCGCCGGCCGCCGACCGTCCACTCCGTCACGATCGTGGCGGCGGACTCCGGCTCGACCGTGAGCAGCGTCTCGTCCGCGCCGAAATCGAAGACGCGATCGAGCTCATGCACGTACGAGGAAGCGCCGACCGCGACGGTGACCGACGGCAGCGGCGTGCCGCCGACCGCGGTGATGTGGCCCAAAAAGTCGCTCGCGAGGCTCGAGTCGTAGTCGTCGGCGGCGACCAGCGCGTTCACCTTGACGCCGCCATCACGCACGACTTGCTTGCCCATCGCGCAGCCGAGCGAATTCGTCGTCGGCGCGAGGCGAATCCAGCCGCCGTGGCTGCCGGGATGCTCGATCGAGGGCGCCGCGAAGCCCGGCAGAATCTCGAGGATGTCGAGCCCCTTCACGTCCGGAACGATTTGGGTGGCAAGCTCCGTCTCTTCGGGACCAATCAGGTACTTGACCTGATCGGTGTAGAGCAGCTGCAAGAGCTGCTCGAGTCCGCGCTGCGAGCCCGAGTTGCTGTCGCGCGTGACGAGGCGAAGCTTTTGGCCGGCGACGCCGCCCGCCTCGTTCACGTCGTGAACTGCGAGCAAGAGCGCCTGCTCCATGTTGCGGCCGAGCGCGGCTTCCTTGCCGGTGAAGGGCAAGAGCGCACCAACGGCGATGGTGTCCGCCGTCGACTCCTCTTTGGCGGGCGCGCATGCGCCCGTGAGGAACGCGAGCGCGCAGGCGGCCGCCGTGACCCTGGTGCGAGATTGCACGCACTTTCGTACGGCGCGAACGAACACCGAGTTAAGTACGAAAGCGCCGAGCTGGACCATTTCACCGCTGTCTGGAGCGCGCACGGCGACCCTCGATGTAGCGTCGTCTGCACACTCCGCCGCACGGCTACGACCTACACGCATCAATACGAGTGCTCGATTTCGAGGAAGAGTTCGGCGGGCGCGAGCGGGTACTCGAAGCCAGAAAAGCCGGGATCGGGGCCCCGCGCGACGAGCAGGTTGCGCGAGCGGAGCGCGAAGCGGGACTCCTGGCCCGGCACGATGTACACGGCGCGCGTCGAGAGCGACACGTCGAGCATGAAATAGCTCGGCAGCGAGAACGGCTGACCACGTTCGACGACACTCACGTCCGCGGCGCGCCGCGGGGCGACCCACATGCCCTCCGCGCCGAGCTGAAGCGGAAAACGCGGGGGCGACGGCACCGCGAACACGGCGCCGCCACGCGCGATCCACGGAGGATAGACGGGGTTCTTCGTGCCGACCAGATCGGCGACGTAGCCTTCTTGGCCGAGATCGCGCGTCGAGTACACGAGATCGAACGAGCCGTAGAAGTGATAGTCCTCGTCGTGCGATAGGTCGGCGCGCGTCTCCCAGGACAGCGAATTCTGGCTGGCGACGTTGCGGGCGGTCAGGTTGCTGCCTTCGGGCGTAAACTCGGCCTTTTGCAGGAGCCAGTTGTACGACACCGAGGACGTGACGCCGAAGTAGCGGGTCGGCTTGAACGAGAGCTGATATTCGAGCGTGCGAATCAGCTGGGGCTTCAAGTGCGGATTGCCGATGACGTCGCCGAGACGGAGCGGCTGGGCGTAGAGCAAGTACGGCGACGGCGCCTTGAACGCCGTGCCGTAGAGTAGCTTCGAGACCAAGGCCTTCGACCAGCGCGAGATCGCGCCCACGCGCCCGGTGAACTGCCCGCCGTACTGGCTGTGATGATCGTAGCGCACGCCGCCGTTCAGCTTCAGCCAGGGATCGAACAGGCGGTAGCTCGCGTTGGCGTAGGCGCCCACGTCGACCAAATTCATGCTCGGATTGTCGGGGCGCGACGACGGGACGGGGATGCCCGTCGAGCGCTCGATGCGCTCGGGCGCTTCGAGACTCTCGCGGTCGAAGATGCTCTCGACGCCGGCCACGGCGTTCGCGCCTTTGAAGGGCGTGAGTCGCGCCTCGAGCGTACCGTCGACGCCGTGATAGGACGAGTGGCGCTCTACGTAGTAGAGGTCGCTCGCCACGTCGATGGTGTCCGCCGGCAGCACGCCGCCCTGGAAGTAGGTGCCCGAGAGCGCGATGTCCAAGCCCGGCGCCGCGTGCACGAGCGAGTCGAGATTCAGGCGAAATTGGCCGAGCGAAACGACCGTCCCACGCTGCCGGCCCTGCGCGTCGACCTCGTTCGTGAGCTGCGCCCAGCTCGCGAAATCACCGCCGCGCTTGATGCCCGAAGCGTAGGCGCTCACGCTGATTTCCGCCGTGTCGGGCACGCGGTACCCGACGCGCCCTTGCAGCACGAGCGAGCGGCGCTCGAGGTTCTGCGTCGTCCTGCGTGTGCCGATGTCGTCCGGCAAGCGCGGCGCGGGTGACTCCGCGGGCAACATGAGCCCGGTGCGATCGGTCGCTTCGCCCGCCGCGCCGAGCATGAAATCGAAGTGCCCGAGCTTGGTCCCACCGACTACGTCGAAGCGGCCGCCGGGGTTCGTCTCGCTGACGCCGAGCGCGACCTTGGCGCGCACTTTCGGCACGTCTTCGGGCTTGAGCGTGATGATGTTGACGACGCCGAGGAACGCGTCGGCGCCGTACAGCGCAGACACCGGGCCGCGGATGATTTCGATTTGCGCAATCGATTCGAGCGGCACGAGCTCGACGCCGAGCCAGTTGCCGGAGGTCGAGCGGTACGCGACCGAGCGACCGTCGATCATGACCTTGATCATGCCGCTCTCGGAGCCGACACCGCCCGTCATGCCCCGTACACCCGCGTTCGGCAGGATGTGATCGTCTACGAGGTAGAAACCCACCGTGTGCTGTAGGATCTCGGCGACGCTCTGATAGCCCCAGCGCTGGATGTCGGCGCGTGTCACCACGGTGATCACAGCCGGCGCGTCGTCGATGCTTTCCGCGGTCTTCGTCGCCGTCGAGACCTGGACGTTCAAGAGCTTCACGAGATCGAGATCCTCGACGCCTTCGACGGCCTGTGGCTCTTTGGCCCACGCGTAGCCCGTGCTCGCGAGCACTGCCAAGAACAGTCCGACGCTCCCGAGACTACGCATCACCGTAGTCCGATGGGTCGGGGACTGTCGCTGAGGACGGCACGCGGGCCGGGCGAGATCGACGCTTTCATCCCAAGCCAACCTACGGTCGGCTGCGCCGGAACTTCATGGCTTATGCCGTAACAATTTTGACCGTTGAATTGTTCGCGGCATCCGCGACCAAAGCGTCCGACGCCGCGACTCGTCCCCGAGTGAGCCCGCGCGACACCGATGAGCCTACCTAAGCCCACTCTCATGCTCGAAGCGTTCGCGCTCGCACTCGTGAGCGAGCTCGTGAGTCGCACGGCCAGCGCGGGCGCAGGCAAACTCCTCGTATTTCTGCACGTCGCGCTCAAGCAGCGCGCGTTCGAGAGCGAGCTGCAAGCGGCGATGCCCGGCGTCGAAGTACGCGCGGTCGGACGCCTCGCCGATTTCGAGCGCGCGCTCGGCGACGGTGCCGACGCCGTGCTCAGCCTGCCGCCGCTTTTGACCGCACACGGTCTCACACCGAAGCTCCAGGGCCTACACGGCGGTTCTTCCGACGAAAAGTATTCGCTCGTCGGCGCCGGCACGACCCCCGACCCCGCGCGCGTGGCGGCGGTCGGCGCGCTCGACTTGCTCGGCCGTGAAGGCACGAACGCCTTCGTTTACGGGCTCCTCGGCTCGCGCCCGAAAGTCGAACGCGTTACGAAATTCGAGGATCTCTTGCCACTACTCCAAATGCAGAAGGTGGATGCTATCGTGTTACCGACTCGGCTTCTCCCCGAGCTCCAGGAGGCCAGCAGGCTTCAGCTCGCCCCGCGTGAGCTCACGAAGCTCGTGAAGCTGCCTGCCGTCGCGAGCGTCGGAACCGCGGGCGGGGACGTGATCGCGGCGATCACGCACCTCGGCGGCAAGGTCACGAAGACGCTGGGGGTAGACGCATGGCGCTGAATCGCAGAACGTTCTTGCTGGCCCTGCCGCTGCTCACGGCCGCCGGCGCGTGCGGCACGGGGCCGCAGCGTCTCGCGCCGCACACGAACACGCCTGACCGGCTGCGCGGCGTGGCGGCGCCCGGCAAGCCGACCGTACTCGTCTGCATGCCCGACACGAAGCAGACGCGTGAAGTCTACAGTGGGATAGCGGACGAGCTTTCCGGACATTTCGCGCTCGCGCTCGTCGAGATGCGCGGAGCGCACGACAGCGTGGCGATCGAAGAAGCCGTGCGGCGCGAGCGCCCGGCGTGCGTCGTGCTCATGAACAATCCGACCGTGCTCGCCTACGCGCGCTATCAAGCCCGCACGCGCCTTGCGAGCTACGCGCCCGCCATCGTGGTCATGACGTCGTTTCTCGACCGGCGTCCGACCGCCATCGCGGACGCGACCGGCATCAGCTACGAGGTGCCGCTCATCACGGTCGTGACGAACCTGCGCAAGCTGATGTCGTCGCCGGTCGAGCGCGTGGGCGTGATCCGCCGCACGCCGCTGCACGAGTTCGTCGCGCGCCAGGCCGCGCTCGCGCGCCGCGAACAAATCGGAGTCGTCGAGCAGCCCGTGAGCCTCGAGCCGAACGCGGCCGAGCTCAAGTACGCCTTGCGCGAGCTCAAGCAGCGCTGCGACGCCATCTGGATCTTGAACGACGATCGTTTGCTCTCCGAGCGACTGATCACCGACGGCTGGCTGCCGGGACTCAACGAGCGGCCCTACAAGCCGGCCATCGTCGGCGCAGGCTCCCTCGTCTCGCCGGGACAGTCGTTCGGCACCTTCGCCGTGCTGCCCGATCACACGGCGCTCGGCGTTCAGACCGCCAATCGCGTCTTCGATCTCGCGGACGCGGACTTCCGGCTCGAACCCGGCGACGACGTCGATCTACCGCTCTCCACGACCACCACCGTCGATCTCGTGCAAGCGCGCGAACGGTTCGCGCTGCGGCAAGACGCGCTCGAGCAGGTCGATCACATCCTCGAATGAGCGATGAATAAACCCGTCGGCACGCCAGTCGCGCCCAGGCACAAGAAGAGCCTGCGGTACAAGTTCATCCGCACGCTATTGCTCGTCGCCGGCATCATCGGCCTGTCGACGCTCGGCATCGTGGGAGTGATGAGCGCGCAAGCCTCCGCCGAGCACCTCAAGAGCGTACAGAAGTACATCGAGGAAGGCATCGCCAGCAAAGGCAAGGTGCTGACCGAGAACCACGCGCTCGCCCTGCGCGGTCTCACGCTCGACAACGCCTTCCTCGACATGCAGCGCCTCATCGAGCGTGCGATCAAGGACGACGACGATCTCGTGTTCGGCGTCTACGTCAGCGCAGAACGCGAGACCCTCGCGCTCGCGCGCCGTCCCTTCCACGCGAGCGACACGACACCGGAACGCGACGCTTGGCGCTCGCTCGGCCTCAAACCCGAAGAGCTCGGCGTCAGATCGGCGCGCATCGAGCACACGCACCGCTTCGGCCAAGACTTGCTCGAGGTCGCGGCGCCGGTTTTGGGCGAAGACGGCGAAATGCTCGGCACCGTGCGCTACGGGCTCTCGACCAAGCGTATGCAGGACGCGCTCAACGCGGCGCAAGTCGACTCGTCCGCGCGCCTCAAGCGCTCATTCTGGCTGATTGGACTACTCGTGGGCCTCGCCGTGGCCGGTGGCGTATTCTTGAGCCGCCTGCAAGCCGTCAAGATCACGCAGCCCATCGGCGCCCTCACGCGCGCGGCCGAGCTCTTCGCCGCCGGGCACCGGGACGTGCGCGTGAGCATCGAATCCGAAGACGAGCTCGAGCTGCTCGGCGCCTCCTTCAACCGCATGGTCGAAGACCTCGGCACCTCCTACAAGAACCTCGAGGAGATGAACCGCACCCTCGAACAAAAGGTCGCCGCCCGCACGTTCGAGCTCGCGGACAAGAACCGCGACATGCGGCTCGTGCTCGACAACATCGATCAGGGTTTCGTCACGCTCTCGCCGGACGGAGTGATGGCGCTCGAGCGTTCGCGTCAAGTCGGCGCCTGGTTCGGCGAAAGCGAAGGCCAGGTTCCGTTCTGGCACTACCTCGCGCACACGAGCCCGGATTTTGCGGCGGGGTTCGAGCTCGCCTGGTCGCAAATCGCCGAAGATTTCCTGCCGCTCAGCGTCTGCCTCGAGCAATTGCCGAGCCGCCTCACGCGGGGCGAGCGCACCTGGAGCTTCCGTTATCTACCGTTCTTCCGCAACGACGAGCTCGAGGGCGTGCTCGTCGCCGTCGCCGACATCACCGAACGGCTCGCGCGCGAACGCGAGGACGCCGAGCACAGCGACCTGATGCAAGCGTTTCGGCACTTCGTGCAGGATCGCACGGGGTTCGAGGTGTTCCTCGCCGAGTCATCGGAGCTCGTGGCGTCGATTTGCGAGCAAAAGCTCGAGCACGACCCGATTCGGCTCAAGCGCGCCCTGCACACGCTCAAGGGTACGAGCGGCTCGATGGGGCTCTCCACCATCGCCGAGACGTGTCATCAAGCCGAATCCGAGCTCGTCGAGAGCGACACCGTCTCGCCCGAGCTCGTGAGAGCGCTAGGCACGCGCTGGCAGACGCTCGTCGAGCGTCTCACGAGTTCCGGCCTGCGCCGCGCGCGCATGGTCGAAGTCCCGGAGAAGGAGTACGGCGAGCTCATCTCGCTCGTTTCGAACGGCACCGCGTCGCGCAAGGACATCGCGCTCAGGCTCGCGGCCTTCCAAGCCGAACCCGTCGAAAAGGCGTTTCGGCGCCTCGGCGAGCAGGCAATCGCGCTCGGGCGCCGCTTCGGCAAAGGCGACCTGCGCGTGGTGATCGACCCGGGCGGCGTGCGTCTCGACTACGAGCGCTTCGGCGGCTTCTTCAGCGAGCTCGTGCACGTCGTGCGCAATGCCGTGGACCACGGCATCGAGGCGCCGGAAGAGCGCGCCGCGTCCGGTAAGCCGCGTGAAGGCACGCTCAAGCTCAGCGCAGCACTCGCTCAGGGCGAGCTCCGCATCGAGCTCGCCGACGACGGCGCCGGCATCGATTGGGACGGCATCCGCCGCGCCGCCGCAGCGCACGGCTTGCCGCATCGCACGGACGCCGAGCTCCTCGACGCGCTCTGCTCCGACGGCGTCACCACGCGCGCCGAGGTGACCACCGTCTCGGGCCGCGGCGTCGGCATGGCCGCGCTCCGGCAACGCGTGCTCGCGCTCCACGGTACGCTCGCCGTGAGTAGCGTTCAGGGTCGCGGCACGACCTGGACACTGCGCTTCCCGGCGGGCGAGCGGGAGGCGTTCGGCATGCAGAGCGGCATCTTTGCGCCGCGCTTGGTGGCGGCGGGTCTCGTCGCGAAAGCGGAGCGAGGTTGATGGCTCCGCAAGACGGTCGCGCCGTCCTCGAGACGATGATTCAGAGCTCGACGGTCGATCTCTTCCATGCCGCGGGCATCGCCGTCGCTCCGCTGCCCTCGACCCGTGTCGACCCGAGCGCGATCACGAGCCGCGCGCTGATGGCGACCATCAGCTTCAACGGCAACGGCATGGCGGGCACACTCGGCATGCTCGTGCCGGCAGGCGCGTTCGAGCTCGTGAAGCAGGATCCGCTGCGACCGTTCACCGGTGCCGCCTGGGTGCAGGACAGCGTCAATCAGCTGCTCGGCCGTATCAAGGCGCGCCTGCTCCAATTCCAGGTGACGCTGCAGATGGGGCTGCCGATGAAGCTCGACGAAACCGGGCTCAAACAGCTGGTCAAGGGGGGCATCCTCGCCACGTACCGATTCCGCACGTTGCGCGGTGAAATCGCGGTCACGCTGAGCGGCAAGGTCGACTACTCCAAACTCAATTATTCGAACCAAACGAGCTTCGCGAGCGAGGGCGACATCATCATCTTCTGAGCCGAGGCTCGGTACGAGCGCGGCAGTGAGGGAAAACGAGACCATGTCTTCAAGAAAAATTCTCATCGTCGACGATTCCGAAACCATTCGCCAGCGCGTCGCGGGCGCGCTCGAGGCAGCCGGCTTTTCGACCATCACGGCGCGCGACGGCGTCGAGGGCCTCGTGGCGGCGCAAAAAGAGCGACCCGCCATGGTGATTCTCGACGTGAACATGCCGCGCATGAACGGCCTCGACATGCTCGAAAGCCTCGACGTGAGGAACTCGGAGCTCGCCGTGCTACTGCTCACGACGGAGGTACAACCTTCGCTGATGGCTCGCGCGAAGAAGGCGGGCGCCAAGGGCTGGATGGTGAAGCCCGTGAACCTCGAGCAGCTCGTCGCGACCGTGCGCAAGGTGATCGCGCAGGCGCCCGCGGCAGTGTCGGCTTAGTACGGAGTCTCGCGGTACTCGGCGCGCTTACTCGGACCAGGTGCCCGCGCCGACGTCGAGTTTCCACGTCGCGTGGTAGGTCGGCAGCGAGATCTTCGTGCCGTCGAAGACGAACGGCTGGAACACGTAGGTCGCGAGGTAATTGTGTTTGCCGGGCGCGGTCGTGTCCTGGTTGCCGTCCCAGTGATCGCCCCAGTAGACGTACACGGTGCCCTGACAGCCCGCGACGGGCTGTACCCACGTGCTCTGCGTGAGCCAGGTGCGTTCGTCGGAGAGCTCGTCGTTCGGATCGGCGACGGGCGCGACGAAGCCCTGGTACGTCCAGGGGCCGCTCATGGCGGGAGCGGTCGAGTAAAAGTTGTTGTTCGCGCGCCAGCCCGTTTTGTAGGAGCCGATCCAGTAATAGGTATTGCCGGCCTTGAATACGGTGGGCGATTCCGAGCCGCCGGAGTCGCCGTTCACGGCCGAATACGACTTGTCGGAAACCCACGAGTGGCAGTCGGCGGCGAGCGTGTACACGTGACCGCTCTCGGTGACGACGTACGCGCCCGTTTCGTCGGCGTACGCGCTCATGTCGCTGTGCGCGGCGATCGTGCCGCTCGCGTTCTTGAGCGGGCCCTTGTACGCGTACTGGCCGTTCACCGTGGCGGAGGTGGCGTACACGACTTCGCGATCCGTCTGGTAATCCTCCGACGCGGCGTGCGCGTAGAGGACGAACTCGCCCGTGCTCGGACACTTGACGATGTGCGGGCGCTCGCCTTTGCGGTTCGGCCCGAGCTCGCCGCTCGCCTGCTGCGGCAAAATCACGCCTTCGTTCTTCCACGTCGCGAGATCCTTCGACGAGTACATGGAAAAACCGATGAAGTTGTTGTCCGTCGACGTGCTCGAGAACACCTCACCGTGCAGGTAGAAGGTGTCACCCTCGCGGATGATACCGCCGCCGTGCGCGTTCACCCGCTGTCCGTCGGTGTCCATGAACGCAATGCCCTGGGCGAGCGCACCCGAAAGCGTGCCGACCGGCCCCGAGCAGGAGCTGCCCGCACTGCCGCCGCTGCTCCCGCCGCTGCTCGGAGCGCCGCCGCCACCGCTCGCGCCGCCGCCCCGACCCCCGGCTCCGCCGCGGCTCCGACCCGCACTGCCACCCGCATTGGACGCGCCGCCCCGTGCGCTTGCGCCGCCACTCGGAGACGCGCCCCCCGTCGCCATCGTACCGCCCGCCGCCACGTCGCTACCCGCCGAACCGCCCATCGCTGCACCACCCGCCGCCGACGCGCCGTGCCCCGCAGTGCCGCCGCTCGACACGCCCGCCGTCGCGGGTGCGCCGCCCATCGCCGTCAGCGAACCTGCTGACCCGCCCAGCGCGCCGCGGCCGCCGGAGCCGCCACCGCCCGAACCGGCCGCTCCGCCCGACGCAACGTTGCCCTTTCCGGCACCGTCCGTGTGGGGCTCGCCATTGGCCGAACCGCTATTGCCGCATGCTGCGACAGAACCCACCACGATGAAACCGATCCATAAGCGCTGCATCTTGTGGGCTCAGGACGCCCGTCGACAGGTTGCCGCGTGAACGAGCAGAGCGCTCAGAAAAAAGCTCCCGCTCGCGCCGGCCTCGCGCAACTGCTGCGGCAGGCTACGCGCGCGACCGGACCCACGGCATCACCCCTGTAAATCTTGAGCCTCAACGGACACCCTTTCATTCAAGCCGAGAAGGGCATGACCGCGAACAACCGGACAGCGCACGTCAACGCGACGCGCCCGCCGCACAATCTGAGCGCACACTTAACGGCCGTACCATGAAACCTCGTTTCTTCACCGCAGTCCTTCCGTTCGTGAGTCTCGCTCTCCTTCAGTGCGGCGGAGACGACGCGCCGCCGAACACGTCTTCCGCCGGCGCAGGTCACACGTCGAACTCGAATGCCGGTCGCGCGCCCGTTGCTGGTACAGGAGCGAACCAGGGCGGCACTGGCGGCGTCCCGAGCGGGGCGAGCGGCGGAATGCCGAGCACTGGAGCCAACGGCGGCACGGGCGCCATCGCGACGAGCGGCGGCACCGGCGGCCGGCAAAACGGCGGCACCGCCGGCGCTCATCCAGTCGCGGGCGGTGGCGGAACGGCAGGCGCGCTCAACGCCGGTGCGGGCGGTGACGTGGCTCACGGCGGCGCAAGCACGGGCGGCGCCGACAACGGTGGTCGCGGCAGCGCCGGACGCGCCGCGGGCGGGCGCGCGGGGGCCGCGGCCAGCGGCGGCGCTGGAGGCAACTCGGCGGGCCAAGGCAGCGCGGGCACGAGCAGCACGCTGCCGTTCTCCTTCTACCTCGGCGCCGACGTGACGGACCAAGAGACGCAACCCGACGCCACGCGCGACAACTTGCTCACGATCATGAAGCAACACGGCTTCAACGCAGTGCGCTTGCGTACCTTCGTCGATCCCAAGGCCGACGACGGCTACGACCAGCAGAACGGTTACGACGACATCACGCACACCGTCGCGTTCGGCAAGCAAATCAAAGCCGCGGGCATGGCCCTGCTCATCGACTTTCATTACAGCGACAACTGGGCGGATCCCGGCAAACAGTGTGTCCCCATCGCGTGGCAGAGCTACACGACGATCGACCAACTCGCGACCGCCGTTCACGACTACACCAAAGACGCGATCACGAAGCTCATCGCCGGCGGCGCGCGCCCCGACATGGTGCAAATCGGCAACGAAACCACGCCCGGCATGCTCATTCACCGCTGCGATAGCGGAGGACAACCCACGGGTGAAAATCCGATCACCGGCAAAATCAGCAACTGGACGAACCTCGGCACGTTGTTCAAGGCGGGCGTCCAAGGCGTCAAAGACGTCGACGCGGGCATCCTCATCGCGCTCCACATCGATCGCGGCGACGACCTCGCCGGCAGCAAGAGCTACGTCGCGAGCGCGCAGGGCCAAGGCGTGCACTTCGACGCCTTCGGCGAGTCTTGCTACACGTCCTACCAGGGCCCGCCTTCAGGCTGGAAGAACACCTTTCAGGGCCTGGCAACGGCGTTTCCGACCCTCAAGCTCTACGTCGCGGAATACGGCCCCGACCAGCGCACGGCGAACGACGCCGTCTTCACGCTCGCGAACGACCAGGGCATCGGCAGCTTCAACTGGGAACCGACGACGCAAGGCGACTGGAACGCGGGCGGACACGACCTCTTGCGACGCTCCGGCAGCACCTACACGGCGCAGCCGGACCTCGCGCTCTACGATCAGATGAAGGTCGACTACGCGAGTCGGCTGTGACGGCCTCAAGACGCAGGTTGGCACAGCTGGCACAGTGCAGTACCCGCGTTTCTGCGGTAGGTTATCGCAAATAGGGGGCGGCACGACAATTGCTCACCTGCGACGTCATGCGCCGCAAAGCCCGTATTGTGCCAAACATCGTGTTTGCGACGGCGGTCGCTAGTGTCGTGCCCAGCATGGCGACCACGGCATGCGGGAGTTCGTCCGACGATGACGAGGGCTCGGCGGCGCACGGCGGCTCGTCCGGCCGCGCTGGCTCGAATACGGGCGGCACGGTCGGGGGCGGGTTCTCTGTCGCTGCGGCTGGCTTCGGCGGCAGCGTGACGGGCGGGCGCGGAGGAGCAGGTGGCGCGGGCGGTACGCTCAGCGTTGCGGGCGGTGGCTTCAACGCGGGGGGAACGTTTAGCGTAACCGGCGGCGCCTTTGGCAGCGGCGGGTTCGGAGCAGTCGGCGGCGTCGCAGTCGCGGGCTTCGGCGGCGGCGGAGGACGCGGCGGTTCGGGCGGTCGCGCGGGTTCGAGCGGTCGCGCGGGTTCGGGCGGTCGCGCGGGTTCGGGTGCGGGTGGACGCGCGGGCGCCGGCGGAACGTTCAGCGTGGCGGCGGCCGGCTTCGGGGGAACGTTCAGCGTTACGGCCGCGGGCTTCGGCGGAGGTGGAGCCAGTGGCCGCGGAAGCGGCGGTGGCGCGGGAAGCGGCGGAAGAGGCGGAGCAGGAGCGGGTGGTCGCATCTTCACCGTTGCAGCGCCTGCTTTCGGCGGACGAAGCTCGAGCGGCAGCTCCGGATAACTCGATATGACCACCTCCCCGAACGAGCAGCTCGAAGTGCGCGCGGCGCTCAGCGGGACGCCCCTTGCGCGTCGCCACGAGCAAACGCTCGGAGGCAAGCTCGCGCGCATTCCGAAAGCGCTGCCTTGGTCTGCATTTCGGCCGTCCGAGCATCCACGCGCCGCGCTCGCCCTGGCGACGGATTTTTGGATGGGGCTCGCTCGGGGTGAGTACGGCGCTGTCGGGCTCTTCGCCAAGATCGCGACGGCGCTGACGGCGGCCGGCGCACCGTTCGACTTGGTCTACGCGGCGACCGTGGCGAGCGCCGACGAGACGCGCCACGCCGAATACGCCTTGCGCATGGCGTCGCTGAGCGGTGGAAAAGAAGCGACGCTCTCACTCGATCCGGCCGCGTTCCGCGCGCACCTCGCCCCCATCGCGAACGACGAAGAGCTCGATCTCACGCTCGTCAACTCCGTGGCCATTTCCGAAACGCTCGCCACCGCTCTCCTCACGGCGTGTCAGCGCCGCGCGAGCGATCGGCTGAGCCGCAGCGTGCTCACCGCCGTGCTCAGCGACGAGGTGCATCACGCGCGTCTCGGTTGGTACTACCTCGCGCATCGCGCGCCGCGCTGGACGACTGCGGAACGCCAGCGCCTCGCCGACGCGGCCGCCGAGGTCGTAGTTCACGTGGAAGAGGAATTTTGGATCGGGCGCGACGCTCCACGCAGCGCGTCCGTGGGCGCGCGGGCGCTCGGACTCCTCGACTCGAAGAGTCAACGCAGCGTGATCGACGACGTGATGGAAAACGAGATCTTGCCGGGGCTCGACGCGCTCGGCTTCGGCGCGTCGCGCGCGTGGCCGCTCCGGCGCCGGGGCGAACGGCGCGCGCGGCGCTGAACTACGTGGCGCGCGCTCATTCTTCGCCGATCCCCGCCCTCGCCCGCCCGCTGTCCGCGTCCGAGCGCCGCGAGTTGACGCAGGCGCTCGCCCGGCTTCTCCGCTGGCAGCGCGACCTTCGAGCTTGGCCGCCCGCCGCACGAGCTCCCGCAGGGACGCCCATCGTCTCGCTCTACCTCGATGGCAGCCTTCGCGGTTGCGCCGGGATGAGCGAAGGGCCGGCGCGCGAACGGCTTGCGCGCGCCTTTCTCCAGGCGCTCGGCGACGGCCGCTTCGGCGGCGTGGCCCACGCGGATCGCCGACGCCTGGTCGCGCAGGCGGCCTACCCGATCCACGTCGAGCACGTGACGCTCGAGCGCATCGAGACACGTCTCGCTCCCGGCATTCACGGCCTCGTTCTTTCGCGACGCGGAGAGCCTCCCACCCTGCTCTTGCCCGACGTGGCGCGGACGTACGAGCTCGACGCCGCGGGCTTCCTTCAGGCGATGGAGCACAAAGTGGCCCTCGAGCGCGCGGCGTGGGGGCCGCATCGGCTCTACATGTTCGCGACGGAAACCGCGCTGGCGCGCCCTGCTGCTTCACGTATCGCTCTGGCCAGAGCCAGGCTCGACCCGGCGGACGCCGCGATCGACTGGCTCGCTGGGCTCGTTGCAGCCGACGGCTCGGTGACGTTCGGCATCGACCCGTGGAGCGCCGAGCGCCACGTAGAAGGAGTCATGAGCCACGGGCGGGCGGCCGTCGTCGTTCAGGCGCTCGCGTCACACTCGCGGGGCCGCGCGGCCGCAAAACGTGCGCACGCATGGCTCGAGCGGGAAATCCGGCGCGGTCTCGGCGGTGATCTCGCGACCTTTCCACGCGAAGTGCCACTCGTCGCGGGAACGCTCGCGCTCGCGAGGCTCGCCGGCATCGACTGCATCGGGCCGCTGCGCGAAATCGCGATGAGCCCAGCGCTTCGCGCCGCACCGTGGCACGCCGCCCAGGTCGTCTGCGCGCTCGGTGTGGAAGCGCCGCGGGAGCTCTATCGCGTGTGCGTCGACGCCCTCGAGAGCGAGCCGCGCGCACCGTGGACGGCACTCGCCGCGCGTGCCCTCGGGGATCATGCGACGCACGCGCGCGTGGCGCGAACACTTGCGGCCTGGGTCCCGCTCGAGGGACCTCACGCCGGCGGCGTGGGCGTCGGCACGCTACCGGAAGTCGCCCTGAGCGCACTCGTCGTGGAAGCGCTCGCGGGCGCAAAGCAGCGCGGCCCGCGAGCAGCACGTGCGCGCGCTCTCGCATTCATTCTCGGCCAACAGCACCGCGCGTACGTGCCGCCGGACATCACCGATCCCTCGCTCGCCATCGGCGCATTCCCGCTCACCCCGGTCCATGCGCACCTGCGCGGCGACGTGACCGCGCACGCCGTGCTCGCGCTCGCATCAGTGCAAGCGGCGTGAGACGGCACTCTCGCGCCCTGGCACAAGCTGGCTCAGTTCGTCATCCGACGCGCGACGGCTGTCATCGGCGCAAGACCCGGGATCCCCCACGATTCTTCAGTGCTTCCGCGCAACTGAGCGGCGTGCCAGCGCCACGGCTCACTCGCGTCACGTGGCGGCACGATGATTGCGTGGCGCCCATACCAATGACACCGAGCTTACGATTACGTGCCGAGACTCTGGGGTCCTGGGTCGCGCGGTCGGCAGCACCGTGGCTGCTTCCCGTCGCCGTGGTCCTGACTGGCTGTGGCGACGGCGCGGAGCCCGCCTCAGCGCATGTGCCGAGCACGGCGGGCATGGGTGCCGGCGCGACGGGCGGGCAGAGCGGCAGTGCGGGCCGGGAGTCTGGAAGCGGCGGCTCCGGCGCTACGCAAGCGGCAGGCGGTGAAGCAGGAGCCGAGTCGGGAGCGCAAGGCGGAACCGCAGGGACGGCGGCCGGCGCCGGAGACGGACCGAATACGACGGCGCTCGGCTTCTCCGTTCCTGCGCAAGGCCAGGTCCTGAGCGCGCAGAGTCTCGCCTCGCAACTCGTGGTCTACGACCCCGGCAGTCTGCTCCGTTGCGACGTCTCCGCCGATCCCAAGTACCAAGCCGCGATCGACCAGCTCGGCGGCGTCACGTGGGGCTACGGCGTCTCGGTGCTCGAGGATCAGAGCCAACCGCGTTACCTCGCCGGCGTCGAGCGGCCCATCCGCGCCTTCCCCGGGGAAGCGACAGCGGGCGGCGGCGACGCGAGCCCGGTCGTGATCGCTTTACCGGACGTCGTAGCCGTCACCGACTCGGCGGCGCTGTTCTACTCGGATCGACACGGGCTGATGCTCGTCGCGCTCGACGGTTCCACACCCACCTTCAACTGCGCAACGCAGCTCCCCGGGCGCGTGAATCAGTTCTTCTTCGATCAGGGGCAGCTCGTCGTCATTACGAAGACTCAAGACGCCCGCCAGTCTTATCTGCTGCACTTCAAGCTGAGCGGAACAACGCTGAGCTTCGTGGAAGCCGTCTCGCTCGGCCCGGTGGACGTGCTCGACTCCCGCCGTTTCAATGAACGGCTCGTTTTTTACACGACGTTCGACCCCGGCGCGCTCACGCCGACGGACACGAGCGGCACGGGCACGAACGGCGCGGCCTCCAACGGCACCGGAACCGGCGCGGCTGCCGGCGTCGCCCCCCCGACGACGAGTCGAACGACCCAAAGCCGAGCCCTCCACGTCTACCGCTTGGGTGACACGCTCGAAGAGGAGCTCAACGACACGCTGCTCGACACCTCACAGAGTCAAGATCAGCTCATCAGCCAAGTCACGGACGCGACGCCGCTCGGCAGCGAAATCTACGAAGCGCACGGCTTCGGTTCCGACATGTGGGCGAGCGATCACTACTTCGTCGTGACCGAGCAGATTTCGAAAACGTACCTCGACTCGTGGCAGACCCAGAATTACTCCGTCTGCACGGCGTCGCACACGACGGTGACGCCCTACACCTACTGCTGGACCGAGTACGAGACGCGCCCGAATCCGGACTACGTCGAGCCCGACAATTCCGGCGGCGACCGCTCGTGCCACGGCGCGACGCTCTCCGACTGCCTGACGCAAGTCGCGCGCGTCTCCAACAAAACGATTCAGGTCCCCGTCGGCAAGAAGTGCGAAACGCGCCAGCAGACCAACTGGATCTGCGACGCGTACGAGCCGCGCAGCACCACGTACCCGGTTTTCCACAACGAAACCTCGACCCAGCTCTACATTTACGAATACACGGACAGCGGCTTCGTCCAGCTCGACAGCAAAGTCCACGAAGTGACGAACACGGGACTCGACGCCGTGACTCCGGACGCGCAGGTCAGCGTGCTCAACACCTCGACCGACAGCTATGACCTCGCCGTGCCGGGAGCCATCCAGACCATCTATTTCCAAAACGGCTACCTGTACGTGATTTCCAACGGCGTGCTGCAGGTCTACGCGATGGGCGACAACTCCATCGTGCGCACCGCCACGCTTCACGTCGTCAACGAGACGCTCGAGGCCTCGCTCTTTTCCGCCGACCACCTCTACTTGAGTGACTTCGGCTGGTCGAACAGCGACCACTCCACGCTCCGCGTCATCAACCTCCAAAATCCTGCCTTCCCCGCGCAAGACGGCGCGACCCATCAGCTCCCGGGCGGCAACCGCACCATCATCGCCGCGAACGCCGGCATCTTCACGATCGGCAGCGTCTCGCAATTCATGGGTCAAACCGTCAACGCCCTCAAGCTCGGCTTGTTCACCGATCCGTACGCCGACGAGACCGCGTACCTCATCCTCGGCACGGACCTGAACTACACGTACCTCACCGACGAAAAAGCGCAGTTCTGGAACGCGGCGTCGCAGCGCTTGCTGCTCCCCTACTCGGGACAAGACGACAAAGGCATGCCAATCGAGCGTGTCGGCCTCTCGCAGGTGGTCACGGGTTCGATCAACAGCGAAGGCGCCGTCGAGCTACCCGAGCTCGCGCAGCGCATTCGACCGCTGCCTGCCGGCAACGAGGCCTACCTGACCTTCGCGCGCAACTCGATCGAGTGGCTCACCGCCGACGATCAACAGCAGTGGCACGCCGCGCCCGTGCTCGAATATTTCGAGCCCTTCGCGCTCTACCGCCGCTCGCAAACCGTCGAGAACGTCGAGCTCCAGCGTCTCGGCACGCGCTGCCGCCTGTACTTCTCCGCGACGAGCGACATCAACCAGCGCGGCGACGGCGCCGTCTACTCCGACGAATTCTCCTGCCTCGGCTACGCGCAAGCGTACGATCACCGCTTCCTGTTCTCGGCCACGAGCGGCGTCGAATACGGTGACGATCACAGCGTGCGGCAGCTCTCCGCCGACGAAGTCACCGAAACGCTCGCCCAAATCGCGGCGCGCCCCTATTGCCTGCTGAGCCTTGAATTCGTCGACAGCCCGAGGCTCGACCCGAACAATCTCCCGCCCCTCGATCGCTTCACCTGCATGAGCCCGAGCGACTACAACACCCTCCGCAACAGCTTGTCGACGAACCAGCCGTAGCCGCGCGCCACAAGCCGCGCGCCGCATCCGTCCACCGAATTTTTTTTGGGTTGGGCACGCCGGCGACGCGCGCGGCCCGGGACGTCGCTTGCCGCTGACTGACCCACTTTTCAAACCCGCAGATTCGTCCGGCTAATCAACGAAGACCCTCCGCTTATGCAGCTCGGCGAAGCGCGCTGGGGACGCACAACGCCAGGCGGCCTTGCATTCGACTTCCGCTTGTTCGAACCCCTGCATTCGCGATCCTAGCTCGCGCGCTTGCCGTTGCGTTAGAGCCGCAGCCAACAACAAGGCTCGCCCTTGTTATCCCACAACATTGGCCTTGGTCCGCCAATCGACGCCAATTTGGGACGTGCCCTTGGAGTCAGCTTGCGGGGCGCGCCTAGCTGAAATAGATATTTGGCGAACGAGGGAAGCATCGACATGAAGCTCCGACGAATTGCGATTGAAAATGTGCACAGCTTTCTGGAACGCCAGGAACTTCAGCTCCCAGGGGAGATATCCATCATCATCGGACCGAACGGCGGCGGCAAGACAAACCTCTTGGACACGGCGGTGCTGGCCATTCGCCTCTTCCTTCTAATATCTTGGACGCCTCGTCACAACCCAACAGCCGACCACCAGGACCGCTATGACTGGATCCACAATGATGCGCTCAATCCCGGACTCCTCGAGCGGCACAGCGCGGGCGCCGCCAAAGACCAGTCGATCGAGCTAGATATTGAGGTAACCCAGCCTGATATTGAGAGCATGACACGAGCGAGAGCTGAGGCCGCGGAGCTCCAAGAAAAGGCAACATCACGATACACGAGCTTCCCTGCCCAAGGGGCTGCCGCCTGGAGCATGGACGGCCTTGAAGCAGGAAAGATCTATTCCTATAAGATCGTGAACGGAAACCCTCAAGCCGTCGAATCTCTTGGAGCGGAGACCTTCCGCGCGTATCTTGAAACGTATGAGGTCAACAATAGGGTTCGAGAGGAGTACGAGCGGCGACCTCTTTCTATGCCTATGCTCTCTTTGCCAGTAACCCGCTCCGCAGCAAACTTCGCTACCTCGATATCACTGGCGGACTTCAACGAGTATGATGTAAAGCGAACGGTCGACGCAGCCTCATCCAGAGCATCCGGCTCAATTGCCTCTCTCGCCATGGGCCGACTCGCCAGTCGCTACCGCGAGCTGATCGAGCGTGATGATGGCCGGGCACGCATTGAGTTCCGGAACGACGTCGCGATCAAAGATTTTACGTCCACACTAAAGATGTTGGGATACGATTGGGACCTAAAATGCGCGAATCCCCTCAAGAACCAGTACGACGTTCTCCTAAGTAAGCACGGGACGTCGTTTCGCGTTGGCGCAGCCTCATCGGGAGAACGCGAGCTGCTTGTATACCTATTCGCGATATACGCCCTCAATCTTCGAGATGCATTGATCGTCATCGACGAGCCAGAGTTGCACCTCCATCCACGCTGGCAGCAGACCTTGCTGGGGTTATTCGAACGCTTATCGCACGATACCGGGAACCAGTTCATTATGGCGACACATTCTCCGGTATTCGTCTCCCCTACATCCATTCACTATGTTTCTCGGGTATATGCAGAAAACCAACAAAGCCGAGTTGTTCGCCTCGGTGACGGCGAACTTCCAGAACGTAAGTATCTTTTCAGCATAGTGAACAGCCAGAACAACGAGCGCGTCCTCTTCGCGGACCTCGTTGTTCTGGTTGAAGGCCTCTCAGACCGCATCTTCTTTGATGCGGTATTTCGCCATTTCAAGGTCGGCAACGGATCGGGCAAGGTCTACGAAGTCGTAGCCGTGGGCGGGAAGAACTTTTTTGCCCAGTACGAGAAGTTGCTTGCTGCCTGCCATGTAGCATATGCAGTGATTGCAGATCTCGACTACGTGCGAGAAGTCGGCACGCTCGAAATGAAGGACCTGTTTACTACGTCAGGCCACTCCGTGAAAGAACGGGTCGTCGATAACCCTTCTAGCGTCGACGGCGCCAGCCTCGTCGCGCGCATGGACGAGGCGATAGCGACAGGGTCAGTCGAAGACCTGAAGGCGCTCTGGGAGTATATTAAATCACGTCAAACGCGACTGCGAACCGATCTTGAAGAGGCCGATCGCGCCAGGCTCGACTGTTTCATAAGGGAGCAGCGGAAAGCACGGCGTTTCATCCTGTCCAAAGGGGCTCTTGAAGCCTATCTTCCGGTAGGCTCTAAGGGGAAAGACATGGAGAAGTTGATCCGCCTCGTTTCTGGCGCCGATTTCTGGAGCGAGCTCCCCTGCGAGCGAACTGCCGAACTCAAGGAGATCGTTACTGAGATCAATGGGCTCATTTCAGGAAAGGCACTGTGATTAGCGCCGACTGAAGCGGCATGCGTTCGCGGGTCTGGAAGCGCGACACAATCCTGCCTATAGCTGGATGCATCCACGCGTAACTCCGGGCTGAACGAGAAGCGGCTCTCGCTGGCGCACGCCCCCCGCGCGGATGCCCTGTACCTTGGACGGGCGCGGACGGTAGTCGGGCACGACATGAGCGCGGAGGTTCAGTTTGTCGAAGGCCGCTCGCAGCGGTCCCCAACGGCGATCCCGCTCCGGGCCGACGCGTCGTAGACGTTCTTGATGCAGGCGCGCCCAGTGAACGACACAGATCCGCGGGCCGAGGCCGTCCTGGTCGCGGGCTACCGCGGGATGTCGGCGTCGCAGAAGCTTGCTCGCGTTACTGCCCTCACGCGTGCCGTCCAGGAGCTCGCTCTGCTCGACGTTCGTCGCAGGCATCCGGGCGCCGGCCAGCGCGAGCTTGCCTTGCGGGATTTTGATGCTGTCCGAACCGATCCTAGTGGTGGCTCGGGTCGTTCAGGCATTCGACTCCCTCGCCGTTGAAGGTGCGTTCCGAGCGATGAAACCGTACGTGCGAGCGCCGTGCGGCTCACTGGCGCTCGAGCCGTGCAGTTTGCCCTGGTACGTCAGACCGACTCTTTAGCGACCGGCGGTGATCCAGTTTTGAACTGCGAGGCCTTTGAAGATTCCGAAGTCGGCGAGGTTCGCGGTGACGATGGAGATGCCGTTCGTGGCAGCTACTGCCGCGATCTGACCGTCGGCGAGGGGCACCTGCTTGCCAGCCTTCTCCAGCCGGATGCGCTCTTCTGCTAGCCACTCGGCGGCGCGCTCATCGTAGGCAAGAATCGGCAGCGTCGGGTAGACGACGTCCCGGAGGAACGCGTCTAACACATCGCGACGCTTTCCTCGCGGTAGACGGCCGACGCCGTACCGCAGCTCATGCCAGACCTGCGAGCTGATCGCGCACTCGCCGCCATGTTCTTCCAACTTGGCCAGCACAGCCGGATCCGGAGCCTTCCACATCGCTGCCGAGACCGTGCTCGTGTCGAGCAGGAAACGGGTCAAAGCTTCACCGGGCGACCGACATCTCGCGTTCGCAGACCGCGTGCCCACGTTCGGTCCAACCCCGCGCTTGCAAGGTCGTGCCCCGCCCGAAAGGTCTCGTAGGCGGTCATGAACGCGACACGCTCACCCCGTAGCCTGGCGTACCTGGCTGCAGACATCACAACGGCTACTTTCTTGCCACGCCTCGTGAGTTCGATGTCCGAACCCGCCTCGACCTCATCCACGATGTCAGCCAGTTTCGCGCGCGCGCTCGCGACGGTGTACGTCTTGGGCATCCGTCTGGATGTACATTCAGATGTACGTTACGTCAAATTCCCCCGGTAGGCGGGCCGCCGGGTCAATCGTACGGATCGCGCGATCGAGCAGGACTGGCTGCGCGTGGCGGGGAACCGGCTAATCTCGACCGATCCAGCGGCACCTTCACCGTGCCGAGCATCGTCACCAACCCGTGCGCCGGCGAGCCGTTCTGAGACGTCGCCCCCGTGACGCTCGTCGGCGCCGGATTACTCGCCGGGCAGCGGCGCGTCGGCCGGGCGTTCGGGGATGCGGACTTGCACGAGCCGTTCGTCTTGAATGCGCCGTGCCGTATCGGGCTCGACCTTGTCGCTGTGGCAGTCGGCGCGTTCGCCCGCCGTCGCGCCGAGCGCGCGCTTGGTCTTGCCGGCGAGACGATGGATTTCGTCGGGGGAGAGCACGCCGCGCTGCTCGAGGATGCGCTGCTGTTCGGGCGTGAGCCCGGGCGATTGGCGCGCCTTGCCGGCCTCGAAGCCTTCGGCCTTGCCGCTCGCGAACTCCTGGATTTCGCGCGAGATGCGGACCGAGCACCAGTCGTGCCCGCACATGGCGCAAAAATCGGTGTCGACGGCGAGGTCTTCGTCGTGGAACGCGCGCGCGGTGTCGCCGTCGAAGGCGAGCTCGAATTGCTTTTCCCAGTTGAGCGCGGCGCGCGCTTTGGTGAGCGCGTCGTCCCAGTCGCGCGTGCCGGGAATGCCGAGCGCGACGTCTGCCGCGTGCGCGGCGATCTTGTACGCGACGCAGCCCTGCTTCACGTCGTCCTTCTTGGGCAAGCCGACGTGCTCCTTGGGCGTGACGTAGCAAAGCATCGCCGCGCCGTGATACGCGGCCGCCGTCGCCCCGATCGCGCTCGTCAGGTGATCGTAGCCGGGGAAGACGTCCGTCACGAGCGGGCCGAGCACGTAGAACGGCGCGCCGTGACAGAGCCGGCGCTGGAGCTTCATGTTGTATTCGATCTGATCGAACGGCACGTGGCCGGGCCCCTCGACCATGACCTGGCAACCGCGGCGCCACGCGCGCTCGGTGAGCTCGCCGAGCGTCTCGAGCTCACGGAGCTGCGCTTCGTCCGTCGCGTCGCCGAGCCCGCCCGGACGCAAGCCGTCGCCGAGCGAAAACGAGACGTCGTACTCACGCATGATGTCGCAAATTTCGTCGAAGTGCGCGTAAAACGGGTTCTGCTCGCCGTGGTGCAGCATCCACTTCGCGATGAGCGACCCGCCGCGGCTCACGATGCCGATCAAGCGTTTGCGCACGTACGGCAGGTGCTCGCGGAGGACGCCCGCGTGGATCGTGAAGTAATCGACGCCCTGCTTGGCCTGGTGGAGGATGCTGTCGAGGATGTCTTTGACCCTGAGATCCTCGATGCGGCGCCCGATGATCATCGAGTAAATCGGCACGGTGCCGATCGGCACGCGCGCGCTTCGCACGATTGCATCACGGCACGCGTCGAGGTCGCCGCCCGTCGAGAGATCCATCACGGTGTCCGAACCCCAACGTTCGGCGAAGTGCAGCTTCTCGACCTCTTCGTCCGTGCTCGACGAGACGGGCGAGGCGCCCATGTTGGCGTTGATCTTGGTGCGCGTGGCGCGGCCAATCGCCATCGCGTCGAGGCCGTAGCCCAAGTGCACGCGGTTGGCGGGAATGATCAGGCGGCCCGCGGCGACCTCGCTCCTGACCTGCTCCGGCGTGAGGTGCGGCTCGCGTTCGGCGACGCGCCGCATGGCGGGCGTGATGACGCCGAGGCGAGCGTGCTCGAGCTGCGTCACGGGCACGAAGCCGGCCGGCGCGCTCGCGCGCGCGGCCTGGCGGCGCCAGTCGTTCGGCAAGAAGTCCCACGCCGTGAGGGCGCTCGGTGACGGCATGCCGGGCGCGTCCGGCGACGAGAACATCAGCGGCCCGCCGACGTCGGCGGGGTTCGCAAACGAGCCGGGATTGGTGCCTTCGGCGTGCGTCGAAGGATTGTAAGCGCCGCGCCAGGGGAGAATTCGTTCGGCCATGTGACTCGCTCCGTACTTCCGTCGCGGGGAGACGAGAAGGAACCGCCGAATCGACCGAGGTCGCTTTCCTACGCCGGTATTAACCGGATCAGGTTCGGCGGGTGCTTCTCAGCGATCGTTCGGCCGGATGCCGGGCGAGCGCGCCCCGAGCGACCGCGCGAGCCTAGCAAAGGCCGAGCTCGTGCGGTAGCCGAAGAGAATTGCAGCTGGGGCGCATGCCCCAGCCCGACAAGACGTGAAAGTCTTGGAAGAACAGATCACGATCGGCCCGAGCAGCGACAACCCAAACGCAACAAACCGGCGAGGCCGGATGCGGGCTGTTCAAAGCTCGATCCGATCGCCCGATCTCATGGTGGAGCTCCGGCCGATACCCGTTTAGAAGACTTGAGCCATTCCGCCACGAACCGGCTCGTCAAGGAGTCAGCGCAGCGTTTGTCGTCGCCGAGCTCGCTCGTGACGGCCGAAACCCGAAAGATATGCGATATCTTGTTTCCTAGCGCCCTCAGCGCGCGCCCACCGCCATGCAGATCCGCCTCGCCGCCGGCACGACCGCGTTCGCTTTCGTCCTCGCGGCGTGCGGCTCGACGTCCGACGACTTCGGCGATGCCGCGCACTCCGCGGCTGGCACGAGCTCGAACACCGGCGGCTCCCCGAACGCGGGTAGCGCCGGCACGACGGGCGTGGGGCAAGCCGGCACGGGCGCGAGTGGCAGAAACGCTACGACTGGCGGCGCTCCTGGTGTCGGTGGCGGCGCGACGGGCGGCTCGAGCGGCGGCAGCGCGGAGAGCGGAGGCGGCCGCGCGGGACGGAGCGGCATGGATTCAGGCGCTGGCGGCATCACGTCCGGCGCGGGCGGCATGGGCGCTTTGGGTACGGGCGGCGCTGGTCGCGCGAACGGCGCGGGCGGTGCCGCGTGCGGCGGCGACGGCGGATGTTCGGGTGGTGCGCCCGGTCGCGGCGGTCGCGGCGGTCGCTCGACCGGCGGCGCCGGAGCCGGAGCCGGAGGCGGCGGCAAGACGAGCACGGCGGGCACAGGCGGAACGCTGGGCGCGGCAGGTGGCGGCGCCTGCCCCGCGAGCGGTCACGTCAGCTACACGCTCACGAAAGCGTCGAACCCGTCGTCGGATCAGCAGCAGGCGTACGGACTCATCACGACGGCGATGGACAAAGCCGTGCAGTATTACAACTGCTACACGAACATCACCAAAGCGGACACCGTCACCTACGAGCCGAGCGTGCCGACGGCCGACGGCAACATCAACGGCTCCATCCGCTTCGGCGGCAGAGATTACATGGAGTACATCACGGCCATGCACGAGATCGCCCACACGGTCGGGGTCGGCACGGCGCCAAAATGGGCTTCGCTCGTCGTTGACGGCATCTTCACGGGCACGCACGCCACGGCCGAGCTCCGCGCCATCACCGGCAACGCGAGCGACGAGCTCAACGCCGACACGCAACACTTCTGGCCCTACGGCCTCAACTACACGAGCGAAGTCAAATCAGAAGCCGACGTCATCGACCACTGCTTGATCGTGTCGGCGATTCGCCTCGATCTCGGTTACGATCCGTGAGCGGGCGCGTCAGGGCGTGGCTCGCGCACGACGCCTGGCTCAACGCAATCGCACTCGGGCTCGCGCTCGTCTTGCTCGGCGTGTTCGTCGGGTTTCGCGATCTGCCCATGGTCGATTTGCCACAGCACGCGGCGCAAATCACGACTTGGCAGCGTTTCGACGCGGGCGAGCCCGCGATCGTGAGCCGCTTCGAGCTCAATTTCCGCACGCCGTATTTGCTGGCCTACCCGCTCGCGCGCCTGCTCGCGCCACTCTGCGGCGCCGTGCTCGCGCTCAAGCTCGTCGTCTGGCTTTCGGTCGTCGCGAGCTTCTTCGCGGTCGCGCGTTTGGCGAGGAAGCTCAGCCACGAGCCGTGGCTCGGGCTCTTCGGTGTCGTAACGGCGATGGGGCTCTGCTTTTACTTCGGTTTCGTGAGCTTCCTCGTCGCGATGCCGCTCGCCGTGGCGTCCCTCACCCTCGCACTCGAGCACACGGCGGCGCCGCGGCTTCGCACGGGCGCGCTGCTCGCGCTCGTGCTCGTGCTCGTGCTCACCGCGCACGGCATTGCGTTCGTGATGGCCTTCGGCTGCGCGGGCCTGCTCGTGCTCCGCGGCGCCGGCTCCTGGCTCGCGCGGCTCGCTCCGCTCGTGCCCGCGACGCTCGTCGCCGCATTCTGGATGGCGCCCGGTCCCGTGTCGGAGCGCATCGGCGGCGACGTGTGGGGACTCACCCCGGCCCGCCTGCTCGAGCTGCCGGCCCTGCTCGTCGGCATGAACAACGCAGACCACGCCGCGATCGCGCTCGGACTCGCGCTGCTCGCCGCGATGCTCTTCGTGCTCGGCGTCCGGCTGGCGCGGGAGCCGCTGCGCGTCTTGCCGCTCGTACTCCTCTTCGTCGCCTACGCCTTTTTCCCGGTGATGTTTCGCGGCGTCGTGCTGCTCTACACGCGGCTCGCGTGCTTTCTCTTGCCTGTCGCGCTGCTAGCGACGGCGCCGCTCAGGGCACCGCACCCCGCCGTCCGCCGCGCCTCGCGTGCGCTGATCCTCACGGTAACGCTCGCTTGGCTCTCGGTCTTTTTGCTGCGCCTCGTGGCGTTCCAGCGCGAGGCTCGCGACTTTCACACGCTCATGGCGCGCATGCCGGCAGGGCTCGCCGTGCGGCCGCTCGTGTTCGATCGCGGCTCGCGGGCGTTCCCCGGCGTGCCGGCGTTTTTACACTACCCCGCCTACTACTTCGTCGAGAAAGGCGGCTCCCAGGGTTACTCGTTCGCGATGTATCCGCTCTCCGTCGTGCGCTACCGGCCCGACGTCGTCGTGACGATGCAGGGCGGCGCCGAATGGCGTCCCGATTGGTTCCAGGCCGAGGAAATCCCGACCTACGATTACTTCCTCGTCCGCAGCGAGCTCGATCGCAGCGACGAGCTCTTCGCTGGCACCACGGTGGAGCTCACGGACCACGTCGGCGCGTGGTGGGGCTACACGCGGCGTGACGCGGCGCTTGCGCTCGGCGCCGAGCGGCGCGCGCGCTCACCCGGCGGCACGTGACGGACCGTAGCGGAAGCTCGACGTAGCGAGCGCCGCCAGGCGATCGAGCACGCAGCGCTCCTCCATCGTGAGCGCCTCGGCGCGCTCTTCGAGGATGGCGGCGTACTGGCGGAGGGCGCTCCGATCCACGCCGCCGAGCTTGCGCGCGAGCGCCTGCATGGCGTTGACGACGGTGAGCGGCACGACCGTCGCCGTACCCGAGTAGAGGCGCACGACGAAATCGAGCCAGGCGCTGCTCGACGTCGCCTCGCCCAAACGGAGCGACAGGAGCGCGATGGTCTGGGCGACTCCCGGCTCGAGCAAGCCGCGCTGGGCCGCGAGCTCGGCGGGACGGCCGAGATGGCGGGCAAAGGCGCGCTCGGCGTCGCGCGTCTCGCCCTTGAGCAGTGCCGCGTCGACGGCCGTCATGAACAAGAGCAGCCGATCGGCGGGGCTCGTGTCCTCGTCGCGCAAGCCGTCGACGAAGTCGTGCTCGGAGACGACCACGGGTCGCGCGCTTTCCCTGCGGCGCGCCGTGCGCACGACGAGCGTCACGTCGCCGAGCGTCAGCACCATGCCCGGAATCAGGCGTGCCCCGCCGCGTCCCAGCTGGGCGTCGACGCAAACGCCGTTGCGGCTGTCGAGATCCTCGAGCCAGTACCCGTCGTGCCCCCGCGCGATGCGGACGTGTTGCCGCGATACGGCGGCGTGCTCGATCACCAGATCCGCAGTCGGCGAGCGGCCGATGACGAAGGGCCGCTCCCCGATGACGTGAGTCCGCCCCGCGTACTCGATGGCAATACCGTCGCCGCCGCTCGCGAGGCCGATGTCGATGCGGGTGACCCCGCTCTCACTCATTCGCTTTTTGTCGTGCATGATCCCCGGCTGAAGGCCAGCATCGCAGGTCTGGGCTGAAGAATTTCCGACGAGTCGGAAACGTTCCGGCGACCGGCTTGAGGGCCCGAATTCGGAATCGTGAGCGCCATGTTCGAGATGAGACGAGAGCTACTCAAAGCAAAGCCATTCCGCCCTGCCAGGCGGCTGGTTCGGCAGTGTCACATCGCCGTTCCGCCGGATTCGATCTTTCGATCTTACCCAGCATCGAGCGGACGACTCTTCTATCACGTGACGGCCCTGTTTCGCGACGGCGTGAGCGCTCGAATTTCCCCACGAAAATGCCAATAGTCACTTTTTTGTGGGACACTGTCGCACGTTCGCGCCTGTGGGCAGATGTCGGCGAGACGCGGACAGAGTGCGCCATTTTTCGCGTAAATACGTGTGTTTTCGAGCGTCGGCGGCGTCTTGGCTAAGCTTGCCGCCGTGTCCCTGATTGAGATTAGCCGCGAGCTTCGGCGCTCCATGCAGAAGCTCAGCTTCACCGACCCCGTTGCCTACGTTTACTCCCCGCTCGACTACGCGTGGGACGCGCACACCGCGTACCTCGAGCGCTGGGGCAAAGGGAAAAAGCAGGTCGTCTTCCTCGGCATGAATCCCGGTCCGTTCGGCATGGTGCAGACGGGCGTGCCCTTCGGCGACGTGACGTTCGTTCGCGACTGGCTCGGCGTGAGCGGCAAGGTCAAAAAGCCGGCGCGCGAACATCCGGCGCGTCCCGTGCTCGGCTTCGACTGCGCGCGCGGCGAAGTGAGCGGCCAGCGCCTCTGGGGCTGGGCGCGCGAGACGTTCGGCGAGCCCGAGCGGTTTTTCGAGCGCTTCTTCGTCGTCAATTATTGCCCGCTCGCGTTCGTCGAGGAGTCGGGCAGAAATCGCACGCCCGACAAGCTACCGAAAGACGAGCAGGCGCCGCTCTTCGCGGCGTGCGATCGCGCGTTCGCGCGCATCATCGACGAGCTCGAGCCGGAGCACGTGATTGGCGTGGGTGCGTTCGCCGAGGCGCGCGCGCGGCGAGTCCTCGCGGAGAGCGGCGTACGCGTCGGCACTATTTTGCATCCGAGCCCGGCAAGCCCGCGGGCCAACCGGGGTTGGGGGCGCATCGCGAGCGAAGAGCTGCGACAAAGTGGCATCATTTTGCCGTCGTCCTCGCCAAGCCCGGGCACTTGATGTAGTCCGGGCCCCATGTCGGTTCTGCCGTCCATCGATTGGGATCTCGATCCCGTCTTCGTCTCGGTGCCGCAAGGAGCGGTCGTCGGAATTGCAGGCGCCATCGCGCTTTACAGCTTCTTTCAGGCCCTGCGGCACAAGGGCAGCGACAACACCTCGACCGGCATCCTCTTCGCGCTGCTCGCCTTCGTCGCTTACAAGTACATGGAGCGCGGCCTCGAGCTTCGCTACTACAGCATGCTGTTCGTGGTCGTCTTTCTCGGCGGCTACGCGCTCTTGAAGTGGCAAATCGAGCGCGGAGGCGGCCCGGCCGAAGACGCGGGAGACTTCATCGTTTACGGCGTGCTCGGCGTGCTGCTCGGCGCGCGCCTGGGCCACGTCATCTTCTACGATTGGAGGAAGGCGCTCGAAGATCCGGCGTGGATCTTCAAGATCTGGACGGGCGGACTCGCGAGTCACGGCGCCGTGATCGGCCTCATCGTCGCGATGTACCTGTTCACGCGCCGGCGCGGGATTCCGTTCATCGAGGGGTCGGATCGATTTGCATTTTCGGCGGCGCTCGGTGCGGCGCTCGTGCGCCTCGGCAACCTGCTCAACTCCGAGATCGTCGGCCGGATCGTCCCCGATCAATCCTGGGGCGTCCGTTTCAAACGCTACGCCGAGGACATCCGCGAGGTCGAGCTCGGCCACTTGCCGCAGATCCCCCTGCGCTACCCGACGCAGCTCGCCGAAATGTGCCTCGGCTTCGGCGTGCTCGGCGCGCTCTACCTGTTCGACCGCGCGCTCGGCCGCGAAAAGCGCCCGCGCGGCGCGATGATCTCGCTCTTTTTCTTGCTCTACTTCATCGGCCGCTTCTGCGTGGAGTTCTACAAAGAGTTCGAGGGTAATGGCGGCAAGCCGCTGGGGCTGCCGATCGACATGGGGCAAGTATTGAGCTTGCCCGGCATCCTGATCGGTCTCGTCGGCCTCTACCTGTCGTTCAAGAAGCGCATCCCCGTGGGCTGGCCGCACGGCGCAAGCCTTGCGCACGACGAAGACGAAGACGAAGACGAAGAGCCCGCGCCGAGGAAGCGCAAGCGCAAGCCCGTCGCCGCCGCGGTGGACGACGACGAGGACGACGAGCACGAGCACGCGTCAGGTCACGACCATGATCACGATCATGACCACGATCATGATCACGACGAAGAGGACGATGACGAGGACGAGGACGATGACGCTGACGACGCTGACGAGGCCGAACCCTCGCCAACGACCGAGAAGAGCGCGCCGGTCGATCCGGACGTGGCCGCGGAATTCGACGCCAAGGGCGCGCTCAAGCGACGGCGGGATTGAGAACGCGGCGCGTTCATCGCGGCGCGAGCGCCAGAAGCGCGTGCGCCGTCACGTCGATTTGCAAAAAGTGCACAATGGGTGAGATCGGAAACGCGCCCGAGACCCACGCCGGATCCGGCGTCATGGCGTAGGTTGCGCCGGAGAGTTGCTGGCGGAGGAGGAACTGGCGGGCGAGCGTGACGGCGGCGTGTTCGTCGGGGGTCCGGACGACGGGGGCGAGCGCTTCGACGACGGCGGCGGTGCGCGCGATTTCGGGGATCGTGGGTCCGACACCACCGAGGTGCGGAGGGGTTCGGCGGACGCACGCTGCGATGCCGGCCGCGGCGCGCGCGATGACGGGTTCGTCGGCGCGGGCGCGGGCCGCGCTGAGCGTCCAGGGCGCGAAGGGGTCGTCGCCGAGGGCGGCGACGCAGGTCGCGTAGAGGTCGTCTGGTGCGCGACGGCCGAGCGCCGTGACGACTTCGGCGGCGTACCAGGGCGCGGCGCGGAGCTCGGGCGCGCGTGCGAGCTCGGCGAGCCTGTCGTCACAATCGACGCCCGCGAGCGAGGCGAGCGCGAGGGTGCCGGCCAAGAGCGGCAGTGAGTCCGGCAGCGCGACGCTGCGGTCACCCGCGAGCCCGCGCACGAGCTCTTGTTCGAGCCAGCGCTTGGCGCGCACGGCCGCGCCGCGAGCCGCACGCTGCGAAAAGAGCGCTCGTACGAGGATCGCGACGCGCCCGTGGAGCATCGGCGGCTCACGAATGCCCTCGCCGTTCGAGGCGTCGAAGCCGAACTCGACGCCGGTGTCGGTCACGCGGGCGGCGAGCCACCGCGCCGCCGCGGCAACGGGGTCGTCGAGCTCGGGCGGGTTTTCGCCAGGGCGCGCCACGACGCGCTCGGTCTCGAACACGAACAGACCGTCGTCGGGCCATGCGTCGCGTGGCAGTCCCGCTTTCTCGGCGAGAGCGTCCAGGAAGGCTTCGGCGGCGAGCCCGTGCTCACGCGCGACGTCCGGCAGCAGCGAGCCTTGCGCGTCCGGCGCGATCAGCAGCAAGCCGTGCGTGCCGACTTCGAGCTCTTGCGCGGCGTCCGTGGGGCGCAACTGACGCGGCGAGTGCGGGTACGAAACCTGGGCGACGAGGCGGGCACGGGCGTTCTCGGGCATCCCGCCGAAGCGCTGATCGCCGAGCGTCTGCACGAACGCGCGCGCCAAACGCGAGCCCGGCGCGCCCTCGGTCGTGCCCGAGCAGCCGACGAGACGACCGTCGAGGTAGAGCGAGACGATAGGAGTCGCGTCGGGGAGCTCAGCAAGCTCGGGCCAGCGCACGAGCTCGAGCTGCCAGGCGAGCAAACCGGTGAGCGCGGCGCGGAGCGACGCGCGCTGTTCGGCGACGAGCGGCGACGGCAGCGCTCGTAGCGGAAATTCGACGCTCATGCGTGCTCGGGACGCCGCCGAGCGCGCCACGCGAGCGAGGTGCCGAGGCCGATCTCGTCGAGCGCGCCGAGGATCTCGCCCTCGACGACCTCGGAGATCACGCGGCGCTGAGTTTCGGAATCGAGCACGCCGAGCGCTTTCGCGGCGCCGCGCGCCGACGCGGGCGCATCGCGGCCGAGCCAAAACTCTTCTTCGAGCAGCATCACGAACTCTGCGACACGGTCGGCGAGCGCGTGGCGCTCGGGCCACGTGACGAGCGGCGCGCGATGAGCCGCGTAGTACCACCCGAGGCGCGCGTGGTGCACCTCGTCGGCGACGAGCGAACCGTAGAGCGCCTTCACGACGGGATCGGTCGCGCGGCGGCGGCATTCGGTGAGCAGCGCTGCGGCGAGCGTCTCACCGATGGCCGCGTACTTGAAGACGAGAAAATCGACGTTCGCGAGGCTCGTCGCCTCGGGCACGCTCGCGGCGAGCGCGTCGTGATCGATCGTCACGGCGACGGGCTTGCCCGCGCAGAGCTCGGCCATGCGCAAGCAATACTCGGCGTGCCGGATTTCGTCGCTGCCCACGCGCGTCGACGCGGCGACGATGTCGAGCGGCGCGCCCGTGAGCGCGAGACCCGACGTGATCTGCGCGAACAAGCCGACAGCGCTGTACTCGCCCACGGCGAGCTTCGTGAACAAATCCTCGGCGAGCGCGAGCGCCGGCTCCGGGTAGCGCGAGCGGTCGAAATCGTCCCAGGCAATCGGCTTGGCGACGCGGCCGAGCTCACCGCGGAGCGCCCGCTCGTGATGGCGCGCGAGGGCGGTCTTGCTGCGCGTGCGCCGCACTTCCACGGCGCCGAACGTCACGCGCCACCCCGCCCGCTGAAGGCGTTGATCGCGAGCACGAAGAAGCCACCGCCGCGCCCCGTCGCCCCGGACGAGCCACTCGCACCGCCCGGCGAGGCTCCGCCGGGTGATGCGCCACCCGCGCCACGCCCCGCGCGACCGCCGGCATTGCTGCGACCTGCGCTCATGCCGTCCTGGCCGCCCGCACCGACGCCGCCGAACGCGCCAATCGCGAGCGAGATGTAGCCGCCCATGCCGAAGCCTCCGCGCCCACCCGCACCGCCCCGGCCTCCCATGGGCATGCGCCCGGCCGTTCCACCGCCGCCCGCCGAGCCGGCCGTGCCGCCCGTTCCGCTACGCCCAGCCACGTCGCCGCCGGTGCCGCCGAACGCGCCGATCGCGAGCGAGATGAAGCCGCCGGTCCCCGCACTGCCACCGGTGGTGCTGCGCCCGCCAGTGCCGCCGGTGGTGCCACCCGTGCCGGTGCCGCCGGTAGTGCCACCCGTGCCGGTGCCGCCACGTCCGGCCGCGCTCGTGCCGCCCGTCGTGCCGCCGCTGCCGCCCGTCCCGCTGCCAGCTTTGCCGGCGTGACCGCTGTCGTCGTCGGATTCACCGCCGCACGCCGCAAGCTGAGAGGGCACGACGCACGCCACCACGGTGCCGAGTGCCAATTTGGGTACGAAAGCCGTTCGTCGCATGATCACCTCTCCCAAAGCTCTTTTTACAACGGGAGACCCGACGCGGCCAGGTTTGGCGCGCCGGGCGCACGCAGCGTGCGAGCGCTACCGGGGCGCCCGGCCCCCGCAACGCGTACCATGGTCTCGTATTTGCAACATTCGGGCTCGGGACGCGACCGCGCGTCGCCCGACGCTGCGGCGATTCACTCAGCCGGTTCGGGGCTCAGCGTACGTCCGAGCTTCAGCCGCTGCCGCACGTAGCACGCCGCGTAGTACGTCACGGGCAGCACGACGAGCGTGAGCGTCCTTCGCCGTTTCGGCTGCTTGCACGAGCTTGTCGAGGTCCTCGCCGTAAATCTTGAGCGCGACCTGGCCCTTCTGGCCCGAGATGTTCTCCTCGACGTTGTCGCGAATGGGCTGTGAAAAGTTGTAGTCGATGCCGGGCACCTCGCGCAGGTTCTTCGACATCTCGTCGACGAGTTTCGGCCATCAGTGCCGACGCGTTCAGCAGGAAGCATGCCGTTGCCGCCCCCGACGAAACGCACGAGATTTTCAGGGTTCAGGGGGCCGGCGGCGAAACCTGACAGGAGTTTTTTTTGAAAGCCGCGTGCAACCCCCGGAAAAAAAATGTGAGGTGCGACCGTGTGATGAAGCGTCAGGACCTCTGCTTCGGTCACGCGGCGCACGCCGACTCCACGCACGCCGACTCCGTGCACGCTTTGAAAATGACGACGGCCGACGTGATTTCACCCCTTGCGGGTCAACGTCGGCCGTGAAAAGAGCTCGCGGGACGAGCTCTTATGAGGCGTACTACGCCGCCTTCTTGCCGCCGCTGCGCTTGATGGCACCGCGCACGCTGACGAGGCAGCCGCGCGGGCCCGGGATCGCGCCCGCGACGAGCACGAGGTTGTCGCCCGGCACGAGCTTGGCGACGCGCTGGTTCAAGACGCTGACCGTCTCGTTGCCGGAGTGACCCGGCATCTTCATGCCGAGCTTCACGCGACCGGGGGTCATGCGCGTGCCGATCGAGCCGCCGTGGCGGCGGTACTCGTGGGTACCGTGGGTCATGCGGTTGCCCTTGAAGTTGTGGCGGCGCATGACGCCGGTGAAACCGCGGCCGCGCGTGACGCCTTGCACGTCGACGAGCTGACCTTCCTCGAACAGGCTCTCGACCTTGAGCGGCTGCCCCACCTCGACGCTCGCGGCGAACTCGGGCGAGCAGCGAAGCTCGCGGAGCTTCTGCTTCGGCGTGACGTTCGCCTTCTTGAAGAAAGCAGCGCCCGGCTTGTTCGCGCGTTTCTCCGGCAACTCACCGATGCCGACGACGAGCGCGCTGTAGCCGTCCTTCTCGAGCGTGCGCTTCGCAACGACGACGCTAGCGGCCTCGACGACCGTGCAGGCGGTGACGGTGCCGTCCTCGCCGAAAACCTGGGTCATTCCGAGCTTCCTGCCGATCACGCCGGGGTGCTGGTTCATGGGCCGGCGCTCTTACCGCCTGCCCCGGGTGTCGTCAAGGTTCGCGCGCTACAAAAGGCGACAATCCGCGCCGAACCGGAGACTAGCGGGTCCCCGCGCCGCGATCGGCAGCCGTGCAGGTCGGCGGTTTAGCCTCGCCGCTCGCCGAGTACAGGGCTGCCTCGATTCGGGACGTGAGGATTGACAACGGGCGCAATTTCGTCTTGCCGCCCCCCTGCGCGGCGCCGCTTCAGCGCTCCCTCGCGCCGCGCAGGGGCGGAAACAGAACGGCGGATGGCGATCCGCGCGATTACCACCTTTACGTACACGGGGAGTGTCTTAGGACTTTCCTTGTTGCGGAACTCTTTCCCCGCACACACGCGCCTGTCACGGGCAAGGCCTAATTGCACTCGAGCATGAATGGCGACGGCCGCGTGCCGTCGCCGGTGAGGTCAGCATGCAAATCGCGGTAATCTCCGACCTACATCTCGGTCGCCGCGGGCCTACCGACGGATTCGGCCACGACGACGCGGAGTTTCTGCGCTTCCTGACCTTTCTCGAGGTCAACTTCGAGCACGTCGTGTTGCTCGGCGACATCTGGGAAACGCTGACGGGAACGCTGCCGGGTGATCAAGCCGGCGAGCTCGACGCCGCCAAGGCCGCACACCCCGAGCTCGCCGCGCGCTTTCGTCGCAAGAAGTATCTACACGTCCACGGCAATCACGATCTCGTGAGTCGCTACTTCGGCGTACCGGAAGAGATCACGTTGCGCGCGAACGGGGTGCGCCTCTTGTTCACGCACGGACACCAGGGCGATCCCTTGGTCAGCGATCGGCAATCGGCGTCGGAGCTCGGTGTCTGGCTCGGCGGCTGGCTTCGGCGCCTACGGCTCGGCTCCGTCTACCGTCTCGCGAGCACGCTCGACAGTGTACGCGGCGGGTTTTCACTCGACGCGACGCGCTGCTCTTTCCAGCGGGCGTGGATGGGCCGTGCCGCGCGCCGCGACGTCGACGTGATGGTGACGGGCCACACGCACCTCGCGACGCGCGCCGAGCACGGTGAGCGCTTGTACCTGAACAGCGGCTCGTGCAGCGAGGGACAGTTGAGCTACCTCGCCCTCGATACACGCCGCGGCAACTACACCGTACACCGCGAGTTCTGATCTCCTACGCTGTGCGACGACATGACAGCGCACACTCCACGTTACGCTCAATCGAGGGAAGCAACCGAGTCGGGAACATCGAACGTGAGGGAGCGTTTGATTGAGTAGTAGTGATTGGCACGATAACGTAAGCAACTGACCCACATATCCCACGTCGTCGCTAAGCACTACTCGCGCACGACGCGCACGCACTCGAGCCGAGTCGTGCACACTCCGTGCGACTTGTGCACGCGGCTACCCGCAATTTCCCGCTGAAAACAGAAGCGAACCTCCCGCGCAAGCTGGCACTTCGATTGCAGAAGGGGACAGCCTACGCCTGGAGGTCTACAAGTGAATTTTCGCATCGCTGTTTTGGGTTTGGTGGGATCGGTGCTCGCCGCGTGCGCGGCCAACGTCGGGGACAAGTCGAGCAGCGATGGAGCCGTGGGCTCGGACAGCGAGGACATCGTGCGCGGCAAGACGGAAAAGCAGTTTCCGCAAGTGGTCGCCGTGCACATCAACGGTTTCGGCGGCTCGACGCTGTGCTCGGGCACGTACATCGCGCCGCGCGTCGTCGTCACGGCGGCGCACTGCATGCGCTCCGATCAGATCCCGGACCAGGCGTTCGTCTACTACGGCAAGGACTACCTGACCGACCAGGCGCAGCTCCCGAACATCCCGAAGCCCGGCAAGCGCTCGAGCTGGGCGCGCGTCGAGTCGCACGTCGTGCACCCCGCCTACTCGGCGAGCGTGAACTATCCCGACATGTCGATCCTGCTGCTCGATCGTGACCTGCCGTTCGATCCCATCGACCTCGACCGTCACCACATCAGCGATCGCGTCGATCAGGGCAAGATCGTCGGCTGGGGCGGCGAGCTCGCGCTCACGCCCGACATCTCGCAGGTCGAGGGCGCAGGCATCAAACGCAGCGCCAACGTACCGATCCTCGGCTCGCCCACCGCGGCCGACTACCACGCCGACGATCCGAACCCGGGCATGCTCGATCCGAACATTCGCATGAACCTGCTCAAGACGGACGGCCGCGCGCCGCACGCGAACACCTGCGCGGGCGACTCGGGCGGCCCGTTGCTCGTCGAACGCCACGGCGAGCAAGAGCTCGCGGGCGTGGGCTTCTGGACCGGCCTCTCCTGTGAGGACTACGCGGTCTTCACGCGCATCGACCCGTTCCTCGATTACTTCGACGCGCAGATCAAGCGCGCGGGCGACTCCTCCGTCATCCCGCGTCTCGAGTGTGTGGAGGCCGAGGGCGCCGGCAAGTTCAAGGCGCGCTTCGGCTATACGAACGACAACGGCGTCACCGTGCACATCCCCTACGGCGGACACAACTCGTTCCCCGAAGACACGCACAACGCTCGCCCCGACGACTTCGCGCCCGGCGATCAAGCGTACGCGTTCAGCGTCGAGTTCCACTCGCGCGACAGCCTGAAGTGGAAGCTCGCCCCCGAGCACGGCCCCGCGACCACCGTGCGCGCCGACTCGCATTCGCCCGCGTGTAACCTGGACGATCCCTCGCTCGTCTGCGGCGACGCCTGTAACAATCAGCTCGCCGCCGAATGTGCGGATCCGACGGCGCCGCGCGGTCAGTGCATGAGCGACTGCGTCGGGCAGACGGGCAGCTTCGACTACCTCGGCTGCGGCGCCGAGTGGCGCGACTACCTGCGCTGCACGGCCGACGTGCCGAAGGCAGCGAGCAACTGGGACTGCTCGTTCCCCGGCTTCGCGCCCACGCCGGTGTCGCCGAACTGCGACAACGAGCTCAACGCCGCGATCATGTGCCTCTACTACTGATGTCACGCATCCGGCCCTGAAACGGCTGGATTCGGGACTTACGCCGCGCGCCGGTGCATCCTCCCCGGCGCGCGGCGGCGCTTAACCGGACCACGCCGCAGCAAATCTCCGGCGGTAGGGTTAATCGCCGAGCTCGCTGTCCGTTTTGAGACGGGAGCTCTCGGTAGGATGCGTAAAGATCGACTCGGCGGATGGATACTGCGTTCACTACCGCAGGTCTTGGGCGCAGCGATGTGCGCGAGTGTCGCACTCGCGGGCGCATGCAGCTCGAAGCCGGACGCAAGCGACGCGAGCGGCGGCTCGGGTGGAAGCGGCGCCAAGGGCGGCTCCGGCGGTAAAGGCGGCAGCAAGGGCGGCTCGGGCGGCTCGAGCGCGAGCAGTGGCTCCGCTGCGAGCGGAAGCGGCGGTGATCAAGGTGGAGCGCTCGGCGAGGGCGGCAGCGCTGCGGACGGCGCTGATCCGGTGATCGCGGGCGACGGCACCGAGCTCGATCCAGGCGCAGACGGCGGCGGCTTCGAGGGTATCGTGCTCACGGGCACGGATTTCGTGCGCGCAGTCACGGGTTGTTCGGCGTTCGATCCCGCGTCCGGTGTGCTCGCGCTCACGCTCGATGCCGCCGCACCCTCGGCGGTCATTCGCGTCTCGGGCGGCGTCGTGGCGGTGAACGGCAAGCCGTGCGTTGCCGCGGACGCAAAGACGAAAGCTGCACCCGAGCTCGTGAAGTCGATCTCCGTGACGGGCGGCGCGGAGGACAGCTTGGTCTACATCGACGGCGGCGCGGCCTTCGGCAAGGATTTGCTCGCAGGCGGCGGCTTTGCGGTGGACCTAGGCGCCGGGTTCGACATCGTCGGCGTGCTCGGCTCGACCGGCTCGGACGAAGTGCGCCTCGGCGCAGACGGCGCCGCCGTCGTCATCGATTTCAACGGCGATCTCGTGCCCGACGTTCACGCCCTCGGCGCCGACCAGGTCATCGTTTCGACCGGTCCGATGCCCGACAAGATCTTCGGCGACGGCGTCGATCTCGGCCTGACGCCCGTCAGCGTGCCGATGAAGCTCTACGGCGGCGGCGCAAACGACCTGTTGCTGGGCGGCGCTGGCGACGACGAGCTCAGCGGCGGCATCGGCAACGACACCTTGCTCGCAGGCCGCGATCCGGGCGGCGCCGATCTGTTCGTGGGCGGCGACGGCGAAGATTTCGTCGATTACGCGGGGCGTACGGCGGCTATCAACGTGACGACGGCCAGCGGCGCCGACGACGGCGAACCCGACGAGCACGACCAGGTCGACGCGAGCGTCGAGAACGTACGCGGAGGCTCGGGCGACGACCACCTCACGGGCGCCTCGGCCAGCAACAAGCTCTGGGGCGGCCCGGGCGACGACGCGCTCATCGGCGGCGACGGCGACGACTTCCTGTACGGCGGCGACGGCAACGACAGCCTCGAAGGCCAGACCGGCAACGACTACCTCTACGGCGAGGGCGGCGACGACACGCTCATGGGCGGGGACGGCGACGACCTGCTCGACGGCTACCCCGGCGAGAACACGCTCGACGGTGGCAGCGGCGACGCCGACATCTGCGTGCCGACCGTCAGCGACACCGCGACCGCCTGCGAGCTCTGAAGAGCCAATTCACCCGCTGCTGCCCGTGCCCCTAGGGTGCGTGGCGCGCCCACCTCGAGCGCGCGGTGCGTGGCGCGCACACCTCGACGCTCCTCGCCGCGGCGCCGGGATATGCACGCACCCGGCGCCGAAATCGATGGACGTAGTGCGAACTCGCCTGCACTCGCAGGGTCAGAGTTCGCGACCGACACGCGTGGCGGGCTCGAAGGCGGGGTTTCGCGCGGCACACGGCGCGCAATTGCGCGAATTAAGGGGGATCTTGAGCGGAGCGCCGCAAAAAAACAGTGCTGATTTTGCTCAAGGGCTGCCGGCGCGAACCGTTTGAAAAGTCCTGCAAGGCAAGAGTCCGTTCGGGTCCATGAAGGGCGTACGGGTTCTGGGGCCGGCCCGTGCCACGGGGATGACGTGGCGCCCAACACGTCAACCACTCAGTCCAAGGAATGGCAACACACATGAAGCGTTTCAAGAGCCCATTATTCCGTAGTTTGGCCCGTTCTGTCGCCGCCGTGATCCCCGCGGCGCTCATCGCCGGCTGTGCGGTCGAACACGAAGATGCCAAGCAGAGCGAGGACGTCGAAGAGTCCGCAGCTGCGCTCGGCGTCGAGGTCGCCAGCTGCTCGCAAGCCGCGAACTCCGGCTTCAGCACTTCGACGAGCAACCTCACGATCACGATGGGCTCGGTCACCTCGCTCGTGTTCGGCGTCGTCAACGGCTACGTCACCGTCAACGGCTATCCTTGCGTGAAGCCGACGGCGGCGGGCGGCGCGAAGCTCACGCCCGCGATCGTGAAGAAGGTCAGCATCACGGGAACCTCGGGTGACGACAAGGTCGTGATCGACACGCTCTCGGGCAACCTCGGCGGCATGGTCTCGCAGGCGGGCGGCATCACGGTAGACCTCGCGGGCGAAACGGTCGCCGACACGTTCTCGATCCGCGGCTCGAACGCGGCCGACAAATGGACGGCAGGCGAAGACCCGAGCGCGAACCTCTACTTCGAGGTTTCGGGCGACAAGTACGCCGACATCATGGTGAAGAGCGCAGAGCTCGTCGCCATCAGCTTGAGCGCCGGCGCCGATACGTTCTCGGCGCAGGGCGGCGCGTTCACGGCGACGCAACTCGCCGGCAGCGCGGTCATCTCACTGAGTGCCGTGACGGCCGACCTCACGATCAACGCGGGCGACGGCGACGACGTGATCACGGGCGGCGCCGGCGACGACATGATCAACGGCGGCAACGGCAACGACACCTTCAAGGCGGCGGCGACGGACGGCAACGACACCTTCAACGGCGGCGCCGGCACCGACAAGGCCGACTACTCCACGCGCGCCATGGACCTCGTCATCAAGATGGACGGGGCGACGGCGAGCGGTGACACCGCCAACAGCGAGGCCGACAAGATCGGCACCGACGTCGAAGACCTCGTGGGCGGCAGCGGCAACGACAAGCTCACGGGCAACGCGAGCTCGAACCACATTCAGGGCGGCCTCGGCAACGACAAGATTAGCGGCGGCGCCAACGCGGGTTCGTGCACCACCGACGCCGACACGCTCGACGGCGAAGCCGGCAACGACACCTTCGACCAGGGTGCGGCGTCCGACTGCGGCGACGTCATGAACGGCGGCGCGGGCACCGATCGCGTCGATTACCAGGGGCGCTCGGCCGACCTCACGATCTCGCTCGATACGGCGGCGAACGACGGCGACAGCGCCGCGACGGAGAAGGACAACGTCAAGGCCGACGTCGAGATCGTCATCAGCGGCTCCGGCAACGACACCGTCACGGGCTCGCCGAACGCCGACATCATCCACGGCGGTCCAGGCAACGACACCATCAGCGCGGGCGCAGGCAACGACACGATTTCCGGCGATAGCGGCAACGACACGTTGAACGGCGAAGCCGGCGACGACCTGTTCGCCGAAAGCGGCGTCGATGCCGAGTACGCGGTCGCTGAGAAGGCGGGCGACGACGACGACATCATCAACGGCGGCACGCATGACGCGCTCGGTGTCGACGTACTCGACTACAGCCAGCGCCCGACCGACATTATCGCAACCATTTGCATGGATGCGGCGAAGCTCACGGGCGGCCCCGCTCAGACGGCGACGGGCAACTGCGCCGACGACGACGGCGAGGTCTTGAATGCCGAGCTCGACAAGATCATGAACGTCACGCACATCATCGGCGGTGGCGGCGACGACACTCTCATCGGCGGCACGGCGGACGACATCATCGAAGGCGGCGCGGGCGACGACCTCCTGCAAGGCGGTCTTGGTAACGACAGCCTCTACGGCGACGCCGGCGACGACCTTCTCATCGGCGACGAGGGCGACGACTACCTCGACAGCGGCACGACCACGAACGGCGACATCCTCGACGGCGACAACATCAACGTGTCGAGCGACGGCGACGTGTGCGTGTACAACACGGGCGACACCGTCGTGAACTGCGAGCTCTGATCGTAAGCGTGAGGCGTTGAGGCCCGAAACGGGGCGCCATGGGGCGCCCCGTTTTGCTTTTTGTCGTGCGCGCGAGCGGCGACTACTCGGCCGCGAGCTCGCCGGAGCCGCCGAGCTCTTTCGGGAAATCGCGCTGCTTCGGCAAACCGTCGTGCATGGCGAGCACCGTCTCGTCGTAGTTGACGTGCAGCTCGGGCGTGAAGCTGAGGTCCTTGAGCACGGCCGCGTACACGTCCACCAAGCCGAAGCCGGGATGGTCCGTCAAAAGGTGCCCGCCACAGAGCTTGCACCACTTGCGCACACTGTTCGGTGTTTTGCTGAAGGCGCCGACGTGCTCGGCGCCGCGCGTGACGCTCACGGCAGCCGGCGGCCACAGGCTGAAGGCGTTGACGGGCCCGGCCGACCAGGCCCGGCACGAAGCGCAGTGGCAGTAGCCCATCGCGACCGGCTTGCCGGTGACGCGAACGGCAACCGCCCCGCAAAAACATTGTCCATCATGGTGATTTTCGTGCATTTCGCTGGTTCTCCTCGGCGCGGGCGTGGGCCCGTCGCGGGTACGGTGCCCCGCGCCACCGAGGAACTAGGGACCGAACACTGTGGCGAGAATGACTCTGCGACCTACCCGCTTGACCGAAAAGCCGAAACGCGCGTGACTGTTTCCCCTAGCCCCGACTTGGGCGATCTTGGAAGACCAGATCGCGATCGGCACGAGTGACCAAGAGCTACGTGGAAAAACCGGCGAGCACCTGTGCGTTGTGGGTCAGTGATCGGCAACGGACGCTGGACTTTGAGCGAGGTCGCCGTGCTCCCATCAACCCCAAAAACTCCTTCCCATCGCCGCACATGAGCGCGGCGACGGGGTCGACCGGCGAGCCACAGTGCGCCGGCCTCGCCGGCTCTCGCGTATGTTGCGGCTTGCTTGACGATCGTGATCTTTCCTCCCAAGACTGCCGAACTCGAGCGCGCGATCTTTCCTCCCAAGACCGCCCAACTTGAGCCTAGCGAGCATGAGCAAACCAGAAAAACGGGTGGCGGAGATCGTGCGGGCGGCCGAAGAGCTCGAAAGTGAGCTCGAAAAGCTCGAGGCCCTCTCGCGCACGGCGCGGAAGAACCGGCTCGATTCCGAGAAGGGCATCGTGCGCGCGGCCAAAGACCTTTCGGAAGCGCTCGCTTTGCCCGAGCGACTCGCCGCGGGCCTGCGCGGCCTTGCGAACGCGATGCGTGAGATGGAGGCGCGACAATCGGCGGCGCTCGAACCGCTCGCAGCCTACGCCGTCGAGGTACAGACGCGCATGAAGAAGCTGGAAGAGCACATGCGCGCGTTCGCGGCGCTCGGCAAAGCCGCCGGTGAGGCGACGGCGCTCCTGCAAAGCGCGGGAGAACGAGCCGACCTCGTCGAAAGCGCCAAGGTGCAACTGAGCGGCATCGCCGACGGCGCCCGGCTGCTGCTCGAAGCGGCGCGGGCCGATGATTTCCCCGACGTGGCTCGCGAAGCCGACGCGCTCAAGCAACGCGTGACGGCGCTGCGCCGCAAGCTTGACGGCACCTTGCCGCCGAACTGACCTCGTCCTTCGTGGCTCCGCAGTCCGGTTCCGCCGCGACAAGACGTTTCGCCGCCCGCAGCTGCTTGAGCCGCTTGGCGGACGACGCGGTACGACTAGGACAACGCCTTCCCTCGATGCTTCAGCACATGACGCGATTCGTCCACGCTTCAAGGTTTGCCGGAACGCGGCGTGCGTTCGCCTTCGGATGCGCAGGACTCGCAGCGTGCGTCGTAGTCAGCGCCTGCGGCGACGCCGCGCCGGAGCCCAACGGAGGCCCGTCCGGCGGGTCGCCTGCGGAAGGCGGCACGGGCACGAGCGGGCAGAGCGGCAACCGAAGCAGCGCCGGCAACGCGGGTACCGCGGGCTCGCCGCAAGCTGGGCGCGCGGGGACGACCGGCGCGTCGGGGCGCTCGTCGGCAGGCGCGAGCGGCTCGAGCGGTCAGGCCGCGAGCAGCGGTCGGTCCGGAGCGGGCGGTACCGGCACGAGCGGCGCCGGTGGACGCGCGGCGGGTGGTGGCGGCAATCCGCAGAGCGGCGCTGCTGGGAGCGACGGCGGGGCGGCTGGTGAAGGCGGCGGTTCGAACGCCGGTCCGCTCGATGGCTTCGGCGTGCGCATGCTGTACCCGACGCTCCCCGGCGGCAAAGAGTGGTACGCGAAGTGGGACTCCGACCCGCGCAGCTTCGACGGCCAAGATCCCGCGGACGCGTGGTTCGACGCCGATCACGGCGACGCGAGCTATCACACCGACGGCGACGGCATCCTTCGCATCACGGGCTCGGTACCGCGCATGTACGTGCACGACCCGGCGCTTTCGGAGCAATGGCGCAACGTCGAGGTCACCATGTACTTCATGCGCGTCGCCGACGACGCGACGCCCTGGGGCGGGCTCGTCGCGCTCACCCGCACCAATCACGGTACGATCGGCGACGAGACGGTGAACCTCTGCGATACGCGCGGGATCGACGCCCGCATGCGCTACGACGGCAACATCGATTTCGAGAAGGAGACGAGTCATCCCGACTCCGTCTCGATCATGACGAAGAAGCAGTGGTCCGGCGGCCTGCCGAAGAACCGCTGGCTCGGCTACAAGCTCGCCGTCTACGACCTGCCGAACGGCAACGTGAAGCTCGAGCTCTACCTCGACGAGAGCGACGGCGAAGCGGGCGGCGCTTGGCAGAAGCTCGAGGAGCTCGAAGACACGGGCCAAAACTTCGGCGTCGGCGGCACCCCCTGCAAAAACGGCATCGATCCGGCCGCGAAGCTCACGGCGGCGCCTGCGCGCGACGGCTCCGAGAGCGGCAAGCCGAACCTCACCGTCTACTTCCGCAGTGACGGCGTCGGCGAGGACGGCCTCTTGTACAAGAAGGGCAGCGTGCGCGAGATAGCCGTCAATTGACGGGCGTCTGCCGCGTCAGCACCGCATACATCGCGAGCCTGCGCCAGACATCCGGTCCGCGCAGCCACTTCGTCACGCTACGGGCCCAGGGTGCGAAGCGCATTTGACGGCCCAAGCGTTCGGCTTCTTCGACGAGCGAGCGCGTGACTTCGGCACGCCAGCCCTGCGCGCCGAAAAAGTCGATGCCGCTCGCCGGCGCAAACTTCATCGTCGCGTTGCCTTGCACGAGCGCGGCGCCCCACGCCTTCTGCGCGCGGGCGAGCACCTCCGGCAGGGCGGCTTCGACGATCCAAGCCGCCACCGCGGGCGCCGCATGGAGAGAACGCGAGAGCGCGCTCACCGCCGCTTCGTCGAGGTACGCGAGCACGCCTTCGGTCACGACGAGCACGCGTTCCTGCTCCGCGGCGAGACGTGCCAAGAGTGCGTCGCACGCCGCGGTGTCCGTCAAATCGAGCGGCACGCGCTCGAGCGCCGTACGCGGACGTTCGGCGGCGAGCAGCTCGGCTTTTTCCGCGAGCAAGTGCGGAGCATCGGCTTCGATGAAACGGAGCTTCGCCGGCAAATCGAGCCGGTAGGGACGCGTGTCGAAGCCGGCGGCGAGGTTCAAAACGGCCGTGAAATGACCGCGCGCGAGCGTCTCGAGCAAGAGCTCGTCGTAAATGCGCGCGCGCACCGGGATCATCCAGCGCAGCGACAGCTCCGGCAGCGCTTCGGCGATCCGGCGCCCGCGTGGTCCGGCGAGTCGGCGCGCGACGGGGTCGCGCAGGATCGCGTCGGGACGCTCTGCTTCGAGCGCGCGATAATGCGCGACCCAGCGCGCCGTATCGCTCACGTCCGCAAAGAGCGGTCCGTCAGACGTCCGTGAGCTTGACACGGCGGCCCCCGATCACGGCCGTGATCTCGAGCTCACCGCCGAGCGCCGCGACGTAACGGCGCAAGCTCGAAACGCGGTGATCGGCGCGGCTCTCCAGCCGTGACAGCTCCGACTGCGTCATGCTCGCTTGCGCGGCGAGCTCGGCTTGCGTCAGCGCGAGATCCTGCCGCAGCTCCTTCAGCGTGAGCGCGCGGATCTCGCGCGCGGCGCGCGCCTTGACGCGCGCGACTTGTGCCGTGCCGAGCCGCGTGTGCGCGACCGATTTCCACGTCCGTGTGTTCACTCGCTTGGGTTCCTCTCGCTCAGCGGGGCAAGGCGGGTTCGAGCGCGTTGAGCTCGCCGTTCAGAAAGCTGCTCCACAGCCGCTCGGCGCGCTGAACGGAGTCGCCGTAATAGCTGCGGTCGAGCCACTCCCCGAGCGCGATGAGCGCCGTCTCGCGCTCGGTATCGACGCCGTAAAGTAGGCGGAAGCCCGGGGCGGGCGAGCGGCGCGAGAACTCGCGCAAGGCGCGCGAGTGTGCAGGCACGTCCGTGACGGCAAAGCCCGCCGCTTCGAGGGCCTCGAAATAGAGCCGGCGTACCTCGGCGCAAGTGTTTTCCGGCCGCACCGTCGCCGTCGCCGCAGCCGGATCGCCCGAGAGCTTCAGCGCCCAACGCAGCCGCGGATCGGCCGCGTGCCGAATGCGGCGGATGCACTTGAGCACCCGCGCGGCTCTCGTCTCGTCGAGCCGCGTCAAGCGCGACGTGAAGCGGGGCGCCTCGAGTCGTGCGAGCACGCGCTGCGCGTAGTCGCGAAACGCGCCCCAGGCTTCGAGATCCCAGGCGAGCGCGCCGTTCATCCCGAACTCTGCGACGCTCGCATGCTCGTACCAGAGCAGCGACTCGCGGCTGCCGGGCGGCGCTCGTTCGGGACCGAGCTCCCCGATCACTTCGAGTGCGGTGGCGACGTCTTCGGCCGCGCCGTCCTCGAGCGCGGCGAACCAGGTTGCGAACTGCTCGCTCGTGAGTAGCTCGAGCATGCTGCCTAGCATGTCTTAGCCAGCATATGCTGTCAAGTGCATACCTGCCGCCGGCGCGCGTGCGAGGTGGCCGCCGCCCAGCGCGGTCCCAGCCGGCCCGTTCAGCTGCCTTCGGCCAGAAACGCCGCGATCCGAGCGCGCTCGGCGGGCGTGAGCACGTCCTTGAGCCAGACCATGAGCGGCTCGACGGCGCGGAAGGAGCGCCGATTGGGGTTCCCCGCTTCGCGGAACAGTCGTTCGACCTGGAGGCCGAAGGTCGCGTCCGTCGCGGAGAGCAACACGGCGCTGCGCAGGAGTTGGCGGTTCCCGCGGCGCAGGAGCTCGATCATCGCGTCGCTCGCTTCGGGCGAAAACACGAGCGCGCGCCGCCAGTCACCGCAGATGATCGCTTCGGGCCCCGCCTGCGCGAACGCATCCGTCATCAGACGCTGAAACACCGCGACGTCGGCCGCGTCGTTGAGCCACACCAACCGACCCTCGACTAAACGTCCGACGCGGCACGTCGCGCTGAATTCCGCCGCTCGCGCGACGCTCACGGCAGCCCCCGCTTGCCGCGCGCTCGGCACCGAGTCGTCAGCATGGCGGTAATCCTAGCCGACTCGGCGCTCGACGCGAAGCCCGCAACGGCGCCTGCTCGCACGTCGAGCTCATTGCGGCACCTCGACGGCACCCGCGGTGCAAGGCTCGCCGCGTGCGATTCCGCGCTGATCCGTGGGCGGGCAGTCGCTGCCGAGACCCACGGCGGGACTACCGGCCGCCGGTAAAAGCGTCTGCGTCGGACCGCCATGATCACCGAGTGCGCCGAGCAGCGGGTCGGCGACGGTCGGATTGTCACTACACAGCGCGCCCGAGGGCCACTGGAGGTTACCGCCACCACTCGCATGTTTCGAGTCACAGCCAGGCGTGTATTGGGCGGAGTTGCCCGAGACGATCGTGTTCTTCAGGCTCAGGCCCGAGCCGAAAATGGCGCCGGCGATCTGTCCGTCCGCCGTGGAATGATTGTCGGCGATCGTGGAGTTCAAGATCGTGCCGGTGGGTTCGTGAGCGAGCCAGAGACCGGCGCCGTTACTGCCGAACGCCGTGTTCCCGGCGACCGTGACGTTCGTGAGGTTCGCTTCGCGCCCCGAGATCCAGAGTCCGCCGTTGTAAAAGGCGCGGTTGCCCGAGATGGTGCTCGCCGTGATCGTGAGCGCGAGACCTTGCAGATACATGCCGCCCGCGTTGCCGGAGTCGTCGGGCGTCACGCTGTTGTCGCGCACGACAGTGCGATCCATCGTGAACGTGCCGTCCGAGGAGTTCGAAACGCGGAAGAAGCCCCCCGCCAGCGCGCCGGCGCTGTTGTGGGCGATGACGACGCCGCAGAGCGTCGTGGTTTCGTCGCCGCCGTCCATGTAGACGGCGCCACCGCAGCCGCCGTTGCCAGGGTTGCCGTCCGTGCCAGTCGCTTGATTGTCGCTGAAAACGGAATCGATGATGGTCAAGTCGCCGTTCAGGCTGCCGACAGCGCCGCCGTCACTCGCGGAGTTACCGCTGAAGCTGCTGCGGGCGATGACGGTTTCGCCGCCACCGAAGCCGTAAATGGCGCCGCCGGCCACGTCTTGGCCGAGCGCCGGCGCGTGGTTGTCATCGAAGTCGCAGTCGAGCACGCTGAGACTGCCTCCGTCGCGGTAGATCGCGCCGCCGCCGACTGCCGTGTCGTCGCCGCCCGCCGGGCTGTTGCCGTCGCGAAAAGCGAGGCGCTCTACCGTGAGCCGTGGCGTCTGCTGATCGTAGGCCGAGTCGAGGTAAAGGATCCGCGCGCTCTTGCCGCCGCTCAGGGTGACGAGGCCGTTGCCGTCGAGCACGCTTTCTTTCTTGAACACGATCGTGTGCGTGACCGTGACGCTGACCGGGTCGGGGCCGCAGTCGAACGTGATGATGCCGCCCGCGCTCGCCGCCGTTTGGAGCGCGCCCTCGGTGCAGCTCGCGGCCGTCCCGTCGCCGACGACGTGATCGGGATGGGAGCTTTCCACGAGCTCGGGCGCGTCGCACACCGAAGTGGGCGACGTGTCGGCGCCACCGGCGGAGTCCGAGTCGCCCGCCGCGCCCGCGGAGACGTCCGCACCTCCCGCTCCCGTGCCACCGCTCGCCACGCTCCCCGTCCCTGCCCGACCAGCCATGCTTTGGCCGCCGTGCGCGCCAGTTCCGGCACCGGCATGTTGTCCGGCGTGCTCACCGTTTCCGCCGAAACCCGCTTGATTGCTCGCGCCGCCGCTCGCCGCTCCCGCGCCGCCGCCAGCCGATCCCGCGTCGTCAGCGGAGCTGCCACAAGCCACCGCGAGCAGCGGCACGAGGGCCCAACCATAGCGGAGCATGCGCGCCTTCGAGCTTACACCGTTGGTCGGTCCGAGCGGCTCCTTCGGGGCCGCTGCACCTCGATCAGGTGTGCGACGACCGACACTCACCTACAGCCGCGCCGTCGCTCATGGCGGCTCACCATGTTTCGCCGAAGGGCCGCGCTTCGACCTCGAATGACCACACTGAGCGTTTCTGCTGCGTCAGTTGCCATACCGACTCGGCGAGCTCGGTCGGGCTCACGAAAAAGCTGTCCGGCTTGTCGGGCATCATTTTGCGCGTGCGCGGCAAATCGACGACGCCGTCGACGATGACGACCGCGACGTGAATTCCCGCGGGCCAGAGGTAGCGCGCCATCGATTCCGCGAGGCTCCGCTGGGCCGCTTTTGCCGGCGCGAAGGCCGCCGTCTTCACGTTGCCGCGCCGCGACGCCGTCGCTCCGATGAAAATCATGCTGCCTTTGCCGGCTTGCTTCATCGGGCCGATGACTTGCTTGGCGGTGACGAAGGCACCGAGCGTGTTCACACGAAATGACTGCTCGAAGTCCTTGGCCGAAATGTCTTCGATCGTGCCCCAGACACCGCTGCCCGCATTGTAGACGAGCACCTCGACGGGGCCGAGCTCGCTCGTGAGTGTCGCAAACGCTTTGACGATCGAGGCTTCCTCGGCGACGTCGCAGACGTACGCGCGCGCTCCGTCGAGCTCTTTGGCGAGCGCGCTCGTGAGCTCCGTCGAACGGGCGAGCAGCGCGACGGCGTAACCTTGCGCGTGAAAGCGCCGCGCGATGGCCGCGCCGTTGCCGGGCCCCACGCCAACCACTGCACAGACGGGCTTTTTCATGATCGCCTCCGCGCCCGGATGTACCACGGGCTGATTTTTTTGACCCGCGCGCCCTGGCTGACGGTTCGTATCTCGAGTGCTCGGACTAACTCGCCCCCGTTTGCTACGTGCAGCCTGCCTGCCACTTTTTGCAGCCCTGGCGGGCGCCTGCAACGGTGCCGAGCGAGACGACGCGCCGGGCAACACGATCGGCGGCGGCGGCCACTCCGGCACGACGAGTGCAGGGGGCAGCGGCAACGCCGGGTCGGCGGGCACGAGCGGCTCCGGCGGACACGGCACGTCGGCGACGGGCGGCTCGAACGCGACGGGCGGCAACGTCAGCTCGGCCGGCACGACGGGCGGCGACTCCAACGGCGGCGGCGCCCACACGACGTCGAGCGGCGGTTCCGGCGCTCAGAGCGGCACGAGTGCTCGCGGTGGCGCGAGCGGCACGACGGGACGCGGCGGCGCGAGCGGCACGACGGGACGCGGCGGCACGACGGGACGCGGCGGCACGGGCACGGGCGGCACGGGCGGCACCGCCGGCACGACGAGCGGCAGCGCCGGCAAGAGCGGCAGCGCCGGCAACTCGGGCAGCGCGGGCGCGGCGGGCGCGAGTGGCGGCGGAACCTGGAGCGCGGGGAACCCGAACGGCTCGTGCAGCGCGGGCGTGCCGTCACGCGGCAAGGCCGTCGATACCTCGAAGCCGACGACGGTCGTCGGCACGGGCACGCCGGCGAGCTGCACGTTCAGCAAGCTTCAGAGCGCGGTCAAGCAAGGCGGCATCGTCACCTTCGATTGCGGACCGGCTCCGGTCACGATCGCCGTGACGGCGACGCTCGAGCCGCCCGTGAACAAGAACACCGTGCTCGACGGCGGCCGTCTCGTCACGCTGGACGGCGGCAAGGCGGTCCAGATCCTGCGCTTCGAGAGCCCCGATTTTCAGGCGAACGACAACGGCCTCACCTTGCAGCACCTCGCCCTCACGAACGGCAAGCAGACACCGACCGAGGCCATTCCCTACGCACCCGCGCCCTGCTCGCAAGGTTGGGACGACGGCGAAGGCGGCGCCGTGTACGTGCGCGACGGCTTTCTCACCGTGATCGACTCTATTTTCACGAACAACGAGGCCGCGCCGCTCGGTCCCGACACGGGCGGTGGCGCGATTTACGTCCTCGGCAGCAAAGCAGGCGTCACGATCGTGAGCAGCACCTTCACGGGCAACCGCGCGAGCAACGCGGGCGCCGTCGGCGGCCTGTTCGCCGAGCTCGACATTTACGACAGCCTCTTCTCGAACAACGCCGCGATTGGCCACGACGCCAACAGCAACGACCCGGACCACTGCTCGGTCATGAACAACGGCCAGAACGAGGTCGGCTCGGGCGGCAACGGCGGCGCCATCTACAGCGACGGCAACTCGGTGAACGTGCTGCTCTGCGGCGACGCCGTGCTCGACAACGCTGCCGGGACCAAAGCCTTCGGTGGCGGCCTATTTTTCACGAGCAACGACTTCGGCGGCACGCTCACCATCACGGACACGACGATGAGCGGGAACACGGGTGGTCACTGGACGAGCGTGAAGTCGGGCAGCATGACCGACGCGGGGACGGCCGTCGGCACGAACACCAAGAGCCTCAGCATCACGAACTCGAAGCTCCAGGGACTTTGACGGCCGTGCGGCGCGGACGCGAGGCCCGCCGCGCCACACGGCTCGTGCACGACTCAGCTCACTTGAAGGTCAGGCCGTAGCTCTGGGTTTTCTTGCCGGGCGAGCTCGCCTTCACGCACAGCGTCGTCGACGCGCCCGAGACCGTCACGTTCGCGGATTTGACGTTACTGATCGAGAGCACGCAATTCGAGCCCGAGGGCACGCCGACGCTGAACGCGCCGTCCTGTGTCGAGGAGAGCGCGAGCACGTGCGTGCCGACGCTCGCCGGCACGGAGTACCAATCGACGTCGCTCGTCGTGCTGAGCTCGCCGCACGCGGAGGATTTCAAAGCCGTCGCCTGCGTCCACACATCGTTCGGCTCGATTTCCTTGTTCGTCGTGCAGGTGCCCGCCGCACCGCCCGCGCCCGCTTTCGAGCCCGCCGCACCCGACGCGCCCGCTTTCGAGCCCGCCGCACCCGATGCGCCACCGGCACCAGCGCCGCTCATGCCGGCCGTGCCAGCGCCTGCCTTGCCGCTCGCGCCAACTGCGGCCTTGCCCGCCGCGCCACCCGCACCGGCACCGGACTTACCAGCCGTTCCGGCTGCACCCCCGCCCGCTTTGCCGCCCGCAGCGCCTGCTTTGCCGGCGTAACCCGCCGAGCCGCCCGCACCGCCTGAGCCCGCCGCGCTCGAGCCGCCGTGACTCGCAATCTGCGCGCTGATCCAGTCGTAGAGTAGGTCCACGCGCGCGACCACTTGAATGCCGTTGCCCGCGCCGGAGTTGACGGCGAGGATCGTGTGCGAGGTTGACGCGAACACGGGACCGCCCGAGTCGCCCTGTTCGATCACGTCCTTGGCCGTGTAATCGTAGGGATAGCCGATCTTGTCGGCGGCGCTGACGGTCGTGGGCGCTTGGTATTCCGCGGACTCTACGACGCCGTTCAACACGCGTCCCACGTCGATCGCCGCCGTGTTGTCCGCCACCTTGACCTTCGAGAGCGTCGGGTAGCTCGTGAGATTGATGGGATCGCTCAAGAAGACGAGGCCGATATCGTGGTGATTCGGGTTGACTGACTCGGAGCCCTTTTCGTTCCAGTCGTAGACGGCGGCGCTCGTCGACTGCCGGTAGGCTTTGCCGACGTAGACTTCCCAGACGCCGTGGCTATCCACGCAATGTCCCGCCGTGAGCACGACACGCGGCGCGATCAGCGTGCCCGAACACGCCCAGCCGCCGCTCGGCGTCATATCGATGTTCAAGTAGGCAGCTTCGGGATACGCGCTCACCGGAGTGCCGCCGATGATGGGATCGAAGCTGACACTCGGCAGGCCTTCGTCGCTCGGCGTCACGTCGCCACCGCAAGCAGCCAAGAGCAATACACACAGCGCAAGCTTTGCGCCAACCCGCACTTTCATGTGTTCCTTTCGGTAGCCCAGCCGACTCAGTGAGTCCCGACGGCTTTGCGTCCCCCGCTCGCGCGAGGTTTGCCTTTATCGTTTGAGCAGCGGACCGCCAAAGCTGGAGCCGCCCAAAAACCCCTGAACGGTCGCTCGCCGCGAAGCATTAGCGCTAATCGCCGCCGCACATTCAGCCGCTCGCCTCCGGCGTTTAAACGGCAGCGCAGCTCGAGTGAGGACGGAGGTTTCACACCTACGTCGGCGCCGTGCGGCGCTTTGCCTCAGGGCTCGGGCCACGCCGCGCGCAGACGTGCGGCGAGCGCGCGCGCCTCGTCGTCTTCGTACACGAGCACACCCGAGCTCCACGAGAAGACGTGAGCGGGGCGCGCCCGCTCGTCGCGCTCGAACACCGGGAGCACGTGAATGTGAAAGTGCGGAAAGCTCATCGGCAATTGCTCGCTCGCCCCGAGCACGGCGACGAAGGTGCGCGCCGGAGCGAGCACGCGTTCGATGGCCGCGCTCGCCTCGTACGCGAGGCGCTGGAGCTCGGCGTACATGGGCCAGCCGAGCGCCGTCGTTTCCTCGATGTGGGGCTTGGCGATGACGATGGCGTGGCCCGGGCGCGAGCCGAAGCGGTCGAGTAGCGCGACGCCGTGCACGTTTTCAGCGAGTCGCTCGGCCGCTTCCGGCGCGCGGCGCACGAGCGCGCACATGATGCAGCCGTCGCCGCCGTCGAGCAGCAGGCGGCGGTTTTCCGCGAGGAGCGCGAGCGCTTCGGGCTTCTCGACGGTGCGTGGCATGCCTGGAGGTTACAGCGAACGCATGAACGCGACGAGCGCGTCGATGTCGGCGTCGCTCAGGTTCGTGACGTTGCCGTGAGCGGTGCCGCCGCACACGCCGAAACGCGCGCGCAGCGAGCTCGCGCAGCCGTCGTGCATGAGCGGCGCGCGCAGGCCGACGCCCGTGAGCGCCGGTGTCACGAATGAACCGCCCGTGCCGACGTCGTGCTTCAGATTGTCGGCGTAGCTCGGGCCCGAGTGACAGCTCGCGCAGCCGACCACGGCGTCGGAAAAGACCGCCTGGCCGCGCGCGACGAGCGCCGGATCGAGGCCGTCGGCGGGCGCGAGCGCCGGGATGCCATCGAGCCAGTCGGCGAGCGCTTGGACGTGCGTGTCGGGCGGAGTGACGGGCAGCGACATGCGCTTCATCATCACTTCCGTGAAGAGGTCGTGGAAGCTCGGCAAGTCGCCGCTCCAGTGGAACGGCGTGCGCTCAGCGACGTGCGCTTCGAGCGCCTGTGACCGCCTCAAACCAACATTCGAAAAAGACCACACGTGACCGTCCTCGCCGCCTTCGGGGTGACACGAGGCGCACGAGATGCCTCCGCTCGCGTTCAGGTGATACATCGCAAATCCGGTGTCGAAGTGCGACTCGTCCGAGAGCGAGATGAACGTGTCGCCTTCGAGCTCGAGCAGGGCGGGCTCGCGCGAGAGAACGACGTATTTTCCGGCTGCGTCGAAGGCCACCGCCACGGGCTCGCCCGGCAAGTGGTGCGAGTATTGGCTGCCGGCGCAGTTGTTCTCCGCGAACTCGGCCGGCGGCGCCCCCTGGCTGAGATCCAGCGAAGAGACGAAGAGCGTCGGCAAGTCGCCGCGCACGGACCAGGCATTGCCGCTCGCGACGAGGGCGATGCGGCTCGCGTCACGCGACACGGCGAGATCGAGCGGACCGAGCGCGCCGACGACGAAACGCGAGGCGATTGAAAAAGCGCCGTTCGGCGCGCTCACGACCGCCGCGCTCGTGCCCGTGCCCGTGTTCGTGCTCACGCGCGACAGCTCGCTGTCACCGAACGAGACGAGACTGAGCGCCTGCTGGACGACACCGCCACCCGCGCAGCTTCCGCCGTAATACGCGCCGAAGCCCGTCCCGAGCGGCGCGCTCGATTCGATTTGATGCGCGAGCATCAGCATACCGTTCGGCAGCGGTACGCCACGAAATGCGACGCTCGCGAGACCGCTGCCCATGCTGGGCGGCGACTGGCGCGCGCTCACGGCTCCGCTCGCGTCGAGGCGCAGGAGCTCGGCGCTGCGAAAGCGAGTCACGACGAGCGAACCGTCGACGAGAAACACGTCGCGCAGATCCGGATCGAGCTCGAGCGTCGAGAGCACGCTGCCGCTCGTGCCGTCGAGCGTGACGAGGCGGCCGGAGCGGCAGGCGACATAGAGGCGGTTTTGCGCGACGTCATAGCTGAGGCCGCGCGGCGCGTTGCACACGGGGATGCGGCGCGTGAGCGTGCCGAGCGTCACGTCGATCGCGAGCACGGCTCCGCCACGGCGTGCGGCGACGAAAACGCTGCCGTTCGGTCCCTCGGCGACACGACCGAGCTCGTCGCCGGGCTCGGTTGCGACGGAGCGCACGGCGTGCGTCGCGAGGTCGACCAAAAAGACGCGGTCGCGGTCGGGATCGGCCGCGACGGCCGTCTTGCCGTCCGCGGTGACGAGCAACGTGCCGCCCGCGAGCGGTGCGGCCGCGGCGGTGCGGACCGGATCGGCGAACAGGCTCGGCAGCGGCGCCGTTGGCGTGGAGGGCGTGCTCGCTGAGGTCGGCGAGGGTGTTTCGGCCGGCATCGCGGGGGTGGGCATCGTCTCGGCAGGCCCCACGAGGATGGTCGGCGGGGGCGTTGCGATCGCGCTCGGGGCCACGGCTGCCGCAGGGCGAGCGGCATCCGCCGGCAGGCCGAGATCGACGCCAGAAGACGCGTCGTCGCACGCCGCTGCAAGCAGCGAGAGCACGAGTACCGAACTGAACCAATGAACCACACGCATGATCAATCTCCTGGACGCACGCTCAAGGGATCGGGATCGAAGAGGCTTGCGCGCAGGGTTTGGCTCAAGCTCGCGAGCGCCTCGGGCAGCGGCGCGTAGTACTCGCTCGGAATCGACAGCGAGCGCTCGTAGCGGCCAACCTGATCGGACGGCGCGTAATCCCAACTGCAGACGACGTCTTGATTGAAGGTCGCCGGATCGACGCTCGACGGCATCGAACGGAGCTCACCGAGAAAGTCTTCCATCAGCACGGCATCCGCGACAATACGCTCGTGAATCTCCGTGGTACCGAGCGACCACTCTTCGATCATGGCTTCGTTGCCGACGATGAACTCGCGGTAGCCGCCGCTGCAGCTCTGAAACGTGCCCTGACCCGTCACGTCGCGCTTGTAGAAGTAGACGGCGCCGATGCGCTCGCTGTGCGCGAGCGCGTCCGCGACGGGCACGAGCTCGTTGTTCATGTCGATGACGGCGAGGCCGACGCCGTCGCTCACGATCACGATCCAGGCTTCGGGTTTGAGCACGATCCGGAGCAGCTGATCGCCGTAGTCTTCCCCTGGCCAGCCCATGCGCGTCGCCCACGCGTTCGGCCAGGCGTAGCGAACCTTCACGAACAGCTCGCCGCTGAGCTTTGCGAGCAGCTGATTTTCGGGGGCCGAGCCGCGCGCCGCGAGCGCGTCGATCGCGGTGAAGGCGTAGCCGCGACCGAGGCCTGCCGTCTCCGTGCGCGTGAGCAAGACCTTGTCGGCGCGGAGCTCGGCGACCTGCTCGGCCGTCGTCCACGAGTAAAGTGTGCGGCGCGCCGGCGCGACGTTGTAGATCATCTGATCGCAGAAAGGCTGTGTCGCGAGTGAGGCGCAGCCCTCCTCGGTCGGCGCTCCGCCCACGCCGGGGAAAAAGAGTCCGCTCGCCGGATCGATGTACGGCGCCGCGGCCCCGCCCGTGCCACCCCCGGCGACCGGTTCGGTCCCTGCGCTGCCGCCCGTGAGGGACAGGGTGCCCCCGCTGCCGCCTGCGCCTTGAACCGAGGACGCACCAGCCCCAGCTGCTCCCGCGCGCGCCGCGGGACGACCGGCGCCTGCGGGGTCGTGGTGGAAGTCGTAATGGTCACACGCCGCGATGGTCAACGCGCCCAGCGTGATCCCGTAGATCGCCACGCTGCGCCCGGATTCTTCGCGCCTGGAAGGTTTTCGGAGGGTCACCCGCAGCTCCCGTTTGGCCAATCGAGACTAGGTGGCGCGAGGCCCGGAGAGCGGCTCGGTTGACGGCGATTTTGCGAAATCACCGAGCGTAAAGGCGGGTAAAGTGGGGTCACATGACCCCAGTTTCGAAAGCGGTGGTCCAGCCGAACTCCAACGCAGTGCACGCGTGGCGCGGCGTGAGATCAGCGTGCACGCGCGTGGCTTGGCTCTGCTTCGCTGGCTGCGGGCCAACGATTCCGCCACCCGTTGCCGAGAGCGCCCCGCCGGCCGCGACGCACGCCACCGAGCCGGCGCCGCCCGAGGCCACTGACAACGAAGTGTCCGCCGGCGCGCCGCAGGCCGTGGGAGCGAGGACCAGTGCGTGCGGCGGCGATCCGGCGGAGAACGTCACGAGCGGCGGCACGCCGAGCGCGAGCGATCCCGGCGAGCGAGCCGAGGAAGGTCCACAAGCGTTATTCGACGATCACACGGGCACCAAGTGGTCGGAGAGCACCAATCCGACACCATGGCTCGCCTACGATCTACCGGCGGGCGTCGCGCGCGTCGTGGAGCAATACGCGCTGAGCCCCGTGCCCGAGGGGCCCCCCGCGCGCGATCCGGTGAGCTGGCGCTTGGAAGGTTCGAACGACGACGGGCCGACGGCCGCCTGGACCACGCTCCACGCCGAGCAAGCCCAGCACTTCGTGAGTCGACAAGCGACCATGTGGTACGCGTTCGCCAACACGCGCCCGTTTCGGCGCTATCGCTTCGTCATTACCGAGAACGGTGGTGGTCCGGGCGTGCAACTCGCCGAGCTCGGGCTGTACGGCGAAGGCTCGCCGCAATTCAGCGTGGACGACGCCGTCCGCGGCAAGGGCATCGATCAATTCCAGTACAGCCCCGGCTGGGAGGGGCACGGCACGGGCGACGCCGAGTTTCGTCCGCCGAAGTACGGGCATTCGAGCTCGTGGAGCAAGCGCAAGGATGAATTCGCGAGCTTTACCTTCGAAGGCTCGCGCATCGAGGTCTTCGGCGTGCGCTTTCCCGGCCATGGCATCGCCGCCTTCTCGGTCGACGGCGCGCCCGAAGTGACCTCGGACTTTTACGGAGAGAATTCGGGAAACGTGCTCTTTTATACGAGCGACCCGCTGTGTCCGCCGGGCCGCCACGTCCTCCGCATCCGTCCGACGGGCGACAAGAATCCGAAGTCGGTCGATACGTTCGTCTCGATCGATCGCGTGCGCGTGACGCCCTGAACGACGGCGCTCATACGAGCCGGAGCACGCCCGGCGCGCGCTCGGCGGAGAGAACACGCCGCGCACCCCAGCGCACGCTGACGGCGCCCCCGTCGCGCACGATGCGCTTGAGCTCGGTCGTGAGCACGCGCAAGCGGTCGTACGTCGCGCGGTCGAACGTCGCGCGTCCCTCGGGCCGCGCCACGCTCGCCTCGTCGAGCTCGGCGGCGGACGCGTCGAGGGCACTCGCAATCGCTCCGCGCCGGACGCGCAAGAGCCGCGCCTCCGCGGCGCTCGGCTCGCGGTACACGATGTCGGCGTCGAACACCCGTTCGAGCCAGCGCGCACGCCGATACGTTTGGTACGCACGCGCGGCCGTGCGCTCGACGTGTCGCGCCACGCGCGCCGGGTCCCAGCCCTCGGGTTTGTCTTCGGCGTCCTCTGCGTTCTTCCCCAGCACGCCGGCCAGCAATCGCTCACGCGCCCAAGCGAGCACGCGCGCTCGCTCGCGGCCGGGCTCCCCGCCGAGGGCGTTCGGGTAGCGCGCGACGAGCTCCGCCCAACCGGCCGCGAACACGTCTTCGTCGGGGATCCAGAGATCCGAGACGCCGACGGCCGCGGCACGGCTGGCTGTCTCAGCGGGCTTGCCGGCGACGAGCGTCGCGAACGCGCCGAGCGAACGGAGCGCGTAGGCGGACGGTAGCGGGCCCACGACGTACGGTCCGTCCGCGGCGTGCGCCGCGTCTTCGAAGTCGCGTGTCGCGTACCACACGCGCGGATCGCGAGTCACGAGCTGGACGTTGTAGGTCGGGCGCAGCGTCTCGATGAGCTCGTGCTCGAGCAGCGCGGCCTCGAGCGCGCTCGCCGTGCGAGTGATCGCGATGTCGCTCACCTGCGTCAGCATCTCGGGCGCTTCGAGCTTGCTCGCCCGGCCGCGAAAATGACTCGGCACGCGCTGCTTCAGGCTGGCCGCCTTGCCGACGTAAATGACGTCGCCGTTCGGGCGCAAGAACCGATAGACGCCGGGGTCGTGCGGCAGCGTGAGGTAGCGCTCGCTCGGGATGGGGTAGCGCGGCGTCTTGGCCCGTGCCCGCTTGGGCGCCGGTTCGGCGAGCCAAGCGCCGAGCTCCTCCCAGCTCACGACACCGCGCGCTGCGAGCTCCTCGCACAACTTGCGCCAGACGAAAGCCGTCGCTTCGACGTGATGGAGCGAGCGGCGCGTGAGCTCGAGACCATGGCCGAGGTAACCGGCGAGCGCGCGCAGCGATTGCCGCGGCAGCGCAGGGAACAAGCGCGACGCGATGGCGTGGGCGCACACGGCGTCGAGCGGAAACGGCGCTTCTGGCTCGAAACGGGACGACCAATCGCGCAGGAACGCGAGCTCGAAGCGCGCGTAGTGAATGGCCGACGGGACGGAGGGCTCACGTTCCGAGCTCGCTCGCAAGCGCGCCCACGCCTCGGCCGGCGTGAGGGTACCGGCGCCGTGAGTCTCGTCATAGCCGGTGATCTTGCGCACGACGGGCGGCACGACCGCGCCGGGCGGCAGCGCGATGAAGTGCGACTCGACGGCACGGAGCACGTCGTCGGCCGCCCGCGCCACACCCCACGCGAGCTCGAGCACGTGTCCGAAGGCGGGGCTCGACCCCGTCGTCTGGCAATCGACGATCAAGACGTCGAGCTCGCGGAGCGCGCGCACGGGCGAAGCGTGACACCGATTTCTCGAGACGGAAGTGTCGAGGCCGTCAATAGTGCGGCGGCTTCTCTTCGGGCATCTCACGCGGTCCGAGCTCGGCGCGTAAGGTGCGCTCGACGGCCTCCAAGCGCGCGCCGAGCTCGCCGACACGCCGGTTCAAAGCCACCACGACCTCGTTCAGCTCGTGGATGATCTTGTCTTGGTAGGCGACCTTCTCCTCGAGCTTGAGGAGGCGGGCCTCGTCGTTCGTAGCGGCAGCGCTCATGGCTCCGAATTGTACGACGGGACGGCTCGTGTAGGGCACGGACGCACGCCTGACTCGTTCGCGAATTCGAGCCGGGAGGCCGCGACAATCGAGCGCTGGCGGGCTAGGCTGCCGCAATTATGCTTTGGCTCGATACGGACGAAGGTCGGGGTATCTCATGCGGAGTTTGAAGGTTCACGGCGGGTGGGCGGTGGTTCTAAGCGCGCTGGTCGTCGCGAGCGCGTGCGGCGACGACGCGCATTCGACGGACGACGGTCCAGGCGCGGCGCCGGGCAGCGGCGGCACGCGAGCGAGCGGCGGCGAAGCTGGCTCGACGAGCGCCGGCGCGGCCACGGGCGGCTCGCACGCGGGTGCTCCGATCACGGAGCTCGGCGGCTCCTCGACCGCCGGAGGCGGCGGCGAAACTCCCGCGCTCGTGGAGGACACGGCCGGGCGGGACTCGACCACGACGGTGACGTCCGGCCGCGGTGGCGAAGGGGGCAGCGCCGGCGGTGGCGAGGACGACATCTCGAGTAGCGGTGGCACGAGCTCTACGACGCTGCTCACCGACGTCAAAATCGAGCCGAACCCGCACATGACCATCTCGTGCTTCGTCTCCTGGAACACCAACGTGCCCGCAAGCTCCGAGGTCGACTTTGGCCAGGGTGAGTACGCGTTCCGCATTCGTGACGCGGCGCACGTGCTCGAGCATCGCGTGCTCGTCATCGGGATGCACGCCGAGACCGCCTATCGAATCCGCGCCGTCTCCGAAAGCGAGACGGGGACGGGCAGCGCCGAGGGCAACTTCACGACGGGCGCGCTGCCGGCGGACATTCCGCAAGCGACCCTCACGGCCAAGAACTCCGAGAAAACGGAGCCGGGCTGGACGCTCACGAACGTCGAGTTCGGGCGCAGCGCCCCCGCCAAGGTCGTGATGTACGACGAGCAGGGGCTGCCCGTCTGGTACTTCATCGACGGCACACACGCCGATTCGCGCGGCGACGTCGCAACCGCGCTCGTCGGCGATCGCGTGCTCGTGGGCCCGGCGATCGGTGAACCGGCGCGCGAGGTCGATCTATCGGGCGAGGTGAAATGGAGCGGGCCGGCGCAGTCGACGAAGCAGCTTCAAACTCACGAGTTCGGCAAGACCGAAAGCGGGACCTACCTCTTCAACGTCGAGCTCGACAAGGCCATCGAGGGCGAGACGACTCACATCGACGACCAGCTGCTAGAGGAGCTTTCGCCCGAGCTCGGCGTCGTCTGGTCGTGGAACCTCTTCGATCACGTGCCGGCCGTCGGAACGCGCGAGGAGCTCTGTCACGGCAACGCGCTCTCGCTCGACCTCGCCGCGAACGTCGCGTACTACAACTGCCGCTACCTCGGCCTCTTCAAGCTCGATCGCGCGTCGGGCGAGATCATCTGGCGGCTCGGCGGAACCTACGACCAGCAGAGCCTCGGCTCGGGTGATTTCACGTACGATCCGCCGGAGTCGCAGTTCAGCGACGCCCATGATCCCGAAGTCCACGACGACGGCAGCGTGCTGCTCTACGACAACGGTGGTTACGGCTCGTCCTCGGGCACCAAATTCCACACTCGCGTCCTCGAGTACCAGCTCGACGAAACCAAGCACACGGCGACGCGGACCTTCGAGTTCCCGGGCGATTTCCCGGTGGACGCTTGGTACCGAAACGACTGGTACACGCCAATCTGGGGCGACGCCGATCGGCTCGAGAACGGCAATATCCTCGTCACTGCCGGCATGCGCTCATCCTCACTCTCGACTCGCATCTTCGAGATAAGCCGTCAGGGTGAAGTCGTGTGGGAGCTCACGTTCCCTCCCAACTACGGCTCGTACCGCGCAGAGCGCCTCGCGCCGCCGCCGCTCGTCGAAGCGCTGTGAGCCGTCGCCCGCGGCGAGAGCGCCGTGGCGGAGTGAACCAGCGCATCGGCTCACACCCCCGCTGAGAATTTTACAGGCTATCCGCGCACTCGAACTGCTCGACGGCACGTCGCGCGGCAGAGATGCTGGCGACGTGTCCAGATGATCAAATTGGCGCGACGGCAGCGAATTCTCGGACAGTGCTGGAAACGGTCCCAGGCTTAATCATAGACCGGCAATTGTGATCCGGTTGCCGCAATATAGGCATGGGTAACCGTTACCCACCTACGGGAGTCTAAAATCATGGTGCGTCAACCTAGCGAATCTGAATTCGCCGAGTCCGAGCTCGAATCTCTGGACGAAGCAGTCGACGGGAGCGCCGGATCGCGGCGTCAATTCTTGCAGCTCGGAGCAATGAGCGCGCTCGGGTTCGCGGGTGCATGCGGAACGACCCCGCCGGGGGACGACGGCGCGGCCGGCGCGGGCGGCACCGGTACGGCCGCGGGGGGCACGGGCGCCGGCGGCATGGGCACGGGCGGAACCGGCACGGGCGGAGCCGGGACCGGCGGCTCGGTGAGCACGACGGGCGGAACCGGTGCGGGCGGGACTGGGGCGGCCGGCCATCCCGCCGCGGGTACGGGCAACACGGCTGGATCCGCCGGCGGAGCGACGACCGGCGGCGCGCCCGGGACGGGCGGCTCGCCCGCGACGGGGGGCGCTCCGCCTCAGGGCGGCATGGGCGGCTCTAGCGCCGGCCAGAGCATGGGCGCTGGCATGGGCGGCACCGGCGGCACGGGCGGCTCTACCGGCGGCTGGAAAGAGAACAACTACACCCCTCTGCCGACGCAGCCCGCCGGAACGAGCGGCCCTTCGAACAAGAAGGTGCCTGATCCGTTCAAGTTCATCGACGGAACGCGCATTAGCTCCAAGGCCGACTGGGAGAAGCTCCGCGCCGATCTGAGCGCGAAGCTCCAGGCTGCGGTTTACGGGCCCAAGATGCCGCCCCCCGACAAGGTCGAGGCGAGCATCAGCGGCGGCACGGTCACCGTCAAGTGTACGGTCGGCAGCAAGTCGGGCTCCTTCACGTTCACGATCAAGGGCGGCGGCACCAAGCCGTCGCCCGCGGTGATCCGCTGTGCTTCGTCGGGCTGCCCCTTCCCGAGCAGCGTCGCGACCATCGACTTCGACGAGCACGCGATCGCCGCCGAGAACAAGATGTGGCCGACCACCGGCCTCGTCACGACGCTCTACGGCAACACGGCGGCCAAGTCCGGTTCCGACATTTGCTGGGCTTGGGGCGCGAGCCGCATCATCGACGCGCTCGAGCAACTGGGACCGGACGCCTCCGGGATCAACACACACGCGCTCGCCACCACGGGCTGCTCGTTCGCCGGTAAGGGCGCGTTCGCCATGGGCGCGTTCGACGAACGCGTCGCGCTGGTCGTCCCGCAAGAGGCCGGCTCGGGCGGCGCGGCGCTCTGGCGCGTTTCCTCGGCCGAGGCGGCCAAGGGTCAAAACATCCAAGAAGCGACCGAGATCGTGGGCGAGCAGAACTGGGAGGGCAAGGACTTCCACGACTTGTTCTCGGGCAAGTCGAAGACGAGCGCCCCCGTGGACATGCTGATCGCCGACCAGCACTTCCTGGTTGCGATCTGCGCACCGCGTGCCGTGCTCGTCATCGACAACGACATCGACTGGCTCGGACCGCTCGCTACGTACGCAGGTGGCGTTCTGGGTCAGAAGGTGTACGAGGCGCTCGGCATCAAGGATCGTTGCCGCGTGTCGGTCGCGCCCAACCACTCGCATTGCCAATTCCCGAGCAGCCAGCAGGCCGAGCTCACCGCTTACATCAACCGGTTCCTGCTCGGCATGAGTGGGAGCACGGCGGGCGACAACACGCTCAATGCCAAGAACAGCACGATCAAGACCTACACGGAGTCGGACTGGATCGACTGGGACACCCCGACGCTCGGCGGAAGCCTGACCTGGGATCCCTTCGCCGGGAAGTGACGCGCGTCTGCTCGCGCGGGTGCTGACGGGCGTTCGAACGCTCGTCGCACCTGAGCGTTCCGAAACTGCGCGGCAGAGGACGCGCAGTTTCGGAAATGTGGCCGCGCTCAGAGGTCGGGTAACGTCCCGCGACTGTCGGTGGGGTCCGGCTGGTTGCCGTACTCTTCGATGTCGACGCCGAAAGCCTGCGCGATCGAGACGAGGAGTTTGTTGTTGGCGACGGTCTGGTAGTCGCTGCTCGTCGTGTCGCACGAGGTGCCGAGTGGGCAGTCGGTGCGGTACTGGATGCGCCTGCCCATGCGGATCTTGCCGTTGGCGCCGCCAGCGAGCACGGTCGGGACGTTCCGCGTACTGTGCGCAGCGGGGTTGCCCATGTCGCTCGAGGCGTAGATCAGCGTGCTGTCGAGGATGCCCGCCTCGTTCAGGCGTTGCATCAGGCGCGCGACCTTGCCGTAGCAATACTTGTTGAAGGTGGCGAGGAGCTTCCACGTCGCGGGATCACCGACGGCGGGACGGCCGCTGCTACCGAGCGGCCCCGCCGAGTAGGTGTGCGCCACGCCGGCGTGGTTGTCCTCCGGCAGACCCAAGGGGTTATCGGCGTAAGACAGATCGCCGAGCACGAGCGTCGCGAAGCGCGTGATGTCGCAGCCCATCGCGAGCGCCAAGAGATCGATCTGTAGCTCGGCGATGGCGTCGAAGTAGGGTTCGCCGCCGTTGTAGCGCTCGAGCGCAGGGAATGCGCTCGGTCGCGCCGGGGCGGCGCACGAGCTCGGCGTGCCGAGCGCTCGATACTTCTTCTCGAGCGCTCGGAGCGCATCCAGGTGTTGATCGAGCTTTTGGACTTGGAACGGACCGACGCGCGCGCGGAGCCGATTGACGTCCCCGTTCACGAAATCGATCAGACTCAAGCCGAGCTTCTGCTGTCGCTCGGCCTCGGCCTGAGCCGCCGGATTGCTGCCGACGACGGCGCTCTTGAACAAGAAGTCGAACGCCAGCACGGGGTCGATGATTTTGGAAATCGGCACGCCGCCCGCGCCGAACGATAGGGTCTCGCGCGCGCTCAACGCTTTGTTGCCGACGGCGAGCGCGATACTCGGCACGAGCGTCGCGTTGCCGAGTCCGCTTTCGACGGCGAGGAATTGATCGAGCGAGCTATTTTCCGGCAGCCCGCCCGTGCCGCCCACGATGCGGCTGCCCGTGAGGATCGTGCCGGCCGAGTTGTGGCCGTTCGTGTCGGACAGGAGATCGACGCCTTCGATGACGACGAGCTTGTCCTTGAAGCTCGCGCCGTACGTCGCAGCGTCATCGAACGGCTGCAGCGGGCTGCCCTCGTAGTCGAGCGCGAAGCTCGTCTCCGTTTCGCCCGCCTGCCGCGCGAAGAGCTCGGCGGCGACGCCGTGTGGATGATAGACGCCGATGAAGCGCTGCGGCAAAGCGTCGCCGTCCGACTGCGCATACGAGTCTTCGACCAAGCGCACGAACGGCAGCACCGCCGCTCCCACGCCAAGCGTCCGCAAGAAAGCGCGCCTGCTGCGGGCGACTCTCACAGAGCTTGCCTCCGGCCGAAGTTCGGACTCTTCACGTAGGCGATCAGCGTCTCGACGATGTTGCCCTGCGCCGCCGCGGGCAGCGCGCGCCAAAACTGCACGAATTCCGCCTCTCCCGGCGTCGCCGCCTCGTCGCCCGTCGCCGCGGCCGCGCGGTACATCTGGCGCGCGAAGCATTCGCGCACGGTGTCGCTCTCGGCGAAAACTCTGGCGAGCGCGTTGCTGTCCGCGTACGCGCCGTCGTAGTCCGCGTCCATGTCGACGGTGACGGCACTGTCGACGTCCTGGCCGTTTTCCTCGGCGCGGTAGCCGCCCATGCCGTCGTAGTGCTCGAACGAGAAGCCGAACGGGTCGATGATGTCGTGGCACCCGGCGCAGATCGGATCCACGACGTGCTCGGCGAAACGTTCACGCGTCGTCTTCTCGGGATCGGGCGCGGGCGGCACGACCTGGAGATTGAAGGAAGCCGGCGAGTCGAGCGGAATGCACGCGACGCGGCGCGCCACGGCGACGCCGCGGAACACGGGATGGCTTTCGTGGGCGTTGGCGTAAGTCGCGAGGAACGCCGCTTGGTTCATGATACCGACGCGATCGATGAGCGAGCTCTCGCCGATGGGTCCGCTCGCCTGGGTCCGATACATGCCGAGCGGCCCGCTGTTCACGGTCCAGTTCGCGCCCAAGAGCTCCGAGACCGTCCCCGTCGACTCGAAGGCGACGGCGCGCACGAAATCCCTGCTTTCGGCCACGATCTGCGGCTTTTGCGCCGCGAAATCCGGGTACACGAGCGAGTCCTTCGCGCTCGCGTCGACGCCGTCGATGCCGAGCCACTCGCGCACGAGCCGCACGACGGTGTCCTTGGCGGCAGGCGCCGTCGCGAACAAGCGACGCGCTTCCGCTTCACGAGCGTCGGGGTCGGCGAGCGCGCCGGCTTGCGCTTTTGCGAGCAGCTCGTCGTCGGGGGGCGCTGACGTCAGGTAGTAGGAGAGCGCGCTCGCGAGCTCGCTCGGCGTGAGCTCGACCGCGGCGCTCGTGCCGGGCTGGCTGTCACCGAGCTCGGTCAAGTAGAGAAAGCCCGCCGATTCGAGCAAGCCGCGCGTCACGTGCGCCACGCCGTCGAGGTACGTCGCGTCTTCGGCGCCGGCGGTATAGAGCAGCAGCAGCGCTTGCACTTCCGCGTCCACGAGCGGCCGGCGGTAGATCTTTGCGCCGAAAGTCGTGATGAAGCGCTCGGCGCAGCCGGTCACGTCCTCGCTCGGCGCGCAGGGGGCGAGCCGCGCGAGCGTGCCGCTCTGCTGGGCCTCGGTGGCGAGCGCGAGCGCAGCGTCGTCGAGCCGCTCGACGATCACGGCATCGACGCGCGCTGCATCGTTGACGGTGAAGCCGTCTTGCCGGAGATCGGGCGGGAAATCCGGACCCGACGCCGGGCTTTTTTGGGTGCCGAGCAGCGATTGCACCGAAGCGTCGTATTCGGCGCTCGCGAGCCTGCGAATGCGCGCGGGGAGGAGCGGGGCGCTGCTCGTCGCACCGGCATCGGAGCCGCCGCCGGTCGTGCCGGCCATGTTCGGCGCCCCGCCGAGCGCCGGGCTTGCGCCACCGTTCGCTGGCATGCCGCCCGTCGCGCCGTTACCGCCGGCACCGGCAGTTCCCGCGACGCCGGCGTTCGAAGGCTGCGTCGCCGCGCCTGCCGCGCTCTGCCGCGAGTGATGGCTCGGCTGCCTGTCACTCCCGCACGCGGCGAGCAGCGCGGCGCCACCCAGCGCGAGCATGCTTGCCGCACGACGCGCGGCCACGCGCCTCGGCCTCAGCGCTCGACCAGGCGAGACAGGCAGGGGCGCTGGCACGCCGTTTTTTAGCATCCGCGCCGACCGAGAGCCGCACAAACCGACGGCGGAGCCGCCAGCGTGCCCGCTAGGTTACCCAGCGCGGCAAGCCGAAGAAACGCCGAATGCGTCGCCGTTGCAAGTTGGTGGTCGTGCTGCGCGCCCACGAGGCCGGGCGCGCGCGACGCAAGAGCAGAGTCTCGGAGTTTCTAAGACGCGCCGGTCGCGGTGTTGGCGCCGCGTTCGGCCAGGATTTCGAGCTTCTTCGAGTTGTGGGCTAGGACCTTGACGATGATCACGGTCACATTGTCCTTGCCGCCGCGATCGTTGGCAGTCTCGATCAAGGTGTAGAGCGCGCTTTCGAGATCCTGATGGTCGACGAGTACGTCGCGCACTTCGTCGTCGTTCATCATCTTGGACAAGCCGTCCGAACAGAGCAGGTACACGTCGTCCTCTTGCGGCTTGTCGACGATCATGTCGATCGTGAGATCGGGACTCACGCCGACGGCTTGATAGAGGTCCTTCGAGCGCGGACCCTTCATCCCGAGCGATGCCATGGTGTGGTCCGTCGTGAGCTGGCGGAACACCCCTCGCCGCAAGCGGTAACAGCGGCTGTCGCCGACGTGCCCGATGTAGAGACGCTGTTTGTTGGGCGAGAAGCGCGCGGCGACGAGCGTCGTTCCCATATCCGACAACTCGCGATCGGCCATCGCCATCGACCGCACGCACTCGTTCGACATCTGTACGGCCGTCGCCAGCTCCTTCGCGCGGCGCGGCACCCCGTTTTCCACCTGCAGGCGGGCGTCGAAAGCCGAACGGAAGAAGGCGTCGCGCAGCGTGTCGATCGCGACGCTGCTCGCAACTTCGCCACCCCGATGCCCGCCCATGCCGTCGGCGATCGCGAAGAGCGAACGCTCGGGCATCATGAGCAAGCTGTCTTCGTTGCGGGGGCGCACGCGTCCCTGATCGCTGTCGCCGCCCGCATACAGCAGGATCCGCGCGGAAGAGCCCGTCATCTCGTCGGCTTCGGCGCCCTCCTCGTAGCTCATCTCGACGCGCGAAACGCGCTCTTCCTCGGGCTCGGACTCGGCCGATTCGGCGGCGGGCGGTGCTTCCACGGTCACGTCCGCTTGATCGTCGAACACCGGAATCGCGCGCAGCACCGTGATGTCGTCGTCGTCCGCTTGATTGACTTGGGGCACTTCCCAGACGAGCGCTTGGGTGCGGCGTTCAGGCTTTTTCGGGGGAACCGACGCAGCCTTCGACGCATGCGGAGTCGACCCCTTGGCAGCGGGCTCCTTCGCCGAAGCGGGACGCTCCTTCGCGGCCGTCACCAGCGGATGCTCTTTGGCTGCGGGACGCCCTTTGGCGGCGGGACGCTCTTTCGCGGCTGCCGGCTTTTGCGCCACGGCAGAGCGTTCACGCGTACCTTCCGGACGCGGCGGCGCGCTCTGCGTTTTTGCGCGCTTGCGACCGACGACGCCCCAGACCAGGAAGAGCAGGGCGGCGCCGAGCAACACTGGGCCCCAAGCTTGCTGATAAAGCTGCACGTTTTGCTCAGTCTACCATCCTTACTGGGGGTCAGTCTCCCCACTCCGCTCCGACCCTCGTGGGCGCAGACGCCATTTCGGAGCGCACGGTCTCGCCATTTGGAGCACACCGACTCCCTCACACTCACCTCTGTTCACCTGCTCATCGATCGCGTACGGCTCCTCGCGTTGACGGGAGACGGTCACGGCTTATCATCCGCGCCCGGGATGGCACCGTCCATGGCATGGCGGTTCGAAGAGCGGCTGACCGTCGTGGTGCACGGGCACAAGAACCCGAGCAATCTCGAATGGCAAAGCATGTTGAGAGACGAAACCGCGCGCGGTCGATCCGAAAACGGACGCACCCTCATCGTCTCGTACGGCGGCGGTCCCGACGGACGCCAGCGCGAGCTCTTGACGCAGCAAATGACGAGCCGGCCGGCGCCGACCTGCATCATGACGTCGAGCCCGCTCGTGCGCGCGATCACGGCGGCGCTGCTCTTCTTCAACCGCGGCATGAAGGTGGTCGCTCTCGACGAGCGCGAGCGCGCTTACGATTTTCTCGGCCTTTCGGGGTCGGAGCGCACGACGGCCGATCGGCTGCGCCGGGAGCTCGAAGCAGAGATCGGCGTCGGTGCGCCGCCGGCCGGCGCGCCACGCACGTGACTCACGCAGCGAGGGACGCGGGAAGTGCCCGGCCCCCTGAGTTCGTGCCGCACCAAGCGGGCGATTCGAGCGACGTTCCAAGCCCACCCCGCGGAGTCACGAAGCGCCGGGACCGACCCCGCGGCCGGCGTGCTAGAGTGCGCCCATGTTCGCGAAGCGCCCCCCTCTGCTCCTCGCGTTCGCGGGCGGCTGTCTCAGCGGCGCTGCGCTGATCCTGAGCGGCGTCGGCGCCGTCAGCCTCTGGCGCGGAGAGACGCCGGCGCCGTCGAGTCCGTACGGCGTGCGTGACCGCAACGACGACGTCGCGGATGCCCACGTCGTCCCGGTGCCCGTCACCCGACAAGAACGAAGGGCGCCGCCGACGAGTATTGGCGCCGATGAGCTCGCGCAGGCTCCCGCCGCCGCGCACGCAAGCGATGAGGTCGGCGCCGAGCACCCTACCGATTCGGGGAAGTCGGTGGCCGACGTGTTGGCGGGCCTCGAAGCCGCGTACCGTCAGGGCCTCGTGGACGGTGCCCGCGCGAGCGCGAGTCACGCCGCGCAGCCGAGCGTGGACGCGCAAAGCGGCGCCGCCGCCGCGGTTCAAGGCGCGGCGGATCCTCACGACGTTGCCGGTCGCGACGAACCCGCCGCGACCGTTCTCGTCAATTCGCCCGCCATCCCGACCGCCAGCCCCGCGGCGCCGCCCGCTCAGCCCCCCCCCACGGTCATCGCCGTCTCGCCGCCGCCGATCACGGTCGCCGTCATCACTCCGCCCGCTCCCGTGGCCCCCGCTGCGCCTCCAGCGGCTGAACTAGGCGCGGGAGCAGCGCCGGTCACGGCGCCGCAGGAGCCCAGTCAACCCCACGACGCCGCGAGCGTGACGCAGAACATCCATATCGACAACCTGCATCAGGGGGACGTGTACCAACAGCTCGCGGTCATGCAGTACATGCAGCTGTTCGCAGGGGCGCCGTACGGAGGGTACGCGGGCTACACGCCTGCTCCCGTAGCGCCGAGTCATCATCACACCACGACTTCGTCGTCGCCCTTTTCGACGCCGGCGCTGCCGGTCGCCGCGCCGCCTTTTCCGGCGTTCCTCACGTCGCTCACGAACCCGGCGAATCCCTCTCCGACGTACTCGCGTCACGCCGGGCGAGCGTTCCGGTAGCAGGCGACGAGCACGGTGGACGCTGTGCCGAGTTCGGCTCAACCTTCCCGGGTGTCGAAGCGGTGCTTGGGTGTTGGTCCACGTTCTCTACTCTGTGTAGCGCTCCTGCTCGGCGCCTGCGGCGGCGAATCCGCGCGCCACGGCGCGCCGGGCAGCGCGAGCGGCGCGACCCGCGGCATGTCCACGACCGGCGGCGAGGGCGGCGCCGGCGGCTCGTCACTCGGTCATGGCGGCACGCTGCCGTCGGACACCGGGGGCAGCAGTGCGGTCGGCGGTGACAGCAGCGTCGGCGGCTCGAGCGCGGGCAGCGGTGCGGTCGGCGGTGATAGCAGCGTCGGTGGAAGCGGTGGTTCGAACGACAAGGGCGGCGACGCGGGCAGCAGCGGCTCGCGTCCGGTTTCAGCTTGCGGCAACGTGACGTGTCCGGCGATCCCGACGAGCTGCAAGCGCATCGTTCAAGAACCCGACGCGTGTTGCCCGACCTGCCTCGATACGGGCTGCGACGTGTGTCCGGCGGTCGACTGCGCCGAGGGCACGCACAGCGAGACCGTGCCGGGTGACTGCTGCCCGAGCTGCGTCGCCGATCCACCCGACGCGTGCGCCACGGGGCAGACGACGTACGCCGATGTGCGCGCCGCGCTGCTCGAGAAGTACGGCTCGAGCGGCTGCTCGAACAGCAGCGACTGCACGCTCGTCTCCGAGTACAACGCCTGTAACGTCGCGTGCGCCGTCGCGCTACCCGTGCCGACGGCGGTCAACTTCACGAGCAATCTCGACGCGCTCGGCAAGGACTGCGCGACGTGCCCGGCTCCCGCCGAGATCGATTGTGAGGCCCAAGTCGCCGCGTGCGTGAACGGTCGTTGCGTCGCGCTGGACGCGACGGACAAGTAAGCGCCCGGCTTCGGCCGAGCGCAGATTGTGGGCACGACGCGCTCGCGCGCCTACATGCGTCTGGCGCGAGCAAGTGGCAAATCCGGGTCTCGTGGGTGATATTGTGTAACGCTTGTCTGTTGCCATGCAGACGAAACGGGCCCCGGTCATCGGCGTACTCACCCCGTTCACTGGCGGGTTCTACTACGGCGCGGCGATGGCGGGCATCGAGCGTGTGGCGGAGGCGCGTGGGGCGACCGTCGTCGCGCTGCAGACGACGGGACTCGAGCTCGCGACGGCCGAGGCCACGGACGACCAGTACTTGGGTCTGGATTCGATCGACGGCTGGCTCGCCGTTAATCAATTCGAGGCGCCGGCGTTCACGGCGCGCATTCGAGCGCGGGGCGTTCCGCTCGTGTACGTGAACAGCCGCTCGGAGGCGCCGGGCGGCTCCAGCATTTTGCCCGACAATCACACGAGCATGCGCGCCGCCGTGCGTCATCTGATCGAGCACGGCCATCGCAACATCGCGTTCGCGGGTTTTCTCGGACAAGTGGACTTACGCGAGCGTTACGAGGCGTACGTTGCTGCGCTCCGCGAAGCCGGGCTCGAGATCGATCCGGCGCTGCTCTTCGAAAGTCAGGCGAACTTCGAGCTCGAAGGCGAAGAGCTCGGCCAGCGCATTCTCGCCGCGGGCCTGCCGTGCACGGCGATCGTCGCCGGCACCGATCGACTCGCGCTCGGGATCCTGTCTCAGCTCAGAAACGCCGGGCTTTCGGTGCCCAAGGATCTCGCGCTCGTCGGCTTCGACGACATCGAACAAGCTCAGCTCGTCGATCCCCCGCTCACGACGGTGCGCCAAAACTTCGCGCTCGTGACCGCGACGGCCACGGCGACGCTGCTCGACCATCTCCTCGGCGGCACTCCGTTGCCGCTCGTCTTGCGCGTGCCGACGACGTTCGTCCGCCGGCAGTCGTGTGGCTGCCGCGCGGAGTACGATCCGAGCCTTTCGCTACCGAGCGCGGGGGCGGCGGACGCCGAGGAAGATCTGGCTGCCGCGCTCCGTGCCGTGGCGACGCGGGATCGTCTGGACGAGGGTCCTCAGGCCTGGCCGGGCGCCCGCGCGATGGCGGCGTGGCTACGGCGCGTCGAGCGCGGCGAGCCGGCCCTGGATGATCAGGACTTGAACGCGCTCTGGAGCGATTTTCTCGAAGGTCACCGCGACGCGGCCAGTATCGACCAAGTGCTCACGGTGCTCGAAGGGCACGTGCGTACCTGGCCGGTCGACGTGCGGGGCGGGCGGGCACTCGCGAGCGCGCTCCGCCAGCTGCGCGTGGCGCTGATTCGCAATTGGCGGCGCCTCGAGATCGAGCGCAACCGCTTTTACGAGTCGGTCGCCGAGGCCAACGCCAAGATCAACCACGCGCTCGCCAGCTGGCGACCCCACGCCGGCATGGACCTCTCGTGGTTGCGCTGGACTCGCGCCTCGTATGCTTGCCTCGCGCTTTGGACCGAGCCGGTCGACGGCGCGCCCCGCTCGCTCGAAGTGGTCGGGGAATACGCGGCAGAAGCAGGCACCGAGTGCCTGCGCGGGTCGAGCCACCTGCCGTCACACTTTCCACCGCGCCGGATTGGAGAGCTCGTGAGCGGCCTCGGCAAGCGCCACGTCTTCACGATGGTGCCGGTCAAGAGCGGCACGCGTGACCGCGGCTTGCTCGCGATCGCCGCCCCGATCGAGGTCGAGCTCCTCGATCGCGTGGGCAACGCCGGCGATTGGGCGGCGCAGGTCGGCACTGCCCTCGAACGCGCCGAAATCGACCAGCAGCTCAGAAAGAATGCTTTCCAGGACGCGCTCACGGGTCTGCCGAACCGCGCGCTCTTGATGGAACGGCTCGAAACGTTCGCGCTCGAAGGACCCGAGCGCTCCTTTGCTGTGCTCTTCCTGGACCTCGACGACTTCAAGAAGATCAACGACAGCAAGGGGCACTCGGCGGGCGACCAACTGCTCGTCGCGATCGCCGGCCGGCTCGAGCGCGCCGTGGGCGCGGCGGGCGTCGTGGCTCGGCTCGGCGGCGACGAATTCGCCGTCGTCGTGCCGTGCGCCGAGGGAACGCGTGACGCGCTCGCGCAAGTGGGCGCGCTGCAAACGGCGCTGCGCGCCCCGTTCGTGCTGGACGGCGATGTCGTCTTCATTTCGTGCAGTATCGGCGTCGCGCTCGCGACCAAAGAAAACGCCTCGCCCGCCGCGCTGCTGCGTGACGCCGACACGGCCATGTACCGCGCGAAGCTCGAGGGCCCGGGCCACTGGGAGGTCTTCCGTCACGGCATGCACACGCAGGCCGTCGAACGTTTGCGCCTCGATTCGCGGCTGCGCCAAGCGCTCGAACGCGAGGAGTTCGCGCTCGTCTACCAGCCGATCATCGCGCTCGCCGACGGGCGCCCGCTCAGCGCCGAGGCGTTGATCCGCTGGCACCACCCGGAGCAAGGCCTGGTCTCGCCGGCGCGCTTCCTCGCCGTGGCGGAGGAAGTCGGCCTCTCGATTCCGATCGGCAAATGGGCGCTCGCGACGGCCTGTCGCGCCGCGAAGAGCTGGCAACGTGAAGGCGCTCCGCCCGTGTACGTCAGCGTCAACGTGGCGGCCGAGCACCTCTTGAGCCCGGGCTTCGTCGACCTCGTCGAGAGCTTGCTCGTCGAAAACGGCCTGAGCCCCCACGCGCTCGGGCTCGAGCTCGTGGAGCGCAGCTTGGCGCACGAGCGCGATCTCACGATTCGCGTGCTCGGCCGCTTGCAAGATCTCGGCGTGCGCGTCGCGATCGACGACTTCGGCACCGGCTACTCCTCCCTGAGTTACCTCAAGGACTTCCCCGTGAGCGTCCTCAAGATCGATCGCAGCTTCGTGCACGGGCTCGCGAGCGACTCCCGCGACAGTGCCATCGTCCATGCCATCATCACGATGGCGCGCGGTCTCGGGCTCGGCGTCGTGGCCGAGGGCATCGAAACGGAACAACAACTCGAGGCGCTCGAGGCCCAGGGCTGCGACGCCGTTCAGGGCTACCTCTTGAGTCGCCCCCTCGAGCTCGCGGCGTGCCGCACGTTCCTCGCGAACGAGCAGCCCACGGTCGCGCGCCAATCCCCGAGCCAACGCGCGGCGGCGCTCCGGCTGGTCCAATAGCCTCCTCTGCCGTTCGCGGACGAATAAGCGTCTAGACGGCTGGCCCCGCGGCGCGCGAGCAGCCATGCTCGGAGCGTGCCCCTGGCGGACGCCACGCTGAGCGTCGCGCTGCTCGGCCCCACGAACACGGGCAAGACGCACCGCGCCGTCGAACGCATGCTCGAGCACACGAGCGGGATGATCGGCTTGCCGCTCCGGCTCTTGGCGCGCGAGGTGTACGATCGCGTGAGCGCGCGCATCGGCGAGGAGCGCGTCGCGCTCGTGACGGGCGAAGAAAAACGCGTGCCGCGCCGGCCCGACTACTGGGTGTGCACGACCGAGGCGATGCCGCTCGCCCGCGAGGTCGATTTCGTGGCGGTAGACGAGATCCAGCTCGCCACGCACGACGAGCGCGGGCACGTCTTCACCGACCGCTTGCTGCACGCCCGCGGCCGGCGCGAGAGCTGGTTTTTGGGTTCGGGCGCGATGCGACACATGGTCGAGCGCCTGGTCCCTGCGGCGCGTCACGAAGAGCATCCGCGCCTGTCGCGCTTGAGCTACGCGGGAACGAGCAAGCTGTCGCGGCTGCCGCCACGGAGCGCGCTCGTGGCGTTCTCGATCCCCGAGCTCTACCGGCTCGCGGCCAAGCTACGCGCGTTTCGCGGCGGGGCGGCCGTCGTGCTCGGCGCGCTCTCGCCACGCGCGCGCAATGCGCAGGTCGCCATGTTCCAGGCGGGCGAAGTCGACTACCTCGTCGCGACCGACGCCATCGGCATGGGGTTGAATTTGGACGTGACGCACGTCGCCTTCGCGTCGCTCCGCAAATTCGATGGCCGCGGCGAACGCTCGCTCTCGGACGGCGAGCTCGCGCAGATCGCCGGTCGCGCGGGCCGCTATTTGCGGGACGGCACGTTCGGCACCGTGGCGCCCCTCGAGCTCGGGCGTGAAACGGCTCAGCACATCGAGCAACACCGCTTCGAGCTCGTGCGCCGCGTTCGCTACCGCAACGCCGATCTCGACTACTCCTCGGCCGCCACCTTGCTCGCGAGCCTCGAGGCTCCGCCGCCAGCGTCCCATCTCATGGCAGTGCCCGCGGCCGTCGACCACGCCGCTCTACGCACGCTGCTCGCCGATTCGGAAATCGCGGCGCTCGCCAAACGCGGCCCCGGACTCGAGCTATTGTGGCAAGTCTGCCAAATCCCGGATTTCAGAAAAATCCTGTTCGAGGTGCACGTCGAGCTCTTGCGCGACGTGTACTTGCGGCTCGTGCGTGGGCCGCTGCCCGACGATTACGTGGCGGCGCTGCTCGCGGAGTTCGAGGACGAGCGCGGCGACGTCGACACGCTGCTCTCGCGCACGACGCGCCTGCGCACCTGGGCGTACGTCGCCCATCGCAGCGACTGGATGAAGCGCCCCGAACACTGGCGCGAACGCATCGCCGCGCTCGAGGACCGGCTGAGCGACGCCTTGCATCGCTCGCTCGTCGAGACGTTCGTCGAGCGCAAGGGCAAGCCGCGCCGGTCGTCTTCTTCGAGCGCCCCGGCGGACGGGCGCGGAGTCTCGCGACCGAACGCGCATCCGCTCGCGGCGCTCGAACGTTTTCGCGAGCCCGCCACGCCCGCACGCCCGCGCGAGGAGCTCTTCGCGGAGCTCGCCGACGCCCCGCACTCGAGGTTCGAGCTCGACGACCGCGGCGAAATTTCGGCCGAAGGCGTGGCACTCGCCGTACTCCGCGGCGGCCCTTCGCTCACGCTGCCCGAAGTGCGCCTGTACGACCTCGCGCTGCCCGCGGGTATCCAGAGTCGCTTGCAGCGCCGCTTGCTCGCCTTCGCTCGCGACAGCGTCGGGCGGCTGCTCGAGCCGTTCGCCCCGCTGCGCGCCTCGGAACACGCGCCGCTGCGCGCCATCGCGCACCAACTCGAACGCGGTCTCGGCAGCGCCCTCACGCGCGAGCTCGCGAGCTCGCTCAGAACTCTCACGCCCGACGATCACGCGCTGCTCGACGCGCTCGGTGTCCGGCTTGGATCGCTCGGCGTCTTCGTGCCCGCGCTCTTGTCGCAGCGCGCCGTCACACGACGCGCCCTCTTCGTTCGCACCCACCACCCCGAGCTCCGATTGCCGCCACTCATGCGCCCGAACCAGCGACGCGACGGGCTCGCGCCGTCCGTCTGGCTCGCTCTCGGTTACGTCGTCGTCAGCGACGTGGCACTGCGCATCGATCTTGCCGAGCGCGCCGCGCATGCGCTCGCCGCGGGTCGCCCCGAACCCGAGGCCATGCGCCCGCTCGGACTCCCGCGGCGAAGCGCGCAGCGCCTCGTGGCCGCGTTGCGAGGCGAAGCTTCCGCGGCCACGCTTTGACCCGTCATGGCAGAGCGGCACTGGCTCGAGCACCTGGGCGTCGCGTTACCGGTGATTCAAGCGCCGATGGCGGGCGCCCAAGACGAGGAACTCGCGTGCGCGGTGGCGACTGCAGGCGGACTCGGCTCCCTACCGTGCGCCTTGCTCTCGGCGGCCGCCGTGTCCGAGCAAGTCGCCCAATACCGGCAGCGCACGCACGCTCCCGTCAATTTGAACTTTTTCTGCCATCGATCACCGCCGCCGTCCCTCGACGCACTCGCCGCCGGGCGAGCGCGACTCGAGCCGTACTACCGCGAGCTCGAGCTCGAAGACGTGGGCACCTCGGGCGCGAGCCGCCGCCCGTTCGACGCGGAAATGTGCGGCGTCGTCGAGGCGCTGCGACCGGAGGTCGTGAGCTTCCACTTTGGTTTGCCGGACGCTGAGCTCGTCGAACGCGTGCGCGCCACGGGCGCGCGGCTCATAGCGAGCGCGACGACCGTCGCCGAAGCACGGGCGCTCGAAGCGGGCGGCGTGCACGCCGTCATCGCGCAGGGCGCCGAGGCGGGCGGACACCGCGGCACGTTCCTCGCGCAACGCAGCGACGACGACGCCGAGCTCGGGACCTTCGCGCTCGTCCCGCAAATCGTCGACGCCGTGCGCGTGCCCGTGATTGCGGCCGGGGGCATCGCTGATGCACGCGGCGTCGCGGCGGCTCGAGCGCTCGGCGCGCGCGCCGTTCAGGTGGGCACGGCGTACCTGCGCTGCGCCGAAAGCCGCATTTCCGTGCCCCATCGCCGCGCGCTCGAACAGGCGCGAGACGACTCCACGCGCGTCACGAACCTCCTCACCGGCCGCCGTGCCCGCGGCATCGTCAACCGTGTCATGCGCGAGCTCGGCTGCCTCGATGCGTCGGTGCCACCGTTCCCGCTGGCTGCCACGGCCCTCGCGCCACTTCGAGCGCGGGCGGAAGCCGCGGGCAACGGCGACTTTTCTCCGCTGTGGGCAGGGCAAGCGGCGGCGCTCGCGAGCGGCACCTCCGCCGCGCATGAGCTGACAGAGCGACTCGCAGCCGGGTGGTCCTGAACTCGTACAACCGACGCCGAACTCGTCCGAGGACGAGCTGAACGCGCAACGTGACTTGGAGGGGCGACCAATCATATGCTTCTGGACGGGCTACGCGCGGCCGTCTCTCACCGGGGGCTGAGCCGAGCTTTAGGAAACCACGCACGTGCTCGATCGAGACGCAGAGCGCCGGGTCGCCCTTTCGTCGCTGGCGGGTGACTTCGCCGCGGTCGGTAACGATGCCCGCACGCTCGTGGCTCTCGTCGCGCGCCGCGTGAGCGAGGTCTTCGGTGAGCTCTGCGTCATTCATCTGCGCGACGAGTTCGCCGAGCCCGAGCAAGCCGGCGTCACGCTCCACCACCCCAAGCCGGAATTGCTCACTGTGGCGCACGACATCCGCTCGGCCTTTCTGCGCGTCTGCGCAGGGGTCGTGAGCCGCGTCGCGGAAACCGGCGAAGCGGTGCTGATCCCGACCCTGGCTCCGGAGGCTCTCCACGCCGGATTCGACGCTGCCGAGCGCGCCGCGTTCGAGCGCCTGGGGCTCAAAGGCCTGGTCGTTGCTCCGCTCTCGACGAACGGACGACCGCGTGGCGTGATGCTCGTCGCCGGCAGCGATCCGGAGCGACCGCTGCACCCACTCGATCTGCAGCTGGTGGAGGACGTGGCCGCTCGCCTCGGCCTCATGCTCGCACCAGCCCTCGCGGCCGGCGAGGAACGCCCGGCACACGACGCTCTGCTCGGCGCGCGTCGCTCGCTGCGCGAATCGGACGAAGCGCACCGCCTGCTGTTCGACACGAGCCCATTGCCCATTTTCGTCTTCGACACCGGGACGCTTTCGCCACTCGCGGTCAACCGAGCTGCGCTCGAGCTTTACGGTTACGAGCTCGACGGCTTCATGCGCCTCAACGTGGTCGAGCTCGCCGTCAACGAGCTCGAGGCCGCGCGCCTGCGGCTCGTCGCTCTGGGTGACAGCGAGGCGAGCGGCGTCTCGCGCTATCGCCGCCGAGACGGCTCCGAGTTCGCGGCCGAGTACACGATGCGCGCGCTCGATTTCGCGGGCCGGCGCGCGCGCATCGCCGTGATCAAGGACATCACGGCGCGGCTCGAAGCCGAAGGCATGCGCGCGCTCCTCGCAGCGATCGTCGAATCGTCGAACGACGCCATCGTCAGCAAGCGCCTGGACGGCACGATCACGAGCTTCAACGCCGCGGCCGAACGGCTCTTCGGCTACACCGCCGCGGAGGCCATCGGCAGCTCCGTCACCATGCTCTTCCCGGACGATCGCGTGGAGGAGGAACGAGAGCTGCTCGGACGCCTGATCGCGGGGGAGCACGTGGATCACTACGAGACCGTGCGCCGCCACAAAAACGGGAGCCTCCTCCACGTCTCGCTCTCGCTCGCGCCCGTCCTCGACACCGCGGGCAACGTCATCGGTGCGTCGAAAACCGTGCGCGATCTCACGGCGCAGCACCTTGCCGCCGAAGCGCTCCGCCGTACCGAAGAACAGCTACGCCAGGCGCAGAAGATGGAGGCGGTCGGCAGGTTGGCGGGGGGTATCGCGCACGACTTCAACAACGTGCTCAGCGTCGTGCTCGGCTACAGCTCGCTCCTGCTCGAGAATCTCGACGCGAGTCATCCGATGACGGCCGACGTGGCCGAAATCCGCAAGGCGGCGTTACACGCGACGGACTTGACGCGCCAGCTGCTCCTGTTCAGCCGGCACCAGGTGGCCGAGCCGAAGGTGATCGATTTGAACGAGACGCTCGCGGGTATGGCCAAGATCTTGGGACGTGTCCTCGGTGAGGACATCGAGCTCACGCCGCTTCCCGGCGCGAATCTCGGGCGCATTCGAGTGGACCCGAGCCACGCCGACCAGGTGATCATGAATCTCGTGGTCAACGCGCGCGACGCCATGCCGACCGGCGGACGGCTCACCATCGAAACGAGCAACATCGAGCTCGATGCAGGCTACGCGCGCGAACACCTCGGCTCGAAAGCGGGTCCACACGTGATGCTCGCCGTCAGCGACACGGGCACGGGCATGGACGCGGCCACACAGTCTCGCATTTTCGAGCCCTTCTTCACGACCAAGGCTGCAGGCAAAGGCACGGGCCTCGGCTTGTCGACGGTGTTCGGCATCGCGCAGCAGTGCGGCGGAAGCGTGTGGGTCTACAGTGAGCTCGGCAAAGGCACCACCTTCAAGGTCTACTTTCCCCGCGTCGACGCCGTGGCCGATGCGCCGCGGGCGGTCCACGCGCCCGCCACGCTGCGCGGTTCGGAAACGATTCTGCTCGTCGAGGATCAAGAGCAGGTGCGCGCCGTCGCGGCGGACATTCTCGAGCGCAACGGTTACCGTGTCCTCGTCGCTGCGAGCGCTGCGGAGGGCCTGCGCCTCGCCGCAGGTCACGCCGGCACGATCCACCTCCTGCTCACCGATCTCGTCATGCCGCAAATGAGCGGCGCGGAGCTCGCAAAACGGCTCACGAGCACGCGCGCCGAGCTGAAGGTGCTCTGCATGTCGGGCTACACGGACGATAGCGTCGTCCGTCATGGCGTACTCGACAGCCGCATCGCGTTCCTGCAGAAGCCCTTCACTCCCGAATCGCTCACCCGCAGGATTCGCGAGGTGCTCGAGGCGAGTGACGACCGCTGACAGTACCGTCAGAGTCTTGGAGGGCCAGATCGCCAGGCTGAGAGTGCGCGCGCGATGCGCTCGAGATATCCGCTCTCGCGCACGACCTCTTCGTAGCCCGGCACGGCGCCGACCCACTCGCGCATGCGAACGTTCGGCAGCTCCGTGAGGTAAAGCGTCGGAAGGCCCATGAGCGCCGGGCCGTCCATGCCCGCCGTCGTGACGCCCAGCTGACCGACGAGACCATGACGTGCCCTCAAATCCTCGAAGAATTGGAGCTGCGCGCGGCGCATGTCGGCTCCGCGAAACAGCGGCTCCTTCCAAAACAGGATCGTATCGATGACGCCCTCGGGCAGCGACGTTCCCAAAGCGGCGTCTCCCGTCCAGATCGGGACGAGCCCTGCGCGCTGCACGAGGCTCGTGAGCGCGAGCAGCTCGGCGGGCAGGGTGTTGCGGCCGGAGTGGTGGACACCGTCGCGAATCCAGAGCAGCACCTTCTTCTGGGCGGCTGCGCCCTGGACGCTGAAAACCTTGCGCTCGATCCAAGCGCGTAGTTCCGCCGCAATCGGCGTCTCGCCGAGGAACGCGGCGCGCAGCCGGCGTTGGGCGGCGTCCGCGTCCGCTCGGAAAGCGCGGGCGACGAGAGCCGTCGTGTGCTTCATGGCGCGCGGACGCGACCGATAGGGCCGAATACGCTCGGCGAGGCCCGCGTCGCGCAGGAACGTTTCGGCCGCCGCCGTACCCGGTGTGTCCGGCTCGATCTGAATGTCCACGCCCGCGAGCACGGCCGCCGCCGCGAGGTACCAGCCTTCGCCGAACGAGAAGCCGCTGCTCGTGTGAAATGTGTAGGCGTGGTTACGCGCGGCGAGGAGCTCACGCCCGGCGCGCGCCGCGTTTTCGGCGCTGAGCGCGGCTCGCCGCCCCGCGCGCGCGGCGGGGGATCCCGCACTATCACGCTCGAGCTTCGCGGCGAGCGCCAGCGCGAGCTCTGCCGACGCTTGCGCGGTGCTGACGAAGCCAGCGGCTCGCCGCCAACCTTCGTCGCACGCCTCGCAAGTGGGGGCGCGCTGGGCGCTCTGCGACAGCTGACCCGCGCCGTGAAGCGCGTCGCGTGCTCGTGCGGCGTGCGACTTCAGGAGCACGACGCGCGCCGCCGCGAGGGCGCGAGCCGCTTGCCGCGCGTCCGCGGAGCGTTCCTCCTCCGCGAGCAAGAGCGCCCGTTCGCCTGCTTCGATCGCACGCGCGACCAGCACGCGAAAACGCGCGCGCTGCCCGGAGGTATGAACGATGGCCGCTTCGGCGTCGGCGAGATGGCGCGCAGCTTCGCGCGCCGTGCGCCGCGCGGCCGATTCGACGGCGGCGGTGGGGTCGTCGCTCACACCGAATCCCACGCCGGTCAGCGCTTCCGGATCCTGAGCGGCGTCGTCACTCCATAGCGCTCGTGCACGGCCGCGGCCTCGAGCGCCGCCTCGGCGCTGAGCTCACCGCGGAGGAGCCCCCGATAGGCCGCGAGCGTGCGCACCACCTCGTCCTTGCGTTCCCACACGAACTCGACGCGAAACCGGCGTACGCCGAGCTCGACGAGCTCATGCACGAGGGGCGCCGCGCTCTGCGCGAGCGCGTTGAAGACGGTGTTGCGACACCCCACGTCCACGACGACCGGATGCTCGTGTCCCGCGTAGTCGCGAAGCGCGAGCCGGTGTTTCTCGCACGGGCGCCCGCACGTCCGAAAGTCTCGACCTTCACTCAAAAGGTGCGCGTACACACAGTGCGAGTTGTGGAACGTCGCAATATGATGGTGCAGGGTCAACGCGACGCGTCCGCGCGGCACGTTGCGCAAAAGCTCGAGTAACTGAGCGCGGTTCAAGTCGTGCGAGGCGGTGACGCTCGCCAGGCCGAGACCGAGCAAGTGCTGGGCCGTGAGCGAGTTGGTCACGTTGAGCGAGAAATCGCCGTGAAGGGCGAGCTCGGACGCGCTGCCGTTCTCGCGCGTTCTCGCGCCGGAGAAGTGCATGAGCGCGCCCCAATGCCGCACCAGCACGCCGTCCGGCGCGAGCGCGGAGAGCCGCCGGTCGAAGGCTTCTTCACCGGGTTTCTGCACGCGCACCGTGGCGAGCGTGACGCGCAGGCCGGCGCTCCGAGCACGTTCGACGGCCTGCGCAAGTCCCACGAGCTCCATCCAATCGAGCTCCACCTCGTCACCATTTCCGAAGCCGCTCGCGATGACGGCTTCGAGCTGCTCGCCCGTGCGGCAGAGTGGAACGAGCACGGGCGCACCGGGCGCGTCGTTCGCGCGCGCGAGCTCGCCGCGCAAGACGGGCAAGCACGGCTCCGGCGGCAACGCCATCGGCACGCGTGTGAGAGCGCCTTCGAGCGCGGCTACGAGCTCACGCCGGAGCGTCTTGAGCTCGGACACGGGAAGGTGCAGCCCTTCGCCGAGCCCGTCCGCGGCGAGCGCTTCCAATCGAAACGGGGTGCCGCCGAGCGCGCCGAGCTTTTCGACGAGCAGCGTGCGCTCGAGGCCCGCGCCCGTGCGGCTCGGCTCGAGCCGGCTCGTCGACTCCGCGCGTGCGACGAGCGCGCTGCCGAACGGCGCCGCGCGTGCTTCGACGCGCAGGGGCTCCCCGGCCCATCCCGTGACGGCGAGCTCGAGCGCGACACGTCCAGCGATGGGCCGAAGGCTCAGCCGCTCAGCCTCACGCGTGAGCTCCGGATCGCTCGTGAGCCGGACCGCGTCGCCGGAGCGCAGCCGTTCGAGCTCCGGACCGGGCTGTCCGAAGCCAAGCTCCACCGAATCTCCGTCGAGCGGACGCACGCTGAAGAGCGGGCCGCCAGGCGCGTGCTCGGGGTCGTGTTCGGCGTCGCTGCGCCCGACCAGCTCGAATTTGATGCCGACACCGGGTCGCAGGAGCTCGCGCACGCTCGGCGCAGCGGTGAGCTTCACGACGACGCTGCGGGCGCGGACTTCACGTACAGCGCCGAGCTCGAGTCCCCGATGCTTGGGTGTCGTCGCGACGACGAGCCGCTGGTGGTCGTCGCCGCGCATGAACCCGAGCGACGCCCCACGTGAAAACGTGAGCTGCGTGCGTTCGACGTCACGCTCGAGTCGCGCTCGGTCGGCGTCGGTCACGCCGCGCAAGACCGCGTCGCGCCAGTTCCGCCAAGAATCGACCGCCGCGCTGACGTAGGCGGGCCCTTTGTAACGTCCCTCGATCTTCAAGCTGTGAACGCCCGCCTGCATCAGCTCCGGCAGCGCCTGGTGCGCGGCCAGATCTTCGGGACTGAGCAGGTAGCGTAAATCGCCGAGCTCGAGCCGCTGGCCGTCGACGATGGCTTCGTACGGCATGCGGCAGGCCTGCGAACACTGACCCCGATTGGCCGAGCGCTCCGAGAACGCTTCGCTCGTGAGGCATTGGCCGCTCCACGACATGCAGAGCGCGCCGTGCACGAACACTTCGCTCTCGAGCGTACTCTCACGCGTAAAAACGGCGATTTCTTCGCCGCTGAGCTCGCGCGGCAGCACCACGCGGCAAACGCCGAGTGTCGCCGCGAAGAGCGCTCCCTCGGCGCTCGAAATCGTCATTTGCGTGCTCGCGTGCAGCCGCAGCCCGGGCGATAGCCGACCCGCGATGAGCGCCACCGCGGGATCTTGCACGATGAGCGCGTCGACACCGCTCGCCACGATGCCGCGCAGGAGCTCTTCGAGCGCGGCGAGCTCGCTTTCGAACACGAGCGTATTCACCGTCAGGTAGACCCTCACGTGCGCGCGATGGGCGCGCCGAACGAGCTCGGGCAGCCCCGCCAAGCTGAACGCCGTCGAACGCGCCCGCGCGTTGAACCCTTCGGAGAGCCCCAAGAACACCGCGTCCGCACCGCTCGCGAGCGCGGCCGCGAATGCCTCTTCGGTTCCCGCCGGCGCGAGAATTTCCGGGCGACGGAGCGAAGCGGCGGACATCGGCCGGGCTCCTAGCACCAATCGCGAGCCGCGGACGCGTTGGCTCGGCGCGCGTCTCACGGCATTCTCGCGGCATGCAGCTCGTGTTCGCGACGACGAACCCCCACAAACTCCGGGAAATGCGCGACTTACTCGCTCCGCGCGGCATCGACGTGCGCGGCCTCGACGCGCTCGGACGAGCCGTGGCCGAGCCGGCCGAAACCGAAATCACGCTCGAGGGCAACGCGCGCCTCAAGGCCACGAGCTACGCCCGCGCGCTCGGCCTCACGTGCCTCGCCGACGACAGCGGGCTCGAAGTGGACGCGCTCGGCGGAGCACCGGGGGTTCACTCGGCGCGTTATGCCGGCCGTGGCACGACGCGCGAGGAACGCGACCAAGCCAATCGCGACAAGCTCCTCGCCGAGCTCGAGCGGCGCGGCGCCGTGAGCCGCAAGACACGTCTCGTCTGCGCGCTGTGCCTCGCCGACCGAACCGGGACGGTCTTGTTCGAGACGCGCGGCACGCTCGACGCCGTCGTGGCCGACGCTCCGCGCGGCGAGCACGGCTTCGGCTACGACAGCGTGCTGCTCTTGCCGGATCTGAACCGGACCATCGCCGAGCTCTCGCCCGAGGAGCTCAACGCTCGCTCCCACCGTGGCGCCGCCGCCCGCGCGCTGCACGCCTGGCTGCGCCAGCAGCCGCTACCCTTCTCAATCTTCACTTGACCACGACGGTCGCGGTCGTGAAAGCGATCGTGCCAGTACCGTCCTGCGCCTCGGGGAGCAGCTTGGCTTCCTCGAGCTTGCCGAGATCCAAGTTGAGCTTCATCCATTCCGAGAAGTGCGTCGAAATGGAGATGTGGCCGCACTGGCGAGCCGTCTGCCGCACGCTGAAATACTGGTCGAACGTCGCGTTGTTGCCGGTGATCGCAGGCTTGTTCGTCTGGGTGTGCTTCCAGACGTCGTACGTGTCGCCGTCTACGGTGATCGTGCCGACATGGGTGCGTGGCGTTCCGTCGGACGCGGTGTCGCCGGGCTTCATGCTGCCCCAGTCGTCGAGGATGTAGAATTCGCGCAGCGGGCTGACGGTCCAGCCGTAAATACCGACGTAGACCAAGCCACTCTCGCTGGTCTTCGTCTCGGCGAAATCGGAAGAGATGGTTCCAATTTGCGATGGTGTCTTGGTCTGATCGAAGCCGAGGCCGATGCGCGCGAGGAAGTCACCCGCGTTGGTCCACGTCGCGCTGAACTTCGCGTCGGAGCCGTAGACGGTCATACAGCCCATACCGGTGCCGTCTGACCACAGTTCATAGGAGTACCCGCCGCTCACGTTGCCCTTGGCGTTCGAGCAGTACTTGGTACCGCCGGATGGGGCCGTCGCGGCGGGACAACTACTCCCGCCACCCGCGGCCCCGCCGCCCGCACCACCGCGCCCCCCGGAACCACCGGGCACGCCGCCGCTACCAATCGCGCCACTCGCGCCGCCGATACCGCCAGTGTTGCCCGTCCCCGCGCGACCTCCGGAGCCACCGCTCGCACTGACGGTGCCCGCAGAGCCTCCTCCACCGCCAGAGCTCCGGCCGGCAGTTGCAGAACCGCCCGTTGCGCCGGAGCCACCGGTGCCCGAAGCACCACTCACGCTCGGCGCGCCAGAAGCATTCGTGCCGCCTCGGCCGCCGGCCGCACCGCCTGAGCTCGGCGCGCCGCCCGACGGACCGCCACCGTTCGTCGAAAGGCCGCCTGACGCCGCTGTGCCGCTGCCGCCCGTTCCGTACGCGGGCGAGCCAGCCGTGACGAACCCGGCGTTCCCGCCTTCACCACTACTCGGGGCGGGGCTCGCGCAGCCGGCGAAGGCTGCCGTCGCAAAGCAAAGGACCGCCGCTCCAAACGGGTGAGCCCGCTGACTCGACAACATCACTGTTTGAGCATGCCCGCGCCGGTGTCTCCGGATCAAACGTGGCCGAAGGAATTCCCGCGCGCTCACCCCGCGTCGGCTGCAATTTACTCTTGTCACTGCAAACCGCGCACCACCGGCGGCCTGTCGACGCGCCTCATGACAAAGCACGCCTGGTGTAACTCGTGCCGGTGACAATCGGGAATATTGTCCAACATGAGCCGCCTCTCACGTTCCTTTGGTTCGTTTGGTGTCGCTAGCGCTTGCCTCGCTGCTGCGGCCATCGCGGCGTGTTCTGCCACCGTACCGCCACTCGATCTTTCCGATGACGGTCCATCCGAACCCGTCGCCGGCAAGGCGAACAACGGCGGCACGGGTGGCACGGGAGCGAGCACGGGTGGCACGGGAGCGAGCACGGGCGGAACAGGCACCGGCGGCTCCGCGACGGGGGGTTCCGGCGTCATCGGCTCCGGCGGCACGGGCGCCGCGGGTCGCGCGTCGACCGGCGGCAGCGGCGGCACGATCGGCGGCGGCACGGGCGCGGGCGGCGTGCATGCGGCCGGTGGCACCGGCGGCTCGTCAGGCGGAACGGTGGCGACGACCGGTGGCACCGCCGGCATCAGCTTCGGTACGGGTGGGACATCCGGACGTGGCAGCGGCGGTGGAGGCGGTAGAGCGGCCACGGCCGGTAGCGGCGGCACGGTCGGACGCGGCGGCAACACGAGCACGGCCGGAACCTCGAGCGGCGGCGGCTCGGCCGGCGCGCCTCCCGTCGGCGATCCCTGCGCGACGACGACCGTCCCGAGCGGCGGCACGCAGCACGCCTCGAGCAATGCGTCGGGCACGGCCTCCGGGCTCAGCTGGACCATTTGGTCGAACGGCAGCGGCGGCTCGATCACCACCTACTCGACACCCGCGTTCAGTGCAGCCTGGAACAACTCGGGCGACTTCCTGGCCCGTATCGGCCTGCAGTGGAACAACACCAAGACGTACGACCAGTACGGCACCATCAGCGCGCAATTCTTCTCGACGAAATCGGGAAGCGGCGGCGGCTACTCGTATATTGGAATCTATGGCTGGTCGACGAATCCCTGTGTCGAGTGGTACATCGTCGACGACTCGTACAATCCGATGCCCGTCAATCCGGGGAACACGACGAACAAGGGCACGAAGACGATCGACGGAGGTACCTACACCTTCTACACCCGTGCCACCTCGGGCACCGGCGGCTCGAAGTGCTCCGGCGTCTCGAATTGGAATCAGTTTTACAGTGTGCGACAGACCGCACGCCATTGTGGAACAATCTCCATCAGCGAACACTTCGATGCATGGGCCGCCGCGGGCATGACGCTCGGCAAGATGGACCAAGCCCAGATCCTCGTGGAAGTCGGCGGCGGCAGCGGGAAGATCGACTTCCCCATCGCCAACGTCACGACGACCATGTGAACGTCACGACGACCATGTGAGCGTGGAGGTCGCGCTCGACGGAGCGCGCGCTGCCGGAGCCGTGTCCCGCCGACACTCACCGAAACATCCACGGCACGGGCGTTTTTGCCCAGGATTGTTCCTGAATCGTCATCGAAACTTCGACCGGCCGACGGCTTCGGCCCGGCGAAAGGTTTGCCAGCCGCAGCCCTTCGACGGCAAACTGCGAAGTTCTTGGCTGCTCTCGGGTAATTCACGCCGGGAACGCGGCCGCTGGGTGCCATGACTTTTCACGATGACTTCTGGGTAGGTTGCGTCCTCGCCGTCACGCTCGGCTGCGGCTCGAACGGCGACAAGAATCCGTCCGCGACCGGCGGTGACGGTGGCGGCAGCGGCGCGACGGCTGGTAGCGAAGCTGGTGGCACGTCGGGCGACACGGCCGGTGGATCGGGCACGTCGACCGGCGGATCGTCACACGGCGGCTCCGGGGTCGGCGGCGGAGGCGGGAAAACGATCGGAGTGGGCGGCACGAGCGGCACGAGTGCCGGCGCTGCTGGTGCGGGCGCCGCTGGTGCAGGCGCAGCCGGGGCCGGCACGTGCACGAACGCGTTCGGAACGCCCGAGCTCATCGTTGCCGACACGCCCGGTGTGCTTCGACAGTGCCTCACCGTGACCGGCGACGATCTCGAGCTCTTCTACGAGGAACGTCGCGACGGCGCCGCGCACGTCATGGTGATGAAACGCAGCGATCGAAACGCAGCGTTCGGCGCCGCCACCGAGCTCGACTCCTCGATTTGGTCGTGGTGCACGCCCGTCGAGGATCCAAGCCTCGACGTGAGCGACGACGGCCTTCGACTTTACCTCACGTGCGTCGACACGGACACGCCGAACGGTGACGGCGGCTACACCTCGAGCGCCATTCGCGTCGCCGACCGCCCGACGCGCGCTGCGGAGTTCAGCTTGAACCCGACTGCCTTCGGTATCGGCAACGTGTCGCTCAGCGTGAGCCAGGACGAGCTCACCGCTTTTTGGTCGGACTTTTCGGAGAGCGTCACACCGCGCAGCGTCATGGCGACGCGCGCGTCGAAGACCGAGCCGTTCGGGTCGCTCGTGCCGATCCCGGGGTTACAGGACAACGTGCGCAATCCCGAGCTCGCGAACGACGCTCTGCACCTGTTCGGGTCCATCGAGCTCAGCGACAAGATGTACGGCGTGGTCATGTTCACGCGCACGACTCCGAGCGCGAGCTTCGCCCCGGTCACAGCGGCAGACCTCGCCGTCGAGCACCCGGTCGATACGGTCGACGACCCGAACACCAGCACGCTCGAGGGCACGTCGGACTACTCGCCCACCGTGAGCGGGGACTGCAGCTCGCTCTACTTCATGCGGCGAACCGTAACGAGCGGCGCGAGCCCCACATCCGAAATCTTCGTCGCGAAGCGCTGATCAGGCAGCGCCCGTTGCCGGGTGTAGGTGTTCGTCTTCCGACGGACCGGCGCACGAAAGCGGCTCGGCGCCACTTGACGATTATTGAGTCCTGCCTCATTAATTGGACGTGCCTCGAAAGCGCCAAAATTTGGCCATTGCCGAGCCGAGCCGCCCGCGGGCGACGGGCCGCGGGCGACCGCCGAGCATCGACTCCGAACGGCTACTGGCCGTGGCGCGGGACGTGTTCTTGGAACGCGGGATCCGCGCCACGACGCTGGAGGTGGCCGAACGGGCGGGCGTGTCGGAGGGAGTGCTCTTTCATCGCTTCAAATCGAAAGAGGGCCTTTTTAGCGCGGCGATGGATTTCGACGGCGAGCGTTTCCCGCACGCCATCCTCGAGGCGATCGAATCGCTCGACGGGCTCGACGTGCGAGAGGCGATTGTTCGCGTCGCCACGCGGCTGCTCGAGGTCGGGCGCGTCGCGCTGCCGATTCTGATGCTGTCCTGGTCGAACCCGCAGCCGTGCTCGGGCCCGATTTTCGACAAAAAGCGCCACAAATTTCGCGAAGTCTTGAAAGCGCTCGCCGCCTACTTCGAACGGCAGATGGAGCTCGGAAAGCTGCGCCGCATGGACACGGAGCTGCTCGCGCGCACGTTGCTCGGCGCCGTCCACCATTTCGCGATGACCCGCATCCTGCTCGAGGAGGGCGACGGCTCGCTCATGCCCGACGGCATGTTCGTGCGCGGTCTCGCCGATTTGATGCTCAACGGGTCCGTCGAAACCCACGCCGTGCCCCCGCGCCACCGGCGCTTTGCTGCTCGCTGAGACGAGCGTCCCGATTCGAACCCATGACCCCTTCCCGCTTCTCCATGTTCCGCCACTATTTATTGAGTGCCTGCTTAACAAGCGCCGTCACCGCGGCAATCTTGCTCGCGCCGCGCCAGGCCGCCGCGGTCCAGCCGCTCGAAACGTTCCTGGAGGCGGCGCGCCAAAGCAACTTCGACGTGCGCGCGCAGCGGGCCACGGTCGAGCAGCGTGACTGGGAGAAGGAGTCGTCTCTCGGCCGCCTTTTGCCGGCGGCGTCCGCGCGCGGCGTTTATACGCGTAACCAATTCGACGTAGTGATTCCCCCGGGCGCCTTCGGGTCACAGTCCAAAGGCGGGGTCATTACGCCCTACGATCAGGTCGACCTGTTCTTGCAGGTCGACGTACCGCTCGTCGATTTGGCGGCGTACCAGCGCTTGCACCAGGCACGGCACCTGGTGGGCGCGGCGAACGCGCAGCTCGAGCTGTCGCAAAGTGACGCGCAGCGCGCCACGGCGCGCGCGTACTACGCGTACATCGGCGCGGGCGCCCTCGTGCAGGCGGCCGAGCGCAGCGTGAAGATCGCGGAGGACAACCTCGCGTTCGTGAGCACGCGACGTTCGCTGGGCGCGGCGACCGAGCTCGACCAGGAACGCGCACGAGCGAGCCTCGAGCAGAGCAAGCAGGACCAAGCGGACGCGGAGCGGCTCGCCGTCACCGCCGCACGCAACCTCGAGACCATCTCCGGCCTGACTCCCACGCCCGTCGTCGAGTACCCGATTGACGATTTGCATCCCGAGCCTGGCCTCGCGGTCTGGCTTGCCTACCGCGACACGCCGGCCGATCGCGTGCAGGCAGCCCTGAGCCGCGCCGCGGAGTCCGCTAAGAAAGCCGCGGCCTATTCGGCCCTGCCCACGCTCAGCGCCAACGGGCAGGAACGCGTCACGAACGCGCCGGGCTTCGTCGGCCATTCCGCCTTCTACACGGTGCAAGCCATGCTCTCGTGGCGCTTCGACTATGGCACGTACGCGACGGCGCAGGCCCAAGCGAGCGCGCTCGACGTGCAGCGGGTGCGCGCTCAGCAGGCGCGGCGCGGCGTCGAGGACGACGTGTTCGACGCCTGGGACCGCGTGCGCACCGGCATCGTGAAGAGCGCGTCCTCGCGCGCGCAGGCGCAAGCCGCCGTGCGCGCCGAAGAGCTCGCCCTCGCGCGTTACCAATCCGGCGCGCTCACGCAGCTCGACGTGACGCAGGCACAGCGCGACGCGTTTCAGGCGCAAGCCAACCGCATCCAGGCGGACGCGGATTTGCTCTACTCGCGCGTGCTCTTGCGCCTCGCGGCCGGCCAGTCCCCGCACGTGCAGGCCTCGTCGTCGCCCCCCGTTCAAGCCAAAGACCTCGGCGCGCCGCCCGTACTCCCGCTTTCACCCCCGGCCGAACCCGCCACTAATCCCAATTCCCGCTGAGCCGTTTACTCGTTGCGACCCACGATCATGTCGAATCCTTTTCGTCGCTCCCGTCCGTTTTCCCGCTTCGCGCTCGCCGCCACGCTCGCGTTCGCGGCGCTGCCGAGCGCCTGCCGGGCCAAGACTGACCCGGCTCCGCAGGCGGCGGCGGTTCCGCCGGTTGCCGTCAGCACGGAGGCAGTGACGAACATCGACGTGCCGCGCACGCTGCGGCTCACCGGCACGCTCCGCGGTGAGCGCGAGACGGACCTCGCCGCCAACGTGTCCGGCCGCGTCACGAGCATCAAGTTCGAGCGCGGACAGCGCATCGAAAAGGGCGAGCTCATCGCCGACGTCGACGTGAGCGCCGCGGCCCTCGCGCTCAAAGAGGCGCGCTTGGCCGTCGAAACGTCGAAGACACAAGAGGCGATCAATCAAACGGACTGCGCCCGTTACGAAAAGCTCAAGGCGAGCGGCGCCGTCACGGACCTCGAGTACGACCAAGTCACCGCCAAGTGCAAGACGGCGCCCCTCAATCGCGAAACGGCCGAAGCGCGCCAGAGCATCGCCGCGAAGAACGTGGGCGACGGTCGCATCCGGTCGCCGTTCGCCGGTATCGTCACGGACAAGTACGTGCAGGTCGGCGAGTACGTCCAGCCGTCGTCGCGCGTGGTTTCGCTCGCGCAAGTCTCCGATCTACGCCTCGAGTTCAGCTTACCCGAGCAGAACTATCCCGACGTGAAGGCGGGAGCGGCCGTCACCTTTCGCGTCGCCGCGTACGGCAAAGAGCCCTTCACGGGCACGGTCTCGCACATCGCGGGCGCCGTGCGCGAGACGCGCGACGTGCTGGTCGAGGCGAGCGTGAAGAATCCCGACCAGCGACTCTTGCCCGGCATGTTCGCCGACGTCGAGCTCACGATCGGGCAGGACAATCTGCCCTCCGTGCCGAAAACGGCCGTGTTCGAGGCGAACGGCAAGCTCAACGTCTTCGCCGTCAAGGACGGCGTGCTCGAACAGCGCGTCTTACAGCCCGGACCGGAGCTCGGCGCGCGGCTGTCGGTCCGGCGCGGGGTCGTCGCGGGCGAGCGTGTGGTGACGCCGTACGTCCCCGAGCTGCAAAACGGGCAGCGTGTGAAATGAGCGCCGTCACGACGGCGGTCAACGGCAACGAGCGCGAAGGAAGCCGCCCATGCAGTGGTTAGCTAGATTGTGCGTGCAACGGCCGGTGCTCGCATCGGTCTTGATGCTCGTGATTTTGGTGCTGGGCACGGTCGGCTATCGCGGCCTCGGCGTCGATCAGTTCCCGAACGTCGACGTGCCCGTGGTCGTGATCACGACGCAGCTGCCGGGCGCCGCTCCCGAGGAAATCGAGACCGACGTCACCGACAAGATCGAGGGCGCCGTCAACCAGATCTCGGGCGTCGACGACTTGAACTCGGTCTCGAGCGAGGGCGTGTCGCAGGTCGTGATCATGTTCAAGCTCGACAAGGACACCGACGTCGCGGCGCAAGAGGTGCGCGACAAGGTAAACACCGTTCTCCGCGAGCTGCCGACCGGCATCGAACAACCGATCATCAGCAAGGTCGAGCCGAGCGCCGCGCCCGTGCTCTACCTCGGCATCCAGGGCAAAGGACAGAGCCTACGCGATCTCACCGAGGTCGCCGACAAGAAGGTACGCCGCCAACTCGAGACCATCCTCGGCGTCGGCAAGGTGACGATCATCGGCGGCCGCGAGCGGCAGATCCAGGTGCGCATGGATCCGCTCGCGCTGCGTTCGGCCGGCATCACGGCGGTCGACGTGATGAACACGCTGCAGTCGCAGAACCTGATGACCCCGGGCGGCAACCTCGAGACGGGACCCGAGAGCGTCACGCTGCGCATCGACGGCCGCGTCACCTCGGTCGAGGCCGTGGCCCGGCTCGTCGTGCGCGCCAAGGACGGGCGCATCTTGCGGCTGTCGGACGTCGCGAACGTCGTGGACGACCAGGAAGCCGTCGAGAGCCTCGCTCGCTACGACGGCAAGGAAGTCGTCGTGCTCTCGATCGTGAAGCAAGCCGGCACGAACACGATCGAAGTCGTCGACAACGTGCGAAAGCGCATCCAGAGCCTGCAAAAATCCCTGCCCGAGGGCATGCAGCTCACCGTCATCCGCGACAACTCGCAGACGATCCGCACGAGCGTCCACTCCGTGATCGAGCACTTGATCGTCGGCGCGCTGCTCGCGGCCGCCGTCGTGCTCTTGTTCCTCGGCAACGCGCGGAGCACGCTCATCGCCGCGCTCTCGATTCCCATCTCCGTGATCGGCACCTTCGGCCTGATGTGGCTCGAGGGTTACACGCTGAACAACATCACGCTGCTCGCGCTCGCGCTCGCGGTCGGCATCGTGATCGACGACGCCATCGTCGTGCTCGAGAACATCATCCGCTTCATCGACGAGAAGAAGATGAAGCCGTTCCCGGCGGCCGTGCTCGCGACCAAAGAAATCGGCTTCGCCGTGCTCGCGACGACGCTGTCCTTGATGGCGGTGTTCATTCCGGTCGCCTTCATCGGCGGCATTCCGGGCCGCTTCTTGAAGAGCTTTGGTTACACGATGGCGTTCTCGATCGGCGTGTCGCTGATCGTGAGCTTCTCGCTCACGCCGATGCTGTCGGCGCGCCTGCTGCTCGCGCACGGCCACGGCGGGCGCTTGAGCCGCGTCGTGGATTTCTTCTACCGGCCCATCGAGCGGGCGTATCTCGCCATGCTCGGTTTTTCGCTCAGAAACCGCTGGGTGGTCGTGCTCGCGTGCGCGGGCGTGATGGGTTCGTGCATCCCCGTCGCCAAGTCGCTGCCGGGCTCGTTCCTGCCGCTCGACGACAAGGCGAAATTCCAGGTCACCATGCGCGCGCCCGAGGGCACGAGCGCGGAGGAGACGTTGCTCATCGCCGACCGCGCGAGCGGGCTCTTACGGCGCCTGCCCGGCGTCACTCACATCCTCATCACCGTGGCCGAGGACGATCAGCTCACGCGCAACTACGCGCAGCTCTACGTCGACCTCGTGGACCCCGGCCAGCGCAAGCTCACGCAGTTCGAGCTCATGGACCGCGCGCGCGCGCTCGTGCTCCCCAACATGCCCAAGGATTTGCGCATCAACATCGCGGAGGTGCCGGACTTCTCCGTCGGCTCCAACACGCAAGGCGTGCAGTACATCCTCTCAGGTCCGAATTTCGGTGAGCTCGAGCGCGGCGCCGGCGTCATCACCAAGGCTTTGAACCAGAGCGGCAAGGCGGTCGACGTCGATACCACCAACATCGCGGGCCGGCCCGAGGTGCGCGTCACGATCGATCGCGACCGCGCCGCCGATCTCGGCGTCAGCGTCGCCAACGTGGCCTCGACGCTCCAGATGCTCGTCGCGGGCGTCAAAGCCTCGACGTTCCCCGAAAACGGCAACGAATACGAGATCCGCATCCGCGCCGACGAGCAGTACCGCGCCGACCAAAATTCGCTCGCGCTGATGAGCGTGCCGTCCTCGAAGTACGGCAGCGTGCCGCTCAACGCCGTCGTGCGCTGGGAGCGGGGACTCGGACCCTCCCGCATCAACCGCTACGCCCGCGAGCGCCAGATCACGATTTTGGCGAACGCCGCCGCCAACGCCGGTGACAACGACGTGAGCGGGATCATTCAAAAAGAGTTCAAGAAGCTCGACCTCGGTCCCGCCTACCAGCTGCGCGCCACGGGTCGCTCGAAGTCACAGGAGGAGACGGCTGCCGGCTTTCTACTCGCGCTCAGCATGGCGTTCATCTTCATGTACCTGATCCTCGCGGCGCAATTCGAGTCCTGGATCTATCCCGGAATCATCCTCGTCTCCCTGCCGCTCACCGTGCCGTTCGCTTTCATCAGCCTGAAGCTCTTCCACCAGAGCATCAACATGTTCTCGATGCTCGGCATGCTCGTGCTCTTCGGCGTCGTGAAGAAGAACAGCATTCTGCAGGTCGATCACACGAACCACCTGCGTAGGCTCGGCCGGAGTCGCTTCGACTCGCTCATGCAGGCCAATCGCGACCGCTTGCGTCCGATCTTGATGACGACGATCGCCTTCGTCGCGGGCATGGCGCCGCTGATTCTCTCCTCGGGCATCGGTGCGGGCTTCAACAAGGCGACGGCCAGCATCGTCGTCGGCGGGCAAACGCTTTCGCTCTTGCTCACCTTGCTCGCCGTCCCCGTGATTCACAGCCTGGTCGACGACGTGCTCGACTTCTTCGCGCGACGCAAAAAACGCGGCATGCTCGACCGCGGCCAAGCGGAGCTCGACGCGCTGCTCGGCACGGGTGAGGCGCCGCTCGAAAAGGCCCTCGAACGCGCCGCCGCCGAGTGACCGCTCAGCGAAGCCAGCGACGCCCCAAGAGCGACCCGGAGACCGCCAGCGCCACCAAGGGCGTGAAGTGGAAAAAAAGCACGTGGAGCGCATCCTCCTTGGCGCAAAGCAGCCGCGTGCCGAGTACGGCGAGCGAGCCCGCCGACAAGCACGCCAAGAAGCCGGAAGTTCCACGTTCGAGCGGGGCCGCTCGCCGCAACATGAGCATCAGCACGCAGGCGGGCACGATGCCGAACAGAAGCATCCGTCGAACGCACGCGAGGCCCACGCCGATTGCCGTAACGTTCGGCTGCAACGCATAGCGAGCCGCGATCAGCGCGAGCCAGGCGCCGAGCGCGGCCATGAGCCAGCTGCGAGTGCCTCGCCACGCGGCGCCAGGGACGCACGACGCGAGCGCCGACCACGTCGCCGCGCCGAACGACGCGAGGAGCAGCGCCGTCTCGCCCAGAAACGCGGCGTCTCGGAGCCTCGCCGCGAGATCCTGGCGCGCGCCAGCGAGCGACACCGCGGCGCCCACGGCGCCGCACGCGACCGCCCCGAAGCGCACGGCTCGACGCGTCGGATTCGCGAGCGGCCTGACGGGCCGCAGATCCGAAACGAGCGCGGCGATGAGCTCGTCGCTCATCGGCTCCCCAAGCGGGCGCGCAGGACGCGGTAGCCACGATGGGCCGTAATCTTGACCGACGCCGTCGAGCGGCCGGTTCGCTCGGCGATTTCGAGCACGGAGTAACCTTCGAACTTCAAAAGCCAAATCACCTCTCGCTGAGCCGCCGACAGCGCGCCGAGGGCGCCGTGCAGCAGCGAGAGCGTCGCCGTTTCGTCGGGCGACGCGGCTGCAGCCTTCGCGTCCTGTTCGAGCTCACGCGGGTTTCCCTCGCGCGCTCGAGCGCGTAAGTGGTCTCGAAATCGATTGAGCGCGATGGTGTGGATCCACGGCCCGATCGGACGAGCCGGATCGTAGGTGTGGCGATAGCGATGGATCGAAAGCAGTGTCTCCTGGACGACATCGTCGAGCTCGGCCGTAGAGCGCACGCGGCTTCTGAGCGCGCGAGTCACGAGCTGACGGGTCCACACCAAGAATTGCTGGTATGACGCGCGGTCTCCCGCCTGGGCGCGTTGGAAAAGGCACGCCAGCTGTTGCTCGCTTTCCGGGTCCACGTGAGCTCCCTCCTGCTACTTCGCCTGGAGGACACCTCCGGTTACATGGGACCCGACGCTTTTTTTCGAGGTGTAACCAGACACGTGCCCCCCGCGCACTGTCCGGCGATGAACTCGAAGAGCTGGCGAGCGGTGCTGGGTAATGAACGGTGGGCGCTTGTCGGGCTGCGCCTGCTCGTGGGTTTCGGCTTTGCCGCCCACGGCTACGCGAAGCTCGAACACGGTGTGGATCACTTTGCGCAAGTGTTGAGCGCGATGCAGATGCCGGTGCCGAACACCCTGGCGTGGCTCACCGTCGCGGTCGAGCTCTTGGGTGGTGTCGCGCTCCTAGTCGGCGCGTTCGTTCCCACGCTCTGTCTCCCTCTAGCCGTGCTCATGCTCACGGCGATGTTCGGCGTGCATCTTCCCTACGGCTTCTCGGCCGTCAAATTGCGCGCGATCACCGCCGCCGGCGCGCAATTCGGGCCCGTCGGCTACGAGCTGAACCTCCTGTATTCGATGGCCTTGCTGGTCTTGGCGGTGAGCCCTCCGACCCCGCTTTCGCTCGATGCCTGGCTCGCGCGGCGAAAGAGCATGTAACCGCTGGGGCTTCCCCGTAGCTCAGGACGCGCGCGTCAGGGCGACGCGAAGCAAGGCGATTCGGAGGAAATTCACGTTGCCGGGCAGGGCACTCCGTGGCGCCCGGCTCGCCGTGGCGCACCACCCGGACGGGGGCCGGCCGCCACGGCGCGAAGCAAATGGCTGCACATCACGCGTGAGCTGCCCTCCCGCGCTGAGGACTGCGGGCGACGCATTTAGACGGTGTTTTCAAGACTGTCGAAGGACTTTGCAGCGTCGATGGGCTAGGCTGCCGCGTGTTCACGGATACGACGGACTCCGGGGAGAGGCAGCCCCGCAGGTGAAGCCCATCGAACCGCAAGAGCTCGTGCGCGTCGTCGCGAACCTAGCGGGGCGCTACTCCTGAGAGGAGAGTCGACAGCTTGCCCCTACCTGCGCCCCCGAGCCGCCCGCGCGTTTGGATCGTCGACGACAGCGCGCTTCAGCGTGAAATCGCGAGTCGAGTACTCGCCGAGCGCTGTGACGTGCGGACGTTCGAAACGGGGACCGCGCTGCTCGAACGAATCGCGCTCGGCGACGAAGTCGACGTGCTCGTTCTCGACTGGCACATGCCCGACATGTCGGGCGCCGAAGTGTGCCGCTTCGTACGCGCCCAGCTCGATTCGGCGCGGCTACCGATTCTGGTACTGACGGCGACGTCGACGAGTGAGAGCGTCATCGCGGCTCTCGAAGCAGGAGCGAACGACTTCGTCCGCAAACCGTTCTGCGCCGAGGAATTGAACGCCCGCGTCGCCACGTTGGCGCGCACGAAATACCTTCATTTGCTGTTGCTTGCCACGGAAAGCCGGCTGCGGATCGAAGCGGAGTTCCGGGAGCGCTTCATCGGCATGCTGGCGCACGACCTGCGGCAACCGCTCAGCACCATCTTCATGTCGACCCAGTTGCAGCTGCAGGGCGGCGGAGACCCCGTGAGATTCACCGAAATGCAACTGCGCGCTGCTCGGCGCATGCAGCGCATGATCGGTGAGTTGCTCGACTTCACGCGGAACCGCCCGGAAACTGGCATTCCGATTCAGCGTACGACGACCGACTTCGCCGAGCTCGCTGCGACGAGCGTCGCCGAGATCGAGCTGGCGCACCCCGGCACCTCGGTGCGTCTTGCCGTCGAAGGCGCCTGCACCGGCGAGTGGGACGCCGATCGGCTGACTCAACTCTGTAGCAACCTGATTGGCAACGCGATCGAGCATAGCTTGCCGGACGCGGCCGTCGCCGTGGCGCTGCGTGGCACGTACGAGGCAGTCTCGCTGACGGTCACGAATCTCGGCGTACCGATCCCGGAGAGCGTGCGCGCCACGATGTTCGAGCCGTTTCGACGCGGCAACGCACGACAAGCCGGCGGCGGCGTCGGCCTCGGTCTGCACATCGTCCGTCAGATCGTCGACGCGCACCGAGGCAGCGTCGGCGTTGAGAGCGACGAATCCGGCACGCATTTCACCGTGAGCCTGCCGAAACGATAGCCGGCACGCTCTCGCGTCATGGGACGAGGCAGATTGCCGCGTAGCGAAGCAAAGTGTCCGCCCGGGTCCTGTGTGAATCGTTGCGGAAGGGACGCTATGTTCGAGCATTTCAGCCGTATTCGAGGCGAACGCCGGCGGCGGCCCGGTCCGGCGTTCACGGCTCGAGCACAGCTCGGCCGATGGCACGCTTTCTGCTCTTGCTGGTTCGGTCGCGCGAAGACCGCCGACACGAGAGAGAGGAAACAATATGCTTCACTGGGCAGCCGTTTTTTTCGTCATTGCGCTGATCGCCGCCGTCTTCGGATTTGGCGGCCTCGCAGCGAGCGCCGCGGGAATCGCAAAGATCCTGTTCTTCGTGTTCCTCGTCCTCGCCGTGGTTTCGCTCTTGTTCGGACGCCGGATCTCTACCTAGGTTCGCGACCAGCGACCAACGTCGGGGATGAAACCATTCGATTGCGCCTGCGGCGCCCGAGTGTTCTTCGAGAACACGGCCTGTCTGACGTGCGGCCGTGAGCTCCGTTTTTTGCCCGACGTGGGCGAAATGGGAACGCTCGAGGCGCCGTACGGCGACGCGGCCCTCGGTCGGACTCCGGTCGGGAAGGCTCGCGCTTATCGTAAGTGCGAAAGCAATCGCCTGGCCGGCGTCTGCAACTGGATGGTGCGGACCGAGGATCCGGAGCCGCTCTGCCAAGCCTGCCGGCTCAACGACGTGATTCCGGATCTGTCCGATCCGGAAAACCGGCAACCGTGGGGGGAGGTCGAAAGCGCCAAGCGACGCCGGCCCTCACGATTCGAAGATCGTGACGCGCGAGTCCGCGCCGTCGCACGCCGCGGCCCCAGCCTGAACATGCTGTAACGACCGTTGCGCCGCGCGTGGATCGCCTCCTATAGTCCGCGCACGCAGGCGCTGATTTGAGCCATTGCGCGACGAACCAGCACCGTTCGAGCTCGCGCGCGACTGCCAGCATGCTCGTGTGGGCGGCAGTGCTCGCGACGCGCCGTGCGCCGGCCGCCGAGCCAACTCAGGCGGCTGACACGAGCAACACGCCACGCGCGCCGAGTTCGGGGCAAGCGGCACAGCAACCATCGGCGAAAGACGACGGCTGGCCCGATGTCAGCGATTTCCTCGACACCAAGTTGGGCTTCTTGCCGATAGCGCGCCCCATCACCGAGCCTGCGGTGGGCTACGGCGCCGCGGGTGGGCTGATGTTCATCAGCAAGCCGCTCGGGCAAGCGGCACAGGGACTCGGGCGGCCCAACATCACGGGCGTCGGCGGCTTCGGCACGGCGAACGGCTCGTGGGGCGTGTTCGGCTTCGATCTCAGGTATTGGGCGAAGGACCGCGTCCAGACGCTCGCGGGCGCCGTCTATGCCTCGGTGAACCTCGATTACTACGGCATCGGCAACGACAGCGTCCTCCACGATCATCCCTTGCGGTACAACCTGCAGCCGATCGGCGGCGCCGGCATGGCCAAGTACCGCTTCGGTGAGTCGCGCCTATGGGCGGGCCTCGGTTACGCGTTCGCCAGCACGCGCGTGTCGTTCGACGCCCCCGGCTCGACGCCGCACTTACCCGACTACGAACGACGCTCGAACGTCGGCCTCTTGCTCTCGCTACTCACGTTCGACACGCGCGACAACTTCTTCACCCCCGTGCGCGGTGTCTTCCTCGAAGGTTCGCTGCAGCTTGCCGCAACCTGGCTCGGCGCCGATCAGAATTTCGAGCGCCTGAACTTCACCGCCATCCAGTACCTGCCCCTCGCGCACCGCTTCTACTTCGGCTTGCGCAGCGACTTCGCCGCCTCGTTCGGCAACGCGCCCTTTTACGTACGCCCGTCGATTGGCCTGCGCGGCGTGCCGGCCATGCGCTACATGGGCGAAGAGATCGCGCAGCTCGAGGCCGAGCTCCGCTGGCAATTTTACGGCAGGTGGAGCCTGCTCGGCTTCGCGGGCGGCGGCGACGCCTGGAATCACTTCGAACACGGCGACGACGCTCAGGGCGTGCTTTCCGGCGGCGGCGGCTTCCGTTACGAGCTCGCCCGCCGCTACGGCATTCACATGGGCGTCGACGTCGCGTTCAGTCGCGAGACCACGGCGGTGTACCTTCAGGTCGGCAGCGCCTGGATGCGGCCCTAGGACTACTTCGCCAGTCTTTGGCAGGAGCAGATCTCGATCGGCGTGAGTGGCGATAGGCCACACAAGAAACCGGCGAGACCGGCGGACGCGCTTGCGTGAGTTCGCCAAAATCGCGCGTCATTGGCGGGGCCGCCCGCAGACGACGGCTGATAAATGCGCGGCGACTGGAGCGTGCGGACGGACGGACGTCCACCGGCCTGGCCGGTTTTTTTCGTAGGTCGTCTCCACCCGCGCCGATCGTGATCTGGCCATTCAAGACTGGCGAAGTAGCACTAGCCGTCACTCACGAGCTTGCTCACGGCACGAGCACGGCTCGGAAGCGGACCTTGTTCGACAGCATGCGGGCGTAGGCGTCCTCGGCTTTTTCGAGCGGGAATTTTTCGATGCGCGGGGCCACGCCCGTGAGCGCGCTGAAGCGCATCGTGTCCTCCGAGTCGATCGAGCTGCCGCTCGGCCAGCCCGCGATGGTCCTGCCGGAGAGGAGTTGAAACGGGTTGATGGTGAGCGGCTCGTGCGGCGCTGCCACGAGCACGAGCTTGCCGCGCGCACGCAGCCCGCCGACAGCGGCGGCGATCGACGCGCTGTGCGGCGCGGTCGCCAAGACGACATGAGCGCCGCCGAGCTTCTGCAAGCCTTCGGCAGCAGGCGTCTTGGCGGTATCGATGTACTCGTGCGCTCCGAGCTCGCGCGCGAACGCTTCTTTGTCGCTGCCGCTCGAAATCGCGACCGTGCGAAAGCCCATCTTGGCCGCGAACTGCACGCCCAGGTGGCCGAGCCCGCCGATGCCCATCACCGCAACGAGGTCGCCCGCGCGCGCCCCGCTGTGCCGCAGGGCGTTGTACGTGGTGATGCCCGCGCAGAGCAGCGGCCCTGCCGAGGCGGCGTCGAGCCCGTCGGGGATACGCGCCACCGACTCTTTGGGCACGATCACGTACTCGGCGTAGCCGCCGTCGTGCGTGACGCCCGTAATGCGCCCCTTTTCGCAGGCGAGGTAATCGCCGCGCCGGCATGCCTCACACTCGAAACAATTGCCGCCGTGCCACCCCACGCCGACGCGATCCCCTTCCCGCCAGCTGTTGACGCCGGCGCCGACCGCGTCGACGCGGCCCGCCAATTCGTGCCCGGGGATGCGTGGGAACGTCATTCCCGGCAACACACCGGCGCGCACCATCGCGTCGCTGTGACACATCCCGCACGCCTCGACCTTGATACGGACCCAGTTCGCAGGCGGCGTCGGGATGTCGCGCTCGACCAGCTCGAACGCGCCGTTCGCTTTGCTGACTTGAACCGCCTTCATTTTCGCCATGGCCGTAGACCTAGCGCGCCAAGGGTAGGAACGTAATGGGGGGACGCTCAGTTCTAGTCATTGGCACGCAGGGTCACGGCGGGAGCTCGAAGCCGTGGAGGTAATGCGCCCCGATGAAGTTCGTTGCCTCGGCCAGCGCGCCGTCGAAAAACCTCATCACCTGGAGCGAATGGGGCACCGAGGCGCCGTCCGGCCCACGCACGTACCAAATCACTGCCGGCAGCCCGTTCGCGCGTGTCGGCACCGCCCGTGAAAGACGCGACCAAAAGCCCCAGAAACGAGGCGTCTGAAAAAACGCTCGCAGGGTGTCTGCTCCCTGCAGCCACGTGGCGTACGGCGGCATCGCCAGCGTCACATCGCGATGCAATAGAGCCACCAGCGTCTCGAGGTCGCGCATCTCCCACGACCGAACGTAAGCACCCAGAACTTCGGGCGCGGGTTCCTCCACGCGGCTCGTTGGACGACCCGCCACGGTCTCTCGCGCGCGGTGAAGGGCGCTATTGACCGAGGACAGCGTCAACTCGAGCGCCGCCGCGATTTCGTCGGCGGACCAGCCGACCACGTCCTTGAGCAGGAGCACGGCGCGCTGTTTCGGCGAGAGGCGCTGCAAGAGCGCGATGAACGCAAGCGCGACCTGTTCCCGCGTTTCGACCGTCCGCTCCGGATCCGGGAAGAGCCGGGCGTCCGGTGCGGGCGTGATCCACGTGGCGGCCTCGAGCTCCTCGATTGCGGCATCGGCCGCCGCAGGCGAGCGCTCCAATTGCGGCAACGCGCGCGGGCGCTGGCGGGTCAGCCGGTTGAGACAGGCGTTCGTCGCGATACGCATGAGCCAGTGCGAGAGCGGAGCATCCCCCGCGTACGTGTCGCGCGAGCGCCAAGCCCGCAGCAGGGAGTCTTGGACGATGTCCTCGGCCTCCTCGAAGGAGCCGAGCATGCGGTAACAGTGACGCAAGAGATCGGGCCGGAGCTCGGCGAATGTCTCGCCGAGCTCCGAAGCTTGCGAATTCTTTGGCCCGGTCACGGCTTCACGCGGCCGGCTGCGCCGTTCGCTCGGCGATCGTCTGCATCACGGCCTGCCACGGCAGCCGATCATAATAGAGATCGATGGAACGGATGCGACCGCCTTCGAAGTGCAGCCACTCGATGGTCGAGAGCGCGCCTGCCGCGGTATCCGTGACGAAATCATAGATCACGCATACCTCGTCACCGTCGACGAAAACGCGCTTCACGTCGTTGCGCACGTGGATGGCGCCGAGGCGCTTCAACGCCCCGATGAAATCCGCGGCCGACGAGCGGTTCATGGTCGGCCCCCGAAAACGCAAATCGGCCGCGAGCAACTGCTCGACCCTGCCGTAGTCGCGGTTGCCTACGGCCATTAAATATTCGAGCGTGAGTGTCTTTAGGTCCTTGGTCATGCGGTCCTCCTGGTTACAAACGCATTGACCCCGGCCGCGCTCGAAACTGTGCGCGCTTTCTGCACCGAGCAGGCGGCCGGGGTACGGGGCCGGCCTGCCGCACGACGGCGCGGCGCGTAATCGGGGCCGGTGACCGCGTTTTGTCGCGCTGGCGTAGCTTCGATTCACGGAAATTCCGCTCCGGCGCCACTGCTCAGGGACTTCCACCGCCCCTTTCCGCCGCGTCAGGAATACTCATGAGCACCGCATCGCCGTCGCCCGTATCGAGCTCGAAAACACTTTGCCGTCCGCGCTTGGCGCGTCCTCTCCATGTCGTGGCGGCGGCCCTCGGGCTGGCGGCGCTGACCACCGGGTCCGTGGCGCGCGCGACGGATTACAGCCTGACGGTCGATGCCAGCAAGCCGGCCTCGGATAATCCGCATTTTTGGTCGACGTGCGTCGGTACGGGGACGGCCAGCCTCACGCTGCGCTCGGATCTGCAGACCCACTATCAAATCGCCAATCGAGAGCTCGGCATGCAGCGCGTGCGCGGCCACGGCGTGCTCAACGACGATATGGGGATTTACAAGGGCGCCGGCAGCTACGACTTCTCGAAATTCGACCAGTATCTAGCGGCCATCGCTGCGGCGAACATGCGCCCGATCATGGAGCTTAGCTTCATGCCGACCACGCTGGCCGCGTCGGGCAACAGCCGGAACCCGCCCAAGGACTACGCCGCTTACACGGCCTTGATCCAAGCGGTCGTTCAACACGCGGTCGACAAGTTCGGCGCCGAGGATGTCGCCAAATGGTACTGGGAGGTCTGGAACGAGCCGAATTACTCGGGCTTCTGGACCGGCACGTTCGACGACTATCTGAAGCTCTACGACGCGGCGGTCGCTGGCGCCACGGCCGCGCTACCGAACATCATCATCGGCGGCCCCGCGACGACGCAGGGTTCGACGAGCCAGATGACGACGTTCATCAACCACGTGAAGAGCGGCAACATCCGCTTCAACTTCCTCTCGTCGCACGCGTACGCGGGCGGCGCCGCAGAGACCGCGCCGGCCGACTTCGGTCTCACCGACAACAACGGTCGCGTCGGCGTCATCACGACGGCGGGCTACACGACGGACATGATCAAGTCGCTGAACACGGAGTTCAACTCGTCGTACTCCGGGCAGGGCGGCAACATGGCCGGCAACTGCGTGAGCATGGACACGCACGTGAACGCGCCGTTCATCGTGAAGACGGTGAAGCTTTTGAGCGACAAGGATACGGGCAGTAAGCCCCCGCTCGACGTCTTCTCGTATTGGACGGTCTCGGACGTCTTCGACGAATCGAGCGGCCCCTCCGGCTCTTACATCCTGAGCAAGACGCCGAACGGCACGCTGCCGTTCGGGCAGGTCTTCGGACTTCTGACGTTCCAGGGCATGCGCAAGGCAGCGTTCAACGGCTTCAAGATGCTCAATTACCTGGGCGACAAACGGCTGGAAGCGGCGGGCGGCACGGGCACGAAGGACGGCGTCGACGCGATGGCCGCCGCGAACGCCGACGGCAGCGAAGTCCAAATCATCGTCTACAACTACTACTCGACGATCGCCACGAGCGGCACCGATAACGTGACGATCAACGTGAGTAATCTGCCGTTCGCCGGTAAGGACGGCTACGTCACCCGCTTCGCGATCGACGAGAGCCACACGAACCCGTACAGCGTCTGGTCCGCGGCCAACAAGCCGTCGGCGCCGTCCGAAGCGCAATGGGAAGACATGCACAAGGTGCAACACCTGATGCCCGTCGATCCGATCGCGAAGCAGAAGTTCGACACGAGTTACATGGCGACGTTCGCGATCCCGAAGCAGGGCGCCTCGCTGATCATTCTCGGCACGAAACGCCCGCTCACCGGGCGCAACGCGCTCCTCCCCATCGAAGGCGAGGATTTCGACGGGCAGTCGGGCATCACGAAAGAAGACAGCGGCGACACGTCGCTCGGTCAGTCGGTCTCCGTCGCCGCGAACGGCTACGAGTATTTCGAGAACGTCGACTACACGGACGGCGGTGTCGACACGGTCGAGCTGCGCGTCAAAACGGCCGCGGCGACCACGGTCGAATTGCATGCCGACACGCAGACTGGAACGCTCGTCGGCAGCTGCGCTCTGCCTTCGACGTCCAACGCCTGGGCCACGCAGACTTGCAAGTTGGCTCAGCCGGTGACGGGAGTCGCAAAGCTCTACCTCGTGTTCGGCGGGGCCGCGCACCTGAATTGGCTGAAGTTCAGCGGCGCAGGCAATCCGACGACTGGAACCGGCGGCATGGGCGGCGTCGGCGGGATGAGCGGCACCGCGGCCACGGGCGCAGGCGCAGGCGCGCCGAGCGCGGGCGGGGCGAGCGCGCTCGGTGGAAGCGGGGGGCTCACGAGCGGTGGCTCGGCCGGCGTACCCGTCGGCGCGGGCGGCGTCGCAACCGGTGCGGGCGGCGGCGCGGGGCAGTCGTCGAGCGCGGGCGGTACCACGAGCACCGGCGGTACCTCGAGCGGCGGCGGGAATCCTGCGGGCGGCAGCGCCGGAAGCGCAGTCGGTGCGGGCGGCATGAACAGCACCGGCAGCGGAGGAAGCGGCCAAGGCAACGCGACGAGCGGCGGCTCCGCAGGCAAACCGTCGAGTGGTGATTCGTCGGGTTGTGGTTGCCGGGTTGCCGACAACGAACGGCATGGCGGGAGTCTCGCCGTGTTCGGGCTCTTGCTCGGTTTCGGTGCGCTGCGAAAGCGTCGAGCGCAAGGCCGCGGCGGCGCTTCGGCAAGAGCCCGGGTCGCGACCGGCAGCGCCGCAGGCGCGCTTCCCCGAACGATCTTGACGTGGGCTTCCTGGCTCGGCGTGGTGTCGCTCGCGGCAGCGTGCTCGTCGAAGGACGAGCCCAGTAACCCCGGAACGGGCGGCAACGGTTGCGCGAACGGCGCCTGCGCGGGACAGGTCGGAACGAGCACCGGTGGCGCGACGGGCAGCGGCGGCACTACCGGGAGCGGTGGCGTTGTCGGTAGCGGCGGCTCGGCTGGCACTGCGGTAGTGGGCAGCGGCGGAAGCGTCGCCGGTCAATCCAACGGCGGCTCCGCGGGTACGGGCGCCGGTGGAACTTCGGGGTCAGCAGGCACGCCAGTGAGCGCGGGTGGCAGCGGAGGCACTGCGGGGACGGCACCGAACGGCGGAGCGGGCGCTTCGATGATGACCGCCGGGAACGGCGGCGCGTCGGGTATGCCCGGCAGCGGTGGAATGAGTGGAGCGGGCGGCGCGGCGCCGACCCTCACGCTTCCCTACCTCGTGACCTCGGGACCGAGCGCGTATTGGAAGGTGGACGGCACGCTCGCCCAATCGACGAGCGCAACGGCGGACGTTACCGTGAACGACACCTCGGTCGCTCAGACGTGGGAAGGCTTCGGCGCGGCGTTCAACGAGCTCGGGTGGAAATACCTCTCGATGCTCGACGAGACGCAGAGGAACAAGGCGCTCGATCTGTTGTTCTCGGCGAACGGAGCGAACTTCGCCTGGGGCCGCATCCCGATGGGCGCGACCGACTACGCGATCGATCGTTATACCTGCGACGAGACCGCGGGGGACACGGCACTCGCGAGCTTCTCGCTCATGCGGGACGAGCAGAATCTGATCCCGTACATCAAAGCTGCGAAGGCCGTGAAGAGTGACCTGCGCTTCTGGTCGAGCCCGTGGACGCCGCCGACTTGGCTGAAGGACGGGCCCTTCAACGACGACTACCCGTTCGACGGCGGCAAGATTAAGTCCGACGCCACGTCGCTCAAAGCTCTCGCCGACTACTTCGTCAAGTTCGTGCAAGGCTACGGACAGGAAGGCATCACGATCGAGATCGTCTCGCCGCAGAACGAGCCGGGCTACAGCGGCACGTACCCGACGTGCGGCTGGGCACCCGCGACGTACGCGGATTTCGTCGGCAAATACCTGGGTCCGGCGATCAGCACGGCGGGTCTCACGACGAAGATCATGCTCGGCACCTTCAACGGCGGTACGGGCGACACCGACATCGTGAGCACCGTCATGGGCGACGCAACGGCCAAGGGTTTCATCAAAGTCCTCGGCTACCAGTGGGGCATGGACGCGCAAGTGGCGAGCGCAAAAGCGTACAACCTGCCGATCTGGCAGACCGAGCACAAGTGCGGGAACTACCCGTGGATGACGTACGACATGAACAAGGCGCCGAACGATCAGGCGTACGCCGTCGAGAGCTGGGGCCTGATTCGTGATTGGATCAAGAAGGGCGTCACGGCTTACAGCGCTTGGAACGTCGTGCTCGACACGGTTGGCAACGGCATCGACTCAGCGCGCGTCTGGCCGCAAGACTCGCTACTTGCGATCGACACCACGGCGAAGACGCTCATCGTCACGCCGGCCTTTCACGTGTTCCGGCACTTCTCGCAGTTCGTGGCGCCAGGGGCCAAGGTCGTCGGCACGACGGGCGGCGACGCCATCGCGTTCAAAAATCCGGACGGCAGCGTCGTCACCGTCCTTTACAACTCGGGCGCCGAGAAGATGATGACGGTCAGTGCGCTCGGCAAAAAGCTGCAATTTACGGCGCCCGCCACCGGCTGGGCCACCGTCGTTACGAACTGAACCGTCTCCCGGCGGGCGAGGAAGATTCACGCGGCAGGCCTCGGCTCAGGCAACGCGCAGCGCGGCCGCGCGTTGCCCGGAGTCGCCGCCCTACGCCCGCGCGCGCTGCGAGCGTCGGCGCACCATCGCGATACCCAGCAAAGAGAGCACGGAGACGAGCCACGGCGCCGTGTCCGTCGAGCTCGAGGCCAGCGAGCAGCCGCCGGAGTCCTTCTTGGCCGCGCTCGGGTGGCCGCTCGAGCTCGCGCCGGAGCCCGCGACGCCCGGCGCTCCCGCGTTGCTGACGGCTCCCGTGCCGCCCGAGCCTACCGCGCCGCCCGAGCCGCCCGAGCCGCCCGAAGTTCCCGCCGCGCCCGGGGCTCCTGCCATGCCCGTGGTCGCACCAGCCTTCGCGAACACCTGACTCATGGCCTCGTACGCGGGCTTCGGCATGAGCTGCTTGTCCCAGACGTGTGCGTAATCGTAGTCGGGGAACGTGCCCGGCACCCACGAATCGGCGTCGCTCAGGCCCCACAGTGTGAAGTGCGAGCAGTTCGGGGCGTCGATGCAGACCTGCAAGAGGTCGGCGTAGAACTTGGTTTGGATTTGGGTCTTGCTGTCGTCGAGCGGCTTGCCGATGCGGAAGTCACACTCGGTGATGTGCACCTCGACGTTGATCGCGGCGTAGCGAGCCATGTTGTCGGCAATGGCTTTCATGTTCGGAACGCCGCCCGAAGTGCTGCCGTCCGGCTGGACGTAGTAGTGGCCCTGGAAACCGACGCCGTCGATCGGGATGCCGCGCGTCTTCATGTCGCTCACGACTTCGAAGACCTTGTCCGCCTTGGCGTTCCCCTTCTGCTCGATGTTGTAATCGTTGTAGAAGAGCTTGGCGTTGGGATCGACCATGTGCGCGTGGGCGAACGCGAGATCCATGAAGTCGTCGCCGATGGTGTCGTGCCATATCGTCGAACGAAACGTCCACGTGCCGTTGACCTGGTCGATCGCCTCGTTCACGACGTCCCAGTACGGGAACTGTCCGACGTAGTGCCCCAACACTCCGTCGATGTGCGCGTACATGACGGCAGTCAGTGAATCGCGATCCCAGGTGCCGTCCGTGAGCCAGCTCGGCGTCTGCGTGTGCCAAACCAGAGGATGGCCGCGGAATTCGAGGCCGTTGGCCTTGGCCCACGCGGCGAGCGCGTCCGTGTCCGTGTAATCGAACACGCCCTGCGTCGGCTCGATCAGGTTCATCTTCATCGAGTTCGCCGGCGTGATCATGCTGAACTCGCCCGCCACGATCGAGTTGTGCAGCGGCGAGCTCAGGAACATCGGCGTGTCGACCGCCGTGCCCATCTTCACGACGTCCTTGTAATATTTGAAGGGGTGTCCCGACGTGGCCGGCGTCGTGTAGCTCGGCGTCGCCGGTGTCGCGACGGGCTCGAGCACGATGTTGTCGAGGCAGACCGTCCCGACCGAGCCGCCGATTTGGAACTGAAGCTGCGCCATCGGATCGCTACGCAGGTTCAAGTAGGTGTACTCGACGACCTGGGGCGTGGTCGTGGCCGCGACGGACTCGAGGAAGTAATCCGTGTACGGCACGTCGCCGAATCCCGTTTTGAACTTGATCGTGCGGTCCGCGTCCGCCGAAACGGAAAACGCGACGTGGTAGTATTGATTCGGCAGCAGCGCTAAACCGCTGATTCCGACGATCACGTCCCAGGGGTGCTCGCCGCCGGCCGTCATCGTGGAGCAAAGCCGACCGTCGCTGACCGCGAGGGTTTGAGCCGCCGGGGGATCGATGGTGTCGTTCGCGTAGCCCCACCAGGGGGACGTGCTCGTGGTGTCGAACGTGCCGTTCGTCACGAGGTTCGTCGCGCTCGTGCCCGGCGAACCACTGGTCCCGCCACCGTTCATCCCCGCCGCAGCACTCGGTGCGCCGCCGCTCATGCCCGCGGCGCCGTTCGGAGCGCCGCCGCTCTGACCACTCGCGCCGCTGCTCGCCCCGCCGGCGCTGCTACCCGCGCCGCCGAGGTTCGGAGCACCCGCCGAGCTGATGCCTCCAGCGCCAGGAGCGCCGCTCATTCCCCCAGCGTTCTGAGCGCGGGCCGGTGCGGCCCAGAGGCCAACAGCGGCAACCGAGAAAAATCCGGCGTACTTGAAAGCGCGAGAAGTAGCGAACATCAGGTAAGTCCCTTCGGCGAAACGGCGAGCGTGTTCATACAATGCCCGCAGAGGGCCGACCAACACGAAGCCGTCCCAAAACCCGGACCTCGTACCCTTGGCTAGAGGCTAGCAGGCAGCCTGGCGGGAAATATCGACGGACAGCGCTGCAGGGGCAAGCAATCTTCAGCCGCTGCTCACGGGGTATGAGCGGCGACCTTCTTGCCGTGCGGGGAGTGCTTCAAGACGAACACCGGTTTGGAGACCCCGCCCAGGGCCGGACTGTTCGCGTCGTGTGGTGTCAGGTTCGCGAGTAGCTCGCAGTCGACCCTGAGCGTGTCAGCGCAAATGCGAAAATCGGGGCGCACGTCGTTGCGACCGTCCTTCACGAGCTCGGCAATCGGATTCGTGAGCGTGCCGTCGTCGCAACAGCGCGAGCTCGAGCAGTGCGTCAGCTCCTGAAGCAGCGCGGCCGAGCAGCTCGCGCCGGCCTTGATTTCGTGCTTGCCCGGCTCGGCCGGCGCCATGCCCTGCGCTGGCTCGCGACAGCTCACGTGGCCGCCGAACACACGCGGGCTCTTCGGATCAGAGCTCGGAAAGATGCAATGGAGCTCACCCTGGCCGGGCGTCTGCTTCGCACCGGTCGTCGTGACGAACTCCGAACCCGAATGATAGTGGCAGCTCACGCCGCTGCTCGCGAACACGCAGTCGCCCTTCTCGTTGATGCTGCCGTCGGTCGTGCGCGCGATGACGTCCGCGGGCGGCACTTCTTCTGAGCGACACGCGCTCATCTCGTCGAGAAATGCGGGCGCGAGTTGCGCGCTCACCGCGCCGCTGCGCGCGGCGGGAGCGGCACTGGCGAGCTTCTGACCGGCGCACATCGGGTATTCGGCGGATGCCGCGGTCGGAGCAGGTGTGGTCGCGGAGGTCGTCGCCGCGCTCGCGCTAGCGGCCGGAAGAGCAGTCGTCATCACCGCGGGCGTGGTCGGAGCTGGAGGCGGCAAAGCAGGGCCCGCTTCGGGTTCCTTCTGGCAGCTTGCCGCGACGACGAGCACGACGACGCTGCAGCCAGCTCTCGAATATAGACGCATGATTGCTCCCTCACGCCGGCGGTGTGCCGGCACGCGGGGGATCCTAGGCGCCCCAGCGTCCTGTGTCGCTCGAAAAATGGCACATGGCTTGCAACGCCGAAAGCGGAATGCTGGCAGACCCCATCGTTGCTTCCGTGGCGCTTGCGGACGGCTGCGTCGAGGTGCGCGGCGCGCGCGAGCACAACCTCAAGAACATCGATGTCGATATTCCGCGCGGCAAGCTCGTCGTATTCACCGGTGTCTCGGGCTCCGGCAAGTCGTCGCTCGCGTTCGGAACGCTGTATGCCGAAGCGCAGCGCCGTTACCTCGACTCCGTCTCACCGTACGCGCGCCGACTCTTTCATCAACTGAGCGTCCCCGAGGTCGACCGCATCGCCGGGCTTCCGCCGGCCGTCGCCCTCGCGCAGCAGCGCGGCGGCGTCACGACGCGCTCCTCGGTCGGCAGCGTGACGACGCTGTCGAGCCTCTTACGCATGCTGTACTCGCGCGCGGGCGACTACCCCAAAGGGCAAGCGCTGCTCTACGCCGAGTCGTTCTCGGCCAACACCGCCGAAGGCGCTTGCCCGCGCTGCTCCGGCCTCGGTCGTATTTACGACGTGAGCGAGAGGTTGATGGTGCCGGACGATTCGCTCACGATTCGAGAGCGAGCCGTCGCCGCGTGGCCGAGCGCGTGGCAGGGGCAGAACCTGCGCGACATTCTGACGACGCTCGGCCACGACGTCGACGTTCCGTGGCGCAAGCTGCCCAAGCGCACGCGTGACTTCATCCTGTACTCGGACGAACAACCCACGGTGCCCGTGTACGCGGGCTTCACGCTGGCAGAGGTCAAACGCGCGCTCAAACGCAAAGAGGAGCCGAGTTATCAAGGCACGTTTTCGAGCGCGCGGCGACACGTGCTGCAGAGCTTCACGACGTCCGAAAGCGCGCTGATGAAGCGCCGGGCGGCGGCGTTCCTCACGTCGACGAGCTGCCCCGAGTGTCACGGCAAGCGCTTGCGACGCGAAGCGCTGTCCGTCAAATTCGCGGGCCGCGACATCAGCGAGCTTTCGCGCTTACCGCTCAAGCGCCTGCACGAGCTCTTCGTGCCCTATGCGCGCGGCGCCGCTCGAAACGAGCGCGAACGCACGCCCGAAAAAGCCATCGTCGTCCGGCGCATCGCCGAGGATCTGCAGCGACGCTTGGCCGTCTTGCTCGATTTGGGCCTCGGCTACCTCGACGTCGAGCGCAGCACGCCGACGCTCTCACCCGGAGAGCTCCAGCGCCTGCGGCTCGGCACCCAGGTCTGCTCGAGCCTCTTCGGCGTGGTTTACGTGCTCGATGAGCCGTCCGCCGGGTTGCATCCGGCCGACACCGCGGCGCTCTTGCGCGCGCTCGACGGGCTCAAGGCAGCGGGCAATTCGCTGTTCGTCGTCGAGCACGAGCTCGATGTGATTCGACACGCCGATTGGATCGTCGACGTGGGACCGGGCGCGGGACAGCACGGGGGACAAGTGCTCTACAGCGGCCCGCTCGCCGGCCTCGAACGGGCGCCGCGCTCGGTGACCTGCAAATACGTGTTCGGGGCGCGTACCGAGCTCAAGGCCGAGCCGCGCCCCGCACGCGGAGCGTTGCGACTTGCCCACGTGACCGTCAACAACCTGCACGACTTCGGCGCGGCGTTTCCGCTCGGAACGCTCACGTGCGTGACCGGCGTCTCCGGCTCCGGCAAGTCGACGCTCGTGAGCCGAGCGCTCGTGGAGCTCTTGCGAGAACGCCTTGGTCAGGAGCAGCCGGCCGACGAGGGCGAGCTGGATCCCCTCGAACGTCCCGAGACTTCGAGCTTCGGTGACGCGACGCTCGACGGCGTCGAAGACGTGAAGCGCTTGATCGTCGTCGATCAGAAGCCCATCGGCCGCACGCCGCGCTCCAATCTCGCGACGTACACGGGCCTGTTCGACGAGGTGCGACGCCTGTTCGCGGCGACGCCGCTCGCTCGCAAGCGGCGCTACGGCGCCGGCCGCTTCTCGTTCAACGTCGCGAGCGGTCGCTGCGAAACCTGCAAGGGCGAAGGCTTCGTCATGGTCGAGCTCCTGTTCTTGCCCAGCGTCTACGCGCCGTGTCAGACCTGCAAAGGCTCGCGCTACAACGACGCCACGCTCGAGGTCCGCTACCGCGACCGCAACATCGCCGAAGTGCTCGGCCTGACCGTGGACGCAGCGTTCGACTTCTTCGAGGGTGACCCCGGCGTGCTCCGTGCGCTCTCGACCCTCAAAGAAGTCGGGCTCGGTTACTTGCGCCTCGGCCAGCCCGCGAACGAGCTCTCCGGAGGCGAAGCTCAGCGCATCAAGCTCGCCACCGAACTCCAGCGCACGCAGCGCGACGGCGCGGTGTACGTGCTCGACGAACCGACGACGGGCCTCCACCCTTCGGACGTCGAACGGCTCATGCTACAACTCGAGCGGCTCATCGACGCGGGCGCAACGGTCATCGTCGTCGAGCACGACATGCACGTCATCGCCCGAAGCGACCACATCATCGATCTCGGTCCCGGCGCCGGCGACGAAGGCGGCCGCATCGTCGTCAGCGGCACGCCCGCGTTCGTCGCGCGCTCGGGCCGAGGCAAGACGGCCGAGTACCTGCGCCGGGCCGCCGGCTCGCGTGGAGAGCGATGAACCACGACGCCAAAGCGCGCTTCTTGCTCGAGCTTTTGGCGCTGCTCGCCGTCTGTTGCGTCGGGCGCTCGTCCCCCGCCGCCGCGACGCCGTCGCTCGCACTCCTGGCCGACGTTCCGTTGCCGGGCAAAGCCGTTCGCTTCGACTATCAAGCCGTCGACGCCGTCAACAAGCGGCTGTTCATCGCGCACATGAACGACGCGTCGGTAGTCGTCGTCAGCACCATCGACGGCTCCGTCGTCAAGGTCATGCCCGATATCCCGACGCCGCGTGGTGTCGCCGTTGCACCGGACGCTCGGCGGGTTTTCGTCACGAGCTCACCGAGCAAGCTCGTCATCATCGACAGCGGGTCCTTGTCGGAGCTCGCGCGAGTTGCGACCGGGCGCTCGCCGGACGGGGTCGCATGGGATCCGTCGCACGGCGTCGTGGGCGTTTCCGATCAGGGTGACGGCGCGCTTTCGTTGCTTGCCGAGGCGGGCACCGGCGTGCGGCGAGCAGTGGCGCTCGGGCGGGAAACCGGCAATGTCGTCTTCGACCCGTCCCGGGCGACGTTCTGGATCACGGTCGTTCCCACGACGGGCCCCGATCAAGTGGTCGAGGTGGATCCCGTCACGGCGACGCTGAAGGCAAAAATTCCGATCCCGGGTTGTTCGGGCGCTCACGGCCTGCGCCTGCATCCGAACGGAGCGAGCGCGTTCATCGCGTGTGAGGACAATTCCAAGCTCGCGCGCGTCGAGCTCGACGGCAAGCACGCCGTGACGCTCGCGCCGTCCGGCTCGGATCCCGACGTACTCGCCGTCGACCCGGGCCTGAAGCTACTGTACGTCGCCGCGGAGAGCGGCGATCTCAGGATCTTCGATTTGGCGCGGCCCGGCCTCGTGACCGTCGGCCGCGAACGTCCGGGACGAGCGAGCCATTCGGTCGCCGTCGACGCCGAAACGCACCATGTCTTCTTTCCGCTCGCGCTCGGCCCTCACGGCACGCCCGTGCTGCGCATCATGCGACCGTCGCTCAGCGCCTCCACACCGTAGTGGCCGCCGTGGCCGCATCCGCGCGAGCCTCGTCAAACCCGGTTCGCCGTCGCGGCCATTGCCGCGTTGACTACGTCAGGCGCTTCGGTTCGGCGCGATCGGAATGCGGATGAAGAAGGTGGCGCACGAGATCAACTGCCAAGAGCTGCGTGAGCACGTTTGCGCTCGGTGATGTCTTGAGAGACGAGCACCGCGCCGGCGACCGCCCCTCCGACGCGGCTCGGAGCAAGCTGACTTTCGAACCACACGTCGGAGCCGTCGGGACCGGGGGTGGTCGCGGGCGAATCTTGCGGGACGAGCGCCTCGGACCTACATGCGACCCGGTCGCGGAGCACGGGCGTCAGGGCTTGGGCAATGCCTGCACACGCTGCTCGAAGCGCTGCCGAATACGGGCTTCGTACTCACCGAAGACGTAAGTATCGTCGCGTGTCAGCGCCGGCGCGATGCGCGCGAGCCACGAGCACCCGCAGCTGCCCGTGTAGACGTCGGGCAGCGAGTACACCGGATCGGCAAGGGCTTGCTTCAGCGACACGAACTGCCAGCCCCGCGCCCGCAGCGCCGCGAGCACGTCTCCGAGGTGATCGGCTGCGAGACGATTCACGTGCGCGAGCGTAATTTGCCGAATGTCACGGCCCGCCTTCTGAATGGCCCAATCGTGCGCCGCCTCGAGGGTGTCCGCCATGTGCTCCACGTAAGCCGCCGCCAGTTCGCCCGCGAGCGCTGGAGCGTCACTCTCGAGGGCTTGCCGGTAATAGTCGGCGAGCAGCCACTCCGACGTCGCCGCCGTCACGTGGGCGATGGTGTAGCCCAAATCAGCGAGTCTCCGCGCCGCAGCCGCGCGAGCTTCGACCGTCTTGCCGTAGCGCAGGTACGGGTAGCGGAAGAAACTCACGCGCTCGTGGAGCTCGCGCCTCAGGCGCGCGTCACAACTCTCGACGTCGCGCCACCAAACGTCGTCCGCTCCCGCTGCGTCCAAATCGAGATGGGTCGCCGTATGATTACCGAAGGTCGCGCCGGCTTGCTGCCAGAGCCGCAGCGTTGCGGGCTCGAGCGCGCGGCAGTTCACGAACACGGCGACCGGCGCGTTCTCCGCCGCCAGCGCTCGCAAAATGCGCGTCGAAATTTCCGGAGCCGAGCTCTCCTCCGTGGCGCCGAGGTCGTCGAGTGTGACGGCGACGGTGCGCGCAGCAGTGGGCTCGCGGAGGTTCACCGGTCGAGCGCTCGCTGCCGTCGGGGGTGAGTCCGGTGTGTTTCGCAACGCCATCCGAGGTTGAGCCGAGCAACCCGCGCCGAGCGCGAGCCCCAGCAGGAGAGCTAACCGCACGCTTTCGAAGTTATGCAAGATACTCTCCCGCGTGTCCATCGCGCGTCGAGGAACGAACGGATGGGGTTACGTGACCTTCAACCACGACGCCGAGGCGGACCGACTCAGCGCTGCCACGACCACCCTCTGCTCGCAAAAAAGCAAAACTTTACAAGTGCTACACGGCGGCGGGAGCGAGCGCGCGCGATTTCATTTTCACGAGCTAGGCAAAGCGTCGAGCAAGAGGGTCTCTCACGCCGCTCACGGAGCCGTCGGCCACGGGCGCGACCTAGCCACGCTTGGAACGGCGCTGTTGACCGACCTCGACCGATCCGCGCGCCTACTCAAGTATGACTCAGCCGACGAGCTTGCTACGGCGTTCGACGATCGCGGGCAGGGCCGTCACTGCTTCGGACTTTCCGCGCTCGCAATCAAACCGTGCCGCCGCCAGCCAATGCGGCATAGCCACGTCCGCGAAGCAAAGTCCGCGCTGGCCGGCTGCTCGTTGGGGTCGTCATTATCGCGCCATTTCGGCGCTTCGAAGAACGGAGGGGGAACTCCGGACTCAGCGGTAAAGTCACGCCAACCGTCGAACCAGCGCGCCGAAGAATACGGATCCATACCCGCGGGCAGCGGCACGCGCGCGTGCTTTCGCGCGTTCGAGAGCACGTACACGATGGCATTGCGAACTTCCAACGGAGTATTCAACGCGCGCCCGTGCCAACGCTCGGTCCAAAATCGTCCGCGGCGCGACAGAAGGTCGTTCACGTAGCGGGCGATTCGAATCGCGAGGCCGCTCATACCGCTCGACAAGGCGCGCCGATCGCTCGCTTCCACCAGGAGGTGAACGTGATTGTGCTGCACTGAAAAGTGGACGACGCGAAACCGCTCCGAGTCACGCCGCGTCGCGCGGAGGAGCGCCAGCTGAATCGTCGGGAAGACGAACTGCGTTCGCAGTTGCGCGATGCGCGCTCGCAGCGTCACGTGGACGGGTTGCCACGCGCGGTGCTGCGGGCGTGCTCGATGCGGTACGCTCCGCCTCGAGCCGGGCTTGCGACCGGCGTTCGTTCGGGCACCACCCCACGTTGCAGGAAACCGCAATTCGAGCTGTGGAGCGCGCTGGGCAGCGCTGATCGTGGGCGCTTTTCGTGCGCCACGTCGCGTGCCGAGGCGACGCGGTCGCGAACTCAGCCCTACTCCCCTCGTGCTCATCTTGAATTGGGCAACATTATAATGTGAGTCATTCAAAGACGCTATCGAAAAGTAAGCGTGCCTCACTCAATTCTCATGAGTGCAACGCGACTCGACCGGAACGACGGATCTCCGGCGCCACGGGGCGAATTGCTCCCGCCGACATGCCGGCTCAACGTTGCCCTGACGCCCATGCGAGTGCATCGGCCCGCGTCAGTGCTCGTAAAATTGGGCCGGTTTCGAGAACCCGAGGATGGCGAGCGTGGCGTTCGGCTGGAGGGCGAACAGGCCGCCGCTCGTGAGCGCGAGATCGAATCCGTTGGCGACTTTGCGGCGAGATCGAATCGGAAAACTCGCGATGCACTACCGCACCGAGCCCCAGGCGGAGAACGCTCACGGCCGCGGCGACACCGGATAGGACCATCCCCGTGCAGCGCGAACGCGCCCGGAAACACGCCACTCAGGATGTAGAAGGCACCCAAGACGAGCACGATGCAAGAACCCATGATGTGGACGCGAGCTGCACGAGCGGGTCTGTAGGCGGCGATGACGCAACTTACTTGAGGGGGTGTGTTAAGCGGCTGTGAGGCGATTTGCTAGCGCGAGCTTGGAGGCGCCGCGCGGATGCGGCCACTCAGCGGTTCGTCACGTAGGAAGCACGTGCATTGGCCCTCCCCTGCCTTAGGTGCTGTACGGGCCACGCGGAAATCACCGCGAGACCATGAGGTTTAGGCTGCGTGGGAAAGCGTCAGTTCGCGCTACGTCGAGCCGTCCAACCATCGAGCCCGTCGAAGCCGTCCAGCCCGTCGAGGTCGTGACGGCGGTTGCGGTCTCGAGGGTAGGTCGCCGTTGCGGGCGTTCTCGGCGGCGGGCAGTCGTGCGCGAAGCCGTTGCGCCCCCGCGGCGGCCGGAGGCCGACGCAAGGAGGGCGCCCGCGCCCGGAGGCGAAGCCGAGGACGCGGGACGTGCGGTGTGCTGAGTCGAGGGGGCAGCTACAAATGCCGCAGGGCGGGAGCGGGCGGGCAAAATTTTGTTTTCACGAGCTCGGCCGATCGCTGAGCAACGGCGAGGCACGGCCGCGACGTTCGTCCCTTCCCACTTCGAACCTATGCCAGAGACGGGGCCTTGCGGCAAGCCCCCAATCGTGCCGCAGAGTGCTCGGCCATGACGAACCATGCTGTGGTGATCGCTGGAGGGGGTCCGACGGGGCTCATGTTGGCGGCGGAGCTCGCGCTTGCCAAGGTTGACGTCGCCATCGTCGAGCGGCGTGCGACGCAAGAGCTCGCCGGCTCGCGCGCGGGCGGTCTGCATTCACGCACGCTCGAGGTGCTCGATCAGCGCGGAGTCGTCGAGCGCTTCCTCTCACAAGGGAAGATCATGCAAGTAGCGGGATTTGCCATGATCCGGCTCGATATCAGCGACTTTCCGACACGACACAACTATGGGCTCGGGCTGTGGCAGCAGCGCATCGAGGAGATTCTGGCGGATTGGGTGCGCGAGCTCGCGGTGCCGACTTATCGCAGCCGTGACGTGACGGGCTTCACCCAGGACGACACGGGGGTCGACGTCGAGCTCTCGGACGGCGGCGCATTACGTGCTCGGTACCTCGTCGGCTGCGACGGCGGCCGCAGTCTGGTCCGGAAGCTCGCCGGGCTCGATTTTCCTGGCTGGGATCCCTCCGTCAGTTACTTGATTGCAGAAGCCCAGATGACCGGAGAACCCGAGGCGAGCGTGCGTCGCGGTGACAAGGGCATCAACGCGCTCGGACGGATCGACGACGGCAAGCGCGTGCGGGCCGTGTTGATCGAGCAGCAGGTGAAGCAAGGGGATGAGCCGACTCTGGACGATCTGCGCGAAGCGCTCATCGCCGTCTACGGCAGCGACTTCGACGTGCGCGACGTCACCTGGCTCTCACGCTTCACCGACACCACGCGGCAGGCCGCCGCCTACCGGAACCAGCGCGTGCTCTTGGCCGGCGACGCCGCGCACATTCACGCGCCCACGGGCGGCCAGGGACTCAACGTCGGCGTTCAGGACGCCGTGAATCTCGGCTGGAAATTGGCCCAGGTCGTCAGGGGCACCTCGCCCGAGACGCTGCTCGACAGCTACCACGCCGAGCGCCACCCCGTCGCGGCCCGCGTGCTCCGTAACACGATGGCCCAAACCGCACTCATGCGCGGTGACGAGCGCACGCTGGCCGCGAACGAGAGCATGGCGGAGCTCTTGAAACTCGACGAGCCGCGCAAACGTTACGGCGCCATGATCTCGGGGCTCGACATTCACTATGACCTCGGCGCGGGACATCCGCTGCTCGGGCGGCGCATGCCCGACCTCGAGCTCGTCACCGACGGCGGAGTACGGCGTGTCTTCGCGCTGTTGCACGCTGCGCGACCGGTGTTGCTCAATCTCGGCGAGCCGGGCGCCCTCGACATTGCGCCGTGGGCCGAGCGCGTTCGCTGGGTCAACGCTCGCTACGACGGTGAGTGGGAGCTCCCGGTGCTCGGTGGCGTCGCCGCTCCCGAGGCCGTGCTGATTCGGCCGGACGGGCACGTCGCGTGGGTCGGAGCAGGCACTGACGACGGACTTTGCGACGCCCTCACCACCTGGTTCGGCGCGCCCTGAGCGCGGGCGCGTGGCTCGAGCTACGGCTCGCAGCGTGACGACGCCGAACGCTGCACGGCGTCGTCACGCGCGGCCTAAAAGACGCCAGTGCGTCGTGTAGTACCCGTTGTACGTCGCGTTCACGTTCGCGTTCACGTTCACGACGCGGGCCTTCACGGTGCTGCCGTCGTCCTAATGCGGAAAGAGGTTAGGCGGCTCCGAGCGCGCCTGGAAGGCGCCAACCCCTCACACATCCCGTCCTCTTGGAAGAAGCGACGGACGACTTTACGTCGTGTAGAAGAACTCTTCCTTCGTGATCTTGCCGTCTTTCACCGTAAATAGGCCGATTTCGTTCATCGTGAAGCGACGGTTTTCCGGTTTGAACGTGACTTCGAAGCTGAAGCGCACCGCGAAACGATCGTCGTTCGGATACGGACCCTCGACAGCCCCGCTATGCACGATGTGATTGTCCGCCCACCATTTGCTCTTCTCGCGGATCGCGTCGAGCCCGCGTGACGCGCGGTCCTTTCCTGGTGGCCCACCCGCCTCCACGCTCACGGCGTCAGGCGCGAAGAGCTCGCGCAGGCACTCCTCGTTTTTGTGTTCTTTCACGAGCTCGACGTAACGCTTTGCAACATCCAGGGTCGACATGACGGGCCTCGCTTGGTTGAAGACGTCTTATCGGTCGGATTGCGCCGAACGCAAGGGGCGCGGGACACCGCGAATCGATGTAGACTCGCCGCATGAGCCGCACACGCACGTACTGCTCGAGGTTGCTGGCTATTTTGCCCTGCGCAGCGCTCGCGTGTGGGGGCGAGAGCAAAGACAATCCGGGAGCCGCGGGCACTACGGCAACGGGCGGCGGCGGTGGCTCGAGCGGCGGCGGAACGGGCGGCAGCTCAGGGACCGGGGGGTCGAGCGCGGGCGGCGCCGGTGGCACGAGCGACGCGGGCGGCTCAGCCGGCACGGGCGGCTCAGCCGGCACGTCGGGCGCTGTTTGCCCGAAAGAGCCACCCGCCGACGGCAGCGTCTGTTCGACGCGGACCGACGAGCAGGGCTTTGCCCGCGCCACCTGCACGTTCGGCGACGATCCGCGCCCGAGCTGCCGGACCATGGCGCTCTGCACGCAAGGGCACTGGCAGCTGACGCCACCGGACGCTCAGGAGTGCAGCGCTCCCCCGATGCCGGCCGCGTGCCCTTCGGCGCCTCCCGCCGTCGGCAGCACGTGCTCCGACGGGACGCTCGAGTGCTGGTACGACGACGGCACGCACTGCGCGTGCAGTCCCTGTCGCGGCGGCTCGGAGTATCCTTTGTGTCAAACGATCGATCCGCCCGAGTGGGCGTGCGGCACTCCGCCCGCCGGCTGCCCGAATCCGTTGCCGCAAGCGGGCGAGCCGTGCAGCGACCCCGAGCTCTCGTGCGGACCGAGTTGTGAAGACCCCATCCGGTGCGAAGGCGGCGTTTGGGTGTACGACCAGATCAACTGCCCGATCTGCGCCTCACCGGACACGCCAATCGCAACTCCGGAGGGTGATAAGGCCATCGCCGAGCTCCGTGCGGGCGATCTCGTTTACAGCGTGGACCAGGCGGCCGTCAGCGCCGTGCCGTTGCTGCGCGTCGGCAGCACCCCCGTCGTCGGACACCGCGTCGTCAGGGTCCGGCTCGACAGCGGCGTCGTGCTCGAGCTGAGCCCCGGTCATCCGACGGCAGACGGCCGACCATTTTCGTCGTTGACGGCGGGCAGCCAACTCGACGATCGGCACAGCGTGCTCGAAGCGGAGCTCGTGCCGTACCGCTACGCGCGCACCTACGACATTCTCCCGGCATCGAGTACGGGAACGTACTTCGCTGGAGGCGCGCTGGTCGGCAGCACGCTCGCGACGAGGCGCCCGGCCAGCGTGGTGGCGCCTTCGCAAGACTCACCCGAGTAGCTGCCCGCGCCGTCGGACGGCGGCTTCGAGCGCCGCGCGGCCGTCGCCGACGAAGCCGTGTCCCGCCCGGTCGTGATAGGTGAGCACCGTTTCGGCGGGCCATTTCAGGATCGCGCGCCAGCAGGCGTCGACGACGGCGGCGTCGGCGACCTTGCGCGCGTCCTTGAAGAGGTAAACGGAGTCGGGAATGACCATGCTTTTCACGAGCCCGGGGAGCTTTCGGTGCTCGGCGCGCGGATACATCCACCCGAGGTTCTCGCCGCCGATGAGCGTGCGTGTCGGGACATGGAAGGTCCAGAGTTCGTCGACCGGATCTTTCATGCGAAAGAGCATGGCGAGCATGAGATTGAGCAGCATGAGAAGGCCGTCGCCGCCGCCTTCGCCGGGTGAGTGGTGGTCCGGCGGGCCAAATAGTCCGCGAAAGGAGACGAACTCGAGCTGACCGCGCAGCTCGGGGAGCACGGCGGCCGGATCGAAGGTCGAGACACGCGGCATGGCCAAGAGCTTCTTGCCGCTAGCGGTGCGCGGGATGCGTTCGGGCCCGACCAAGACGGAAGCGCCCGGGAACGCCTCGACCCACGGCGGCAAGAGCACGTGGTGCCCCCCACCGGGTGAGAGCACGTAGCGGACGCCAAGACCCGTTTGCTCCTCGAGCCGCTGCACTTCTGCGATGGCGCCCGCGTCGACGCCGTTGATGACGAGCAGCCGTGGCGCACCGTCTTCGACGATGCGAAAGACCAAGCAGCGATTGTTGATGGCGGGGAATTGCCGCGAACCGCCGGGGTGGTGCTCCGTCGCGATGATCCAGAAGCCGTCGGCGACTTCGGCTGCAACGCCGGGGCGCTCGCGAGAAAGCTCGATCGTCATGCTGAAGTCTTCTCCGTGAGTCGTTGCATCAGCCGACTCTCGGAGATCTCAACGTTCGGAGCTATGGGGCAGATACCCTAGACGGGCGCGATTCCCGCCTTCATGGCGATCATGGTGGCGGCGGCTCGCGTGCTGACGCCCAGCTTTTCGAGGACGTGTTGCACGTGATGCCCTGCCGTCTTGGTCGAGATGTCGAGGGCGCTGGCGATTTCCTTGTTGGTGAGGCCCTGAACGAGCAGCCGCAGCACCTCGAGCTCGCGGTCGGTCAGGCCGCTCGGGCGCTCCGGTGACCGCACCGCATGACCTGCCGCTCCCAGCACGGCCGCAACGGCCTCGGGACAGAGCTCGACACGCGTTGCCATCGCCGTGAGCTCCGAAGCAGCGCGATCCGCGTCGAGAGCGGCGCGATGCGGCCGCGCTTCACGCATGGCTTGGTAAACGTCGGCTGCGGCGAGCACCCGCGCCGGCATGCCGCACGAGACTGCCGAGAGACGCCGGTGGTAACCCGCACCGTCGAGTCGCTCATGGGCAAGCGTCGCGATCTCGGCCACGGCGGAGAGCGCTGGCGAGCGCGCCAAGACTCGCTCGCCCACGTAGGAATGCAGGCGAATCCGCTCGCGCTCACCGTCGGTCAACGGCCCGGACTTGTCCCAGATGGCTGCGGTCGTCGCGACGCGCCCGACGTCGTGAACCAGGCCCGCGCGCGCGACCGTGCGCTCGAGCTCGGCACCGAGACCAAGGCGCCGAGCCGCCGCGCTCGCCAAGCTCGACACACCCGTCGAGTGCGTCCGCGTGAAGCGACACTTGAGGTCGGCAAAGTGCGCGATGGCGCAGAGTCCCTCGTCGATTGCCTCGTCGTTGACGACTCGCCACGGCTCGGGCTCGGCGGCAAGCGCTGCGGCCCACGGCGACGGCTCGTCGAGCGGCGCGCACAGCTTGGCGGCAGCGCGCGTGAATCGCTCGACCAACGCCGGATCGAGACCACGTTTGGCGCGCGTGCGCGTGAGCGCCACGGCGCCGTCCACCCCGCCGAGCCGATGTCCGATGTTGGCGTCGATGGCGACGAGCGCGATGCGCATCGCGAGCGCGATGGCCTCGCCCTTGACCTTGACTGGCTTGCCGCTGCCGTCCCAGCGCTCGAACGCCTGAAACAGCGCCGCGCGGAACACGTCGTCGAAACCGAAACGCTCGGCCAGATGCACCGCCACTTCGCAGTGCGCGCGCCCGACCTCGAGCGCAGCCGTAAGCTTCGTGAAGGCTCGCGCAACGGCGGCAAGCCCGCCGAGCGGACCGTGGCCGCGCCGCACGAGCCGCAACATGATGGGCAACATCTCGCGCGGCTCTCCCCAGTCGCGCCCGTAGGCTTCGGTGCCAAAGAGCACCTCGTCGCCGAGCGCGCTCGCGGCGGTGTGCGACTCTGCCGTGCACCCTGCCATGGCCAAGAGCGGCAGGTAAAAGGCGTCGTGCGCGGTCTTTCCGTCGGTCTTGAGTTCCCGAGCCAAGCCCACGGCGAGCGTCGCACCGCGCAGTGCGTGATAGTCGGGTAAGCCCGTACCGGCGTCGACGGCGAGGGAGAGCGTGCCGATGAGCTCCGCGAGCCGCATGCTGCTTACGAAGCTTCCAGCAGAGTCTTGATACGGGCGAGGTCCTTCACGTTCGCTCGGCGCATCGCCGCCGCCATCAACGGGCCGACCAGCTTCGAGAATCCCCGCGGCTCACCTCGGTTGCGGAGCGTCATTTTCGTCGCGTTCTCGCCCGCGCTTTCCCAGGTGTAAGTCGTCTCCATCGGGAAGGGTCCCTGGGCCGTGCGCATGACCAGGCGCTCGCCGGGAACCAGCTCGACCACCTCGTACGTGTAGACGAGCCGTCGCCCGAGAAAGTGAGCCACGAACGCAAGGCGCGAGCCCACGGCCAGTGGCGGTGGAGTTTGCCACTCCACGGAGTCGATATTGACGTACCACGCGCGAGCGTTCGACGGGTCGGCGGCGTAGGCCGCCACGCGACTGCGGGGCCGCTCGATCACGACTTCGGTACGCACGTCGACTGGCATGCTTCGTCCCTCGATGGGTCGCGCGCCAATCTAGCACACCGTCTCGAGGCTTCGCCGCAACGCGGCCCTCACGGCTTCAGAGGGAGCCAGTTTGGGCTTGCGCGTGCTGGCGCTCGAGCACGAGCGAGGTGAGCGGTCCCACGATGAGCCACTGGACGGCCGTGAACGCGGTTTCGATCAGCAGGTACGCTGGGACGGAGGTCATCACGTTCTTGGCCGCCACGGCGATGGTCGTGAAGCTCCAAGAGAGCGCGGCTCCGAACGCCGCGTAGCGCAGACCACGACCGGACGCCGTCGCGATGCGACGCGCGAAAACCCCATCATAAATCCAGCCAAACAGCACGGCCTGAATCGACATCGATAGAAACCCGAACGGGATGATCACGTCGTGCCGGTACATGGCGAGAGCGGCGTAGTAGCCCTTGAAAAAGACGAGGTGCCAAAAAAATCCGAGCAAGAACGTGGGGACGAGATAGGCCAGCGCGGCGATGCCGATGCGTTTGATCATGATTGGCTCCCTAGGGTCGTGATGAGTCGTTCGAGGAGAGCGAGCGCGCCTGCCCAACCCTCCGTATGGCGAGTCACCGCATCCTCTCGCCCGAATTTGTCGTGCAGGATCACGAGCTCCGCCTCCGCGCCGAGCGACGTGATGCTGACCGTGACCTCGGAGGCGATGCCGGCGTGCACGTCCGGGGGTTCGATCAGCCAGGAGAAGACCAAGCGGGCGGGGCGCTCAATCGAGCGAAACGTGCCGCCGACGAGCATGCGCTGCCCGTCGGGAACGTCGTAGGCGAAACGGTAGGCGCCCCCCACGCGGAAATCGAAGCCGAGCACCGTCAACTTCACGTCGGGCGACGGCCTCAGCCAGCGCGCGACGAGCTCGGCGTCGGCGAACGCGGCGAACACTCGTTCGGCCGATGCGCTCAAGCGACGGCGGATTTCGACGCGCCGAGCCTGCTGCTTCATCTCGCCGTGTCCTTGAGGAGCTGATCGAGCTGATCGACCGCGCCCGTCCAGAAGCGCTGATGGCGCGTGATCCAATCACCGGCCTCTTGCAGCCCGCTCTGCCGCAAGCGAAAGCGGTGCACGCGTCCCTCGACGGAGCGCTCGATGAGCTTCGCGCGCTCGAGCACCTTCAGGTGACGCGAGATGGTGGGCTGCGCGGAGCGAAATTGCTTGCCGAGCTCGCCGGCGCTGCGCGCCTCGCCCGTCGCGAGCGCGTGGATCATCGAGCGACGCGTACGGTCAGCGAGAGCCCGAAATGCGCGGTCGAGCGTGGCAGCACTTTGCATAGCTAAATGGCTATATGTTTCGGACGGCGCCGTCAAGCCCCGAGTGGCGGCGCCCGCGCCGCAGCGCGCGGCGCGATTAACCCGAGCTCGTAGCCGGGCGCGGGTGCATGTCCGTGACTTGAATGAGCTCGACGGTGCCCTCGCCCATGGAGAGCGTCAGCTTGGCCCGAGCGATCGCTTCCTCTTTCGACGCGACGTCGATGAGCAGAAAGCCGCCCGCGGCGAGCCAGCCGTCGCCGGCGGGCGGATCCTCGATCGTCACTTGGCCTGCCCTCGCCGTGACGCGCGCCGCTGCCGTGGCGCGTTTGCCGAGGCCGCCCGCGGCGACGAGCTTGCCCGACGCGAATTCGTCGTCGAGTATTTTGCGTATCTTGGCGCGGTGCTCCGGATCGGGCGGTGCCGAGCGTTCGCCGAGGCTCATGGTCAAAAGCAGGAAGCGCATGGCGTTCTTCAGCGCTCCGTCTGGGCGAGCGCGCCGCCCAGCGTGTCTTCGTCGAACGCTCCGTCGTGGCGCCGCCCGTCGATGAAGAAGGTGGGTGTGCCGTTCACTCCGCTGCGCACGCCACTCGTAAAATCGGAGCGAATGCGCTCGAGGTAGCGGTGCTCGCCGATGGCATCTCGCACCGCGACGGCATCGAGGTGCACGCTGCCGGCGATGGCAAGGAAGGCCTCCGCGCCGAAAGACTCCGGGCCGTGCTGGCGCGACCACGCGAAGATCGCGTGATGCGCCTCCCAGAACTTGCCCTGCGCTGCCGCGGCCTCGGCTAGCTCGGCGGCCCCTTCGGCTGCCGGATGGATCTCTTGCAGCGGAAAGTTCCGGAACACGAACGCGAGCTCGGAGCCGAACCGCTTTTGGAGGGCGCGCACCACCGGCTCGGCCGCGGCGCAATGCGGACATTGGTAGTCACCGTATTCCACCAAGGTCACGCGCGCGTTCGGGCCACCGGCGCTGTGGTCGTGCTCGGAAACGGGTGGTTTGAGCGTCATGTGTGTTTCTCCAATGCCTCGAGCGCGTCCAAAATGCCGTCGGCACCAGGGTTTACCTCGATGGGCGACAAGTAACTCCAGCGAATGATCGAGCTGCGATCGATCACGAACAAGGCGCGCTCAGTCACGCCGTCGCTCTCGCGATAGGCGCCGTAGGCACGCGCGACGGCGCCCTTGGGCTCGAAATCCGCAAGCAACGGAAAGTGCAGGTTACGAGCCTTGGCGAACGCAGCGTGACACCAGATGCCGTCCACCGAGATGCCGAGCAGGTTCGCGTCCAAGCGACGAAACTCGCTCAAGGTCTCGTTGTAGAGCGCCATCTGATCGCCGCAGACGGGGCTGAAGTCGGCGGGATAAAAGGCGAGCACGACGATCTTTCCGCGGAGCTGCGACAGTCCGAGCGAGGCGCCTGGACCGGTCGGTAACGTGAAGTCGGGCGCTGCAATGCCGGATTGGAGAACCATTTGGAATGTCCCTTGCCCCGGAGCATCCGCTCGGGCGTTCACGGCGGCAAGTGCTTCGGGATGATCCGAGACAGATCGCCACGCACGATCTCCGAACCAAGGTGATTACATTCCCCGAGACGCCACCATGAAGAACATGAAGCGCAACCGTCCGTCTCGGGTCGAAAGGGAATCCTTGTTCGCTGCCCTCGGGGCCGTCACGCTCCTGTCAGCAGGTGCGAGCGCCGCGTCCTCACCCCAGCCACCACCAGGATTCACCTCTCACCTCGCCGACACGCTCGGCGCGAAGATCCACTACCTCAAAGGAGGTAGCGGGCCGGCACTGCTCCTCATCCACGGTTGGCCCGAGACCTGGTACGAATGGCGGAAGATGATGCCGGCGCTCGCCCGACATTACACGGTGATCGCCGCCGACCTGCGCGGTTTCGGAGAGTCCAGTCTCGAGCCGGCCGGATATGACAAGAAGACGCTTGCGAATGATCTCCATGTTCTCATGGTGCGGCTCGGGTATACGCGGGCCACGGTCGTCGGGCACGACTGGGGCGCGCCGGTCGCCTACGCTTATGCGGCGCAGCACCGCGACGCCGTCGATAAGCTCGTCCTCGTCGAAGGCGCCCTCTTCGGCCCCTGGACGGAGAATATCGAGCCGCTTTGGTTCTTTCACCTGCTTCGCCTGCCGAACGGCTACGCCGAGAACCTGATCACCGGCCGCGAGCGCCAGTTCCTGAGCTGCTTCTACGACAACCGCGAGATGCACGTCGTGCCGGCATTCGATAAGAGCGTCATCGACATCTACACGGCGGCGTACGCTCGGCCGGGTCGGATGGGGCCGAGCTACGGCCTTTATCGCACCATCGATGACGATGTCCGAGACAACGCCATCTTCAGCAAGACGAAGCTTGCCGTGCCTGTTCTGGCGGTGGGCGCCGACAAAGGAATAGGCCAGGGTGTCATTCAAAGCGCGCACGTGGTCGCGGCCAACGTGACACCCGTGCTTTTCAATCACACCGGTCATTTCATCCCGGAGGAGCGGCCCGAAGCCCTCACCGAGGCCATCGAATTGTTTCTAGCGGGCAAACCAGTGCCGGCTTCGTGGACCCCGCCGGGACTATGATGTTCATGATCTCGTGATCGGGCGAGGCCGCGCCCTTCCGGACGGAAATCGCTCAATACTCGAACGGTTCGCGCGCGACGTTCCGCGCCTCTTCGCACGCGAGCTTGAAGTCGTAAGGCGTCTCGGCGACGCAGTCGGGCCACCTGCCCGTAGCAAGCCAGAACTCGACGAGGCCGAGCCTGGCGCACAGGCGCGCAAAGCGCCGGTCATTGCGCAACTCCGGCATGTTGCTTTGAAATAGGATCGCGGTGCGATAGCCGTCGGGGCCCATGATGTCCTCGACGCCACCCCCAGGACCGAGGCGAACGACCTCCGCCGCGCGATAGGCGTCATCGACGAGTCCGAGGTGGGCCGCGTAAACGAGCCGGGCAACGTCGACCCTACCGGTCTTGCTCATGTGGGCTTCGAAGGCACCGCGCCAGGCGTCGAGGTGCTCCGGACTGCGCTTGGCGCGGACGAAGGGAACGGTATCCTGAAACTCGCCCAGGGGGCGCGTCGCGGCGATGGCCAGCAAGCGATCGACGGCATCCCAGTCGCCTTGGAAGGCATGCGCCCGCAAGAGGCTCGAAATGGGAAAGCTCATCTGAGGAACGCGCGCGACGAGGTCCTCGTAGAGTGGAATGGCTTCCGAGACCTCGCCGGTCGCCATGCGCGCGAGCGCGAGCAGATTGATCGACATCGGATCGAGCGCGTCGAGCCGAAAGGCGAGCTCGGTTTCCGCAAGCGCTTCACGGATCCGCCCCGTGTGCCGCATGAACCAACCGATATAGCGACGGCCGTCTCCGGAGCCCGAGGCGAGCCGCAGCGCGTCGAGCCGTCGATCCCCTTCGAGGAAGCTGCCGTAGGGCGGCGCCACGAAGCAGCGTGCCGCCAGCGCATCGATGTTGTCCCGATCGAAGCCCAGAGCCGTCGCCGCTTCGCGCTCCACGCGGGCCGCGTTGGCAGCTCGCTCCGCGAACCGCAGGTACGGATGCAAGAAGCCACGCAGGTACGCGACTCGGCCCCAGGCATCCGCGAAGTCGGGCGCTCGCTCGGTCACGACTTCGAGGAGGGCGACGCTCGTACGCACCTCGTCCGGTGCATACGAGCTGGGGCTCGACCGCAGGTAAAGGTCGTAATTGGCTGGGTCCGGTCGCCGGATCACCGAGCCGGCGAACGTGCGCTCGAGCGCGCGCGCGATGTGGAGCGAGATGTCGTCCTGAACGGCGAAAATGTCTTCGACGCCGCGATCGTAGCCGTCGGACCACAGCGTCCGACCTGAAGACGCTTCCATCAGTTGGGCCCTGACGCGCACTCGATCGGTCGAGCGTTGAATGGAGCCGTCGAGCAGATGCGTGCACTGCAAGCGTGCTGCCGCCGCTCCCTTGTCTCTGCCGCGAAACTGGAAGCTCGAGGTGCGACTGATGACGCCGACGCCCGGAATGCGCGCGAGGCGCTGAATGATTTCCTCGCTGACACCGTCGGAGAAAAACTGCATGTCCGCGTCGCTCGACAGGTTGTCGAAGGGCAGCACTGCGATCGTCGGCGACTCCGGCGCCGAGCCGAGCGTGGGCGTCCCCGCCGGCTCCGACCGCTCCTCGAGCGCCAAGGTGAAGCGGTAGCCGCGACCGGTCACCGTCGAGATGGCGCCAGCGCCGAGGATCTTGCGCAACGCCGAGATCTGCACGGTCAGATTGTTCTCCTCGACTTCGACGTCCGGCCACACGCGCTCGAGCAGTTCCTCCTTGCCGACCACGCGCTCGCGATGCGCGAGTAGTACCAGCAGCAGATCGAAGGCCCGCGCTCCGAGTGCCACCGCCTTGCCCTGCACGAGCAGGCGGCGTTCGTCGGGTCGCAGCTCGACACCACCTGCCAGAAAAACGGCGTACAAGCTCTTCCCGTATCACTTCCAGCGCGCACGAGGAATCGGCGCCTTAGGAATGCTTCACAACATTTAGGACCGGCCTAAGGACGGCTCGGGCGCGGCTCCGCTACATCGGGAGCCACAGTCGTTCCGAACCCAAAGGACACCGTCATGACCGATACCGCGATCAAAGTCGGACTCATCGCCGACAAAACCGGGCCGCTCTCCTTCGTGGGCGTCGCCAATGCCAATGTGGCCGCCATGCTCGTCGATGATCTCAACGCAAGCGGGGGTCTCTTGGGTCGCCGCATCGAGCTCATCGTCGAAGACAGCGAGACCTCGGACCGCGCCGCCGCGGCCAAAGCCGAAAGGCTCGTGCAGCAGGACCGCGTCGACGTGATCTTCGGCGGGATCTACAGCTCCGCGCGGCAGGCCATCAAAGGGCCGGCCGTCGAGCGCGGAAACACGTTATACATCTACCCCGAGCAATACGAGGGCGAGGAAGCTCACCCGCTCATCTTCTGCACGGGTCCGGTTCCTGCGCAGCAGGTCGATCCGCTGATCCCGTGGCTGATGCGCGAGACAGGTGCGAAAAAGTTCTACCTACCGTCCGCCGACTACATTTGGCCGCGCGTGCTGAACAAGAAAGCGCGCGCCGTCGTAGCGGCGGAAGGTGGAACCATCGTCGGCGAGGAGTACTTCCCGCTCGATCACTCCGACTACTCGGCGACGATCGATCGCATCATGTCGAGCGGCACTGAAGTCGTGTTCAACACGATCGTTCCGCCCGGACTCACGCCGTTCCTTTCGCAATTGCATGCCGCGGGCTTCACGAAGCGCGGCGGACGCCTGATCTGCACCTACTTCGACGAGAACTTCCTCAACATGGTGCCGTCCGAGCACGTCGAAGGACTCTACGGCTGCCTCGACTACTACCAGGACGTCGAAGACGCCTTCAGCGCGCAACTCCTGGCCCGTTACAACAAGCGCTTCCCCGGCGCGGCCCAGTTCACGGGCGGTGGCGCGTGTTCGGGGCTCTACCGCGGCATCGCCCTGTGGGCGGCGGCCGTGACGGAGGCCGGCACGCTCGAGCAGCGCGCCGTGCTGCGCGCGCTCGACCATTCGCGCATCGCGCAAGGCCCCGGCGGCGGCGCCGCAATGGTGCCCGGACAGCATCACCTGCGGCTCAACATGTACATCGCGCAAGCGCGCGGCGGTCACTTCAAGGTCGTCAAGAACCTCGGCGTCATCGAGCCGAACGAAGCCGTCGTCGAGCGCTAAGCGCCTCCCCACGACCTGAGACAAGCGAGACAAGAACCATGAAATACTATCACTCCATCGGTCCGAGCCCAGCGACCGCCCGCTTCTTCATCGCCGAAAAAGGCCTCGACATCGAGCTCGTCACGCTCGACTTGATGAAGGGCGAAAATCGCGAACCCGCGCACCTCGAGCGCAACCCGCTCGGCCAGCTGCCCGTGCTCGAGCTCGACGACGGAACTCGGATCACCGAATCGATCGCGATTTGCGAAACGCTGGAAGAGCTGTTTCCGACCCCGCCGCTGATCGGCACGACGCTCGAGGAGCGCGCCGAGACGCGCATGTGGACGCAGCGCGTGAATCTCGGCATCGCCTACCCACTGCTCAAGGCGTTCCAGTTCGGCCCCGGCCGCGTCGTCTACGGCTCGCGCACGTACACGAACCCGGAAACCGTGGCTGGCCTGACCGGACTCGCTTTCTACCATCTCGAGTGGCTCGATCGGCACGTCTCCGACCAATTCCTGTGCGGGCCAAGGTTCACGCTGGCCGACATCCTCCTCTTCAGCTTCGTCACGTTTGCCGACAGCCACGGCAATCCGATCGACAAGAAGCTCAAACGGGTCTGGTCCTGGATCGAGCGCGTGGAAGCACGCCCGACGATGAAGCGACTTTAGTGATGGCCGGCGACAACGACGGCGCGATCGAGGCCTGGAACACGGTCCTGTTCGAGAAGTTCGTGCGCTTTCGCCGCATCGTGACCGACGGGTTCGCGGAGCACGGGGCGCGCCCACTCCGCGAACGCCCCTACTCCGCGGGCGAGAGCGTGCTCGACGTAGGGTGTGGCTTTGGCGACGCCACGCTCGTGATCGCCGAACAAGTCGGCACTTCCGGGCGGGCCATCGGAGTCGACTGCGGAGCGGGGTTCATTCAGCTCGCCGAAAGGGAGGCGCAAGAGCTCGCGCTGATACGTCCGTCCTACTTCGTAGCGGACGCTCAGCGCGACGAGCTCGGAGGCCCCTACGATCATGCCTTCGCCCGCTTCGGCACGATGTTCTTCGCGTCCCCGCTCGCGGCGCTGCGAAACGTGCGCAAGTCACTGCGCACCGGCGGCGAACTCACGATGGTCGTTTGGCGCCGGCGCGAGGACAATCCATGGGTCTACGAGGCGGAGCGCGCCGTGCGCTCGATCGTGCCCGTGGTCGATCCGGAAGCGTCAGCTCAGGTGCATTGTGGCCCTGGCCCGTTCTCGATGGCCGGCGCGGATCTCGTGAGCGACCTACTCAAGGCGGCAGAGTTCACCGACATCAGCCTCACCCGCACGGACTGCGACATCTGCGTGGGTCAGAACACGGACGAAGCGGCAGAATTCGCGATGGCGCTCGGCCCCGCCGGCGAAATCATCCGTCTCGCCGGTAGCGAGGGCGAGCGGCTGCGTCCTCAGGTGAGCGCGGGACTGCGGCGTCTATTCGAACAATACCGACGCGCGGACGGAAGTATCTGGGCCAGCTCGAGCAGTTGGGCCGTGCGGGCTCGGCGCAAAAGCTCTGCCGCAGACCTTTCGACATGACCAACAGTACTTGCCCGCTACTGCGTTAACGCGGAAGCTCGGCTTCCAGCTCGGTGATGCAATCCGTGAGCGCGAGGTAGTAGTCCCAGTCGAGTGACCGATAGCCGTTCGACGCCGTATCGACGAGCGAGGAAAGCCGAAGAAGGCGTCCGTTTTGCACGCTCGCTCATAGGCGCGTGAGCCGGTGTCACGCCGCTGAGCAGGATGCAGAACAGCAGGCTGAATCGGTGTTCCGGACTCATCGTTCCTTCGCAGCCGAAGCGTTGGTGAAATCGGCTGAGCACCGTCATCGGCCGGCCGGCGCTCGAATGGCTCGATTTCGTCCGTGCCCAGAATTTCAGCCGCAAACCATGCGACATGGCCAACAGCACTTGCCGGCTTGCACGGTCGTCGCCGGACCCGTGATGCTGCTCGCGCACAGAGGCGGCACCGAGGTGCCGGAATACGGTGGGCAGTCGCTGGGAGCCATGGGAACGAACCCGCTTCCCGCCTGGCCCGCCGAGGCGGCCTCGCCCCCGGCGCCGGCGCGAGCCGCGTCGCCGGCGGCGCCCGGCGGCGCCCCGGAAGCTCCGGGAGCGCCGCCGCGGCTCATGGCGACGAGTTCGTCGTACCCGTAACAGACCTGGGTGGTGGGCCAGGGATCGCAGGGGTTCGTAAACCCGCCGCCCGTGCCAGCGCCACCCGAAATGGGAGAGTTGCCGGCGCTACCTCCGTTTCCAGAGCTTCCGCCGTCGCCCGCGCCACCTCCAGAGCCAGCTGCGACTGCGCCTCCCGATCCTCCGCGGCCCCCGGGTGCGCCGTCTGCGCCCGACGAGCCACGCGTGCTGGCTCCCGCGACGCTCGCATTGCCTCCCAGCTCGGCGTCTCCGCCATGACCCGCCGAGGTGCCACTCATGCCGGCGAGGACGCTGGCGTCGTCGCCCACGCCACCCTCGCCGTCCGAAGCGCGACCGCATCGAAGCGAGAGCAACAACGATATTCCGCCGGTCGTGACGAACAATCGTCGCACGGTGACACGTACCATCCGACTGTCGCGAAGACGGCCCACCATGAGTCCAGTTGTACGGCACACGGTCCCTCGAGACCAGTCGAGCGCGCGTGCGTTGCAAATTGCGGCTTGCGCGCGACCCGCGACGACGCAATCGTCTCGGAGTCACATGCCGTCTTCGATGAGGCTCGAGCGACCCGGCGCCGAACTCGGCTACGACAGCGTGGGGCCTGCGGATGGCGGGCCGATCGTGCAGGCGCACGGCATACTGCTCAGCCGCGCCGCCGAGGCTCGACTCGAGCTCGTCGACTGGTCGCCGCTCGTCGCCGCGGGCTTTCACCACGTGCGCTACGACGCGCGCGCGCATGGTGAATCATCGGGGCGGCCCGAACCCGACGACTACCTGTGGCCGGCGCTCGCACGCGACTTGCTCGCTCTCGTCGCCTCGAAACCGACCCGAGTCACCCGGTCTCGACCGCGGAAAAGCTCGCGACGCTGCTGCCCAACGCCGAGCTGCACGTCGCGCGGAGCTCGGCCGAGGTGCGCGCTTGGGGAGCTCGCGCCGCGGATTTCCTCGGCCGCTAACGGCTGCACGCCGTCCGCGAAGTAACCGATGTTGGACTCGTGCGCGACGTGGTCGCTTACCCGTCACACGCCAAGAGGCTCGGATATTCTTGCAGCTAGCGTTGTTGCTGCAGCATGGATTCCGCTTTGTTCAGGTCGTCCAGCGCGGCGGGATCGCCGGGCTGGAGGCGAACGGCCGTGCGGAACTCCTCGACGGCGGCGCGCACGCGGTGAGTCTCCGCGAGGACGATGCCGAGCCCCGTGTGCGCGCCCGCCAGCGTGGGTGCAAGCGAGAGGCAGCGTCGATAGGTTGCTTCGGCCTTGTCGAACTGTCCCACGGCGGAAAGGCCGTTCGCCTCGTTGTAGAGGTAAGTGGGTGAGCTCGGGTCGAGCCTGGAAGCCATGGACAGCGCCTCGAGCGCGCGCGCGGGCTGACTCATCTTCATCAGCACGATGCCGAGGTTCGAGTAATCGTCGGCGCCGAGCGCAGGTGCTTTCAGCGCCAGTGCGACCGCGTCTTCGGCCTGCGAGAGCTCTCCGTCCGCGGCGTGGATCTCCGCCAAGTTGATGTAGGCCTTCACAGCCGTCGGATCGATTCGCACGCAGGCCTGATAATCGGCGAGCGCCCCGGCAGGATTGCCGTTGCCGAGCTCGACGTCGCCGAGGTTGTTGTAAGCAAACGCAGCCCTGGGATTCACGTCGATGGCGTGACGTAAGAGCGCCGAACTATCGAGCCAGAAGCGACTCTGCTGGAAGGATGCGAAGGCGAGTCCGACGAGCGCCGCCGCGACGCCGCGTGCCGCGAGCTCGTTGCCACGGAGCTGCTCGGCGACATCCGCAACGACGAGCCCGACACCCACGAGCGCGAGGTAGGCATAGCGATCAGCGACGGTCGAATACGCCTGGAACGAGAAAGGCACCAGGCCCAGAGTCGGCAGTAAGAACACCACGAATAGGAGCGCTCCGAGCCAACGGGTGGGCCTGCGGCGCCGATGCGCGTAGCAGAGTGCGAGCACGGCGAGCGGAACTGCCCCAGCGAGGTAACCCCACGGATGTGACATCACCGCGCTCGGCGTGCGCCCGTAGTCAACGCACAGGTCGAGCGGGACGAAAGTCTTGAACAGGTAAAACGCGAGGGCGTCGCCCGCCACGAACGGTCGCTGCCACCAGATCGATTCTCCCGCTGCAGAGACGGCCTGGAGCGAACGCGTGACCCAGGCGAAGGGCACGGTGACTACGGCCCAGCTCGCCGCTTGGAGCAACGCCCGACGCCAGGGTCTCTCGAACACGTTGCGATCGAGCACGAGCGCGACGAGCGGCAGCACGACGGCGGACGGCTTGCACAACATGGCGCACGTGACCGCGACGGCGGACGCGGTGAGCAGCCGACGTGAGCTCGCGAAGGCGCCGGCCGGAGCCTGCCGCGCGAGGACGAACGCGTTCAGAGCCAGCAGCGCAAACAGGCTGCTCGCTAAGCCGCGGAGCTCCGAGATCCAGCCGACGCTCTCGACCTGGAGCGGGTGCAGCGCGAAAACCAGAGCACCAATCAAGGCCGAGCGCGTGCGCCCGCTGAGCCGCCGGGCGAATAGGAAGCACAGCCAGGCGTTCGCTAGGTGCAAGGCGACGCTCACGACGTGAAACGCCGTGGCGTCGACGCTCACGGCTTGGCCGACGGAGACGTCGAGATGTGACGGAACTCGGGCCCACGCCGCAACCGCGCCGAAGATCGTGTACGCGAGCGGGATGTAAAGTTTTTCGTAAGGTTCTCGCCAGAGCTTCGCCAGGCTCTCGAGGGTCGGAGGGTTCAGAAACGGATTCGCGTAGACGTGAAGACCGTCGTCGAAGCTCACGAACCCAGCGGACGCGAGGCGGACGTAGACGACGCCAATCACGACGAGCAACACCAAGAAAGGCCGCCGCCAAAACGACACGAAGCTCTGCACCTACGTGACCCGCGACCATCCTACCTCGCGTTACATCCGAGAGAGGAACGGCGCCGAGAGGCTCGCTGCCCGCCGCCCATGGGCTAAACTGAAGCATGCGGCAAACCCCGCAAAGAGGACGCTTGGTAGCGCTCGTCGCCTTCGGCGTCGCGCTTGGAGTTGCAAGCAATGCCGCAGCCGAACCCAGGCTCGGTGCCGACCGCGCCGAGCTCCGGCGACAGCTCGTGGAGCTTCAGCGTCGAGAGCGCGCGCTCGAGGACAAGATCCGCCGCATCGATGCGGAGCTGGCGCGCGAAGCCACCACGCGAGCAGTTGCGTCGCGCACGTTGGGCCGAGCGAAGCCAGCCGCTGCGGTGGATTGCCTGCTGCCGTATTACTTGGATCTCACGGGCATCAAGCACCTGCGTCCGGAGTGTCTCGAAGCCGCCGGCCAGTCCTCCTGCGACCCGCCGTACGCCGTAGACGAACAAGGTGTGCGCCACTTCAGAACAGGCTGCGCGTCCGCCGTAGCGCTCCCGAGCAAGCGCGCGGACGAGTAATTCGGCGTTTTTAGCGCAGTACCTGGTCGGAGAGCAACACCAGCCCGGCGATGGGCGCGATCAAGCCGAGCGCCGTGCCGAGCAAGTAGCTGCGGAAGCGCACGTTCGAGAGTGCGAGCGCGTAGTTCAGCTGCGGTGCCATCCAAAGGAGCAGCCGAAGCATGAGGATCGTCCGTATCGGACGCTCTTCGAGCCGCGACAAGACGCGGCGAGCGAATGGCCAGCGAATCGCCGCGAGTGGCCTGCCGCCGATGCCGCGGACGATCACGAAGCTGACGCTCACGGCGAGCACCGCTCCCGCGAAGGCGAGTACACCACCAAAAGCCGGCCCATACGCGAGTACCGCGGCGGCCACGAAGACCACGCCCGGCACGTGGACGAGCTCCCCGACGCAAAACACGAGCACGAAGACGAGCGGCCCCCAGACGCCAGCGGCATGAGTCACGGCACGCAGCCGATCGGCCGAGAAGTAGCCGCTGAGCCCGCTGCTCCTGCCCACCACGAGCAGGACGACGGTCACGGCGACGAGGACGGCGAGCCGCCAAAAGCGCACGGCCCCGCGATCGAGCTCGCTCATCTCAACCGAGGGAAGGAGCCGCACCGAGCTCGCCGAGGAGCGCGCGCGGCGTCACGCCTGCGATCGCACGGAAGTCGGCGATGAGATGAGCTTGATCGTAGTAGCCGGCCACGGCCGCGATGCTTGCCCAGGTCGCGCGAGCGTCTTGCCGGGCGGCGCGTAGCGCGTGATGGAAGCGCGTCAGCTTCGTGAACGACTTGGGACTCATGCCGACGGTTTCGCGGAACACGCGCCGAAGGTGCCGCTCACTCACCCCGAGGTCGTCGGCGACGGCGCACACGTTGGCGCTCGTGAGTCGGTCCGCGGCGGCGAGCGCGAGCTCCGCGCGAGCGCTTCGCGGATCGGCGGCGGCAAGGCGTTCGGCGATCGCGCTCTCCAGGATGCGCGCGGCCCGAACCGGGTCGCGGGCGCCGGCTAGCCGATCGCAAAGTCGCCGTGTCGCGGCGTCACCCCACAGATCCTCGAGCGCGACGATGCGCGCGGCCATCGCGGAGGCGGGCAGGCCGAGCACCGCGTCCGCCATGCCCAGTCGAAGGCGCGCCGTCACGGTTCGCTGCCCGGCGCGGATGATCTTCCGGTGCACCCTGTCGCGTCCGCCGAACGCGTGGACGTCGAGACCACCGCGCGCGGACGGTCCGAACCGAGCCACGAGATGGATTTCTGGACGGGGAATCGACACGCCGGGACCGTCGCGATCGCACTCGTAGACGGACAGCGCCGCGACCGCGGACGTGGGCGACGCGCTCGGCGCTATGCGTCCTGGCTGAACGACGCTCGCGAGCATGGGACGATTCTGAGTGCGCCCGTGGCGGTCCGCAAGCTACCGAGCACGCCGGTCCGTTTTTTCCAAGCTGCGCGGCGCGCGGGTGCCTAGGTTTCGCGCATGAGGATCCTCGTCACCGGAGCGACCGGAAAAGTCGGTAGTCGACTGAGCAAACGACTCGCCCAGCGCGGGGATCGGGTGCGCGCCCTCGTGCGCGATCGCACGAGGGCGCAGCTCGGCGAGGCTCGCATCGAGCTCGCCCAGGGTGATTTGCTCGAGCTGGATTCACTCGCGGCCGCTCTGCGCGATATCGACGTCGTGGTCCATTGCGCGGCGTTCTTCCGGGGCGCGACTCCCGAGCAAGCGCACGCCGTCAACGATGTGGGCACGCAGCACCTCGCGCGGGCTGCTCGCGCCGCCGCCGTGAAGCGCTTCATCTTCACGAGCACCGGCTTGGTCTACGGCCCGAACGGCGGCCGCCTCGCCAAGGAGGACGACCCCTGCGCACCGACGGCAGCATACCCGCTGAGCAAGCTAGCGGCAGAGCGCTTCCTCTTCGCGCTCGAAGGGCTCGACGTGCGCGTACTTCGGCTCCCGTTCGTGTACGGCGACGGCGATCCGCACATCGCAGAAGCGATCCCGATGCTGCGCGGCTTGCCGCCGACTCAACGCATGTCGCTCGGCCATCACGTCGACGTCGCGCAAGCCGTCGCGCGATTCATCGACGCGCCGTCGCCCCCGCATCGCATCTACAACGTGGTCGATGACGAAGCGCCCGAGCTTGCCGCGCTGTTCGCGTCCGTGGGCGAACCGCCGCCGGACGGTTCGAACGCCGAGATGGCGCGCCATTTCGACACCTTGCTCGACGGCCGCCTCATCCGCGAGGAACTCGGCTTCAAACCCGAGTTCCCTCGCCTCGCAGACGCGATCGCCGCAGGCGCCTAGACTCGAGTTGGGCGGTCTTGGCTAAACGCGCGGACTCCGTCGACGGCGCGTATAATCGCGGCGATGGACTTGCAGGAGCTCGTTCGCGATCAGATCTGGCTCGCGCCGTATCCCGTGAAGCTCGCGGGCGCGCGCTTCGAGGCGCGCATGACGCTCGCACGGCGGAGCGACGGTGCGCTGCTCGTGCACTCGCCGGGTCCGATGGACGACGCCCTACGTGGTCGAATCGAGACGCTCGGGCGAGTGGCAGTCATCGTCGCGCCCGGCAACTTCCATCACCTTCACGTCGCAGCCTGCCAGCGGGCGTTCCCGGACGCCGAGACGTGGATTTGCCCGGGTGTCGAACGCAAGCAGCGCGCGCTGCGCTACGACGGCATCCTCGGTGACAGCGCGCCGCCCTGCTTGAGTCCGGACTTCGCGCTTGCCGGCGTGTTCGGGCGGCTCATGAGCGAGGTGGCGATGCTGCACAGGCCGAGCCGCACACTCTTGCTCGTCGATCTCATCGAGAACATCGGGGACCAGACGCCGGGAACCAATTGGCTACTGAAGGCGTGCTGGAAATTATTCCGCATGTGGAACGTGGCCGTACCGGCGCCGGAGTACCGCTTCGGGTGGCGGAACAGCGCTGAAAACCGTGCGACGCTGGAGAAGATCGTCAGCTGGGACTTCGAGCGAATCGTTATCGCGCACGGCGACCTCATAGAACACGACGCCAAAGCGATCGCGCGGCGAGCTTGGCGTCTCGATCCGAACGTGACTTGAGCGCTGCAATCGGCTTCACGACCGGGCGTGCGCAGTGGCACGAAGGGCAACAATCCGTTCGTTTATCGGTCGATTTCTATATCACTCGGCTGGGCCGAATTCTTTCGCGGGGAAGGTCACCACAAGATTGATCAAGCAGGCGGGCCGTGGGAATGCCCAAAGCATGAAGCACGCCGCATTACTTGCCAGCTTGTTGGCCTCGACGGTCGCTTGTGGAAACACCTCGAACGGCGACGGCACACCGAGCAGCGGAGGTCAGCGTCCTACGCAGACGGGCGGCGCGCCAGCGGGAGGAGCTACCGGAGGAACCGCTGGTACAGCCGCTTCCGCGCAGGGAGGCGTGGGTGGAAGTACCGCTGTCGCAGGCAACGGCGCCACTGGCGGCTCCGCCGGCGGAACGGCACCCGGCGGCGCGGGCGGAAGCGGCGCGACCGGAGGCATGCCGGCCGTGGCAGGCGGCACATCTCTCGGCGGCGCGGCGCCACATGGCGGAAGCTCGGGCGCGGCGGCTGGTAGCGGCGGTCACGTCGCTGGCGCGGGCGGCGGCCTTGGAGGATCCGGCGTCGGTGGTCAGACTCACGCCGGAGGCCAGGCTGGACAGGTATCAAACGGCGGCAGTTCCACCGGGGGAGTTGCCGGAGGAACGGCCGGGGCCGGTGGCGCTCCGCCGAGCAACTGCGTCGGCAAGGCCTGGCCCACCGCCGATCCCACGGTCAAAGGACCGTTCACGATCACGGCTGACAAGAACGTGGGCCCACTCGCGGGCTACACCCCGGATCCGATCTACGGCGACACCCAACAGCGATTCAATGTCTACCGCCCGAAGGATCTGGCGACGAGCGGATATTGCCATCCGATTTTGGTATGGGCGAATGGCCACGGCGACAATCCCGAGCAAAACCCTCCGCTGTGCGTCGTCGACTCTGCGGCCAACAAATGGTGTGGAACCTATCCCGTGCTGATCGAGCAGCTCGCCTCGCACGGCTTCGTCGTGGTTGCGTCACTCAGCACGACGACCTCGAAGGGCGACCCGCTGCCGACCATCGTCGGCTTGAACTGGCTGCTCGAACAGTCGGAAGACTCCACGAGCCCGTACTATCACCACCTCGACACGGCCCACATCGGAGCGCTCGGCCACTCGGAAGGCGGACTCTCGACGTGCAAAGCCGCCGCCGATCCGCGTATCAGCGCGATCGGCACGATATCCGGCACGTCGACGCTCTCGGCACTGCACGGCCCAGCGCTGTTCATCTGCGGCGGACAGGACACCGTCGTCTCGTGCGACAGCGTGGCGGCCACCTACAACACCGTGAAAGATCAACCGGCGATGATGATGGACAACCTGTCCGCCGATCACGGTGGCTGGGAATATCAGAACGGCGCCAAGGGCCCCGACATCTTCGCGATGACCGCCTGGTTCAGGGTGCAGCTCATGGGCGACACCGCGAATCGCAAGTACTTCTACGGCTCGAGCTGCACGCTGTGCACCGACAGCCGCGTCACCGTCATGCGCAACAGCCTGATGACCCAGTAAACGGCAGCTCGATACCTTCGAGTCGCCGAGCGGCCTCGAGCTCGTCCGCCAGGCGCCGAATCCGCGCGCGCACCCACCTCTTCATCCGCACGGCGCTCTTGTGCGCTTCGACCGAAGTGTCGGGGTAGTCGCTCAGCGTCAGCAAGAACGGGCATCCGCGACAACGCTGGGGCCGGACCTCCTCCAACGGCGAGGCTGGGTGAGCCCACCTTCCTGTGCTACTTTATTAGTAGCGATGCGGCCGCCCTCGACGCTCGTATTTCTACTGCTCTGCGGCGGGCTGCCGGGCTGCGGAGCGAGCGCGTCGAGGGCCCATCTAGCCGCGGCAGAGTCGGAAGCGCGGTCCGCGCGCGCGGAAGCGATACGCGAGCACGTCCAGCTCATCGAGCTCGATGCACGACTGCTCGAGCTGGAACGCCGTTTGGCAAGTCAGACGCGTCCCTGTGAAAGGACGCCCGATCCGCGCGTCGCGCCGGCGGAGGCTCGGCCGAGGACGGAGCCGCTACGCTCGCAAGGTGACTTCTTGGCGGAGGCTCGTGTGGCCGCACCGGTCGCCGTACCACCGATCGCCCAGGTCGCCGTCAGCATGCCGCCCCAAGCGGCGACTGCGGCTTCGGACCGAGGACGCGTCGAGCAGCTGCTCAACGAGCTACGCGAGTACGGCTTCGATCTGCACGGCGGTCTCTCACTCGAACGCCGCGAAGCGCTGCGCGTGCTCTTGCGACGCGAACGCCAGCTCGACTTGATGAATCCGTGGGACGGACACTAACGACGATCGCTGCCGTCTCCTTGCAGGCGACGTAGGTTACGAGCTCGCGTGTTTCCCCGTGCTAGCGTCGGCGCGATGAGTTCGCTCACGTTCGTCGACGTCGACACCGCGCGCGCCGCGAGCGGCCCACGTTTGGTGGTCGCCGGTGGTCTCCCGAGCCCGTGGTCCGAAGCAGCAAAAGGGATCTTCCACGTGAAGGGCTTGCCCGTCCTGGTGCTCGGCTATCCGCGCGTCGACGAGGCACTTCGGGCCTGGACCGGCGCCATGAACGTGCCGGTGTTGCTCACTGACGACGAGCCGCCGCGGACCGGCTGGGCCGAAATTCTCGCCTTCGCCGAACGTCGGGGCGGCTCGGTCTCGCTCATCCCCACCGAGCCCGAAGCGCGCATCCGCCACCATGGCCTCGCCCACGAGCTCTGCGGCGAGGGCGGGTTCGGCTGGTGTGCGCGGCTCGTCATGATCGACGGCGGGCTCACGTCCGGCGGCTCGCGCTCGTTCTCGGTGCCGATCGCCCAGTACCTCGCCGGCAAATACAGCTACGAACCCGAGCAGGTCCCGGCCGCGCTCGCACGCATGCGCGAGATCCTCGCGCTCTTCGACGGCGTGCTTGCCCGCAGCCGCGCCGCCGGACACCGCTACTTGCTGGGCGCAGAGCTGACGGCTCTCGATATCTACCTGGCGACCTTCCTGACGCACGCGCTACCGCTCGCCGACGCCGACTGCCCGCAACTGCTCCCGCGCGTGCGCCCGGGGTTCGCCTATTTGGTCGAGCAAATCGGCGCTGACATCCCGCCGCCGCTCATCGCGCACCGCAAGTACGTCTTCGAGACGCACCTGCCGTGGCCGATCGTGCTGCGCGCGGAGAATCCTTCGACAGCTTGACTCGACGCCAGGCGGGCCTCTGCAGCGCCATACCCGCGCGGCAACGCAGGTGCGGTCACCTCGTCTCGCCGGGGTGATAGCCGAGCTCGGCGCTTGCCAGAGGCAATTGTGCTTCTGGTTTGTCGAGGAAGTGCTCGATGAGGGGGATCACCCGCTCGGGTTCTGAAGACAGGGCGAAGTGGCTCGCACTCGGGATCACCGCGAGCTCGGCGCGCGGAATCAGGCGCACGGTCTCCACGGAGTGCTCAAAGCGCACGAAGTCGTGGTCGCCTTGGATGATGAGCATGGGCGCCTTGATGGACGTGAGCTCTTGCTTCGAGAAGCCACCCCACCGAATGCTCGCGATCTTGTCGTAGATCCTCGGCCAATAGGTCGGGTCGGGTGCGACCTTCTCGTAGCTCTCTCGTTGAAACCGAATCTGGCTGCCCTCTGCGGTGGGCGGTCGATCATGGCGGGTCATCGAGGGCTCGAGCGTGGCGGGAGGCGGGGCGAACGTTGCCGCGTAGGTCACCACGCGACGGACGAGCTCGGGACGGCGCACCGCGATCATGGCCACGGTGTTGCCGCCGTAGCTTTCACCGAGGAAGTCGGCCTTCGCGATGCCGAGATGCGCGAGCAGCGCGACCACGTCCTCGAAGTACTGCTCGATGGATAGGGGACGATCCGGTAGGTCGCGGGTGCGACCGTGCCCTTGGAGGTCGACCGTCATGACGGCGCGGTGCTTTGCGAGCAGCGGAAATGACTTCAGCCCCGCGAACCCGAAGGCAGGCGGAACGAAGACGAGCGGCTCGCCCGCTCCCTCGACTTCGTAGTACATCTCGAGCCCGTTGATGGGCGCATGGCCGTGGATCTCTTTCATGCTCGCTCCGCGCGCGTGTATTGCCGTTTACGTCGCATATCGCGCGTCTTTCAGCGCGAATATTCGTCGTGGCGCTTCCACCATGGACCTGACTCGTTTCGTCCTTTCGGCGCGCGATCGAGCCATTGGTTCGCACCCCACAGCCCATCGAGGCCCCGCGCGTAAGTCGAGTAAGTATGATACACGACGCCGTCCTCCTCGCTCACGAACGCGCTCATCCCGGGCCGTTCGCGTAAGTACGTCGGAGTGTCGACGCCGCACGTCGTGGCGTGCGAGCTCGCGCCTCCGCCGGCCGGAGCCCGCTCGCGTTTCGGCTCATGACGATAGTTGTAGTCGATGCCCGTACCGAACTGCTCCTCCGGGCTGAAGCCGACGCCGAAGTCCGCGTTGAAGTCACCGCCGAACGACGAGGCCCACGGGAACGTCCAGCCCATGCGCCGCTTGTACGCGACGAGCTTCGGCAGCGGCGCACGCGATACCGCCCAGAGCATGACGTCGTGCTCTGCGAGATGAACCGTGAAGCCGTTGAAGCCGTCCGCGATGAACGAGCAGGAGGGACAACCCGCTGCGTAATCGGCCCCGAACATGAAGTGGTAAACGAGTAACTGCGAGCGCCCCCTGAACAGATCCTTCAACGTGGCCGGGCCGTCCTCCGTGTCGAAGTGGTAGTCCTTGACGCGCACCCACGGTAGCTTCTGGCGCTGTTCGGCCAGTGCGTCGCTCTGCCGCGTCAGCTCTTTTTCTGCCTTCAAGAGCTCGAGGCGTGCCAGAAGCCACTCTTCACGTGTTCCCGTAGCATGTTTCATGATCGCATCTCCTTGCTGGTGAAAAAGCGGTGAACGACGAGGGCGCCGCAGACGGCGGCCGCGAAGGCCGTCGCGAGCCAGAGCACTCGCGGATCGACGAGCGCCGCGAGCCCCGAAAGGCCCAGCACGCCGAGCCAGGCCGCGATGCAAATCGGGCACTTCGGCACGAGCGCCGCGAAGAGCGCGAAGGTCACGCTGCCGACCGCCCAGCCGCGCGTCCTTGCACGCCGACAACAATGGATGTCATGACCTTGCATGCGTGTTTTCCTAACGCGCGCCGGTACGAACCGGGGAGTAACAACTGCGACGCGATTCGGATCTAGCGGCTGCAGCGCGACATCTCGCGCGTTTCGATGCGCTCGCCGCGCTGCGGCTCATCGGCACGCGGGAGGACGCCCGAGCCCTTGCGCTGCGTGGGGTGGCGATGGCAGAGCTCGGCGAGGATCGCGCGGCGCAGAAGTTGCTCCTACGTGCGGAGCGCGGACTACCTGCCCGTGATCCCATGCGGCCGCGCGTACTCGCCGCGCGTGGCGAGGTAGCGCTTGCTGCGCGCCAGGTCGCGCTTGCAGGTCGACTGCTCGAGACCGCCGAATCCGCCCTCGCCGCCGATCGCGTCAACCGCACGTTCGTCCGCCTCCTGCGCGTTCGCCATTTGCTTCTGCTCGGACGCGTCGAGCAGGCGAGGTCTCTCCTGGCGATCGACCTTGGCGGCGCGCCTCCACGGCTTCGAGCACACGCGGAGCTCTTGCGCGCGGATATCGCCGCGCGACGCGGGCGCGTGCTGGAAGCCGAGGCGGCGATCGCACGTGCACGCACGGCCGCACGAGCGGCGGCGCTCCCACCACTGTCCGCGCAGGTCGAGCGCCTGGCAGCCGAAATCGGGGCGCCGGTTGCACGCCTCGTCCGCGACGGAACGAGCGGACTTGCCACGCTGCGCGACATGGCGTCGCTCGCGGGCACTACCGCGCTCGTGATCGACGGGTGCCGCTACGAGCTGCGGCTGCGCGGTGCGGTGGTCTCGCTGGTGACACGCCCGGTTCTCTTTGCGCTCGCGCGCGCGCTCGGCGAAACGGCGCCGCTCGCAGCAGGCCGCGTCCGCCTCATCGAGCGGGCGTTCGGCGCGCGCCGAACGAGCGACTCGCTCCGTGCCCGGCTGCGCGTCGAGATCGGACGCCTTCGGCGCGCGCTCGAGCCGCTCGGTCTCGTGCTCGAATCGACTCCCGAAGGCTTCGCCTTGCGCTGCAAGCGCGTGGTCGTCGTGCTGCCACCCGCCGATGACGAAGCTTCGCTGTTGCTCGCGCTCCTTCGCGACGGGGAGGCGTGGCCGAGCTCCGCCCTCGCGAGCGCGTGCGGTCTCGGCAAGCGCGCCGTACAGCGCGCCCTCGGCCAGCTGAAAGACGCCGGCAAGATCGATTCGCACGGCGCCGGTCGAAACCGCCGCTGGGTCGCGCGGCCGCCGGAAGGCTTCGCGACGACGTTGTTGCTCGCCACGACTCGCGCTACGTAACTCCCGTGCTTCGGACGAGCAGGGCCGAGATCCTCGCGGAATACGTGTTCCCGGGCATCGAACGCGTGCACGGCGTCACCCACGACGGCAACGACGTGTGGCTCGCCGTCGGCGATCGATTGCAGTCGGCAACACCGAACGGCGTACTCGGCCGCGCGATCCACGTCCGCGCCGAAGCAGGTAGCGCGTTCGACGGCAGGCACTTCTACCAAATTGCCGCGGGCAAGATTCAGAAGGTCGACCCTGCGACGGGCGCCGTCGTCGCCATCGTGCCCGCGCCGCCCGACGCTGACTACGCGGGACTCACCTGGGCGGAGGGCGCGCTCTGGGTGGCGCAGTACGAGGGACGGCGAATTCTGAAGCTCGACCCCGAGACCGGCCGCGTGCTGCGAATCGTGCAATCGAATCGCTTGGTGACCGGCGTTACTTTCGCAGACGGAGAGCTGTGGCACGGAGCGCTCGAAGCAGGACAAGCCGAGCTCCGGCGCGTCGACCCCACGTCCGGAGAGGTGCTCGATGCGCTGGTCATGCCTGACGCATTCGTCAGCGGGCTCGAATGCGATGGCAAGGAGCGCCTGTACGTCGGCGGCGGCAAGAGCGGTCGGCTGCGCGTGATCCGGCGCCCGAAGCGATAACTCTCGGTATGTTCCGCGCTATTTGCAGCCACGCCGGGGCCCTGCGACCGCCTAGTACGTTTTTTGTGCTCGGGTCGACTCGCATCGGACACTGTTATAAACGGTAGCTCCGTGCATCACCCCTCGACTTCAGCGGCGGAGCCGGTCCCTTCAGCCTCTACCCCGCTATGGGCGCAGGTGAGTGAGCGCGAGCTCTTCGGGTTGGTGTACCGGTGCATGGGCACCCTGGTGACCCGTGGAGACCGCGACTTCGAGGACCTGGTGCAGGCGGCGGCCACCGAGGTATGGCGCGCGAGAGAAAGCTTTCAAGGCAGAAGCGAGCTGCCGAGCTGGATCTACGGGGTCTGCTACCGCGTGCTCTTGAACCATCGCCGCTTCTGGCGACGCTTTCAGCTGCGTTTCGATATCGGCCTCGCCGACGAACCCACGAGCGACGTCCCGCACTCGCTCGACCTGCTCGACGAGCGCGAGCGCGCCGAGATGCTGCGTGAAGTACTCCGTCGCTTGAGCGACAAGCACCGGGCCGTCGTGGTGCTGCACGACCTCGAAGGCTTCGACGTCGATGATATTGCCGGCATCGTCGGTGCGAACACCCTCACCGTCCGCTCCCGGCTGCGCGACGGCAGGCGACAGCTCCGCCGGCTACTCAAGCTACGGCCGAGCCTCGTGTGGAAGGAGGCCTAGTCATGACGAACGAAGACGAGCCCTCTTTGCCCCAGTCGTTCTGGAGCACGCTACGTCGTGACGACACGAACGAACGTGACATCGATCGTGGCTTTTTCCGATTCACGATGTCCCGTTCCCTGCCGCGGCCCCCAGCTCGCGTCATTCACTACCTGGTCTTCGGGTTCGTCGCGGGCGTGGCGGCGGTCTCAGCGGCGGCGAGCGGCCGCTATTGGCTTCTCCGCTGGCTACCCTTGGTACCGCACGAGAGCCGCGCCTCATCGGCGGACCCTTGGAAGCACCAAGCCGCAACGGCTGAGGACGCGCCCGCACTGCCGTCGCCTCCAGTGAGGGGCCCGGCGGTCGCGAAGCCATTTCCGAGCAACACGCCGCCGGTGACCCCGCCCGCGGTGACACGCTAAGGCGCGAGCTAGATCTTCGAAAGCGGGCCTGCCTGAGCGCCACCGGGCCCGCTTGTGCTCCGAGCGCGATTCCGTCGCGGTGGCAGAGCGCTTCAGTGGAGAGGCAGCTTGGCGATACTGGCCAAGCCGCTGCTCGCTTCGAACAGGCTCAAGAGCACGGCATGCGGCGCCAAGGCGCTCGCGTGAAGCGACCACGTATTCGCGATACAGCTGACGAAGGTGATGCTCTTGCCGTCACGAGGCACGGTGAACAGTAGCGTTCCACGCCCCTTCTCCGGTTCCAGCGTTCCGCTGCCGACGAGCGCGACCTCGTCGCCCGAAACGTAGGCCTTTCCGCGAATGAAGCGCTTGTCGAGCTGCACGCTCTCGCCGCTCGGCAAATCGATGCGGAACACTCCCGGCTTCTGCAGGTCTCCGTCCACGTAGCCCGACACGTAAAGTCGTGAGCCGTCCACGCCGAGGATGGTGCCCGTCTGGATCAAGCCGCCGTTGAACAAGCTGCTGAGGCGCACCAGTCGCTTGCCTGAGCCGCCCGCCGCCGGCACGCTCATGAGCCAGCTTTCGCCGCTGACGCCGAACGCGAACTTGTTCTTCTTGCGCTCCTCTTCGCCTTCCTTGAGCTGCTCGGCCGTGGGCGGCAAGACCACGTGAAAGGCGAGCTGGTCGCCGACCCGCGTCACCTCCGAGATTTCCCCCGGACTTTCGAACAGCGTCTGCGGAGCGCCTCCACCGAACGCGACGCTCCTCAGCGTCGATGAAGCGGGTGCGTTGCGGCCTTTGCCTTGGGTGATCTCAGCGTAATAAAACGCCTTGCCGTCGAAATCGGCCGCCGACGCGACGGGCGTCGCGGACTTCCCGAGGCTCTGTAGCAGGCGTGTCGCAGCATCTCGCCCGCCGCCCTTCTTGGCCGCCGTGAGATCGATGAAGCTCGTCCATTCCCCGCCGCTCTTCTTCGCCTTCATGAAAATCGGCTCGCCCGGCGACTGCATCACCAGCTCGTCACCCAGCTGCCAGAGCTCGGTCGTGCCTCGCAGCGAAAGCGCAGGCGCCTTGCCGACGGTGACGACGGGTCCTCCCGCGAGCGGAACGCTCATGAGATCGTGCGCGTTCCGAAAAAAGACCCGCTCCCCATCGACGAGCACGGCGCGGATCAGATCACCGTCCGGATACTTTCGAGGCGGCACCAAATAGCCGCCCGGCGCGCGGCACTCGTCGTCGCCGGTCCCCGCGGATGGCGCCGGCGCGGCAGCGACTGACGGCGCGACCGCTGCGTTTGCACCACTCGAGCCACTCGGCTGCGCGCCGCCCTCCCTCTTGCAAGCAACCGAGCCCACTCCGACCAGCGCCACCAACACCCAGAATTTCCTCATATCGGGAGCCTAATACGCACGAGCGGCACCGTCCCTCCCCCGCCGTTCGCGCCCCGAGCGCTGTCCGCGTCTCGACGCCGCGCGCAGCGACGGACTTCGCCGATGAAGACGGCGAGCGCCGACGCCGCGGTGGCACGGTTCCGTGAAGCGCTGATGCATGTCGTCAGGCTTCGCAAAATCCAGCTCACGGATTTGGTGGAGCTCCGGCTCGCGGTGGAGGGCGCGGCGCTCACCCGCAGCGCCGCAGCACCCGTCAGCAAGCACGTCGACGAGCGCGCGGCGCTCTCGATCATGGCGCGTCCTCAAGCACGGGGACGCGAAAGCCGGCGTCACTTTGCTGAACACCCACTTGTCCGGATTGTACGGCTCATGAGCCTATCAACAGAGCTCCGGGCCATCCTCGGCGACGACCCCTCGAGTTTCGAGAGCTCGCAGCTCGAGCCCCGACGTCCCGGCTCGAGTAAACTCCCTCGAGAGTTGACGGCGTGTAGGCCTTTCGAGCACCGAACACCCACATCGTCCCCTTGCGGGCCGGGGTCTGCCTGCAACGCTTCGTGATAGACGATGGGTCATTCGCGCGTGCGGACGGCATTCGACGAACGCAAGCACCTGCGCAAGCTGTATCCGCGCGACGCGGTGATGCGACGCTTCCAGATCATAGGTGGCGCGGGTCTATTCTTCTGGGCTTCGTGTCAGGTCTACGAACCAGGTCTGCTCACCGGTTCGAGCGGAGCGCCCGGAGCCGCCGGCAAGGCGAGCATCGGTAGCGGTGCCACGACACCAGCCGGCGGCGCCTCGGCGAAGGCTGGCTCGACGGGGAGCGCAGGCATCGGAACAGGTGGCACGGCAGGCCTGCCAGGAATGGATGCGGCCGGCTCCGGTGCGGACGCGAGTGCAGGAGAAGGCAATGGTGCCGGTGGTTCGGGAACCGTCATGACCAGCGGCGGGACGAGCGGGAGCAGCGCGGGCACGGGCGTGATCGGAGGAGGGACCGGTGGAGGGACCGGTGGAACCTCAGCCGGGCTCGGCGGGAGCGCCGCGGGGACCGGCGGTTCGTCGGCATCAATGGGTGATGCAGGCGCGCCAGACTGCATGACACTCGGCGATTGCTGCCCGGACGACGCGCAGAAGACCGAACCGGGGCAGTGCGGGTGCGGCAAGCCGGACACGGACACCGATGCGGACGGCACCGCCGATTGCAACGACCTCTGCCCCATGGATGCCACGCGTACTGCACCCGGAGCTTGCGGCTGCGGCGTGATGGGCGCCGATGCGGACTGTACAGCGCTCAAGAACTCGCTCGTTCACCGCTACAGTTTTGGCGGCACGGGCAGCGCTGTGACGGATTCAAAAGGTAGCGCCGACGGCAAAGTGATGGGAACGGGCGCTACGTTGAGCGGCGACGGCTCCCTGACGCTCACGGGCGGCGTCGCGCCGGCAAACGACACGAAGAAGCAGTACGTGGAGTTGCCGGCGGGCTGTTTGACGGGCCTCACGAGCGCGACGTTCGAAGCCTGGTTCTCGTGGTCGACCTCGTGCGGGAGCGGGTGCACCAACGTTCTCGCGTGGCAGCGCCTGTTCGATTTCGGCCAAGCGGCAACGACCAGCTCAGGCTCTTACATCTTCCTCACGACGCAATCCAACACCGACGTCGTGCGCGCCGCCGGCAGTCCCAAGGGATTGAACGCGGAGGCGACGGGGGGGTTTCAGCTCAACGGGCCGGACAGCACGCTCGTCGCCGGTGCACACCACTTCGCCCTCGCCATCGACGGGGCAGGAGCTCAAGCGATTCTCTATTTCGACGGCAAACAGGCGGGCAAAGCGGCTTCGGCCATGGCGCTCTCGAGCATCGCCACGACCGACTGCTGGCTCGGCCGCTCGCACTTTACGGACGATCCGTACTTGAACGGCACCTTCGACGAATTTCGCATCTACGATTCGGCGCTGTCCGCGAGTGCCATCGGCGTGAGCTACGCAGCGGGCGCGAATCCGTCTTTCTTTCAGTGAGCAAGCTACGTTCGACCGGCGTCCGTCGCTGGTATGACGAAGGGCGTCACGATTCCGCCGCAAAGGTCGGCTGCCACGATCCGTTAGGGCGCGTTCTACCTCGCCTGCTTTTCGACGACGTCCATGACTCGGGCGAGAACGTACATGAACGAGGAGCTGACGGTCGCGATCGAAGAGCTGCGTCTGCGCCCCACGGATCGAGCGTGGTTCATTCCGGTGCTCCTGGACGATTGCGAGGTTCCGGACCGAAGCATTGGCGCCGGCGAAACCCTCAGAACGCTACAATGGATCAAATTACCTCATTCTCGGGAACGTACGTGATCCTCGAGCAGCGCCACGCCTCACGCGCGAGCTTGCCCATTCGAATCCGGACGTTCGGGCAGGGTCGGCCTGCGGGCTCGGACAGATCTTCGGACCCGAAGATAGCTATTCGAATTTCCTGAACACGAAGCTCCCCATTAGAAATATCGAGATGCGACACGTGGCCCTTCTGCACGAGACTGGGACAGTGGCTACTTTGATGCGGGCCATGCACGATTCGGAAGCGTCAGTCCGCTACGGAAACTTCGACGGAGCACGGGACCGTAGAGCAGAGCTCCGGGGCGTTGCCCTCGAGCTTTCGGTTGCGAGCGCGAAGAATTTCCGTGCGTCAGGCGGCTTCCGGCGCGAGGCCGAGCGCCGTCAAGGACAAGTCGTGTCCTACCCGTGCTTGCGCCGGCGCATGCATTTCGTCAGTCTGCGCTCCTCGAAGGGAGACAGGAGGTAGAGGGAATGCACGCGTACGACAGCAAGGGACGCTTTCTGAACCGTGGTGTTCTTCACCGCTCGCTCCGAAGACTCGGCGGGCCGGAAGCGAGGCCGCCGCGCGCCGACGGCAGCCAAGAATACGTCGTGTGGATCATCGACGACGACGAGCGCTGCTGGAAGCTCGACGCCGCCAAGGGCGAGTGCATCGAAGTATTCGCCGACGAACTGCCGGACAACGTGCGGCGGTTTCTCGCCTGAGCCGGGGCGAGCGCTCGCGCAGAGCCTCGCCGCCGCGGCCGAGCTCGGATATACTCTCGCACCATGGTGAGGCTCGGAGCGAGGAGTCGAACGCGTGCGGTGGGGTGGGTCGTCGTGTTGCTCGCGGCTTCGGCGGCGTTCCCGGCGTGCGGCTCCTCGGGCCACAGCGACGACGACACTAGCGGTGCCAGCGGCGCGCGAGCCGGAGCAGCAGGGCGCGGCGCAGCAAGCGGCGGCGCCGCGGGCAAGAGCTCGGGCGGGCGTGCCGGTACGGCGGCAAGCGGATCCGCCGGACGGAGCGCGGGCGTCTCGGGGACGGCAGGGGACGGCAGCGGCGCGGCAGCAGGCTCTGGTGCGCGCTCCGCGTCAGGCGGCGGCGGAGCTGTCGGCGGCGGGCCAGCTGGCGGTGAGAGCGGAGCGAACGCGGGCGCAGGCGAAGGCGGCGAAGGCGGCGGCACACCTTCGGTGGACTTCGGCATCTGCGGAGACCTCGGGATTTCCGGCATCAACGACATGCAGTACCTCGCGGACGGCAGCGCGGTCGTGCTCGGGCTCGCCGGCGGCGTCGCGAAGGTCGTCGACCCGCTGACGGGAGCCGAGAAGAAGTGGTTCTTCGGACATACCGGCGCGGTCAATGCCGTCGCCGTGTCGACGGACGGGACCACGCTCGCCACCGCGAGCGACGATCACACCGTGCGGCTCTTCCGCGTGGCGGACGCAGCGCCGCTCGTGACGCTCAGCGCCGGTTCGAGCCCACTCCTCTCCGTCGCGATCACGGCCGACGCGAAGCACGTCGTGGCCGGCGCTGCCGACGGCACACTGTACCTCTGGGATGCCGGCAAAACGACCCCGTTGGCGAGCAAAGCGGGCCATAGCGATGAAGTGCTGGGGATCGGTTTCGCGGCCGCCGAAGCGCGCGTGTTCTCGGCCAGCAAAGACGGCAGCGTGCGCATCTGGTCGGCGGACGATCTCGCGTCGCTCGGCGCCGCGCTCACGGGCGGCACCTGGCAAACCGCTCTCGACGTGTCGCCCGACGGCACGCGTGTCGCCGTGGGCGACGTCTACAACTCCGTGCGCTTCATTGCGGCTGCCAGCGGCAACGTCGAGCGCACGCTGAGCGTGGGGCTCAGCCGCGTGTGGAAGCTCGATTTCGCGCCCGACGGCGCCACCGTGTTCGCGAGCGTCAACTCCGTCTACTCGGTTCCGGTCGACGGCTCGGCCGGCAAAATCATCGCCGCCCCCATCGGCGGACCGCCGCGCGCCACTGCCTCACCCACCGACGACGCGCTATTCGTCGCCTCCGACTGGATCATGGAGTACTGGACGCGAGAGGGCGACTCGCTGCGCGACGAGATCCACGAGGGACCGTTCGCGCGCGGGGTCGCGTTCGCTCCGTCCGGCACTGAGCTCGCGATCGGCGGTGATTTCGGCTTCGTCGTGCGCGCCGCCCCCAACGGAGCCGTGCTCGCGACTCCCGATTTCGACCAGGCCGTGCCCCTCGTCGAGGGCCTCGGCTTCTCGCCCGACGGCACGCGCCTCGTCACGGGCAACGGTGACGGCCACATCCAGCTCTGGGCCACCGCGAGCTGGCAAAGCCAAAAGGACATCGACACCTTCTCGCGCGGCGTGCACAGCACGTCGTTCTCACCGGACGGCACGCAGTTCGTTGCAGCCGGATACGACGGCGTGCACGACGTCTACGACGCCGCGAGCGGCACACTGATTCGCGGCATCGGTCTCGTCGGCAAGGACAACCACCAGGCGCGGTTCTCACCCGATGGAGCTCTCGCGGCGGTCGGCACCGACGACGGCGGGCTGAGCCTCGTGCGCACCAGCGATTGGGCGGATATTCTCGAGCTCCCTGACGCACACGATGACGCCGTGAGCGTCGCTTTCTCGCGCGACGGCCGGCTCTTCAGCGCCGGGGATCACCGTGTCACCGCGTGGGAGACGACGGGCTCGACGACACGCCACGATCTGCTCGCCGACGACGCTTTCGCGAGTACGACACTCGAGGCGTCACCGGACGGAACCGTACTCGTCGCGGGCGCGTACACGGGTGAGCTCAGGCTCTGGACGTTGCCCGAGGCTCCGCCGGCGGACGACGGAGGTGCGGGTCAAGCGGGCGCGGGCCCTATCGCGCCGCCCCCTCCCGTGCCTGCGCCGCCAATCCCCGGCCACGGCTCGGCAGTACTCGGCACGAGCTTCTCGCCCAATTCACGCATGCTGGCGGTGGCGTACGCGGACGGCACCGTTCAGGTCTGGTGCCGGTAACCGCGCGCCGTGGAACGGCACGACCACACCTTCACTTCGTGGTGGTCGGGCCGAAGCAGGAGCCGGTCCCGGTGACGTTCTCGGACGTTCCGCATGGGGTTCCGCTGGCTGGTCATTGCTACGTTTCCGGCAACTCGGCTCAGGAGTCGCTGAGCCGTTAGCGAGCAGAGCACGGCGGCCTCGACCGTTTGCGCCGCTTGGCATGCAACCTGCCTATGCAGTGGGATGGACTTCGCGAAAGCGGCTCAAACAGCGCTCGGCGGCGTGCTGGTCTTCGCTGGGATCAGCCATCTGACTTTTGCGCGGCGGGCGTTTCGGGCGCAGGTGCCGGATTGGGTACCCCTCAGCAAAGACAAGACCGTGGTCGCTTCGGGCGTGGCCGAGATCGCGCTCGGCGCCGGCCTCGTCCTCGCCGATGACGCGCGACGGCCTCTCGCGGGCAAGCTCGCGGCAGCGTTTTTCGTCGCCGTCTTTCCTGGCAACGTGTCTCAATACGTGAACCGACGGAGCGCGTTCGGACTCGACACGGACACCAAGCGATTCGTACGGCTGTTCTTTCAGCCCGTGCTCGTCTATTGGGCCCTGGCGAGCGGCAAGCGCAAGCCGTCAACCGCATAACCCGAGGCGCCTGCCACTGACGCGAGAAAAATCCCGTCTCCGCGCACGGCGGGCTATCATACCTTGGAGTTATTCACGCAATTCGGACGCGCACTTCAAAAATGCGCTTGGCCATACGTAGAAAGGGTGATGGATTTCGACAGTGATCCGCACTGCTTCTACGAGTGCCTAAAACTGTTCGGAGGAACACGTGCGTATGAAGTGGCTTCAGATATGTGCTGGGACTGTCGCGTGCGCGATGTTGAACTGCTCTGCTAGCCTTGACGGACCTGGCACGTCACCGGACGCGGGGACGGGCGGAGGGCAGTCCACGGCGGGCCGAGGGGGAACGGGCGGTCACGGCACGGTCGGAAGTGGCGGAAGCGGCGGAAGCGGCGGAAGCACAATCGTTCAAACAGGCGGTACGAGCACGTCCTCTGGCGGGAGCTCGTCCGGTGGCAAGACGACCAGCGGGGGTGCGGGGGCGATCGGCGGCCAAGGTGCGAGCGCCGGCATCGGGACAGGGGCGGCCGCTGGCCGCATGGGCTCTGGCGGCTCTAACTCGGGCGGCGCACCAACCGGCGGCAGGGCGGCGGGCGGTTCTAACTCGGGCGGCTCGCCGGCTGGCGGCCGGGCAATGGGCGGCTCTAGCTCCGGCGGCGCGCCGCCGGGCGGCAGGGCAGCGGGCGGTTCGCCGAGCGGCGGCAGGGCCGCGGGTGGCGCGAGCGCCGCTGGCGGCAGCGGAGGAGGAAGCGCGGGTTCGACCGGATCGACGACCGTTGACTGCAACACGCCCATGCCGACGGGCGGTACGCAACATTCGGGCAATAGCCAGGGCGGCTCGAACAACCTTGCTTGGCAAATCTGGTCCAACCAAGGCTCTGGAACGCTAACGACGTTCAGCACCCCTGCCTTCAGCGCCGCCTGGAACAACTCGGGAGACTACCTCGGTCGCCTTGGCTTCGAATGGGGTAACAGCGGAAAGACGTACGACCAATACGGAACGATCACCGCTGGTTTTGCCTTCAAGAAGAGTGGAAGCGGCGGTGGATTCTCGTACATCGGAATCTACGGGTGGTCGACCAACCCTTGTGTCGAATGGTACATTCTGGATGACTCATTCGGCCAGATGCCGTTCAACCCCTATAACTCGAGCCAAAAGGGCACCGGCACGATTGACGGTGAGAGCTACAAGTTCTTCTCGAACAGCACGAATGGAACGGGGGGCTCGCGGTGCAACCAGTCGAGTTGGTCTCAGTTTTGGAGCATTCGTCAAAAAGCCCGTCAGTGCGGAACCATCACGATCTCCGATCACTTCAAGGCCTGGGACGCGGCAGGCATGAAGCTCGGCAATCTGCTCGAGGCCAAGATCCTGGTCGAAACGGGCGGCGGCAGCGGCAACGTCGATTTTGCAGTCGCCAACGTCCAAAAGACTCAATGAAAAGAAGAGGGCGCCCGCACGGCGAGCGCCCTCCTCTGCCCTGCCCTGCGTGTCGCCTCAGAGCTTGGTGATGGTCGTGAGATCGGCGGCATTGCCACCGAGCTCGAGGAGCACCGTGTACGTCCCGGCGGGCAGGTCGGAGACGTCGAGCGTTTCCGTTTGCTGGCCAGGGACGCTCATGTAGGTCCAGATCGACGTTACGAGCGTGCCGCTCGAATTGTAGAAGCGGTAAGTTCGCTCGTATCCGTCGCTCGCGTCCATGACGAAGGTGGAGGTCACCGTGCTCGTTACCGTCGTGGGCGTGAGCTTGAACTGGTGAGCACCGGGCTGGAGCTCGCCGCCGATGCCGAACACCGTGCTGTTATTGGAAACCAGTTGAACGGTCGTGCCTTCCGCCATGCCGTCCCGGCGCAGATAACGTGACCAATCGTCGGTCTCGTCGGGGTACCAGCTGTAGTCCGCGCGGTGCAGCGTGCCTTGAAAGATGGCGGACGAACCGGCGGCGACGTTCGTATTCGCAAACGTGAACGTGAGGGCGGTGTCGGCCTTCCGGGCGCCGACGCTCCTGCCACCGAACAGCTTCTTGGCCTTGGCCGTGATGGGTCCCGCGGTGGTGTAGGCGGTGTCCCATACCCATTGGGTCGGATCCTGCTCGGGGTCGTTCAGGTAGTACACGACGCGATAGTCCGACAGCCTGATGGCGCTCGCCGTGCGGTTCTTCACTTCCGCGCGCAAGGTCACCGAGTTGTCGTTCACGGCGTTTTGCTGCGTGATGAAGACTTGAATCGGAGCGCTGTCGTCGTTGCTCGTTCCGGCACCTGTGAGCGTCACGCTCGGGCTCGCCAGATTCGAGCTCGTGTTGCGAATATTCAGCGCCCCGGTCTCGCTCTGGCTCGAGGCCGGAGCGAATTCGACGTTGAGCGTCCTCGTCTCACCGGGCGCGATACGAAAGCCGTAGAAATAGAAGTTCGGCGTCAAGAACAGCGGATTCGAATACCGCAGTGAGGTGATCATCAGGTCGGCGTTACCGCTGTTCGTGAGGTTCACGGTCTGATCGAGCTTCGCGCCGACAGCGATGTTTCCGAACGCGATGCTCGACGCGGGAGACACCGTGAGTTGCGGCACCTTGCTCGGATCCTGGAACTTGTAGCGCAGGCCCTGCGTCTTGCTTTGCCCGTCGCCCATGACGGCGGTGGGCTCCGTCGAGGCGGTGCGCAGGTTCGAGCGCAGACGATCCACGAGCGCGACGCCTGAGACAGTCGAGGTGAAGTGACCCCAGTTGTGCGCGAGCACTTCATACCGCAAATCGCCGTAGCTCGGGGCCCACCAGCTGAGATCGAAGGCAAAGCTCCCCGTTTGCGGAGCGGTCGTGCTGGTGCCGTCGAAGGCGTAGGGGCCGCCGCCGGAAATCGCGGCGGGGAACCAACTGTCGAGCACGGTGTCCGTGCGGTCCGGCTCCGTGAGGCCGAGGGAGACCGAGAAATTGCCACGATCGGCGGTGCTGAGCGTTACCTCCGCGACGAGGTTCGGCTGGTAATTGACGCGAGCGCCGATGAGCGTCGTCACCTCCTGGAACAATTGAGCGCGCATGTCGCTGGCAGGGCCGAGCGGCACTTGGCTCGTGAACTGCGCCGCGTCGTAGGCAACCCACACGTAGCCGTTGTTCGCCCAGCCGGGACCCCACGAGTTCGCCACCTTGAAGGCGCCCTTTTCGCTCGCGTCCACGTGCCCGTTGGCGTTGAGGTCGACCCAAATGTCGTCGTTGTAACCGACGATGGTGGCCTCGTGCGCGCCGTCACTGCCGTTCTGCCAGGTGACGATGTTCTGTCCGACCAACGCATCGTCCGCGCTCGTGCTCGGATCGTTGTCGATGACGTCGAATTGCCACGAATAGATGTGCGTGGCGAAGTTCACGACGTGGCCGTTCAAGAGCACGCTCTTGATCTGCGCCAGGCTGTCGGCGTCGGTGGGTATGTTCAAGAAGCTGTAGCCGAGCGATTTGTAACCGAGCGCGCGCTTCCACAGCGTGCTCGTGCGCGGCCACTCCCTGAAGTTGAGCGGATTCGAAACGTCGCCGCTGTAGGGGAAATCCGACCACATGAGCGCACCGCTTTCGGCGAGCACGCCGTGCACCGTCGACGCCCAAGTGCCGTTGTTCTCGCCCGAATTCGAAAGGTTGTACGCCCATTTCGGCGACACCTTGGTCGTGTTCGTGGTGTTCTTGTTGTTCCAGCCCGCCAAGAGGCCGAGCTCATGCGTGTACAGGTAGTATCCGACCGCGAACCCGACGCAGGAGCCGATGCCACCCTGATCGCGGATCTCCGGAAACGCAGGGAGCGTGCTGTTGTCCACCGAGCGCGGCAGCGTCGCCGCCGCAGCGAGCCTTACGCTGCTTTTATCACCGGGCGCGCTCGTGACCAAGTCCGTGCCGGGGTCGGCGACCTGACCCTCGAGCGCGCTGACCGCAGCGGACGCTCTGGTCTTCTGTCCTGCGACCTGCTGCTTGATGCGGTCGAGCGCCAGCGGCGTCGGCCGCACCTCCGTCAGCTTCGGCGTGCCTGCTTCTAGTGCCTTGCGCTGTTCGGGCGTCATTTCGCGCAAGCCAGTCGGGTGCTGCCGATCGGCCGGGTTCGGGTGAGATCGATACACTCGTGTGATACCCGCCGCGGCGGCGGGCGCGTTGCCCGTTGCGAGCGCGTTGCCCGTTGCGGGCGCGTTTCCGGTCCCCGCAGCTCCTTGCTGCGTCAACGCCGCGCTTTCCGACGCGGTGCCTTCTGGTCGGCTCCCGACATCGGCGCAGCCGGCCGCGAACACCACCACCCAACCCCATCGCTCAATGTGGAATCTCATGTGCTTCCTTTCAGGACCCCCAGACAATGCGGCTCGAGCACGATTTGTTCGGTCTCGCCGGAGATCTCGGAGCGGTTGCGGCGACGCCGCACGTTAAAGGAGAGCGTCGCTTCCCGGCCGTCGCAGATGTCAGCGTGGCGTGTCGAGCCCGGTTTTTGAAACGAACGCGTTCACGCCCCGTTGCGATGCGCTCGTCTGCTCGTCCGGTCGGGTTTCATGCGGGCGGTGTATGCGCCTATCGGGTACGATCTTGGCGTGGTCGAGAGCATGAGAACGCGCAGGCCGCTCTGGATGGCACTCGTCACCCTCGCGTGGATGGCGGTCGCGTGCGGTAATGCCGGCCCGGCCGCGCCCGGCGGCGACGCAAGCGGTGGTAGCGCAAACGGCAGGGGCGGCCACGCTGCGACGTCGGGCGGCGAAAACGGCGCGAGCTCCGGCGTGGGCACTTCGGGCGGGGCGGGGGCGAGCTCGGCCTCGTCGGGCAAAGGAGGCGTCGCTGGCGCGAGCTCCGGCGGAATGAGCGGTGAGTCGAGCACCGGCGGCAACTCGATGGGCGGTGGTTTCGGGGGCCGAGACACTACGTCGGGCGCGCCGGCATTCGGCGGTGGCGGCGCGGGAATCGGCGTCAGCGGGATGGGCGCGGGAGTCGGCGGCGGCGGCGCGCCCGGTGGAACCGCTGGCTCGAGCGGCGGCGGCGGCTCGCGGGGCGCCATCCGGTACGTATTCGTCATTCCAATGGAGAACCACGATGAAGGGGAGGTCGTCGGCAACGCCAAGGATGCTCCCTACATCAACGATGCGCTGTTACCGGCGTACGCCTCGACCTCGAATTTCGTCGATCAATTCGCGATCTCGACGCCGAGCGAGCCCCATTACGTCTGGATGGAAGCGGGAACCAATATGTTCGCGGACCACACGTTCACGAACGACGACGCGCCTTCCGCTTCCAATAGCACGGCGGAAACCGATCACCTCGTCACGCAGATCGCGAACGCGACGAGCGGTGTGAGCTGGCGCAGCTATCAACAAGGCCTCTCCGACGCCACGGGCGCCTGTCCCATCGCGGCTTCGGGTCACTACGTGCCGCGCCACGATCCGTTCGTCTTCTTTCAGGACGTGGCGGGCAATCCACCCTCGAAAACGAACGCCTATTGCGTCCAACATCACAGCGGAATCGAAGCGCTCAGTGCCGATCTCATGAACGGCTCTGTCGCAACGTATGACTTCGTCACGCCGGACCTCTGTAACGACATGCACGGCCAGAGCGGGTGCCCCGACTCGAACCTCGTCCACGCGGGTGACGTCTGGCTTGCCGCGACCGTGCCCGCGCTCATCACCTTCGTGAACGAGCACTCCGGCGTCATCTTCATCGTCTGGGACGAGGGCGACAGCACCACGAAGATCCCTTTCGTCGCGGTCGGGCCAGGCGTGAAGCCGGGCTACACGGGCAACGTCAAATACACGCACGGCTCGCTCCTCAAGTCGGTCGAGGAGATCCTCGGTTTGCCCGTGCTGCCTTCCGCGGCGAGCGAGAACGATTTCGCAGATCTATTCGCGCCTGGACAATTCCCCTGACGAAGCCAGACCGGCGCAGTGGGCGTGGCTGACCGCGGGCGTGGTGTCGCTCTTGTACGGTCCGTTGCCGATGCAGGTCATCACCGCGCCACTGGTCGCGTCGGTCGCCTGGAACACGTTGGCGGCCGTCGGCGTCCAGTCGAGGGCGGCACCCCCGCCCAGCGTGTAGCGCGCGATCTGCGACGGCACGAACGGGTCCAGGTCCCCGCTGGCGACCAGGCTCTCCAGTACGTCATCGCCGATCGCCTGCAGTCGGAGCTTGACCGTGACGTGGTCCGGGAGCTCCGCCAGCGTGCCCGTGCTCGGAAACTCGCGCATGAAGTGCGACTGGTTCGTGGTCGGGTCCATCGCGTTCTGGATGACCAAACCCGGAAGCTGGTTGCTCTTGGCCAGCAGGGCGGTTTGCCAGAAGAGCACCAGCGGCGTGCCGGCCGTGTCGAAGATGCAGTCGCGGATCAGCCACAAGTCGGGATCGGGTGAGCTGTCCTCCAGCGGCAGCGCGCTCGGGAAGGCCCCGATCGCTTCCGTGTTGCCGCTGGCATAGATCACCTGCCCGCCCTGGTACGCGATCAGCTCGACCCAGGCGCGGCGATCGGGCGTCGCCCCGCTCGGCCAGCTGTGTCCGGACGCGCCGGCGTTGTCCAGCGTCAGCTGCAGCCGGCGCGTGACCGGGTTGAGGCAGAGCGTCGCCTGGACGGCGGTGTCGAGGAACGTCTGCGCAGCGATCTGCTGGGACTGGTTCTCTGGCAACCCTTCGGCGCCGCTGCCCGGCGCGGGGAAGGGGCCGAGCGCCAGATCGACCCCGGCCAGCGTGTGGTCGTGCACGGTGCGGACCTTGAAGGGTGCGATTTCCGCGGCGAACCCGCTGCTGGCCGGCATGTGGCACTGGGCGCAGGTCTGGCCATTCGGAGGCTGCGAGAGCACGGTTGCTCTCCACTCAGCGAACGTCCGCTCCACGTGCGCACCCTGCAGGTTCACGATGTCGTGGCAGCTCCCGCAGGCCTGCGCCGATTCGTTCGTCGAGCCATCCACGAACCGCGAGTAAGCGGCGCTGTGGGGGACCCCGGGGACGGGATCGGCGAAGGGCCCGTATTGAGTGCCTTCTACGTCGAGCGTGAGCGGGGCGTTGTGCGTGTCGGTCACCTCGGTGATCGAATGGCAGAAGTAGCAGGTGACGCCGCGGACCGGGCCCGGCAGGGCGTCCAGGTTGGTGCCGTCGGTCATCCCGGTGCGCACGGCCATCGGGGCGTGGCACTTCACGCAGAACGTGCCAAGCGTGTCGTTGCTCTCCCGCTGGGCGCGCGCATTCATCGCCCGAAATACCGGATCGTCGGTGGCATAGGCGTGCATGCTGCCCGACCACTGCTGGTACTGCGCCGGGTGGCAGGTCTGGCATTTCGCGGAATCCATCAGTGGGCTCGTGTCCACATGCGCGGGTGGCGAGCTATTGTCCACGCGCGCGGGCGGCGAGGAGGAGTTGCCGCACGCGGCGCAGAGCAACGCGACAATCAGCCCGGACGCAGTTCGCATCTCGAGGGGCCGGTCAACCATGTGCGGGCAAGTATGTCGCGCCACCGGTGACTTTCACAATCCACGAGCGGGAGAACCAGTTAGTGCGCCGACATTTCGAGCAGAGTCGGGTGGAATCGACGCGCGTCGCCGTGGCGCTCGAGGGCGGCGGCTCGGTGCGTTCCTGCCCTATCGAGGCACGAAGGTGCGCGCGCTTCGGCCCAACATCTTCACTCCTTCTACTTAACTGAGCCCCGAGCGTGCCCCCGGGGATAACTCCAGCAAGATACGTCCAGGCACAGGCCATGCTTCGACGGCATTTCGTGGCGCTACTCGGCGCCACGGGAACGGGTCAACATGAAAATCCTTCGTCGATGGGAACGTGGGGCTCTATTTGCCGCAGGTGCGGGGCTGATTGCGAGCGCGGGTAGCGGGTGCAGCGATGATTCATCGCCTGAGCGCGCGCGCGAGCCGACCGGGCGAGCAACGGCGGCGTTGATCTCGTCCCAGCAAATCGCCGTGCCCGCCTACTTCAGCGACTGGAGCGGGATTCTGTCGAATGTTCCGCCCTCGAACGTGATCGTGATGAACCCCAACAACGGCCCCGGGTCGGGCTACGCGTCCCAGCTCGCAGCGGCACACGCGGCCGGGGCCCGCGTGCTCGGCTACGTGTACACGAAGTACGCGAACACGCACCCCGATCCGCTGCATGGCAATACATTCGACCGGACCGTCGCCGCCGTCGAAGCGGACATCGACCAATACTTCAGTCTCTATCCCACGCTGGACGGGATCTTCGAGGACGAGGTCACCGGCGGTGCCGATTGCGGTAACGCGACCAGCTACTACCAGCCCATCTTCGACCACATCAAGACCGCTCATCCGAGCGCAACGGTGATCATCAATCCGGGGAGCGCGGTCGATACCTGCTACCTGGCGGTCACCGATATCGTCGTGACGTTCGAGAGCGATTTTTCGACGTACCAGAACGGCTGGTCGACGACCGAGCGCGACTGGGAGACAGCCGCGAACGCGTCCCGCATCTGGCACATCGTCCACACGACACCGGCGGCCAACTGGCCCACCGCGCTCGAGCTCAGCCGGCAGCGTAACGCCGGTTACGTCTTCGTCACGAGCTTCAGCGAAGCGGAGAACACGTTCGGCGCGCTGCCGGCGTACTTCGACTCGGAGGCCGCGAACGTGAACGCCTACAATGCTGCGAACGGTGGCACTGGCGGTTCGGGTGGCGGCGGGTCGGCGCCGTCCCTCTCGCGCTGGCGTGGCTCGAACGACGGAGTGAACGACTACTACAGCCTGTATTTCAGCCAGCCGTTCACCTGGTACCGGGTGTACATCGACACCGATCATTCCGCGGCCACCGGCTTTCCAACCGCGGGCATCGGAGCCGACTACCTGATCGAGAACGGCGTCCTCTACTCGCACGGCGCTCCGGGCTGGAACTGGACGTCGCTCGGAAGCTCGTCACAGGTCCTGGGCGCGAACTCGACCTCGTGGACGGTGGCGCGCGCGACGCTGGGGCAGACCGCGTACCCGAACAGCGACAGCTTGTCCTTCGAGGCGGAAACGTCCGGGGACCCGATCCAGAACACCGGAGCCTACGAGCACGTGTACAGCGCCTCCACGGGTGCGATCACCAGCTACTTCGCGGAGAACGACGCGACGAGCGTCTACTACCAGGCAAACTTCACGCTCGACTACTCGTTCAAGCACGTCTTCATCGATGCCGACACGAACCCCGCAACAGGCTACGCGTGGAACGGCATCGGCGCGGACTTCATGATCGAGAACGACACCCTCTACCAGCACGCCGGTACCGGCTGGAGCTGGACGCCGATCGCGAGCACGCCTGCTACGGGCGGCAGCACCGGCACCAAATCCTGGACCGTGCCTCGCGCAACCTTGGGCGAAACGGCCGCCAGCGAGCTCGCCGACGTCGTCTTTCACGGCAGCGGCGGCCCGGCCGA
>JAICTZ010000009.1 GCA_025936115.1 Polyangiaceae bacterium
CGATCGAGGATGTCGTAGACGTTGCTCGCGTCGGACTGGAGGTAGCCGGTGAAGCCGCCGAAGAGCTTCTTCACGAACTCCTGCGTGTGTTTTTCGGAGTACGCGAAGAGCACGTGGTCGCAATCGACGACGGCGGTGAAGAAGTGGCCCTTTTTGCAGGCTTGGCGCTGCCCGTCCTTGCTCTTTTCGGGCTGCACGAGCGCGGAGGTCGCGTCCGTCGAGATCACGGCGGCGTTATCGATGGCGTCGCGCCACATGGCGTGCACGACGGTCGCGCCGAGCGTGCTGCCCGCTTCCTCGACGTAGCGGCACATGATGCTGCGGTCGAGCTCGACGCCTTGATCGCCAAGGTGCTGCTCGAGCCGGTAGTGGGGCACGCCGAGCGAGAACTTCTGCCCGAGGATGTACGCGACGACTGACGAGTGCAGCAGACCACGCGGGAAGAGCGTCTTGGGCGTCTCGCAGCCGAGCACGGTCGGTCCGTCCTTGCCCGGTACCTCGTACTTGGCGACGCGCTTGACGAGCACCGAGAAGCCGCCGCGCCGGTACATGAGCTGCAGCGAATTGTCGAAGCCGATGCACTTGGCCGTCTTCTCGAGCTCCTCGTCGCGGATCTCGAGCAGGAACCGCGGCAGGCCGCTCGCCAAAAGATCGCGGCGGCCTTTGGGCTTTATGCTGGACGCCTGCGTCGGCGGCTCGGTCTCGGTTTCCCCGCTGCCGCGAGCTTTAGCGACCGCCGCATCGAGCTCCTTTTGTAGCTGTTTTTCCCCGGTGAGCAGGTCACCGAGCGTGAGCTGCAGCTCGCTCGTCCCCGTCCGCTCGGTCTTGTTGCCGTACAGCGGCGCTTGAGCAGCTCGTTTTCCTGAGCCAGGTTGACGATCGTCTCTTCGAGTGACGCGTTGCGCGTCTCGGACTCGGCGAAGCGGCTCTTGAGGCCGATTACCTCGACCTGGAGCGTCGAGACCAACGCGGCGAGCTCGTCGGGCGAGAACTTCGGCTTCGCTTCGTCGGCGCGCGAGCTCGACACGCCTTCTCTATACACGAGCCGATCATGTTACCCAAGCGGAAGGTGACGAAGTCGAGCTCAGTGCACGCGTCGTCGCGTCTTCTTCGGCGCCGTCGCGACGCCCTTGTAGATCACCTCGAAGATCGCGTCGCTCACGATCACGTGCTCTGCGCCGACACGCGTCGCCTTCGGCAACTCGAACTTGCCGGCATCGAGCTTCTTGTGAACGACGATCACGCCAGTGCCGTCCCACGTCAGCACCTTCATCGTGTGACCGCGTTTGCCGACGAACACGAAAAGAGCCTTCGACCGCGGCTCGGCTTGCATCCGCTCGCGCACGACGCCCCCGAGCCGCTCGTAGCCGAACCGCATGTCGACCGGCTCGAGCGCGACGTAGATCGGCAGCCCCTGGCCGATCACGATTCGACGCTCAGCGCCAAGACGACCTGCCGCAGCAGCGCGGCGTCGAAGCCTGCTTCGACCAGCACGCGAGCTCGTCCGATTTCGAGCAACATCGACGACTGTGACGGCGTCGAAGCCGGCACCAGTCTCGCGAACTTCGGCTTGCTCGCCTCCCGCGCTTCTTTGAGCCAGAGGTACGCCGCCGACGCTCCCACACCCATCCGAGCAGCCACTACCGGCACCGCCTCGCCTGCCTGCACCTCCGCGATCAACTGCTCGCGTTGCTCAGCCGTGTGTACCGCTTCCGCATGCACGACTTCTGCCTGCGCATGCGCCCCCACGACAGATGGGCTTGGTGCAGCGGTTACATGACAACTCCGTGCCGACGGCCTCTTACACGTGTCCGAAGTGCTCGTCACCAACGATCTAGGGTTGGCGTTACTCCTTGGACAGTCGAGCGTGCAGCGCTTTCAGCCGCTCTGTTTCCTCTTTCAGCAGCGGGCGTGTCATGTTGCGCATGCCTTCTTGGATCTGAACCATCAGCTCGTTCAGATCTACGAGAACGTCTCGCCCGTTGTCGATGCCCAGACGCCGGCATGCGATCGTTACATAGTAGGTGAGGCCCGCCTTCGCGTCGCCCAACGCAAACTTTCGCGTTACTTCGTGAGACTCCGTGAGAACAACGCGCAAGTCTCCCTTCTGCGCAGTCTCGGTCATCGCCTCCACGATTGACGCACGCTGAACCCAATCAAGGCCCTCATCAGCGAACGCCGCGTATCGTGTGGCGGCAGCCTTGTCGCCGTAGATGTGGATTTGCGTCAGCGCTGCGAAGGGTTCGTCCTTGGCGTGCTGGACCGCTATGAAGCGCATGAAGAATAGATCGTCGCCCTCAATTCCCCAGTCCTGTGCCCAATCTGTGTTCCACTCAGGTTGATCGACGCGGCCCATGTGCTGCGAAGAAAACGGCGCGACGGCAGTAAGGACGGCGCCGAACCCTGCGTCGAAGTCGGCACGAAAGTCAGCGTATACCTTGCCACGAAGGAAAACCGGAATCTCGCAGTCTTCAGCCAACACCGGCAGCACCACGATCCGCTTCTCTTCGAGCTCGCGAAGCAGTCCAGCGGACTGCTCCTTTTTGCACCACTCCGAAGCGACCGAGGCTTTGGAAAGAATGACGAGCAGGGCGGTCGCACTTTGAACGGCCGCTTGGATGCGATCGATCAACGAGTCTCCGACCCTTAGTTCCCATTCGTCGATCCAGACATGTGTCCGGTGCTTGACCAACTGCGCGGCCAATCTCGTAGCAAAGGCCTTGTCCGCATGTGAGTAGCTGATGAAGATCGGCATGCGTCGCTCCCATCAAAACGGGTTTTGGTCCAGTCCCTCGGCCGTCATGTACTTCATGCAGCGCTGCACATCGAAGGTATCGGCTTTCTTGCAAGGCTTGCCCGCCATGCAGTCGCGGGTCCCTTGCGCAACGCGCTTGCAAGACTCGCGGGCAAACGCGTCGGTCTCCGCCTTCGCACTGGCGGCCGCACTCGCCTTCACCGCTGCCGCTACCGATTCCGGGTCCGTGCCGTTCATCTTCGCCTGACGTGCCGCAGTCTCCGCGCGGTCCCGAAGTAGCGCGTCGAATTCGCTCTCTTCTGGCTCCTTCTTGCTGCACGATAGGGCGACAGCGGCAACGAACCACTCGATGCACCGTCTTCTTCTCATGTTCGACCCCGGCACGACCTCCGAGCGTCGCCGGGACCCGTCGGCTCGTCAAGCGGCAGAGAAGATCGGGGGCGGCTCTTGCGTATCATCGCGCCCGCGTCTGGGCAGTCGGGCCGATCGCTGGACCGTGAACCACTTCTGAGCTAGCCCAATAGAAGCCAAGCGCGGCACCCCGAAAAAGTCGTCATCGTCCAAGTCGTTTAGTCGCTCCCAAAAAAGTCGAAGTCGCGCTGCCCGGCCCCGAATTCCGAGGTCGGTTCGACAGGAGCCCCTATGCCGACGACGACGACCATCACCCCCGCTCAAAAACTGATTCTCGCTGGCCACACGCCGTGCGCCCCGCTGACCGTGCAGCGGGTGTTGCGCGGCAAGCCGGTGCGGCCGGCCATCGAAGCTCGCATCCGCGCCGTCGCCGCGCAGTTCAACATCCCGCTGCCCGCGTCGCGCGCGAACGGCGGTGCCCGGTGAGTCGCCAACAACGACGAGCGGCCGAACGCGCGGCACAGAAGTCCCGCGGCAAGGTGCGGATGATCGAGCGTCAACACGAGCGCCATTGCCGCTACGTGTTCGGGCTCGAGTGCACCTGCAAGCCGATCTTCGTCGAAGTCGGACACGCCGACACTGACGGCGAGCTCCGCGCGCTCGTCGCTTCACGATTCGCTCGCCGCGACGCCCTCAAAGCCGAGGTCGAGCGCGGTTTCTCGTGATCCGCGGCTGCAACCCCTGAACGCAAAAACGCCGCGGGAACCAGCCGCGGCGCTCGCTCCCTTCGCACAGACCGAAGGATTCCTATGCCAAGCAATGTCCTAGCATCGATTCATCTCGCCCGCCAACAAGGCGTAACAGGCCGTTGATCTTGCGCCGCGTCATTTCGCTTTCCGAATTCCTAAAGCCAAGGTCGTACGTTCGAATCGTATCGGGGCGCTACCGTCAATCTCGACGAAACCACAGAAGCGGCCAGTGATCGCCCTGAGAAGCTGCGAGATCGGCGGCGCGGCGTCCCGCGGTGTCGCTTCAAGGGTGCGGGTACTGAGGTCCGACTCGCCAAGAAACCTCAAAAAAAATACCATCACGGGGATCTCCGGGCGCACTGCTGCCGGGGGCGCGTGGGGTTCGAGGCGATGGGGCGCCTACGTGAGTTTCGCGATCGCGCATCCGTGGCACTACCGGGTCTTCGGAAGCACGGCTTGGCGCGTTGACCCGGCGCGTCGGCTTCATTTCGCGAAGCGGTAGAAGCTGTCCTCCCAACGCACGTAGACGCCGTCCTCGTCGACCAGGAACTCGTTGAAGCGCACGTCGTCGGGCGAGTCGTGGCAGTCGACGAACGTCGTCGTCGTGCCGTCGAGCGCGATGCGCACGATCTTCTGATCGCCGATCACCGCGTAAACGTACTTCGAGTCCTTGCCCACGCCCCGCACGAGCTCGAGGTTGTCTTCGCTGAGTTTCTGGGGCGCGGCGGTGCTCCCCGTGAGCTTGTAGGTGCCCTGGCGCTTCGCCCACTCGCTCGTGGTCTCGACGTCATCACCGGTCGGGAAGAACAGAGATCGAAGATCACGCCGTCTCCCATGGTCACGAGCGCGTCCGGAACCAGCCCTTCGAGCATCGCGCCATATTCGGTGGGAGTCCCGCCGGTTAGCGGAAGCGCCAGGATGGGCGCGAAGTGACGGGTGTCGTCGTACGGACCGTTCACGAAAATCTGGCTGTCGGACACGGCAAACGCGTCGATGCTCGTTCCGTCCGGCGCCGAGTAGACCGCTGTGGCCGTCGCGTTGCCCGCGCGAGCCATGCGAAAGAGGCGGCCCTGGCGGCAGGCGTAGAGGGCGTCGGGCGCGAGCACGCTACGCGCGAAGTTGCAGGTGGCGGGACCGAGCTCGTTCAGGGCGACGCCGCTCACCGGCTCGACGGCGGCGCTCCCGTCCTTCTTCACGCGCCAGATCTGCTCGTCGCCGCTGAAGTAAACGTAATCGTCAAGGTCGTCGGCGACGGTGTCGTCCATGTAGAACTGTGAGTCACCGGACACGGCGAGCGTGGTGTCGCCGAGGATATAGCTGAAGTAGCCCGGGAACTCCGTCACGATCGTCGGGCTCCCACCGGATTTCGCCTGCTTGAAAACGGCAATGTTATAGTTCGAGAAGGCGAGCCAATAGTAGTTGCTCGCGTCGGTGGCGAAGTCGTGCACGTACTGGGCGTTCACGACCAGCTGACGATCCGCACACGAAACGACGGCCTTCGTGTCCGTGGTCGTGCTGCTCCCACCCCCACCTGCCGAGCCACCCGTAGCGCCGGAGCCGCCGGAGCCCGCAGCTTCGTCTTTTGCAGGATCCTTGTCGTCGCTCCCCCCGCAGCCAACCAGCACCAAACCCAATGTCGCCACCATGGACCACCACCGCATGAGAAACCTCCACTACTTGTCGGACCCGTCGTTCTACCTACATCGTCGCCGCTACCTTCCCTCCAGCAGCGATCGGACCGTGGGACGGCGCGTGCGACAGGTTCCGGAATCGCTCGGCTTAGACGGCCGCAGTCTCGGTAGCGCCATCGCCGATCGCCTGGGACAGCCCCAATCCGGTCAATCCCGCGGTTCGCAGACGTTGAGCAGCACGCTGACGGAGTGTTGGGTATCGCCGCCCGTGGCGACGTCCGGCGCGCCGTCGCCGTTGAAGTCGGCCACGGCGGGGCCGAGGCCGGCCGAGCTCACGGCGTAGGCGGATGCCCGAGGGCCGAACGTGGCGTTGCCGCGGTTGTACGCGATCTCGATACCGTACTCCCAGCTGCCGACGACGTCGATGAGCCCGTCGCCGTCCATGTCTTCCAAGGTGATGTGCTGCACTGGCTGGTCGAACGGAATGGCACTAGGACTTCCAAAGTGCCCGTCGCCGCGACCGAGGAACACGCGGCACGAGGAGATGTCGCCGGCGATCAAGTCGGCGATACCGTCGTCGTTCAGATCCCCGAGGGCCAGTGCGTACGGAGCCCCGTCCACGCTCTCCCTATCAGCGGCGATCAATCCGCCCGCGCCGTCCGCGAGCAGGACTTCGAGGCTTCCGTTCATGAGCCCCACGACGAGGTCCGTCGCACCGTCACCGTTGACGTCGGCCGCCGCGAGAGCGTCGGGTTGCTCTTCCAGCATGATCAAGGGGCGGGCGACGAGCTCGCCCGTTCCGCTGCCCAACGCGAGGATGAGTCCGGCGGGCATGAAAGTCGTGAACGCAAGATCCGGATTGCCGTCGGCGTTCACGTCGAGCGGCGTGAGGCCGCCGACTAACCCAGCCACCGTTCCGGGAAGCGGCGCCGCAAACGTGCCGTCGCCTTTGCCGAGCAACGGCGAACATGCTCGAACCGCCGGCGCTGACAGCCAGATCCAGCATGCCGTCGCGGTCGAAGTCCGAAGCGGCGAGGAGGGTCACGGGGCCATTCGTAGGGATCGAAGCCGCGTCGATGAGCATTCCCGTGCCGTCTCCCGCGAGGAAGCTCAGCGAGTTCGAGCTGCGATCGGCCACCACCAGATCTGGATGGCCGTCACGGTTGAAGTCGGCTGCCAGGAGCGCCGCCGGATCCTGGCCGGCCTCGTACGATTCGGTGAACGCGTCGAACCGGAACCCACCGCGACCGTCACCGAGCAAGATCGCGACACCTGCCGAGCCCATCGCATCCGCCAGATCGAGGTGTCCGTCGCGATTGAAGTCACCGAGCGCCATGCCCTGGACATGGCCGGCAGGGTGCGCGAGCGTCTCGGCGGCGCCGAAAGTGCCGCCGCCCCGCCCGAACAAGACCTGAGCCGTGCCCGTGACGATGTCGACGACGCCGTCCTCGTCGAGATCACCGAACGCGATCGTGTCGAGGTCGTCGCTGGCGACGGTGTAGTCGTCACGCGAGAAGGTGCCGTCGCCGTGATTCAGGAGAACGCTGAGGGTATGGAAGCTCCCCGCAACCAGATCGGGCGCGCCGTCGCCGTTCAAGTCGCCGGCAGCGAGGCCGAGTGGTTCGACCGTAACGTCGAAGTCCGAACGGACGTAGCCGGAAGCGCGGGCGAGCAGCACGCTCACGGTGTTGCCGTAAGCGTTCGAGGTGGCGAGGTCGACTCGCCCGTCGCCGTCGAAATCGGCGAGCGCGGCTTTCCACGGCCCGTCGCCGACGCCGAACGTCGCCGGGCCCGAGAAGCTAGCTCCGAGCTCATCGTACCAGACGACGACCTGATCGCTGCTGAAGTCCGTGGTCAAGAGGTCGAGAGCACCGTCGCCGTTCACGTCGCCCGCGAGCAGCGAGAAGACCAGTGAGCCAGCCGAGCACTGTTGCCCGCCTGCGTCGAAGTTTCCGTCGCCGCGCCCCGCGAACACTTGCGTCGATTTGCTCCCGAAGGACGATGCGAGCAACACCGCCAAGTCCTGCTGACCGTCACCGGTGAAATCGCCGGCGGCGATGAAACCGGAATCGTTCTGCATGTGAATCGTCGCGTAGTCGGAGCTCGGAACGAACGTGCCGTCGCCTCGGCCGAGGAATGCACGGGCCCACAAAGTCCCGAGCGTCGTGCCCATCACGCCGAGATCCAGGATCCCGTCGCCGTCGAAATCCGCGCCGACGACGCGCTGAGCCTGGGATTGTTGGCCGGGAGCAGGCGCGATGACGGGCGCGGATCCCACCGTCAACTCGCGCGTACACGCCTCCCGCGTGCGCCCAGCGCTCGAGCCGCCGCTCGGCGCGACACCTCCAGCTCCCGACCCGCCGAGCCCCCCCAGCGTGAATCTTCCGCCCATGCCCGCGACGTCTGGCGGCGGTGACTCCTCTAAGCCAAGCGCGGAGCGCCCACCACAACCCGCGCTGCTCCCTGCAACGAAGACGGCAAGAACGACCACGTCGGCGTGCGTTCGAAAAGCAGCGAGCCCCTTCTCGAAAGGCGTCACGGCATCACCGGTTCCCTTCTGCCGGCGAGGGTACCACAGGCAGGACGACGAAAAGCGCGAAAGTGCCGAACGTTCCCGCTTCCCTCAGCGAGAGTTTTGGCCGACGCGTCGATGAGGACGTACTACTGCGGATCGAAAGCCTGATTGAGAAGGTTCGCGAGGCGCGCACCGGCGAGGGCGATGCGCTGCTGTCCTAGGACGTAGGCTGGCGGCCCGAAAGGGCAATATTGCGCGTCATCGCACACCGAAGGTTGCGCGTTGCCGGTCACCTTCTCCGTGTTGCCGCCCTGATCGCCCTTCGGTTCGGCTGCGTCGAAGCGCTCCACGCAGTGGAGTGGCTGATGAATGTCTCCGACCAGATGCAACAGCCACGAGATGGATCGTTTTCATGTTCAGGCAAGCTCGTGGGCCGGCGCCTCGCCGTCGGCGTCGCCCTCTTTGCTCGTGTCTGGCGCGTTGTCTCCCGTCACACCGCGCGCACGTAGGAGAGGCGGAGGTCCGGCTCCCAGTCCTTGCCAGCCTGCTTCATCGTGCCTTCGCCTTGCATCGAGCTATTGTCTTTCGCAATGGTGATGCGGAAGCGCTGCGCGAATTGCGGCGGCTCGCGAGACCACGAGAAGCCGTCCTCGTGGAACGTGACTTCGTAGCGCCGGCTGACGCCGCGTGCGTCGAAGTAGAGCATCGTGCACGTTTTCTCGTCGCCGTCGGTCCCGAAAATGGCGATGCCCTCCGGAATGTCCGCGTCCTCCAGCTTCGAGTGCATGCGCAGGAACGCTCCGCCCTCGATGCGCTCGAACGTGACGCGGCCGCGCAGGGTGCGGCCCGGAAGATACGGATGCGACCCGGTCACGATCCAAGTACCGGCGGCGCGATCCAGGGTGGCGAGGGCCGGATTCGTCTTCACGGCGCGACCGTACCATGGGTACGCCGGGCGTTAACCGCGACGTGACACTCGCGCGGACGTTGTCGACGGCTTGCGCCAGCGTGTGCCGTAGAGCAACAACGCCGTCACGGATCTTCGGCAATCCGCAGGAAGCGTGCGCGGCAGAAATCTTGCTAGTGGGAGGACCGATGCGTACGCGATGTGCTTGGTGGTCCGCTCTTGCGGTGTTGACGCTGTCGGCCTGCTCGCTCGGAGACTGGGGCGCTGAGAACGAGCCGCAGGCCGCCGATTGCGCTGAGGGTGCCGAGCGCTGCCAAGACGACGCCTCGGCCCTCGACTGCACCCACTATACCGACGGCGATTACAACTATTGGCGCCCGGCACCCTGCCCCGGAACGTCGGTGTGCCGCGACGAGGTGGGCACTTGTGTGCTGCCTGGAGTCCAATGCGACCCCCGTGCCGCGAGCACCTGCGTGAACGGGGCCATCTACGCGTGCGCGGATGGGATGGTGCTTGCTCGACGGCGCACCGAATGCACGGGGGACGCCGCGTGCACCAGCGTGCCGGCCTCGTCGATGGTGACGCGCGCGCCCGGGGCCGACACGGCGGCCGTTTGCACGATCGATCCTTCTCCCTGCAAGCCTTTCGTGGACTCCGAATGCCGAGACGGCGCCGTCTACGAGTGCTCGCCCCAGGGCTATCCCGTGTCGCGAGTCGACTGTCCCGTGGACGCACCTTGCACCGAGGGCACCCTCGCGACCGAAACCTTCCCGGTGGCACAGTGCAATCCAGAGTTTGCGTGTCCGCCTGCGGGAAAGACGGAGTGCGCGAACGGCAAGGTGTATCGTTGTGAGGGGGAGCTCCGTATTTCCGTCGAGAACTGCGCCGAGTTTTCCTGCTTCGACGTCGGCGGGTTCGGAGCGTGCTACCGGTCGCCTACCGGTCCGGAGGAGTTGGAGTGGCAGCCGATTCCGGGTGGGAGCTTTGCGGTAGGGAGTCCGCAGTCCGGCGCGGAGCGCGAGCAGGTGACGCTCGAGCCTTTCGAGATGTTGCGGACGGAGGTGACGCGCGGGCAGTTCATGCGCTGCGTCGCTGCAGGGATGTGCGACGCAGGTAGCGTCCCTCGTTTTTCCGGTGAACCAAGCGGCGATCTCCCCGCGGTGTTGGTCGACGCGGTGCAGGCGAAAGCATTCTGCCTCTCTGTAGGCGGCGCTCTACCGACGGAACTCGAATGGGAGTTCGCCGCGCGTAACGCCGGCGAAGACGTGAGCTACCCCGGGGGCGACGCCGCGGCGACGTGCAGCAGGGCCGTCGTCAGGAATGCCGTTGCGAACGACGACCATCCTGACCCAGCCTGCGCCAAATCCTTTCTGCCGGGGTGTAGCCGCACTCCCGACATCACCGCCGAGGGCGTCTGTGATCTCGTCGGCAACGCCTCGGAATGGGTCCTCGAAATCCCGGATGTCCCCGGCAAGACGGCCGTTCGCGGGGCAAACGCTTTCACGGACCCCACCTACGGCGACGGTGTCACCATCTTCGACGAGCAACTCTCTGCCGACAACGGGGCGTCGACGAGCACCGGCTTTCGATGTGTGCGGCACCCGGTTGCGGGCCCGTGACCCATCCCGGAGCTACCGAGCGCCCCACTGACACCTCGGACGCCCTCTTTCGGCCGAGGAGTACTGACGCGCACCACAAGCCTGCTGCAAATCGTTACACCGCAGAGTTATCACGTTGGAATTTCGCGCGTCGCCTTGCGCTGCTCAGAGCCAAAGCGACGAGCATGCCGAGCATGGAGATGGACCGAGAATTTGCGCTGCCATTGCCGACGCGGCAGCCGCAGCCGCCCGTGTCGGCTGGCGCAGGTGCGCGCGCGCCGGTACCAGCCTGTCCTGTGGTCGTTCCCGAAGCTCCGCCGGACCCGCCTTGGGCGTTTGCGCCGCCCGACGCGACGGTGCCGCCCGTACCGGTCTGCGCGCCAGCCGCGTTGCCCCCCGAGGACGAAAGCGAGCCACCGGTGTTGCCTCCACCCGCGTTCCCTGCACCGCCGGTCGAGACCTGGCCCCCACTGGCAGCCATACCGAGTGTACCGCCCATGCCGGAGTTACTCGACTTCCCGCCGGTGTCCGAGCCGCCCGTCGCGCCGCCAACTGCACCCAAAGTGCCGCCCGCGCCGCCTGTCGTCCGGGATCCGCCTGCGTTCGAGGTGCCTGCCACTCCGCCCGCGCCTGGCGCGCCGCCGGTCGAAGATGCGCCACCAGCGCCACCAGCTCCAACGCCCGACCCCATGAATTGCCAATTGTTGAAGTTGAACGGACTGCTACCCCCGAAGACGAAGAATAGGTCGTTCACGCCCGAGGCGCCGCTGACCGTGCACGTCGTGTTGGCCCACGTTTGAGCGCCGCCCGTGGCCGGCACGTCGCAGCTTCCCACGAGCGTGCCGGTTTGACTGCCCAGGTGGATCTGGATCGTTCCGCCCGCGGCAGCAGCCGCCACGCGCGCCGTGAAAGACGTGGCGCCCGCACCGAAGTCGACACTCTTTACTTTGATGTAATCGCCGCTGGAAATGGACGTAACGTCCATGCCTCCCTCGCTACATACCTCGGTGGTGACGCCCGACTCCCAGGCAATCGTCTCCGCTTCGGTCTTTTGGTACGGGTTCAGATTGGCGATGGCTTTCGGGCCGCCGGTCGTCGGCGTGATGGTGGGAATCGAGCCGTCGCTCTTGTAGCTGAACTCCTCGAGACATACCGAGCGGTGATAGCCGTCGCCATTCGAGGGGACCGAGCCCCCCTTTTGCAAAGCGCCGTTGTGATAAAAGAAGTACGAGTGTCCGTTGAAGTCGACGATGCCACTGTGATTCGTGAAGCTCGCGCCGGTCGCCTTCATGATGGTTCCGACGTAAGTGAAGGGACCCCCGGGTGCGCTGGCTTTGGAGTAGGAGATATCCTCGGGAATGTTGTTCGCCGCGTAGCCGAGGATGTACGTCCCGCCATGCTTCATGATCCACGGCCCCTCTTCGTACTGAGACGGGAAGCCGCCGGCCGACGGAGCAGGGCCAAAGCTTTGGCTGTTGACGGCAGGGCACTGGACTGTCCCTGAATACGAAATCATATCTGAGTTCAGCTTGACGTAGCCGGGGACGCTTCTGCCGAAATAGAGGTAGGCTTGCTCGTCGTCGTCGATGAACACCGTAGGATCGATATCGCCCGTACCTCCCGAGCACCCCGCCGTGACGAGCGGCTGACCGATGGCGTCCTGATAGGGGCCAATCGGGCTCGTGGCGACGCCCACGCCAATGACGGTGGAACCGGACTTGTTATTGAGTGGGACGTAAATGTAATATTTGCCATTTCTCGGGATTGCCTGCGGAGCCCACGCGGCGGTGGCCGCCCAGCTGAAGGTGCTCCACTTCGCCACGACGCCGTGGTCGGTCCAGTTCACCATGTCGCTGGACGAGTACGTGAACCACTGGCAAAGCGTGTAGCCTGCCACGGCGCTGCAAGGTTGACCGGCAACGTTCTCGTCGTGGGTAGTGACGAGGTACATCGTTCCGTTATCGACAAAGGGCGCGGGGTCGGACGTGTAGTTGGTCTGGACGATCGGATTATCTGCCAGCGAAACTCTGGAATAAGTGAAGACGGTACCGAGCAGGGGCGCTGCCCAAAAAATCTTACATCTGCGCATGATGCTCATTCCCATTCTCCTGGCTGTCGCGCCACTCGACGAGGCCCGAGTGGGCTCTCTGGCCGGTCGGGAGTGGTAACTGTCGGCAGCGCCCCGTTCGTGCAACGAAAAGCGCGACCTGGGAAGCGATGGCCCGACGCAGCCGTTTCGACGCCGCCTGCATCGTCAAGTCTCCCCCGCGCTGAACGCCCTCCCTTTCGTTTCCGTCGCGCGCCGATGAGCGAGCGGTCCGATGCGCGATGAACGTGTTGGCCACGACGAACCCCGACGCAGTCTACGGGACTCACGTCCCCGCCGACCGCATGTCCCGCTTATCGCGATAGCTGAAGAAGTCGCCGGCTCGTTTGCCTGCCGCGCCCAGCGCGGTAACGACGGCTCGGAACCGAGCCGTTCTAAAGCCAAGGTCGTGCGTTCGAATCGTATCGGGGCGCCGATCAGTGACGGCGGCGACAACTCCTCCGCTGGCGGCCTCCAGATACGCCGTTACACCCAAGCTCGCTTGGGTGTATCGAGACAAGACAGTCACCAGGAGACAGATCTCGCCAAGAGCCAGTGAATTTTTCGGGCCTCACCCAAGTGGGCCCGCAAAAATTCACGATCGATCGAAACGGTCTCCGGTGTAGGTCTTCGAGGGCGGCGCGCCGGTGCGCTCGGACGCCGAGGCTCACGCCCCGGCGTCCCTTGCCTTCGTGCGGCGCGCGCCTTCACTCGATGTGCCACTGCTGCCGGTCGAGACCCTGGTACGGCTGCACGTACACGTCCTGCTGGCCCGTGGGCGTCGCCGCCTGAAGCGTCAGGTAGATGGGCACCCGACTGCTATCCCTGGCTGCGTCGGGCATCCAGGCGCTGCGCAGACGGAACAACGAGCCGTCGCCGAACACGTCTTCTCTGATCCAGACCTGCGTCGACCATTGGCTGTTGAGCGCCTGATCCAGCACGAAGAACGAGGGGTTTGCCGCGGTGCCCTTCTGCACGTCGTTCGCGGTCATGTACAGATTGGTCCACTTGCAGCGAAAGCGAAAGGCGTTCTGCATGTCGGTCTGTGTGAGCGGACCCACGCCTTGCAGCGTCGACACGCTCGCGGATGGGACTTGTTCGAGATACCAGTCCTGGCTAGGCCGCCCGGTCATCAAGTATTGGTTGTTGATGCCGTCGTTGGCGTAGGGAGTGGACGCCGTGAGGTAAGTGAGCTGCGCGTTACCATCCACGTGGTTGGCGTAGACGACCTTCCACGCGTCGTTCGGATTGGTGGAGTTATTCGGCGATTCGCCCCCGAGAACCGTGTTGGGCAAGTGGACCAATTGCAGGCGCGTGGTGCGCGTGACGTAGTTGCCGATCGCGCGCGAGAAATCGTTCGACTCGACCTCGCCCGTGATGCGGAGCTGGACGTTCATGTTGCTGAGTGCCCCGGGGGAAACGCTCCCGCCCGTGTATTCGAGCACGATGGCCCAGTTGTCACCGCTGATATGCTTGATCGGCGGCACATCGAGCACGAGATCCGTTTGGGTGGCATTCGTGAACGCCACCTGCAGGTTCTGGCCCGAATCGGCCGTAAAATAGTAGTAGAGTCTGTCTGAGCCGCGCTGCAGCGTGACGGACCTCGACGGGTTCGTGACGTTGGATATGTCGAGTGTCGCGCTGTTCGGGCTCTTGTCCTCGTCCCTCACGCTGGCGAACGCAGGCTGCAGGGTCGTGGAGAGCCCGTCGAGCGTACCGTACAGCGTCGGATCTTCGATTTGCGCGCTCGTCGGATTGACCGGATACGTCACGCCGATGATCTCTCCGTCATCGCCCAAGCCAAAATGGTCTCGGAGCTGAATCTCCTTGACCGCGACCTGGCGCGCGCGGCTGGCCCCCGTGGGCGTGCTGCAGCATTTGGTCGGCGCAACATGATAAAAGACGTAATTACCGCTGCCGTAGCTGACCAAGCTCACGTGGTTCGAGCGGCCGGTGCGCATGTTGCGGAAGATCCAGCCCTTGAAATCCCAGCAGCCGCTCGGGTTTCGATGAAAAGCCGAGTCACTGCACATAGCGTAGCCGATCCAGCCGGTATCGTCGCCGTCGACGGGGTCGACGTTGGAGACGGCCGTGCTGAAGACCAGGTAATAGTAAATGCGACCTCCCACCGACATGGAGTAGATGTCAGGACCTTCATTGTAAAAGTTGTTGATCCCGCTGTATCCGGCGAGCGCCCCGCTGTACGTGATCTTCCACGGGCCTCCGATCACGCTGCGGTGATCAGCGCCGAGCTCGACCATGCTCAAGTTCTTGGCGGCAGGGAACACGGCATCGGCGTACGTGAGCCACGTGCGTTTGTTGGTCTGGACCTCGTCCGAATACACACCGGGGTCGAACGCGATGCTCGGGAGGACGATGGGCGGTTTATTGTCGCTCGTGAAGCCCGCATCGTTATAGAGCCCGTTCGAGACCGCCGCGTGAGCCGTACCGATGTGAAAATTGTTGTTTGAATCCTGGTCCGGAATGTAGAGCCAGAGATCTTTCGTCGCCGAGAAGTACTGAATGTCGGGCGCCCAGAGCCGCTTCTTGTTCATCGGCACCCACGACGAGAAACCCGATTCCGAGAAGACGGCGCCGTGGTCCCACCAGGTGCCGACGATCGGATCCGGACCTCCCACGTTGCTTACCGCATAGAGAAAGGTCTGGTTCATCGGCCAGTTGGACGCGTCGCTCTCGACGAGGTCGGAGGACGAGACCGCCACCAACACCTGATTCCCGAACGTGTCCGGGACCACCACGACCGAGGGATCCGACGAATAGTGGCCGAGCACCGACTTCAGAAAAATCGGGTTCGAGTTCCGCGCGGTCTGCGGCCCTACCGAGAACGACTTCCCGGAGTTGAACGGCTTCGAAACCGCGGCTGACGAAAACCCGACGCCGAACGCCAGGGCGCATCCAAATAAAGACCATCTTATGCCTGCTCCACCCATTGCAAACCTCACTTTCCCGACTCCATACGCGTGCCACTCGGCGCACGCAATCATCCGCTAGTAAGAAAACGGTCAGGCGCGGGAGAGAGATGGTGCGCAGGCAGAGCGCGGGTCCGATGTGGCGCAACTAGCGCCATCGGTTGGCGCTAGTTGCGCCATGCTCTGAACGGTTCGTCCACGACAACGCTGCGACTGCTCTCACAGGCACACGCCACCGCTGCAGGCGAGCGCGAGGAGCCACGCACAGCGCGCGGCAAACCTACCCTCACCTAGCCGCCGCGCGGGCATGATCGGGAGTGTTACCGTGGCCTCGCCGTTCGTCGAGCGCGGAGCGTCGAAGCGCCCGGTGTCGTGCTGTCATGGCGCAAGACGTCACCATGGGCGCCGCCCCGAGGTACGCGCGCCCGTCCAACTCCGGCGTGAGTGTGTGCATCGAGCATCCGGGCCAGCTTCATTTGACCGAGACCTTCCCATCGACGACGCGGAGCAGCGCACTGAGCGCCGGCAGGTTCGAATGATGAGACTCTCGCGCACCTCCAACTACCTCGAGGAGTGACGAAATCATGACGAGAGTGCCGTGGACTCGTGAGGTTCACCGCGTATATTGCGTGTCCTATGCTGATACGAGCTTGTCGGCCCCTACTGGCTGCATTCCCGTTGTTTGCGTGCGCCTCACTCGAAGCGGGGATGCCGCCGGGCTCCAACGGCGGCGCTGCAGGAGCGAGCGGCGGTCGCGCGACAATGAGCGACCTGGGCGGAGGGACTCCGGGCGGCTCGAGCTCTCGTGGCGAAAGCGGGGGAGCTGCCGGTGCGGGACGGTCGGGAAATGCCGGAGCGAACGCTCACGGCGCTGCGGGGGCCGAGCCGGCGGTCGGAGGCGGCGCGGGCTCGTCTGATGAAAATGGGGGGGGCGGCTCAATGACCGCAGGGAGGTCGGGCGGCGGCACTCAGTCCAGCGCCGGCCGCAGCGCCGGCGGCCACGCGGGCTCGAGTGGCGGCAGCGACGCTAACGGCGCCGGCGAGGGCGGCTCCCGTGACGGCTCCGGTGGCTCGGGTGCAACCGCGAGTGGAGGCGGGCCGCAAGGCTCGCTGCTGAACTGCGACGAACCGGGCATCGATGCCGCGGGGTTTCGGAACGTGTACGACGTGGGTCCCGGCAAAGACTACGAGACACCGTCCGACGTGCCGTGGGAGGCGCTCGAGCCGAGCACGCTCGTGCGCATCCATGCGCGCACCGAGCCCTACCGTGACAAATGGGTGTTGAATAGCGCGGGCACGGCGTCCGAGCCGATTGTCGTGCTCGGCGTGCCTGCGAACGGCGTGCTCCCGGAGATCTCCGGGGAAGACGCTGTCACGCGCGGCGCCCTCGACTACTGGGGCGAAGCGCGCGGCGTCGTCAAGGTGGGCGGCGCGAACGCGGGCAGCGGCGCCGCGTACATCGCGATCGCCTGTCTCGACATCCATACCGGCCGCCCCGGCACGTCCTTCACCGATGCGAGCGGATCCGACAGCGAATACGCGGAGAATGCCGCCTGCGTCTACCTCGAGGAGGGTCATCACATCACGCTGGCGCAGAATCAGATCCACGACTGCGGCAACGGTATCTTCTCCTCGAACGCCACGTCCGATCTCTTGATCACCGGCAATCACGTCTTCGACAACGGCAATGCCGGCAGCATTTACGAGCACAACAGCTACACCGAATCGACGAACATCACGTTCGAGTTCAACCACTTTGGTCCGCTCGGCAGCGACTGCGGAGGCAACAATCTGAAGGACCGCTCGGCCGGAACGGTGGTGCGCTACAATTGGATCGAGGGCGGCAATCGCCAGCTCGACCTCGTCGAGAGCGATTACGATCAAATCATCGACAACCCAGCCTATCGGCGAACCTTCGTCTACGGCAACGTGCTCGTCGAACCGAACGGCGCGGGCAACAGTCAGATCGTGCACTACGGCGGCGACGACGGGGACGAGACCAAGTACCGGAAGGGAACGCTCTACTTCGCGTACAACACGGTCGTTTCTACCCGCTCGGACCACACGACGCTGTTCCGGCTCTCGAGCGAGGACGAGCACGTGGACGCTCGCAACAACGTGTTCTGGGTTTCCGCCGCGGGCAGCAGCCTCGCGATCTCGGACGAAATGGGCAAGGTCGACCTGACGGCGAATTGGCTACCGAGCGGCTGGGTCGAAACGCACGGCTCACTCAGCGGTACGGTCGTCGCCGAAGGTAATCTCGAGGGAGCGCAGCCGGGCTTCTCGGATGCCTCCAACCAAGACTTTTCGTTGTGCAGCTGTTCCGCTTGCCGCGGCAGCGCGGTCACGCTCCCGGCGGACCTTGCCGACGTTGTCCCGCACTTCGAGTACGCCAAAGACCAGTCGGGTGCTCCGCGTACGAGCTGCGCGGACCTGGGCGCCTACCAAGCGGACTGAAGCGGTCAGCGCTGCCCGCCCACGAAGCTCAAATCCTGACGGTCCACTCCCGCTCGCGAGCTGAACGCCGTCTCCTTGCGTTTCGCGCCGCGCGCCGGTGAGCGCGAGCGAGCTGCCAAAGGGCGTGCTACACGCGACCGTGAGCCCGGCTCGAGGACTTTGCCGGGCAGGAGGTGTCCATGGCCATCAAGCAGCTCAATCCGTATCTCAACTTCGACGGAACGGCCGCCAAAGCCATCGAGCTTTATCAGCGCGCGCTCGGTGCGAAGGTCGAGAATGTCCAGCGTTTCGGCGACATGCCCGGCGGTAGTCCCGCTGCCAAGGATCGCATCCTGCACGCGGTGCTGAAAATTGGAGCCGGCGTGGTCATGTTGAGCGACACCATGCCCGGTATGCCCTTCAGCGCTGAGGGCAACGCGCACGTCTGCCTCGACTACGACAACTCGGTGGAAATGGCGCAGCATTTCGAGCTGCTCGCGTCCGGCGACAAGGTCACGATGCCGCTCCAGGACACGTTCTGGGGCGCAAAATTCGGCATGCTCACCGATGCGTTCGGCGTGCGCTGGATGTTCAACTGCGAGCACGAGAACGAGAACGAGAACAAGAACAAGAACGAGAACAAGAAGAGCTAACGTGAAACTGCGGGGCTGGACGGCGTCGTCACCCGCGAGTGCGCGGCGCGATCACGAGCGCGCCGCGCACTGCGGCTCAGCTTGGTTTTCGCAGGATTGCCTGCGTGACGTAGCTTTTACCGCCGTGGCCGCTGCCCTCGATCACGACGCGCTCGCCTTCGAAGGTGTGAAGATGGTCCCACCCGCTGAACGCTTGGTCGAGCTCGGCGAGGGTGAGCATCATCGTCGGATCGCTCGGACCGCCGGTGCCGTAGCCGATCTGGCGCGGATGGTAGTGCTCGAGGAGCAGTACGCCGCCCGGCCTGAGCGCGCGAGCGATGCGCGGGTGAAGAGCACTCCGGATCGGAGCCGGCAAGTGGGCCCAGATCGAAACCACGCCGTCCCAACGCGAGTCACCGAGCTCCCACACCGACAGATCCGCGACGATGCTCGCATACGGAACCCCGCGTTCGGCGGCGAGCTTCTCCGCCTTCGTTAGGCCGACCAGCGAGCTGTCGACGCCGGTGACGCGCATCCCCCGGCTCGCGAGGAACACTCCGTTTCGCCCCTCGCCGTCGGCGAGACAGAGGATCTCACCTCCGGCTGGCAGGACCGCACACTTCTCGAGCAGAAAGTCGCTCGGCTCGGTGCCGTACACGAACTCGGCAGCAGAGTAGCGATCGTCCCAGAATTTCGTCAAAGCCGAAAACCTCGCTCCGAAGCGTAGCAAGCGAGGCGCTGCGCCGTCCACCGCGGAAGACGCGCGAGCGCTGACTGATCCGAGTCCGGTGGGGATTGGCACGCTTCGGCGCCAACGAAGGAAGCGAAGCCTGAGGCGCTCGATCGCGGCGCTTATGCCAGGATCGCCTGCTGCGCACCGATCCCATTCGGTGAAAGAAACGGCACTCTCGAGTTCCCAGGTGGTCCGGATCGCGTCACGGACCCAACCCTCTTGGGTCGTGTAAACCCCGGCGGGGTTTTCCCAACAAACCTTGATTTCGTTCCACGGCCATTTTTGCGAGAGCGCTACGAAGAGATCGTCTCCTTGCTTTGCCACGGGCTCGGGCCCGCCTTCGCTCATCTCCTCGCTGGTTCCGTCGGGTGCTCCCGCGCAGCCAGCGAAGAGTCCCAGTGTCAACGCCATGAAGCAGACATTCTTTGACTTGATCATTGTTCCGTCCTCGTCTCCGTGTCCCTCGGGAGACACGGCGATTGAGCCCAGGCGCAGCGCGCCGAAGCGATTCAGTCCCGTCACCTGCGCCGTCTTGAACGTCGCGTGGCCGGCCCCCACGCACCGCGCGTGCCGAGCTCGCAGGCCGGTCGTTTCACGCGAAAACAGGGCATTTCATGGGGCGCAAGCAGCGTCGCGTACTCACGGGCGGCAGACGCGTAAGCAGATTGCATAAGCAACTACGTGGGCAATTCTCTCCGGCCGGTCCGGCTCGAGCTCCGACTCAAGCACCCATGGAAGGACGGCACGCGTCACGCATTCGAAGCGCCCCGATCGCCGCACACCCGACGCCCGGGCCCGGCCGTCACACCCGACAGCCCGGGCAGTGCAATTCCACCATCGCCTCGATGTTTTGGACGCTCTGCGCTCGCAACTCCGCCTCCGCCCTTCGAATCAAGGCGTCGCCGCGCTCGCCGCCCGTGTGCTCGCCGAGCCGAAAGCGTGCGGAGGCCGCCAAGATCACGGTGTCGCCCGCGTCGAAGTGCTCGACGGCGCGCGAAAGTGCGTCTCGGCCTGCCTCTCGATCCCCGCGCTCGAGCGCGAGCGCCGCTTCGATCGCGCGCGCCATGCCGAGAGACCGATCGATGCCATGGGCACGGAGGGTGGCGAGCGATTCCTCGAGCATGGCGATGGCAGCTCGCCGCAGCGAGGGCGAGCTCGCTGCGGCGCCGCTGCGCAAGGTGGCGGCTGCCGCGCGGGAGCGATGAAACGCGTAACCGGAGCTCCCGATCCCGGAGCCGCGCGTGAGCTGGGACCGGCTGTAGACCTCGTGGTGCGTGGCGAGCAGCTCGAACGCGGTTTTCGGATCGCCCGCGTAGATGGCGAGCATCGTCTCGCCCATCAAGAGCACGTAGTCGGGCCAGAGCGGCTTCTCGCTCGAGCGCCACTGAAGCTTCGCTTCCTCGATTTGGGCGCGGTAACCGTCTGGGTCGTCGGGAGTCAGCCAGGCCGGCGTCCCCGCAAAACCGCTCAACATCGTGTACGCCCAGACGCGTCCTCGCCGCCGTGCCTCCTCGGCGAGAGCGGGCGTCGTGCGGGCGAGATCGGCGTAATCGCCGCAGCCGTAGGCGCTCATTTGATCGTAAATGTGCGCGCAGTCGAGCTCCCATTCGACGGCCGCGCCGGCCCGCAGGTTCGAGATCGCGTCGCGCAGCTGGCCACGCGCGTCTCGGAATTGATTGCGATGGTAGGCGACCGCTCCGTTCATCAGCGCCGCGAATCCGACGAGCTCGGGCCTCCCGTCGCGGCTCGCGAGCGAATTCATGTGCGCGAGCAGCGTCGTCGCGCGCGCGCTCGCCGGCGCTATCAGCGTATGGACGTACGCGTTGAAGCCGAGACCGCGTACTCGATGCGAAAGGTCTCCGCTGTCGAGAGCGAGCAAGAGGTACCGGCTCGCGACGCTCGCGGCGTGCACGGGCAAATAGCCGATGAGCCCCGTGACGATGGAGCGCGCGGTCTCGAGGCGCTGGCCCGTTGCCCCCGTCGATGAGCCAGCGCGAGCTCCGCGGGCGACGGCCGCGTGCGCGCCGGTGTTGGCGAGCTCGGGCAGGCTCCGGTCGAAAGAGCGCAGCCGCAAGAGAGATCGCGTCCAGAGTAGTGAAACGAACGCCCCTGCGGTCGTCGCAGGTAAGCTCAAGCCGAGCTCCGCGCAGACGCGCTCGAGGAGCTCGGTGCCCGCGGCGACGTGGCCGGTCGCGAGCAGTTGCTCCGCCGCGCGCCGGCGCAGATCCACGCGCTGCTCACCCTCGCAGAGCAGCGCCGCTTGCTGGTAAGCGTCCGCCGCTTCCTGGCCGCGCCCGGCGTTCTCGAGCGCGACGCCGAGCTGAGTGTAGAGCGTCAGACGCGCCGTCGCGCTCTGAGCTCCGAGCGCGATGGCCTTGCGGTAACAGGCGGCCGCGTGCTCGAACGCCATCGTCCCGAGCGCTTCGTCGGCGGCAATGGCGGCGTAGCGCGCGGCCTCCTCGGCCTCACCGGCCCCTTCCAAGCAGCGGCTGACGAGCTCGGGGTCCGCTCTTGTGTCCGCCTTCAGCGCTGCCGCGAGCGCGCCGTAGAGCAGGCGCGCGCGTGTCGTCGAGAGCCCCGCGATCACGTTCTCTCGAATGCGATCGTGGTAGCAATCGACCAGACGCTGCCCGCCGGACTCGCTGCCGCGCACGAACTGAGCAGCCCGCAAATCATCGAGGTCCTGGTAATTCGCCGCGGCTACGGCGAGCATCGACTCGAGCGGCATCGGACGGCCGGCGAGCGCGAGCGCTTAGAGCAGGGTTCGGGCGGCGCTCGAGAGCGCGGCGAGCCGCGCCGCAATGACCGCGGAGAGCGAGAGCAGCTCGCGCTCTTCGGGCGGCGTCGAGCGTACGAAACGGGCGAGCTCGACGACGAAAAAGGGGCTGCCGCGCGACTCTCTCGCGATCGCTTGCGCGAGCTCGGGCTCGGCAGCGGCCCCGCCGAGCCAGCCGCTCGCGAGCTCCTCGGTGTGCTCGAGCGGCAGCGGTCCGAGCCGCACGTGTCTGAGCCCGAGCAAGCGATTCGAGGCGGCGGCGGCGAGCACCCCTTGCAGCAGCGGACTACGACTGCCGTCGTCGGTGCGATGACTCACGATGAGTAGGGCGGGAACGGGGTCGCGGCTGATCAGCAGATGGCGCAGGAGCGCGGCCGAATCCGCGTCCATCCACTGCAAGTCGTCGATGTACGCGACGAGCGGCTGTCGATCGCGGATGCGAGCGAGGAGCTCGCCGAGGGCCGCGAAGGCGCGGCGCCGCAGCTCGGCGGGAGCGAGGCCGCCGCGAACGGGGGCGTCCGCGATCGGTGCGACGCGCCCGAGCACCGGGAACAACTTTGCGAGCGCGAAGACGTCGCGCGGCAGTAGAGCGGCCGCGTGCGCCGGCGCCAAGCCGCGCAAGTAGCGAGTCAGCTCGTCGATCAACGCGTCGAAGGCCTTGAACGGCAGGCTTTCACGCTCGTAACAGCGGCCTTGGAGTACGGCGGCTCGTCGCTCGAGGCGCATTTCGTCGAGGAAGGTCTGGCACAGCGCCGTTTTACCGATGCCGCTCTCGCCGTCGACGACCACGACGCAGGCGCTTCCCGCGATGCTCTCGCGGTACGCTTCCCGCAAGCTCGTGAGCTCGGCCTCACGCGCGAGCAGCGCTCGATGGGGCAGCAGCGACGATCGCGTCGAAGGAGGGACCTCCTCGCTCGTGGCAGGGAGCTCCGACGTGAGGCCGTGGCCGTCCGGACGCGCCGCGGGATCGCGCGCGAGTAGCCGCAGCGTAAGCTCACGCAGATCCGCAGGTCCCTCGTGGACGAGTAAGGGCCTGGGATCCACCCACTGTTTGGAAGCGAGGATCTCGCCGGCCGTTCCCGCGTAGGGCAGCTGGCCGCTCAGCGCCTCGTACGTCATCACTCCGAGCGCATAAAAGTCGCTCGCTGCCGAAGCTCGGCCGCCAGCCGCTTGCTCCGGCGACATGTACTCGGGCGTCCCCACGAGCATCGCGCCCGACCCGGTCTGCCCGAGTCCGCCGAGCTGTGGATCGGCGACCAAGCCGAAATCGAGGACGATGGCGCGTCCGCTCGGCGTGACGAGGACGTTGCTCGGCTTCAGATCCCGGTGCAGCTTGCCCGCACGATGAATGACCTTCACGGCTTGAACGAGCTGCGCGAGCGTGGAGCGTAAGCGGGCCTCGTCGAGCCGATCGCCCGGACGCACCCAGCGGTCGAACGGCTCGCCGTCGACGAGGTCCATCGTGAAAAACCACTGCTCGCTGTCGAAGAAGAGCTCGTGCAGCGCGACGAGGTTCGGATGGCGCACGTCCGCGAGCGCTCGAAACTCGTTCTTCAAGCCGTAAATCCCGACCGCATCGGGCTCGAGGATCGTCTTCAGCGCGACGGGCGTCCGGCGCTCGGCATCGAATGCCTCGTACACGGCGCCCATGCCGCCCTGGCCGATGTTGCGCGTCACCTGCAGGCGACCGGCGGCGAGCAAGCTGCCGATGGGCAAGCGTGCCTTCGAGGAGGTCCCGCTCGCTCCGGGAGGAGCGTCGCGCGTGAAGCTGCCGAACGAAGGAGCTTGGCCGCTCTCCTCGCGCAGCGTGCGGGCCTCGTCGGCTGATTTGCTGTGACCCACATGCGCCTCTGCCAAACCCGGCAAGTATACGCGCCCGCGCCGCGGTCGCTTGGTCGCCCCGTCAAAGCGGGGCATTGGTGCTGCAAGCCCGCTCCCCTGCGCGCTAAGCCGCCCAACCCCCGTGGTCGGTGGTGCCCAGGAGACTGCCTGGAGTGGCTACGACATGAACGGCATCTGCGTCGGACGTGAGTACGACCGTCACGAGCTCGCGCGGTCCGGCGACGACGTGCGCGTCGAATCGCGCACGATTCCGCTCGCCGACAAGTCCTCGGACAAAGGGACCTGTTGGGCAGAGCCCGCCGAGGAGCGGAGCGAAGCCGAGGGTCGGCCATGCAGCGAGCTTCGGGTGATCACGGGGACGAAGATCGGTTCGCTGCCCGGCTGAGCGCGGGTGCGACCTCGCCGTTTCGGGCTCATGCAAGCTCGGGCATGCCGACCAAGTCACGCTAGAATTGGTACGTGGCGGGCCCAGCAGCAATCATTCGTCGGTGTCGCGGCAAGAGTCAGCTGCTCGGTTTCCGCGTCGTCGCGCTGCTCGCGATGTCGATGGCATGCGGGGAGTCCGAGCACGGGGCGCCTCCCCCGGGCGCAAGTGCATCGAGCGCTGCCGGCGGCGCGGCAGGTCGTGGCGGCGCGGCAGGTCGTGGCGGCGCGGCAGGTCGTGACGGCGCGGCAGGGGCAGCGGCTTCGCCCTACTTCCCCTGCGGGTCTGGAACCTGTTTGGTAGAGACGCAGCTGTGCGTCCACAGCGTGCCCAGCACTTCCGGTGGCGGAGAGCGGGCCGAGTGCAGCGCGTTCCCATCTGATTGCGCGGCGCGTGACTGCTCGTGTTTCTGCACGCCTGTTCCCACGGATTGCCAATACACGAGCAACTGCATGTGCTCCGTCCATAACGGCAACGTGACCGTCACGTGCAATGTGCCCGGACCGGTTCCGTAAGCGCTCACTTGGACACTTGGTTCTCATTCCGAAATATGGATAGTTGAAGCTGGTTCAGCTTTCTTCCGCGACAACTGAGGATGAGCTTCGCTTGCGGCAACCTCCGCTGCATCGAGCAGCAGTATTGCGTGCAGAGTTCGGGCGGTCCGGCCGGAACACCGACGTCATTCACGTGCAACGCGAGCGCGTGCACGGACTGCAGCTGTCTCACGGCGATGCCGGATTGCACCTGCAGCGACAGTGGCGGGCAGCTGACGCTCACCTGCCAGCGCGTAGCGTCAGCTCGGCGGCTCGCCGGCGAATTGGGCGTAAAGTCATGTATGCTGCTCGCGGATGCGTCCTTCGTCCGACGAATGCCCGCGCTGCGGCGCGCCGCTGCCAGGCTTGGTCCCGGGCGAGAGCCTGCGGACGTGCGGCTACTGCCACACGACGCTGGAAGTCGAACAGAAGGCGCGCATCGAACGACTGGCGGATCCTCGGCTCCGAATGGCGTACCTGGGCGGCGGCGCCGCGCTGCTCGTGACGCTGGCGTTCGGCTCGGTGAGCGTAATTAGCGCTTCCGCGCCGAAACCGGTCGCCCCGCCGCCGTCGAACGCCCAAACGACGGCGACGCCGGTCGTCGCGGACCCCCCGCTAGTGGCGGAGCCGGTCGAGCGCGAACGGTTGCGCGCGCTTTCCGGGCTCGTGCTGCTCGAACGCGAAGACAAGAGCGACGCGTTTTTGGTGCTCGTGACGCCGCTCGATGGCGGCGGCAACGCGCGTTGGCTGAGCGCACGCGAGCCGGCAAACGGGCGCGAGCTCTGGCGCCGGAGGCTCGACGTGACGGACCGGGCGGAGCGCATTTTACGAATCCCGTTCGGCGACACGCTGGTCGTCGCGTTGCCCGAGGAGCTTTGGGGGCTCGATGCCGCAACCGGGGAGAGCTCGTGGCAACGCGCGCGCACGACAGCCGCCGTGCGCGCTTGCGAGAAGGCGCCCGCCTTCGGCTTGCTCGGCGCGGACGGCAGCTTTGCTGCCTATTCGATCACGACCGGCTCGCCCGTATCGCTCGAGCGAGCGAGGTGTCCGGGCGTCTATTCTTCGCAGGGCGACGCACCGAACTTCGCCTTCGTCGCTGGCGAAAGCGCCACGCGCTGGTTGCCGAACAAGGCCGGCTTCGTGGTCACGCGCGGGCTCCAGCCACGACACGGCTCGGCGCAAGTCGTGCTTGGTGCCGAGCCCAACGGGACCGCCAGCGTCGGCGTGCTCACCGGCCGGCACTGGCTCTGGCAGGCCAACGTCGCCAACGAAGCTCCCGAGCGTGCGAGCTTCACGACGCCGCCGCTCGCCGCCGTGCGCGAGGCCTGCGTCGTGGTGGCCTACGGCTGGAAATCGAGCGTCATGCTCACGGCCCTCGATCTCGAATCCGGCGAGCGACGCTGGACCACGTCGCTCGCCGCAAACCGCGAGGCGCGCGCCGACGCCGGAGCGAGTGAGCTCGCGATTTCGCGCGGGGGCCACGTGGCGTATCGTGCCGGCTCGGGGGAGTTCTGGGTCTTGAGCCTCGAGACGGGAGCCATCGCGTGGACGCTGCACGAAAAGCATTGAAACGCGGGTCCTGGCTCTTCGTCGTGGGGAGCGTGCTCGCCTGTTCGCCCGCGCCTCGTGACGGCGGCGTCGTCGTCAGTCAACAGGTCACGGTCGTCATCGCTTCCGGCCCCGACAAAGGCACGCAGCCGCCCGGCATCGACCTAGCCGACCCGCGCATCGCCGTCGCGGAGCGCGAGCTCAAACGCATGCTCGGTCACGCGCTCGTGTTCGAGCTCGATTCGGCGCTCGTGCCAAGCTTCGATCATTCCCTGCACCCGGTGTTCGTCGAAGCGCTCGAGCGCACCGTCACGCAGCTCCAGTACTTGAACGAGCAGTACCCAGACGCATTCACCTTCGCCAAGGCGAACCTTGCGGGAGTGCGCTGGGCGTACGCGCCGACGCAATCGCCGCCGGACCCCACGCTCGACCGCACGAACGGCATCCTCGCCATTTTGGTGTCTTCCGATCGCCCGAACCTGATCAAGAACGGCGAGGTCGTCGAGGCCCTGCTCGACGCGCTCGAGCTCGACCGCATGGAGCGTTACGCCGCGATGAGCGGTGAGCGCGTGCCACTTTCCGAAGCGCGCGAGTACTTCACGTTCCAGAGTCACTATCATCGCCCGCGCCCGAACGCGCCGAAGCTGAGCTCGAACGAGGTCGAGCTCGTGCGCATCGGCAACGTCCTCGCGCTTTACCCACGCCTCACCGACCCCGCCCTGCGCAAGGACGCCGACGAATGGCTCGCGATGATGGGCTCGCACGTGCGCGACGCGTTCGCCTCGCAGAAGGACGTGGCCGCGGCCGAGCGCGCACAGAAGCTCCGACCGGTTTGGCTCGGCTGGCTCAATCGAGCCGGACCGGGGCTCGACGCCGGTGCTCGCGAGCGCATCGCCGAGCTCTTCTTCGAGCGTCGCTCCGCGGGCGCTTCGGACGCGTTCCGGCGCGGTTTCGACACGCTCGGTTTTGCCGGGCCGCCACTCGACGCCTGGCTTTCGCACAGTGACGCCCGCGACGACGACTCACGCGATCGCGCCGAGCGGAGTGTCATCTGCCCCTACACGTTCAGCCGCGATCACAGCACGATTTCGGGTTACGGCTACTGCAACGGCAGCCTCTACGTCGATGTGTTCGACGGCACGGACGGGCCCAAGAGGCTCGCCGAGCTGCTCGTTCGCCGCAAGAACGAGCGCCTCACGGCGACGGCCGCTCTGCACGTCATGAGGCGTCGCGGAGTGCCCGCGTTGCTAGAGCTCCTTGGGGCGTTCGACGCAGACGAGCAAGCGTCACGCGCCGCGCTCTCCGCGCTCGCGGCTTATCCGCGCTTCGGCAGCGGCGGTTCGCTCGAAGTCGACGAGGTTCCGCTCGATCCCGCCCCGCTCTTCGAGCGCATCCCCGCCTGGTGGAAGAGCCACCCTGCGAGACGGCCGCTCCTCCTGCTCGTGCTCGTGCAGCTCAGCGATCGCTACCGCGGCGTCGTCGCTTGGTCCAAGCTCCCGGAATACCTCGGCGGTCGGATCGACGCCGCGGAGCTCTCCGCCTTCCTCGATACGAGCCCGCGGGCGGTGTCCGCGCTGCTCAATCTCGCTGACTCGCTCAGCGCAGGCTGGCGCAGGTCGCCGGTGGTCATCCCCAAGCTAGAGCGCTGGCTCAAGAACGACGCTCAGAACCGCGGCGACGGGCCCGAGGCGTACTACGCGACCGAGCGCGTCGCCGACTTCCTGTGTCGCGCGGGCACGAAGGCCGATCTCGCCGAGCTCCAAACGTTCCTGAAGAAGCGCATCGAAGCCTTCCCCGAAGAAAGAAATAACTTGGAGAAGTTCGCCACGGACCGGCTGTCCGAGCTCTGTCCCAAGGTGCACGACCAAAAGCCTGCCGACAAACCCATTCTGTTCGGCGACGACGGCTAGGGCTCTGCGAGCTCGTCCAGGCGCCCATTTGCCTCGGACGACCCGCGCGCGCCCGGTGGTAGCCTGCGTGCGCCGCGCGGTCTTTCCGCGGAAGCAGGCGACGAAGCGAAGATGACGAGTGGAGTCGAGCGATGAGATCACAAGATGCGGAGACAACGTCGGACTCGGTGCGCAAGCGCCCCGCCAGCGAAACGCCGCCACCCGACAAGCCGCCGCCGCCACGACCCTGGCGGACGGAGGGGCTGCCGCAAGGTCAGGCGCCGAAGCCGAAGCCGCCGTGGCAAAGGGTCGGGGTATGGCTCTTGGCATACCTGGTGCTGTTCGGCGCCTTGCAGGTGCAGGATCGGCTCTCCGGGCCGCAGGTCGTCGCTTACACCGAATTCCAGCGCCAGGTCACGGCCAAGAACGTGACGGAGGTGTTCGCGCGCGGTGATTCGATCGAGGGGCAGCTGAAGAAGCCGGCGCCGCTGCCGAGCGACAAGCCTGGCACGTATCGGCAGTTCACCACCGAGAGGCCGACCTTCGCCAAAGACGATCTCTTGGCCGAGCTCGCGGCGAGCGGGGCCACGGTGCGTGCGACGCCCGTCGTTCAGCAGCGCGGCTTCTTGATGAATCTGCTCGTGTCGCTCGCGCCGATCCTCTTGCTGGTCGCCTTCTGGACCTGGATGTTCAGGCGCCAGCAAAGCGCGCTCGGTGGTGGTCTGCTCGGCAAAAGGCAGAACCGCGTGGATCCCGATACGGTCCGCGTCACGTTCGAGGACGTCGCGGGCATCGACGAGGTGGAAGCAGAGATCAACGAGATCGTCGATTTTTTGAAGAGTCCCGACAAGTATCGCCGTCTCGGAGCGCGCGCGCCCAAGGGCGTGCTGCTGGCAGGCGCGCCGGGCACGGGCAAGACGCTGCTCGCGCGCGCGACGGCCGGTGAGGCACAGGTTCCCTTCTTCAGCGCGAGCGCCTCGGAGTTCATCGAGATGATCGTCGGCGTGGGCGCGAGCCGCGTGCGAGAGCTCTTTGCCGAGGCGCGCAAGGTCGCTCCGGCCATCATCTTCATCGACGAGATCGATACCATCGGACGCTCGCGCGGGGGGGCACGCTCCGTCGGAGGTCACGACGAACGCGAGCAAACGCTCAATCAGATCCTGACGGAGATGGACGGCTTCTCGGGTAGCGAAGGTGTCGTCGTGCTCGCCGCCACGAATCGGCCGGACGTGCTCGATCCGGCGCTCTTGCGCCCCGGCCGCTTCGACCGGCAAATCATGGTGCATCCGCCGGATCACAAGGGCCGCGTCGAAATCCTCAAAGTCCACGCGCGCAAGGTTCCGCTCGCGAGCGACGTCGACCTCGAGGCGCTCGCGTCGGCGACGCCCGGCATGACGGGCGCCGATCTCGCAAACCTCGTCAACGAGGCCGCTCTGCTCGCCGCGCGCAGGCAGCACGACGCGGTTCATCAAAGCGAGCTATTCGACTCGCTCGAGAAGGTGCAGCTCGGCACGGCTCGCAATGTCGTGATCCCCGAGGCCGAGCGCCGCCGCACCGCGTACCATGAAGCAGGGCACGCGCTCCTCGGCATGATTCAGCCGGGTGCCGACCCCGTGCGCAAGGTTTCGATCGTCCCGCGCGGGCGCGCACTCGGAGTGACCCTCTCCACGCCGGAGTCGGATCGTTATGGCTATGACGCGAATTACCTGCGCGGACGCATCATCGGCGCGCTCGGCGGCATGGCTGCCGAGCAGGAGGTCTTCAACGTCGTGACGACGGGCTCGGAGAGCGATCTCGAAACGGTGAGTCGCATCGCGCGCTCGATGGTCGGGCGCTGGGGCATGTCGGAGCGCGTGGGCCGACGTTCGGTGTTGCCCTCGGACGGAGAGCCCCGCATGGCCGGTGTTTCCGATGGCCTGCTCGACATGGTCGACGAGGAAGTGCGGAAAATTACCGACGACTGTTACGCGGAGGCGCGCCGCCTGCTGCGCGAAAACCGCGCCAAGCTCGACGCTATCGTTGCCGCGCTGCTCGCTCGCGAGAGCCTCGACGAGGCGGAGATCTACGCGTCGGTGGGCATTGCGCGTCCTGCCGCTCGCCCTTCAGCGGGACTCGTGCCCGCCGCAGCTTCGACCGCATCGTGAGCGCGAACGACCCACTCGACACGCCGGGGCGTGCGATGATCGATGGACTCTGACGCTCCGATGACTGGGTGCGTCGGTGGGTCATTTCGACTCGCGCAGGCTGCCGCGAAGGTAAATGGCAGGAGCTCGCTGGTTTTCTGAAACTGAGCGTGATTTCTTTCGGACGGCTCACCGACGCGCCAAGGCGACGACGCTGCCAGCATTTTGGAGTCGCCGTTGCGACTCTTTTGGATGCAGCATGAGGCCATGGCGTTCCTTCGCACCTTCGCCCACGGCGTGGCGGTGCGCGCGCTGCTCGCGATTCTACTAACGAGCGCGGCGACTACCGTCTCTTCATCGGCGCACGCAGAGGGTGCGTCGCCATCCGTCGCCGCCAAGTCGAAAGCGAAGCGCGCTTTCGAGCGCGGCGAAAAGCTCTACAAAAGCGGCAAATTCGAGGAAGCGGCCGCGGCGTTTCAAGAGTCGTACGACGAGGTACCCGATCCGAAGGCATTGATGCTGGTGGCGCGCATCCAGCGCGACAACGGCGAGCTCTTGAAGGCGCGCGCCACGTATCAGCAAGCGCAGGAGGTCGCCCAAGCCGCCGAGGCAAACGGTCAAGGCAGCCGCGCGACGCTCGACGAGATCAAGAACGAGGTTCGCGATATCGACGGCGTGCTCGGCTTCATCAGCATCGAGCTCTCGCACGCTCCGCCCGGCACGCGCGTGAGCATCGACGGCAGCGACGTGACACGTGAGCTCGGCAAGCCGATTCGCGCCGAGCCTGGGCCGCTGGTCGTCAGCGCCATCACTCCGGACGGCGTGGAGAAGAGCGAGAACGCGATGGTGAAAGCGGGGCAGAGCTCGTCAGTGACGCTCTCGTTCGCTTGGAGCGGCAAGTCCGACGCAGCGCTCGCCGAGGCCCCCGAGGACGAAGGCGAGGCGCCGCCACCGCCGCCCAAGAAACAGCCAGAGCCCGACTCGAAGCAACCTCTGAACACCACAAGAACGCTGGCTTGGGTGGCGGGCGGCGTCGGAGTGGTCGGGCTCAGCACCTTCGCAGTTTTTGGAGCGCTGAGCGCGTCCAAGTTCAAACATCTCGCAGGCGATTGTCCCGACAACCACTGTGATCCGAGCCTCGAGAACGACAAGAACACCGGAAAGACGTTCCAGACCGTGGCCAACGTCGGACTGGTCGTGGGCGCGGTGGGGCTCGGAGCGGCTATCACGTTGTTCGCGCTCGGCGGCGCGCGTGACGCGACGCACGGCGATAACCACGCGGCGCGCCGCAAAAAACCGGCACAGGCGAAGCTCGAGCTCGGGCTTGGTCGCGTCGCCTTCAGCGGGAGTTTCCAATGATCACTTCGCGAAATGTGGTGACGCTCGGGCTATTGCTCGTCGTCGCAGGCTCGTGCACGAAAGACTTCGATCGGTTCGACTTCGACGGTCAGCCCGACACCGGCGGCACCGGCGGCACCGGCGCGAGGGGCGGCACCGGCGGCAGCGTGGGCGGTACGGGAGCGCAGGGAACGACGACGCGCAACACCGGAGGCACATCGACGTCTACGACGGGCAAGGGGGGCACCGGCGGCACCACGACGGGCACGAGTGGCGGCAGCGGCGGCAAGCTCAGCGGCGGCGCGGGCACGGCCGTGCACGACAACGGCGGACGCTCTGGCCCAGGCGAGCCTGCGATGAGCGCCGGACGCCCCGGCAACGGCGGACCCTCTGGTGACGGCGGGCGCGGGATGGGCGCCGGCGGTGTCGGCGCGAGCGGAATGAGCGGAGTGGGCGGCATCGCCGGCAAAGGTAAGGGCGGAAGCCCGCAGGGCGGCGCGGTCGGTGCCTCGGGCGCTCCGGGCTGCCCGAAGGATCAGGTCGACTGCGGCGCGGGCTGCGTGCCGATGACGACGCCCGAACACTGTGGCAGCTGTGACAACGTGTGCACTGACGGCTTCACGTGCGTCGGCGCAACCTGCGTCTGCACTGGCGACACCGGCTGCGTCGCGCCTGGCGCGAACGGCGAAGCCGGCCAAGCCGGAGCGACGGGTGCCGGCGGCGCCGCCTCGAGCGGCTAGACACCGTACGGTCGCGCCGGATGCTTCGGTCGCGCATCAGAAAACCGGACGCGCCGCGAGGCCCCGAACCGAGGGTTGTCAGCGCGTGGGCCGCGCCGGCGCGCGGCCGGCGGTCACGTCGAGCGCGTACTCGAAGGCTTCTCGTTCGTCGTTGAAAGCGCGGATGGGCGAGCTGATGCGCTCTTGGTTCCAGCGGAAGAACTGGACCTTCACGACGGGGGTGTTGTTGAGACTGATGAATTCCCGCCAATCGGCCGTGAGGAGTGGAAGATAGCGGCCCATGGCTTGCTCGAACTCGGGATCGTTTCTGAGCTTGCCGCGCCGGCCGTCCCACACCAAAACCAGCCTGGGGCGCTCGAGGCCCTCGAACTTCTTCAGGAGCCAGTCGTGCGCCTGGCCCAACGCTCGAACGTCGGGATAGGCGTCACTGACGCGGGTGACGCGCAAGATGTCGCGAGAGACGTGGCGAGCGAGTGTGAAGTGCTCACACTCGCCCATGCTCTGCCACGTGAGAGCCGAGGGGAGCTCCGCGGATGAGCGCTTCGGTGCGGAGCCTCGCGTCACCGTGCCTCGTGGCCCGACCGCTCGTCCCACAGCGGCACGAACTGTCCGTCTCGCAGCGAGGCCGCGTAACCGTCGTGCATGGCGTGCACGGCGTTCCACGTCTTGAGCTCGCGCATGTTGCTCATCCAACGTGCGACGTTCGGCAGCGGCGCAAGACCGGCCTGAACCAAGTCGAGCTGCCCCACGATGGGTGCGCCGAAGAAATCAGCGAGCGTGAGCTCGTCGCCGCAGAGAAACGGCCGGTTACCGAGCCAGTGCTGGTCGAGGAGCTCCAGGTATTGCCGCGTGCGCTCGCGTCCCCACGCGATGGTCGCGCGGTTGGCTTCCTCGGGTTCATGGCGGTGATGCGCGTAGAGCTGCGGGTAGATGAAGCTATACCCCATCACTCGGTAAAGACTGGTATTGAGCCAATCCATGGCTTCGTGAATCTTGGCGCGGCGCTTGAGGTCGCGGGGGTACGTCTTCGATTCGTACTTGTCCGCAAGGTATTTCAGGATGGCCGAGCTTTCGGTCAACCTCAGGTCCCCGTCCTCCAGCACTGGAACGAAGGAGCACGGATTGATCTGCTTGAACTTCTCCGACAGGTGGGCACCGGCGAGAAGGTCGACGTCGACTTTTTCGAATGCGACGCCTTCCTCGGCGCAGAACAGCAAGACGACCCTGCTCGTGGGAGAACCGTCAAATGTGTAAAGCCTCATGGCGTTTCGAGATCCGCTCGCTCCCCAATGTACAAGGTTGCCCTGGATCATGTACGGCACACGGGGGGAACATTTCAGGGGTTCAGCGCCAACCACCCCTCCCCTCATTCACCGCCATCTGGTTACGCGGCCTGACACGCGGCGTGCGATGCGACTCACGTCACGCGCACGGAGCCGAGCGCCCACGGTTGTTACCGGAATATCGATGTCGAGCGTCAGCGGTGACGTTCCGACGACGATCCCACTTCGTAGCGTCGTGTCGAAGTTGGCCGGCGATGCGCTGGTTCCCTTTCGGGCAACCGGCGCCGCGCCGACGGCGACCCCGCTCTTCACCCGTGAGCTTGCCCGATACGGTGGGAGCGATCAGGTCGATTTTGCTGCCAGGCAAGCTCGCCGCTGTTTCGTTCAGCCTGCTTCGCGTTACCTGGCCTGGAGAACAGCGGGGCCGTCATTGTGCAGAATTGATGCAACGCCGCCGCACTTGCCCCGAACGACTGATGTGGAACACGAACGCGCGGACAGGCTTCGCCAAAAAAGCAGTGGCAAGTCGGGCGCGGATCCATCTGGCTTTTTTTGCGCACGCGCGCGCACAGATGCCGCTTGTCTCGCCTGTGCGTAAAACCTACTCTCGTCTACAGTGGCCCTAGCGATTCAGCGGCAGGCACTGTCCGCTGCGTTTTTGCTTTGCGGGTCAAGAGCAGGCGAGAACCTATGCAGACGTGCTCCTTTAGCGAGAAGACCCCGCTCCCCGTGCGCTCCGAGGCGCGCCCACCCAAAGCCACATGGCTGAGGCTGAAGACGGCCCTCGCGGGACTGTCGCTCGGATGCGTCACTTTTTCGCCATCGCCTTGCCGGGCAGACAACCCGATCGTCCAGACGAGCTACACGGCTGATCCTGCGCCGGTCGTGTACGGAGACACGTTGTATCTGTACACCTCGCATGACGAGGACATGACCGTGAGCAATTTTTACACCATGAACGATTGGAGGCTTTACTCCACCGTCGACATGGTCAATTGGACGGATCACGGCTCCCCCGGCGGTTACAAGACGTTCAAGTGGGGCACGGACAACGCCTGGGCTCCACAAGGCATTTCCCGCAACGGCAAATATTATCTATTCGTCCCTTTGAACAACAACACAGGCGCGAAGATCGGCGTCGGCGTGGCGGACACGCCCGTTGGGCCGTTCATGGACCCGCTCGGCAAGGCGCTCGCCGCGAGCGGCTCGGGTAACATCGATCCGACCGTGTTCATCGACGATGACGGCCAAGCGTACATGTACTGGGGCAACGCCACCCTGCGGTACGTGAAGCTCAACTCCGACATGATCAGCTACTCGGGCAGCGTCACCAACGTGTCCCTGAGTGGCTTCGTCGAAGGGCCGTGGTTCTACAAGCGCCAGTCCACCTATTACATGGTCTACGCTGCGAGCGGCGGCACCGAAAAGCTCAGCTACGCGACCAGCAATAGCCCGACCGGACCCTGGACGACGCGTGGAGACATCATGGGCTCGGGGTCAACGTATACGAACCACCCTGGCGTCATCGACTACAAGGGTCACTCCTACTTCTTTTATCACAATTCCGCGCTCCCGGGCGGCAGCGACTTCAAGCGCTCAGTGTGCGTCGAAGAGTTCACCTACGGCGCCGACGGCAGCATTCCGAAGCTCACGATGAGCACGCAGGGTCCGCCCAGCCTCGCCAACGTGAACCCGTTCCAGCAGGTCGAGGCAGAGACCATCGCGTTCTCTGCCGGACTCAAGACCGAGGTGTGCAGCGACACCGGCGGCGGAATGAACGTGAGCTCGATCAGCAACGGCGACTACATCAAGGTCAAGGACGTCGACTTCCTCGACGGCGTCACGTCCTTCGACGCGCGTGTGTCGTCCGCCGGCAGCAACGCCAAAATCGAGCTGCATCTCGATAGCCAGTCCGGCACACTGCTCGGCACGTGCGATGTGTCAGGCGCGTCTGCCTGGACTACCAAAACGTGCACGGTCAGCGGCGGCAGCGGCAAGCACGACCTCTTTCTGAAGTTCGTCGGCGGTAGCGGCGACCTCTTCAAGTTCAACTGGTGGAAGTTCGGCGGGCCCAACACCGGGGGCACCGGCGGCGCGAGCGGAATGGGTGGCGCGGCCGGCGGCATGGGCGCCGGCGCCGGCGGCATCGCTGGTCACGCTGGTGGCGGCGCGGGTCGCGACCCGCAGGGCATGGGCGGTCGGCAAGGCAGCGCGGGGTCGGACGGCGGGCACCTCGCAGTCGATGGTGGACGAGGCGGTGACACCGGAGGGCGCTCGGCGAGCGCGGGTACCACGAGCGCCAGTGGCGGCAGCGGAGCGAGCGGCGGAAGCTTGGCGGCAGGCAGCGGCGGCAGCGCGACCGGTGCCAGCGGCGGCGCCGGCGGACTTGCGGGGCGCAGCGCTCTCGGATCGGGGGGCGCGCTTTCGGTTGCGGGCTCGGCAAGCGGCGCGGCAGGGGACACGACACCCGCGGATAACGGCTCTTGCGGTTGTCGCGAGGGAGGCCGCGGCGGCGACGGCGGACTCGCGAAAACAGCATGGCTCCTCGCGGCCTGCGTGCTGCTCGTCCGTCGGCGATTAGCGGGGTCGTGAAAATCGCGCCGGCCGCCGCCTGGAGCTCACGACGGAAGGTCGCCCCGCTCGTTCCCGCACCTTTTTGTCGCGGCCCCGCGACCACAAAAAAATCGACGCCGGCCATGGCGCGTCCGGAAATAAACTCCGGAGCGGCGTGTTGCACAGGGTATCAAAACCTCACCAACCCGACTCACTGGATGCGGATTGGCCTCCGCCGATTCGCATTGAGTGCGTAACCCGCACGCTGCGGCCACTCCACGTGGTGCGCGGCAAGCGCCCGCTCGACTCCCTCAGGTCGGCGGGCGCTTTTTTTCCATGACTCCGCTACTCACGGGGACGGTTAAAGCCGCAGACGGAATCCGAGCAGCGCCGTTTTCTCGTCCGAGGCCTGGCTCGAGCAGACGTTCGTGTCGTCACGGTCGTTGCTCAGGCACATCGTGGGACCGTTGCACGTGCTGCCGGCAGGGAGTTTGGGCATGCAGGTGCCCCCCATGTCGTGAGATTGGCAGTAGCTCGCGGCGTCGCATACGGTCGGCGGCGCCGGAATAGTAGTCGGCACACGTCTGTCCGGCGGGCAAGCGCGTGGCGCAAGAGCCTGGATGGTCGAAGCTCGCATCGGCGCCGTCACTCGTGAGGCATTGGTTCGACGCACAGGTGTTGTCGTACTGACAGCTCGAGCCGTCCGCGCTCTGTGCCTGGCACGCCCACGACGTGGGGTCGCTGCCAGGTCCGCAATAAAGCCCCTTGCGCTCGAGACCTGGTTGCAGAAGGTGATGGCGCCGGGAGCGCCCGCACAATCACCCGACCAAACCACATGCGGCGAACCTGCGTAGTCGAAGAGGACGTGAAGTTGGTAAAGCGCGCTGAAGTCGCGCGTGTCGTCGAGGCTCTCGACGAACGCGAGGTCGGCGTCCCAGGCCGTGACCGGCACGAGCCCTGGGCGGCGAAAGCTCGGATCGAGCCGAGCGCGCTCCATCTGCGCGATGACGTTGATGACGTTCGAGGGGTCGAAGGACTGTGTCGCCGAGCGCAGGTACGCGAGCTTTTCCTGCCGCGCTCGCTGCGCGTTGACGAAACCGTCGTCGTCACACGGCCGGTCGACGAAAGAAAGCCTAGCTCAAGATGGCGCCGGCGCCTCTCGAATTCCAAGTCTGCGAGAGACGCGCCGTAAACCTGGCGAGTTACTTCCCGTCCCACACGACGCGCGTGATGCCCGGGATGCGCGCGAAGTTTACTTCCACCTCGGGCTGGCAGCTGCACATCGTGATCGAAACGCCCGCCCAGCCGTCGAAGGGCGGGATGTGTAACGTTCCGGCGTCGATGCGGTAGCTCAACTGGCGCATGACGGTTTGACACATGCCTTCCGTCGCGGCGTCGACGACCGCCCGAACGATTTCGGTGTCGCTCGCGCCCTCGGCTGGAAGGTGGATTGGCTTCTCGCGCGTCAAGGTCTTGCGATAGCCGTCGCTATCCATTTGCTCGCCGTTGCAATACGCGCTCGATGGCTCGGCGCTCACGAGCACCGTCATGCTGCGGCGTTTCATGGCTCCGGTATGACCGGCGTCAGCGCGTGCGCTGGCGCGAGGCTCGGTCGGTGGCGCCGCGGGCGCGGCGGCTTTTGCGGGCATCCGGGCACAAGCGATCGCCAAGAGCCACACGCCCAGGCAGCCAGCCCAGCAAGAGCCGCGCGCCGGAGTACGGCCGAACACGAGCGCAGAACGTGAGGGCAGGCGGGTAGAAGTACTTCAAGATCATTACAGCTTCTAGGCCTTTTCCGCGGCTCGGGGCGTTACGTTTCCCGGCGCGGACGACAGCATGAGCTCGGCGAGCCCCATTCGCTTCGCGCGTGCTCGGCAGCCTCGATGCCGGTCGAGGTGCTCGGCGCCTACCTCGTCAATACGACGTGCATCGCGCGTTCCGAAAACGCACGCTCCGTGCAGCGATAGCCGAGACTCGCCGTATCGATGCCGCCGAAGAGGTTCTCGCCTCGGCCGAGAACCACGGGCGAAACGGCGAGGTGCAGCTCGTCGATCAGCCGTTCGCTCAGGTACTCGCGAATGGTGGCGGCGCCGCCGCCGAGGCGAACGTCTTTGCCCTGAGCTGCCGCCTTCGCACGGCTGAGCGCGGCGTGGATACCGTCCGTGACGAAGTGGAAGGTGGTGCCGCCCGCCATGGCGAGGGGCGGACGGGCGTGATGCGTGAGGACGAAGACCGGGACGTGGTAGGGCGGGGTTTCGCCCCACCAGCCTTTCCATTCGTGGTCGGGCCAGGGACCGCGGATGGGGCCGAACATGTTGCGTCCGAGGATCCAGGCGCCGAGGTTCTCGAAGCTGCGCGCCGCAAAGCGATCGTCGACGTCTTCGCGTGGCGGTTCGCCGCCGCTGAGCCGCTCGGCGAAGTCGCCGTGCATTTGCCGGAATGTCTTCGTGCCCAAGACCCAGTCGTGAAGCGCCATGCCGCCGACGCCCATCGGGTTCGTCAAGGTTTGTTCGGGGCCGGCTCCGAAGCCGTCAATCGAGATCGAAAAGGCAGCAACGCGAAGCTTCGACATGACTGCGTCCTTTTTCCTGCGGGCCTCGCCCGTCAGCGTGGTGAAAACCGTCTACCACTCGGACGACGATGGGCGCCCCCGGAGATCGACACGCCCGCTCACCTTTCTTCGCACTCTGCCGGGCTCTTTCCGCAGAGCAGCAACGCCGTAGAGCTTCGGCTTGGTGCTCGGACGCGAGCGTACAAGCGGACGGGCACGCCGATTGCTTGGTCACGAGCATGCCAACGAAAATAGCCCTATCTCGCGAGGTTTCGGAAATGAGCAGCTATGCGCCGCCCTTCCTGGCGCTTTCCGCCATGGCTTTCGGTGTCGCCGGCCTCGTGGGCGCGGGGCCGCGGACATTGCGTCGCCACCCATTCGTAGCGGCAGCGCTCGCGTGTGGCGGGACCGTCATGTTTGCGAAGTCGCAATTCGATCGCTTCCTGACGCCGCAGCCTCCGTACGAGCTCGTGGACCGTGTGAACGGAATCGAGATCAGGCGCTATGCCCCGCGGGTGGTCGCCGAGACCGTCATCGGCACGACCTCCTTCGACGAGGCGAGGGAGGAGGGGTTTAGACGGCTCGCCAGTTACATCTTCGGAGAAAATATCGCAACGGACGCGACGGAGAACGACGCGCTGAGCGCCGCGCGCAATGGCGCGGACGGAGCGCCCCCGAGCGAGCATATTGCGATGACGACACCGGTGACGCTCGCCGCCTCCGAGCGCGGTTACGTCATGCGCTTTCTGATGCCGCGAGAGCGCGAGCTCGCGCTGCTACCAGAGCCGAAGGATCCGCGCGTCGTGCTCCGCCGCTTGCCGATCGAGAATTTCGCCGTCCTCCGTTTCCGCGGCACCTATTCCGCCGAGCACATCGAAGGCAAAGAGCGCGAGCTCGTCGAGCGTCTCGAGGCGGCAGGTCTGCAACCGAAGGGCGAGCCGACCTTCGCCGGCTACGACGCACCTTCAGCCCTCCCCTTCCTCCGCCGCGTCGAAGTGTGGGTCGGCTTGGCGTGACGCTCACGAACGCGCGACCTGGAATCCGCTCGGACGCGAGTAGCGCAACGCGCACTCACTGGGCGCTCCTCGGTCCGGCGCTACACTGCTTGCGCGTTACCGCAATGGTGCGGACGCGCATTCGTCAAGGAGGCTTCGATGAAGCACGTTTCAGCATTGGTTCTCTTGTCGTTCCTGGCCGCTGCCTGTAGTGCGGGACCTCCGGCAGGCGATGACGGCGGCACGTCCGTCTTCTGCGGTGGAATTGCGGGCATCGCCTGTCCGGGCGCCGGGCGCTGCGTGGATGATCCGAGCGACGACTGCAATCCGACGAAGGGAGGCGCCGATTGCGGCGGCGTCTGCGCATGCATCGAAACCGAGCTCTGCGTCCGCGGCTCCCACTTCGATTCCTCGCCCTCGGTCTGCGCCTGCGTCCCCGACGGCGGTCAGGCCTGCGGGCCAACGACCTGCGGTCCTGGCATGTCGTGCTGCAACGCGAGCTGCGGCACGTGCGTCAAGCCGGGCATGGCATGCATTCAGATAGCCTGTGACTAGCAACCTTCAGCGCGCACTCGCGACATGCGCCCACAGCGAGCCACACGGCACCCTGCCCGCGGATGCGCCGGCATGAGGGGAAGTCGGCATTTTAGCTCGCTGCTCGGCTGCTTCGTCCTGCTGCCTGCGAGCGTGTTCGGTTGCGATGCGACGGACAACGTCATCGGGCTGAAGCTCGGGCGCACCGCGAGCTCGGGCGGAGCTCCGGCGACCAATCCTGAGGGCGGCGTTCCTGTCGGCGCGGGCACGTTCGGTGCTCGCGTCGACTACCTGACGGGCAATAGTCCACGCTCGGTCGAGTTGGGCGACGTGAATGGGGACGGCAAGCTCGACGCCGTGACGGCGAACGGCGCGGACGGCACCGTCAGCGTCCTGCTCGGCAGCGGCGACGGAAGCCTGCAAACGAGCGCTAGTTACGCGGCGGGGCCCGACGTCAATTGGGCGGCGCTCGGCGACGTGAACGCGGACGGCAAGCCCGATTTGGTCGCCGTGGACCTCGACGGGAGCAGCGTGAGGGTTCGGCTGGGTGCCGGCGACGGGACCTTCCCGGACGAACGCGATTACCCAGCGGGGGACAATACGTTCCGCGTCGTGCTCGTGGACGTGAACGACGACGGCAAGCTCGACGTCGTTACCGCGCCGGGCGCGCAGGGTGCCGTCAGCGTGCTGCTCGGAAACGGCGACGGGACGTTCGGTGAGCCGCACGGCTTTTCTTCGGGCTTCGGCGGTTCCTCGGTGGCGCTCGCCGACGTGAATGGTGACGGCGCGGTCGACCTTGCGAGGGTGAACGCTTACTTGAGCACCGTGAGCGTCTTGTTCGGAACCGGCGACGGCGCGTTCGTGGAAGGCGCAGACTATGCAACGGGCTCATTCCCACTGTTCGTGACGTTCGTCGACGTGAACGGCGACCACGTCCTCGACCTGCTCACGTGCGACTCTGCTGCGTCCGAAGTCGGCGTGCTGCTCGGCACGGGCACTGGCGAATTCGGCGCGCGCGTCGCTTACGAAACGCCGCGCGTCCCGATGTATGCGTCCCTCTCCGATTTGGACGGCGATGGCGACCTGGATCTCGTCACCGTGAACAGTTACAGCCAATCGGTGAGCGTGTTCGCAGGCACCGGCAGCACGTTCGGACCCGGCGTGGACTACGGCGTTAGCGTGTATCCAGAGGTCTCGGCCGTGGGAGACTTGAACGGTGACGGCGCTGCCGATCTCGTGATCGCCGATACCGGCTCGAACACCGTCAGCGTCTTGTTAGCGGCCGGAACACGCCCGAGCCCGTGACAGCTCTTGACGGGACGAGCGGCGGCGCAAATTGACGCCGCCCGTCGCGAAATCTCCGACAGCTCGCGTTCGGCAGGCGACGACCCTCCGCAGCTCCCGCTCACCGCTCGCCGAGCAGAGACGCCCCGAACATCGCGGTGGATCTCGGGGGCGGCCCGTGCCAATTAAGCCCGCCAGCTTGGCCCGACTCTTGCTCTTTCGTTCGGCGCGTGCTGCGTACGGTGGCGCGATGGGCGGCGCGCGCGTGGCAGTCGGCACAGGCGCTCGCGCGGCGACGGCGGGGGTGCGACGTGCTCTTTAACTCGGTCGCCTTCCTCGTATTCTTTCCGGTCGTCACGACGGCGTACTTCGTCTTGCCCGAGCGCTTCCGCTGGTTGCTCTTGCTGGTCGCAAGCTCGATCTTCTACATGGCGTTCGTCCCCGCCTATATCCTGATTTTACTCTGCACGATTGCGGTCGATTACGCCGCGGGAATCGGCATCGAGGCGACGACCGGCGCGCGACGAAAGCTCGTGCTGCTCGCGAGCCTGATCGCGAACGTCGGCGCGCTCGCGGTCTTCAAATATTACGGCTTTGCGCGGGAAAACCTGGGCATCGTCGCGGCAGCGCTGCACCACGAAAACCCCTTGCCGGCGCTCGGCATCGTGCTGCCGATTGGCCTCTCCTTCCATACGTTCCAGGCGATGAGTTACACGATTGAGGTGTACCGCGGACGGCAAGCGGCGGAGCGACACCTTGGCATCTACGCCCTCTACGTCATGTTCTACCCACAGCTCGTCGCCGGGCCCATCGAGCGGCCGCAGAACCTGCTGCATCAGTTTCGCGAACACCACCGCTTCGATTACGACCGCGTCGTCGCGGGGCTCAAGCGCATGGCGCTCGGCATGTTCAAGAAGGTTGCCATCGCCGACACGCTCGCGGTCGTCGTGGATCGCGTGTACGGCGCGCCGACCGAGCATCATGGGCCGCTCTTGCTGTTGGCGACGCTCTTCTTTTCGTTCGAGATTTACTACGACTTCGCCGGGTATTCCGACATCGCGCTCGGCGCGGCCCAGGTGATGGGCATCACCTTGATGAAGAACTTCGACACGCCGTACCTTTCGGCGTCGACGGCGGAGTTTTGGCGCCGCTGGCACATTTCGCTCTCGACCTGGTTTCGTGACTACGTGTACGTGCCGCTCGGTGGCAACCGCTGCGGGCGGCTCGAGCGCTATCGGAACGTCGCAATCGTGTTCCTCTTGTCCGGACTCTGGCACGGAGCAAGCTTCACGTACGTGATCTGGGGCGCACTCCACGGCACGTTCCTGATCGTCGGAGACGCGACACGCAGCACGCGCGCACGGCTCCACGTGCCGCGCGCGCTCTCCGTGCTCGGCACGTTCGCGCTCGTGGCTTTCGGCTGGATCTTCTTTCGCGCGCGCACGATGAGCGACGCGTTTTACATCGTCGGCCACCTCTTCTCCGGGTTCGACCACGGGCTCGACGGGCTCGACCGCGCCGAGCTCACGCTGCCGTTCGTCGCGCTCGCGGCCGCGCTCGCGCTCGACTTCAGCGAACGCGGCGGCGACCTCTTCGAGCGCCTCGCCCGCCGCTCGCCGCAACTCCGCTATGCGACTTACCTGCTGCTCTGCTACGGGAGCCTGATGGCGAGCTCACTTCACAGCAAGACGCGCTTCATTTACTTCCAATTCTGATGACGTCCTTGCGACCGCTCACGCGACTGCTCGGGCGCATCGCGCTCCTCGCGACGCCGCTCGTGTTCGTGTTCCTGCTCTACTTGGTCTTCGATCCGTTCAAGACGTTGCGTCACCACGAGAGCTTCTACGAGCCGCACGATCCGGTGACGAAGGACCGTGACTTCGTCTCGACCGAGGAATTTTTACGGCTAAAGAGCACGCGCCCGAACTCCTTCATTTTCGGTAGCTCGCGTTCACTTGCCTTTCACTGCGACGAGTGGCGGCGCTATTTGCCGGACGACGCGCGGCCCTTCCACTTCGACGCGTGGCTCGAGTCAGTGTACGGCGTCTGGCGCAAAGCGCTGTTCCTCGACGCCGAGGGCATGGAGCTCCGGGACGTGCTGTTCGTCTTCGATAACCACGGGTTCGAGCAGACGACGAACAGCTACTCGCACCTGTTCATGAAGCACCCGCGCTTGAGCGGGGAGCCCGCGTTCGTGTTCCAGGCCGTGCAAGCGGCGTCGTTTTATCATAACTTGTTCTTCCTCAAATACCTCGATTTTCGGCTGTTCGGCACGCTGCGTCCCTACATGCTCGATGCGTTCACGGCGAATTGGCAGCGGCAGCAGCGCGACACCAACGACCTCGTGTTCCAAGGCTACGAAGACGAGCTCCACGCGGGGGAAGACCGCTACTACGAGCACCACCGCGCTGAGTTCACCGAGCGGCACCCGAGCGACTCGCTCCCGATGCTGGGCCCGCCGCAGCTGGCGGAGCTCGAGGAAACGGCGCGCATCTTTCGCAAGCATGGGACGCGCGTGCGCGTCATCGTGAGCCCGCTCTACGGTCAGGCGCGACTGGCCGCCTCCGATCGCGCCGAGCTCGAGCGTTTGTTCGGCAAGGGAAACGTCTTCGATTTCTCGGGAAAGAACGCGTTCACCGACAATCCGCGCAATTTCTACGAATCATCGCATTATCGGCCCCACGTCGCGGTCGAGCTCCTGCGCCTCGCGTACGGCGCGCGCGCCGCGGCCAACTGACCACTCAGCGCTTGACCGCGAGTAGATCGATCTCGACGTCCGCGTCGCCCGCGAGCCCGTCACGCCGATGCAAGTGCGGGCCGGTAAGCGACCGCGCGTAAACCAGCGCGCGTACGCGCAAGTCGACGCGCTTTGGCCGAGCTGCGCCGGCGGCATACGGACGCGGCGCCGCTTACGTCGCCTTCAGCGCCACGTACTCCCCCGGATCGTGAATTATCGGCGAGATCGAGCCCCCGCCGATGAAGTCTTCCGTCTTGTCGTACATGCCGAATTTGGTGACCTCGGCCGTGCCGTTCGCCGCGGCGAAGCCGTCGGGCCCGGCTTTGACGCCGAGTGCGTTCATGAGGTTGCAGTAGTACTTGTTGATGGGAGCGTTGGCGTATTTCGGGTCGGTGCCGCTGGCCTGATGGATGCCGTCGACCATGTCGGAGCCGTCCGGGGAGCAGAAGATTTCACTGTTGCCTTGCGAGAGGGTCGGGGAGGCGTCCTCCACGTTGACGGCCCAGCCGGTTTTGAAATAGCCGCCGCAACTTCCGGCCTGGATGATGGGAATGTTGTTCAGATTGCAGGCAAGGCCGTCGGACACTTCTTGGAACCAGACCGCGGCGGTGTTGTCGAGCACGGTGCCGTCCCCCTCGTCGATGGCGTCGAGCTGCTTCACGAGGTACGCGAACTTCTGCGCGTAGTAGTCGTCGATCGTGAGGATCATGTCGAGCGCACGCGGCACGCACGTGCCCGACAGCCCTGCGTTGTCCAAGCGGTGCGCCAGGCTCGCACTCTCGGTCCTGACGCCGAGTCCCTCGTAGACGTACGACCCTGGATATTTGAGCACGATCACGGGGCTCGCGTCGCAGACGGCCGCGAGCACGGCAAGATTCGAATAGACGTCCGCGCCGTCCATGTCGCCTGCGACCTTGGTGGTGAGGATGTCGCCGCCGAGGCCGCTCGTGCTCGCCGCGTTGACGTTCGCTTGCGTGAGGCCGAGGGCAGTTGCCATCTCCGCGTTGCATTGCGCGGAACGCATCATGGTCGTGGTTTGGTCGAGCAGCGCCTTCCATGCCTCGAGCTTGTTCTTGTCCGACTGGCTCATGTCGTAACGCTCGAGCGTGTCGAGATCGTCTCTGAAGATGTCGATCGCGCTTTTGCCGCGAAAGGTCTGGTACGTGTCCGGCGACATCGGACCTGCCTGAAAAAGACCCGTGAGGCTCGCAAAGATCTGCGACGGCGAGCCGAGGCCCGGGAAGAGCGTGGCGCCTGCGGAGTAGGAAATCGCCGACTGCGGGGTGTCGTTCCGATTCGCTAACCGCATGAACAGCGGAGTGCTCCCGGGACGCAATTGCTGGGTAATGACGTGGTCGAGCGAGGGCCCGACCGGCATGGCGTTGAATTTCGTCGCGGAATCGAAGCTGAACGGGTCGCTGCTGTTCGGACTCACGGGTTGGCAGGTGAAGTACGAACCGACGACCTGCGTGTGCTGATCGTTGCCCTGCCCGCGCACCATGTCGAAGGTCCACTCGTTCATGGCGCGAATGCCGCGAGGCATCAGGAGCTTGTCGATGAAGGGCGTCAGGTGGTTCAGCGTCGTCGGCAGCAGATCGTCCGGCGTGAGCGGACCGTGCGATTTGCCGGGAAACCAGCGGGTCGTGATGCAGCCGTAATGCGTGAACATCACGATCAGCCGCCGCGGCGGCGCCACGGACTCCGCCCTCACCGCGCGGCCGCCGAGCGAGCTCAAGAACGGCGCGGCCACGCAGGCTCCGCCGAGGCCACGCAAGAAGAGTCTCCGGTTCATGGTGCTTCTCCGACGCTGCGCAGCCGGAACGAATCTGCTTGGGTGTAGTCGGCAAAGAGGTCGCGGACGGCGTAGCCGTCGGTTTTGACGTTTTGGGCCAGCTTGTCGACGGTGCAAGCGTCCATCGCGTTCGGCGCGCGTCCCGACGCGTAGGCGACCAGCTGCTCGGCGAAATGACGCTGCGCGCTCTCGCTCCCGGCGAGCGCCGTCATGAGCTCGAGTGGCGACGAGATCGTGGTTGGCGTTGGTGGGTCGCCACTCAGAAGAACGTCGGCCGTTCCGTCGATCGCGCCGCCACGCGGGTCCATGTCCTGCCAACTGCCGACGGCGTCGTAATGCTCGAGCACGAAACCGGGTGGGTCGAGGTACGCGTGACAGCCGGCACACTGAGCCGGCGCGGTCAGCGCCGCGACGAGGTCGCGCTCGGTAGTGTACGCGTCGGACGGAGGCGGAAGCTGTGACGGGGGGGGCGGGGGCGGGCCCGGATCGAGCCCGAGCACTCGGATCGAGATGAACGCGCCGCGCAGCACGGGCGCGCTGCTCGTGTAGTGCGAAAACGTGCTCAAGAAGCCGGCACGGGTGAGCACGCCGGGCCGCTGATTGGCATCGAGCTGGACGCGGGTGAAGTCGCTACCGAATTGCGCCGGGTCGAGACCGTAGAGGGCGGCGGTGTCGCGGTTCACGAAGCCCACGTCGCTGAGGAAGAGGTCTCTGAACGAACCGCCGTTGAACGTCACGTCTTGGAAGAACGCATCGACTTCGCCGAGCAGCGGCGCGACGGCGGCAGGCGTGAATTTCGGGAAAGCGGTGCTGTCGTGGTCGGCACCGGTGAGCCAGTGGGAGCCCGCGGCAACGGCTAGATACGCGCGACCGAACGCCGTGAACATCGCTTGCGCGCGCGTGTCGTTCAGCATCCGTTGCGTTTGCGCGAGGATCTGAGCCTTGCTCTCGAGCTCGCCGTTGTCGGCGGCGTCGTTCAGCGCGCCGTCGGGGACGCTGTTCCAGAGCAGGAAGGACAACCGCGTCGCGACTTCGTAGCTCGTGAGCTTGATGGCGTCGTCTTCCCGGTCCGCCCCGAGCTCGGGCAGCATGATGAAGGAGGGGGACGCGAGGAACGTGTAGAGGATCGCCTCCGCGACTTCATCGGGGGTCCCGGGGGACGGCGCGTTCGTGAGACGCAAAAAACTCGCGACTTCAGTCTCCGTGAGCGGGCGCCGGAACGCCTTGCGGCCGAAGCTCTTGATCGTGTCGGAGAAGCAGTCCGGCGCTGTCGGATCACAGCTCAAAAATTGCGCCTTCTTCGAGCCGGTGATGACCTCGTGCGCGATCGTCGAGGCGGTGCCTTGGTAGAGGCGCCAGGCATCGGCGGTGAGGGCGCCGCCGGAATCGGGATACAGCAGGTCCGACGGCTTTTGGCCCTCTGCGCTCGCGAGGGTGCTCACGCCGAGCAGGTCACGGATGACGTTGTCGTACGCCGCGTTCTTCATGCGCGGCAGCTGCGACGTGGCCGGGATGCCAGGGCTACAGGCGCTCGGATCGGTCTCCCCCGCGCCACCTTCCGGGCTCCCTGCCCCTCCGCTCGTTCCGCCCGACGCGGTCTGCCCGGTACCGCCGCGTCCCGTCCTTTTGCCGGCAGCGCCCCCGTCACCCGCGCTGGGCACTGCGGATGAGCCCCCCGTCCCTGCTCCGCCCGTCCCTGCTCCGCCCGTCATCGAGCCGCTCGAGCCACCCGAACCCTGCGGCCTGTGCTCGGATACCCCGCAAGCGCCGAGCACGGCAGAGAAGACCCCGAGAGCCGCTCGGTATCGCTTCTTCATCATCGCTCACCGCTCCCGACAAAGATGCCCGCACCTCACCTTTACGTCTCGGTCGTGCGCGACAAAAGGCGAGTTGTTTCACGCTCTCGCCTGAATAGTTCGAGGCGGAGATGCGCAAATTGGCGCCCCATTCGTGTGCGTGCGAATCGCGGAACGGTTCATGCTTCGAGCGTCACGCATGCGCACCGTGAAGGTCCCGTCTATCCTGCTTCTCGGCTGCCTCGCGTGTGCCCGCACGCCGACGGCCAATGGGCACCAGACGGCCAGCGTCGTACCGGCGGATGGAGAAGGTGAGCGCACGCGACCTCGCGTGGGGCCTGCACCGGCCGACGCTCCCGAGGGCCCGGTCGAGACGGCACCGCCGAACGTGCCTGAGTTCAAGCCCGCATTTCCGGGCCAGACGCGCGCGCCGGCAATCCACACCCGAACGGAGCTCGAGGTGAGCGAGCTCGCGCGTGGGCTCGCTTTGCCTTGGGCGCTCGCGTTTTTGCCCGATCGGCGCGTGCTCGTCACGGAGAAGCACGAGGGGAAGCTCGTGCTCATGACGCTCGGCGGCGACAAACCCCGGGCAATCAAGGGTGTGCCGCGCGTCGACGGCCACGACCAAGGCGGCTTGCTCGATGTCGCGCTCGGTCCCGACTACGCGCAGACTCACCTGCTCTACCTGAGCTATTACGAGCCGCGTGAGGGCGGCAACGGACTCGCTGTCGCGCGCGCGCGCTTCGTCGACGGAGCGCAGCCGGCGCTCGACTCGTTGCAGGTCGTCTTTCGTATGCAACCGACGCTCGACTCGACCAAGCACGCCGGCGGAAGGGTCGTCTTCGCGCCCGACGGAACCTTGTTCGTCACCCTCGGCGAACGCTCGATTCTGAAAGGACGCGTGCAAGCCCGCGATCTCGCGAGCGACCTCGGCAAGATCGTCCGCATCTTGCCGGACGGCGGCATTCCCAAAGACAATCCGTTCGTCGACAAAGCCGGCGCGCGGCCCGAGATTTGGACCCTGGGGCATCGCAACGTCCTCGGCGCGGCTCTCGACGCAAAGCAGCGACTCTGGGTCGCCGAAATGGGCCCGCGCGGCGGGGACGAGCTCAACCTGATCGAGCGCGGCAAGGATTACGGCTGGCCGACCATCGGCTACGGCGAGGAGTATTCGGGCGCGCGCATTCACGCGACGACGGCGGCTCCGGGTCTCCAGCAACCCGTCTATTATTGGGATCCGGTGATCTCGCCGGGCGCGCTCGCCATTTATTCGGGCGACTTGATCCCCGAGTGGAAAGGCGACTTTCTGATTGCCGGCTTGTCGAGTGAAGCCCTCGTGCGCCTCACGCTGAAGGAAGGCCACGTCGTCGGAGAAGAGCGGCTATTCACCGACCGTCACGAGCGCATGCGTGACGTGGTGCAAGGTCCGGACGGCGCCGTCTACCTGCTCACCGACGAGTCCGACGGCAAGCTGCTGCGGGTCGCGCCCGTGACGCGGCACTGATTCACGCCTTCGACTGGTTCAGCTTCACCGCGTCGCGTACGAGCGTCTTCAACGCCTTCTCGTTGATCTTCTCCCCTTGGCGGAAATCGATGGCCCGCCGCGTGTTGCCTTCCAGGCTCGAGTTGAAGAGACGCGCCGGATCGTCGAGCGCCGCGCCTTTGGCGAACGTCAACTTGACGACCTCTTTGTACGTCTCGCCCGTGCAGATCATGCCGTCCTGGTACCAAACCGGAACGCCGCGCCACTTCCATTCCTCGACGACCGAGGGCACGACCGATTTGATCAGGTTCCGCAGCCGGCTCAAGAGGTCGCCGCGCCAGTCGCCGAGGTCAGCGATGCGTTGGTCGATGAGCTCGGACGGCGACGTTGCCTTCGACGCCTTGCGGGGCGGGACCGCGGGCTTGGCTTTCGACGTTCTCTTGGCTGTGACGCTCGACTTCGACTTTTTCGGTGCTGCGGTCTTCTTCATGCCCATGGTTCGTCTTGCTCCGGAGGGCGCCCACTCTATCGCGAATTCGCAACGGAAATCGTCTCAGCGCGCCGCGCCGAACCGCGCTCGAGCCGAGCACGCGCTCCGCCCTCGCTCAGGGCGTGATCGCGGGCGAGGGATTGCCCGTGTACACGTCATTGCAGCGCGGTTTGGTGACGTCGCTCGGGCACTTGGTCTCGAGGTTTTGGTAGAACGAGAGCGATTGTGCCGGCATCGCGTAGCCGCTCGGGATCGCGTGCTTCGAGACGCTCGAAAAGTACGCGAGGCAGGCGTCGCGCCACCAGCGGGCTTCGTAATGTTGGGTCTGGAGAAAGCTCGTGACGTCGCCGTAACGCTTGGCGTCGATGCGACCCTGCACCATGGCCCACTCGTTCTTCATCGTCTGCACGGAGTCGACGCCGAGGCTATAGCGGTACACGAGCTCTTCCCACAGCGTGCGGCCCGAGGACGCGAGCTTGTCGTCCCACTTCACGCGCTGGAAGAACAGCAAGAAGTCGTCCGGAACGGTGCTGCGGCTCGCGTACGCGGTCTCCACCGGCGTCGAGTATTGCGCGAGGGAGTTACTGCCCGTCGACGTGCGGTCGAAGCCGATGCCGGTCGCGTCGGCTTTGTGGAAGTAATACGGATTCCAATCCGCCTGGCTCAGGTTGTTGATCCATGGCGCAGGCCCGTAGTGGTCGTCGGTGCCCATGATGTGCGCGAGTCCGAGCGGTGTCATGTAGTTCACGGCGTTTTGGCGTGAATCGAGCATGAGCGTCGTCACGGGCGCGACGACGACGGGATCGTTCGAGAAGGTCTGACGGATCCACTCGTCGGCGATGTCGCGCGCCGTGGCGTCCGGATCCCACGCCAAGCGGCCGAACGCGTACCAGTTGGCTTGATTGAAGTGCGAGCCGGTCCAGTTCGTATCGCTGCCGACGTTCGAGACGCCGCCCATCGCGGTCACGGTGTAGCCGTGTAACGAACCGTCGATGACGCGCGCCACCGTGGAACCAGGACCGCTGACCTGCGTGTCCGTCTTCAGTACTTCTTCGTAGAGCGAGCCGAGGTAAACGAGGTGAGTGTCTTCGCCCAGGTACTCTTTGGTGACCTGCACCTCGAGCGCCAAGGGCGTCTTCGGCATCGCGCCGAACAGCGGGGAAAACGGCTCGCGCGGCTGGAAGTCGAGCGGCCCGTTCTTCACCTGCACGATCGCGTTGCTCGCAAACTTTCCGTCGAGCGGCTTGAACTCCGCGTACGCTTGCCCGATGCGATCGCTGCCGTCGTCCTTGTAGACGAACGCGCGCCAGAGCACGATGCCGTCGTGGGGCGCGAGCGCCGCGGCGAGCGTGTTGGCGCCGTCTGCGTGCGTGCGGCCGTAATCGGCCGGCCCCGGTTGCCCCTCCGAGTTCGCCTTGACGAGGAAGCCGCCGAAGTCGGGGATCTTTTGGTAGATGCTATTCGCGAGGTCCGTCCACCACTTCTTGACGGAGCTGTCGAGCGGGTCGTTCGTGCTGAGGCCGCCGATCTTTGCGGGCGCGCCGAACTGAGCCGACACGTACACGCGGATCCCGTAGGGCCGAAACACGTTCGCCAGCGCCGCGATCTTGTCGAGGTACGAGCTCGTGAGGATCTGCGCGTCGGCGTTCACGTTGTTGAGCACGACGCCGTTGACGCCGATCGAGGCGTTGGCGCGCGCGTAATCGGTGTAACGCGGCGAAAGCGTCGCCGGCAGCGCACTCCAATTCCACAGCGATTTCCCTGAGTAACCGCGCTCGACCGAGCCGTCGAGATTGTCCCAATGTTCGAGGATGCGGTGTTGGATTTTGGGCGCTGAGGTCAACGCCAAGGCCTGCAACGTGCGGTGACATTCGAGCTGCCTGAGGAGCGCGAAGCTGCCGTAGAGCACGCCGATGTCGGTGTTGGCCGCGACGACGATCGCCGCGTGACCACTCACCGTCGCGGCTCGAACGACGTAACCTTCGCTGCCCGCGCCGGCGAGATCGAGCCCCAGCGACTTCACGAGCGCCGATGAATCCGGCGTTCCGAGCACGACGGCCCCGTCGTCTGCCGCCGCGTCCGCCAGCATGACCGTACTCCCCGTGAGTCCGCCGATGCCCTTGACGAGCTCGGACTCCGCGGCTTTCAGCGTCGCCGAGCTCTCTGCTTTCACCACGTACCGGAGCACACTCCGGTACTCCGCGAGCCGGCTCGGGAGCGAGACCAGCGGATAACGAAGCCACAAGGACGAGCCGTCTTCGTCCGCCGGCGGCGTGGTCGGCACGGGGTACGTCTCCGTCGGGGCGCCGGCCATGCCTGCGCTCGTCCCGCCGCCGCCGAGGGCGCCGGCCGAGCCGCCCGCACCGGTACCGCCCGCAGCGTTGGCACCTGCACCGTCGCCTCCTGCGGCCGGGCTGCCCGCGACGCCGTTGGTCCCTGCCGCGGGTTCTGCCGACATCGTCCCAGCCGCACCGCCCATTGCACGACCCGCCGCGCCACCTGTCGACGTCGAGGGTGCACCACCGCCGGCACTGCCGCCGTTCGTACTCCCCACCGCACCCGTCGCGCCTGCGACGCCGGGCCCCGGGCCACCGCGACCCGGCGGTTCCTGCGAGCTACAGCCCAGACCGAGAAGAACCGCCAGAGCAAATTGGGCGACGCGGGTCGGTGTGGTTCGACGCATCTCGTTACGACGCAAAGTAGCGCGATGGGCGATCGACGGCCAGCGTCGTAGTCGGCGACACGACGAACGTGCGCCGCAATGCCCGTCGTCACGGACGGGATCAAGACTTACGCGCGCGAAACAGAGTCCGGTTACGGCACCGTCACGGCGCCGCGGGCGCGAACTTCACGAACAAGACGCCGGGTGACGAGAGCTGGAACGAGTGCGTGAACGTGCTGCCGCAAAGCGCGCGCCCGAGCGGCTCGGCGGGCGAGTCCATCGCGGCGCGTAGCCCTTGCCAGTCGGCGTCCATCATCGTGGTCATGTCGGGGCGGCCCTGGTTCTGCCACACCGTGTACGCGTTTCCGACCGTGTGATCGACGTGATACGCGGTCACGTCGAACGGGAATTGTGGATCGAGGCCGGAGACGGTGACGCCGACCGAAGTGGCGTCCGCCGACTGGTAGTACGTCTCGTTGCTCGGGCCTTTACCTGGATTTTGGCCGTTGTAGACGATGAGCTGCACGCCGCCGTCCGGACTGCGCGCCGCCATGCCGCCGAGACCCGCGGCGCCGCTGATGTTGAACGCGACTTGCTGCGTGCCGAGCTGGGCCAAAAACCTGTACGCGTTGTAAACCGGCTTGTGGATGTTCTCGCGGCTCGTGAGACCCATGCAGCCGATGAAGGGGTCGTTCTCGCGGTACATCGACTCGTCGAAGATGTCGGAAATCACCCACCACGAGTACGCGATCGGCAGGCGGCGGTTGTCCTTGGTGCAGCGCTGGACGATGTCCGAGTAGGTCTGCACGGCGAACGTCGCGCCTTGTTCCGTCTCCTGCGGTTCGTCAGTCAGACCGAACTCCCACGTGGGACCGTATTCGGTGATCGCGATGTTCGTGTTCTGTTGATTGAAGCTGTCGAGTAGATCGAGACCCTGGAAGTAGCCGTTGACGGAGCCGTCGAGAAAGCTCCAGGCATGGTACGCGAAGAAGCCGAGCGAGCCCGGGTGACCGGGATTGACGTAGTTGTCCGTCGTCACGTGCTGCAGAAACTTCTGCCCGATCATCGAGTTCTTCGTGAGCTCGGCGGGCTGGCTGCTGACGGGACCGCCGACGCGCCCGGTCGGCAGCGCGGCGAGCACCCCCGCGGCCGTGTAGTCGTAGAGCTTGAAGTAGTCGTCGGTGCTGCCGGACCAGAACTTGTTCGAGCAGCATTCCGGCTCGTTCCAGACTTCGAAATACCAGCGGTTTACCGTGTCTTGCCCGTAGCGCTCGATGCTGTGCTGCACGAACTTGGTGATGAGCTCTTGCCAGCGCGCGTAGTCTTTCGGCACCGAGACGATCATGTTCCAGTCGAACACCGTCTTACTCGGATCGGCCGCGAGGTCGTGCGGCATCGGCGCGAGCTCGACGATGGGTTCGATCCCGAGACCGACGAAGAAGTCGAAGATTTGATCCGACTTCGTGAAGTCGTACGTGGGATTGCCGCTACTGTCTTCGTGATAGATGCCGATGTCGTCGTGAAAGAGCCCGTGCTGGCGGAGACGCTTGACGCCGAGGTTCCGCACGCCGTCGGTGACGTGATCCTTCAGCGTCTGGCCCCAGTTGCGATCGGTACGCAGGAAGAGCGGCAGCTCCCCGGTGCCGAAGGTATCCCAGAAGTGCGGGAGGTTGCCTTTGTTGGAGCTCGAGTCGACGGTGACGCTGCTCTGCGTCCCGCTCACTGGCGTCGTGTCGAAGCTCCCCATGCAAGACACCATCGGCTGCGGCGCGCCGGCAAACCCCGTTACGCCCGAGCTGCCGCCCGTGGCGGCGCCCCCGCCGCCGACGGCGCTGCCCCCGCTGCCCGCGTGCGGTGCAGCCCCCGCGCTCGAACCACCGGCTCCGATCGTGCCGCCCTGTCCCGCACTGGCACCGGTTCCAGCGCTGCTCTGCAGGGTCCCGCCGCTGCCGCCCGTCCCACCCGCGCCAGGCGACGCGCCGGTGCCGCCACTGCCGCCCATCGAGGAGCCGGCGTCGTCGCTAGACGTAGCCGTGTCGCACGCGGGCGTGAGCGCGAGCGTGAGCGCGGCTAGGGCGCCTACGCGCAATGAACGGGGGAAGGATGAAAACAAGGGAGGTGCAGCGAGCATGGGTCCGTGTGGGTTTAGCAGGTCCGGGAGGCCTGGCGCAGCGTCACGTCGGCGTTTGAGGCCGCTTCCCGCCGGTATTGCTGGAATGATCCGCTACCGCAAGCGCCGAAGCTGGCAAGAAGGACCGTCGGGAGCTAGGACGGGCGGCTCATGCAAGCCCTGTTCGACGCGATCCGCCGAGCGAGCCTCCCCGCCGTGTGGTCGCAGGGAGTGAAGCTCGCGCGCGCGGAGGCGGTCTCGAGCGCCGCCGGCTCGCCCTCGGCGATCACGGTGCGGGTACGAGCGCGCGGTCACGCTGTGGCGCCGACCGTGACGCTCTATCCCGAGGATCGCGAGTGGTCGTGCGATTGCGGAGGCACGGTGGATCCGTGCATGCACGCCGTGGCGGCCGTGATTGCGACGCGCGAAGGCACCTCGCAAGCGGCGGCGGGCGAGGCTCCGTCCCTCGCCGCGCAGGCGCACCTCCTGTATCGGCTCGGAACGCGCGGCAAGACGCTGACCGTCGAGCGCAGCATCGTGCATGCCGACGGCCGCGAACAACCGGTGACGGGACTCGCGTCACTCGTGGCGACCGGCGCGTTGCCCGCCGGGGTAAACCCCACACACGACGATCTATCCATCGACCGCTTGCTCACGGCTCACCGCGACGTGCTGCCGCTCGCGCGCTTGCCGGGGCTGCTCGCGGCGCTCGCGAGCGCGGAGCACATCACGCTCGGGACGGACAGCGTCAAAGCCTCGGGCGAGTTGCTGTTGCCGCGCGCCGTGGTCGAGGACGCGCCGGGCGGCGGTTTCACGCTGACGCTCGAGCGCGACCCCGCCATCACGCACGTGGTCGCCGAGGGCGTCGCGCGCACGGGCACCACGCTGCGCCCGCTCGGAGAGACGCAGGCCACCGGGCTCTTGCTCGAACGACTGCCGCTCGCGCGCGTCTTCAGCCGCGAACAACAGGCGGATCTCGTGACGGTCGTGCTGCCCGAGATCGAAACGCGGCTCACGGTCGAGATGCGCACGGCGCGGCTGCCGCGCCCCACGACGGCGGCGCGGCCCCGCATCGTCTTCGACCTTTCGCACCACGGCCACGCCCTCTCGGTCTTGCCGCTCTTGGTCTACGGCGATCCCCCGCTCTTGCGCGTCGACGGCGACGTCGCGACCGCGCTCGCCGACCACGCGCCCGTGCGCCACCGCGACGAGGAGCGGGCGCTCCTGCGCAAGCTGCGCGACGACTTGAACCTCGTCACGGGACGGCGCGTCGACTTCGACGGCGCCGAGGCGGCAGCTTTCGCGGCGAAACTGCGCGGTTGGCAGCAGCGCACCGCCGAAGGGCCACGCCGCGATCTGTTCGCGCCCCGGCCGCTTTTGCCGCGCATCGAGCTCGCCGACGACGCTTTCGACGTGAGCTTCGAGACGGACGACGACGAGGAGCGCGAGCAAGCGCCCGGACGGCGCGCGACCGTCGCTGCCGTCTTTTCCGCTTGGCGCGACGGGCTCGAGCTCGTGCCGCTCGAGGGCGGCGGCTGGGCGCCCTTGCCGGCGGGCTGGCTCGAAAAGCACGGGCATCTCGTGCAAGAGCTCTTGACGGCCCGCGACGCCGAGCGGCGCGTGCCGACTGCGCTGCTCCCGGCGCTCGGAACGCTCGCCGACTCGCTCGGCCTCGAACGTCCCGCTTCGCTCGCGCGGCTCAAACCGCTGCTCGAGGATTTCGCCGGCATCCCGAACGCGCCCCTGCCGAGCGACTTGAACGCGGAGCTCCGTCCGTATCAGCGCGTGGGCGTCGATTGGCTCGTCTTCCTGCGCAAGGCGGGCCTCGGCGCCGTGCTCGCCGACGACATGGGCCTCGGCAAGACGCTGCAGACGATCTGCGCGCTCGAGGGCAAGACGCTCGTCGTGTGCCCGAAGAGCGTCGTCTACAACTGGCTCGAGGAAATTCGCCGGTTTCGGCCAGGCCTGCGTACGACCGTGTATCACGGCGCCAAACGCGAGCTCACCGACGACGCAGACGTGACGCTCACGACCTACGCGACGCTGAGGTCCGATGCGAGCGAGCTCACGGCACGACGCTGGGACGTGGTCGTGCTCGACGAAGCGCAAGCCATCAAGAACTCCGACAGCCAAACGGCTCGAGCGGCGTTCCAACTCCCGGGCACGTTCCGTGTCGCGCTGAGCGGCACCCCCGTCGAAAATCGGCTCGAGGAGCTCTGGAGCGTGATGAACTTCACGAACCCGGGCCTACTCGGCAAGCGCAGCAGTTTCTCCGAGCGCTTCGTCGCGCCCATCGCCGCCGGCGAGGCGCAAGCGGGAGAGCGGCTGCGCGCGAAGATCCGGCCGTTCGTGCTCCGGCGCATGAAACGCGACGTCGTGCCGGAGCTGCCGCCGCGCACCGACAGCGTGCTGCACGTCGAGCTCGATCCGGCCGAGCGCGGCGTCTACGACGCCGTGCGCGCTGCCACCAAACAGGAGGTGACCGCGCGCCTCGGTCACGGCGACAGCGTCCTCGCCGCGCTCGAAGCGCTGCTCCGCTTACGCCAGGCTTCGTGCCACGCGGGGCTCGTCCCCGGACAGACCGCCGACCGCTCCTCCAAGATCGACCGCCTGCTCGAGACCTTGGAGGAGACCGTCGCCGACGGGCACAAGGCGCTCGTCTTCTCGCAATGGACGGGGCTGCTCGACCGCGTCGAACCGCACCTCAGGCAGGCCGCCATCCCGTTCACGCGTCTCGACGGCTCGACGCAGGACCGCGCCGGCGTCGTCCGCACCTTCCAGGATCCGAACGGCCCGCCCGTCATGCTCGTCTCGTTGAAGGCAGGCGGCACCGGCCTGAACCTGACCGCGGCCGATCACGTTTTCCTGCTCGATCCCTGGTGGAATCCCGCGGTCGAAGACCAAGCGGCCGACCGCGCGCACCGCATCGGCCAAGAGCGCCCCGTGAACGTCTATCGCATGGTCGCCAAAGACACCGTCGAGGAACGTATTCTCGCGCTGCAGATCAAGAAACGCAGTCTCTCCGACGTGGCGCTCGGTGAGGCGAATCAAGCGATGGCGATCACGCGCGACGAGCTCATGGCGTTGCTCGACTGAAGGCGCCGCTGCCCGACGCCGCGCGCGGCTGCCACAGGGGTGTTCAGAACCCCCAGTCTCGCGGATCCGCCGAGCTTGAGCCAGCGCTCCGTTGGCGGCGAAATCCAAGCCATGAAACCCTCGGGCGTTCGCCGGCGTATCCTCGCCACATGATCCGATCGCTCGGCGCGCCACCCGAAGGTCTTCGGCTCGAGCGGATGCAAGCGTCGCCACGCTACGCGGACGGCGCCTTCCACAACACCGCGCCCGTCGCGCAGGGGCTGAAGAAGGGGACCGCCGCCCCCACGATTTCCGAGTTCCTGTGCGGTGGTCAGCGGCGCACGCCACCTGGTCCGCTGCCGTCGGTGGATCCGCTCGAGCGTTGGGCGAAGCAGCCGGAGACGCCACTGCGCGCGACGTGGCTCGGCCATTCGACGGTGCTGCTCGAGATGGACGGCTTGCGCGTGCTCACCGATCCGGTGTGGGGTGAACGAGCGTCGCCCGTCGGTTTCGCCGGCCCGAAGCGCTTTCAACCCATTCCGGTTCCGATCAGCGCGTTGCCTCCGCTCGACGCAGTCGTGATCTCGCACGATCACTACGACCATCTCGACTATCCGACGATCCGCGAGCTCGCGAAGCTCGAGGTTCCGTTCTTCACGTCGCTCGGCGTCGGCGCGCACCTCGAAGCTTGGGGTGTTCCGGCGGAGCGCATCACCGAGCTCGACTGGTGGGAACGCGCCGAGCTCCCGCGCGGCGGCCTTTCGATCACGGCCGCGCCCTCACAACATTTTTCCGGCCGTGGTCTCGGCGGGCGCAACGGCACACTCTGGTCCTCGCTCGTCATGCAAAGCGAGCGCGCCTCGGTCTTCTTCAGCGGTGACACCGGTCTTACCGCCGAGTATTCCGACATCAGCGAGCGCCTCGGGCCGTTCGATCTCGTGATGCTCGAGGTCGGCGCTTTCCACCCGGCCTGGGGCGACATTCACCTTGGTCCTGAAAACGCGCTCAAGGCCGCCGCGTTGCTCGGCGCCAAACGCTTCTTGCCCGTACATTGGGGCACCTTCAACCTGGCGCTACACGCCTGGGACGAGCCTGCCGAAACGCTCCTTGCGCTGGCCGCTGATTACGGCGCGGAGCTCGTGATGCCGCGCCTCGGCGAGCCGACGGAGCCGTCTCACGTCGAAGGCGTAGACGCCTGGTGGCGCCCGCTCGCCGGCGCCGAAGCGGCACTCGGCACGCCCGAAGAGCCGCCCTCGCTTCCGCCCGCCGTCGAAAGCGTGCCCTGGCCCCTCGACTGAAAGGCCGCGGAAGTGGGGGTGCGCTGGTCGGAAGGAGCCAGGCGGGCTAAATTAGTCGATCGCATGTCCCCATCGAACGAGCGGCGCGCCCTGCCCCGTGAGCCTGCACACCTCGCCGCGGTGATCGAGCTCGACGGTCGTGAAATCGGGTGCGGCGTCTCACGTGACGCGAGTGGCTCGGGGCTGCTGCTGTTTACGCACGTGCACATCGCGGACGGCGCCCTCGTCACGCTTCAATTGTTCTTCCCGCACGAAGAGCAGCCGCGGCGCGTCGATGCCTCCGTCATCCGTTCGGAGCGCATTCGCCCCGAGGAGCGCATCGTGTGGGATTACCGCATGGCGGTCGCGCTCAGGAATCCGCCGGGGGATCTGCAGGAGCTCGTGCAGCGCATCACGCGGCGGCCGCCCGGCGCGGCGGTTTGAAGCAGTCCGGCGCGCGCGCCGTGCTCTCTTGGACTCGCGTTGCTGCCTAGGGCGTTAGCCGCCCGCGCCGCGCACCGCGGGCACGATGCGTGCCGGATCGTCGGTCATGATGCCGTCCGCGCCGAGCTCGACGAGACGGCGCGCTTCGTCCGGATCGTTGATCGTCCAAAAGTCGACGGCGAGTCCGATGCGGTGCAGCTTCGCCAACGTCGCGCGTGTAGCGAGGGGGATTGGTCCAGAGCGCGTCGGGATCTGAGCGCGCGTGCCGGGCGGCCGTGAACGGCGGAGCCAGCTCGGCATGAGCCAGCACGCGATGAACTCGCGGCGCCCGAGCGAGGTTTCGCCGCCAAAACCGCGCGCCCGGAGATGCGCGAGCGTCGTAGCTCGGAAGCTTGCGGCCACGACGCGAGCTTCGGCGCCGTGATGACGCACGACCTCGATGAAGCGTTCGACGAGCCGCGGCTCCTCGGACTTGAGATCGATGTTGAGGCGAATTGCGGGCAGCTCGCTGAGGAGCTCCGCGAGGCTCGGAATGCGGAAGCCGCGGCCCATGAAGGGGCGTACGCCGCCCGCTGCCACGAAGGAGTAGCCGGCGTCCCAGCTCTGCAGCTCGCGCAGCGTCACGCTACGCACCGAGCGCTGGATCCCCGCAACGCGGTCCCCGACGGCATCGTGCACCGCGACGATTTCGTCATCGGCGGTGAGATGCACGTCGGTCTCGAGCGCGTCGGCGCCGAGCTCGAGCGCACGGCGAAATGAAGGCAGCGTATTTTCGGGCAGCTCGGCCGCAGCACCACGGTGCGCGTAGACGATCGTCATCGGGAGCAGGAGGCTATCGGCAGGTCCAGCGACTGTCGCTCATGGCGGAACTGAGCGCGACCGAGCGCAGAGACACCGAAGTCCGACGCCACGAACGGGCCGTTTGGGCAATGCTCGTGCCAAATTTCTCGCCGGGAAGCCAGCGCTGCTCGGGAAGATTTGAACGCAAGCGAGGGCAGGAAGATTTGAACGCAAGCGAGGGTAGAGGGCACACGGGGGATGAGCTGTACGAAAAGCCTCGGTGGCGGCTTGACTTGGCACGAATCGTGAACATAGGTTTTGAACCGTGACTGCTCTGCGCAGGCCGTGGATTTCGGGACGTCTCGGCGGGGGTGCGCTCGCACTTGTCGCCGCGGCAGTCACGTGCGCGTGCGCCCACGAGCCTCCGCCCCGGCTGCCGAGCAGCGCCATCCACGATCGCACTGCCTCGCGCGTCGAGCTCGTAGACTTCGTGATTTCGGATCGCGAGCGGGCGCGTAAAGTGCGCGCGCTTTACCAAGAGATCGAAGAGCTCATGCGCGCCGCGCAAAGCGTCGAATCACGCGAGCTCGCCAAAGTCGGCTCGGCATCGCTCCGCAGCGACGGAGAGCTGCGGGATTGCGTGGCGGCGTCGCGTGAAGCGGAGCTCGCGGCGCTCGAGCGTTACGTCCAGGTTCAACTCGAGATTCGAGCGCTGACCACGCCGCAAGAATTTGCGCGGCTCGACCGGATTCGCTGAGGGTAAAGCCATGCTGTGGGCCGCACTCTCCGCTTTCATGATGAGCCTCACGGGCAAGGGCGATGACACGTTCACGTTCCGCAAGTCCGTCGAGCACGTGCGCAAGGCCGTGATGCACGAGGTGCGCGACGCGGGTCGGCGCCGCGAGGCGCTCGCCACGCTCGACCGTGTGCAGGTGGCGTTCGCCGATCACCGCGCGCAGACGGCGAAGATCAGCGTCTGCCTCGAACGCGCCGACCGTAGCTACAGCGTCGCGCCCGCGGATTACCAGCGTTGCTTGGTCGACGCCCGGCGCGCCTGGGACCGAGCGGCCGACGATTTCGTCGTGCTCGATCACGCGTTTCGCGCGGCGCTGACGCCCGCCGAATACGCCGCGGTCCGCCGGAGCGCTCAGCGCTGAGCATGCCGGCTCCGTCGCCTCGCGCGCCCGTCGCGAGCGGACGCAGTGTGTTCGGCCCAGCAGCGCTCGGCGCGTGCGTCGTGGTTGCCGCGCTGACCGCGACCGGGGCCGTGTCGGCGAGCGACTACCGGCGCCCCGGCCTCGAGGGCCAATGGAGCAGCCGCCACCTGACCGCTCCCATGAACAGCCTGCGCGTCATCGCCGGGCCCGGGCAGCCGATGTTGATGGGAGAGCGTTACGGAGGTCAGGTGATCGACGGCGGCGCGCAATTCGTGCATCCGCACGAGCCCGATCCGACGGTCCCCGACGAAAACCAGTGGTGGTTCCGCGGGGGAGTGAGCTTCGGCCTCACGGAAGACTGGGAGGCGGGTGCGTTGTTCGTCCCGCTCGAGCTCTCCCCCAAGGTCAATTTTTCGAACGTCACCGCTTTCGTCACGCGCGGCTTTCGCTTGGGCACCATCGACCTCGGCATCCGGCTGTCGTTCCAGACGCCGGCGCTCAAGGCCTACGACCTCAAGGGCTGGAGCTTCAACCCGGGCGTGCCCATCCTGTACCGTAACGGCGCCTTCCGGCTCGACGCCGCCGTGCTCGTTCCGATCGCGACGAGCGATGGGGCGGTCGGTGTGAACGTTCCCGTGCGCGCGAGCGTCAGCATCACACCGCGCTTTTTCGCGGGCATCGAGAGCGGCGCGTTCGATTCGCACGTCGGAGAGCCGCAGAACTTCACGCTGCCGCTCGGCGCGCTCGCCGGCTACACCGAGCTCTTCGGCAGCAAAGTCGTAGATTTCACCGCCACGTTCGGCTGGGACGACTTCTGGCGTCCGTCACCGCCGCCGGGACGCGACCACGTGGAGATCAAAGATTACCGCGTGGGCTTCGGCCTGGTTTATCACACGCTCGTGCGCTGAAACACCGAGCGCACCCTCGCAAGCTGCTCAGGCTCCGGCGCTCGCCGCCGCGGTTACGGCGTCGGTCACTCTCTGCCAATGCTCGCCGAGGCCCGCGCGCAAGTCACGCTCGGTGAGCCCGAACTCCGAGAGGTCGTAGCGGTGCCGGCTCTTGAAGCGGCGAGCCTCGCCGGCTGCGTGCTCGAGGCGCGCGCGGTACGCCGCAGACAGCGGGAAACCGAACGCCGCGTAAATGCGCTCGACGGTGGCGACCGGATCGTCGATCAGCGATTCGTAACGCACCTGGACCCAGCGGTCGGACGGTCGCTTGCGTCCTTCGTCGCACAGCATGCGGTAGTGCTGGAGAAACATGTCGGCGAGCGCGCGGGTCGCCGGTGAATCGGCGGCGATGTGCGGCGAGTGGCTCTGCCACATGGCGTAAAACATGCTGACGGCCGAAGGGATCGCTTCGCGTGGATCGCGCACGACGTGCACGTACCGTGCCGAGGGGAAGGCGCGATCGGAAACCGTGAGGCGGCTCGGCAAGAGGACGTTCTTGATGAGCGGCGTGCGGCCGTCACCCTGGAGGTAGATCCAACGCCGCACCGTCTCTCGGTAGTCTTCGGCGACGCGCCGCACCGCTCGGCCGCCGAGACGACCGATCTCGACGAACTCGGGCAGCTCGCGCACGAAGGGAAACAGGAGGTAGAGCGCCGGGCTCGTGAGGCTCGAAACGAACAGGTTTTCGTCCTCCTCGGCCGAGCGCAAGCTCACGCGATGGATCGCTTCCCAATCGGTGAACATACGCCTGTCGATCGCGTCCGTGAGCCGGCCGAAGAGGCGTCCCGTGCTTGCGTCGAGCTCGGCCGCGCCCTCGAGCACGCGCTCGAGCGTGATGGACGGCAAGATCGTCTGGTAGAGCTTGCAGCTGAAGAACCGCTCCTCATCGAGCTCGAGCAGGTGGTGCAGGTACGTCGTGCCCGAGCGCGGCGTGGCGATTACAAACAGCGGGGCTGGAACGGGCAGCGCGCTGAACTCCGGATACGCGAGGCGATCGAGAGCGCGAGCGAGCGCGACGACCGGGCCGAGCGTCACCTGTGCGAAGCCGAAGCCCGCGGCATAGAAGCAGCGCCGGAAGCTGAACGGCTTGCGAAAGAGCGCTCGACGGACGAGCCAGCCGAGGGTGCGCGCGTGCACGTACATGGCTACAAACGCCCGGCTAGCGAGCGCCGCGGAGCCGCAGTCGTTCCGTACGACCCGACTTTCGCGGAAAATGTCGCGCCATTGTTGAGTGGGTGTCGCTCACGAATGCCTCGCGGGAGTAGAAGGGAATGAAACCGAGTTTTGCTAGCAACCAGAGCGAAACCGTGAGACATAGCGCGACAGCAGTAGTTTCTCCGCAGCCGCGATGAGGGTTTAGATCGCAGTGAGCAGAAAGAGAAAGGCAATCGTCGTCGGTGCCGGGCCTTCCGGCTCAGCGGCCGCCATGGCGCTCGCGGGTTCCGGGTACGCAGAATGCCTGCTCTTGGAGCGGAAGTCGCTCCCGCGCACGAAAGCGTGCGGCAGCGGCCTTTCGCCTTGGACCCTCACGTACCTCGACCGTCTCGGGGTCGGCGCTGAAGTGAGAAAGCGCGCCTTCCGCATCGACGGTGCCATCATCGCGGGCGTCGATGGCGCGGGCGTGGAGCTGCGCGGTGATCACGAGACGGCGATTTTGCTGCGGAGTGAATTCGACGAGCTACTCGCGCGTGAAGCGGAACGGCGCGGCGCCCGTCTTCAGGAGGGTTGCACCGTCCGTCGCATCGAGAGCCGAAACGGGCAGGTCGCCGTGGAGACGAACAACGGCACGTTCGAAGCCGACGTGGTCGTCGACTGTACGGGCGCGACCGGCGGCTTCGATCGCGAACGACGGCACACCGACTCGTCGGCCGGCGGCACGACGCTGCACACCATCATGGCTTGGTACGAGGGAATGGAGGGCTGCTCGGACGTGGTCGAGCTGTTCTTCGATCGCGAGCTGAAGCCCCACTACGGCTGGGTCTTCCCCGAGACCTCGCGTCGTGTAAACGTCGGGCTCTGTTTCTTGCCAGGACCCCAGCAGCCGAACGCCCGCGAACACTTTCAGGGCTTTTTGGAGCGTCGGCTCCAGCACCGGCTCCGTCGCGCCGACCAGCTCGGCAAATGGATCGGGCACCCCGTCAACGTCAGCGCCATGCCTCGCAAGCTCGCGGCACCGGGAGTGCTCCGGGCGGGCGAGGCCGGCTGGCTCGCCGATTTCGCGACCGCGGAGGGCATCTATCATGCGCTCGTGAGCGGACACCTGGCCGGGACGCACTTGGCCGAGCTCGCGGCGGGCGACTGGCGGAACGACCTCGACGGCACCAGGTACCAGGCCAAGGTCGCCAAAGCGCTGGGCCCGCGCATGCTCGGCGGCCGGGTACTCATGAGCGCGCTCAAAAGTCCTGCCCTCGACCTGGCCTTGCGATTGCGCTCGCTACGAGCCACCCGCGAGGTGCTCAAGCGCGCCTTCAGCGGACTCTATCACGGGTGAGAGCATGCTGACGCCGGTGAACGAATCCGCTCACGTCGACGTGGCCATCGTCGGTGCGGGGCCCACGGGGGCCACGGCGGCGCTTGCTTTCGCGCGACGCGGAGCACGCGTCGCGCTCATCGAGGGGCACCCGGACGCGGCGCAGCGCTTCGCGGGCGAATGGCTGCATCCCCCGGGAGTGCGCACGCTGCGTTCGCTCGGCATCGACGTGCAAGCGCTCGCGGCGCGGCAGGGGCACGGCTTCGCTATCTTCGGCGGCGATGGGGAAGATCCCGTGTGCCTGCCGTACGACAGCGGGTGCTCCATTGCCCGCGTTCACGAGGAGCTCGTGTTCCACTTGCGCGAGCAGGCGTGCGGGAACTCGCTCGTGCAGTACTTGCCGCACCATGTCTTCAGCGCGCTCGAGGGCAACACCTTGCAGCTCCTCGATCGCTCCCATGATCGTCGCGTATCGCTGCGGGCCGAGCGCATCATCGGCGCCGACGGCCGCGGTTCGAAGGTGCGCGCCGCCCTCGGAGGCCCTCTGGAAAGCGAGCAGCTCTCCTACATGGCGGGGCTCGAGCTCGAGGACGCGCCGCTCCCGTTCGAGGGCCTCGGACATGTCTTTCTCGGCGGCCCAGGCCCCGCGTTGCTCTACCGCATCGACGAGCGACGCGTCCGCGCGTGCCTCGACATTCCCGTCGCCTGCCCCACGAGCGCCCGGCGGAGCGAAGCGGTGTACGCAGCGTTTCGCAGCGCCCTCCCCGCTCAGCTCGAGCCGTCGCTGCGCCGGGCCGTGGCGAAGCCCTTCGCCTGGGCATCGACGGGCGTGCGGACGCGGACGTTCTACGGCCGCGACAAGGCGTGGCTCGCCGGCGACGCGATCGGACACGTTCACCCCTTGAGCGGCGTCGGTATTACCCTCGGGGTGATGGACGCCGAAGCGGCCTCGCGCACGACGAGCCTCGAGGAGTACCGGCGCGAGCGCGACGCCCACGTCGCCGAGATGCTCGCGAGCGTGCTCTACCTGGCGTTTTCGCGCACGGACGCGAGCGCGCTCAGGATCCGTCGCGGCGTGCTGCGCATGCTGCGCTCGAGCGCGGCCGAACGCCGCCGCACCATGCGCCTGCTCACGGGCGAGGATCGCGCGAGCACGAGCTTCGCCGACGCGTTCCTGCACGCGACCGGGCACGTGGTGCTCACGGGCGCCGAGAGCGCCGTCGCGCGCCGACAATCTTGGTCCGAGTGGGCACGACAGCTCCGCGTGGACGTAGGCTGGCTGAAATGGCCGCTGCACGCGTGGGCGCCGGCGCTCGGCGCCATTTCCCGGCGTGGCGCCGGATCACGGCCGAGCGTCGCCGCTCCCACGCGCTCGGCCAAAACGACGAATGAGTGGAGGTCATTGTCTTGAACGCCTTGCTTCAAGAAGACTGGTCGTACTGTGAGCGAGCATTGGTGGATGTCTCGCGCACCTTCTCGAAGCCGATCGAGCTCTTGCCGGAGTCGCTGCGCGTCGCGCTCACGATCGGCTATTTGCTCTGTCGCATCGTCGATACGGTGGAAGATTATCCGCCGCTCGATGGGCGCGAGCGCGACGAGCTCTTCAGCTCGTTCATCGACGTGCTCGACGGTCATGCCGCGCCGGAAGCCTTCTCGAAGGCGTTCGCCGACGTCGCCGTCGAAGACGCGGAGATCCGCTTGGCTCGCGCGCTCCCGCGCGTGATGCGCGTGTTCGAGAGTCAGGCTGCTTCGACGCGCCGCTCGACCGTGGCATGGGTGTCGGAGATGGCGAACGGCATGCGCCTCTACTGCCGGCGCGATCGACCAGGCACGCTCACGACGCTCAGCACGTACGCTGACCTCGAGCGCTACTGCTACTTCGTGGCCGGCACCGTTGGGCACCTCATCACCGATCTGTTCTGTGATTTCATGCAGGCGACCTCCGGCACCCTCGAGCACGAGCTCCGCGCGCGCGCCGAGTCGTTCGGCGTCGGTCTGCAGATGGTCAACATCCTGAAGGACGTGACGGAGGACTTCGCGCGCAAACGCTGCTACGTCCCGCGTCAGCTCTGCCGGGCCGAGGGTATCGCCCCCGAGCGGCTGCTCGCCCCCGACCAGCGCCGGCAGGCGCACCGCGCGCTCGTGCCGATGTTCGAAGGCGCCGGCAAGCACCTCGATGACGCGCTCGAGTACACGCTGCTCATCCCGCCGGAATGGGTGCAGCTGCGCCTGTTCTGCCTGCTGCCGCTCTGGATGGCGCAAAAGACGCTGATCCTCGCCGTGGGCAACGACGCCGTGCTCCTCCCGGAGCGCCCCGTGAAGATCTCGCGCGACGCCGTGGACGAGATCATCGAGGACTGCCTGCGGCACGCGAACGACGACGCTGCCTTGCGCCGCCGTTACGCCACCGTCGCAACCCAGTTCCGCGAGCGCCTGGCCGCCGTACCCGCCGGCTCGCGGCCGTACGCTGCGCCCAACGGGGGGCATGCTCGGGTCTGAGCGCACGAACGGGGAGCGAACCGACACGCGCGAAGCTAGGCCGGGCCGTCTCGATCTGCTCGAGCGCGGACTTCTGCATCTCTCGCGCACGCAGCACGCGGACGGCTCGTGGCACGGCGACTACGGCGGCCCGATGTTCCTCTTGCCGCTCTACATCGCCACCTGCCGCGTGACCGGGCTCGAGCTCGAGCCCGCCGTGCGGCAGGAAATGCTGCGCTACCTGAAGGCGCATCAGAACGCCGACGGCGGCTTCGGTCTGCACATCGAGGCAAAGAGCTCGGTGTTCACGACCTCGCTCAATTACGTCGGCGCCCGGCTGCTCGGTGAGCCTGCCTCGGCCGAGTGGCTCGCGCGCGCGCGCACGTGGCTCCACGAGCACGGCGGCCCCACGCGCTCGTCGTCGTGGGGCAAGTACTTCCTCGCGGTGCTCGGCCTGTACGACTACCGCGGCCTCAATCCCGTGCTGCCCGAGCTTTGGCTCTTGCCGACACAGGCGCCGATCCATCCGAGCCGGCTCTGGTGCCACTGCCGGATGGTGTACTTACCCCTCTCGTACCTGTACGGGCGGCGAGCCGCGGCGCCCGTGACGGACACGATTCGCGAGCTCCGCGCCGAGCTCTATCCCGAAGGCTACGCGCGTGTCGATTGGGAGGCGGCGCGTTCGAGCCTCGCGCCGACCGATCGGCTGACCACCCGCTCCGCCCTGCTCGACGCGGGCAACGAGCTCTTGCTCCGCGCTGAGCGGCGCATGCCGGGGCTCTTGCGCAAGCGCGCACTCGCGTACGTGCTCGATCAAATCCGGCGCGAAGACGAGAACACCGATTACATCTGCATCGGCCCGATCAACAAGCTCTTGCACGTACTCGTCTGGCACTTCGAAGCACCCGGCGGGCGCGAAGCGCGAGCCCACGCACGCCGTCTCCCCGAGTACCTCTATCAGGCGCCCGATGGCGTCAAAATGAACGGGTACAATAACTCCCGCCTGTGGGACACGACGTTCGCGGCGCAAGCCGTGGCGCGCGCCCCCGAGACCGAGCTCACGCGAGGAATACTCGCGCGCGCGTTTACGTACATCGAGCAGAACCAAGTGCTCACCGACGTGCGCGAGCCCGATCGCTGCTTCCGGCATGCCTCGAAAGGCGGCTGGCCCTTCTCCGATCGCGCGCACGGCTGGCCGATCAGCGATTGTACGGCCGAGGGGCTCAAAGCCTGCCTGGCGATCGAGGCGGCGACGGGCCGAGCCCTCGAGCGCTCGCGCCTCGACGACGCGGTCGAGCTCATGCTCTCGCTGCAAAACGAGGACGGGGGCTGGGCGACCTACGAGCTGACGCGCGGGCCCGCCTGGCTCGAGCTCTTGAACGCGTCGGATTGCTTCCGCGAAATCATGATCGACTACTCGTACGTCGAGTGCACCTCGGCGTGCATGCAAGCGCTCGCGGCGTACCGCACGCGCTTCGGCGGCGGCAGGTTTGCGTCCCGCATTCACGCGTCGATCGTGCGAGGTCGCCGTTTCCTCGAGCAGGCGCAACGCGTCGACGGCTCTTGGGAAGGATCGTGGGGCGTCTGCTTCACGTACGGCACGTGGTTCGGCGTCCTCGGGCTCAAGGCCGCGGGCGCCTCCGATGAAGCGCCGGAGCTTGCGCGCGCCTGCGAGTTCTTGCGCGCACACCAGCGGCAGGACGGCTCCTGGGGCGAGTCCGTCGAAAGCTGCGCGCGACGCCACTACGTGCCGACCGCCGAAGGACAAGCCGTGATGACGGCGTGGGCGACGCTGGCGCTGATCGCGGCCGGTCGCGGTACGAGCAGCGAAGTCGCGCGCGCGGTCGATTTTTTGAGTCGCCGGCAGCGGGCGGACGGCAGCTACGCGGACGAAAAGCTCGCGGGCGTCTTCAACAAGACGTGCGGCATCCAGTACGACAACTACCTGAAGATCTTCCCCTTCTGGGCGCTGGTCGAAGCAGAACGCGTTCAGCAGACGCCCTCCGTGACGCGCGCGCGTGAGGAGGCGCGACCGGGATGACGCTCCGAAACGTCGTGAGTCGCCGCGCCGCCGTGGGGGTGCTCGCCACGGCGCTCGGGCTGTCACTGACGGCCGAGCTTGCGGCCGCCCCGGCGCCGCACGGCTTCGTCGTGCTGCGCGAATACGGCACGGGAACGCCGAGCCGCGCCCAACCGTACCTCGACCAGCTGCTCGCCGTGGTCGCCAAGCAGAATCAATGGCCGAAGGTGTCGGGCCGCTACTTCGCCGAACGGGCGGCGGCGCTCGACTACGTCCACCAAGAAAAGCCGGACTTCGGCATCTTCTCGCTCTCCGCGTTCTTGAACCTCAAGAGCTCGCTCGGACTCAGCGTGATCGGGGAAGTGATATCGCCGAAAGCCGGCGGCACGAAGTACTACCTCGTGAGCAAGCGCGCGAGCGCCCTCGACGGCTGCAAGAGCCACCCGCTCGCGACGACTTTCGGCGCCGACGCGCCGTTCATCGAGCGCGTCGTCGGCCGCGGCGCGTTCAAGCTCGGCGACTTCACGCTCGTCGGAGCGCACCGTCCGCTCGAGCCGCTCAAGCAGGTCCTGCGCGACGAAGCCGAGTGCGCCCTGATCGACGACGCGCAGCTCGAAGCCGCGCGTCACATCGAGCAAGGCTCCGAGCTCAAGCCGGTGTGGCAGAGCGCGGAGCTTCCGGGCATGGCCGTCGTGAGCTTCGCGCGCGCTGACGCCGCGGCCGTCGCCTCCTTCAAACGCACGCTCGGCGGCCTGTGCAGCTCGGCAGCCGAGGCGTGCGCGACGGTCGGCATCCAGCAAATCAAGCCGGCTGGGGGCGAACGCTACCGCGCCGTCCTCGACGCGTACGCGAAATAGCGTTAGTGCGCGGGCGACTCGCAGGACCTCGTGCTCATGATGGTGGCAGCGCACGCGCGGGGGATCCGTGGCCGAACGGCGCGGCTCGTGGGAGCCCTCGCGCTCTCGGCCGCTGCCTTCGCGTGCATGCCGGCGGCGAAGCCCGCGCACGCCGCGCTCACCGAGGCCGGCGCTTCGGACCTCGCCGTGGCCGATGCGCTCGAGGGGCTCATCGCAGAGCACAGCGACACACCGGGCGACCGCCGCTATGCCTACGAGCGTCTCAAGGCGCACGAGCCGCACAGCGCGGAGGACGCGCTCGGCCGCGCCATCGTCGCCGGGCGGCTCGCGCAAGTCGCGGGCCTCAGCGCGCCCGGCTTGGTCGCCGAAGTCGAACGCTACGCGCGCCTGAGTAGCTCGCTCGACCCTGCGTTGCGCTACGACGCGGCCGAGCGCCTCCTCGGCACACTGTACGTGATGGCTCCAGCCTCACTGCTCGAACACGGTGATTCGGAAACGGGGCTCGAGCTGCTCGATCACGCCGTGAAACGCTTCCCCGCCTATCCCACGAACCACCTGCGACTCGCCGAAGCCTACGTCGCTCTCGGCGATCCCGAGCCCGCACGCCCGCACCTCTGTTTCTGCCGCGCCCACCGCGCCGAGCTCCGCCGGGACGAGCAGCAGCTCCTGGACGAGCTTTCGGCGCAGACCAAGCTGAGCGCGTGTCCCTGAGCTCGACTTGTGAGCGCCGCTCGCTGCGTGTTAGCACTGCTGCGGAAGCCTTTGGCGCGAGCAGATCACGATCGGCGCGAATCGGAACGAGCCACGAAAGTACCGGCGAGGCCGGCGCATTGCTGTTTTCCTTCTCGCCCGAGACGAGCGCGGTCGCCAGCCGGACCGACTTCGCGCCGAACTATCACCGCAGCCATATTTAGCCAGAGCATCCGAAACTTCGGCAGTAGTATCATTGGCTATTAGCGATGAGCCAGCGAGTCTTCGTTACGGGCGGCAGCGGTCACGTGGGCGCCAATCTGCTGCGCGCGCTCGTAGGACGAGGCGACCGGGTGCGCGCGCTCGTGCGACCCAATTCCGGGCGTGAAGCATTCGAGGGGCTCGAGCTCGAGCTCGTGACGGGCGACGTGCGCGACCCGGGATCGCTCGCGGAGCTCGTGCGCGGCTGCGACGCCGGGTATCACACCGCGGCGCTCGTGCAGACGGTGCGCGGGCGCGAAATGGAGCTTTACCGCACCAACGTGCTCGGCACGCGCAACGTGCTCGCCGCGGCGCGCGCGGCCGGTGTCGGGCGCGTGGTCGTCACGAGCTCGCTCGGTGCGGTCGGACAACCGGAGTCGCGCCCCTGCTCGGAAGAAGACGCCTTCAACCCCTTCGAGGACCACCTGCCTTACGAGGAGTCGAAAGCGTGGATGGAGCACGAGTGTTTGAAAGCGGTCGTCACGGGACAGGACGTCGTGCTCGTCGTCTCGACCGCCGTGCTCGGCCCCTACGACTTCAAACCGTCGCGCATGGGGCGCGTCGTGCTCGACTTCGCCAACGGCAAGCTCGGCGCGTACATTCCGGGCGGCTTCGAATTCGTCGGCGCGGGCGACCTCGCGCGCGGGCATCTGCTCGCCATGGAGCGTGGCCAGAAGGGCGAACGTTACATCGTGAGCACGCGCTTTCTCACGGTCGACGAGCTCATGGCGCTGCTCGAGACGCTCACGGGGCGCAAACGGCCGCGCCGGCTGCCGGCCGGAGCGATGCTGGTGCTCGCCCACGTCTCGAGCTTCGTGCTCAATCGGGTCGCCCCCGCGCGGCCGCAGCGCTTCACGCCCGACGCCGTCCGCCTGCTTTCCCTCCACCGTAAAGCCGACATCGGCAAGGCCCGGCGCGAGCTCGGTTACGAACCGGGCGCCATCGAAGACGCCCTGCGCGCAGCTTATGCGTCCTTCGTTGCGCGCGGCTTGATCGAAGGCGCCGTCCCGAGCGCCGCGCCGGAGCTCGCTCGCTGACGGGAACTCCCCGCGAGGACTCTTGCCTCGGCGGCGCGGCGGAGTAATGAGTGCATCCCATGTTGCTCTATCAAATCGCCCCCAAGCCTGCGCCCGACTACACGGCGGCGAAGACGCAACGTCAGAAGCAGCGCGCGGCAGGCCTGCACCCCGATTACTGGTACCCCGCGCTCTGGTCGCACGAGCTCCTGGCCGGCCAAGTGAAAGAGGTCGTGTTCTGGAAGCGCTCTTTCGCCATCTTCCGCGGTGAGGACGGCGTCGTGCGCGCGCTCGAGAATCGCTGCGCGCACCGCCAGCTCAAGCTGAGCCTCGGCAACGTCGAGGGCTGCGAGCTCACCTGCGCCTATCACGGCTGGACCTTCGACGGCGGCGGCCAGTGCACGCACATCGAACACTCGCTTTTTGGCCATAAAATGCCGAACGTGAAGATCCAGGCGTTCCCCGTGCAGGAGCGCTACGGGATCATCTTCATTTTTCCGGGCAACCCCGAGCTCAAGGACGAGCACGCGCTGCCCGAGATCCCCGAATGGGACCGCCAGAGCGGCTGGGGCAAGATCCCTGCCGATTTCCTGTGGAACGCGCACCACTCGATCATCATCGACAACACGTGTGACTTCACGCACGCCTACCTGCACCGCGACAGGCGGCCCTTCACGTACGCCGAGCTCAAGCACCTGGGCACGGAAGGCGACGCCGTCGACCTCGAGTACGACACGCGCGTCGGCGACACGCGCCTGCAACGGCTGTTCGTGAACCAGAAGAGCACGAACACGAACGCGATGAAGCTCGGCTACCGCTACCCCTACCAGTGGTCGTCGACCGACGACAAGATCAAGCACTGGTGCTTCGTCCTACCGATGGACGAGCGTACGACTCGAGCGTTCTTCCTCTTCTATTTCAGCCCTGACACGGTGCGGATCCCCGGCGTGCCGTTCCGCTTGCCCCAGGCGATCGTCAATGCCGTGATGCCCATTGCAAAACGCCTGTTCGTCACGCCGCTGCTCGATCAGGACCGCATGGCGGTCGAGGCCGAGCAGGAAGGGTACGACAAGCACTGGGACAAGCCGGTGCCGGATTTGAATCCCGTCCCGCAAGCCTTCATGCAGCTTACCATTCGCAAGTGGGAGGAGTACCTCGCCGGCTAGTCGCAGCGCGTCGACATCGACGCGCTGCCCGCGCGCTCCCACGCTCGTGATCAAATCGTTCCTTACTCTCGGCCTGCGCTGGCCGCGCGCGACGCTTCTGACCATCGGCGTGCTCTGCGCCTTGGCCTCGTGGCGCATCATTTACGGACCGCTCCGCGTGAGTACGTCGCGCACGGGGCTCGTTTCGAACACGAGCCCGTATCAGGCGCGCCTCTTTCGTTACTACGAGACCTTCGGACGCTCGCAGTTTGCCGCGCTCGTCGTGTCGGGCGCAGCTCCCGGCGCGCAGCGTAGCTTCGTCGACCGATTCGAAGCGGAGCTCGCCAAATTTCCCGAGTTCCACGGGCGCGTGCTCGGCAAGGTGACGCTCGACGACGTGGCCGAAACGCTGCTCGTCTGGCAACCCGAGCTCGCCCGTGTCGTGCCCTTCTTGGACCAGCGGCTCGAACCTGGAGCCGACGCGTGGACCACACTCGCCCGCGCGGCCGAACGACGCATCAGCGGGGAGCTCGGCGATGATACCCGGGCTGCGCCGGCCGGCGCCGAGCACCCCGCACCCTCGGGCGCCCAGCCTGCGGCGGAACGCGACCCGAAGCAGCTCGCGCGCGTGGCGGACGTGCTTCACGTCTTGCGCCAAGCCGTCACGGGCGACGGGCGTCTCGCCATCGGCGAGCTCGGCGTGAGCCAGGGCGGCTCGCGCCTCGACGAGCAGGGGTATCTCGTCGGAGCGGGCGGTCGCTATCACCTCGTGCTCATCTATCCAGCGCTCGAGAGCGACGAAGGCCGCGAGCTCAAGCCGCTCGTCGATCGCATTCGCGGCGCGCGTGATCGAGCCCTCGCCGGCCTGAACGCCCCCGGGCTCCAAGCTGACTTGACGGGCGCGCCGGCACTCGCCGTCGACGAGGTCGCGAGCATCCAGCAGGGCTCGCAAGTGAGCTCCGTGCTCTCGACGGCCGGAATTTTCGTGCTGTTGATGGCCGCCTTCCGCTCGATCCGGCACGTCGCCGTGGCGCAGGTACCGATGCTCGCGAGCATGGTGCTGACGCTCGGCTTCGTGCAGGTCGTGTACGGCGGGCTCAACCTCGTCACGTCGAGCTTCATGAGCGTGCTGCTCGGGCTCGGCATCGATTTCAGCGTGCACTTGCTCTACCGGTACGGGGAGGCGCGCGAGCGCGGTGAAGCCGAACGGCAAGCGCTCGCGAGCTCCGTCCTCGAAGGCGGCCCCGCCGTGGCCCTCGGCGCGTCGACCGCGATCATCGCGTTCCTCACGACGACCACCACGGAGTTTGCGGCCTTCTCGCAGCTCGGCGTGATCACGACGACCGGGCTCGTCACGGTCGTCATCTGCGCGTTCTTGTTGTTCCCGCCGCTCATGCCGTGGCTCGGCGGCAAAAAGCCCGTGCACATGCGCGAGTTTTTCGGGCTCTCGCTCGTACTCAAGCTCGTGGGGCGCGCGCCGCGCTGGGTGCTCGGCACGAGCCTTTTGCTCACCGTCGCGGCGGTGGTCTCGCTGCTCGTGAAGCCGCCCGCGTTCAACGGGCGCACCTTCGACTTTTTGCCGGAGCACGCCGAGAGTTACCGCGGGCTCTTGCGCATCGAGCAGGCCGGAACGCCGCCGCTCGACGCTCATTTCACGGTCGGCTCGTTCGCGGAGGCCGCCGCCGTCACAGAGCGACTGCGCGCGATCCCGGAAGTTTCCGTCGTGCAGAGCCCGAGCGACCTCGTGCCGCCCGAGACACCCGCGCAAATCGCGCGCATTCGCGCAGCCGTCGCCGGCTTGCCCGCGGGCCTGCCCAAAATCCCCATTGCGCAGCCAAAGGACGGCCCCGCCCGGCTCACTGCGTTGCGGGCTCTCGGCGACGCCTTCGACGAGGTCGACTTTGCGCTACGCCAAGCCGGTAAGGACGACAGCGGCGCGGCGCGTATCGTCAAGGAGCTCGGCGAGCTCCGGCGTTGGCTCGAACAGCAGCCCGATCAAGGCACCGCCGCGCTCGACCGCGTGAGCCGTGGCCTCGAAAATGCGCTCGACCGCGCCGTCACGACGGCGCGTCACATCGCCGAGCGCGGCAGCTACTCGCCGCGCGACCTCCCGCCCGTCGGGCAGGTCCGTTATGCGTCTCTCGACGGCAAAAAGCTCGCCGTGCACGCCTACCCCGCGGGCGACGTCGGCGAAGCGGCCTTCGCCGAGCGCTTCGAGGCCCGGCTCCGCCCCCTCGATCCGAACGTCGCCGGGACGGCGCTCAACATGCTGCCGCACCAGCGGTACATCACGGACGGCTTCCGGCGCGCCGCAGCCATCGCCTTCGTGCTGATCGCGATCCTCATCGCCCTCACCTTCCGGCGCACGAGCGACACGCTGCTCGCCTTGTTCCCCGTGGTCGTCGCCTGGCTCTGGATGCTCGCGCTCATGCGCCCGTTCGGCCTCGATTTCACGCCGGCAAACATGGTCGCCCTCCCGCTCCTGCTCGGCGTGGGCGTCGACACGGGCGTGCACATGATTCATCGCACGCGCGAAAGTGACGGCCCCGCTTCGCTTCAGACGCTGCTCCACGGCACCGGCACGGCCGTGAGCGTCGGCACCCTCACGAACATCGCCGGCTTTGCCGCGCTGATCGCGGCCGACTACCGGGCCATGCAGGGGCTCGGCATCCTCTTGAGCATCGGTATTGCGCTGAGCCTCGTGACGAGCGTCGTCGTGCTGCCGGCGCTGCTCGTCGCGATCCGCCGGGCGTCCGTGTAGGGTGCGCCCGACGAGCTCACGTAACGGCAGGCCCGCGTGGCGCCGTTCGGCGCGTGGGCTCAGTGCGCGACCCGGTTACGACCCGCCGATTTGGCCTCGTACAGCTTCGTATCGGCGCGTTCGACCAGATCGTCCATATCCGTGTCCTCGGGCCGGAGCGCGGCGCAGCCGACGCTCACCGTGACGCCGATCGCGAGGCCCCGGTATTCTGTCACTAGCGCTTCGATCGCCTCGCGGATGCGCCCGCCGACGGCGGCCGCCTCGGCGAGCTCGGTTTGCGGCAAGAGCACGGCGATCTCTTCCCCGCCGTAACGCGCCACGGTGTCGCCGTCGCGCGTCGCTGCCTGAGCGGCGCTCGCGACGCGGGCGAGCACCGCGTCGCCCGCCAGGTGCCCGTAGTTGTCGTTCACTTCCTTGAAGCGATCGATGTCGATCATGAGAAAGCTCGTCGGGAGCGCGTGGCGGCGCGCACGCGAGAACTCGCGCGCGAGCTCGTCGCGGAGCGCGCGCTGGTTCGCGATGCCCGTGAGATTGTCCGTGATCGACAGGTGGTAGATTTCGTCGTGGTACGCGGACTCGACGTCGTCGCCCGTGAGGAATTTGAAAATGTGCGAACCGATCGTCAGCCGATCACCGCCGCGGAGTCTCACGCAGCCGTCGAGCTCGTGATCGTTCAAGAACGTGCCATTCGTCGAGCCCACGTCCATCAGCACCCACGACCTGCCACGCGCTTCGAGCCGCGCGTGGCGGCGGGAAACCTCCGTGTCGTCGAGCACGACATCGTTGGCGGTGTCGCGGCCGATGCGGATGACGGGACGCGCCAAGTCGATGCGCCGCGTCAGGCGTAGTCCATCACGCCGGTGGATGATGACGAGGCAATCGTTGCCCGTCACGCCCTCTAACTGCGCGGGGTCATTGACCGTAACCAGGGTATCTTGGTCGTGAATACCCACGTCGGCGACGATGCCACGGCACGGGTGTACAGGCAATCGAATGAGGTATTCAAACTAGACGTGCGTCCGTGTACGCCGCGCGCCGACAGGTAGGCGTGGCGAGCCGCGCTCGCATATTGTTGAGTTCGCGGAGTGGGTACATGGCGGCGATGACGGGTCGAGAGCACGGCGCGCGGCAGCGGGCGCGCGGCCTCAAGCTCATCATCGTCTATAAGGCCGTCAAGGCGCCGCTCGTGCTCGCGCTAGCCCTCGTGCTCACCCTGAATCCCGAGGGCACGCTCCACACCCTCGAGCACGCCGCACCCGACTTGAGCGAAGGCGGCGCCCTCCTCGGAAAGCTCGCGCGCTTCATCGACGCTCACCTCACGCGGCGTGCGCTCGGTCACGGCGCCCTCCTCGCCTGGCTCGACGGGGCCACGACCTCGCTCGAGGCGTTCCTACTGTGGCGTGGAAAGGCCTGGGGCGAGTGGCTCGTCGTGGTCGGGCTCGCGACGCTCGTGCCTTTCGAGCTCGAGGCAATCGTTCGACATCCGACGTTCGCCCGCTGCTGCGCTGCGGCGCTCAACGTGGTCGTGGTCGCCTACCTGGTTCGGTTGCGGCTCGCCGAGCACCGGTCGGGCACCAAGGAGTCGTCAGGCGCGCCTTGAAGGGCGCGCCTGACGCTTCCTCCCCTTCCTCTTATGGCGAGAAGAGACACTCGAACGCGACGAACGCCACGCCCTCACATGCCCGGGATCGCCATGAGCTCGACGATCTCGATCCAGCTCTCGGGCGTCATGAAATGCGGGTGGCCCTTCATGGTCGCGGCGAGCGCTTCCTTCGACTCGGCCTGCATCACCGAATAGCCTCCGAGATCGTTCGTCGTGGGCGACGAGCCGTCCGCGGTCACGCGCAGCGTCTTGCCGAGCGGCCCTCCCATGTCGACGATCGCGGACGCCGACTTTTTGCTCCAGCTCATCCACGCGTCCATGCCGGCTTTTTGTTGCTCCGGCGTCGACTTTTTCATCTTGTCGAACGCCGCGGGCGACGCCTTGTACAGCACGAGAAATTTTTGCATGAGCTGCCCTTTCGTTTGCGACCAATGCGGACGCCACGCGACGTTAACGCCGAAGCCCGCTCGGCGGGAACTCCAATTCGTGTGTGGGTGAACTGCACCGGTGGTGCTTGTCCGAATGCGACACTGTGTCGCTTTTCCACAAGCGCGCGGCACGCGGGTTGCTTTTAGGTGTCGGATGCATTCCACCGATCCCACGACACGCACGGAGGTCGAGTCGCATTTCCTCGAGCTCCTGAAAAAGTTCAAAACGGCGACGCTCGTCACCGCCGGCCTCGGCGGCGGCCTGCACGGAAGACCGATGGCGATCGGCCACATCGAAGACGACGGGACGATGTGGTTCTTGAGCGACATCCAATCCGAAAAAGTAACGGAGCTGGCGAGCGATACGCACGCGCTCGTCTCGCTCTCCGAATCGGACAAGTATCTGGTCCTGACCGGCGAGGTCGAGGTCGTACGCGATACGGACAAGGCGAAGGCCTTGTGGAAGGAACCGTTCCGCGCCTGGTTCAAGGGTCCGGACGATCCCGCACTCACGCTGCTGCGCTTCCAGCCGGACGAAGGCGAGTACTGGAACAACGCCGGTGCGCAGGGCATCAAGCAGGCGTTTCGCGCCGCCAAAGCCTACGTCACCGGTGAGAAGCTCAGGGACACGGCCGACCCCGGCATCCACGGACGCGTGGTGCGCTAACTCGCGCGTCTGGGAACGCCGTTCACGGGTTCGAAGCGCAGTACGCAATACCGCGCGGGGCGAGGACGCAGACTTCGCCGCCGGCGCAGTCTGCGTCGCTGTCGCATAGAATGATCGTCGGCGGATCACCGGGACTGCCGACGCTCACGTTGCACGTTGTCCGGCAGCTGCTGTGGTTGAAGTGAAAACAACAGACTTCGCCGTCGCCACAGCTTCCCGGCCCTGAGCAGCTCAGCGTGGCGCCAGTGCTGCAGGTCGTACCGGCCGCCTCGCACGTCGAGGGCGAGCCGCGGCGCTTGCAGCAGACGCTCGCCGCCGGCTCGCAGAAGATGCCGTCGCAACTGATGCCTCCGGACGTGGTCGTACCGCCCGCGCCGGCGCTGCCGCCCGTCGTACCGCCCGTGCCGCCGTTGGAGCTGCCGCCGTTGGAGCTGCCGCCGTTGGCGCTGCCGCCGGTCGCGTCGGTGCCGCCCGTCGCATTGCTGGTGCCGCCGCGATTGGCAGTGCCGCCGTTGCCAGTGCCGCCGATCGCGATATCGCCCGCGGTGCCGCTCATACTGCCGCCGACGTTACTCCCACCGACGCTCGTGGAGTCGCCACCCTGTCCACTCGTGCCGCCCGTCGAATGTGAACCGCCGTTGCTCGTGCCGCCCGATTGCGTGCCGCCCGTCGAGCGCGTGCCGCCCGTCGAGCGCGTGCCGCCCGCCGAGCGCGTGCCGCCCGACTGCGAGCCGCCCGTCGAGTGCGTGCCGCCTGTGGTCCCACCTCGTGACGTGCCGCCGGTCTCTACGCTGTCATCGCCTTGGTCCGCACCATAGCCATACGTGTCGTCAACACCCGGCATGGTGCGGCCGCAGGCACCGAGCGTCGCGAGCCAGACGCTCCCGATCAGGAACGCACACTCCAGCATCGCGCTTTTCACGAGCCGAGCGTACCCCAGCACGGAAGCGCGCGCCCTGCCGCGATGACGGCGAGCGGCCCCGCTCGGACGCGGCTTTCCTGCAATTTTCCTCCAGAGTTCGACGCCTCCGCGCGTGAGTCCTCCGCGCGACGAAGATACTTAGAAAGTTCCCGCGACGCCGATACGAGTGTCGTTCTTGCCGGCCATGACGATCGGTCGCCACTGCAGGCGCGCCTGAACCAACGGCGCTGGGCGTTCGACGGCGAGCACGGCCGTGTCGGTCACGATAGTGCCGACGAGTCCGGCAAGTCCCCCGAAGGCCACCGACGCATCGACACAGCTCGAATTCTCGTTGCACACGAGCGAGCCCGCCGTGTAGCCGACGATGACGCCGACCGGCGGCAAGAGCACACGCAGCGCGAGACTCGCGAAACCTTGTTTGACGTTGCCGTGCGCAAAGTGGATGAGCGGAGGCACCGCGAGGTAGGTCACTAATCCGATCGTCGCGGTTGGACGCGCCGGTTGCGCGAGGATGATCGTGAACGACGCGGCATCGCTCAGAAGAATTTGCCAGCCGTACCACTCGGAGCCACGCGGCTTCGCCGCAGGCTCAGCGGGACCCGGCGCAGTCGCAGGCGGACGCGGCGCGGCGGGCACTGCATCGAGCTGAACGGGGATTGGAGCAATCTCCGCGGGCACGGGTGCCGCCGGCTCTGGCAACGGTGTCGCGGTCACCTCGCTCGGCTCTGGCGCTTGCGAGGGGTTCGATGGCGGCGACGCGCTCGCCGCATCCGTGCTCGGCGCGGGCGCCGCCGTCGTCGGCTCCACTGCGGCGGCGGGGATTGGGCTGTCGCCCACATCCGCACGGGAACTCAGAGCGACGGATTCGACCCCAAAGAACGCGAGTGCGACCACTCCAGCCCTGAAGATCCCTGACACCACGAACACTGAGACTGCAAACAACGGACCAGTGCGTACAAAACCGAGGCGATGCGCCACGCCGAGTGGCGGTTTCGAGGATTGACGCCGCCCGGAGCGCGGCTCTAATCCCGTGCCCATGATGCGACGTAGCGTTCAAACTGCTCTCTCGGTACTCACTCTGACACTCGCCGCGTGCGGTGGGTCCACGCCGCCCGCCCCGGCGGCGCCGCCGCCTCCTCCTCCGGCAGCAGCGGCGCCGACCGCCTCGGCGGATCCGGTCGGCATGCCGGCCTCGCCGCCCACGGGGACGCCCACGACGCCGACCGCGCCGGGCGATCCGCCCGCGTCCACGCCCGTGTGGAAAGTGAGCGAAGGGATCTCCACGCCCGAGAGCGTGCTCTACGACTCCGTCGGCGATCGCTATCTCGTCTCGAACATCAACGGCAGCCCGACGGGCGTCGACAATAATGGTTACATCAGCGAGCTCTCACCCGACGGCAAAGTCGTCAAGGCGAAATTCATCGAGGGCGGCGCCGGCAAGACCAAGCTCGACGCACCGAAGGGCACCGCCATTTCCAATGGCGTGCTCTACGTGAGCGACATCACCGTCGTTCGCAAATTCGACGCCAAGACCGGCGCGCCCAAGGGCGACATCCCGGTCAAAGATGCCGTGTTTTTGAACGACATCGCGATCGCCCCCGACGGTCGCGTGTTCGTTTCCGATTCGGGCATGAAAGTCGGCGAAAAGGGCCTCGAGCCCGCCGGCGGCGACGCCGTCTACGTCATCGACAAGACGGGCAAAGTGAAGCCCGTCGCGAAGGCCAAGGACCTCAACGCGCCCAACGGACTCGCGTTGCTCGACAAGAAGCTCGTCGTCGTCGCGCTCGGCTCGGACGAGGCCTACACGCTCGACGACAAGGGTCAAAAGCAGGAACTCACGCACTTGCCCAAGGGCGGCCTCGACGGCGTCGATGTGGTGGGCGACGAGCTCATCATCTCGAGCTGGCAGGGCTCGGCCGTGTATCGCGGCAAGCTCGGCGGCACGTTCGTGCCGGTTCTCTACGGCGTGAAATCGCCGGCCGACATCGGGTTCGACTCGAAGCGTAACCGCGTGCTCGTGCCGCATTTCACGGAAAACTCGGTCGAGGCGTTCGATCTGAAGTGACGGCGAGCGCGGCCGCCGGGTGCATCGCGACAGGTGCGCCCGGCGACTCGCGCAGCATGACGACGAGGTGCGCCGCCATGATGGCCAAGGGCGCCGTCGCCGGTTTTCAGCGCTGAATGCGCGCGGAGCCGCCCGCGGCGAGCGCGCGCACTTCCTCGAGCGTGGCCATCGTCGTGTCACCCGGGTAGGTCGCGACGAGCGCGCCGTGAGCCAAGCCGAGCCGCAGCGCCTCGTCGAGGTTCGAGCCGCCGAGCAAGCCGAAAAAGAGACCCGACGCGAAAGCGTCGCCGCTGCCGACGCGATCGAGCACATCGATATCCATGCTGGGTGCGAGCGCGCCCTTGCCGTTCGACCAGGCGGCGGCGCCGAGCTCGTGCCGATTCGTCGAACGCACGTCACGCAGCGTCGTCGCGAATACCTTCACGTTCGGGAAGCGCCGCTGCATGCGCTCGGCCGCGCCGAAAAATCCGGAGGGGTCGAGGGTCGAGCGAGCGTAGACGACCGGACCGTGCATGCCGAGCTCGCGATCGAGCGCCGTTTCGTAACCCAAGACGATGTCCGAAAGCTCCGCGATGCGCGCAAAAGCGCGCGCGGCTTCGGCGGCGCCCCCGCGCACGTGCCAGAGCTTTTCGCGATAGTTCAGATCGAAGCTCGTGACGGCGCCGGCGGCTTTGGCGGCCGTCATGGCCTCGACGATGAGCTCGGTCGTCTGCGGCGACAGCGCCGCGAAGATGCCCCCCGTGTGGAACCAGCGCACGCCGCGCGCGAAGATGCCGGGCCAATCGAAATCGCCGGGCCCGAGCTCGGCGGCGGCTTCGTTCGCGCGATTGTAAAACACGACGGGCGGGCGCACGCCGTAGCCGCGGTCGCTGTACACGGTGGCGAGATTGGGGCCCCGGACGCCGTCATGCGCAAACCGGCGGTAAAAGGTCGCGACGCCGAGCGCGCGCACCCGTTCCACGACGAGCTCTCCTATGGGGTAATCGACCATCGCCGTCGCGATCGCCGTGCGCAGCCGAAAGCACGCGGCGAGGTTCGCGGCGACGTTGAACTCGCCGCCGCTCACGTGAATGGCGCACTCGGCGGCCTTGCGAAACGGCACGACGCCAGGGTCGAGCCGGTGCACGAGGGCGCCGAGCGCCACCAGATCGAGCGCGCCGTCCGGCCGAATGTCGAGTCCACTCATCGCCCCGGACTATGGCGCGGGCGGCGGCGCGGACGCAATCAGCCTCGGGGCAGAGCGACGAAGCGACCGAAGCGGCGCGACGCCCGCGCCCAACAGCCGGGCGACCGTTCACCACCACATCGTGGCTTCCACTTTGAAGACGTTGAGATCAGGCCGGGTTACCCCCGTCGCGCGCGTTTCGTGGCGTTGTTTGCCGGTCGTCGTCCCAAAGCCGTCATACGGGACCGGCGACGGTGGCGGCCGGGTGCAGCGCCACTGCGAGAGCGGGTCGGGGTTCGGCACGGTACCGGTGCCGGTGCTGACGGTCGTGGGTTCGCACTCGCGCTGGTCGTAAAAATAACGCGAGTAGCCGAACGTAATACGCTCGTGAGTCACCCAGGCCGACTTGAAGGAGACGCGTGGCGACAGAATCGAGAAGTTCTCTTCAGGTAGGTGATTGTTCGGCATCACGCGATCGAAGCGGACGGCCGGTGTGAGCCAGGGCAGCACTTGAAACGCGACGTCGGCGCCGAACTTGGTCTTGGTGACCGAATAGCCCGCAGGCGACGCGTTCCACAGGGCGGTCGGAGACGAGCCGAGGTCGCGAGCTGCCTTGGTCGTGTCGCGCGACTCGCTGTTCACGAACGCGACCATGCCGTAAAGCTTCACGATCAGATCCTGCCCCGCACCCCAAAACCGCTGACCGCCGGTGATCTGCTGCCGAAAGTTCGCGAGGCTGAATTCGTAGTGCGCGTGCAGGGCGTCGATCTTGCCGTTGCCGTCGCTGCAGGCGTTGGGGTCGAGCTGCGTCCAATTTTCTGGTTTCGTCGTGCCGGGCGTGGCGGGCGGCGCCGGCGTAGGATTCTTCGCCGCGGCGCAATTGGGGCTGTCGAGGTAGTTGCCGTCGACGCCGAGGTCGTACTCGCCGCCACCGGAGAAGCTCAGCGCTTCGATCGCGCGCGACACGGTGAGGGCATAGCTCGCGCCGACATGTGAGTAAGCGCCGTAGATGTAACCAAAGGCGCCAATCTCCGCGCGCGCCTCGGCGCCGGTTACCCAGAGATAACCCGCGGGCAGACCGTTGCGCGGCGCGTAGTCGTCCGCACCCTGCCCGGCTCCGCCGCTCGTTCGATACTCTTCTTGCGACCAAGACATGAGGTAATGCGCGCCGATTTCGAGGTCTCGCCCGTGCTTGAGCGCCAGGTGCTCGTGGTGGAGCATCGTGAAGCGCGCGTTGTTGTAAATGTTGGGGTCCGGTTTCTTGCTGCCGAAACCCTGCTCGAACGCGAGCGTCCAGGCGGGCGTCACGTCGTAGTCGACGTGCGCGGTCTCACCCATGACGTGCGTGCGTCCGAACATGTACATGTCGTATTCGCCCGAGTCGTAGCGACCCGACATGCCGTACTTGTCGACGATGGCGCCCGCTTTCGCCCAAAGACGCACGTTTTCCCAGGGTAGCGTCGGCGTGAGCGTCACGTACGCTTGCGTGATGCCCCAGTTCGCTTCGTAGTCGTTGAAGCCAGATTCGGTCAGGTTGTACGAGCCGAAGCCGACCGTCCCACTGGCGAGCGAATTGCCGAAGGAGAAGAACGCCTCCGCCCACGAGCGGGGATTGTGCTGCGTCGTTTGAAAGCTCAACGTTTGATCGTCGGGCACGGTGGCTTCGTGAATGGTCGTGTGTGTCCCGCTCACGTCGTAGCCGTTCGTGTCCGAGGGGCGGCGTTCGCCGATGCCGAAGCGCAGCGGCGCGCGCAGGAAGCCGTGGTAGCCGAATTTCCAGCCGCTTTCGTCGCTCTTCGCGGGCGCGGGCACGCTGGGCGGTGCCACGGTCGCGGGACGCGCCGACGCGGGATTCGGCGGCAATGTCGCGGGTTCGGACGTCGCGAGCTCTTCGCCGGCGCCGGGCGGCGGCTGAGCAGCCTCCGGTGCCGCGGGTGCGGCGGGCGGCGCGTGCGCAGCGGGCGCGGCGTCCGCATCGGGTTCGGCGTGCGCGACATTTGCGAAGAGTAGGATTTGAACGAGCGTGACGATGAAGCGGAGCCGACACGGCGACGTGCGCCGCGGAGGCATTGCGTTCTGATGCATGAGCGCGCACGAACTGCAACCGATGTGCCGCTCCGCGCATGCGCGATTCGGTGCGTGAAAATGCGATCACCGGAGTCTTCACGTCGAGAGCGCGAGTCGCGTGGACGTTCGCGTGGACGCTCGTCGGACGTCCGCTCGACTATTCACGCAGGAACGTGAAGTTACTGATGCAGAAGCCGTAACCGAAGTGCGCGCCAACGACAGGGTCCGAGGCTGCGAACGAGGGCACGTGAAATTGAATCCCGAGCAGTCGCGTCGGGTCGAACGCGATGTTGTTCTCGCTTGGATCGTCGACGGGCGCGCCGTTGACTTCACTGAACGGGATCTCGTTGTGACCTACGTGGACCGGACTGTTGTTTTCTTCCGGTCTACCGCTGAAAATTTCGGGAGCGTCCCAGTAGGGGGAACCGTCGGGATGTTCCTCACTGGGTGTGGGCTTGTCCGGGAAGTCGACCGGCGAGCTATCGGCGCCGCCTCGCGCGACGGGCGTATCGCCGCGCTTTAGACCAGCCGACCCCTTGTTGGGAGGTAGGCTCGTGTTGTCGGGTAAGACGACGGGAAATTCGACGCGCAGCCACGGCCCACCGCGGTCGCCGTCGTCGAGCAACTCGAAGTCGAAGGCCACGCCCGTCACGTGGTGTAGGTGCGCGTCCCAGGCGTCACGCGCGAGCGGATCGCGCGTAGAGCTCGATTGATCCGGCCCCGAGTCGAGGTGGAAGTCGAGACCGATACCCGCGCCCCACATATTCGAATAGTCGGGGCTATTCGCGCTGCAATTGAAGATGCCCGACCCGCAGCGCACCACCTCCCCGACCCTGCCGACCGTGCACATCACGCCGTTCTGGTTCGGAAAGTTCAAAGACGGCAGCGGCTCGGGCCAAGCAACGACCGAGCATTGCTCGTCCGTGTGCATGCCGATTTGGGTACACGACTGCGGATAGTCGTAATTGTCACCGTACGAAAACCACCGCCCGTGAAGGTCGAGCTCGGACACATCGACGCGCCCCACGCTGTCGGGCAACACCTCGATCCCAGGATCTACGGTTTTCACGTCGTAGCACCCCGGCGCGACCACGAGCGCCCACGCTGCGAGCAGTCCCCGGACCCAACCCTCAACCCCAAAAAACGTCTTTACCACTTGGCCCCCCACGAAACCCGCAGCGAATCACGCGTCACCGCAACGTTCGGCAACTCGAAGCGCGGCGCCGCGGCATGTTCACTGCGCGAGGCCTGATCGACCACGACGAGCACGGTGCCCGCCGCCACGAGCGCGCCCGAGGCGACGCCGAGCACCACCGTCACGACGCTCGCGTGCTGGATCGAGCTGGCAAGCTCGTTGTTTTCGACCTGTCGCTCGGACCGCCCCGGGGACGTGTCCGTCTCGAGCGCGGCTTCGTTCGCGCGATATTGCTCGACGCGGCCGTGATTCCAGACGTAGTGCGCCACCGTCGCGCCGCCGAGCACGACGCCCGCGCCGATGAGCACGTAGCCCGTGGGGAACGGCGCCCTGGCGCGGTCGTTCTCACCCTTTGCCTGGGCGGCGACGGGCGGCAGAAGCGGCTTCGTCTCCGCATCTTTCGTCGGCGCCTGCCCTGCGTTCGGTGCGTTCGGTGCGTTCGGTGCGTTCGGCCGCCGCAAATCCGGCAGCTCGAGGCGGAGCTCCGTCTTCTGGCCCTCGCGCACCACCACGACGCGCGTCTCGGCTGCCGCGCCGGGCCGGCTCGCGGAGACCACGTGGCTCCCCGCCGTGAGCGTCAGCGGCTTCGCGAGCGGCGTCGCCCCGATGTCGGCGCCGTCCACCGCAATGTGCGCCCCAGACGGCGTCGTCGTGACGCTGAGCTCGGCAAACGACGAACGCAGCTGCGCCAGTTGACGCTCGACCTCGCCACGGCGCCCGGGCGGCACCTTGTCCTTACCGTCCTCGAGGTAGCGCTCGAGGGCATCCATCGCTTTTTGGGGACGGCCGAGCTCCACGTCCGCCTGTCCGATGTTGTAGAGCACCGCAAAATTGGGACTGAGCGCGTAAGCGCGTTCGAACTCGTCGAGTGCAGTCTGGTAGTCACCCCGATCGGCGAGCTCGAGTCCGTGCTGGTAATGCTCGCCTGCGGCCTTGCGCGGGTCCTCGGCGTGCGCGACCGTGGCCGCTCCGAGCGTGAACGCGAACGCGAGGGAGAGACCTAAGAGTCGCTGCATGCGGAGAGTCGTGGTGATGGCCGCCCCGTGTGCAGGTAGCGTGCCCGAAGAAAGCTCAGGGCGGATCGTCGGTGTAAGGATTGTGCCGGTCGAATCTCGGCCGCCCCGTCGAAGACTCGGCGACGGCGGCCTTGCGCAACGGCTCGGAGGAGTGACCAGGCGCTGCCGGACGTCCGAGCGGACGACCGCTCGACTCGACGGAAGCAGGCGGCGAGCTGACGGCCGGAGCCTTCGGGCCGGAGGAGGCTACCGCCAGGGGCGCAGGTGGAGCGGCTCGGCTCAGGGTCGTCGCGACGCCGAGAGCCGCCGGAACCGTCTCCCGTTCAGTGCGGACGGCGACGTTCACTGGCGGGGGCGTCGGGTCGACTTCGACCGAGTGAGTGGGTCGTCCGAGCGCGAATGTCAGCGCGCCGCCGAGTAACGCCGCCGCGGCAGCGAGCACGAGCACGGTTCGTGAACGCTGGCGGCCTTTGGGCCGTGCGCTGTTTCGATCGAGCGACGCCACGCCGAGACTCTCGGGTGCGGACGGCGGCACGACGGTCGTGCGGGCGGGCTCCGGCACCGGGGCGGGCAGAGTGGTCGAGGGCTCGGCATGACGCGGCGCCGACGGCTCGAGGTCGGGCGGCGGCCACACTTCGGCCCGTGCCCAGGGCGCGAGCGCCAGCGCGAACTCCTCGACGGAGGCTGGGCGGCGTGCCGGATCGCCCTCGAGCGCGCGTTCCACGACGGCCACGAGCGCCGCGGGCAGACTCGGCTCGGCGAGCGCGAGCGAAAGCGCGGGCTGCGTCGCGATGTGGTGCAAGATCGCGTTGTGCGAGTCCCCGGGGTGCGGCTTCGTGCCGGAAAGGAGCTCGTAGAGGATCGCGCCGAGGCCGTAGACGTCCGAGAGGTGACCCACGTTGCGCTCGCCGCGCGCTTGTTCGGGCGACATGTACGAAGGCGTGCCAAGCACGGTGCCCGTGCGCGTGGCGGCTCCGCTCTTTTCGACGACCTCGAGCTTGGCGACGCCGAAATCGAGCACTTTGACGAGATCGGTCCCGTCCTCCCGCCGGCACACGAACAGGTTGTGCGGCTTGAGATCACGATGAACGATCCCGGCGGCGTGCGCGGCTTGAACCCCGCGGCACGCTTGCTGCACGACGTTCGTGGCGCGCTCGATCGGCAAGCGGCCGGCGCGTTCCAGCAAGTGTTCGAGGCTTTCCCCCACCAGGTATTCGAGCACGATGTACGGCGCGCCATCCGCGGCGATGCCGAAATCGAGCGCCGCAGCGACGTGCTCGCTCTCGAGCGCCCCCGCGGCTTCCGCCTCCCGCTGAAAGCGGGCGAGGAGCTCGCGACGGAGCGCGAGCTCGTGGTGCAAAAACTTCACCGCGAAACGGCGCCGAACGACGGTGTGGTGCGCCTCGTACACCGAGCCCATGCCGCCCGACGCGAGAAAGCGCACGATGCGGTACTTGCCGCCGACGACTTCCTCGAGCCGGTTCGGCTCCGTCATGGCTCGCCGCCTTCGGACTTGCGCAATGCGTCCAGATCGACGCCCTGTCCCTCCATCAAACGATACGCGCGCTGACGCGTGATGCCGAGGAGCTGCGACGCACGCGCGACGTTGCCGCCCGAAGCGCGCAGCGCCACGACCAGCGCCGGTAACTCGACGCCGTCCGCTTCGGGTCGCGCCGCCGCCGGTGAGGACTTTGCAGCAGGCGGCGCGTGGTGCGGCGAGCTCGCTCGCACGGCGAGCATGCGTTCGGGTAAGTGTTCGGCGCGCAGCGTCGCTTCCTCGCCGTGCAGCACGCGCAGCCGCTTCACGAGCAGCACGAGCTCGCGCACGTTGAAGGGCCAATCGTGCAAGAGCAGCCGCTCGACGAAGTCGCTCTCGACCGCCGGGACTGCGCCCGCGCCGTGCGCCGCGAGCAAGCGCGAAAATAGCGGTAAAACGTCCTCACGCCGCTCCCGCAGCGGCGGCAGCACGACCGTCAGGCCCTCGACGCGCGCGAGCAAATCTGCGCGAAAGCGTCCCTCCTCCACGGCTCTCGCGAGCGACTGCTGCCCGGCGACCACGAGCCGCACGTCGACGGATACGGGCCGCACTTCCCCGAGCGGCTGCACCTCACGCTGCTCGAGCACACGCAAGAGCTTCGCCTGGAGCGGCAGCGGTAGATCCGAAACCTCGTCGAGCAAGAGCGTGCCGCGATCGGCGCTCCGAAAAAACCCCGTGCTCGCGCGCTCGGCGCCCGTGAACGCTCCGCGCCGATACCCGAAGAGCTCCGCCTCGGCGAGTCCTTCGGGCAGCGCGGCACAGTTGACGGCCACGAACGGACCCGGGCGCCGGCTGTAGCCGTGGAGCGCGCGGGCGACCACCTCCTTGCCCGTTCCCGTCTCGCCTTCGAGCACGACGGGCAAGTCGCTCGTTGCCGCGCGCTCGAGCGGCGCGACGGCCTCGCGCAAGCGACGGCCACCGAAGAGGCCCGGCATGACCTCGGAAAAGTCGCCGGGCTTCGCGGTTACGACGGCGACACAGCCGCCGAGCCGCACGACGTCGCCCGGCGCGAGGCGAGCCGCCGCAACGAGCTTGCCGTTGACGCGCACGCCGTTGCGACTGTTCTGATCCTCGATCACGAGCGAGCAGTCCGCGCGCTCGTAGCGCAGGAGCGCGTGCCGGCGCGAAACGCCGTCTCCGCGCAGGCGCACGTCGCAGGCTTCGTCGCGGCCGATCACGAGCGAGCCGCGCGCCGCCGTGAGCTCGAGGGGCGTAACGCTCGCAAGCGGAAACAGCCAGGCGAGCGCGAGCGGCAGTGACCCATTGCCGGGCCCCGGCGCGCCGACTTCCGTAACGGTCGTGCTCCCCTCGGCGGCGTGCATGAGGATAAAGAATCCTATCACGCGGAACGCTGGAGGGCTCGCCTTGAGTTCGGCGATCTTGGAAGGAAAGATCGCGATCGTCAAGGAGGCGCGACCCACGCAACGACCGGCGGGGCCGGCGCATTGTGGTTGCGAGCGGCTCGGTCGCGGCATCGGCTCGGGCGCAGCCATGTCCGGTTTTTGTCGGCTGAAGCACGATTAGCTTGCGCGAAGTATTGCGTCCTCTGCCGACCGCTGACCCACAACGCGCCGGACTCGCCGGTTTCTTGGAGTTGGCTCGTCGCCGCTCACGCCGATCGTGATCTGGTCTTCCAAGATCGGTGAACTCTAGCCTAGAACCGGTGTAGCGTGGCTTCGCCCCAACAACGCAGGAGGCTTGGTTGCCCGAAGACAGCGACGCCGAGGCGCTCCCCGTATACGTCATCGAGTCGATCCCCGTCGGCGGCCCGAACGAAATCCCCGCCGCCGAAATCACGAGTGAAGGGATCCCGACACCCGCGCACTTGAAGCTCTATCCCGAGCTCGGACGCGGCGGCATGGGGCGCATCCACCCCGCCACCGATCGCAACCTCCTCAGGCACGTGGCCCTCAAGCGCCTCGCCAAGGAGCTCGTGACGGAATCTTTCTATCGCGACGGGTTCGTGGCCGAGGCGCAGATCACGGGTCAGCTCGAGCACCCGAACATCGTGCCCGTGCACGAGCTCGCGCTCGACGAGCACGGCGTCCCCTACTTCACGATGAAGCTCGTCCAAGGCCAGGGCTTTCATCAGTGGCTGCGGGAACCCGAGCGTCCCCCCGGCACGACCGAGCGACTCGAGGAGGGGCTCGAGATCTTTCTCAAGGTCTGCGACGCCATCGCTTATGCCCACCACCGCGGCGTCATCCACCGCGATCTGAAGCCCGACAACATCATCGTCGCGGGCTTCGGCCAGGTTTACGTGATGGATTGGGGCCTGGCGCGGCTCACACGCACGCGCCCCGCCTCCGGGTCCAACGCCCAGATGGAGGCCCCCGGCCCCGTGGGCACGCCGGCTTACATGTCGCCCGAACAAGCGCGTGGCAACCCGCGTGAGATGGACGAACGCTCGGACGTGTTCGGCTTGGGCGCGATCCTTTACGAGATCGTGTGCGGCTTTACGCCGTTCGGGCCGGAAATCGACGCTGAGCGCATCATCGAGCTTTCACGCGCCGGACGCGTGATTCCCATCGAGCAGCAGGCGCGCGGCATCGGTATCTCGAAGCGTCTGCGCAATATCGTGATGAAAGCCGTGCAGCCGCGCCCCGCCGAACGCTATCAGTCGGTCGCGGAGCTCAGGGACGATGTCCGCACGTTCCTGCTCGGCGGGCTGCATTTGCCGCGGCGCGCCCACGCCGCGGGCGAGCTCATCATTCGCGAAGGGGAAGCCGGCGACGCGGCGTACATCATCGTGAGCGGACAATGCCGTGCGTTTCGCCAGATCGGCGAGCAGCGGGAGCCGCTTCAGACGATGGGACCCGGCGACGTTTTCGGCGAGATGGCGCTCCTGCTCGACGAGCCACGCTACGCTTCGGTGGAGGCGCTCGAGCCCGTGACCCTGCTCGTGGTCGATCGCGCAACCTTGACGGAAGGACTCGGCGTCGAGGGCTGGACGGGGGCGCTCGTTCGCGCGCTTGCTGAGCGATTCCGCGATCTCGAGCGCACCGTGCGTAGCTCCGGCCTACGCCGGGGTTGAGCTTTGCCCTAGTTTGAGCTAGCGCTCGATCAATGGCGTCCTACGACTCCGCCCGCGGCTGCTACGTCGTGCGCGTCGTTTACGACGGGCCCGGCATGGCAGGCAAGACCACGAACCTGCGCAAGATCTGCGAGTTCGTGCCCGCCACGCGCCGCGGCGAGCTCGTGACGCCCGCCGAGCTCCGCGGCCGCACGATGTTCTTCGATTGGCTCGAAGTCGACGGCCCGAGCCGGGCGCCCGCGCCCATCAAGCTCCAGCTCGTGAGCGTGCCGGGACAAATCGAGCGCAATTACCGGCGGCGCCCGCTCGTGGAAGCCGCGGACGTCGTCGTGTTCGTGTGCGACGCCTCCCCGGCTCAATTGCCGGACACCATGCGCGCCTTCGCGCGCCTGCGCGGCACCATGAAGCTGCGCAAGAAGCCGATTCCACTCGTCGTCCAGGTGAACAAGCAAGACGTCGAGGGCGCCATCGCTCCCGATCGCATGATCAAGAAGCTCAAGCTCGCCGAGGGCACGAGCGTCTTGCCGGCGAGCGCGGAGCAGGGCACGGGCGTCAAGGAGACGCTGGCCCTCGCGACGCGCCATGCGCTCCAGGTGCTCGGGCGCCGCGAGCTCGAGCCGCTGCTCGCCGAGCTCGCCAATGCCGACGCGCTGTTCGACCACGTGCTCACCTTCGAGGACGCACCTCACGACGGTCCCGTCGACGCCGAAGAGCTTTATATCGGCGCCGAAGAGGTGGACACCGAAGGTGCAGCGGCCGCCGCTCACCTGGCTGCCTCCTCGCTCGACGCGCTCGAAGCGAAGGCCAAACGCGCCGCCAAACGCTCGCGCGAGCACGGCGCGAGCTAACGCGTCAACAGGCCCCGCACGGCGGCGCGGCGAGCTACTCCGCCTCGGCGGGGCAAAGTGCCTCGACCGCGTCCATCGGCGGCGGCTCGGCTGCCGGCGGCTCGCTCGAGCGCTCCTCGAAAGCAAGCTCGTCCCCGTCCGCGCCCTCGTCGTCGCCCGCGAGCGCAAGAACGGCCACTTTGTAGAGCGCCGCCGCGTTGCGGTACTCGCCTCGACTCGCCGCTTCGGCAGCCTGGCGTGCGTAGGCTTCCGCCCGCTCGCGCCTGCCCGTTCGGCTGTCCGTCGCCATACCCCGCGTTCCTAAGCAAGCTCCATACCGAGGGCTATCGTACAGCGACGGCGCGCTGCGCCGATTCGTACAATTGATTCGTACGAAGGTTTGTACAACCCGCGCCCGGGCCGAACTGCCCGGTCAGTGCTTCAGCTTCAGCCAATCCTTGAGGAATGCCCAGTCGCCGGGCTCGATGGTCTTGGTCACGCTGCCGAGCAGCGCGAAGACGCCGAGTACGGTCGTGATCTCGACGCCGAGTAGAACCGCGGCCGGCACGTGCAGCGCGTGCTTCACGGCGAGGCCCACGGCGCCCGCGACGCAGGCAAGCGCAAAGACGCGGAGGTAGTTTCGTACGGGAAAGACGCGGCTCATCGGCACTTCGGCCGCGCGCGAGATGAAATACACGTACGTGACGACGTGCAGGACGAACGCCAGCGCCGCGCCGAGCGCCGGACCGATGAAACCGAGCGTGAGCACGAGCGGAATGCCGAAGAGGGCGTTGTAGAAAAGGCCGAGCGCCGCGGCGCGCAGGATGAGACCGGGCTTACCTGCGGCGATGATCACCGTACCGAACGAAGCGACGCGCAAGAACGTCAGCACCGAATAGCAGCGAAAAATACCGGCCGCGGACGCGTACGCCGGCGTGAACATCAGCGGCATCAGCTCGTCGGCGGCGACGACGAGCGCCATCGTGACGGGGACGACGACGAGCGTCACCTTGTGAATGCTCCGCTGCCAAATCTCGAGCGCAGCGTAGGGCTGCCGCGCTTGAAACAGCCGGACGAACTCCGGCGTGTAGGCGGCGCCGACCGAGAACGCGATCGTCCCGACGATCGGCACTTGCCAGGCGCCGGCCTGATAATCGGCGAAGCGCGTCCCCGGCAGCGCGAACAAGATGAGCCAGCGGTCGAGCTGCGTGTTCACCTGGCCGAGCACCTCCGTGGCTCCGAGCGGCAGCGCGAACGCAAAAAGCGCCCTCACGCCGAGCGGGCTCGGAACCCGCTCGAGCTTGCCGTACAAATGCCTGAACTCCCAGAGCAGGAGCAGCCCGAAGGCCCAGCGCACGACGGCGTACACCACGATCACGGTCGCTACGCTGGTCTTCAGCGCGAGCGGAACGAGCGTCGCGAGCGTGAGGCCGATGGTGCGCACCACCTGCAAGCCGGCCGAGTGGCGCGCGCGGCCTTCGGCGATCAAGAGATTCGGCAGCAAGCGGAACGGCAAGTCGGCGACGAGCGACGGCGCCAAAATCAGCGTGAGGTGGAGCTGAGTCCGAAACGTCGGCGTCGTCAGCGACGGCGGCAAGAGCGCGACGATCCCCGCGACGAGCGCCACGAGCCCTGCGCCGCCGAGTCCGAGCAAGCTCGCCGAGCGGGCGATGCGGCGGGCGATCGCAGCACGCGCCGGCGGCTCGCGATTGCTCAATTGATACAGCATCGTGTACGGCAGGCCCGTGCTGAGCAGCATGGCGAGCGTCTCGTAAACGAGCGTGATCGAGAGCAGGCGCGCGACGTCGGCTTTGCCGATCAGGCGCACGATGAGCAGCGGCGTGAGCGCCGACGAGAGCGTCGCGAGGGTCGTGCCGAACACGAGCGCCCCAGCTTGTCGGGCGGGCTCGGACTTCTGCTTCGCGTCCACGCGCGGGCCTCGTATCACACCGCGTCGTAGCGCGGGCGCTCACCGCGCCATTTCAGCACGAATTGCGCTCGAGCGCGCGAGCCGGCGCCGACCTCGAACGAGCCCTTCACGTGCTCGCGCCCGCGAGCCGCGCTTTTTCCGCCAAAGCGCGATCCACGTGCACGAGGATGCGCTCGACGCGGTGCTCCCAGGTGTTCGCGGCCGCGAGCGCGAGGCGCTCTTCGCGCCCTGCTTCCGGATGCGCGAGCGCCGCTTCACAAGCGCGCACGAACTCGTCGCTCGTGCGCGCGACGGCCACGCGCTCGTAGTACTCGCGGAGCGCGGGCAAATCGCTGATGACGAGCGGCTTACCGCTCGCCAAGAGCTCGAAGAATTTGATGGGAAACGAGTACGTCGTGTACTCGTTGATGCGGTACGGAATGACGCCGAGATCGAAGCCTTTGACGTAGCTCGGCAACACTTCGTACGGGCGATGGCCGAGCAAGTGCACGTTCGGCTCCGCCAAGAGCTTGCTCACGTCGGTCGTCGGATCGCCGACACCGACGGGCCCGACGAGGACGAGCGAGTACTCGGGGTGCTTCTGGGCGAGCGCCGTGAGCCAGCCAGCGTGCAGCTTGTAGTCGCTCACGGCGCCGAGGAAGCCGACGACGGGCCGCGGCAGCGCCGCGAGGTCGTCGGGGACGCGCGTCGCCTCCGCGCGCGCACGGCTGAAGTGCTCGAAGTCGCCCACGTTGTGCACGAGGTGCGTGCGCTCGGGATTGAGCGGTCGCTTCTTCGCGTAGAGCCCGGCGCTCGTCGTCGTTACGACGTCGGCGCGCGCGCAGAGCGCCGCCTCGCGCTCGACGAGCCAGCGTGGATCGGGCTTGTACGTGGGAAATTCCGTGTACTCGTCGACGCAGTCGTAGAGCAAGAGCGAGTGCGGGAGCTCGGCGACGCGCGCGCCGTACCCCGGGTGGTACACCCAAAGCACGGCGTCGTTCACGCCGTGCCGCTCGAGGTAGCGCGCGAGGAGCTCGCGCCGGAGGTCGAAGTTGGCCCAAATCGACCACGGATGGTTCGCCGGCTTCTTGCGCACGAGCACGCGCGGCGACCAGAAATCGAGCACCGTGACGCCGGCCTGCTCGTAACTCACGGGCTCGACGAACGCGCCCACCGGTGACCAGCCGAGCTCACGGCGTCGAAGCTTGCTGCGCGCGAGCTTGGGCACCGGGTTCGGCCCGAAGCTCACGTAAAACACGCGATGCTCGCGCGCGAGCCGGCTCATGATGTGCTGCTTGTTCGTCCACATGCCGTCCTGCCACGGCTGCGACGACAAACACACGATCGTCAGCCGCTCGCGCGAGCTCACGCTCTACCACCCGCACGCAAATCGACGCCAAGTCCCGCGAGCAAGTCGAGCAGGCGCGCGCCCACCACGTCGGCGGCGTAGCGCTCGCGGCACGCCGCGTCCGCGAGCGCGCGTCGCTTTTGCACCTCGGCATCCGACAAGCGCCTGATGCGCGCCAACCCGCCCGCGATCGCGTCGGGCTCGAGCGGATCCACCACCTCCCCGAGCTTGCCGTGCTCGAGGATTTCGGCAGGGCCGCCGTGATCGGGCCCGAGCGCGAGCAGTCCGCGTGTCATGGCCTCCGGGAACACGAGACCGAACGGCTCGTCGAGCGGCACACACGCGAACACGTCGCTTCGCGCCGATAGATCCGCGAGCTCGGCGTCGGACAGGAAACCGTAAAAACGCACGCCCGCCTCCACGCCCAGCGCGGCGACGAGCTCCTGCAGCGCTTGCAGCGCCGAGCCCGTCCCCACGATCGAGAGCGTCGCGTGCGGATCGGTGCGTTGCCGGTAGCGCGCGAACCCTTCGATCAGCGTGTCGAGACTCTTCACCCATTCGAGCCGCGTCGCGCACAAAATCCTGAGCCCGTCGCGAGCGAGCGGCTCCTTGTTCACGACGCGCTCTGGAAAACGCACGATCGGCGGGAGCACCTCGGCGTTCACGCTCGGATAAATCCGCCGCACGCTGTCGCGCGTGTACTCACTGAGCGCCCAAACGGCCGTGAGCCCGAGCACGCCGGCGCGATCCGCGGCCACCCGGCTCGTGCGTCGCCGGCCGATGAGCGGCCACGCGCCCGCGGGACTCGCGAGCGAGGTCCGATAGTGATGCGGCGCGTGGCGAAGCGGCGCGCGCTTGGCGTGCTCCGCCAGGTACGGATTCGACGCTTCCGGATGCAGCCAGCGCGGCGCCTCGAGGCAGTGCCAAACGCGAATCGGCCCCGACGCCGCCCCGAGCGCCGCACTCAGCGGGTAGCCGTGCGCGAACGCCACGTCCGCTTCGCCGAGCTCGCGCAGGAGCCAGCCGAGCCGCCGCCGTCCGAGCGTGCGTGTCAGGCGCGGCCGCTCCGCGCTCGTTGCGCGATACCAGGCGTCGACGGGAACCGTCCCGAGCCGCGCGTCCCAGTTCTGCGGCTCGTAGACCAGCGTCCGCACCCGCACGTCGGCGCCCGCGCGCTCCAAAAAGCGCGCTTGGTCGGCGAGCAGGATCTCGGCGCCACCCACCACGTCGAGCGAGCGATGCAAAAATCGCAGCTTGGGCGCGGGCATGCGGCGCCCCTCGTATCACACCTTCCCGCGAGTTGCCTGCCCCGCTCTGTTATCCTCGCGCCGTGCGCCTCGTGCTCGTGACGCAGGATTTCCCGCCCCGCCGCGGCGGCATTCAGACCTACGCGCTCGAGCTCGCGCGCCGCCTCTCGACGCGCCTGCCCGCCTTCGCCGTCATCGCGCCGAACACCGACGGCGCCGAAGCCGTCGACCGGGAACTCCCCTTTCGCGTGCTCCGGAGCGGCACCTCCGACACCCTGATCGCCGCGGCCGCGCCGCTGCTCGCCGAGCTGACCTTCAAAGACGGCTTCGACCACACGCTGCACGCCCAGTGGAGCACGCTGCCCGCGGCGCTCGCCTTGCGCGCCATGAAACGCTTGCGCCTCGCCGCCGTCGCCGCGCACGGCCGCGAGCTCTTGCTCACGCCGTGGCAGGCCGCTCCCTTCGCGCAATGCGGCTACGACGCCGTTCGCCGGCGCACCCTCACCTCCGCCGATCGCGTGCTCGCCGGCAGCGAGTACACGGCTGGGCTCGCACGGGCGCTCGGCGTGCGCGACGAACGCCTCCACGTCACGCGCTACGGCACCGATCCGGCGCGCTTCCGGCCCCTCGACGCGAGCGCCCTGCGCGAGCGGCTCGGCCTCACGGCGCGCCCGGTCTTGCTCACCATTGCGCGCCTGGTCGAACGCAAGGGCATCGACAGCGTGCTCCGCGCGCTCCCGGCCGTGCGCCGAGCCGTTCCGAACGTCTGCTACGTCGTCGCCGGTGACGGCCCCGAGCGCGAACGCCTCGGCGCCCTCACGCGCGAGCTAGAGCTCGAGGGCAGCGTCCGCTTCGTCGGGCCGGTCACCGACGCGGAATTGCCGCTCTGGTACGCGCTCGCCGACGTCTTCGTCATGCCGTCTCGCAGCGAGCCACCGGACGTCGAGGGCTTCGGCATCGTCTTCGTCGAAGCGAGCGCGTGCGAGCGACCCGTCGTCGCCGCGCGCGCCGGAGGCGTGCCTGACGCCGTCGCCGACGGCATCTCCGGCTTGCTCGTCACGCCGGGCGATACCGGCGAGCTCGCCGCGAAGCTCAGCGAGCTCTTGCTCGACCGAACGCGCGCCGCCGAGCTCGGCCGCCGGGGCCGTGCACGCGTGCTCGCCGAGCTCACCTGGGACGCGGTCACGGAGCGGACGCTGCAAGCACTCGGGTGAGAGGATTGGTGGGCGACCGCTGGCTCGCGTGATGCGAGACCAACATGTCGCACCGTTCCAGCGCGCATGCCGCGCGGCGCACGTCGCGCGTCGCCGTGCGGCCTACTTCGCGGCCAAGAGCCGCGCGATGACGGCACTCGTCGCGTCCGCGCAGCGTTCCCAATCGAACCTTCGCGCCTGCACGGGTCCGGCAGCCGTGAGGCGCGCGCGCTCCGCTTCGTCCGTGAGCAACGTGGCGAGCCCGCGCGCGATATCGGGCACCGACTCGGGGTCGCAATAAAGCGCGGCGTCACCGCACACCTCCGGCAACGACGCCGCGCGTGACACGAGTACGGGCACACCGAGCGCCATCGCTTCGAGCGGCGGCAACCCGAACCCTTCGTAGAGCGAGGCGAGCACGAGCCCCGACGCGTGCGCCACGTAGCGCTTGAGCTCCTCGTCAGCGAGCGCGCCGGGAAATCGGACGCGCGCCGCCGCACCCGACGGCAGCGAACGCGCGAGCGCACCCGCGTCGCCGGGTCCCACGATCACGAAGGCGTGCGGCACCCGCGCCACGATGCTCGCGAACGCCGCGAGCGTCCGCGCCAAGTTCTTGTGCGGCTTCAAATTGCCCACGAAGAGCAGGTACGGCTCCTCGAGCGGCGAAGGTCCCGCGGGTCGCTCGAACCACGTGCGCTCGATCCCGATCGGTACGACCTCGAGCGGCGCCGCGAACCGGCCGACGTGCCGCTCGAGCTCGTCCCGCGTGAACGTCGAATCGCACAGCACGGCCTCCGCACGGCGCCGCACGCCGCGCAGCATCGCCGACAAGTAAAGCGCCTTGTCCCAGCGCGGCCCGGCCCCAGCCGGCGGGTTCGCATAAAACGCGTCGTGCACCGTCACGACGAGGCGTCCCGGCCCCGCGAGCGGTGCGTTCACGTGCGGCGCCCAAAACACGCGCGTTTCGCGCGGCGTGCGCCAAAAGAGCCCGGGCTGCTCGCTCGGTCCGTAAATCCTGGCAGTGAGCGAGCTCACGCTCACGCGCGGCTCCCGCGTCACCGCTTCACGCCCGAGCTCGGCCGGATCACCGAGCAGGCAGAAGCGCGCCCCCGCGAGCCGCGTCACGACGCGCGGTAGTAGCCCGCGCAGGTACGAGCCAATGCCGGTCGAACGCCACATGCGCGCATCCACCGTCACGAGCGGCATTCCGGCGAGAGTCACGCGCGCACGATAGCGGCAGGGCCGAGTCTCATGCTAGGTCTCGGCCGCTTGTCGCGCGCGGATCGCTTCGGATCGTGGCTCTTCCGTCCCCTGCGCAAGCTCATCGCCGAAGATCGCACGGTGGCGCTGATTGCGCTCATTTTTGCGGCTTCGGAGCTCGTGACCTTCGGCTGGGATCTACCCGGCTCGCATGGCTGGGAAAACGACGGCGTTGCGCCGCGCGATCTTTTCGGCGGGCTCGCGCACAATCTGACGCCCGGCGCCACCCACCGCTACCCGCTCCTTCACTACCTCCTGCTCGGCGTGCTCTCGCTGCCCGCCTTGCTCGTCGCCGTGCTCGCGGGACCGCTCACGGCGTCCGGCGTGCGAGCGCGCGTGCTCTCGGTCGCGTGCATGACGGCCGTCTCACTCGTCGCCAAAGCGGTCGCGACGCTCATGGGCATGCTGTGCGTCCTCGTCGTCGCGCGCATCGTCCGCCGCACGCTCGGCGTGCGCGCCGGTCGCTACGCCGCGCTCTTCGCGGCGACGAACCTGACCTTCGCGTTCTACGCGCGCGTCTCGAACCTCGACGTGCCCTACCTCACGTGGACGCTGCTCGCCCTCGACGCCGTCCTCGACATCCTCGAGAGCGGCGACGGCCGCGCGTACACGCGGTTCGGCTTGTTCGCCGCCGCCGCCGTCGCCACCAAGGACCAAGCGTACGCGAGCTTTCTCCTGGTCGCGCCGCTCTACTTCGTCGTCTGGCCGCTCGCTCGACGCAGCGCATTTTCACGCGCCCACGTTCGCCTGCTCGCGCGGGGCGCCGCGTTTGCCATCAGCGGCTACGCCGTCATGAGCGGCGCGCTCTTCAATCCGACCGGCTTCGTGCGCCGGCTCGGAGAGCTCCGCGGGCCGTCGAGTCAGCTCTGGCGCGGCTACTCGAAGGACCTCGCCGGCCTCGGCGCGAACGCGCATGACGTGGTCCGCGCCGCGGCGCACGATTTTTGGCCGCCGGCCGTGTTTTCCGTCGCCGTTTTCGGCGTCGTGCTCGCGCTCGTGCGCCGCCCCGGTTCGAGGCTGCTCGAGAGCCGCCCGGCTCGCGCTCTGCCCCTCGCTGCCGCGGTCGGCAGTCTCGTGTTCTTCACCCTGATGGTTGGGCGCTCCGAGCACCGTTTTCTCCTGCCGTTCGGCTTGCTCTTGTCCGCGTACGCCGGCGTCGCCGCGGACACGCTCGTGAGTGCGACCGCGGCGCTCGGCGCGGAAAGCGTCGGCAGCGGCGTCGTCGCGCTCGGGCTCGTCTGGTGCGCCGTCGCGAGCTCGGCGGTTCACTTGACGCAACTCGGCGATGCGCGAAACGAAGTGGAGCAGTACCTGGCGCGCTTGCCAGCGGGCAGCTTGGTCGAGACGTACGGGCTCGTCGTCTACGCGCCGCACTTCGACGTTTCGTCGCACGCTCCCTACCGCGTCGAGCGCGTCGGTCCCGATCGCCCCGCGTCGCGCAATCCGCTCGTCGGCGCGACGGAAATCCAGGCGCCCATCGCCGACATCGAAGCACGCAAACCCGACGTGCTCGTGCTCTCCGAAGGGTTTGCGATTCCATATCTCGCCGTGAGCGGCGACGCGGCGCGACCGGTCGCCGGTGCCCTCGCCGCGCGGCAAGCCGACGTGCAGACGACGGCGTTCGTGCACGCGGCGCTCACCGACAGCCTGCCGCACTATCGGCTCGCCCTGGCGGCGCGGCCCCACCTGCCGCGCTGGGCCTACGCGTTCGGCCTGCGGGCGGCCCCGATCCAAGGCACGACCGGCCTCTCCGTTTGGGTGCTCGTGCGGGAAAAAGACTGAGCTGCGTCTACCGCTACTGCCGACCCCCGGAGCTCAGCGTCGGCGGTCGAGGGACCAGCGCGTGGCCGGGAGCACGGCGAGCAGCGTGGCTATCACGGCGAGGAGCAACGGGTACTCGAGTGAGACGCCCTGGCCGGTCCCGACGCGAGTCAGGAGGCCGAGCTGTACCCAAATCACCACTCCCCAGAGTGTCACCGCCACCGCGAGCGCCGCGATCCGCGAATACAGTCCGAGCGCGAGGAAGACGCCGGCGAGCTCCCCAGCCGTGACGACGTACGCAAAGCTCGCCGGGAACCCATGGGCGGTCATCTGGTGCCCGATGGCGGCGACCGGCCCCTGAATCAGCTTCCTGACACCGTGCGGAAACACCAAGAGCCCAGTAACGATGCGCAGCACGGCGAACGCCGACGATTCAGAGAGCTTGGGCATGGCCGAGCCGGCACCACCGTCTCACTCCCTCACCACCAGTGCAACGTTAGTGTCGTGCTGTCCCCGGATCCTTCATCGCAGCAGACGATTTCTCGCGCGCCGGGTGGCCGGCGAGACACGCGTGCCGTCACCGTGACACCGCGATCATGTTGCAGCGCTCGACCGACCGCATGAAATCCCGGCGAGAGCACAAAAATCCAAGATTCCGTGAACGCAAGAAACTGGCATGGGCTCTGCATACGTAACTCGTGGGTCATGCCAACTTTTCTGAGGCTCTTGCTCTGGACCGCCGTGGTGGTTGCACCCGGTGGTGTCCTGCTTGCGCCGATGCTGGCGGCGGATGAGATCCGTCGCCGGCGCCGTGCTCAAGAACCGTCCTGATTCTGCAACGGGGCTCGGGTCATTCACCTGAGCCCGGCCGGCGGAGTACTGGCTTTTCACGCGGGGGATCGAGCCAGCCATAGGCGTCGAGAAAACGCCGGAACTGGCGGTGCTGCAGCGACAGGGGCAGGAGATATTCGCTGTCGAGCGTTCGTTCCCAATACTGGCCGTTCGGATGCCCGGGAGCGAAGCGGTAGGTATAAAGGAGTGCCCGGACGGCCCGAGGGGCTCGACCGCCGAAAGGATCCTTGGCGAGCAGGGTGCGCGGCAGCGGGTCACCCCGGAGGAGCTGGTAAGCCAAGTGGACGATCCACGGCTCTTGCTCGAAGTTAGAGAGGCCGGCGAACCACATCTGCCAGTCGAGCCGATAGTGGTAGGGCGTGACCAGGCACGGCCGGCGGTAAACGTCGCCCGGCTTGCAGGGGAATTCGTACTCGCGCCAGACCGCGTGCTCGTTGGCTGGATCGTCCAGTGTGCCCGCAATCACGACTTCGTGACGTTCGCGTTCGATGCTGCCGAACGCGCCGTAGGTGTTCACGAACTCGAACGGGTTGAACGAGTCGTTCATGTGCTGGTGGGTCGACAGCAGATTGACCACCGGGCCGAAGCTCAGCACGCCGACGAGCGCCGCTATCGCGAAGCTTGCCGCACGGCGTCCGCGCGACGGCTCCGCGAGCCCTTGCCGCAAGCCCTCGAAGCGGCGGCGCCACACCGCGGGTAACAGGCGCTCGAACACGCCGTCGTCGAAGCAGGCGAGCGCCACCAGAATCGTCAGCCAATTCAAAAATGACAGATTGCCGCTCAGAATCAGAATGCTCTGAAACGCCACGATCACGGCGCCGCAGAAAATGCGCAACCTACGCGGGCCGAACACGCCGAACGGCGCGATCACCTCGGCGAAATGATTGAAGAGCACGCCCGCGCGGTGCGTCCACTCGGGCATGAAGTGAAAGTAGTAGCTGAGCGGCCCGGGATTGGGCTGAGTCTCGTAGTGGAAATCGAGACACGTGAGATCGCGCCAGCAGGAATCACCCCGTAGCTTGATGAGTCCCGCGCCCAGCATCAGCCGAAACGTGAGCCAGCGAAAGAGCACGATCACGATGACCGGCGGCGGCTCCGCAGAGCGGCTGAGCCGCGGGCGCCAGAGCGGCGCCAAGAACACCGCGAGAAAGCCCGTCTCACACAGCAAGATGTCCCAGCCGTAGCCGTAGAAAATCTGGCCGACGTGCACGAACGACAGGTAGAGCGCCCAGAGTAGGAGCAGGATCGGCACGTTCGCGAAGCCCCCGAGCACGAGCGCGCCGAGCACCAGGCCGAGCCACGCCGCGAGCTTGAGCGTCGCATCCGAGCAGTGCAGCCAAAACAGCGTCGGCAGTCGCAGGAACGCGCTCGCGCCGTCGAAATGCCGCCACACCTGCTCGAGGAAGGGCGCTACGGGCAGGAGGCCGCGCGAACCAATCAGGGGCTCGACCTGACGCACGAGGATGGCGAACGCGACGACGTAGAGGAAGCCGAGCCCGCGCAGGAGCACGACGCGCGTGAGCACGTAATTTCGAGCCAGCGCGGGCCGGAACGGAGAGAACGCCGGCGCGTCAGCCATTGACGACGTTCTGCGGCTGCCCGGCGATGAAGCCGGCGACGTTCACGGCCGTCACGGCGAGCAACCGCTCGCGCGCCGCGCGGCTGGTCCAGGCCTGGTGCGGCGTGATCACGCAGTTTGGCGCGGAGAGCAGCGGATGATCGGCGGGGGGCGCCTCCGTCGTGAGCACGTCGAGCCCGGCGCCGGCGATGACGCCGTGCTCGAGTGCGCGCGCGAGCGCCACTTCGTCGATCAGGGCGCCGCGCGCCGTATTCAGCAAGAACGACGAGCGGCGCATGGTCGCAAGGCGCGCCTCACCGACGAGCGCGCGGGTTTCGGAGGACAGCGGACAATGCAGCGAGACCACGTCACTTTCGGCAAAAATCACGTCGAGCGGACGGTATTCGACGCCGCCGGGCGGCTCCGGCAGCCGCCGTGACGGCGTCGCAAGCACGCGCATCCCGAGCGCGCGGGCGAGCAGCGCGACGCGCTGTCCGATGGCCCCGAAGCCGACGATGCCGAACGTGAGCCCCTCGAGCTCGATGATGGGCTCGTGCCAGAACGAGAAATCCGCGCTCTTGACCCAATCTCCCTGCCGCACGGCGCGAGCGTGGGATCCGACGTGGGAGGCGAGCTCGAGGAGTAGCGCGAGCGTGTGTTGGGCGACGCTCGCCGTCGAGTACGCCGGCACGTTCGAGACTGGGATGTTCCGTGCGCGCGCCGCCGCCGCGTCCACCATGTCGTAGCCGGTCGCGAGCACGGCGACGCCGCGTAGCCCCGGCGTCCGCTCGAAGAAATGGGCGTCGAGTTGCGTCTTGTTGGTGACGACGACGTGGGCGCCGCGCGCTCGCTCGACCACGAGCTCGTCGGGCGTACGCGCGTACACGACGAGCTCACCGAGCTTGTCGAGCGGCTCCCACGACAGATCACCCGGATTGAGCGTGTGACCGTCGAGCACGACGATGCGAGGCATACGCCCCGAGCCTACCCTCTGGCACGGGGTCGGCCCCAGGATCCGCGCCGGGACTTAACGCCGCGCGCTCACGACGGCTGCACGGCTCAAAAATTGCTGAAACATGGCGCGGTCGCCCGGCGCAGGCGGCGCTGGGTAGCCGTAATCGTGCTTCACGTGTCCCGCGAACAGGCAGCCCACGGCTCGGTCGAAGCTCCGCGCGTCGGGCCCGAGGTCCACGGACTTGGCGCTGTCGTCCGCGAACCGGCGCACCACCGATTGCAGCTGTTCGCACCAGCCCGGTAGCTCTGGCAGGAGCACGGGCGAGGCGTTCGGACAACACGTCCTCCGAATGATCGCGGTCGCGGGTAGCTCGTACCAATTGAGCCCCGCGGCACGCGCGCCGCTCGCCGTCTTGCCTGTGTGGCGCGCATCGATCTTGAGGCCGGCGTCGAGCGCGTTCGCGGCTTCCACGGGCGCGGGATCATGCGTCATGCCGTAGAGCTGATGCGCGGTCGCACGAAAATCGCCGTCTTCGCAGACGAAGGCGAAGTCGGGCGTGCCCTCGAACGAGCCCGGTTGGAAATGCTCCTCGACGCATTCGTTGCGCACGACGTCGGCGTTGCGTTTGACGACGGGTTTGGGCGCGGCGGCGTGCGGCACTGCCACCGACGCCACGGGCGGCGCCGCATCGGGCTTCGTGCCGAGGCCGAGCGCCACGTAAACCCCGCCGCCGCCAGCCAGCGCGGCGACGACCACCCAAGGCCAGACTGAAACCTTGCGCTCGAAGGGATTGAACGAAATGCGGCGCTGCAACGGCGGGCGCGCCAGGCCCTCGACGGTCGGCCCTGGACCGACGCCCGGCGCGTCGAGCGTCGCGAGCGGCGCCGACGCCGGCAGCACGGGCGGCAGACTCTCGGGTTCCGCCTCCTCGGGCGCTCGGTCGTGCACGGGCGCCCCCTGATCGTCCGGGCGCGTGGCGTCGTCGATGAGCACGCCATCGTCGCGCCCGGGGCCGAACGCCGTGCCTGCGACGATCTCCCCGAGGCCGCGCGGGGGAGGAACGCGCGGTGGTTGCCGCGGCGGCGGCATGCGCGTCGGTTCACGCTCCCAGTGATCGAGGAGCGACTGCAGCTCGTTCAAATCCGACGAGCGAGTGCGCCGCTCGCCCATCAGGCCGCGCCATAAGATCTCCTGCAACACGGGCTCGGCGACACCGGAGTTCACGAGCGGCGCGGGACGAATCGCCATGGCGCGCAGCAGCGCTTCCCGGGTCGCGCCGGCGAACGGCGGTTTGCCCGTGAGCATGGTGTAGAGCGTCGCGCAAAGGCCCCACACGTCGTCGGACGCGCTCTCGGGCGCTCCACGCAGCCGCTCCGGCGGGCAATACGGGCCGACCGGCGGCGCAATCAGCTGCGTGAGTAGCGGCGAGATGGCGCGCGCCGTCGGCTCGGCCACGACGCTGCGCGGTGAAAGGGCCCCGTGCACCGCGCCGGTGACGTGCAATGCCTGCACGGCGTCCGCCAGGCGTAGCGTCCACGCGACCGCCTTGGCCGGATGGAGCGGCCCTGCTTCGAGCAGCGTGCGCAAGCTCTTGCCCGGCAGGTGCTCGGCGACGGCGAAGCCCGCACCAATCGGCAGCTTCACGTCGTCGGGGAAGGCTCCCGGCTCGACTTCTTTGACTACGTCGATGATCGACACCAGATGGCGATGGCTCACGCCGCGCCCGAAGCTGCTGAGTCGACCCGGCTCGGCGAGCGCGACCACGACCAAGCGCCCGCTCGCCGCCTCGATCGCCATCCAGCGCTGCGCGTTTTCGCTCGAGGCGAGCGGCCGCTCCAAGCTGTAGCGACCCGCCAATAGCGGGCGGGGTTCGTTCAAGGCCACTCCAGGCTTGTCGCTGAGGAACGCGTTCACGCCAATATCGCCCCCGAGGGCGCTCACCACCAACATAGCATTCTCTTCTCCGAAGCGAGACTTCGATTCGTGGCCGCACACGCGAAGCCCACGCCTTTCGTGCGAAACGGCGACGAAAGACGCTCTTACGCCTACAGAGGGTGATGTCATCATCCGATGTACGAAGAGGTACACCGATACGTCTTTTCGTCGTCGCAGACACGAGCAGCGTCCGTGACTCCGGGTCTCTGCCGGCCGCGGCTGAAACTCGGCGCATACGGCATTCGGACGAGCGCGCTATTCGAGCGCGATCGGTGTTGCAGTTCGCCCCAATCGTAATCGGTCCGTGCAATGTACGACTCCCGCACGCTTGGGAGCGTGGGGCCATTAAGGCACATGCGCGCGCGGTCAAGTGCACAAGGCACTAAAACGATCTCGCGGATTATGGCGCAACGTGGCTCGAAGTCACGAGTATGATGTGTGATTTGACGTTGACAGACCTGCCTTGTCACCGTATTGAGCGCCCATGGCAAAGACAGATATCGACGACAGGATCCGCGGCATGCTCGAGGCGTTTGCTGGCGACCTCGCGAATCTCATTCGTGAGTCGGCCATGCAGAGCGTCCGCGACGCGCTCGGCGGCGAACCGCCGGCACGCGGCGGCCGCCGCGGAGGCGGCGGAGGCGGCGGAGGCGGCGGAGGCGGCGGCGCAGCGAGTGCGGCCAGTCGTCGCCTGGCGAAAGGCGCCAAGCGCCCGCCGGACGAGATCGTCAAGTTGACCGCTCAGCTGCTCGACTACGTCAAAGCCAACAAGGGCGAACGCATCGAACAGATCGCCAAAGGCATGGGCGTCTCGACGCGCGAGCTGAACCTCCCCGTGAAGAAGCTGATTGCCGGCAAGTCAATTCGCACTCGGGGTCAGAAACGCGCGACGCAATACTTCCCGAAGTGACGCCTGCGGGGGACGGGCGGGGCCGCTTCGCAAGCTCGAGTCAGAAGGCTCCCCTCGCGAAGAGCAGTGCGCCGCCCGGACTCGGACGCACGGCGACGGCCGGTCGCTCGGGCGACGCGGGCCAGAACACCCAAGTGGCAACCATGAGGCCCGCGGAGGCGCCGGCGGTGATGAAACCGATTCTCTCGCGCCGCACGACCTGGTCGAAGTGCTCGTTAGCCGTCGCCACGTTCTTGCGAGTGTCTTCTGACGGAATTGCGGCCTCCGCCTGCGCCACGGCCGCGCTCGCGTCGTCGCGAGCGAGCGCATAGCCGATCCCGACGCCGAGCCCGGCGAGCGTCAGAGCCGCCTCGCCGATCAGGACGCCCGTACGAAGCGCGGAGCCGTGGTCGTTATGTACTGGCGCTGGTGGCCCGGAGCCGCCCGGTCCGCCCGGCCCGCCCGTGACGAGCGCCGCATCTGGCGGCGCCTGCGCTGCTTTTGCGTCGGCGCCCTCTCGAAAGAAGACTTTGAGCGTGCGGTGCTCGCCCGTCCCGAGCGTGAGCTCCGCGCGATAGTCGGCTTCGTCCTTCGCGCGGACGACGACGCGGTGCGACCCCGGATCGAGACGCAGCGAGGTCCCGAGCGTGGTCGCGGGCAGCGAGCGTCCGTCGACTTCGGCCAGCGCCGACTTGCCCGGCGGCACCACGATATCGAGCTTGGCGACGCGTGAATCGATGCGGCGTCGCGCGAGGGGCAGCAGCGGCTCGACGTCGGGTGCAGGCGCTCCGCTACGGATCAGCTCGGCGGTACGGTCGTAGTCCGACGAGGCCGCAACGAGCGCGCCCAGCTGCTCCTCACAGTGCGCCAAGTGATAGCGCAGCCCCGGCGTCTCCTTGATCGCGAGCGCGTTCTTGAGCTTGCCCGCCGCAGCCTTCCAGTCCGAGCTCGCCTCGAGCGCCGTCGCTTCGGCGAAGAGGCGGCGCGCCGTCGCAAGCTCGGCCGCCGACGGCTCCTTCGCCGACACAGGGCTCGCCCATAGGCCGAACAGCAACATTCCGACGAGCCTCAGCAGGCTTTTTACGAGACGCGCGCCCGACCACGAGCCCGCGCGACCCAGCACCCCGAACCCATGCATGAGCGCGCCTCAGTAAGTGCCCGCGAACGACACTCCGGCGGTTTCACGGCCTATCCACGGAAGCGCCCGCAAACTCGCACTTTTGGAGCGCGTGAGATCGGGCATCACGAGCCATGCCGCAAGCGTGGCACCGCCGAGGATGGCACCCGTCAAAAGCGCCGCGTCCGCCCGGTTGCGGCTGCGTTTTTCGCGGGAAACGGCGTCCTCGAGCCCCACACAATCGGGCGACGCCGCGGGCGTCGGGCACCCCATTCCGCCCTGACTCGCCGCCTCGCCGTGGCGCGAGGCTTCGTCGTGGGCCGCTCCGGCGTCGAGCGCAAACCCGACGCCGACACCGAGCGCGATCAAACTCGCGGCCGCCCCGGAGATCACGACGATCGTGCGCGGCTCCATCCCCGTGCGCGGGGCTTCTTGTCGGGCAGGACCGCCAGCAGTCGGAGCCGTGGCGACGGCGGGCCGAGCGTCGGCGACGAGCGAGATGGCGAGCCCGAGCGCCGCACCGGCCTCGGCTGTGATCGAACGCTCCTCGTCGCGAAAACCGCTGAGGTGCGCACGCACGAGGTGTGTCCCCGGCGTCACGAAAATCTCGTGACCGAGCGGGGCCGTGCCGTACGACGCGCCGTCGACCGAGAGTTCGGCGCCGGCGGGACGCACCTCGACCGCGAGCGCGCCGACCTCGCGCCGCACGCGTTGAAACAGTGTGACGAAGCGCTCCTTGGCCGCGCGCACGTCCTCGCGCGAGCTCACCGAGTACGTGCGTAGACAATAATCGAGGTGCTCGGCGGCGTCGCGCGACAGTCCAAGCTCGATCTCCGTGCGTCCGAGATTGCACGCTATGTCGAAGGATTGCCGCAGCGACCATGCCTCGCGATAGGCGTCGAAAGCGGCGTGGTAGTCGCCGGCCGCGAACGCGCGGTTGCCCTCGCGAAATGACTGCTCCGCTCGGTCGCTCTCGTCGTCGGCACGGCTCGGTCTCGAGGTCGCTGCCACGAACAACGTGAGCGCGACGCCGAGCGCGCGACCTACTCGAGCCATGGTTCTCGGACGACCTTGGCTTTGTGTGGCGCAGAGCGCGGCGCCGCCGATTTGACGCGCGGTGCCGCTGTGGGCGGTTTTGGCGCGCTCGGCGCGGGTACCGTGGCCGGCTCGGTCGGCGCCGCCGTGGCGACGGGGGCAGTGGTGGTGGTCGGCCCGACGGGCGCCGACGGCGCGACGCGACGCGCCGCGGTGTCTGGCGCAAGTGGTGCAGGCGGCGCAGACGTCGTCACGAGCGGCAGCGGCGACGGCCCCGCCAGCGCCATGTAAATCACGACGCCGAAGAGCGCGAGCACGACGGCCGAACCAAAGATGAAGAGCGGCAAACCCCGGTTTCGGCGGGGCGGCATCATCAACTTGAGCTGCGTCTTGGCTTGTCGCGGATCGAGCTCGGCTGAGATGCGAATGGCTTTGAAATCGATCGTCCGGTGATCCGAAATTTGTGCGAGCGGACGCGGAGGGACGTACACGTTGGCCTGTTCGGGCAACGTATCCCCGCTGTCGTGCGCTTCTTGGCGGTCGAGAGTGGATTTCATACGAACGCGCGTGCATGGAAATGCCGATAATCCCCGGCTGGCGTCAAGCTGGTCGGCACGCTCGCGGCCGGAATTGCTCGCGATTGCAAGGAAAACCTCGTGAGTCGTACTGCCCGCCGCGGGGCGCGGGTCGGTCGCGGCGGCGCCAGGCAACGCCCGCATCGATATTCAATGTACCGGCCGGCCGTTCCATCCATTAAGAGTCTGGCCGACAGCCCGGTTTTGTGCGACCGGTATCGACTCTGTTCGCCATGTTTCGTCGCGCCCTTGCCTCACTGGTCCTCGTCGGATGGTCCTTCACCGCGTCGCCCTCGGCCGCCTCGGCCAAGGGTGCTCCCCAGGTGCACGTCGTGCAGCCGGGGCAGCGTCTCGGCTCCATCGCCAAGCGCTACAACGTGACGGTCGAAGCAATCGCTTACGCGAACGGAATTCGCCAGCACGCGCCGATCAAGCCCGGCCAGCGACTGGTCATCCCGGATCGCAAGGACAAGGACGGCAGCGAAGCGCGCGCCGAGAATCCCGACGTGGGCGACGCGCCCGACGCGCACGCGACACGGCGCGCTTCACTCGAACGGCCGAGCAACGGCCGGCGCCGCTCCGGGCCGGCTTGGCAAGACTACGTACGCAGCCCCAAACGCAAGAATTGGGTCGAGCTCTCCAACCATATTTCCAAATGGCGCGGGCTCGTCATCGACGCCAAGGGGCACTTGCGGCCACAGGCACGCGCCGCAATTTGCGAGCTCCTCGGCGCGACGGGTGATCACCCGGGCGCGCCCGATCGACTCCTGCGTCTGCTCGTCGACGTGAGCAACACCTTCGGGGGCCGGCCCATGCAAATCGTGAGCGGCTACCGCACGACCTCGTTTTTCCGCGATTCACGCCACAAAACGAGCCAGGCCGTCGATTTCACCGTGGTCGGCGTGCCGAACTCCGTCGCGCGCGACTACCTCCTCACGCTCGACAGCGTCGGCGTCGGTTACTACCCGAACTCGACGTTCCTGCACCTCGACGTGCGCCCGCGCTCGACGCGCTGGATCGACTACGCAGGCCCGGGCGAAGCGCCGCGTAAGACACCGCACGGTACGCCCCCGCGCACCCCCGTCGATTTCGACGAGCTCGCGGAGCTCGCGGCGGAGAGCAGCGGTTTGCGTGACGCCGAACCCACGGCGCGTCCGCCCGAAGCCGACACGGACAACGCGGTCACCACGAGCGGACCGCCCGCCGCGAACCCCAAACCGGGCGCACCCGCCGCGGAAGCTCCGCCCGCCGCGCAGCCGTAACGCAGTACCGGCGCTCTCGCCCTAGGGCCGCCTTGGAGGGTCGTGATCGTTCCTTTCCAAGCTCGTAGGACAAGAGGCTGAGAGTGCTCGCTCCCGGCAGCATGTTCGGCTCGCGCTGGATCGTCGGCGGCCGGCTCGGTCACAGCGACACGGCCGACGTCTACGAAGCCGAAGCGACGAGCGAGCGACGCTTCGCCGCGCTCAAGCTCTTCGACGCCTCGCTCGGCGTCGAGCCGGCGTGGAGCGAGCACGCGGCGCTGACACGCAAGCTCTCCGAGCTACCGGGCGACGGACTCGCTCGCGCCTACGATCTCGGCATCGACCCGCAGCTCGGACAGCCGTACGTCGCGAGCGAGCGTCTCACGTTTCCGACGGTCACCCGTTACGTGGGCGAACGCGGCCCGCTGCCGATCCGCGTGCTCGCCCAGGCGCTGACGACGCTCGCGGGCGCGCTCGACGCCGCGCACGGCGCAGGCATCGTTCACGGCGGGATCAAGCCGCAAAACGTGTTCGTGTCGTTCGACAATCCGCATTGGGCGCGGCTCACCGATTTCGGTGTGGCTCGGCTGCGTCACGCCGCGGGCCGCGGCCCCGCGCATTTGCTCGGCTTTAGCGCTCCCGAAGGCGCCGCGACGCCCGCGGCCGACCGCTATGCCCTCGCGCTCGTGTGCTTTTTCGGCGCGACGGGCATCCCCTGGTACACGGCGCTCCGCGGCGGCGAGGACGCCGGCAGCGGCTCGACGACGCGCCGGGCGTCCGAACGTGCGCGCAGCCAGGGCGCGGAGCTCGAGCCGCTGTTCGACGCCTGGTTCGCGCGCGCGCTCCATCTCGACCCCGCCGCGCGCTTCGCGACGGCAGTCGATATGGCGGGCGCATTCCTCGAGGTTTTCACGGGCGCCCCAACGGCCGAGATGCCGGCGCGTCCGTCCCTGTCGCGCGCGAGTGCGACCCTGCCGCTGGCGGACGGCGCTCGCTCGTCGCCCCCGGCGCGCAGCCATTCACCGGTTCCCACGCCTGGCGCGACGTCATCGCTTGTACGCGGCACCGGAGCCGCCCCACCGGAGCCGCGCAGGTCCTCTCCGCCGGCGGCCGGCACATCGTCCTTTCCACCCGCGCATGCCGCGTCGTCCCTGCCCGCGCAGGCCACGTCGTCACCGCCGGCGCGAAGCGCTGCGTCCTTTCCGCCGGGAAGCCGCTCGAGCGTGCCGCTCGCGAAAGCTGCCGTCCCGCGCTGGTTCTGGTTCGCGTGCGCCGCCATGGCGCTCGTCGCGGTGCTCGCGCTGGTTTGGCTCAGTCGCTATTGAGGCCGCCGAGCGGCGTCCAGCGCCGTTCGGAAGGGCAGCTCAGTGCCAGCGTTGCTTCAGGTACGGCAGGAGCGTGTCGCCGAATGCGTGCAGGTGATCGCAGTGCGCCTGCTCGTTGTCGCCGGCGAAGCCCATGACGTGGAAGTTGCCGGCGTCGGCGCGCGTCTCGGGCACCATGCCGGGCCGCGGCGGCGCGATGGTCGCGGGCACCCGTTCCACGTTTTCCTGCGCGAGCAAAAAGTCCGAGGTTTGCGTCGTGCTGGCGTACGGCGTGAGGATCGAGGAGTGCGTGATGGCAAAGAGCTTCTTGCCGGAGACGGCCTCGTCCGCGAACGTGACGAACGGCGCCATCTGCTCGGTCTCGATGCGATGCTCGTCGACGCCGCCCGGCTCGAAGTTCGCATGCAAGCCGTCGGCGAGGAGCACGGCGTCGATCCGGCGCGCGTCCTTGTCGTGATCGAGAATGCGGAACACGGCGCCGTACCCCGCGCTCCAGGCCGAGAGCGCGACGCGCGCCGGCTTGGACACGGCGTTCGGACACAGCTCGTGCAGCGAAGCGCTCGTGCGCGTGAGCAGTGCGTCGAAGCTGCCGGGATAACGGAACGCTTCGTCGTAGCGGCCCGAACCGATGCCGAGGTTCAGGATCACGAGCACGCCGTCGATGTCGGAACGCTCGAAGGTGGGCTCGAGCACCGTGGGCGCGCCGTGGAAGTGCACGAGCAGATCGAACGGACGCGAGACGGTACGGCAACCGTTCGGCAGGTAGATCACGCGACCGCCCGTCGTGACGAGGCGCTTCGGCGTGTCGAGGCTCGCGTCGAACTTTGCGACCTTGGGCGCGAGCGCGATGCCGATCGCTTGATCGATCTCGGCGATCGCCGAGCGCGTCATGCCGTCAGCCAGGGGCTCTGCGGGTGCTTCGCCTGCGGGGCCGTTCACGGAGGTGAAGAAGCCGAGCAGGAGGGAAGGCAGTAACCGCATCGGTATTCAGAGTTAACCGGTCTTCGCCTAAACGTCCATCATAAAGCGACCACGGATCACTCGGGAAAATGGCTTCGCCATGGTCGGCGCCACACTCACGTTGTAGGATTCCGCACATAAAAAATGCGCAAACAAGCTGCATTCATCGCTGGAAAGCGGCGCGAAACGGGCGCTTGCGACGTGATCTCGAATCCGTTCGACGGCACGCCGGTGAGCGAAGTCGTACGTGCAACCCCAGAGGATGTGGATGTCGCACTCGATGCGGCGCACGCGGCTCGCCGTGTCACGCGCGCACAACCTGCGCACGTGCGCGCGCTCTTTTGCGACGACGTGGCGCAGCGTTTGCGCGAGCGGCGCGTCGAGCTCAGCGAGCTCATCACGCGCGAGAGCGGCAAGCCGATCCGCTACGCGCGCGGCGAAGTCGATCGAGCCGTGACGACCTTCACGCTCGCGGCAGGCGTCGCGCGCACGCTCGGCGGCGAACTGATGCCCGCCGACGTCTCCGCGCAGGGCGAAGGCAAACTGCTCGTCTATCGCCGCGTGCCGCGCGGCGTCGTCGCCGCGATTTCACCCTTCAATTTCCCGCTGAACCTCGCGGCGCACAAACTCGCGCCCGCGCTCGCCGTCGGCGCGCCGATCGTGCTCAAGCCGCCGCACCAGGCGCCGAGCGCCGCGCTCGTGGTCGCCGAGATCCTCGGTGAGCTCGGCGTGCCCGAGGGATCGCTCAGCGCCGTGCACGCCCAGCCCGAGGTCGCTGAAATGCTGGCGAAGGATCCGCGCGTCGCCGTGCTCTCTTTCACCGGCAGCGATCGCGTGGGCTTTCATTTGAAGAGCCTGGATCCGAAAAAGCAGGTCTTACTCGAGCTCGGCGGCAATGCGCCGGCAATCGTCGACGCAGGGGTCAACCTCGAGCGGCTCGTCCCCGGACTCGTCGAAGCGTGTTTCGCGAGCGCAGGACAGGTGTGCATCAAGGCGCAGCGCCTGTTCGTGCACCAGTCGCTCTACGACGAGTTCGTCGAGCGCTTCGTGGCGGCCACGCGCGCGCTGCCGACGGGCGACCCGCTCGACGAACGGACGATCGTGGGCCCGCTGATCGAGGCGCGCCACGTCACGCGCGTGCTCGGCCTCGTGCGCGACGCCGTGGCCGCGGGCGCACGCGTGCTCACGGGCGGAAACGCCGCGGGCCAGGTGGTCGAGCCCACGGTGCTCAGCGATGCCCGCCCCGACTTGCCCGTCTGCCGTGACGAGGTATTCGGCCCCGTGGCGACGCTCGAGCCGTTCTCGTCGTTCGAGGACGTGCTCGCACGCGCCAACGCGACGCGTTTCGGCCTGCAAGCGAGCCTTTACACCGAAAATATCGGCCGGGCGCTCGCCGCGTTCGAAGAGCTCGAGTATGGCGGCGTGATCGTCAACCAGCCCCCCACCTTGCGCATCGACAACTTCCCCTACGGCGGCACCAAGGATTCCGGATCCGGCCGCGAGGGCGTGCGTTTCGCCGCCGAGGAATTCACCGAGACGCGCGTGCTCGTGCTCGCGCGCTGAGTCCCCATGAGTCTGCCCCTTTCCGAAGAAGTCGCCCGCCGCCGCACGTTCGCCATCATCTCGCACCCGGACGCCGGCAAGACGACGCTCACCGAGAAGCTGCTGTTGTTCGGCGGCGCGATTCAGCTGGCCGGCGCCGTCAAGGCGCGCGGCGAGCAACGGCGCGCGCGCTCCGACTGGATGAAGGTCGAGCGGGAGCGCGGTATCTCCGTCACGGCGTCGGCGATGACGTTCGAGTACGAGGGACGCGTCTTGAACCTGCTCGACACCCCGGGCCATCAAGACTTCAGCGAGGACACGTACCGCACGCTCACGGCGGTCGACTCGGCGGTGATGGTGCTCGACGCGGCGCGCGGCATCGAGACGCAGACCCGCAAGCTCTTCGAGGTTTGCCGGCTGCGCAACGTGCCCATCGTCACGTTCGTGAACAAGCTCGATCGCGAAGGTCGCGAGCCGTTCGAGCTGATGGACGAAGTGGAGCGCGATCTGGCACTTTCGGTCGCGCCGTTGAGCTGGCCCATCGGCATGGGCCGGAGCTTTCTCGGCTGTTACGACTTGATGCGCGATCGGCTGCTCCTGAGCGCGCGCTCGCGCGAACGCATCGCGGAGGAAGGCATCGAGTGCCGCGGGCTCGGCGATCCGAGGCTCGACGAGCTTTTGCCCGAGAACGCCGCGAAGACGCTGCGCGAAGAGGTCGAGATGACGCGCGCCTTGAGCCCGGCGTTCGACCTGGCCGAGTTCCGCGCCGGCCATCAGACGCCGATGTTCTTCGGCAGCGCCATCACGAGCTTCGGCGTGCGCGAGCTCTTGCGCGGCATCTGCGAGCTTGCGCCGGGACCGATGCCGCGGCGCGCGCGCGAGCGCGAAGTCGCTCCCACGGAGACGAAGGTGACGGGCTTCGTGTTCAAGGTGCAAGCGAACATGGACCCGAAGCACCGCGATCGCGTCGCGTTCGTGCGCCTGTGCTCGGGGCATTTCCAGCGCGGCATGAAGCTCTCGCACGTGCGGAGCGGTGAGAAACTCACCGTGCACAACCCCGTGCTCTTCCTCGCCCAGGATCGGGAGCTCGCCGAGGAAGCGTACGCGGGCGACGTGATCGGCATCCCGAACCACGGCAAGCTCGGCATCGGCGACGCGCTCACGGAGGGGGAAACCCTCGCGTTCACGGGGATTCCGAGCTTCGCGCCCGAGCTCTTGCAGCGCGTGCGACCGACCGATCCGCTACGCGCCAAGCACCTCGGCCGCGCGCTCGAGCAGCTCGCCGAGGAAGGCGCCGCGCGGGTGTTTCGGCCGCGGCTCGGCTCGAACCACATCGTGGGCGTCGTCGGAGCACTGCAATTCGACGTGCTCGCCGACCGCATCAAGAACGAATACGACGTGCCCGTCGTGTTCGAGGCTTCCGGGCTCTACACCGCGCGCTGGGTCGAAGCCGACGACGGCCCGACGCTCGCGCGCTTCGCTGCCGCCAACGAAGCCTACGTCGCGGACGACCACCAGGGTGCGCTCGTCTTTCTAGCCAGGAACGCCTGGCACCTCGAGACCACCGAGAAAGAGAATCCGAAGCTCCGCTTCCTCAAGACGCGCGAGTACTCATCGTAACGGCGCAGCGTCAGCCGCTGCCGCGCGGCGGCTCGGAGCCGCGTTTCGGTGGCTCCGAGCGGGGGCGCTGCGGTGGTGGTTCGGAGCCGGGACGCGACGGGTAGGCGCGCGGTGGCTCGGAGTCGGGACGCGACGGGTACGCGCGCGGCGGTTCGGAGCCGTGCGGTTCGGAGCCGCGCGGTGGCTCGGACGGAGGCCGCGAACGCGGGCGTGGCGGCAGCGACGTGATCGTGCGATTTCTGCCCTCTTCCTTGGCGCGGTAGAGCGCTACGTCGGCGCGCGCGAGGAGCCCGTCGAGCCGCTCGCCGAGCGCGAGCTCCGCCACACCGCCGCTCACCGTGAAGCGCGCCACGCGGTCCGCGCCTGCTTTGACTTCCGCGCGGCCCACGCGCTCGCGCAGCCGCTCGGTCACGGCGACGGCGCCCTCGAGCGCGGTATCGGTGAGCAGCACGACGAACTCTTCCCCTCCGATACGCGCCGGCACGTCGGAAGTACGGAGCGTCTCGCGCATGGCGCGCGCGAGCTCACGCAGCGCCAAGTCGCCGACGGGGTGCCCGAAGGCGTCGTTGACGGCCTTGAAGTGATCGATGTCGAGCATGGCGAGGCTCAACGGAGTGCCGGTGCGCCGTGCGCGCGCGACCTCTGCCTCGGCGAGCTCGATGAAATGACGACGATTGTAGAGCCCCGTGAGCTCGTCCTGCATGGCGAGCTCGCGCAGCCGCTCCTCGAGCTGCTTTTGCTCGGTCACGTCGGTCACGCCCGCCAGCAGGCTGCTCACACCGTCGAATTCGATGTTGCGCGCCGAAATCAGCGCCCAAAACTCCTCGCCCGAGTGGCGGCGCATGCGCACCGTCTCGCCGTCGACGTAACCTTCGCCGCGCACGCGCTCGACGATGCGATCGCGATCGCCCGCGTGCACGTAGTAGGCGACCGCCTTTTTCCCGACGAGCTCCGCCTGCGGAACCCCGAACAGATCCGCGCAGCGCCCGTTGCCGAACAGCACCGTCGAATCCTCGCTCCGCACGAGGGCCATGGCGACGGGCGCGGCGGCGAAGAGCGCGCGCACGTTCTGCTCGCTGCGACGCACGGCCCCTTCGGCGATCTTTTGCGCCGTGATGTCCGACATGCCCACGAACGCGCAGTCGGTACCCTCGAACTCGATGCGCTGGGCCGACAAAAGCGCCCAGAAGGGCCAGCTCGAGAGCGTCTTCAGCCGTACGACGACGTTGTCGACGCGGCCGCCGAGGTGGAGCTCGCGCGCGACGGCGTCGTGCTCGAGCGGATCGATGTGCAGATCGCGCACCGCGCGGCCGACGAGCTCCTCGGGCGTCGCGTCGAACAGCGCCGCGGCGCGCGGATTGGCGAAGCGCACGAAGCCGCGCGCGAGCTCGATCACGACGAACGGCACCGGGGAAGCGTCGAGCACGTGTCGTTCGATCGCGCCCTCGCTTTCGTGACCGTGTCGTTTCAAATCGAGCGTCAAGCGCTGCGCCTCGTTCGCGCGCATGCGCCTGAGCTCCTCGGCGTCGCTGCGGTAGAGCCCGAGCTCCTGCTCGGCGCGTAGCCGCTCGGACGCCTCGCTCAGGAGCGCCACGAAGTCCGCCACGGTGCCGGCGACGAGCTCTTCCCAAAATTCCCAGGGACGCGCCGGTCCCACGTGCTCGTGGCAAACGACGCCCACCATCTCACCGCGCACGAAAACGGGCGCGTCGAGCATCGCGCCGATGCCGAGCGGCCCGAGGTACCACGGCGCAAACTCGTTCGTGCGCGGGTCGCTTCGCGCGTTGCTCGCCGCGATGCAGCGCTCTTGCGACAGCGCTTCGAAATAGCGCGGCGCTCGCTCGCGCCCGATCACGACTCCCTTCGAGTGGCGCCGCGGCGTCGCCTCGAACAAGTCCAGGCATTCGATGCTGGCGCGGGCGTGATCGAAGCGCCACACGCTCGCGCGCTCGACGCGCAGGAGCTCCGTCGCAAGCTCGCTCAACTGCAGGAGCGCGGCATCGAGGTCGCCGCGCGTGAGCGCGTCGAGCTTCATCAGCCGAATCAAGAGCTGACGCTGATCGGTCAGACGAGCTTGGATCGAGCGCGACGATGGCTCGGCCTCGTCGGCCGCTCCCTCCCCGGCGCCCGAGCTCGCCGGCGGGGTGTTCACGGCCCTTCCAGGATGGCGTGCCAGCCCGGATCGTGCGCGACGTAACTCGGACTGATGACGTAGAGCGGGGCGTGGTGAGCCGCCGTCACGACGGCCGTGAGGCCCTGAAGCGCGCCGCTGAGATCACAGCGCGTGCGCTTGGCCGACTTGCCGCCGACCGCGGGGACGTCCCACTGCTTGGAGACGGTGCCCGCGAGCTCCTTGCAATCGATTTCACCGTCGAGCGTCGTCGTGAAGCGGAAGGCGCCGTGATCGGCGTCCCAGTAGCGCACCTCGAGCGTGTGGTTGCCCGCCTGGCGCGACGCCGTGCAGAAGCGCTCCTTGGACGCGGCGGGCGCGCCCGTGGGCGGCGCATCGCACGCCGGCGTCTGGGACGTCTTGTCCGGAGCGGCGCGGTTGTCGGCGACGAACTGGAAGAAGAGCTTGGCGAGCGCGTTCGTGTCGCGCGTCTCCTGCTCGTCGGCGATCTTTTTTGCCGTGGCGGCCGACTCGCGTTGCACGATGCTCTGATCGAGCGCCGCGAGCGACGAGCGATCTTCGCACTGCTTGTACGCGTATTCCCGCCACGTTTTCGCCGAGGCGAAGTCGCCGGCTTCGAGCGCCGTGCGCACGACGGTTTGGGCCTGACTGCACTTTTCGGGGTCGCCTTGTTTGCACCCGGTGATGGGAACGAGGGCGAGCGAGAGAAGCGCGAGCCGATGACCCGCACCTCGCGGCGAAGCGGCGAAGACAACCATGCGCGATGTCTACTCCGCCCGCTCGCGAGATGGAACCCGGCCCGGCGTCCGTTCCCTGGCCTCGATCGAGCGGTCTCGGAAGACCTTGCAAGAGCGCCAAACCCGGAGTCTAGCCGCGCGCGATACTCACGTGTGGTAGCCGCGCTCGCCGTGGTCGGTGAGATCGAGCCCGGTCTCCTCGTCTTCTTGGCTCGGACGCAAGCCGACGACGGCCTTGACGATGTTGGCGAGTACGACGGTACCGACGATGCTGAGCACGAGCGTCAGTCCCATTGCCTTCAATTGCTCGAGCCACAGCGTGTGGCCCACTAGGTCTTTCAGGTTGGTATCGAGGTTCGGGTTCACCTCGGACGAGGCGAAAATACCCGTGATGAACGCGCCGAGCGTACCGCCCACGGCATGCACGCCGAAGGTGTCGAGCGCGTCGTCGTACCCGAGTGCGTTCTTCAGCTTCGTGCAAGCGAGGAACGGCACGACGCCGGCGAGCACACCGATGATGACGCTCGCCCCCGGCGAGACGAAGCCCGCGGCGGGCGTGATCACGACGAGCCCACCGACGATGCCCGAACAGAAGCCGAGCACCGTGGGCTTGCCACGCGTTATCCATTCGGTCGCGGCCCAAGCAAGTCCACCGACCGCGGCCGCGAGCGTGGTGCTCGTGAAGGCAGCAGCGGCGATCGCGTCCGCAGCGACGGCGCTGCCCGCGTTGAAGCCGTACCAGCCGACCCACAGCATGCCGGTACCGATCATCGTGAGCACCATGCTGTGAGGCGCAAAGTTCTCGGTACCGAAGCCCTTGCGCTTGCCGACGATGAGCGCGAGCACGATGGCCGACCAACCCGACGACATGTGCACGACCGTGCCACCCGCGAAGTCGATGGCCTTGATACTCGCGTCCTTGTTCCAGACGCCGTTCATGAAGCCGTCGATGCCCCACACCATGTGCGCGAGGGGAAAGTAGACGACGACCATCCACAGCCCCAAAAACAGCATGATTGCCGAGTATTTGACGCGTTCTGCCACCGCACCCACGACGAGCGCCGGCGTGATGATCGCGAACATGAGCTGGTACATCGAGAACACGTTTTGCGAAACCCACGGCGAATAGTCACCGTTCGGCTTCGAGTCGACGCCCGCGAGCAGCGCGAACTTCATGCTGCCGAGGAAGGGGCTGCCGTTCGCGAACGCCATGCTGTAGCCGAAGGCCCACCAGAGCACCGTGACGATGCCGGCGAGTCCGAGACACTGAGCCATGACGCTCAGCACGTTCTTCTGCCGCACGAGACCGCCGTAAAAGAGCGCGAGGCCCGGCAGGGTCATGAAGAGCACGAGCGCCGCGCACACCATCATCCAGCCGTTGTGGCCGGGGCCGGGACCGGGCACCTTGGTCGTCTTTACGTCGGCGGGTGCGACGTTGTTCACGTAGTTTTCGAGATCGGTAACGCGCTTGGCGAGCTCAGCGGCATCGGGCACAGGAGCCGCGGCGGCAGCGGGAGCCGCAGCGGGAGCCGCGTCCGCGGCGGCAACCGGCGCTGCAGCGGGCACGGCTGGTGCAGCGACTGGTGGAGGAAGAAGAGGAGCCGAGAGCGCAGGAGCGGCGAGCGGCGGCGCCGAGCTCAGGGGCTGAGCCGCGACAAGCGTAGGTTCAAGCAATGAAAGAAACGTGAGCGCAGCCAACATCCACTTGATCATCGGGTGAATCTCCGCAATTCGGCCCACGGGACGGTTCCCATTTCAGCCGCCCAATCAGGCAAGATGCCCTAACCCCGGGCATGTTTCGCCCAGAAGTCTCAAATGTTTCGGCATTCTGTTTCTGATTTGCCAAGAAATTCTTATGTGGAACCTAGCTGGACCAAGCTTGTCGGTAGGTAGTCGTGGAGCTTCGAACAGAGATCGAGATCGCTGCGCCGCCTGAACGAGTCTTTCGAGTGCTCACCGACTTTTCCACCTACCATGAATGGAATCCATTCATCACGAGGGTGGCGGGCGCTCCGAACGTGGGGGCCGAGCTCAGCATCACGCTGAGTCCACCCGAGAGCGACGAGACGACGTTCCGACCCAAGGTGCTCGTTTACGACGAGCCACGCGAGCTTCGTTGGCTCGGCAGACTCTGGATCCCGGCGCTATTCGAAGGTGAGGAGTTCTTCCGCTGCGCGGCGGCGGAAGCTGGCGGGACGCGATTTTCGCACGGCGTGAACCTCCGCGGGTTCATGTTGAAGTTCATGGGCGAGCGGCTGAAGCACGTCGCGCGCGGCTTCGTGTACATGAATCAGGCGCTCAAGCGCCGGGTCGAGCAGCGCTGACCGGCCCGTGAAGTCAGCGGCGCACGAGGTCGGGCTCACGGCGCGTTTTGACGGCCGTGAGCGCGCGCTTCAAGAGATCGCCCTCGCGCAGGCAGACGTAGCAGTCGTCGTGCTTGGTGGGACCGCAGCCGTTGCGCCGCAGCAGGCGCGTGATCGGCGCGAACGAGCGCTTGTCGCCGACATCGACGGCGCGCTCGAGGACCTTCGCGTTCGCCTCGCAGGTCTCGGCTTGTCGTAGATCGAGCGCGATCGCGAGCGCGGGTGACGCTTTGGGGCGCACGTCGCGGCCCATCAAGAGCGCCTGCGCGAGCTCGGTCGCCGTGCTGTGCTCGGGCGTGCTCGTCCAGACGTCGTAGAGCAAGTCCGCGCTGATGGGTCCGGGCAGCGCCGCCATCGCCGCGAGCGCGTCACGGCTCGTGTCGGGCTCCTGCGCCATGCGCCTGAGATCGGCGATCACCTTCGGATCCTTGGCGAGGCCCGGATCGGAAGCGAGACGCGCGCGGAGCTTGCTCACGCTCGAGAGCTCCTGGGCCACCTTGCCCGCGGCGAGGGCCAGCGCTTCTTCCGTGCCACGATCTTCGGGGCGCTGGTGTTCGAGCACGCTGATCGCGTGTTCGTCGCCGCTGCGCGCGCGCTCGAGCACGGAACCGGAATTGGAAGCGGAGCTCGCGTCAGGCGTGCTCGCCGGGGGTGAGGAAGCCGCGGCGAGCCCTGCCGTGTCGGTGCTCGGGGCGGCAGGTGTCGCCGCGTGCTCCATTTTGCTGCCAGGGCCGAAGTAGCCCGCGAGTAGGGCCGCGACGAGTGCCGTCACGCCGAACGCCGGAAACAAGATGCCCCAGAGCGGCAGCACGGCGCCGCCGACGCGCACGCGATCCGCGAGTGCTCGTCCGAGCCTCGGTGGCCCCTCGAACTCGAAGCTGCCGGCCTGTAGCGGAGAAAATGAGGGCGAAAAGGACGCGCGGAGCGGAGGCGGCAGCGACGGAGGCGGCAGCGACGGAGGCGGCAGCGACGGCGAACGCACCGGCGCGTGAAATGGCGGCGACGACGACGCCGGTGGCTGCGAATCGACCATCGTGCGCTCGTCGAGCGGCGCAGGCTTGAGCTCGGGCACGGGCGGCAACGGTCGCGCCGGTTGATGCTGCGGCAGCGGCGGCGGCGGCGGGTAGGGCGGCGGCGGCGGCACCGGTGACGCGAGAGGTGCCGAGGTCACCTCCGTGCGCTCGTCGTAGTTCATCGCCGCGATGCGCGCTTGGATCTGATCGTCCACGCGCGTGACGAGCTGCTCGCGTCCACCCTCGTCGTAACGGGGCAGTTGACGTTCCGTAATCGCCGGTTCCGACCAGCCTGAATCGACCACCGACGCGCGGGGATCGGGCGAGGCGGGCCGGCGTTCGGACATAGTCGCAGCGTAACACGCCGAGAGCGCGAGAGCGGCGGTCCGCTAGGGTCGAGTTGGGCCTTCTGGGAGGAAAGATCTGGTCTTCCAAGCTCGAGCGACTCGAGGCCAGCGCCGAACGATTCGGCACGGAGCGTCTAGGCTCCGTCGCCGGTTCTCACGCGGCGCATGGTCTCAGTCGAGTCTAGGACTTCGAACCGGCGACGCGTTCGCTCGGCGACGGGAGCGCCACGTTGCCTCCCTCGGCATGGCTTGGCGCGAGGGGCGTCGGACGCGGCCGCCCGTCGGCGCCGATGCGCGCCGGAATGTCGAGCTCGGGACCGAGCAGTACCGCCTCGGCTTCGGGCGGGATGCGCCGGGGGATGTGGTGCTGATCGACACAGGCGAGCAGCGTGTGGCCTTCGGCGACGAGCTCTTCGTTCCCGTCGGCCCCGTTGGCGGCGACCTCACCCTCGACGGCACGCAGCAGCCGGTAGTCGAACCGCACCTTGACGCGCGAGAGCTCGCTCAGACGCGTTTCGATACAAAGGAGCTCGTCGAAGCGGGCGGTACGGCGGTAGCGCACGTACGCCTCGACCACGGGCAGATGAATCCCGAGCTCGGTCCAAGAATGGTAGTCGAGGCCCCGCCTGCGCATGTACTCGACGCGGCCGACCTCGAAGTAGCTGATGTAGGTGCCATGATGGACTATTCCCATCAGGTCCGTCTCGCCGAAGCGGACGCGCACTCGGTACCTGGACGTGCAGTGCGCAGGAACGGCTTGCTTCACGAGAAGGCGCGAGAATAAGCGGCTCTCCGGCTCGCGAGCAAGCCCCTGATTTGGGGCGCAAACGGGCGCGTGGTCCAGCCCCACTGCCCGGCTCGACGTTACTCAGCTCCGCGGGCGCTCGGCGGGACCGTGAGCACCGGCACGGGCGAAAGTCGCACGAGCTTTTCGGCGACCGAGCCCATGAGCAAGTGCATGAGGCCCGTTCGCCCGTGAGTTCCGAGCACGACCAGGTCGTAGCCTCCCTTTTTCAGCTCTTCGACGAGCTTTGCCGTGGGATCGCCCGACAGGAGCTCGTGAGTGAGCTTCACGTCGCCGAGCTCGAGCGTCGCCAAAAAATCCTTCATGTCGTTCTCGGCGTTGCGCTGGATGAGGTCGGCGAGCGAGCAGTGGTCTTCACCCGGTCGCCGCACGAGCACCGCGTCCGACGCGTACGTCGGGCGATCCCAGACGTGCACGACGTGCAAAGTCGCGCCGACATTTTTTGCAAGCTCGGCGGCATAGCGCACGCTCGCTTTGGAGTGCTCGGAATAGTCGACCGGCACGAGGATAGACCGAAACATCGTAGGACCTCCGCGCAAGGACCGCGCTCGTTCCGACTCTACCATTAGCCGCGTGTCGCACACAGTCGCCTACTTTCCCGCGCACGCGGCCGGGCGTGTGTGACGGGGCGCCCGCAGTTCGAGCCGACTGAGCTTATGCATGACTCCCTTTCCTAGCTCGGATAAAATCCCTCACTGCTTTGTCGAAGTCCGAGCCATTCGACCTCGAGCCGACCGTCGCGGGCGATGTCTCGGTCGTCGGCGGCCTCGCGCTCGGAGAGAAGCTGCCGACGCTCGAACAGGTGCGCGGGCCGGGAGCGCCGCGGAGGTTTCCCCTCGCCGCCGTCGAGACGGTCGTGGGGCGCGGCCAGCAAGCGCACGTGACGATCGAGAGCGCGCTCTTGTCGCGGCGCCACGTTCTGTTTCGGCGCCATGGCCCTGAGCTCAGTCTCGTCGATCTGGACAGCGCCAACGGCGTGTTCCTCAACGGCGTGAAGGCGCACGCGGCGCTCCTGCACGAGGGCGACACGATTCAGGTGGGCGACGTCGTGTTCGTGCTGCACGAGGCGCCGGCGTGAGTGCGCCCATTTTCGTTCGCTTTTGGGGCACGCGCGGCTCGATCCCGACCCCGGGCCACAAGACGCGACGCTACGGCGGCAACACCTCGTGCGTCGAGATCCACAGCGCCGAGAGCGAGCTCGTGTGCGACGGCGGAACGGGCCTGCGCGAGCTCGGGCTCGAGCTCCTGCAGCGCAAGCAGCCTCCGCGTTCGATGCACCTGTTTTTCAGTCACATGCACTGGGACCACATCCAAGGCTTCCCGTTCTTCGTGCCGGCTTACGCGCCCGAGAACGAGCTCACGGTTTACGACCCCGGTAGCGGTCGCGTGGAGGAGCTGCTTCAGGGCCAGATGCGCTCGGACTACTTTCCCGTGAACTTCAACGATCTCGGAGCGAAAATCCGTACGCGGCACTTCGACGCTCAGGCCACGCGCGTCGACGACTTCGAGGTCCGCTGCTTCGAACAAGCGCATCCGGGTCGGAGTTTCGGCTACGCCTTCGAGCTCGGCGGCAAGAAGATCGTCTACGCGACGGACAGCGAGCTCGATCGCTTGCTCGTCAACCGCGACGAGACCGAGCGAGATCCGGAAAAGCTGCGCCGGCTTCCGTCCGAGCTCGTCGCCTTCGTGGCGGGCGCGGATCTGCTGATTGCCGACGGGCAGTACACCGACGCCGAGTACCCGAAGAAGGTCGGCTGGGGCCATGCGCGCGCGAGCACCGTGGCCGATCTGGCCCACCAAGGCGGAGTCAAACAGTGCGCACTCTTCCATCACGACCCGCTCCACTCGGACGAGCTCGTGGACCAAAAGATCGCCGCCGCGAGGGCGCGGCTCGCCGCGCACGGCTCCTCGACGCTCGTGTTCGGAGCGCGCGAGGGGCTCGAACTGAAATTCTGAGTCCGTCTGAGCCGGGTCACCCGCTCTCCGCGGCATGTAGGTAGGAGTGGGGTGAGGTCGCTGCCATCCGCGTCATCACTGAAAGTTCCAATGGGTTCCGTCGTTCTTCGATGCGGCCGGTGTGAGCTCGGTCACGAATTTCGCGCTCGGGAGCACCTGGGCACTGACGCTCGGAGAAAAGCTTGAACTCGGCGATACTGATGACGGAGCTCGGCGTGCGCGCCCCAGCTGAAGTGGAAAGCGGCGACGCTGAAATCGTCGCCGCGATCCGGCGCGGGGAACGGCGCACGGCGCTGGCGCTCTGTGCGCGGAGGCACGGCGGCGCCCTCGGCCGCGTGTGTATGGCCATGCTCGGCTCACAGGCCGAAGCAGACGACGCCGTGCAGGAGACGCTGCTCGCGGCTCACGGCGCCTTCGATGGGTTTCGCGGCGAGGGCTCGCTCCGAGCGTGGCTGTTCGGCATCGCGCGCCGACGCTGCGCGCGCGCGCTCGAACGCCGAAGCGTGACGGGTTCGGCGGTCGAGCAAACGGAGCTCCGTCTCGCGGACGAGCTACTCGACGTGCGGCGTCGAGCCGAAAGCGCGCGGGAGTTGCTCGCGCGCGTGCGGCCGAGCGAACGCGAGGCGCTGCTCCTGCGTTACACGGGCGAGCTCAGCTTTCGCGAAGTGGGGGAAGCGGTCGGCGTCGACGAAGCCACTGCGCGCAAGCGCGTTTCGCGAGCGCTCGCGCGGCTGCGGGAGCTCGCCCGCGAAAAGCCGCCGCGCGGCGCAAGGAGAGACGAATGACGACTCAACCACAGCACGAGCTCTGCGCGGAGGTCACGGCGAGTCTCGCCGAGATCCTCGACGGAACTGCCAGATCGCCGCTCTACGAACACTTGGCCGAGTGCGACGCGTGTCGCGACGCGCGGCACGACGCCGAGCAAGTCAGAGCGCTGGCCGCTGCGGCGGGCGCTGATCACCAGGCAACGAGCGAGCTCGAAGAGCGCGTGCTCGCGGCCCTCGACCGCGAGCAGGAGCAGGAGCAGGAGGACACGCCGGAGCACGCGCCGGCAGGGCCGGACAGCCCGCAGGGGCGTCAACAGGCCGCACTGAAGCAGGCAGCACCGAGCGCGAGTAAGCAGCGACGCACCGATCGGCGCGTGACGGGCGCCGTGTTGTTGCTCGCGGCGGCGGCAGCCGTCGTCGTCGCTTTCCGAGGGGCAAAGCACGAGCCGCGCGGGGGCGGACGCGGCTGGTCCGCGACGCTCGAGCGCGCCGTCAGTGCGCGCGGCGCGGCGCGGGTGCTCGCGTGCGCAGCCGACGGCACGGCTTGTCGAACGCTCGCGCCGGGCGCGGCCGTGCCGGCAGATGCACGCGTGAAGACGGACGCAACGACGCGCGCCGAGCTCCGCTTCGCCGACGGCAGCGTGCTGACGCTCGACCACGACACCGAGCTCGCGCTGACGGGCAATCGTCGCGCCCAGCTCGCAACCGGCATGCTCGTGGCGGACATCGCGCACGGCGACACCGAAGCGCGCGTCGACGTGCCCGTGGGAACGGTCACGGTTCACGGCACCAAATTCGCGCTCCGGGCGCGCGCTGACGCGGCGACGGTCGACGTCTCCCGCGGCGTCGTCACACTCGCCGATCGCAACGACCACCGCGTGCGCGTGAACGAAGGCGAGACAGGGCGCCTCGAGCCGGGCTCGACCCCGAGCGTCGGGTTTTCGAGCGCGCTCGGCGAAACGCTCGGCTGGAGCGACGAGACGTTCGAGGCCGAACGCTCCGAAGCGGCGACGGCGCGCGGCCTCGGCGAGCTGCGCGCCAAGAAACCGGGGCAGACCGAGGAACGCAGCAACGCCGTCACCCTCGCCTCGCACCGCGTGCGCGTGCGCATCGCGGGCGCCGTTGCGCGTACTGAGGTCGAAGAGGTGTTCGAGAACGCAACGAACGACGTACTCGAAGGGATTTATCGCTTCCCACTGCCTCCCGGCGCGCAGATCGAGCGACTCGCGCTCGACGTCGAGGGCAAGCTCGAAGAAGGCGCGTTCGTGGATCGCGAGCGCGCCGCCGCCATCTTTCGCGGGGCCATCGTCAACGCGGCTCCGCAGGCGCCGCGGCCACTCGACGATATCGTGTGGGTGCCGGGACCGTGGCGCGATCCGGCGCTGCTCGAGTGGCAACGTGGCGGTCGCTTCGAGCTGCACGTCTTTCCGATTCCGAAGCACGGCTCGCGGCGCGTGGTGCTCGCCTACACGGAGGTCGTCAATCCGAGCGGCGACCGGCGGCGCTACACCTACCCGCTCGCGTACGATCCGAGCGGCACGACGCGCGTGCGGAACTTCGCGCTCGACGTCGAGGTGCGCGGGCACGACGCCGAGCTCGGCGTACGAGCGAGTGGGTACCCGCTCGCGCGGACGCCGGCTAGCGCCGGCGTGAGCGCGCTCAGCTTCGCGGCGAGCGATTTCGTACCGGCCGGCAATCTGGAGCTCGAGTACGCGCTGCCCGGCGCGCGGAGCGAGCTCACGGCGTGGGCCTACTACGACGGGCGCGCGAGCGGCACGCAGCGTCGCGGCACGGGCCCCGCAGGCGCGACCGCGGGCGGCTCCAGCGTGAACGACGTGGCGGCTGCGGGCAGCGACGAGACGGCGCCGTACGTCGCGCTCGCGCTCCGCCCCCGCTTGCCCGTTCCCGAACACGAGGGCGGTGGCGTCGTGGCCATCGTCGTCGACGCGAGCCGTTCGATGCTGGGCGAGGCGTACGAGCGCGCGAGCGAGCTCGCGGCCCGTATCGTGCGCGAGCTCGCTGTGAGCGATCGCGTGGTCGTGCTCGCCTGCGGCGTCGATTGCGAGAAGTTGCCGGGCGGCGCGCGCACGCCGAGCGCCGCGACGGCCGCCGAGGTGCGTCGCTTCTTGCGTGGCGTGGTCCCCGAAGACGCCTCCGACATGGTCGGCTCGGTCGAGCGCGCGCTCGCGAGCATCGACTCGGCAGGCGGCCGCGCGCGGCGCGTCATTTACTTGGGTGACGGCGCGCCGACCGTCGGTGAGGTGCGACCGGGCAGTATCGAGCGCGCGGTCGCGCGTTACACGTCCCGGACGCAGGCGAGCGTCATCGCCGTCGGTGTGGGCAGCGACGCCGATCCGGCGACGCTCGGCGCGCTCGCGCGCGGTGGCGGCGGCGTACTCTTGCCGTACACACCGGGCCGCACGAGCGCGGAGATGGCGTACGCGGTGCTCGCCGCCAGCTACGGTTCGGCGCTCGCGCATGTAGAGGTCGAGCTGCCTGCGGGACTTTACGCCGTTGCACCCACGGTGCTGCCTTCGATCCCCGCCGGCGGCGAGACCATCGTGCTCGCGCGGATGAACAACTTCGAAACGCGCGGCGATGTCGTACTGCGCGGGACCGTGGGCGGTAAGGCCTTCGAGCAGCGCTACCCGGTGGAGCTCCGCGCGAGCGAAAGCGCCGGCAATGCTTTCGTGCCGCGGCTCTACGCCGCCGCCCGCCTCGCCGACCTCGAGCGTGACGGCAGCTCGGCTGCCAAAACGGAAGCAATTGCGCTCTCGACTCGTTTCAAGGTCGCGAGCCGCTACACGTCGCTGCTCGTGCTCGAAAGCCAAGCCATGCTCTCGGCGTTCGGGCTCGATCGCGCCACGGCGCGCGCAGCGTTCACGGGCGAAGACGAAGCGGACGCCACGAGCGTCGCGGCCGACGAAGCCGCGGGCGACGACGCGGCGCGAGCCGACGCCGAGCTCGACAAGGCCGCGAGTGCGTCGAGTGGCCTCGGCGCCGGCCGCGGAGCGCTCGAATCCAGCTCCAAAAAGGCGGAAAGCGCGCCGAAGCCCAAGCGCGCGCGGGCCGCCGGTTACGGCGACGATGCGTTCGAAGGACAGAGCTCGTCACCGAGCTTTGCGGCGCCGCCCGCGCCCGCACCGCTGCTGCCCACTCCAGCCGCAACGGCGGCGCCCGCCCCCGTGCGCGAACGCAAGAGCTCGGACCTGCTGCTCGAGGAGCCGGACGAGCCGTTCGTCAGACGTGAACGACCCCAGCGGCGCTACATCCCGATGCGGCGCGTGTGGGACCGACAAGGCGAATTTTTCCCGGATCGCCGCGTGCCTTTCGTTGCGAGCAGCGACGCCATCGAGCTTGCCGAGCGCGACGCGCGCGAGCACGAAAACCGGCGCGACGCGGTGAAGAAGCTCTTCACGCTACTCTTGCAGGCCGGCGAGCTCGAACGCGCGGCGCTCGTCGCCGAACGCTGGTCGGGCAAGGAGCCGCTCGATCCGGAAGCGCTCACGGCGCGCGCCGACGTACTCGCCGCGAGCGGTGAACGCGCCAGGGCAACGCGCGTGCTCGGCAGCGTGCTCGACGCACGGCCAGGCGACGTGGCCGCCATGAAGCGTCTCGCTCGACTCGAACGTTGGGCAGGCCGGCCGGCGCTCGGCTGCCGTTTCAGCATCGCCGGGGCCGAAACACGGCCCGCGGACGCCGCGCTGCTCGCCGAAGCCGTCCGGTGCGCGCGCGAGACGCACGACACGCCCGCCGCCGACGAGCTCTTGGCGACCGCGGAAGCGAGCACCCGCGACGCGGCGGAGCGCTTGCTCGCCGCACCCCGGGCCGACGACGCCGCGCTGCGCGGAGATCTGCGCATCGTTGCGAGCTGGGGCGACGACGTCGATCTCGATTTTGCGCTCATCGATCCCGACGGGCATCGCGTGTCGTGGCTCGGCGCGCCGACGCGCGGCGTGATCACGGCGCGCGACGTGACGAGCCACGGCGAGGAAGCGCTCGCGCTTTCGGGCGGCAAGCCCGGAGAATACGCGCTCGAGGTCGTGCGCAGCGGCAGCGACGGCACGGTGCGCGGGGAGCTCACCGTCACGGCCGCGGGCATGACGCGCCGCGTGCCGTTTTCGCTCGACGGCGCGCGCGCGCGGCTCGGCGTCGTCAAAATCAGCATGCATTCGCGGCTCGTGCCGCTCTGAAACGTCGCTCAGCCGGATTTCGGCTGCACGCTGTCGAGAAAGTTGTAGAAGTCCGCGCGCGCGGCGGCGACGGTGTCCGCCGGCCCCGTGAGCTTGAAAAAGTACTCGCCGCTCGGCGCCTCGATGATCGCCCCGAGTAGCGCGAAGTTCTCCTTCGGCTTCGAGGGACCCTGCATCATCGAGTTGGCGTTGAAGGTGCCGGAGTCGATCTCGACGGTGTGCTGCACGAGGCCGTTCGCGGAGCGATCGGCGCGCTTCACTTTGTCGGCGGGCAAATCGACGAATTGCTTGACCCAGCGCTCGACGTTCGCGTCGACGGTACCGCCCTGACCGGCGCCGAAATAAAAGATGCCGAGCTCGGCGTCTTCCTTGTCCTTCGGGGCATGCGGGATCTGGTAGGTCGCCTTGCGCATCGGCACTTGCCTGACCGATCGCTTCCAGCCCTGCGGCTCGCTCCAGGTGATGTCGCCAGGCGTTGCCGTCGGCGCGGGCGGCACGACGTGAGTAGCCGCCGTGGACACAGACGCAGGCGACGACGGTCCTCCGGCATGCGCCGAGTCCGGCGCCTTCTTGCAGCCGACTGCCGCGAGCCCGAGCGCAAAACCAGCAACGAAAACGAGGCTCTTCACGGGCGCCGCTTATAGCATGCCCCTATCCGACATGATACGAGGCGGGAGATGAGCGGCGCTGTCGGGCCCGTGGACTGGGCCGTGTTCGGGGGCATCGTGCTGCTCTCGCTCGCGCTCGACCGTGCCATCTTCGGCGGCGTCAAGGCGCGCGTCTCCTTCCGCGAAGCTGCCATCCGTAGCGTCTTCTTCGTGCTCGTCGGGCTTGGTTTCGGCCTCTACGTCGCCGCGCGCGAGGGACAAAACGCCGCGCTCACCTACCTGCTCGCCTACGTGGTCGAGGAGTCGCTCTCGGTCGACAATCTCTTCGTCTTCCTCGTGCTCTTCACGTACTTCCGGGTGTCCGAGGCGCTGCAACAACGCGTGCTCGTCTGGGGCGTGCTCGGAGCCATCGTGATGCGCGCCCTGTTCATCTTCCTCGGCAGCGCCCTGCTCCATCGCTTCCACTTCATGAATTTCGTGTTCGGCGGATTTCTACTGTTCACGGGGGCAAAACTCCTCGTGCGCAAGGAAGAGGAGGTCGATCCCGAAGACAACGTCGCCCTACGGCTCGCCCGCCGTTATCTGCGCACGACGAAGGAGACCCACGGCGATCGCTTCTTCGTCGTCAAGGACGGACAACGCTACGCTACGCCGCTCTTTCTCGTGTTGGTCGTGGTCGAGTTCACGGACCTGCTCTTCGCCGTGGACTCCGTGCCCGCGGTACTTGCCATCTCGAACGATGTCTTCGTCGTCTACACGTCCAACATCATGGCCATTCTCGGTCTGCGTGCGCTTTATTTCGTGCTCTCGGGCATGATGAGCCGCTTTCACTATCTCGGGACCGGGCTGGCCGTGATCCTCATCTTGATTGGCGCGAAAATGGTTGCTTCACCCTTCGTCCAAATTTCGTCGCTGATGTCGCTCGTCGCGATCGGGGTCGTGCTCACCGTCGCCGTCTGTGCCTCGCTCGTGCGCGGCAAGGAGAATGCGTGATGACTGCGCCCTTCGCCGAGCGCTCGAGCGGCGTGCTCCTACACCTCACTTCGCTGCCGGGACCGCACGGCGGCGGCGATCTCGGCCCGAGCGCACGACGCTTCGCCGAATTTCTCGCGCGCGCGGGCCAGCGCTACTGGCAGATGCTGCCGGTGGTGCCGCCTGGTGGCGGGGATTCACCCTACGACAGCCCTTCGGCGTTCGCCGGCAGCCCTTGGCTCGTGAGCCTCGAATCGCTCGCGCAGGACGGCCTGCTCGAGCGCTCGGATCTCGTCGCGCCGGCGCGTTTGGTGCGCGCGCCACGCACCCGCTACGCCGCGACGCGACGCTTTCGCGAGCGGCGACTGCGCAAGGCTTGCGCCGCGTTCCTGGGCCGCCCGCACGCACGGCACGAGCTCACGCAAGCGCTCGAGCAGCACCGCGACTGGCTGCCCGACTACGCGCTCTTTCGCGCGCTCAAGCGCGCCCACCGGGAAAAGCCGTGGCTCGGCTGGCAAGCGGAGCTCGTGCGGCGTGAGCCAGGCGCGCTCGACCGTGCACGCCGGGACCTCGCGGCCGAGATCGATTTCGAAGTCTTCGTGCAGCGCGAGTTCTCGAAACAGTGGGCGGCTTTGCGCACGCATTGTCACGAGCTCGGTGTGCGCTTGCTCGGCGACATCCCGATGTTCGTGGCCCACGACGCCGCCGATGTCTGGGCAAACCAGGCGCTCTTCCAGCTGCAACCGGACGGCAACAAGCGCGTGGTCGCCGGCGTGCCGCCCGACTACTTCAGCGCCGACGGACAGCTCTGGGGTAACCCCATCTACGACTGGCAACGGCTGCGCGAGACCGGCTACGCCTGGTGGATTGGACGGCTGCGCGCGACGCTCGAGCGCTTCGACGCGGTGCGGCTCGATCACTTCATCGGCTTCCATCGCTACTGGGAGGTACCCGCGGGCGCCAAGTCGGCGCGGGACGGCCACTTCGTCGAGGCGCCGGGTCACGAGCTCTTCGCGCGGCTGCGCGCCGAGCTCGGTTCGCTGCCGTTCGTGGCCGAGGATCTCGGGGTGCTCACCGAGGGCGTGGTCAAGCTGCGCGACGATTTCGAGCTGCCCGGCATGCGCGTGCTCGCCTTCGCGTTCGGCGGCGACTGGCGCGAATATCAGCCGCACCGCTACCCGCGCAACGTCGTCGCGTACACCGGAACCCACGACAACGACACGATGTGCGGCTGGCTCTCCTCCTACGAGCGTGAAAAGGATCCACGCCGCGCGGCCGAGCTCCTCGCCGAGCGCCGCCGCGCGCTCGACTACGCCGCGAGCGACGGCCGAGAGCCGCACTGGGATCTCGTGCGGACTCTGCTCGCCTCCGCCGCCAACACGACGATCGTCCCGTTCCAGGATCTGCTCGGCCAGGGCAGTGACGCGCGCATGAACGTGCCTGGCGTCGGTGCGGGCAACTGGTCGTACCGCGCGCAGGAAGCCGAGCTCACGCCCGCGCTCGCCGAACGCCTCGGGCGACTGTGCGAGATCTACGAGCGGATTCCATCCGGCGTACGTCGCTCCCCGTGACTCGATGATGGGAGCCTACCGCCCGCGCTCGTTCGTGAGGCTCGCGCGCCTGGGCGCGCTCCTCGTCGCGCTGCCGCGACTCGCGCAGGCCGAGACGGAGCCAGCGCCGCCAAACCCGCCGGAAAATACGACAGAAACTCCGACTGTTTCCGCAGCGCCCGCCGCGCCGCCCGCGGCCGCGCCGTCCGCGGAGCCGGCGCCGAGCGAGAGCGCACCACCGCCGCCCTCTGCCTTCGACGCGAGTACCTCCGAGCCCGCCCCGTCGCCGACGGCACCGCCCGCTCCGTGCGACTGCGACGGCGAACACGGGGAGCGGCCGAGCTCGCGCGTGCGCTACGAGCTCGAAGGGATCGTCGTGCGCGGGAACACGCGCACGAGCCGCCGCGTGGTGATGCGCTACGTGCCGTTCAAGCCGGGCGACATCATCGACGTGAACAATCCCGCGTTCGAGCTCTTGCGCTATCGGCTGCTCGGCACGGGCTTCTTCCGGGAAGTGGAGCTCTCGCTCGAAAAAGGTTCGCGGCGCGGACAAGTCCTGCTCGTGATCGAGGTGAGCGAGCGGAACACCATCGTCGTCAACGACGTCTGGATGGGCCTTTCCAAAGACGCCGACGTGCAAGGGCCCGACAAGGGCCAGGCGCGTCCGCTCACTGCCTACGCGGGGCTCGACGTCGCGGAGACCAATCTCGCCGGCACGGGGATCACGCTCGGCGGCGCCGCCGCGTTTGCGCAATACCAGCTCGGCCTGCGGCTGCACTTCCTCGATCCCGCCTTTGTGGGCAGCAAATGGATGGTCGCCGGCACGCTGCTCTACAACAACGCCCACGATTTTTTCGGTAACGCCCGCGTGATGCAGGCTGGCTCGCCGCAGGGCGAAGGCGAGCTCACCGACTACGCCATCGTCGCCTACAAGCGGCTCGGCGGCACGCTCGGATTCGGCCGCGACTTGTCCGTCTCGACGCAGGTCTGGGCGCATTACCGGCTCGAAGCCATCGACGCCGACTATCCGAAGGCAGCGTCACACCAGCGCGGCTTCGATCGCGAACCCATCGATTTCAACATCATCCGCGGCAAGAGCTGGCTCTCGACGGTGCGCGCGACGCTGCAGCACGACACGCGTGACCAGCCCTTTCTACCGACGCAGGGTTGGCTCGTTACGCTGAACGGCGAGTTCTCGCTCTTGCCCTCGGCCGTCAGTTACAACTACCAAAAGATCGAAGCGCACGCCACGCACTTCTGGCAGCTGCCGTGGCACGGCGACGTGGTCTCGCTCGATCTCTACGGCGGCGCCATCGCCGGTAACGCGCCGTTCTTCGAGCAGTTCTACGTCGGCGATCTCAGCGATTTCCTGCCGGATCGCGTGCTCGGCATGAACTTCGATCGCCGCCCGCCGCCGAATTTTTTGGGCACGCAGATCGTCGAGGAACGTTACGGCGATTACGCGCTGAAGCTGCTCGCCGAGTATCGGCTTCAGCTCTATCGCGGCCAGCGCTCGATCTACGGCATCGACGCGTTCGCGGGCGGCGGCATTTACGCGCTCGCCAACGCGCGCACGTTCAGTGATCCGCCGACCGGCTACTCGGGCCTCGCGCGCATCCCGGTCGATCTCACGGCGACGCTCGGGATTCGCGCGGATACCGCCGTGGGCGGCTTCACCTTCTCGCTCTCGAATGCGCTCGGCTTCGCGTTCACGGGCAAGGGCCCCGCGGCCCAGCAAGGAAGCACGCCGTGAGCGAGAAGCCAGCGCGACGGCGCCGCTGGACTTGGCTGCCGCTCCTATTCGTCCTCTTCGTCGCGCGCGGAGCCGCAGCGCAAGCCGAGCCGCCGCCGGTGCAGCGCGACGTCGACTTGAGCTGGGATACCGACAAAAGCCTGCTCTATCTCGATATCGGCTTCCGCGACATCATCGACGACGGCATCCGCAACAAACTCAGCCGCGGACTGCCGACGACGATCGTGCTCACGGCCACGATTCAAAAGGCCGGCAGCGGCGAGCCGCTCTCGAGCACGACGCAAACCTGCCGCATCACGTGGCACGTCTGGGAAGAGGCGTACTACGTCGAAATCGTGCGTCCCGGCTCGAGCCAGGCGCGTTGGACCACGACGCTCGAGGGCGTGCTCCGGCGCTGCGCCGAGGCCCACCGCCTGCTCGCGGGCGACGCCACGCAGGTCTCCCCCGCCCTACAGCTTTATGCGCGCGGCACGATCCAGATCAACCCCGTGAGCGCCGAAGTCTTGCAGCAGCTCAAGCGCTGGGTGATGCGGCCGAGCAGCACCGGCACGGCCGCGCCCGGTGACGCCCTGTTCAGCACGTTCGCCGGCCTCTTCATGCAGCGTATCGGCGACGCGGAGCACGAGATCCACTTCTTCACGCGCGCGCGCCTGCCGACGCGTTTCAGCAGCAAGGCGGAAGAGCGGCGCGCGCAGTGACGGCGCCCGCCGTGGATGCTACGGACCCGGCGTGACGCATTGGTTTCCGGTCGCGCTCCGGCTCGAAGGTCGTCGCTGTCTCGTCGTCGGCACGAACGAAGACGCCACGGCGCGGGCACGGGCGCTCGGCGAAGCGGGCGCAGCCGTCGTGCTCGCGCGCGAGTTTGCGGCAGCCGATTTGGAAGGCACCTGGCTCGTCGTCCTCACGGACCGGGAGCCCGAGCTCGCCCGGCGCATGCACCGAGAGTGCGAGGCACGACGTGTCTTCTTTTGCGCGGTCGACGAGCCCGGTGTCGGCAGCTTCGCGCACCTCGCGCTCGCCCGGGCGGGCAGCGTCACCGCCGCGATCGGCACGAATGGCGAGGCGCCCGCGCTCGCGCGGAGGCTGCGCGAGCTCTTGCAGGAGCTCTTCGATCGCGCGGGGCTCGCGGCTTTCGCGGCGCGGCACGCCGAGCTTCGGCAGAGGACCCCCTCCGAACGCCGGCGCGACGTGCTCGGTGACGACGTGCGCGACGTCCGTCTCGAGGGCGAGCTCGTGTTACCCGACGCCGGCACGCCGCCGCGCCGCGCGTGATCTCATTCGAACGTCGGCGTACCTGCCGGCGCCGCGGCGGCGCTCGGTAACGGGTACGTGGCGAGAATGGCGATCCAATAGTAGCGATACTGATGCGGGAGGGCGCCCCAATCCGGATTCGTCATGCTGCGCGTCACGCAGTCGGCCGCCTTGCGCGCGAGCCGACCGCGCCAGCTGCCGCTCGCGCCCGGAAAGACGTGGAACTTTCGCTGGTTGAAGTCGAGGTTCAGGACGAAATTGATCGAGCCTTCTTCTTTGCGTTTCGGCGCGCAATCCGCGGCGCCGCGAATGGCCGTCGCGAGCGCCTGCTCGACCGGCGGTAGGCTGTCGCAGAGTCCGCCTTCGACGCGAGCTTGCGCGGCCGAGGCGCCGCATTTGACGCGTTGAGGCGGCGCCAGGCGCACCCGTTCGGCGGGCTTGCTGGGCGTGACGGCGCCCGCATCGAGCGGGATCGGCGCCGGCGCCGCGCGTTGTGCGCTCGCCGAACCGGCCGACGGAGCGGCGTTCGCGGCCGACGGCGTCGAGGGACGGCGCAGTAGGTAGAGCGGCACCGCGATCAGGATCACGCACACGACCCCCGCGACGACGAGCTGCGCGCGCAGCGGGCGAGCGCCGGTCGTGCTCACGCCCACGCCGAGGCGGCGTGAGCGCGGTTCACCGGAGAGCGAGGGGATCGAAGTGCGCGGGGGGCGGGCCATCGGGCCGCGGAGAGAGTGAAGGTGGGGTTTAGTCGTCGAGCAGGGCCTGGACCTGCTGGCCCGGCTCGGCGCGCACGATCGTGGCGGCGAGATCGAGTGAATCGGGCATGTTCCCCTGCACCTGCGAGACGACCTGCTCGACGACGTTGCGAGCCTCGTCGAGGCTCGGCCCAGTCATCGCGATCGCGAACTTGAGCGGCCCCGTCCGCCCGCCCGTCACGGGCACCAAGCTCAAGAGCAGCATTTCCGTGAGCTCGACCACGCGCTGGGCCGCGCGCCGGAGCGCGAGCATCTCCAGGATGGCGGGGCGATCGCTCACGTGGCGGTTCGGTCCGCGGATCTGGTAGCGCGCGATGGTGAGCGGCACGCCCGACCACTCGCCGAACGCGCGATCGTCCTCCATCACGCGCACGAGCTGGTCGCGCGTGAGCAGCCCCGTGAGTCCGTCGCGCCGCGCCAGGTACGCGCGCGCTCGCTCGTGCTGCGGCGAACCCTCGGCGAAGCTCACGATCTTCACACGTGACTCGCCGAGCTGGATTTCGGCGCCGTGCAGCAGGGAAATCGTCTGCTTACGGTCGTAGCTGTGATCGGCGAAGGTGCCGTTGGTGCTGCCGGTGTCCTCGATCGACCAGGAGCCCGCCTGCCAGCGCAAGATGGCGTGCGAACCGGAGACCGTCGGCTCGGGCATCACGATGTCCTGCCCCGCGCGCCGGCCGATCGTCATCACGGGCTTGGACAGCGGGAACATCGTGCCCGCGGCATCGGGGGCGTTCGCCGAGTACGTGACGAGCAGCGACTGCGAGCCGGGCACGAACACGTCGCTCGCGCCGCGGCCGGGCGGCGGCCCCGGGTTGATGCGTTCGCGCGGGATCTGCACCTGGCTGGTCGTGAGCGAGGTCGGATTGAAAAAGCGCATGTGGCGCGCGTGCGGCCGCGCGACGGAGTCATCGATGAGGCAGCGGAAGATCTGCTTGATCTCGTCCACCGAAAGCGACGCGGGCACGTCGAACATGATTTGCGAGCGCATCGGCTTGGCACGCGGGCGATAGCCGGGCTCCGGCACGCGGCACGTCCACATCTCCCAGAGCGTCAGGCCGAGGGCGTACATGTCGTCCTCGGGACTTGCGCCGCCGGAGCGGAGCCGCTCGGGCGCCATGTAGTTCGGGGTGCCGCCGTCCGGGGGTGCGCCGGGCCGCCGGGCGCTCAGGCGCGCGCGTTCCTGAGCGAAACCGAAGTCCAAGATGATGGCGCGGTCGTTCGTGACCATCACGTTGCCGGGCTTGAGGTCGCCGTGAACGAGACCCTGGGCGTGGATGGCCGCAAGTCCCGCCGCGGTCTCGCTCGCAATCTTCCGGAATTCATCCGCGGTGTAACCGCCCTGAGCCTTGCGCCGGCGGATGTGCGTGTGCAGGGTCTGGCCCGCAATGTGCTCCATCACGAGGATCGGCCCCCACGGACTGGGCGCGAGATCGTGGACGCGGCAGACGTTCGGGTGACTCACGGAGCGGGCGAGCAGTAGCTCCTGCCGCAACGCCTCGTCGTCGCCCGGCATGCGCGACTCCTCGCGGACCACCTTCAGGGCGGCCGGCTGCTGCGTCGTGCGATCATAGGCGAGAAACACCTCCCCCATCCCGCCTTTCCCCAGGCTCTGACGTATCTCGTACCGGTCATTGACGACCGTGCCCTGGCCAAGCGGCGGGGCATTACGGGGAGAAGGAGGCATGACCAGGACTGACCGACCCAGGGGCTCGCGTAGCGTCGTCGATCTTTTGAGGCTCTGCAACGTCCTCGCGGCAATTTGACGGTGGTCGCGCCGAGGCGCTGCAAACCTGCCGGATCCGGGCCCTAGGCGCCGTGACCGCGGGCCTCGTCCCGGTGTAAGCTCCGCGGCGGCGGCGCCTGGTCGGGCGCCAGGACGGCGATGGGACGTTTCGGATTGTTCGTGTGCGTGGTTCTGGCGGTCGGCTGCCAAAAGGGCGGTGAGGCGTGCACGAAGGCGCGCCTGGACGCTTCCAACGCCTGGAAGACGGTCGAAAGTCAGGCCGGCAACGTCAAGGTGAAGGGGTGGCCCGGCTTCGAGGAGCTCAGCGACGCGCAAAAGGCGGAGGCCGTGAAGACCTGGGCCGCCATCGAGACGCAGGCCGACATGGTCTTCAGTTCGTTCGCGTACGAACGCATCACGTGGAAGACGGCGGACCCCGCGCGGGAAGCGACACACCAGAAGTTTCAGGGCTTCTTCGCCAAAGACAATTTCACGCTCTTTGCCGCCGCGCTCAAGACCGCCGATCAAAAGTACGACACCGCCTCGAAACTCTGTCGCGAGTAGCACTACTTCGCCAGTCTTTGGCAGGAGCAGATCTCGATCGGCGTGAGTGGCGATAGGCCACACAAGAAACCGGCGAGACCGGCGGACGCGCTGGGGTGAGTTCGCGAAAGTCGCTGCGCTCGTGAGCGTCAGCCGTAGCGCTCGAGCACGCTCTCGACGGAGCGCGCGTAGCCACCGCCGAACAGGTTCACGTGCACCATCAGCGGGTAGAGCTGATAGAGCGGCACGCGCTCCGCGTGTCCCGGTGCGAGCGGAAATGCCTCGGCGTAGGCGGCGAACACACGCTCGGAAAAACCGCCGAAAAGGCGCATCATCCCGAGGTCCATCTCGCGATGACCGCCGTACACGGCCGGATCGATGAGACACGGAGCGCCGCGCTCGTCGACGTGCAGGTTGCCGGCCCAGAGATCGCCGTGCAGGCGCGCGGGCGGCTCCTCCACGCCGACGAGCGCGTCGAGCCGCGCGAACAGGCGGTCGAAACCGCGACGCATGGCCGGCGAGGCGCGCCCTTGCTCGTCCGCGCGTTCGAGCTGCGGCTCGAGGCGCTCGCTGCGATAAAAGTCGCTCCAGCGCGCGTGCGCCACGTTCGATTGCGGCAAGCTGCCGATGAAGTTCGGGGCGTCGAGGCCGAAGGCGCCCGGCGTCGCGCGATGGAGCGCGGCAAGTCCACGACCGAGCTCTTCGTCGAAAGCAGGGCGGCGCGGAGCGGACTCGAGCAGCTCGAGCGCAAGGAAGCTCGGCGCCACATCGGAGAGCGCGAGGACGCGCGGCACGCGGAGAGCGCGCGCCGCTGCGAGAAATTCGAGTCCGCGTGCCTCGGCTCGAAACAAGCCGCCCGGCGCGTGCGCGTTGGCCTTTACGAACACGCGCCGCCCGTCGCCGAGCTCGACGGCGAACGCTTCGTTGATGTCGCCGCCCGCGAGCCGCGACGCCGAAATCACGCGCGTTCCGAGGCTTTGCGCGAGCGCCGCCGCGAGCGCCGGACCGAGCGCGTTCACAGCCCGTGCTCGCGCCGCACGCGTTCGAGCAGCGGACGACACGCGGCGAGGCACAAATCGAGCACGAGATCGAAGCCGTCCTCGCCGCCGTAGTAAGGGTCCGGAACGTCCGCGCCGGCCGGCGACGCGGGGTCGAAACTGCGCAAGAGGTGGAGCTTGTTCAGGAGCTCGGAGGCCGGCGCCGTCGCGGCGAGGTCGTCGCGGTTCGAGCGGTCCATCGCGAGGATGTAGTCGAAGCGCTTCCAATCGGCGGACTGAAACTGGCGCGCCGAGCCGGCGATCTCGATCCCACGCCGAGCGCCGGCGGCGCGCGCGCGGCGATCGGGCGACTCACCGGTGTGGTAGCCGGCGGTGCCCGCGCTATCGACCGTCACGACGTGCGCGAGGTTCGCCGCCTGGACCAGGTGGCGCATCACGCCTTCAGCGGTGGGAGAACGACAGATATTTCCGAGGCACACGAAGCAGAGCGAAGCCACGCGCTCGAGCGTAGCAGGAGCGCGCCGGCGCCGCGGCCCGACGGCGCCGAAGCGCACTCAATGGCCGCGGATGATGCGTGAGAGCGCGAAGCCTGCGCCTACCAAGGTTGCGATGAGCAACAGCAAGAACCACCAGGGCCGTTCCACGACAGGGCCCCCGCGGTCGCTCGGAGGGGAAAGCACCGTCGCGAGCGCGCGACTCGCTTCAGCGCCGTCCACGAAGCGCGCCGCGGGGTCGCGGTTCACCGCACGTACGAACCAGGCGTCGAACCCGGGCGGCAGCGGACGACGAACCCCGAGCGCCCGCGCGCGCACGCTCGCGGGCTCGAGCGGACTGCGCATGAGCTCGAGCGCCAGATCGGCCAGGCTCGACGCATCCTCGGCGTGCCGCCAATAAAGCCGTCCCGTGAGGATGAAAAAAGCGATGAGACCGAACGCCCAGACGTCGGCGCTCGGCGCCGCGACGTAACCCTCCCGGCTCTGCTCGGGCGCGACCCAGAGTGGCGTGCCGAGACCGGGCGCCGTCGCGGAGATGTCGAGCCCGGCGAATTCCTTCGCGATGCCGAAATCGAGCACGAGGAGATGCGGCTCGCCCGCACGCTCTTCGACACGCAGATTCTCCGGTTTGAGATCGCGGTGCACGACGCCCGCCCGATGCGCGGCGGCAAGCGCGTCGCCGACACCGGCGAGCAGCCGCGCGGCGACGGCGAGCGGCAGGTCAGGACGCGCGCGCACGTAGACGTCGAGCGTCGGCCCGCGAGCGAGCTCGAACGCGATCCACGCCATGCCCGTGGCGGCGTCTTCGCCCGAGTCGAGCGAGCGGGAGATGTGGGGGCTCTCGATCTTGCTCGCCGCCTCGGCTTCGCGCTCGAAGCGACGGCGGGCGCGGGCGTCCCCCCTGCCCAGGGTCGTGAGCTTGAGCGCGACGACTGCGCCGTCGGCGAGCCGTTCGGCCTCGTACACCTTGCCCATGCTGCCGCGTCCGACCAGTCGCCGCAGCACGAAGCGGCCGGCGAATTCCGCGCCGGGCGGCAGCGATCCGCGGCTCGGGCCCACCGAAGGGGGCGCGGAGGGGTTTGTCGGATCGGGCATGCGGGAAGCGGAGCTATCCTCGCGGGCCATGAGCCTCGCCGGCAAGACCCTCTTCATCACCGGTGCGACGCGCGGCATTGGCAAGGCGATTGCACTCCGGGCCGCCCGGGACGGGGCGAACATCGCCGTCGTCGGCAAGACGGACACGCCCCACCCCAAGCTGCCGGGTACCGTGCACGACGCCGTGCGCGAGATCGAGGCGGCCGGCGGTCGCGGGGTCGCGTGCGTCGCCGACATCCGACACGAGGAGCAGGTCCGCGCGGCCATCGACGCCACGCTCGGCGCGTTCGGCGGCATCGACGTGCTCGTCAACAACGCGAGCGCCATTCAACTCACGCCCGCGCTCGCGACGGACATGAAACGTTTCGACTTGATGCACGCCGTCAACGCGCGCGGCACCTTCCTCTGCTCGAAGCTCTGCGCGCCGCTACTGCGTGGACGCGACAACCCGCACATCCTCGTGCTTTCGCCGCCACCAACGCTCGACCCGCGCTGGTACGGGCCGCACCTGCCCTACACGCTATCCAAGATCGGCATGAGCCTGTGCGTCCTCGGCCTGGCGGAAGAGCTGAAAGCCGCGGGCATCGCCGTGAACGCGCTCTGGCCCCGCACGGCCATCGCGACCGCTGCAATCGAAAACCTGCTCGGCGGCGCGCCGCTCGTCGCGCGCGCGCGGCGGCCCGAGATCGTCGCCGACGCAGCGCATGCGATCCTGACGCGCCAGAGTCGTGACACGAGCGGGCGCTTCTTCATCGACGAGGACGTGCTGCGAGAGGCAGGAATGACTGATTTCGAGCGTTATGCCGTGACGCCCGGCGCGGAGCTCGCGCCGGACTTCTTCCTCTGACTCGCGTTTCGGCGGTGGGGGCCCGTCTGAATGTTTTCGATTCGAGCGGGAGATGGTACGAAAGAGCATGCTTCGCCGGCTCGCCGCCCTGACGGCCGCCATGCTGCTGTGGGTCACTGGGGCGCGGGCCGAGCCGACCGCCGCGAGCGAGCCCGTGAGAGCGGCACCGAGCACCGCGACCCAAGCGAGCACCGCGCCGGCTCCTAGCAAGAGCTCGTCCACGAGCTTCAGCGATCGCTTTTTTCGCGGCACGACGCCCGGCGAGCTCCCGACCGAGAAGATCGCGCTCGTCGCGACGCTCTACGTCGGTGCAGCCACGAGCGTCGGGGTCGGCATCGCTGCCCTCGTGAGCGCCGGCTCCAAGCACAATGACGCCGAAAGTTTCAAACACAGCGCCCCCCAGAACTTCTGCGACGACCTCGCCAGCTCGACCTGCGCCACCTACCGCCGGTTGCTCGACGTAGAACTCTCGCGCCGGGAGACCGGTATGGCGCTCCTCGGCGTCGGCGGCTTGCTCGCTCTCGGCGGCGCACTCACGGCCGAGCTCTGGCACAACGACCAGGCACCGGAGCTTGCCGTAGACGTGAACGCCACCGGGCTGAGCCTCGGCCTGCACGGTCGGTTTTAGCCGCGGCGCAACCTGGACGCCGAGGCTCACTCGTAGACGATCGACTGAATCGCAATTTCGAGCTCGCCCGCGGGACGCCGCACGATGACGACGTCCCCCACGCGGCGCTTCATGAGACTCTGGCCGAGCGGCGACTGAAAGCTGATGCGCCCGGCGCTCGGATCGGCCTCGTCGGGGCCGACGATGGTGTACGAGCTCGTCTTACCGTTCTCGTCGACGACGCACACGAGCGCGCCGAAACGCACCGTGTCGCTCGCGACCTCGGTCTTGCGCACGACGACCGCGCCGTCGAGGCGCTTCGTGATGAAGCGGATTCTCCGATCGATCTCGCGCAAGCGGCGCTTGCCATAGATGTACTCCGCGTTTTCGGAGCGATCGCCCTGCGCTGCAGCGTCCGACACTTCCTGCACGATGCGCGGCCGTTCGGTCAGCGTGAGCTCACGCAGCTCGTCCGCAAGTTTTTTGGCGCCTTCGGGGGTGAGGTAGGTCGGCATCTTTGCGGGCGGCGCGGTCCCGATGGCAAGCGCGCGCGAGCCAGCGTAGCCTAGCGCGCCGTGAGGTCGACGACGCGGCTCGTGCTCGTGCTGGTTCTAGCCGGCGTGGTGCTGCTCTTGGCCGCGGGCATCGTGATTTGGCGGGCCCTGCCCGGGCTCGTCGAACGCGAGGTGCTGCGCCGCGCGCGGGCTCAGGGGGTCGAGTTGACGTTCGGTTCGCTCGACTTCGGTTGGAATTGGGCGGAGCTCAAGCAGGTCAAGGCTCAGCTCATCGGTGTCCCGGGTGTGACGCTCGCGATCGAGCGCTTGGACGCCGATCTCGACGGCACCAAGCTCACGCGCCTCGAGCTGACGGGCGTGAAGCTCGACGCCGCGGGTGCACTGCCCACGCTGGCGCTCGACTTGGGCGCTTGGGCCAAGCGCTACCCGACCGCATTTGCGCTTCCGCTCAACGCTCTGCGCGTGACGGCGAGCTTTCGCCCCGATCCAAAGGCGCCTGCTTGGCTCGAGCTCCAGAACGGCAGCGTCGCGAGCACGAGCGCCGGCAGCATCGTCGCGGCGGATCACGTGCTCCTGGCGGGCGCGGACGTGGGACGCGTGGGCGCGAGCTGGGTGCCGAGTGCAACCAGCGTCGTCGTGGGGCTCGGCGAGAGCGATTTGTCACGCGCGCCGCTGCGCATGAACGTCGATCTGACGGGGCCGAAGCCCAAAGTCGGCTTCGAGCTCGCGCTCACGCCGCTCGAACGACTCGCAGGCCCGTTCGCCGTGCCACTGCCCATTCACGGTGCGAGCACGAGCGCGACGGCCGGCTTCGAGTTCGCCTCGACGAGCAGCACCTTGCCCGAGCGCGGCGCCGTGCACGCCGAGCTCCACGGCTTCATCCCCCCGCACCCCGCCGAGCTCGACGGCTTCGTCTTCGGAGACACTACCGTCGTCGAGACGAACCTCGCGTTCGCGCCGGACGGCAAGAGCGTCACGCTCACGGACACTCGCCTCACGGCCGGCAAGTTCGTGCTCACGGGCGGCGGTCACTTGCTGCGCGCGCCGGACGCGGCGGCGATCGACCTCGATCTGCGCGGCGCGCTGCCGTGCGACGCGCTCGCGAGCGCTGCCGCCGAGTCGCGCGTCGGTCGCCTGCTCGGACGCGCGCCAGGTTCTCGCGCCGGCTCGGTCGCACGTCAGGTCATCGGTGGCTCGGTCGGCGTGCGCGTCCAGATCACGGCGAGCACGAAGAACATCGCCGGCGCGAGCATCAAACGCAGCATCGGCATGGGTTGCGGGCTCAAGCCGCTGTCGCTCGAGGACGTCGCAAGACTCGGCGAGACGCTCTTGCCGAGCGACTTGTCCGAGCTCACGGACGACGTTCACAAACTCACGCCGAAGCTGCCCGACGGCAGCCCGCTCTTGCCGCTGCCCGATCTGAAAATACCCTCACTTTTGCCGCGTGAACCCGCGCCCTCCCCGGCACGTCCCGCGCACTCGGCAGCCACCCCGACCCCGGCAGCGAGCAAGGGCTGACTCACTCTGCCAAGCTGAACTTCACCGAGTAGCTCACGACGACGGCGCGGCCCGACGGAGGCCGACCGAAGGAGACGCTCTCGAACGCGCGCACCATACACGCCGTGAACGCTTCGCCACGTAGCTTCGTGCGCGTCGTCTTGACCTTGGCGCGACCTCCACCACCGCCAATCGTGAGATCAGCGCCGAACGTGCCGGCGCTCCCCGGCTGCTCGACGAGTCGGTAACAGTCGAGATAACGCGACGAGGCGGCCTCGAGCGTCCGCAGGAAATCGTCACGCGCGCCGGCGTCCTTACTGCCGCCGACGTGCAGACCGAAGCTCTTCACGCTGAGCTCGGGCAGCGGCGGACCGTGGCGTTCGTTCGTCGGCGACGGGCCGAGCGGCGACGGCACGGTGTTCGCTGGAGCGGAGCTTGGGGCCGCCGCCGGGCTGGAGGGATTCGCCGCAGGCGGCGTTGCGGGCAGCGCGGCATTGGCGACGGGCGGTTCGCCTTCGACCGCAGCAGCGGGCGGCGGAGCCGCATTGGCAAAATGGGGGGTCGCGCTCGGCGCGCGGTTGGATCCCGGCGCTGCGCACGCCGTGAGCAAGGCGCAGAGCGCCATGGTCGCTGCCCGGGTCGGAAATCTCACGCCTCGCGAGATACCGCGTCCGGACGACCGCCGACAACCCCAGCGCTTTCACCGGCGGCGCCCGAGCGCTATGCCTCAGGCATGGGCCGACGGCGCCGCTTCGGCTCGCTGCTGCGCGCGGGGTTCTCCGTATTGGGAATGCTGCTCGGCGCGTGCTCGCGCGCTGACCCCGCCGCGCGGCTCGCGCCTAATCCGGCTCCAGCCACGAGCGTCCGGCCCACCGCCTCATCCGTCGCGTCGAGCGGCGCAGCGCCCGGCGGGGGCACGAGTGCATCGTCGCCACACGCCGCGCGCCCGCGGACGGCCCCCGAACCCACCGCGAACGTCGTCGAAGCCAAGAGCGCCGCGACGCTGCCCGGCGTAACGCTCGGGGAGCTCTTCGACGTCGGACCCGCCGGCCCGCTTGCGGCGAGCAGCGAGGGCGTGGTGCTGCTCACGAAGGACGATCACGCGCTGCTCGTGAAGCGAACTGCCGCGGCACGAGCCGACAAGCTGAAAATCGCGACGCTCGACGCGCCGCAAGCCGCGTTTTTTGCGCTGGGGCGCGGGCCGAGCGTCGCCGAGGGTCGCGCGTATTGGATCTCCCACGGGCGCCTCGTGCGCCGCGCATTCGGCGACGAGCCCGAGCTCGAGGTGTTGAACGACGCGGCACGCGACGGCTCCCGCACGGCAGCGGCCGTGTCAGGCGGCGTCGTGGCGGTAGCGTTCTTGGGGCGCCCGGACCAGGAAGGGACGTCGCACGCACGCTTGTGGCTCGAAGGGAAGCCGCCGCTCGATCTCACGCCCGAGGGCGCCGGGGCGAGCAGCGTGGCACTCACGCGCGTCGGCGATCACCTGCTCGCGACCACGATCGACGGCCGCAGCGCGATGACGCCCCTGCACGCGCGCACGGTTCGCCTCGAGCCGAACGGAGCGAGGCTCGGCGACGACGTCGTCGTCTGGGTGGGCGGCCCCGCCCAGGCCTGGACCGAGACGTTCCTCGGCGCCGAAGGTGGACGCGCCTGGGCGCACGTGCCGATCGAGCGCGACGCCACGCATTTTGGGCTCGCGAGCGTCGAGCTCGGCACCGAGCCGCATTTGGACGCCGAGGTCGCGTTCGTCGACTACGCGAATGGGATCGATCTGGCGCCGGTCGCCACGGCCGAGCTCTGCGGGCGAGCGTACGTCGCGTTCGTACGACCCACGGCGAGCGCGCCGCATTCGCCCGAGGAGCTCGTGTTGATTCGCCAGGGCGAAAACCAGGCAGTCACGGTCGCGAACGCACGCGGGTTCGCGGCCGTTTCACTCGCCGCCGTCCCGGGCGGCGCGCTCGTCGCGTACGTCGCGGACGGCCGGACCTGGGCCCGCGGGATCGGCTGCAAGTGACGCAAGCGCCGATTAACGCCGACGGGCAAGCTCCGCTTCGAGTTCGGCTACGCGCTTGAGCGCCTCCTCCTCGTTCGACAACACGAGCTCCTTGCCTGCAGCGTCCTTGGCGAGCCGGAGCTCGAGCCCGAGCATCGGATGCGCTCGGACACACCAATACAGGTCGAGCGTGTCGCAGAAGAACGCACCTTGTCCGACGAGCACTCGTTCGACCAGATCGTCTTCGACGCGATCCCAAAGCCGCAGTGGACAGTCGCGATCGACGGGGTCGAAGCGAACGACTTCGGCGATCCCCGAAGCCCGGTAGCGCCGGAGCTTGTCCGCCCACGGCAGCTCGGGCGCGTCCGATGGGCTGATGATTTCGACAGCGAGGTGCGGCGCGCCGCGTTCCCACGTCTTCCAGATCGGAAACGGGCCCGGCGTCGCCCCCATCCGGACCATCAAGTCCGGCGCCAAGCAGCGGCGCGGATCTTCCGCGTTCCAATACACGAATTGCTCCGAGCCCACGGCGCCACGCGCGCCCACGAAGTAGCGCACGGTCAAGTACAGGGACGTGCGCAAGTCGAGGTGGACGCCTGTCTCAGGCATCTCCGCCGACGTGGGGAAGATCAGGGGGCGCGGCCGCCGTACGTATTGCCGCTCGGGGCGGCCACGGGGCGGAAAAGACGGCTCGGTCGCGCGCATGCTCATGACATTGTACCACGCCCATCGAGTCGGCTCGGCGAGAGCGGGAGTTGCTCGCCTTGGGCGTGTTGAGCCAATTCGTCGCGTGATACGTCTAACCGCCTGGCGAGGACGATGCGCATGACGACGGGCCGCGATTTCCGAGCACGCGACAGCGGGAAGCTTCTTTGGGTTTTAGCCGTTGTGGTCGCGTGTGGCCGTGCCACTGCACCGACGCCGAGCGCTCCGAACGCGCCCCCACCGGCTCCGCCGACCGCAAGCCCTGCTCCCGCAGCGGCGCCGGCGCAGGCCGAGCCAGAAGCGCTTTCGCCCGAGGACCGAGCGGCGGCACCGGGCGAGTATGAAGAAATGCGCCGCAGCCCCAGTAACGCGTACTCGGAGCACGCGGACGACCTCGACAGCGCCCAAGCTGAGCTCGAGCACGCGCGCGTCGAGCTCAATCGAGCGCTCGCCGGGCGGACCCCGCGGCCGTCGAGCGGCGGCGGCCCGCCTGCGGCCGCGAGCCGTGGCGCCGCGGCAGACGCAGCACCTCCCGCAAAAGCCGCGAAGAAATCCGCCGAATCGAGCTGCGCGACCGCTTGTCGCGCCTTCGCCTCGCTCGAGCGCGCGGCGACTGCCGTCTGCCGCATCACTGGTGAAAAGGACGGCCGTTGCTCGCACGCACACGCCGTCGTGTCCGACGCCAAGCAGCGCGTCGCCGTCTGCACCTGCACGAGCGAATGACGGCGCCTAGCCTCGACTTGGTCGCCAACACCGCCCAACTCGAGCCGGCAAGAGTCGTCGGACGCCTGGCTCCGAGCCCGACTGGACTTTTGCACCTCGGGCACGCGCGCACGTTCCTGTGCGCGTGGTGGAGCGCACGCTCGCAAGGTGGCCGTGTCCTCTTGCGCCTCGAGGATCTCGACGGCCCGCGCGCCGCGGTCCGCTTCAGCGACGCCGCGCAACACGACCTCGAGTGGCTCGGCCTCGACTGGGACGGTGCGCCGAGCGTCCAATCGGAACATCTCGCTCGCTTTGCCGAAGCCGTGGACTCCTTGCTCGCGGCGGGCAAGGCATACGCTTGCGTGTGCACGCGCGGCGATTTGCGGACGGCGCAGAACGCGCCGCACGCTGGTGACAACGAGCCGCGCTACCCCGGCACCTGCCGCGGCCGCTTCGCCTCCCTCGCCGAGGCGGAGCGCGCGAGCGGTCGCGCCCCGGGTGTGCGCCTCGTCGTGCCCCGCGGTCCAGTGCGCATCGACGACACCCTCGCGGGACCGCAGAGCTTCGACGTCGCGGCAGAGGTCGGCGACTTCTTGATCGCGCGCCGCGGCGGAGCTCCCGCTTATCAACTCGCCGTCGTCGTCGACGACGCGGAGGAGGGCGTCACCGAAGTCGTGCGCGGCGCGGATCTATTGCCGAGCGCCGCGCGCCAATGGCATGTCCAGACGGCGCTCGGGCTGCCGCATCCGAGCTACGGCCATGTCGCGCTCGTCACCGACGAACACGGCGAGCGTCTTGCGAAACACGCCGACGCCTTGAGCCTTGCCGAGCTTCGCGCGCGCGGCGCCGATCCACGTGCGATCGTGCGCTGGGCGGCGGCAAGCTTCGGCCTACCGAGCGAAGAGCTCGTCACCGCGCGCGAGCTCGTCCCCCATTTGCGCCTGTCCGCCCTCGAGGACGGGCCGGTGCGCGCCGATCGCTCGCTCATCGCCCGTCTCACGGCCACACCGAGCCGCTAAATCGCCGGATTCCGTAATACGCTCGGCGACAATGCCGGAACCCGAGCATCCTCAGCAGGCGACGCTGGCGGGTCACCCCGTCGGCCTGTTCACGCTGTTCTTCGTCGAAATGTGGGAGCGCTTCTCGTACTACGGGATGCGCGCGCTCCTGCTCTTTTACATGCTGAAGGGTTTCCTTCATTACGGCGATCAGCAGGCGTACACCACGTACGGCTCCTACACGGCGCTCGTCTACATGACGCCGTTCTTCGGCGGCATGCTCGCCGATCGACTGCTCGGGCCGCGCAAGGCCGTCATCGCGGGCGGTCTCTTCATGGCGGCCGGCCATCTCTTGATGACCGTGGAGACCAACGCGGCGTTCTTCTTCGCGCTCGCGCTGCTCATCGCCGGCAACGGCTTCTTCAAACCGAATATTTCGACCATCGTCGGCTCGCTGTACCCGGCCGACAGCAAGCTGCGCGACGGTGGCTTCACGCTGTTTTACATGGGCATCAACCTCGGCGCTGCGCTCTCACCGCTGCTCTGCGGGTACATCGGGGAGACGTACGGCTGGCACTACGGCTTCGGCCTCGCGACGATCGGCATGCTGAGTGGCCTCGTCACGTTCGTGATGCCCACGCGTGTCGCCCAAGCACTGATCCTCGGCTGCTCGCTCGTCACGGCTGTCACGCTCGTCGTCCTGCGCCCAGACAATCCGCTCTCTTTCGGCGTGAACCTGCTCGTAGGCGCCGCGCTCCTCGCTGCGGCCGTCATTGGCGCCGTGGCGCTGGCCCGGGGTGGCCTGCCGCCGAGCGCGGGCCTTCCGCCCGAGCCCGCGCGGTTGCGCGAACGCGTGGGTCCGATCTCACGCGAATGGCTCGTCTACCTCGGTGCGGTCGCGTGCTTGCCGATCTTTGCGCTGCTCGTCTCGGGGTTCTCGCTCTTCACGCGTGATCACGCGCCTGTGGCCCTGCTGTCGCGAGACGTCGTGACTAGCCTCGCCCACGGCAAGAGCGCGTTCTCGCAGATCCTCTCCGTCGTGGCGGCCGAGGTGAGCAAGCCTGCCGGTCTCGTGCTCACGGTGACAGGCTGCCTGTCGCTCGCCTATGTCACGCGACAGATGCTCAAGCTCGACAGCCTCGCGCGCGAGCGGCTTCTCGTCGTGCTCGTGCTCACGTTCTTCTCCATGCTCTTCTGGGCTTTCTTCGAACAAGCCGGGAGCTCGATCAACAATTTCACCGATCGCAACGTCGACCGCGTGACGGAGCACCGGCACGTCGGTGCAGCCGACATCGGACAGACCATCGAGCTTAGTCCCACGCAAGAGCAGGTCGGCTACCGCAACGGCGACGCGCTCTTCACGATGAAGGACCTCGACGAGCTCCGCGCGCGCCACGGAAAAGACCCTGATTTCCGCATCACGTGGCGCGTGACCGCCGAGGACCTCGACATGGGCATCGCCGAGCGCGCCGACGAGGTCCCCGCGAGCGTCTTTCAAGCCTCCAACGCCGGCTTCATCCTGATCTTCGGCTTGGTCTTGACGGCGCTCTGGGGTGCGCTCGCGCGGCGCAAGCTCGAGCCGAGCACGCCCGCGAAATTCGCGTTCGGACTCGCCCAGCTCTCCCTCGGTTTCGGCGCGCTCTGGTACGGAGCCCACACCTCAACGCAGCGCGGCATGGTCGCGGCGGCGTGGCTCATCCTCGCCTATCTGTTCCACACGACAGGGGAGCTCTGTCTGTCGCCGGTCGGCCTCAGCATGATCACGCGCCTTACCCCGAAGCTGCTCGTGAGCACGATGATGGGTAACTGGTTTCTCGCGAGCGCCTTCGCCGAATACCTCGCCGCGATCATCTCTCAGTTCACGGGCGTCTCGGAAGGCGACCGCAAACCGCATGTCCCCGTCCCTCTCGAAACCGTGCACGTTTACGGAGACGTGTTCGGCAAAATTGCGATCGCCTCCATGGTCTGCGCTGCGATTTGTTTCGCGCTCACGCCATGGCTACGCCGCTCCATGCACGAGGAGAACGCGTGAAGGGAATTGAACGCTCGCCGTGGAAGCTCTCGCGGCGGGAAGCCGCGATGTCACGGCGTCGTTTCGCAACCGCTTCTGCTATTTCATGTTTGAAAGTAAGAACGGCCTGGAACCGCTCTAACCCCTCGAACCTAGGTGACAAATGGCCTGGCACGGCGAGTGCATTATCTCACGCTCGAAGGCGGCGCCCTTGGTGCCCCCCCCTCCGCCTCGGTCGCCGCCTCCTTACAACTCAGCGGCCTGGAGCCTCCCCTAGCTCCGGGCCGTTGCCTTTTTGTTCGCCGTAAGACCTGGGAGTCGCTGCGCTGAGCGAATCGCGCCTGAGCTCAGCCGAGTTCCTCGAGGCGCGCGACGGCGAGCGTCGCGAGACGGCTGAGCCCGTCGACGTCGCCCAAGCGGAACGGCCGGTCCGGCCTGCCGAGCTCGAGCATCGCGGCCAGCTCGGTACCGTGCGTCACGGGCACCATGATGATGCCGGCGAGCTCCTCGTCCCCGAGCCGCTCGGCCACGACACGCTCCGCCAAACCGTCCGACGGGCAGCCTGCGAGCGTCTGCCCGCTGACGGCGAGCAGGTACGCCGGATCGAGGTACGAGATGACCTGGCCGAGACTGTCTTCGAGACCGCCGTACGAGTACGACGTGACCGGCCACTCGACGGGCGGGCGCTGGCGATGCACGAGGCCCTGGGTCGCACGCGTCGCACGCGCGGCGCCTTGGAGCAAGAACAGGAGCACTTCGCGTTCGTCCCGGGCGGCGGCGATGTCGGCGGCAGCGCGCTGAAATTCGCCCGTCGCTCCGCTGTGTCCCTGCAGAGCCACGACTTCCCTCAGGGTTTCGAGCGGACGCCATTCGTCGGAGCCCGCCGCGCGCACCTGACAATCGAGGGGCACGCGGCCGTGCCGAATGCCTCGCAAGAGAAGCTCGGTGCGCACGGGTCCGATCGTGATTTCGCCGTTCGACACAATCCACAGAGCCACGGGGCTCGTCTTGGCGTGCAGGGCCAACTGCATGGGCGTCTCCTAGGCTGCCCGGATCAGAGGACCCGGGTCGGCCCATTGTCGAGCTGCGGCGTCACTGGGCCAACAAAGCGGACCCAGGCCGTAACGGCGGCACGCGGCGGGCACGTTTACGGGCACGCGGGGAGAGCGGACGCAGAAGCTAGCTGCCCGAACGCTCGAGCCACGCGAGAGTCTCCACGTGGTGCGTCTGCGGGAACATATCGAAGCACTGTACGGCCCCGAGCGTCCACCCAGCGTCCACGACTCGCCTGAGATCGCGCGCCAGCGTCACCGGATCGCAAGCCACGTAGGCGATCGTCTTCGGCTCGAGCTGAATCAGCGGAGCGAGCGCGTCCTTGGCGCCCGCGCGCGGCGGATCGAGCAGCGCGAGATCCACGCCTTGGCGTGTCCGACGCAGACGCCCGAGCGCCCGCGTCACGTCACCCGCGATGACCTCGAGTCCCGTGAGCGCCTGTTCGCGGAGTGCCTCCCGCAGCGCAGCGACGGAACCCGCCTCGACCTCTACCGCCGTACCGGTGAGACCTGCACGCGCGAGCGGCACGCTGAAGTTGCCCACCCCGGCGTACAGATCGAGGAAGGACTTGGCGCCGCGGCTTTCTGCTCCGCTCACGACCGCAGCGACGAGCGCCGCGTTGACGGCCCAATTGACCTGCGTGAAGCCACCGGACGGCACACGCAAGAAGCCGCCGCCCGGGAGCTCGTAGCGTCGCAGTCCCGAGCGTCGCCGGGTCGAAAAGCCGACGCGCGCGCTCGCCGCGAGCGCATTCACGAGCGCATCGACCGCGCGTTCCCGCATGCGCACGCCTTCACGCGGTTCCAGCTCGAGCTCGACGCCGCCTTCGCCCGGCACGGCACGCAAATCGAGCGCACTAAAATATTCGCCGAGTGTCGCGCGTTCCGGCACTGCGAGCTCGGCGAGCGTTCGCATCGCCACGCGTAGCTCGGGAGCCACCACGAGGCACTCGGCTACCTCGACGATTTCGCGCGAGCGCTGGCCGAAGAATCCGACGCGCCCCACCTCGTCGACGTGAAGCCGCACGCGCAGCCGATAACCGAGCGGGTCGCCGGCGCTCACGACCACGGGCGGCGCTGCTAATTCGAGCCGCCCGGTCCGTGCGAGCGCTTCGGCCACGAGCGACGCTTTGTAGCGAAGCTGCGCCGCAGCCGGCAGCGCCATCCAATCGCACCCGCCGCATGCGACGGCGATGGCGCAGGGCGGCTCCACGCGTTCGGGGCCGGGCGCTTCGAGTTCGAACGCCGTCGCCTCGACGTAGCCCTTCTTGTCGGCGAGGGAGCCCACGCGCACGCGATCACCGGGGAGCGCGCCGGGCACGAAGGCAGGCCTGCCGTCGGGCAGGCGGCAGAAGCCGGCGCCGCCGGGTACGAGCTTTTCGATCGTGAGGACGGGGAGCCGAACGTGGCGGCCGGGAGCGGCTCGCACGCTCAGCGCGGCGCGGTACCGAACACTCGGTCCCACAGCATGTTCGAGACGCCGTACCGCTTCGAGTGATCCTTGAAGTGGTGCAGCATGTGGTTTTTCTTCAAGCGCCGCCCGTACTCGGTCTTCGGGCTGAAGTGATGTAGGTAATAGTGGGTCAGGTCGTAGAACATGTAGCCCACGACGAAGCCGGAGTGAAAACCCCAGGCGTAGTGCGGGCCGAGCGTTACCCAGAAAATGCCGAGGAAGATGAAGTAGAGCGAGATGCTCACGGCCGGCGGCATCACCAGTCGGTACTTGTCACGCGGCCAGGTGTGATGAACGCCGTGCACGAGAAAATGCATGCGCTCACCCCAGCGTCCCGGCGGTGTCCAATGAAAGAACAGCCGATGCAGCCAGTACTCGGCGAGTGTCCATGCCACGAACCCGCCGACGAACAGCGCAAGCGTCACGCCAAAGCCCTGCCCGCCGTGCGTCATGTTCCGTACGAATCCGAACGCCGCGCCCGGTACGAACAAGAGCGGCACGATCATCGGATGCGTTCGCGAGAACAGATCGATGAAATCGCTCTCGAACATCCGTGGTGATTCGGGACTTTCCGGAATGAACAACCAGGCGCGCACGACAGCGGGACCATAGAAACCAGCACGGCCCTTGGCAAGCGCAGGAAAAGCGCGGAACCGTGATCGAGTCGTCATACCTAGGCCGTGATGCGCATTTGCTCCATCCAATGCGAGCGGAACCTCCCCCCTACACGGGCCTACTCGGAGCCACCCTGGAACCTGCAAAAGTTTCGTTTTTTCACGGGGTTGAGCCACAAAGCCGCGCCCCCCCTACGGAGTTGAATAGGAGGGAACGAATTCTGCAACGTAAGTGTTTGAGAAGCAGCACCGTTCCCCAAAGCCAAAGCATGACCTCTCCTCCCGCCCGCCAGCGACCGCCGACGCCGAGCACTCCGGACGACCAGTCCTCGGTGCGCGAGCGTTCTTCGCCGCCCGCGCCTCCCGCCCCGCCGCTTTCCTCGGGCGCTCCCCGAGAGCGCCTGGAAGCAAAGCTCCGGACGGCACGGGCCGTGCTCGGCGACTTGCCGGCAACCGACGAGCGGGCGCGCCTGCTCCACATCGCGGTCATGCGCCGAGACGAGGCGCTCCTCGACGGGGTGCTCGGCTCGCTCGGTCTGCAGCGCAAGAGCGTGCCGCCCCCGGGCTCGAAGTAAGCAGCTCAGTCAGGACAGCGCCGTCGAGTCGCTGCCGATGTTCAGCCAGCCGAAGAACGTCGCGAGACACGCGCGCTGAGCAGGCGGCATGTACTCGAAGTTTCGGCCGCGATCGATGATCTCCCAAAAATCTTTGCTCGTGACGTGCTCGAGCGCGCTGCGGATCGAGGCCAGGCGCTCTTTGGGCTCGTGGTCCATGTCCTCGGAGATGAGGCGCGCCTTGTCCTCGAGGCCGCGCATTAGGTAGTAGGCGGCAAGCTTCACCTGCGCTTTTCGCACCCCGAGCAGCGCTCCCTCTTGCGCGCTCACGCGTAGGGGTCGATCGAGCTCGAGGAATTGACGCAGCATGGCGTCTTCCTCGCTCGATGCGAGCTCGTTCGCGTATTGGCAAAGCGCCGACACGTCGTAGGCGATGGTCTCGGTCACGAAGGTGAGCTTCATATCGAAGCTCACGTGTCCGTAGTACGCCATGTGCTTGACGCCCTCGAGCGCCGCCTTCGAATGGCCGTGCCGCAGCATGCTCTCGACGAGCAGGCGGTACTGGTTCAGGAGGTTGTACGCGGTGCGCACGTCGCGCGCGTTCAACGTGGCGCGTAAATACGAGTTCATGAAGCGCACGCAGAGCTCGAGTAGCTCGCTGTCCTCGGCCTCCCCCGCCGCCTCGGCGATGTAACGGGTATCGATGGCGATCAGGTAATTGATGTCGCGCATCTCGGACAGCGACTCGTTGTAGATCCCGAGGTACTGCCGGAGCACCTTCCACTCGACCCAGGTGCGCCGCTCTTCGAGATCGGCGAGCGACTCGGGATCCATCGCGACGAAATCGGGATTTTCCCGGATGCCGGGGCCGATCTGGAACCAACGTGCCGCGGCGTGCCGCTTGTGGTGCACGTATTCGATCGTGAAATCCTTGAGCGCGTCGACGGCGCCGCTCGCGATGATCTTGTCCTTGCCGGAGATGCTGTTGCTCGTGATGTCTGTGAGCTCCTCCATCGCGGCGATGGTCGCAGCCTGGGCATCCGAGCACGCCTCGGGTCGTTCTTCGCTCGAGCCGCGCGCCGCCGTCGAAACGGCCTCTTTGCGGATACGCGCCACGATGTTCATCGGCTCGAGGAAGCGGAACACGTAACCGAAGTAGGGCCCCATCAAGACGAGGCTGCCCGTCGTGGCGCAGATCATCGCGAACAGCGTCCAGTACGGCACGTAGTCGTGCTTGAGCGTCACGCTCAGCCACACGCCGACGACGCACGAGACGACGTAGTAGGCGGCGACGGCGAGATTGACGCGATCGTTCAAGAACATGCGCGCGACGCCCGTGTAGCGCTCGGCCGAGAGCTGCACGATGATGCTGACGACCGTGATCACGATGCCGAAAACGGCCGCGTTCATGCCCGCGAGCGAGCTCGTCGCGTCGGTGATGTTGTTCGGGTCGAAGTCGAGGTAGCGCGCGAAGCTCGACCCGTGCGCGCTATCGTGACTCGCGTGGTCGAAGGCGTAGAGCCCCCAGAACAGGACCTGGGCGAGCACGGTGAGCACCGCGATCGGCACGAGCCATCGGCGCCGGAAGCTCGAAGAACGTGCCGCCATCGCCAACCTTTTACTCTACCGCTCGAATGGGCTCAACGGGGACGCCGAAGGCGACGGACGTACGGCTGACTCGACGCCCGGCCGTGCGCGCTAATGAACGCTCGCACGGAGCGGCAGCTTTTGAACGACACCTGCCTCGAACACGAGTAGCTCGGCTGCGCGGCGCTCCGCCTCCGCGTCGCCGACCGCGTCACGACACAGCCGAAAGAAGAGCCCGTGGTGGCGCGCCTCGGCGCGACAGAGGTCGCGGTACGTCTCCGCCAAGAGCGGCTCACGTGACGGCAAAGCGTCGGCGAGCAAGCCGAGCCGCTCGCAGCTCCGCGCCTCGATGATACCGGCGACGAGCAGCCGATCGCAGAGCTCACCGTCGCCGTGCGAACGCACCTGGCCGCGCAACGCGCGCGCGTACTCGTCGGGCGCGTCACGCGCGAGCGACAAGCCGCGCGCGGCGAGGATCCCGTGCACGAGCGCGAAATGCCCGAGCTCTTCGCGCGCGAAAGCGATGAGCTCGGTCACGAGCGCTTGCCGCTCGGGATAACGCGAGACGAGCGCCATGCCGGTCGAGAACGCCTTTTTCTCACACGCCGCGTGATCGACGAGAAAGGCGCCGAAGTCGGAGAAGACGGACTCGAGCCATGCCGGGCTCGTCGGAACGCGGAGCGCGAGCACCGCTCAGTCTCCCTGCACCGTGACGAGCAGGCGCCGGGAATGAGCGCGGGCGCGGTGTTCCCAGACGTAGAGCGCTTGCCAGGTGCCGAGCGCGAGACGGCCGTTCGTGACGGGCAGCGTTTCACTCGCGCGAGTCACGGCCGACTTGGCGTGCGCCGGCATGTCGTCCGGGCCTTCGGCGTCGTGCTCCCAGGCGCGAGCCTCGGGTGCAAGCTCGGACAGCCAGCGCTCGAGATCGCGCAGCACGGCGGGGTCGGCGTTCTCCTGGATGACGAGGCTTGCCGAAGTGTGTTGGCAAAACACGATGCAGAGACCCACGCGCACACCGCTCGCGCGCACGACGGCGTCGACGCGCTCGGTGATGTTCGCGAAGCTGCGGCCGCGGGTCTCGACTTCCAAGACGACTTGATGGGTTTTCACGATGGCTCGACCCTTCGGCGGCGAAGAAGACGTCTTAGCGCCTAGCACTACTCACTCGTGGCGTTCACGGCACGCCGGCGTCTTTCGGTGCGACGCCCACACAGGTGCCCCAACCCGCGGGAAGCGCGGGCGAGGCCTGACAACGACCGCTGTCACAGCCACCGGCCGCCGCGACCTCACAGAGCTTGACGCACGTGTGGGAGGCTTGCGAGCACACGAAACCGCGCGCACACGGGCAGGGCTTCGTCGCGCCGCCCTCTTCCTCGGAAGGAAGGTCCGAGACCGGCACGCAGCTCGTCGTGCCGTCGTCCGTCACGACCACGCACGCAGTCTCTGCGGGACAGCTGCACGTGCCGTCAGGACACGGGTACGGCTCGGCCAGGCTACATTTGACGGCCGGCATGCAGACCGGCACCTCGAGCACGCGCGTGCTCTTCGCATCGGGGACGAGCGGCTCGACCGCGCAGTGCGTGCCGGTGTATGCCTGGCACTGCTCGGGCCCGGAGCAGCAGTAAGCTCGACACTGTCCGGGACCGCCGCCCACGCAAGCGAATTTCGGCGCGCAATCGGCGCCCGAGAAACACGGCGAGCCTTCCGTCCCCGTACCCGCCGGACGGCACGTCGCCAGCGGCAAGCCCTTGTGATTCGGGCTTTCGATCACCTGACACGAGCTCGACGCGGTTTGCGCCGCTCCGCCCGCTCGGCCCGCCGAAGCTTGTGCGGTGCCCGATGTGCCGCTCGTCGTGCCACTGCCGCCGCTGCCGGGCTCGCCTGGCTCGCCGCCGAGCGCTGATTGCCCTGCGCCGCCTGAAGTTTCCCCGCCCTGCCCGCTCTGCGCGCCATTCGAAGCGCTCTCGCCTGCGGCCGCACCGACGCCGCCCAGCGACATGCCGCCTTCCGAAGCGTCGGTGCCGCTCTCGCCACCGGCACCCGCCGGTGACGACACGCTGCCGCCCGCACCGCGACCGCCCGTCGCCGTCGTCGCGCCGTTGCCGCCCGCGCCGCCTTTACCGCCCCCGCTACTCCCGCCTCTGCCGCCGACGACCTCGAGACAGACGGCGTTCGTGTCGAAATCCGGGACGCAGGGGTTCGTATCGGGAATACCGCAGAGCGAATTGTATTCCGATTCGCCGCCGCCGCCGCCGTTGCCGACCGGCTGAACGGTGGTGCTGGTTCCATCGTTGCCGGCCGTGCCCGCGTTCGCGCCGCTACTCGAGTTGTGTTTCGGGCTCGCGCTCGAGCCGCAGCCCTGTGCCACGGCGCCGCCAAGCAAGCCGAGCAAGAGCCAGCCGGTGACAGTGCGCGCGCGCTTCACTTGAGAGCAATATTCTGGATCACGAAGTTGTTCGCGTCATCGTAGACGCGAATCGCCAGCAATGCCGGGCCGGTAGCGCTGAGCACCGTCGCATCGAAGTCGAACTCCTCGCGCGCTTCGTCGAAAATGCCGTCCTTCGGGTAGAAGGGCACCCACTCGTCCCTACCGGCGATGGAAACCTCGATCCGCTGGATTGGCCCGACGCCGTCGAGCGCCGTGCCCTGGACGCGCCGGCCCGTCGCGCGCAGATTCTCGATGCGTGGGGGCGTGTTATCGACGAGCACGATGCCGCTCTCGGCGTCGGCGTGCGTCACGCGGTCCGGGGGATTCGCGAGCTCGTCGCTGGCGATCACGCGCACGCGGTAGCGCCCTTCGGGCAACGTGCTCGTGTCCCAGTCGTAGGTCTCCTTCGTGAGCACCTCGTCGCGGCGCGTGAGGTCGTACCAGGTGGCCGTGCCGACGAGGCGGTACTGCAAGCGGTAGCGCATCTCGTCCTTGTCCGGGTTGTCCACCTTCCAGGAAATCGAGAGCTTGGGCTCCGGCTTGCGCGTCACGGGCCCGCCCGACGTCTTGATCGAGTCGTCGTTCGAGTCACGGCGCGGTCGCGCGTTCACGTCGTCGATCGTGGCCTTCAGGTTGTCCGTGACGAACGCGACCTCGAACTCCGACAGCTCGGCGTTGGGATCCTGCGCGAAGCGGGCGCGCACCTGAAAAAAGCGTGCAGGCGGGCTCGCGACCGGACCGGGCGCGTCCGTCTCGCGGCTCCAATCGCTCCACGTATCGTCCGGATCCTTCGTGTTACCCGTGCGCGTGGAAATCTGGACTTTGCCGCTGGCTTCCCAGGCCATGCGTCCGAAGCGCGCGCGCAGGCCCGCGTCGAACACCTTGCTCGTCCAGACGGCGTCCGCACCGCCGATACCCTTGAGCGGGTGGAGAACGGCTGGATCACTCGCGGCTACGAGCCGCGTCCCGCCGGCGAGCACGAGCGCACCCACCTGCCGCTCGTCCGTGTCGGCGACGAGTGCGACGCGCCCGGCACGATCGACCGCGTACACGCGGCCCTCGACTCCGGTACCGACGTACACCCGTCCGTCGTCACCGACCGCGAGGCTCGTGAAGTGCTCGTCGTCGTTGTCGTAGAGACGATCGGGCAAGCCCTCCGGCGTGAAGTGATAAAGCGTGCCTTTACCCTTGGCTTTGGCGGTGGGGGCCGTCGGCGCGGCCGGCGCTCCTTCTTGCGTGCGCGCGGGTTTCGCGGGGACGGTGAAGCCGGTCTTGAGGTCGTTGGCGATCGCGTACACGTCGCCCTTCGGGCCCACGGCGACGCCGCGCACCTCGGTGCGACCGAAGTCGTAGAGCACCGTGGCGCGGCCGGGCCCGGTGATCTTGTAGAGCTTCGCCTTGTCGCTCGCGCCGGCGTAGACGGCGCCGTCGGGACCCACCGCGACGCTCATCAAGTGCTGCTCCTCGGCGTCGAAGTAGACCTGCGCGTTCCCCTGCTGGGTGATGCGGAAGAGCTTGCCCTCGGGGCCGGTCGCCGCGTAGAGCGCGCTGTTCTTGGCGTCGAACGCGAGCGAGAACACGTGCTCGGCGCCCTTCAGGGTCGCAAGCTCGACGAGCTTTCCGCGCTCGAGCTTCATCACCTTGCCGTCGGGGAGCGTGCCGACCGCGACCGTCCCGCCCCAGGCGCTCACGAGCGAGGTCACGGCGAGCGCTTTCGTCTCGGCGACGAGCGTCACGGCGCCAGCCTGCACCTTGAACAGCTTGCCTTCGTTGCCCGTGCCGAGCAGCACGGAGCCGTCCTTCTGAGGCAGCGCGCTCCAAATCGAATTCGCTTGGGCGATGGGCAGCGCGCCCAGATCGAAGCCCGCGCGCACGGCGCCGCGCGAGTCGATGGCGACGCCCTTGAGATCGCCACCCTTGAAATCGGCTTCCTTGTCGAGCGTCAAACGCCGCGTACCGACGGCCTGCGAGGACGCCGCCAGGAGCACACCAGCCGATGCCAAAAGGCTCGCGGAGAGAAGGGATGAAAGCTTCATGGGATTTTAGCGGACGACGGGGCGAATGGTGACGGTCACGCGATCACGGCCGACCAGGTACTGGTCGACCGGGTACGCTTGGCGCACCGTGGTGGCGTACGTTTCGGGCGCAATCGTGCTCGAAGTCGGGCGTAGCGCATCGAGGGCGCCCATCGGCAAATCCGCGGCGATGCGGCCCTTGTGCGTCACCGTCGCGTCGGGCGACGCGTAACTCACGACGATGGACTTCGGCGGCTGCGTCGGGTCTTCGAAATTGTGAATCAGCTCCGCGAGCGTGTCGGGCGCCGCGCGATCGCGCTCTTCGGCGTAGCCGGGTCCGATCTCGAGCGTCACGGTCTTACCCGCGAGGTAAGCCGGCAGCGGAACCGAGAGCGTCTTTTCGACGACGGGCCCCGCGAAGGGCACGAGCGTCAGCCTCACGCGCGCCGGCTCGCCCGCGTCGATCTCGCTCGAGACGAGCTCGGCGCCGCGCAGGCGATAGAGCTCGCGCGCGTAGTGCAAATCGACGCTCGTCTCGACGCTCTCGATTTGCGCCGACTGCCAGGGATTGTTCAGGATGGCGCCCACGGCGCGCACGATCGAAGCGCGCGCGAACTCGCCGGCGTCGGGCGTCCCGCCCATCGAGACGCCGAAGTCGCGCAGCGTGATCTCCCCGTAGCTCTTGATCTTGAGCTTGCTCACGGCGCTCCAGCTCACGTCCTGTTGCTCGTTGGCGACGGACTGGAGGCCGCTGCCGAGCGCGACGGCAAGAAACGAGGGCGTGAGGAAGCGTTCGTGCGCGACCTCGAAATTCCAGGTCGAGAGCGGCATGCCCGGCACGCCGTGGATCGACATCTTGACGGGAATGACGGGCGCTTTGGCCGACTGCGAGACCACGATCGACGCCTGGCGGTCATTGACGAGCGTGCCCATCGAACGCACCGGCATGCCGATCTTGAACGAGCGCTGCTCGCTCGCGAGGATCCAGAGCACGCGCCCCACGGCAGTCGGCAGCGCCGTGTTGCCGGCTTCCATCATCGGATGCCCGAACGCGACGAGCTTGTCGCCTTCGACGCGCGTCACCGTCCCGAGCCCCGTCGCGCTCATGTCGCCGCGGATCAGCTCCACGCCGATCGCGCCACCGTCCTCGAACTGCTTCGGCGCGTCGGGCTCCGGCGTCGTGCCGCCACCGCCCGCCTGGAGCGGCTCGAGCCCGAGCGGTGCGAGCAAGTCGGAAGCGAGCCGAATCGCCCCCGACGTGAGCCCGCCGACGAGCAGCGGCGTCGCCACGGGCCGCACGGGCGTCGGACTGCTCTCGAAGGCCGTGCGCGACATTTCCGCGGCGTGCTGGCGCAAATCGTAGTGGCCGAGCTCGCCACGATAGCGGCCGCGCGCGTCGGGGGCCGTGGCCGTGCGTGCACTCTTTTTGCCCGGCACGAGGTGGAGCGGCCAGCCGTTGAGCGTGTCCGGCAGCGGGAGCGCCATCTCGTCGAGCATGGCGCGGATGGGCGTGACGCCGGCGATGGGCTCGCTCCCGAACGTCCAGCCGTAGGCGTACGCGCCGATCATCTTGCCGTCGATGTAGATAGGGCTGCCGCTCATGCCGGCGACGACCTTGGCGACCTCGAGACGCGGGTGGTGCGTCTTGATCAGAATCACCTCTTGCTTCGGCCGAAAATTCTGCAGCACGCCGATGACTTCGACGTCGAAGCGCTCGGGCTTCGTGCCCTCGAACACGGTCAGGCCGTAGCCCTTCATGCCCGGCTTGATCTCGCTCACCCCCATCACGTTCGGCCGCACGGCGCGCCCGTCGGCGCGAGCGAGCCCTTCGGGCAGCGCGGCCGCCAGCCCGAGCAAGGCGGCACCGACCAGCAAAAGGCTTTCCCGCATGGACGCGGGAGTCTACGCGATCCGAACCCCCCGTCCACCGCGGATATAACGCCCAAAGGGCCCCGCATGTCGCCGAACGCGGCACCGGACGGCATGGTAGAGGTCGCGCGTGAAGGCGTCGGCGCCGCTCGATCTCGCGCTTCTTTTGCTGCCGCCAGCGGCGCTCGCCCTGTTCGTGACGGCCCACGTCGCCATCGTGGCGCGCCTGTTCGGAAGCCCACCCCGCTGGCGCGCCGCGGTCGCGCTCCTGCTGCCGCCACTCGCGTTTTTCTGGGGCACACAAGCGAAGATGACGGCTCTTTGCCGCCTCTGGCTCGGCGCCCTGCTCGTTTACGTGCTCACGCTGGCGCTCGCCTTGGCGAGCTGAGTAGCGGGGCTCGACAGCGTTCGCTTCGTCTGCGCGGCGGGGCGCTGTTCGGCCACTTCCACTCGCCCATCAAATACCCATGGCCGTTGAACGGCTTCGCCCTAGGCGTCTTCTTGGCCTCGATGGGACGCTGGCCGCGGCGTTCACGGACCTCGTTTGCTACGTGTTCGAGCGCGCGGTGGAGAAGCCGTCGCACGAGCTCGCGCGGCAGGCCTCACGCTGGATCCTCGAGCGGGATTCGCGCGCTCTCACGGCGACGTGATGCGCCCCCGGGCGCGCGCTGGTCACGCGTGCGAAAGCAGCGCTCATGCTAGTATCGGCGCGATGGACTGGGTCCTGCCCGGCGCGGTGCTCGCCGGCAAATACACCCTCGAGCGCAAGCTCGGACAGGGCGGCATGGGCGCGGTTTGGCGCGCCGAACACGTCCACCTGCGCTCCCCCGTCGCCATCAAGCTCATCGACCAGCAGATCGCGCAGCACCCCGAGGCGCTCGCGCGTTTCATGCGCGAGGCGCAGGCAGCCGCGGCGTTGCGCAGTCCCCACGTCGTGCAGATCCTCGATTATGGCGCCGATCGCGGCGTTCCCTACATCGCGATGGAGCTGCTCGAAGGCGAAAGCCTCGCCGATCGGCTCGCGCGCGTCGGCCGCCTGCCGCCTGCTGAAGTCGCGCGAGTCATCACCGAAGTCGCGCGCGCCATCGGCCGCGCGCACGAGCTCTCGATCGTGCACCGCGATCTCAAGCCGGACAATATCTTCCTCGTGCGTAACGACGACGTCGAAGTCACGAAGGTGCTCGACTTCGGGATCGCCAAGGCGGCGCAGGGGCTCGGCACCGTTTCGGGCAACACGCGCACGGGCGCCATCCTCGGCACGCCGCACTACATGAGCCCGGAGCAGGCCGAAGGAACGAAGTTCGTCGATCACCGCACCGATCTCTGGGCGCTCGGCGTGATCGCGTTCGAATGCTTGGTCGGACGGCGTCCGTTCGAGAGCGACGCGCTCGGCAGTCTCCTGCTCGCGATCTGCACGCGGCCGCTACCCGTGCCTTCGGCGAGCGGGCTCGAGCTCGCGGGCTTCGACGCATGGTTCGCGAAGGCGTGCGCGCGCGAGCTCGCCGACCGGTTTCAGTCGGCGCGGGAGCTCGCGAGCGAGCTCCGCCGCGTCATTGCGCACGCCGGCAACGACGTGACGCTCCTGTCGGACGACTCGCGCGCGGCGCTCGTGGCGACGACGCCGATGCAAACGCCGTTCGTCACGGTCCCGGCGACGGCCGGCGTGCCGAGCGCGCCCGCGACGCCGGCGCCGCGCAAGCACGGCGTGTCGCTCGCGCTCGGCGGCATCGTGGCCGTCGCAGCGGCTGGGGGCGTCGCATTCGCTCTACATCAGGCGACCCCCGCAACGACCGACGCGACGGCTTCTTCCGGCCCCAGCAGCGCGACTCGCCCGGCGCCCGGACGCGAGTCCGTCACCGCCACGGCCCCGAACGTCGCGGCCGCGCCGAGCGTCTCGGCACCGCTCGTCGTGCCGCTCGGACCCGCGGCGACGGCGAGCCCCCCTGCCGCAGCGCCAGTCGTCGCAACTGCGTCGGCGCGGCCGCGCGCCACGCCTCGCCACATCGAGCACACCCCTCCACCGAAGCCCTCGGCCACGCCACCGAAGGTGAACCTGGGAATTTAGCTCTGCGGTCAGAGTCGTGGCGGGACCGTCACGGCTTGCCGCCTGCGGCTTGCTCGCCGCTCATCGGCGCCGCCGGCAATGGCACGGGCCGCGGATCATCCGCTTTGTGGCGATACGCTTTTTCCGCCGTCAACGCCTCGAAGCCGAGGAAGCCCTCGTTGACCCAGCGGTCGCGCACGCGCTTGGCGAGCGCCGGCTGATCGTGCCACGGCAAGGCCACGCCATAAATCAAACAGCCGTCCTTGTAGGCGGGGTACGCGGCCCACGCGACCGAAAAATCCGCGCTTCCGATGCCCCAGCTCACCCAACCGTCGACGCTCTGAATCACGAGCGGCTGCCCGCGCCAGCGCACGACCTTCGTCGGCAACGGATGCAATTTCACGTCGAAGCCGGCAATTTGCGGGCGCGCCCAGTCCTCGAACACGCGCATGCACGTCTCGCTCTTCACGGGCGTACCGGGAGGCAAATCCTGCACGCGCACCGCGACCATCGCGCGATGCTCGTTGCCGTAGCGGAAGCCCACGAGGTGGTCGAAGCCGAAGTAGCGCGTCCGCTTCCAATGCTCCCAGTCAGGCAGCGGTGCGAGCAGCTGTTCGTCCTTGTCCGTGCGCGCGCCCCAAGCTTCGCCGAGCAGCCGCTCGAGGGCGGCGCGCTCGGGATCCTCGGCGTCGCCACCGGGCTCCTTCAGCGTCACACTCGTCGGCGTCGGCGGGCGCATCGGGGCACTCGGCGCGACGGTGGTGCTGTTCGCGCAAGCCATGCACACGCAGAGCAGGGGCACGGCTCGGAACAGTTCAATCACGGCGACCATGGCTCGTCTCCGTTGTACGGAGGCACGCCTGAGTTTGACCCTTTCCGGCGCAGATTCCAGCCGCGGCGAAGCAGCGCCTTCTGCGATTCGACGGTGCCAGCGACTTAAAGTCTCGCCTCGCCGCGCGGTCCGCTGCTTCGACGCAGAGTGCGCCTTGGACATTCACGGGGGAAGTAGCCGTTTTTCCTTTGAAGCTCGGGGGTACGCGTTCGTCCTACCTGTCTACTCCGCGCGCAGGGCGAGCGCGCAGTCCGCCGCGACAGCCTGCTGGGTGGCGGGCCGTGGCGAGCCGTCGGGCGCCAGCGCGGAGCCGTGGGCACTCGCGCCGTTTTGCTCGGCATTCTCGCCGGCGCGCGCGTGGCACGCGGCGTGAAGAGGGGAGGCACGTGCGCTCGCAAGGAGCGAGAGCACGTGCAGGAGAATCAGCATGGATCAATCGAAGATGAAGATCGCGTACGTCGTGACACAGCGGGGTACGAACAAGTATTGGACGCGCATCGGCGTCGCGTTCGTCAACCGCGACGGCTCGATCAACGTGAAGCTCGAGGCGGTACCCGTGAGCGGCGAGATTCACGTGCGCGACTACGTTCCGCGCGACGATCGCGAAGAGACGCCGACCGCGACGTTGCTCAAGAAGACGGGCAACGGCCACGGGGAAGAGAGCTTTTCGGAGCCGGCCTGAGCGTGGAAAGGAGCGCGAAGATGAAACTCATCGAGACCGAGCCCGGAGGAGCGAGCCTCGCCGGCGACCGATCGGGAGGGACCTCTTCGCCCGCGGTGCGCGGCGAGGGTCGAACTCAGGCCCTCGTCGCGTCATCGTCGTTCGCGGAGCGCTTGCGAGCGCTGCGCGGCAGCGTGTGGGCGCCGCTCTGCGCCAAGGCCGCGGGCGTGCTCGCGGGAATGCTGGCACTTGCGGCCATCGGCGCTTCCTCGCTCGCGCGGGGTTCGGGCGTGGCGCTGCCGGCCGCGTCCGCGCACGCCGGGCCCGGAGGAGCCGCGGTCGCCTCGCTCGGCGCGCCGGGTCTTGCGTCACGCACGCACCCCGAAGCGCTCGAGGCCGAGCCGCGCGACGCTAGCGCCGCACCGAGCGACGGCGGCTCCGGAGCGCCAACGCCACCGAGTGACGCCGTCACGGCCGACGGAAAGATCATCCTGAACCTCGCGAGCGAAAGCGACTTGCGGCGCCTGCCCGGCATCGGTGCCAAGCGCGCCGCCGCGATCGTGGCGCTCAGAGCAAAGCTCGGCGGCCGCTTCAAGCGCTTGAGCGAGCTCTTGCGCGTCAAAGGCATCGGCGCAAAAGGGCTCAAGAAGCTCGAGCCGCGCGTCGTGCTCGACGCGCCGAAGCCCGCGTGACGGCAATCGTCTTCGAGCTCAGCGTTTGTTGGCGAACACGGCGATTTGCAGGCGCGCGATGAGCGGCGCGATCTCGTCGTGACGGAGTTTGTAGAGCGAGGGGTTCGCGACGATGACGCTCGAGACCTGCGCGATGGTCTCACGCTCGACGAGGCCGTTGTCGCGCAGCGTCGCGCCCGACTCGACGAGATCGACGATCAGATCGGCGAGTCCAACGAGCGGCGCGAGCTCGACCGAGCCCTGGACGTAGATGATTTCAGCCTGGATCCCGAGGCTCGCAAAGTGCTCGGCGGCCGTGCGCGGGTATTTGGTCGCGACGCGCGGGATCGCCGGCACGATCGCGTTCGGGCGGCCGGCGACGACCATGCGACAACGACCTACATCGAGCTCGAGCGGCTGATAGAGATCGTAGCGACGCTCGCGCAGGACATCGCGACCGCTCACGCCGAGGTCGGCGGTGCCGTATTCGACGTAAGTCGGGACGTCATCGGGCTTGAGCAGCAAGAATCTGACACTGTGATCGGCGCTCTCGCGAATCAGGCGACGATCGTCGGCGAGGAGCGGCGCCGGATCGATGCCCGCGCGCTCGAAGAGCGGCGCGAGCGCACGCGTCACTCGACCTTTGGGGACGGCGATCGTGAGCGGCGCGGAACCGGCGGTGGTCGATGCGGGAGAGCGAACGGACATGGGAAGGCCGCGGAGCGTAGTCTCGAGTCCGAGCGAGTGCTATCTTGGTGAAGCTCGGCAATCTTTCTAAAAAGGCTTCCGCCGCGGCTTGAGGAGAGTTCCATGCGTTATCGGACCGGATTCGTCGTCCTGTTTGCGATCGCGGGGGCACAGGCTTGCGGGGGCGCGTCAACGAACGATTTTTCTACGCCTGGGGGCGGCAAAAGCGCGGGTGGAACCGGCGCAACCGGCGGCAGCGGCAACGCCACGAGCAGCGGCGGAACCAAGAGCTCCGGGGGAACCAGCGGCACCGGCAGCGCGACGGGCGGTTCGGACAGTGCAGGCGGCACGACCGACACCGGCGGCGCCGACACGACGGGCGGCACGAGCGGCACGGGCGGTGACGCCGTAGGCGGAACCGGCGCGGACACCACGGGCGGCACGGGCGGTGACGCGGTGGGCGGGACGAGCGGCGCTTCGGCCATGGGCGGAACCGGTGCAGGCACGACGGGCGGCAGCGCAGGCACGACGGGCGGCAGCGCAGGCATGACGGGCGGCAGCGCCGGCTCCGGCATGAACCCCGACTGCGCGGCGCTCGAGATGGACTACTCGATGACGCTCCAGCAAGCCGAGGCGTGTAACCCGGACTCCGGCAAAGATCAGTGCACGGCCATGGAGAAGAACGATCTCACGTGCCCGAACTGCAGCGTGTACGTGAACCCCGACAATCAAGCCGCCATCATGCACCTGGCCGAGCTTCGCAAGCAGGCGGGGAATCACTGCGTCACGCCCTGTCCCGCGATCGCCTGCGTCGCGCCGGAAAGCGGGACGTGCGGGCCGGTCGCCGGCAGCAAGACGGCAGGCCGCTGCAAGAGCTCGCCGCTGCCGCTGTGATTGGTCGCGCGGCGCTCGTGCGCGCCTACGCCTCTTCGCTCTCGAGCTTGATGCGCGTCACGTCGGCGCCCGCGCCCGCCAATTTCTTTTCGATCGCTTCGTAGCCACGGTCGAGGTGATACACGCGCCGCACGATCGTCTCGTCGTCGGCCACGAGCCCGGCGATCACGAGCGAAGCGCTCGCGCGCAGATCGGTCGCCATCACGGACGCGCCCGAGAGGCGCGGCACGCCTTCGACGATGGCGATGTTGTTGTGCGCTTCGATTCTCGCGCCCATGCGCCCGAGCTCGGGCACATGCATGAAGCGATTCTCGAACACGGTCTCCGTGACGACGGAGCGGCCGGACGCGACGCACATGAGCGCCATGAATTGCGCCTGCATGTCGGTCGGAAAGCCCGGATGCGGTGAGGTCGCCACGTCGGTCGCGACCAAGCGGCCGAGGCGGCGCACGCGCGCGTGCTCTCCTTCACGCTCGATCTCCATGCCGACGCGGCGGAGCTTCACGATGACGGGCTCGAGATCGTCGAGCGGCGCGTGCTCGAGCAGCACGTCGCCGCCCGCCGCGCCGACCGCCGCCATGAAAGTGCCCGCTTCGATGCGATCGGCGATGATGGCGTGATCGAAGGGCTCGAGCTCGTCGGCGCCTTGGATGTGGATGATCGAGGTGCCGGCGCCCTCGACGCGCGCACCCATTTTATTGAGCACGCGTCCGAGCTCCTCGACCTCGGGCTCGCGCGCGCAGTTGACGAGCGTCGTGCGACCTTTGGCGAGCGCGGCCGCCATCATCAGGTTCTCCGTGCCCGTGACCGTGGGCATGTCGAACACGACTTCCGCACCGCGCAAGCGCGGTGCCTCGGCCACGATGAAGCCGTGCTCGACGGCGATCTTCGCGCCGAGCGCCTCGAGCCCGAGCAGGTGCTGATCGACGGGGCGCGCGCCGATCTGGCAGCCGCCCGGCAACGACACCTTGGCCTTGCCGTAGCGCGCGACGAGCGGCCCCAAGACCAGGACGCTCGCGCGCATTTGGCGCACGAGCTCGTACGGAGCCTCGGGCACGACCGGTCGCGAGGTCTGTTTGACGCGAACCTCCGGGATATCGACCGTCAGATCGCGGCCGAGCGTCCGGAGCAGGTCCGCCGTGGTCTCGATGTCCCGCAGGCCGGGGACGTTCCTGAGCAGGCTCTCGCCGTCGGAGAGCAGGGTCGCGCACAGGATGGGCAAAGCCGCATTCTTGGCGCCGCCGACGCGGATGTTGCCTTTGAGCTGCCGCGCGCCGCGCACGCGAATCGCATCCATGGCTCGGGACCATACATCGAGTAACCTACGCGGGCGAACAAGCGGACGACCGGAGGAATCGCCCCATCATCACCCCGCACGGTAGGTCCGCGTCCCGCACCCCGAGCCTGCTCTTCGCAGCAGCGCTCGCCGTCGCGCGCCCGGCCAGCGCAGAGCCGGCGCCGTCCCTCGACCTGCGCGGCTTCGAGGCCACGACGCACCCCGAAGGTCTCACGCGTGTCGAACCGACCTCGACGCCCGCACGCGGGGACTGGAACGTGGGCGCCTTCGCGTCGTACGCCTATCGCCCCGTCGTCGTCCCCGACGGGGCCGCGTCGCCCGGTTGGGTCGCCGTCAGGAACCAGGTCGCCTTCGATTTGGTCTCTAGCGTCGGGCTCATGGACCGGCTCTCGCTCGGCATGGCGCTGCCGGTGATCGCATTTCAAAACGGCGAGCAGCCCCCGGCAGTCACCGGCACCTCGAAACCACCCGAGACCGCGGTCGGTAACCTCTCCGTCGACGGCCGCTTCACCATCCTCGAGCAGGGGTCGCTCGGAGGGCTCGGGCTCGCGGCGACCGTCCGTGTAGCCGTGCCGACGGGCGCACGCCACGCGTACATCGCCGAGGATCAGGCGCGCACGGAGTTTCGGCTGCTGGGTGAGCTCGGCGTGCTCGGCTCGTCGCTCCGCTTCACGGTGGGCGGCCGCATCCGTCCCGAACCCGAAACCTTCGCCGGGGAGCGCTTCGGTAGCGATTTGCCGTGGGGGCTCGGCATCGTCGTGAAACCGCAGGCGTTCGGGATCGATCGCGAGGGGGCGTATCTTTTCGTCGTCGAAGGGCACGGCGCGATCGCGCTCACGCCCGAGTTCGGTGCGAAAGAGCAGACGCCCGCGGCGCTACGCTTCGCCGCGCGGCGAGCGTTCGGCGACACGCACCTCATGCTCGGCGTGGAGGCGCCGCTCGACCATGCGTACGGCGTGCCGCGCGCGCGCGCCATCGCCGGCTTCGGCTGGGCACCGCGCGTGCGCGACGCCGACGGCGACGGCATCGACGACAAGCTCGATCAATGCCCCGAGCTCGCCGAGGACCGCGACGGCTTCGAGGACAACGACGGCTGCCCGGATTTCGACAACGACGGCGACGGCGTCCCCGACAGCGACGACAAATGTCCGGCCGCGCTCGAGGACTCCGACGGCTTCCAGGACGAAGACGGCTGCCCCGAGCCGGACAACGACCAGGACGGCATCCTCGACGCGGAGGACGCTTGCCCAGTCGAGGCGGGCGTCAAAGACCAGGATCCGAAGCTCAACGGCTGCCCCTTCCGCGATCAGGACGGCGACGGCATCGTCGATGCGCGCGATCGCTGCCCCCGCCGCGCGGAGGATCGCGACGGCTTCCAGGACGAGGACGGCTGCCCCGATCCGGACAACGATCGTGACCGCGTGCGCGACGACGAGGACAGCTGCCCGAACGTGCCGGGCGCGCGGCGGTCCGATCCGGCGCTCAATGGCTGCCCGAGCCCGGACCGGGACGGCGACACCTTCGACGACACGGTTGACCAGTGCCCCGACGCGCCCGAGTCGTTCGACGGCGTGAGCGACGAGGACGGCTGCCCGGAGGTCGCCGATGAAGCGAAGCCGCGACCGGCGCTCGTCTCGATCGTGCCGACGCGCGGGGCGGAGCGGCCGCGCTTCGCGCTGAAGCTGAAAAACCCCGTGCTCTTGACGCCGGACGGCGCGCTCGCGTCGAAATCCGAGTCCACGCTGCGGGGCCTGGCAAGCTTGCTCAATGCCGAACCCGAGCTCGTGCTGATGGTGGCCGTGCGACCCACTGGCGCCAAGCCGGAGGCGGAGCGCGCGGCGGTCACGCGTGCGTTCACGCTCGTGGACGCCTTACGGGCGTACACGCACCGGGACGAAGTAGCCGAGATGATTGGCTGGAAGTCGCTCCAAAAGGCCCCCGGTTCGACGCTGCCGTCGGGGCTTGGATTTTTGGTGCTCGCGCCGGTCGCGCCCCCGCTCACACCGGCACCCCCAGCTGCGCCGCGGGAGCCCCGATGAAGCGCCTCGCTGCGTCGACGTTCACGCTGTGCTTGCTGGCGGCGACTGCCAACGGGCAAACACGTGGCACGGCTCCGAAACCCGCCGAACGACACTCACTCCGCGGGCGCTTCGGTGTGGACGCCGTCCGTCCACTCTTGCGCAGCGACGCGGGCGCCGTGCGCGAGCGCGCCTTCGAACGGCTCGGCACGCTCGGCACTCCCCGCGCGCTCGAGCTCCTCGCGCGCGCTCTCGATACCGACGGTGCTGCCCGCGACGCGCACGAGCGACTCGCGGTCGTGCGCGCGCTCGCTCCGCACGCCGCCGATCCGACGGCCTCGGACGCGCTCATTCGGGCGCTCGGCGGCGTCGAAGGCCACGTCGATGAGCGGTCGCTGCTCGTCGAAAGCACGGCTGCGCTCGCGCTCGCCGCCTCACGCGACCCGCGCGCGCTCGCGGCGCTCGCCCGCGCGCTCCGGCGACCCGGCCGCGTCTCGGAGCACGCCCGGATCGCGCTCGACGCTCATCCCCCTGCCGACGCGAGCGTGCTGCTCCAGGCCGGCGGCATGACCACGCCCGCCCTCGCGCGGTTGCTCGGCGCACTCGGGGACGCGCGAGCGCTCGATCTCGTCGAAAAAATGACGGTCGACGGCGATCCGGCCGTCCGAGCCGCCGCCGCGGTCGCGCTCTTTCGCCTCGCGCCCGAGCGCGCCGTTTCGTTCGCGGAGCGCGCTTTCACGAGCGAACCGGATCCGAACGTGCGCGGCGAGCTCGCACGCGTCCTGGCCGAACGGAATTCGCCGTTTGCAGCTCGCGCTTTTGCCGACGTCCTCGCTGACCCGCGCTCGCGGCCGAGCGCGCTCGGGCTCGCGCTCGACGTAGAAAATGCCGGTTTCGGAGCGGTGCTCGCGCACGCGCCGCCCGGCGACGAGCCGGATCGTTTGTTCGCCGCGCTCGGCCACCAGGGCGGCAAGGAAGCGCTCACGCGACTCGAAAGCGCGCTCGCGAGATCGGCGGACGCCTGGTCCGCGCTGTACGCGCTCGCCTTGAGCCCGGATACGGGCGCCGACGACGTGCTCGCGCGCGCTCTCGCGCGGCCCGCGCTGCGCCGAGACGCAGTGCGAGCGGCGACGCTGCGCAGGCTAGTGCTCGACCGTGCCGTGAGCGGAGCCGAAAAGGCGCTCGCCGCGCTCGGGCGCGGCGACGATGCGGATCGCGCCGCAGCCGCGTGGTGCCTCGCCGCGCTCGAGCCGGAACGCGCCGCTGCCCTGCTCGGTTCGCCGCACGCGGCCGAGGCGCGCGCTGCCGCCCGCGCCGCCGGCACGGAGCTGCTAGCCATCAGCGCGGCACAGCGGCTCGCGCGCGAGCCCGATGCGTCCCTCCGCGCCGCGCTCGCCGTTTCGCTCGCCGTGCCCGCGGCCGCCAACGCCGTGCCCACGAGCGTGCTCCTCGAGCTCGTCGAAAGCCGCGGCGCCGCGAGCTACCTCGCCGCGTACGCGCTCGCCGCGCGCGATTCCGACGCGCTCCGCCCCGAGCTGCGCGAGCTCTTCGCGAGCGATGACCCGGTCCTACGCGCTCACGTGGCGCTCGGCCTCGGACAGAGTGAAGAGCCGAGCGCCGTCGGGATGCTGGGGGACGCGTATCGCGAGGACACGGACGCCGGCGTCCGGCGCGCCATCGTGAGGGCGCTCGCCGTGCGCCGCGAACCAGCTCGCCGCCGGATCCTGGAGTTCGCCGCCGAGCTCGAGCCGGACGACGACGCTCGCACGCTCGCTCGCGCCGCACTCGACGGCACGCCCGCGCCCGCCACTTCACACCACGACACGGCGTGGTTGCGCTTGCGCGCTGCGAGCGAGCCGAGCTTCGCGACGATCACGACGGCCGACGGTTTGGCCCGACCGTTCGCAGCCGATCCGGACGGCGCCGTCACCGTCTTCGGCTTGCCGGCGGGCGACATCGAGCTCACCCTCGGGGTCGCGGCCCCGGGCCGCGTGCCACGATCACCAGGAAAGCCATGAGCGAAATCGACGTGCGCCGCGCACTTTCGAGCGACATCCCCGGCGCCGCCGAGCTGGCGGGGCGCCTTGCACGCCTGCATCACGATACCGACCCTGGCCGCTTCTTTTTGCCCGAGCGCGTCGTCGAAGGGTACACGTGGTGGTTCGAGCGCGTGCTCAAGGCTCCCGAGGCGGTGCTGCTCGTCGCGAAAGTCGAAGGAGCACTTGCCGGTTACGCTTATGGCGCTCTCGAGGAGCGCGACTGGAATCTCTTGCTCGACGCGCACGGGGCGATCCACGATGTGTACGTCGCCGATGATCACCGGCGTCAGGGCATCGGCGACGCACTAATCAAGGCCGTCGTCGGCGAGCTCGAAGCTCTTGGCGCCGAACGGATCGTGCTCTCGACCATGCCGACCAATCTGCCGGCCCAGCGCCTGTTCGGGCGTTTTGGCTTTCGCGTCACCTTCCTCGAGATGACCCGCAACCGCCCCGCTCCCGCGTGACGGCAGCCGTCCGGCATACGGCAGCCTCGAATCTGTCGCGGCTCGTGCGTCACTTCACGCGCGGGCTTGCGCCACGGCGGGCCGGATGGGAGAAGTCTTCGGGTCCGGCATGAGCACGCGCAAAAAGCAGTCGCCCGCTGGCGACGACGGGCAAACTCGCGAAGCACCGTTCGAGGCGTCGCTCGAGCGGCTCACGGACATCGTCGACCGCCTCGAAAACGGCGAGCTCGGGCTCGAGGAGTCGCTCGCGCTGTTCGAAGAAGGCGTTCGCCTGGCCCGTCATGCGCAGGAACGGCTCGATGCCGCCGAAAAGCGCGTCGAAGAGCTCATTGCGGTCGATCAGGACGGCGAGCCCGTGAGTCGCGAGCTCGAGCCCGAATAGGCATGCAACGCGTCGTGGCAGATAGAGCGGCCGCGCTCATCGTCGGCAACGAGCTCTTGAGCGGCAAGGTCGCCGAGGCGAACTTGGTCGAGCTTGCCCGCACGTTGCGACCGCTCGGCATCAGCCTGGCGCGCGTGAGCATCTTACCCGACGAGCTCGAGGTGCTCACGAGCGAGCTCGAACGTCTCACACGCGAGTACCCGCTCGTCTTCACGAGCGGCGGCGTCGGTCCCACGCACGACGACATCACCATCGACGCCGTAGCGGCGGCGTTCGGCGTCGCGCCCGTGGAGGATCCGACCCTCGCCGCGCTGATCCGGCGCGCCTACGGCGAACGCTGCACGCCGGCGCACCTGCGCATGGCGCTCGTTCCCGCCGGCGCCGAGCTCGCGGCCTCACCCGACGGCGCTTGGCCGACACCAGTCTTCCGGAACGTCTGGATGCTCCCGGGCGTCCCCGAGGTATTTCGTGAAAAACTCGGAACGGTTCGGGCCTGGGTGAGCGGGCCGTCGCCTTTCGTCTCGCTCGCCGTGTACACGAAGGTCGATGAGCCGTCGCTCAAAGTGCTCATCGACGCCGTCGTCGAGCGCCATCCGGACGTCGAAGTCGGCTCCTATCCGCGCTGGTTCGAGCCGAGCTACAAGACGAAAGTCACGTTCGACGCGCGCGACCGCGCGGCGGTCGAACGCGCCACGCGCGACTTCGTCGAACATTTGCCGGACGGCGCGCTACTACGCGTGGAGTAACCCGGCGCGCCCGAGCTCATTCGAGCTCGAGCGCCGTGAAGAACCCCGCCGCGACCCAGGCTCCGAACCACGCCGGCAAATTCGCCTGCGCGCCGGCGAGCTCGTCGGGCGCGAGCCTGCGCTCGAGCTCACCGAGGGCGGCGCCGAGCGTCTTGCCCGCCAGCAGATCTCCGAGCAAGCCGCGCATGACCGGCTCGAGCTCGAGCCGATACACGACGAGGCCCACGCGATGCACGACGAGCGAGCTCGGCGCGGGCGCGGGCAGTTTCGGTTCGAGCTCGTCGCGAAAGGCTTGATAGAAGGCGTTGACCGGATACGCCGCGTCGAGCAGCTCGAGCGCGGGTTTCGGTACGAAGCGCACGCGTGGCCAAGCGTCGGGCGGCATCTCGGCGAGCGCGTTCGAGGCGAGGGCGGCGCCCGTCTCTCTGTGAATCACCTCGACGAGTGCCCACTCGAGCCGCGCGAGCTCGACGGCGAACGGCAACCACGACTCGCGCCGCGTCCGAAGATACGCGGCGAAATCGGCCCCGTAAGCGTTCAAGCTCGGCGAGCGCGACGGGTGCGTGCGGATGTAGTCACGCGCTATGTCCTCGAAGGCGTCGGCGCCGAGCGCGTGGCTCACCGCCGGATAATCGTCGCGCAGGCATTCGACGAGACGCGCGAAATAGCCGTCATTGTAGATGCCGAGCCGCTCGAGCGCCGACAAGCGCGGACCGGGGGTGACCACGTTTTCGAGCTCGGCGAGCGTACCGGCGCCGTAGAGCGCACTCGCGCGCTCCACGCCTCGGGCCGCGCCGTCCGGTTCCGTGCTCACGGCGACGAGCCAATGCTGGAGCAGCTCGAGCGAGGTGGCAGCTTCACGCGTCAAGAGCCCGGTGCCTCCCCGACGCCGAGCGCGCGCTCGGCGCGCCGTGCGTCGGCGTGAACTACGTCGAACGGCGGGATGTCGGCGTCCCACTCGAGCAGCACCGACGCGTCGGCGCCGAGCTCGCGCGCGCGAGCGTAGAGCTGCCAGACGGCGTCCGGCACCGGACCGATGTGCGTATCGATGGCGTGCGTGCCGTGGTCGGTGTGGCCGGCGACGTGGATCTGGACCACGCGCTCCATCGGAATCGCGGCCAGGTACGTCTCGGGCTCGAAGCCGTGGTTCTTTGCGCTCACGAGCACGTTGTTCACGTCGAGCAAGAGGCCGATATCGGCTTCTTCGGCGAGCGCCGCCATGAACTCCCATTCGTGGAGCGTCGCGCCGCTGAACTCGACGTACGTCGAGGGATTTTCGAGCACGAGCCGCGCGCCGAGCAGCTCCGAAACCACACGCGCACGCTCGGCGACGTGACGGAGCGCTTCCTCCGTGAGCGGTAGCGGCAACAAATCGTGCGTGTTTCGCCCGGCGACGCCCGTGAAGCAGACGTGGTCGGATACCCAGCGCGCGCCCACGCGATCACGCAGCGCTTTGAGCTCCCGGATGTACTCGCGGTCGAGCGGCTCGACCGAGCCGAGATTCAAGGACACGCCGTGCAGCGCAACCGGATACCGCTCTGCGACGCGGTCGAGGATCTCGAGCGGACGGCCGCGCGTGTGAAGATAATTGTCGCTCAAGACCTCGAACCAAGCGACCTCGGGTGACTGCTCGAGGATGTGCGTGTAGTGCGCGGTGCGAAGGCCGACGCCGACGCCGAGATTCGGTAGTCCGAACCTCGGCGCCGGCAGAGTGCCGCGCTGGGACTCAACCCTTGCAGCCACCTTGACCCTTGCACGCGTTCTGTCCCTTGCAGACATGCTTGTCGGTCTTGCAACCGCCCTGCCCCTTGCACGCGTTCTGCCCCTTACAGTCGTGCTTGTCGCCGAGCATCTGGGCGCTCGAGGCACCGAGCTCGCTCGCGCGGAGCTGGTTCTTGGGTTCGGCGCCCGTGACGATTCCGGAAACGGCGGCTGCAATCAAAATCGAGGTCATGTTTTGGTTCCTTCTATTTTTGCCTGAGTTTGTCGATACGCGGAGGAGTCGGTAACGAAAGTCGGACGTTCACGCGTGACCCGCGGAAAGGTCGCCCGCGGCCCGAACGGCGGCCGCCTTTCGACTGCGGCCGAAAATCAGGTGGTCGAGCGACAGCTTGCCGGGGCCTGCAATCAGCACCCAAAGTAACAAGACAAAATACGTCCACTCGACGAGTCCGAAGAGATCCGGCAAGCCGTGCACTTGTTGGCGCTGCGCCGTGAGGATCGCGACCAGCATCGAGATCATGAGCGGCACGGACGCCAGGCGCGAAAACAGCCCGACCAGCAGGAGGCCTCCGCCAATGAGCTCCACGAACGAGACCAGGTGCGCGTGAAACGCAGGCGCGGGAATGCCGAGCTCGCTGAAGAAGGCCGTCACCTTCGCGAGCGAATGCACCTTGCCCCAGCCGGTGCTCATGAAGAGCACGCCGAGCGTGACGCGCGCCACGCCTGCCGGGAGGAAATCGACCTTCTCGAGGACGCGCTCGGCACGCTCACGGGCGACGGCGATGAAAGACGCTAGTTGCACGGTGGACTCCTGTTCCTGGGCTCGCTTTCAGCGAGCTTCTGACCGAGCTTCCCTGCTGGTCGAACCCACTACGGGGCAGGTCCCGAGTGGTTTCATCCCTCATGGGCGTTTTCGAGCGGGGGGGCCTAAAAGCCGGCGATTCCATGCCCCAACCCGGTCGCCGACCGAGCGCCGCGTAACCAGCAGGGCGCGCCAGCGTACTGCCGGGAAGCGCCATGTCAGCCAAGAACGCGTACGCGCTCAGAAATTTTGCGACCCCCTATAAAGTCGTGATCACGGGCGCACTCGTCGCGGGGCTCGGGCTGTCTTGGTCGGCGTGGCTGATCTCGATCGTGGCCGTCAACTGGTCGCTTTCGGTGATGACCCTCGTCGATTGGGGCAATCGTCTCGCCATGTTGCCCCCGAGCTGGCGCTACGGGCTGCTCGCGCTGCACGCGCTCTCACTCGTGCTCCTCTTGGAGCTCACGCGCGCGCTCATTCGCCGCATGCCGCTGCCGCGCCTGAGCTGCCCCTCGACCGCACGGGGCGCGTGCCGGTCGGACCCGATCGCCGCGTCGCGGGCCATGACCGCGTCTTCGTGCTCGGCGATGCCGCGACGTGCCTCGGGCGTGAAGGCAAGCCACTTCCGCCGCTCGGTCAAGTCGCGTTCCAGCAGGGGGCGCACGCTCTACCTCGGCAAACTCGTCGGCTTCGGCAACAAAGTCCGCGTCATGCTCGATTGGACGCTCGATTTGTCCGTCGAGCGCTCGAGCTCCCAGATCCATGCGACCCGCGAGCAACTCGAGGCACACGCCCAGCATGACGACCGTCAACCGCAAAGCGCTCCGCGGCCGCTGCCTGCCGGCCCGGCACTCTCGGCGCAATCGTGACCGACCCCGCACCCGAGCTCCCCGACTTCGAGAGCATCCCCGACCCTTGCGCGGATTCGGCACCCGTGCCGCCGCTTCCAAGACCGGCGCTCTCGTCACGCGGACCGACGCGCCGTGACCTGACGCGCGGACGCCGCATCGCGCTCCTCGTCAGCGCCGGCTGGATCAGCGCTCAACTCGCCGTGGCCGGGCTGCGCGGCGACATGGCTCGGGTCCCGCTCGGCTACACCATCGGCTTCGCGGTCGTGCCTGTCGTCGCCGGCCTCGTCTGTCTCGCCGCCGCGACGACGCCCGGTAGGCTCGGACTCGGCGCGCGCGTCTCCTTGCTGGCGACGCTCGCTCTCGCGCTGCCCGTGACGTTCGCCGTCGTGAGTTACTTCTTCTCGCTCCCCTACCCGGGAGCGCCGGAGGGTGAGTTCAAGTACGGCGTCCTCTGCTTCAACGTCGCGCTCGCCTGGACGCTCCTGCCGCTCGTCGCTGCAGGCTTCGCCTTGCGCGGCACGTTCGTGACTCGCGCGACCGTGCGGAGCGCGCTCGTGGGAGCGGGCGCGGGCCTCGTCGTTTCGGCGACGAGCATGCTGCGCTGCCCGTTGTCGGACTCGTGGCACATGGCGCTGAGCCACGGCGGCGCCGTCATTGCCGCCGCGCTCTTCGGCGCCACCGTGCTCGCGCGCGTCACACGCGCGTGACCCTTCGAGTGCGCCAGCACCAACGCTACGTGTGTCAGAACGCCGCCCCCTGCGCCGCCATGGCGAGCACCCCGCACAAAACGCGGGCGAATTCGTACTGGCGGCAGCGCGTGATAAAATCGTTCGATGTTCGCGCCGCGCTTCACGATCAGCCACCGCATCACGGCGGGCCTCACGCTGATCGAGCGGGCGCGCGGATTTCTCGAAGCCGCTCGACTCTCCGACGCGTGGCTCGAGCGGATGAGCCAAGCGGCTCTGCTCGCGGAAGCCTACGCGACGACGCACATGGAGGGCACGGAGCTCACGCGGTTACAGGCGGAGGCGCTGTGGGCCGGTGGTAGCGCCGCGGGGGCTCGCGAAGACGACGTACGCGAGCTCTTGAACTACCGCGACGCGTTCAACCTCGTGGCCGAGCACGTGGCCGCAGGCACGCGGCTCAGCGAAGAGCTGATTTGCGCGGTACACGCGCGGCTCGTCACGGGCGTGCGCGGCGAAAGCGGGCAGCCGGGAGCGTATCGTACGGTGCAGAATTACATCGCGCGCATGGCGACGCTCGAAGTCGTCTACATGCCGCCGCCGCCGCACGACGTGCCCGGCCTCATGCGCGAGCTCGTCGCGTGGCTCGAGACGGGCAGCGAGGTGCACCCGGTGCTCGCCGCCGGCATCGCGCAATTTCAACTCGTGCACATCCATCCCTTCGTCGACGGCAACGGGCGCACGTCGCGCTTGCTTTCGACGCTGTGCCTCTACCGTGCAGGCTACGACTTCAAGCGCCTCTTCACGCTCAGCGAATACTACGATCGTGATCGCTCGAGTTTCTACCGAGCGCTCCAGCAGGTGCGCGAGCTCGACCTCGATCTCACGAGCTGGCTCGAGTTCTTCGTCGAAGGCCTGGCGACGCAACTTGCCGAAGTGCGCACCAAGGGCGAGCGCGTGATTCGGCGGGACGTGATCGCGCAGGAGCACGGCCTGAGCCAGCGCCAAGCGCTCGCGGTCGAGCACCTGCTCGCCGCGCCCGAGCTGCGCATCGAAGACCTCGAAGCGCTCTGCCCGGAAGTGAACCGCCGCACGCTGCAACGCGATCTCGAGGACCTGGTCGCCCGACGCGTGCTGAAGATGAGCGGGGCCGCGCGCGCCGTCCGATATCGTTTGGGGATCAAGGGGTTATGAGACAATCGCGACAGCATCGCGACACGAATCGCGACACTCACGGGCCGAGGACTTGGCGTTCGAGCCGAATCAGCTCGGAGACCGACCAGGCCTGGAACGGGCAGCCGCCCGGCGCGTGAGGCGGATCGCCGTCGGCGACTTCACTCACGTGACCGAGCCCGGCTTGCTCGAGGTGCGCGTAGAGCGGAGCGACAAAGCGCGCGCGCGCTTCGGCTTTTGCGGTCGCGGTGCCGTTTCGGCACTTTACCCACGCTTCGACGAACGGCCCGATGAGCCAGGGCCACACGCTGCCTTGGTGGTACGCCCCGTCGCGGTCGCGCACTCCGCCGCGATAATGCGGCACGTAGGCCGGGTGACCGCGCTCGAGCGAGCGAAGACCGAGCGGCGTCCAGAGCTCCCGCTCTACCGCGTCGACGACGGCGCGAGCGCGCTCGGGAGAGAGTAGCGTGCGCGGCAGGCCGCCAGCGGCGAAGATCTGATTGGGGCGGCAGGCGGCGTCGACGACACCTGGGACGTGATCCTCGTCGACGACGTCGAAGAGCATGCCGCGGCTCGCGTTCCAAAAACGTTCCTCGAGCGCGGCGCGCGCCGCACGGGTGAAGCTGACGAAGCGTGGGTCGAAATGCGCGGCAACCCAGAGCGCGTGCACCCAAAGAGCCTGAATTTCGACCGGTTTTCCGCTGCGTGGCGTCACGACCCAATCGCCCACTTTCGAATCCATCCAAGTGAGCTGCGACCCGCTCACCCCCGCGGCGAGCAGCCCGTCGGCGCTGCGCTGGATCCCGTAACGCGTCCCGCGCGCGTAGCCGGCGACGATCGCGACGATGGCCGTTTCGAGACGCGCGCGCTCCGCGCTCGAGAGCGCGCTCTGCGCCCCAGGCGCAGCGAGGAGCTCATGCGCCGCGAGCACGAACCAGAGCGAAGCGTCGACGGAGTTGTACTCGACGGGCGCGTGCGCGTCGTCGGGGAAGCGATTGGGGAGCATGCCGTGCGAGACGACCGTCGCCCATTCGCACAGGATCAAACGCGCCGTTTCGTAGTCGTGCCGCGCGAGGCACAAGCCGCGCAAGGCGATGAACGTATCCCGACCCCAGTCGCCGAACCACGGATACCCGGCGATGATGGTGCGGCCGGGCCCGCGGGTCACGACGTAAGCGTCGCCGCTCCGCTCGAGAGCACTGGGGAAGGACTGCCGCCGCGTGCGTTCGGCGGCGCGCAAGCGTTCGACGAGTGACGTCAGATCCTCGTACTCGAAGGACCGGCGCTCCGGCAGGTCCGCGGCGAGGACCCACAACGCCTCGCCGCGCGCGAGGTCGAACGTCAACTCGCCGGGCGACGCGAGATCCTCAGTCGCGTCGAGCCCGCGCGCGTCTTCAGCCGAGTAGTAGAAGTTCCTGTACCAGTCGGGGGCGTGCCGGTACTCGGCGTTGGCGAGCGACAATACGGCGGGGACGCCCGGATATGGCTCGAAGCAGAGCGCCGCGCCTCGCGTCTCGGCGGCCCACCGAAAGCCCGCGCTTTCGTGCTGCAGCGCGTGGAAATCGCGGCCGGAAAGCAACGGACGCAGCACGAGGCGCGCCCCCGGCAGCGGGCGCTCGAGACCAATCGTGACGACGACCGCCGCCTCGGCGTGAGGCACGAACAGTTCGACACGTACGACGCCGAACTCTGTCGTGATGCGCCAGCTGGGCCACGGCTCGCGCTCGAACTCTACCCGGCGAGCTTCCGCGCCGGTCGTGAACCCCCCGGCATACGCCTGCGGCCAGAGCTCGACCGAGCCCTCGGCCGTGACGAGCCGCGCGACGAAGCCCTGCACGAGCACGCGCCGATCGGCAGGCGGCTTGGCAGCGGCAAGCAGGAGCGCGTGGTAGCGCCGCGTGCGCACGCCCGATGTCGTGCCGCTCGCGAAGCCACCCAAGCCATCGGTCTCGAGCCACTCGGTCTCGCGGTCAACGCTTCGCCACTCGCGTGATGTTACACGAAGCTTGCGGGCGAGCGATCGCCACCGGGTCATTGCTCCCCCGGCGCGCCGGCCGCCAGCGGCCGCCACGTGCGCGAAGACGCGTTACGCTGGGCGTGGCGGCTTAGGAGACGACTGGCACGCAGCGTGCACCTCGACGCATCCACGATGCTCGATCTTCGTGAACGCACCCTGCTCGGTGAGCTCGATAGGCTCAGCAACGCCGATCTGCTCGCGCTCGTGCTCGGCACGGGCAGCGCCGGGGAAAGCGTGGCGAGTCTCGCGAACGACCTGCTCGAAGCCGCAGGCGGCCTCGACGGCTTGGTGCGGCTCGCTCCGCACGGTATCGCCGCTCGGCGCGGGCTCGGCCCCGCCAAGGCTGCGCGTGTCACCGCGGCGCTCGAGCTCGGAAGGCGCGCCGCCGTGAGCGGCATGGCGGTGCGCACGACGCTCCTCGGCTCCTTCGACGACGTCGTGTCCTGGGCGCGGCCGCGCTTCGCGAGCCTCGATCACGAAGAGGTGTGGCTACTCGGGCTCGACGGGCGCAACGCGCTCAAGGCGGCGCGCCGGATCGCCCAAGGCGGCCAACACGGCTGCGCGCTCACGACGCGCGACGTGCTCGGGCCGGCGCTGCGCGACGCCGTGAGCGCCATCGTGCTCGTGCACAATCATCCGAGCGGCGACCCGCACCCGAGCACGGAAGACGTGGGGATGACGCGCGCGCTCGCGGAGGCATGTCACGTCGTGGGCGTGCCGCTGCTCGACCACGTCATCGTCGCTCGCGGAGGAGCCACCTCGCTCCTCGAGGTCGGCGCGCTCGAGCCGCTCACCTGACGGGACCGACGGACACGCTGTCGCAGCCGAACAAGAGCTCGACTTTGCCCGCAGGGTCGTTTTGGGCGGTCGTGCAGGTCTCTGGACAGAGCACGACGCGGCCCTCGCCGTCGAATTGCCACCCCGTTTGGCAGTCGGGCGAATCGTCGCGCCCGACGAGCACGTCCCCGCTACCCGAGCCTGGGGTGTAGATGACGTTCACTTCGTCACGCTGCACGACCTTGCCGTCGGGCGCCGTCACCGGCACGTCGAACGTGCAGGAGGTGATGAGCCCGAGGATGCGGGACAGCGCAGCGTTCAGCGCTCCCGCGAAGTCGGAGCTTTGCGACAAATCGATGTGACACCAGTCGGTCCCGCCGCCATTCGAAGCAAGCACCGAGCAACCTTCGGGCGCGGTGCCGCCTTCGACGGCCGCGAGCGCGAGCCACGGACGCAAGTCGACGTTCGTGGTGCCGTTGCTGACGCTCTCGCTGCCCGGCGAGCCGATCACGAACGTCCGCACGCCGGCTTGGCGTGCCGCATGGATGTCGTCGATGATGGGCTGCGTGGGCTGCGGGTTGTTCGGCCCGCCGCCCCCTTGGCAGCCTTTTTTCAGGGTCGGCGCGCCGTCGGTGATGAGCAGCATGAAGCGATTGCCGGTCAGCTTCGAGGCTTGCATGCCGTTCGAGTACGCGTAGTCGTAAGCGTCGTTCGTGGGCGTGGAACCGTCGGGGCTCGTGTGATCGAGCGAGTTTGCGATCGTGCCGCGCTGCGTCGAGCTCGTGTCGCCGAGCAGACCGATCGGAATCATCGCGTCGATGTTGACGCACTGATCGATGGGACGCGCGACATCGCTGCCCGACGTTCTCATGTTCGGATAGTAAAGGACGCCGACCGCCGAGGTTGCGGGCAGCGAGTCGATGGCGCCGCCGAGTGCGTCGCGCGTGATCTCCCATTTGCTCATGGAAGAGCCGTTCGGGCGATCGTTCATGGAGGCGCTGGTGTCGACGACGAGCATCAGGACGACCGGCAGGAGCTCGGGCTCGCTGCTCCAGCCGGCGCAGGCTTTGGCGCGCAGATCGTTGGCCGTTTCCATGCTGATCGTACCGTTGCCGGAGCTGCCGGCCGTGGCGCCGTCGCTGCCGCCCGTGCTCGTGCTGCTACCGCCCGTGCCGCCGCTGCTCGTGCCGCCCGTCACGGCGATCGTGCTCGTTCCGCCCGTCGCGCTGGTAGCGCCGGTCGAACCGCCCGTGCCCTGACGGCCGCCGAGCGAGGTGTCGCCCTTGTCGTTCGTGCTCGAACCGCAGGCCACGGCCACAAGCGCGAGAGGAATGATTTTCCTTGCCTTCATGATTCCTTCTCTCCGGGCCCAGCGCGGCGCAGGTCGACTTAACCTGATGAAGTAACGTGAAGTAACGCGACAGGACAGGAAGCAGGCACATCAGCATACCGCGCTTCCAGAGCCGTCGCTAGACTCGAGCTCGGCGATCAAGTTCGCGGCGGCGATCTTTCCTCCCTAGACCGGCAAACTCGAGGCTAGATCCGCTGACGAAAGCAGCGTGCGCGAGCAGAGCCTCCGCCCCGATTTGCCCCACACGCTCTACCGCGCGTCTAACCTGCGCCTTTGTCCCACATCATTTTCTCGGGAAGGCACATTCCATGGCAGCAATCGCGCCGGCCGTGACCGCGCGAGCGCTCGAAAGCGAGGCCCGTGACCCTTTCGCTCAGAAACCTGAGGCCGAGTCTCCATTCAGACGCGAGAGGACAAGAAGATGCTGGCTCTGTCGTTCGAGATGCAAGCAGTCGGGCGTCCACGCTAGACTCTACCGATACGACAGCACTCGCGCTGTGTATTGCCGAGCAGTCACCATGACGACCTTACGAGCTCTTTCGACGCTGCTTTGCCTCGCCGCCGCCAGCTCGGCCGCGGGCGTTTCTTGCGCGAGCAAGGACGACCGTTCCCTAGGAAATCCCGCGGGATCCGGCGGTAGCGGCGCTAGCGGCGGCTCGACGAACATCGCGCTCACCGGCGGCACGAGCGGCACGAGCGGCACGAGCGGCACGGGCGCAACCGACAATGCGGGCGCCGGCGACGGCAGCGGCGTCGCAGAGTGTTCGTTCGCAGGCCTGAACTGCGGCGGGTCCAGTCTCGAGGCCGACCTCCGCGTCGTCAACATGCTGCTCGTGATCGACAAGTCCGGCAGCATGACGGACTCGCTCGGGAACGAAGACAAGTGGACCGCGATGAAGAGCGCGCTCGCCGCGTCGCTCGCGCGCGTGGGCGACGAGATGAATTTCGGGCTCGAGCTCTTTCCGTACTCGCGTTCGCTGACGATCCCCGAAGTCGGCTGCGAGCCGAACTGCTTCGACCTTCCCGACGGCGATGCGGCGATCCTGGTGCCGCTACGGCCGGGCACCGACGTCACGGGTGAGATCTCGGCTGAGCTCGAAGCGACGAAACCGGGCGGCGGTACGCCGACGGCCAAGGCGTTGAGAAGCGCCTTCGACTACTTCACGCAGGGCGCAGGTGCGAGCGTTGCCGGCAATAATTACGTGCTGCTCGCGACCGACGGCGGTCCCAACGGCAATAGCTCGCTCACGTGCGAAGCGGCGACGTGCACGACGAACCTCGACGGGCAGTGCGACGAGGGTAATTGCTGCAGCTTCGACAACACGCATGACCAGTGCCTCGACGACACGAGCGTCATCGACGCGCTCGAGGCGCTGCACGACGCGGGCATTCCGACGTTCGTCGTGGGCTTGCCCGGGACGGATCAGTACGCCGCGTACCTCGACGAGTTTGCGGACGCGGGCGGCGTGCCGAACAGCGGCGCCACGAAGTACTACGCCGTGGCCCAGAGCCAAGGCGTTCAGGGCCTCACGGACGTGTTCAACACGATCACGACCCAGCTCGTGCGTTCGTGCGATATCCCGCTGAGCGAGCCGCCGACCAAGTCGAGCCTCGTGAACGTGGCGATCGATTGCGACGTCGTCGCGCCGATGAGCGCGGATGGTTCGGGCTGGCACTTGGACGATCCGAACGCGCCGACGGAGGTGATTTTGGAGGGGCCGGTCTGCGACCGCCTCCAGACGGACGGCGCGCGCCGCGTCGACGTGATTTTCGGCTGTCCGACCGTGCGTTAGCCGAATTCGAGGAGCACCATGCCGCGTATTACTCCGCTCGCTTCACTCGCCGTCACGCTTGCCGCCACCGGCCTACTCATTGGCGCGTGCAGCAGCACCTCACCCGACACGAGCCGCGGAGAGAGCGGCGGTAGCGGCGCAAGCTCCCCGCGCGGAGGCTCGGGCGGCAGCACGCGCGGGGGCACGAGCTCGACGGGTGGCTCGAGCAACGCCACGGGCAGCGGCGGTTCGAGCAACGCCACGGGCAGCGGCGGCTCGAGTAACGCCACGAGCAGCGGTGGCTCGAGCAACGCCACGGGCAGCGGCGGCACGGCGACGGGCGGCTCCGCCAACTCCGCGAACAGCGGCGGCACGGGCGCCTACCCCACCAACGCGTGCGAGGGTCTCCCCATCGACAACGGCGGCCAAGGCGGCGGCGAGCAAGCCTGCACCGGCGTCGCGAGCGAGGCCGAGCCCGTCGCCATCGACCTCTTCATCATGATGGATCGCTCGATCTCGATGGGGCAGCTCGTGCCCGGGACCAACGTGACGCGCTGGGAAGCGCTCGAGCAAGCGGTGCAGGATTTCGCGACCTCGACCAGGGGCGACGACATCCGCGCCGGCCTCGGATTTTTCGGTCTCACGGGCGGCAGCGACGACGCCATCGATTGCATTCAAAGCCGCTACTCCGAGCCCGTCGTGCCGATCGACACCCTCGACCAGTCCGGGTCCGCCATCGTCGCGGCGATGAACGACATGGCGCCCGGCGGGCTCACGCCGACGGGCCCCGCGCTCGCCGGCGCGCTCGACTACGCAGCAGGCTGGGCCAAGGATCACCCCGGTCGCGCGACGGCCGTCGTGCTCGTGAGCGACGGCTACCCGACGCAGTGCGAGCCGCGCGCCGTGTCCGACCTCGCGACGCTCGCCGAGCAAGCACACCTGAACGCGCCGTACGTGCGTACTTACGTGATCGGGCTCGGCGGCGATTTCAACCTCGACGCCATCGCGCTCTCGGGTGGCACCCACGCCGCCTTCAAAGTGGACGAGGGCGACATTTCCGGTTCGTTCTCGACGGCGCTCCACAACGTCGCCAACACCAAGCTCGACTGCGAGTACGCGCTGCCGCCCGCGCCCACCGGCAATCAGAAGCTCGATTTGACGCGCGTGCAGGTGATTTACTCGACGGCGAACGACGCTTCGAGCGAGGAGATCCCCTCGATTTCCGGCATCTCCGCATGCGGGAATTCGCCGAACGGCGGCTGGTATTACGACAACCCGAGCGATCCGACGAGCATCATGGTCTGCCCGTGCACGTGCTCGCGCTTCGACGCCGGCCGCGTGGAGGTGCGCGTCGGGTGCCGCCCGGCGGTTGGGCCGCGCTGAGCGCGCACGAGCCAGATGAGCAATACTTCGCGTGCAGGTGAGCGATGAGAAGCGTCAGAATTTGGCTTAGTCTAGGTGTGGCGCTCGCGAGCGCCGTTCAGGCGAGCGGCTGCGGTGGCGATTCCGCGTCGGACGGCAGCGGCGGCTCCACGAGCAGCGGCGGCTCGACGAGCAGAGGCGGCAGCTCGGGCCGCGCTGGCAAAGCCGGAGCGACCGCGAGTAGCGGCCGCGGTGGCACGAGCAGCGGCAGCGCCGGCACGCGGAGCAGCACGGGCGGCACCGGCACGGGCGGCACGAGCAACGGAACAGGTGGCACCGGCGTGAACCCGTGCACTCAAGTGACGACGCCGATCGACGACGGCCTCGTCTGCCCGGATGTCGTGTACGGACGGCAGTGCGCGGGACCGAACGGTCCGTGCGTCTGCGAGCCGGACGTGAACGGCGGGAACCAAACGCTCTGGCGCTGCTTCGACGACGGCCAGCCTCACGGCGGCACGGGCGGCACGAGCAACGGCGCCGGCGGCTCGACGGGCGGACATGCCGGCGACCAAGGCTCCTCCGGTGCGGCCGACGCAGCGACCGGCGGCGACGGCGGCATGGGTGCGACAGCAGGCGACACCGGCCTCGCCGGCTCTGGCGCCCCATAAACCCGCAGAATCAGCGCAGCACGACCTCGCTTGGAGGTGCGGCCGTTCCTCGCCTATCCTGGATCGCTCGATGAGCACGCCGGAGATCCTGTTCGCGGCACTAACGGACGTGGGGCGCCAGCGCGAGCACAACGAGGACAACTTCCTCGTCGATAAGAAGCTCGGGCTCTTCGTCGTCTGCGACGGCATGGGCGGGCACGCCGCCGGTGAAGTCGCGAGCGCGCTCGCCGTGCGCACGCTGCACGAAGAGATCAAGCGCGAGGCCGACCTTTTGACCGACTACGCGCGCGGCGGAGCGGGCGCGGCGCGCGTGAGCAAGCGCGACATCCTCAACATGCTCGAGTTCGCCGTGAACCGCGCCTCCTCGCGCGTGCACGCCGAAGCCGCGAAGGACGAAAAGAAGCGCGGCATGGGCACGACGCTCGTGGCGCTGCTCGTGATCGGCCACACCGCCTTCATCATCTACGTCGGCGACAGTCGCATCTACCTCCTGCGCGAAGGCGTGCTCGAGCAGCTCACGGAAGATCACACCGTGCGCAACGAGCTCATAAAGAAGCGCAAGATGTCGCGCGAACAAGTCGAGCAGATCGCCCAAAAGAACGCGATCACGCGCGCCGTCGGTGTCTACGAGCACGCCGAGCCCGACACGCTCGTGGTCGACCTCTTGCAGGGCGATCGCTTCCTTTTGTGCTCGGACGGGCTCTGCGGCTACTTCGAGGAAGATCTCGAAACGCTCGGCCGCCTGCTCTCGAACCCGAACGCCGACGCTGCAGCGCGCAGCCTGATCGACGCCGCGAACGAGCAGGGTGGCAAAGACAACATCACGTCGGTGATCGTGACGGTGGGGGACGCGACGGCGCGCGACGTGACCCGCGCCAAGCAGCTCCAGCTCAAGCGCGAGACCCTCGCGCGCATGCCGCTCTTTCGCCCGCTCAACGACCGCGAGATCCTGCGCGTCCTGCAAGTGACCGACGTGACCGCGTTCAAGAACGGCGAGCACGTCATGACCGAGGGCGCGACGGGCGAAGAGCTCTTCATCGTGCTCTCGGGCACGCTGCGCGTCACGCGCGGCGGCGCCGAGCTTGCGACGCTCAAGACCGGCGACCACGTCGGTGAAATGGCGCTCGTGCGCAGCCAACCGCGTTCGGCCACCGTCGTGAGCGACGGTCCGAGCGAGCTCATGGTCATCCGCCGCACGGAGTTTTTCGAAATCCTGCGCAAGGAACACCAGCTCGCCGTCAAGCTCCTCTGGCAATTCTTGGGTGTGCTCGCCGACCGTCTCGCCGACACGAGCCGCGAGCTCGGCGCCGCCAAGGAGGAGCTCGCCGCGGAAGACATCACCGGCGACATCTTCGAGGATGACGACGAGGCCGACCGCAAGACGCTGATCTTGCCGGAACCGCATTGAAGCTGCGGGCAGCGGCTTCGCTCCCCGCCCTGCTGCTCGGCGCGTCGCTCTCGCTTTGCGCGTGCCGGCGACAGGAGAGCGTCCCGCATCGCGCCGCGACGGACGCCGCTCCGCCGCAGGCGGCCGTGTCTTCGAGCGGCAGCGCACCGAGCACGGCGGCAAGCCGCAGCGCACCTGTCACGGCGCTGCCGAACGGCTGCCGCGTGCTCGGCGTGAAGGGCGTGAAATCCGGAGCGGCGCCGAGCGTGGGGACGCGGCTCACCGAGCTCGGCTGGTTCGAGCTCGCAGACGGCGCCGCGCTGGCGGTCAAGCACGGCGACACGCTGCGCGAGTTCGAGCTCATCGGCCCGGGGCGTTTCCTCGCCTGCCCTGGAGGCGACGAGACGGTGCTCGTGGCGAGCGGCTCCCTCACGACGACCGCGGGACCGGGCGCGCGAGCCGGCGCGGTCGTGACGCTCGCGACGCCACTCGGCGTGATCGAGTACCCGGACGCGGAGCTGCGGCTCGAGGTCGCTGCAAGCAAACTTTCACTCGCCGTCAAGCAAGGTCAGGCAACGCTAGTCCGGCTCGCAAAGCGCGGCACGGCGGCGCCCAATCCCGAGTCCGTGCGCGCTCCTGCCGGCCATGCCGAGCTTCGGGGAGAAGTGAACACGGCCGAGCTCGTCCAGCGCTGTGAAGAGCTGCGCGCGGACGCCGGCTCGCCTGCGTCCGCGCCAAGCGACGCCACGGAGCGAGCTCGCTGGGCAGTCGCTCGCATGCAAGCACGTCGAGACGCGCGCCTCGCTTGCGAGGTTGCGCGTGCAGCGACGGGACGCCTCGCAGAGGCGGAACGCAGCCGTTTCGAGGCCCAGCTGCTCGGCCGAGCTGCGAGCGAGCGTCCCGGAGCGACGACGAGCCACGCAAGCGGAAACCGCCCATGAAAAGTGATGTTTCGTTGACAGTTTCCGGCGGGCGCCGCTAGCGTCCGCGGGCTAGTCCATGGGCCTGCAAAGATTGACCAGCCGGGCAGCTCTGGCCCGCGGCGCGTGGATGGCCCTGACCGCCCTGACGACGCTGGTCTCGGGCCGCGCGTTCGGGGACGAGCCGCGCAAGGCGAGCGAGCCACCCGTGATGCGCGAGCCGGCGGAAATCGTCCAGGTCGCCGACGCGTTCGACGGCGACGATCTCTTCGACTTGCACCTCTCGCTCGGTTACTCGCACTCCTGGCGCAGCGCAAAGGTCTACCGCGAGACGTCGATGCCGCAGGTTTCGACCGGCGATTTCACGCCGTCGAACATGAACGTCGCCAAGTACTCGCAAGACGTAGGCCGGCTCAATACGCGTGCCGACGTCGGCATCTACAAAGACATCGCCATCGTCATTCGGCTGCCGATCATTCTGTCCGACGACAGGAGTCTCGAAGCCAACGGCGGCGGCCTGCAGTCGACGACGCTCGCGGGCGCGCCCGGGGAACAGCTCTTCAGTCTGCCGTTCAAAGCGCCCTCGCGCAGCGGCATCGAGTACCTCGCGCTCGGTATGGATTTCGGCGTCATGAACCAGATGCGCAACCCCAATAAGCCCACCTGGATCATCGGGGGGGAAGTGCGCGTGAACGTGTCCGAGCCGATGCACGCGTGCAACAACGCGCCCGCCAATCTGAACCAAACGGTCTCCGGCGGGCAGAAGAAGTGCACCTACCCGAACGACATGAATCGCGACGGCAAGTCGGGTCAGGTCACGGCGGACTCGGGCGTGCCCGGGCAACGCGTCGTGCTCGACGAGGGTTCGAGCGGCGAGCGCAAGCCGGGCGTGAGCCGCGGCACGACGGGCATCGCCTTTCACACCTTCGTCTCGCGCCGGGTCAAATACATCGAACCGTACGGCGGGTTCGACGTGCTCTTCGAGTTCCCGACCGCCGACAGCGATTTCCACGCCACCGATCTGCAGGGCTCGCTCGTGAACCACCCGCCCTTCCGCGGCACGATGACGGTCGGAATGGCCATCATTCCGTGGGAGATCCGTGACGCCTTCCAGCGCCTCACGATCGACACGCGCTTCGAGGGCTCGTACGTCTCGGAAGGCCGCGACTACAGCGAGCTCTTCGACGCTCTCGGCTCGAGCGACGCGCCGTCCCTGCGCTCGCCCAATTTCGCCGGCTACATGAATAACCCCGATCCGGGCTCGGCGGGCCAATATCCGTCCATCGTCGACCCGAGCTCACAGAAGGTGTACTTCTCGGGTCTCACCGACACTCAGCAGCACGGCGAGTACACGTTCAGCGCGCGCGCCACGTACCAAGCCGGCGAGTACGTGAAGTTCAACGTCGGCGGCGCGTACAGCCTGATTCAGGGGCACTTCATCACGTTCGACCAGGCGTGTAACCCGAACTTCACCGGCGACCCCGCTCAGATGGGCCCCTGCCGCACCGGCAGCGAGACCACGGGATATACGGCGACGGGCATCCCGAACCCGAACTACCGTAAGGTGATCAATGATCCGGGCCGGCGCTTCAAGGTCGATGATGCAAACGGGTTCGACGCTTGGATCAGCGCGACCGTGATGTTCTGAGCGGCCCGCGGCGCGCCGGCAAGCGCGCGTTCGCCGGCGCGCTCTTGCTCGTCGGGCTCCTCGCGCCCAGCCGCGCGAACGCGAACCCGAACCAAGCACTGATTTTCCCGACGAGCGTCGAGGTAGCGCCGGGCGAGTACGCGCTCGCGAGCACGAGCAAGGACCAGCGCGCGCAGAAGCTCGCCGCCGAGCTCGACGAGACGGTGCGCGAAGGAGTGGAGGATTTGGGGCTTGCGCCGCTGCCGCCCGCAGCGCTCACGCCGCCCGGTACGGACGCGAGCCTCGTGGTGGCGCCGCCCGCAAGCTGGGTTTTCGTGCCGCGGCTCGCGTTCACGGGCGAGACCGTGCACGTGCGGCTCCTCGCGATCGCGCCTGGAACGCGCATCGAGCTCGTGCGCGCCGAGGACTTTTCAGCGGCGACGCTCCGGACGCTCGACGTGCGCACGGTGGTGATGCTCCGCGATTTGGTCGAATCGGGGCGGCTGCCACCGCACGAAGCTGCGCCGGCCGAGCCGCCTCGGGCGCACCGTTTTACGCCGCCCGCCGCGCCGCCGTCGTCGGGCAGCGCCGTGCTCGCTCTGCACGGCGCGATCCTCGGCGGTTACGTCGGGCTCACGATCGAAAAGGCGAGCGGCTCGTCCGACGCGCGGCTCGTCTACCCGCTCATGGCGCTCGGCACGGGGCTCGGGCTCGGCGCGTCACTGCTCGTCGCCGACGAATGGGACATCACCTCGGGCGACGCGTGGTTCCTCGCGGCCGGGATGTGGTGGCCCGGAGCGGCGGGCTTTCTGCTCGCCGACGGCTACGGCGTCAAAGCCGACAATCGCTACCTCTATGGTTTGCTCGGAGCAGGCACCGGGCTCACGCTCGCGACCGCCGCCATCGCCTTCTATCCGATGAGCGAAGGCGACGCGGTCGTCGCGCATTCGGGCGGCGCGTTCGGCGCGCTGCTCGGTGCGATGGCCGACTCGGCCGTGCAAGGCAAGACGGGCGGTTCCGTACGGCTCGGACTCGGCTACGGCTCGGCGGCGGGCGTGCTGCTCGGCGGCGCGCTCGCGACACAAACCGAGCTGCCTCCTGCGCGCGTGCTGCTCATCGATTTGTCGGCGAGCCTCGGCGCGCTCGGCGGCGCCGCCGTCGCGAGTCCCCTGCTCTTCGCCGACGACACGGACCCGACGAGAACACGCCTCTGGCTCGCGAGCGCGGCGGTGGGTACCGTCGCGGGCGGCGTGATCGGCTGGTTTGCCACGACGCCCCCGCGCGCCAAGAGCACGCCGCCGAAGCCGAGCGCCGCGATGCTGTTGCCGTTTGCTTCGCCGGTGCCGAACGGCCGAGGCATGACGGTCGGCGTGTTCGGAGCCTTTTGAAGCAGACGACCGAGTCGTTCGTGGTGAATGCCGCCGAAGCGGGTGAGCGGCTCGACCGGCTCGTCGTGCGACACGTGCGCGCCGTCGGACGCCGGCAAGCGCGCGAGCTCATCGAGGGCGGGCACGTGACGGTCGACGGGCGCCGCGCGCGCGCCGGAGCGCCAGCCACGAGCGGCAGTCGTGTCGAAGTGTCGCTCCCGGACCAGGCGCCCGAGCCGGAACCCGACCTGCCGCTCGACGTACGGCTCGAGCAAAGCGCGGTGCTCGTCGTCCACAAACCCGCGTCACAGCCGACGGCGCCGCTCGGCCCAGGCGAGCACGGGACGCTCGTCAACGCGCTGCTCGGCCGCTATCCGGAGCTCGCGGGCATCGGCCATCGCCCGCGCGAGCCGGGGCTCTTGCACCGGCTCGATACGGAGACATCGGGGCTACTCATCGTGGCGCGAACGCACGCGGCGTTCGCGACCCTCACGGCGGCGCTCACGGGCGGCCGCATCGACAAGCGCTACCTCGCGCTCACCGCCGGAGAGGGGCTGCCCGCCTACGGCGAGATCGAAGGCGCGCTCGGTCCCGATCCAGAGCGTCGCGGGCGCGTGCGCATCGTGCCGGATCCGTCTCGCGAGTACGCGCGCCAAGCGGCGACACGCTACCGCGTGCTCCAAACGAGCGGCGGACTCACGCTCGTCGAGCTCGAGGCCAAACGCGCATTTCGGCATCAAATCCGCGTGCACATGGCGTCGATCGGCGCGCCGCTCGTCGGCGACACGCTTTACGGCGGCGCTGCTTGGCCGGGCGGCGGCGCGCGCCATGCCTTGCACGCAAGTCACGTCGCGTGGGCGGGCGACCGCACGCTGCCGAGCTTCGTCGTGAAAGCCGAGCTACCCGACGACATGCGCCGCTTGCTCGGCGCTTGAGCTGAAAGCTCGGCGAGCAGGCGTTCGACGAGCGCCACGGTGAGCCCGATCGTCGGCAGCTTCGGGCTCAGGATCGCGACCCGTTCGTCGGGTTTGCGACCACGCGCCCAGATCACGCCGCGAGGCAACGCCAGCTGCGCCCGTGAGCCCTCTTTCGCACGCACGATCACGAACGGCACGCCGACGACACCGCCGAGGCCGCGTTGAGCGTCGAGTCCGGTCTCGAGCGCGACGAGCCCTGCGATGCCGTCCTTCGGCTGCACGAGCACACGTAGCTCGTCGGGCTCGGCGGCGCCGTCCGGCACGCGACCCCAAGCCACGATTTTCGCTTCTGTCCGGCGCCGCAGCGCCCGCGCGAGATCCTGCATGAAACGGCGCGAAAACTGCACCGGATCGCGCACGAGCTCACTCGCGCGCCCCGTGAAGAAGATCGGCACGAAGGCGGCGCCGCCGAGCGCGAGCAAGAGCGCGCGAAACGGCGAGCGACCGAGCTCGCCGAGCGACAGCGCCGAGACGGCCGCGACGAGCAGCGCGAGCAGACCGAGACCGCGGAGCGTGCCGGCGTCGAGGAGCGCTCCGGGTGTTCGCACGAGGCGCAGCGCGAACGCGTCCTCGTCCTTCAGTGATAGCCAGCGGCCGGGGCCGCGCGGCGTGCGTTCGAGCTTCGGCGCGCGCTCGGTAGCGAGCGCGAGCGCGAGCAAAATCCCGAGCACGGCGAGAGTCGGCTCCTCGAGCTCGCTGCCGGCACACAGCCCGGCGCCGAGCGCGAGCGCGGCGAGCGGCGCGCGCAGCAACGCCCGGAGCGGCACGAGCGGCCGAGCCTGCGCGCGGCGCGCACGACACGCCCGACCGAACGAACGCGCCTTCACGGCCGTCAAAAGTCCGAGTGCGACGCCGAAAGCGGCCGCCAATAGCGGAAAGCGCCACGAACGGCGCGGCTGCGGCAGCGGCGCGAGCGCCTTCTGTTTCGGTGCCGCGGCCGGCGCGGCGACCGGAGTCACCGCGAGCGCCGCCGCGCTTGCCTCGACGCGCCAGAGCACCGGCTCGCCGCGCGCGACGTGCGAACGGACGAGCTCGATCTCGTCGGCTGCGGGCGTGTGGTGAATAGCCGACACCATCACGCCGAACCCGGGATCCGGATCGTCAGGGGCGACGAGCGGCAGGCGGGGCGCTTCGTCGCTGGGCGGCAGCCGAAAGATGGCGCGTGCTCCGTCGAGGCCGGCGTCGAGCCGCGGGCCGACCCAGCCGATTTCGACCGCGCCGCCGCGAGCGCGCAAGAGTCCGCGCCCGGCGAGGTTCGTTCGGTAACGCACCTTGAAGAGGTACGTGCCGCCGCGCAGGCCCTTCGGTAAGTCTATCTCGAGCCCGAGCGAACCGTCGGCGTGCCGTTCGACGATGAGCGGCAGCGGCAACCCCGCCGGCACGCGCGTGACCGTCGCGTCCGGCAAGAGCTCGGCATCGGGATCCGCCGTCCCGAGCGCGAGCTCCTTGAGCGGGCCGCCGCGCAGCTCGAGCGTGAGCTCGTGGCTCACGATCGCGTGCCCGTCCTTTTCGACGTCGACCGTGGAGAGCAATCCCTTGGGGTTCAGCTCGATCCAGGCCGCGGCCGGCGCCGCCCAGCCCGCGATCACGGCAAAGATCGCCGCGAAAACGGCATGTCGTACCTTGGGATACACTGTAGGCTCGACGCTTACAGCACGTAGCGTGAGCCGGCCAAGATCTCGGAGGCGCGTGCCCTAGGGCGACTGGGCAGCGTGACCGCCCATCAGGGCTGCGCCCAAGAGCGGCGCGAGGCCGGGCAAGTCCTCGAACAGCGCGGCAGGTACGCTGAGATGCCAGCGCGCGTTCGCGCCGGTCTGAGGCTCGACGTCGAAGTCGAGGAACATGGGCACCTGGCCATGATGGGGTAACCCGCTCGCGAGCTCGTTCGGATCGCCATGGCTTTGTGCGGCCGAGCTGCTGAGGAGCGCACGCAACGTCGCGAAGCCGGCCCAATTTGCCTGCACGGTCTTGAGGGGCCCGAGGTCGCCGCGCGTCGCGAGCGCGGGCGACTTGCCGGCGAGCGCCTGCCCGAGACGCGCGCCGAGGATCTTGAGGTTTGCAGCCGATGCGACGACGGCGCTCGTGCCGGTCATGACGACGGCAATCGCGCGTTCGCGCGGCTCGGAGCCCTCGCTCTTGCCGCCGAGGCCGAACGAACGCCCGAGGAGCGGACCGATGTCGCTCGGGATTTTGATGAGCAGCGCCTTGGTCCCCGCCGGTACACCAGGACCACTGAGCGGGACGAGCCGCGCAGTCGCAAGCTCCTTGTCCTCGATCTTGAGCGTGCGAGCGGCGGCGGCGCGCAGCTGACGATCCGAGAGAATCGCGGCGAGGTCCGGCAGCACGCCCTTGAGCGTCGGTGGCGCGTTGTCTACGCGCAGCAGCATCCAATCGGAGCTGACGCGCGGGTCGCCCTTCTTGGCGGGCTCGACGGCGTCGGTCCCGGAGGCGTTCACCCCCGCGCCGTCCCAGCGGAAGTACGTCTCGAGCACGCGCGTCACGCGTTGCCGCGTCACCTTACCGACTTTGCCTTGCTCGAGGTACGCGTCGGCGAGCTCGACGAGCCCGGCGCTGATGCGGTCGTAAATGGCGGGGTCGTGCGGATAGTAGAAAGCGGCCGAATCCGCGTCCGCCGGCTGGGCGAAGAACTTCTCGGGCGCCGCGCCGCGGTGCTTACCGTGCTCGGCGAGCATGCTCGCGCTCCACGATTTGTGATCGCCGAAGCTCACCGAAAGATCAGCGTCGAGCTCGCGCTTCTGCTCGTCGACGCTCGCTTCGAGCCTGACGACGTTGACGTCGTGGACGACCGCAACGAGCTCGTCGGCGAGCGCGTAAGCGGTGTCCGAAACGGCCGTGTCGAAACGCGGCGCGTCGAGCTGGAGCTCGCGCACCAGAAATCCGGCGAAGAGCCGCGCGCTGCCGATCTCGGACGCGAAACGCTGGCGCAACGGCTCGACGCGGAGCTCGAGCTCGAGCTCGAGCTCGCGCTCACCGAGCGGCGCATTCGGCAAGCCGCGCGTCATGTACGGCAAGAGATCCTCGAGCTCGGACGCGCGGTGCGTGCACACGAGGCGCGCGAGCGCGGAGCCAATCGCCGGTGCAATCGCGCAGGCCGCGTGCGGAATACCGAGCACGCCGTAGATTTCCGGCGCGAGACGCTTGAGCTCGTAGCCCTGACCGTGTGCCGCCGCGAGCGCCTGTTGGGTGCTCGTGAGCCCGATCGAGAGCCCCGCTTCGACGCTGCTGCGCCGTCCGTTGGGCGCGACGGCCACGGCAAGCTCGACGGGTGCATCCCACGCGAGCACGGCGTCGAGATCCTTCGCGCCGAACGGCAAGAGGTCGCGCAGACCGAGAGGCACGCCCGCCCAGTGCGCCAGCGTGTCCACGAGGGCGGTCGGCCGCTTCACGCGACCGAGGACGAACAAGCCAGCGGGCGCGGCTACCGGCGAGAGGTCCGCCGTCTCGACGACCGGAGCGGGTTTCGGCGGCGGCGGCTTGGGAGCCTCGGGAGCGGGTTTCTGCGCACCTCCACAACCGACGAGCGCCACGAGGAGCACCCAAGACCTCCAAAGTCCCAGCATGGCCGGAACTTTACAGGCTTCGGGGCGTCCTGTGGCGCTCTTTTTGGCAGCTAATTCGCTAGGCCGCTCACGTCGGATTCGCTACGCGACTCACGTCGTCTCTTCGAACTCGGCGTCGATGACGTCCTTCTTCTTGCCGTCGCCGCCGCCGTCTGAGCCGCCGCTCGGTCCACCCGGGCCGGGACCAGGGCCACCCGGCGCCGGACCACCAGGACCGCCCGCCGACTCGTAGAGCTTGGTCGCGAGCGCGTGGGCTTCCTTCTCGAGCTTGGCGCTGACCTCGGTGACCTTCGCGTCGTCTTGTTGTTCGACGGCTGCGCGGCCTTCTTTGATCAGGCTCTCGATCGCGCCCAGATCCATACCGCCGAGCTTTTCCTTGTTCTCGGCGATCTGCTTTTCGAGCTGGTAGGTCAGGCTGTCGAGCTTGTTGCGGCGCTCGATCTCCTCGCGCCGGCGCTTGTCCTCCGCTTCGTGCGACGCGGCTTCCTTGACCATCCGATCGATGTCGTCCTTGTTGAGACCGCTCGACGCCGTGATGGTGATCTTCTGGTCCTTGCCGGTCGCCATGTCTTTCGCCATCACGGACAAGATGCCGTTCGCGTCGATGTCGAAAGTGACCTCGACCTTCGGAATGCCGCGGGGAGCCGCGGGCAGCCCTTCGAGGTGGAACTTGCCGAGCGTGCGGTTGTCGCGCGCACCGGCGCGCTCGCCCTGCAGCACGTGGATCTCGACCGAGGTCTGATTGTCGCTCGCGGTCGAGTAAATCTCCTTCTTTTGCGTCGGAATCGTGGTGTTGCGCGGGATCATCACCGTCATGACACCGCCCAGCGTCTCGACGCCGAGCGAGAGCGGCGTCACGTCGAGCAGCACGACGTCCTGCACTTCACCGCCGAGCACGCCGCCTTGAACGGCCGCGCCGATGGCGACGACTTCGTCGGGGTTGACGCCCTTGGGCGGCTCCTTGCCGAAAAACTTCTGCACCGTCTCCTGCACGAGCGGAATGCGGGTCGAGCCGCCGACGAGCACGACCTCGTCGATGTCGCTCGGCTTCTTCTTCGCGTCCGCGAGCGCTTGGCGCACGGGCTCCATGCTGCGGTCGACGAGCGGCCGCATCATCGACTCGAGCTTGGCGCGGCTGAGCGGCTTCTGCAGGTGCTTCGGTCCGCTCGCGTCGGCCGTGAGGAACGGCAGGTTGATCGTGGTCTCGGACTTGCTCGACAGCTCGATCTTGGCCTGCTCGCTCGCGTCCTTCAGACGCTGGATCACCATCTTGTCCTTGGAGACGTCGATGCCGGTGTCCTTACGGAACTCGCCGACGAGCCAGTCCATGATCAGGTGATCGACGTCGTCGCCGCCGAGGTGCGTGTCGCCGTTGGTGGAGATCACCTGCACGACGTTGTCGCCGACCTCGAGGATCGAGATGTCGAAGGTGCCGCCGCCGAAGTCGTAAACGGCGATGATCTCGTTGTTCTTTTTGTCGAGGCCGTAGGCGAGCGCCGCCGCCGTGGGCTCGTTGATGATGCGCTTCACGTCGAGGCCGGCGATGCGCCCCGCGTCCTTGGTGGCTTGGCGCTGCGAGTCGTTGAAGTAGGCGGGCACCGTGATCACGGCCTCCGTCACCTTCTCACCCAGGTAATCCTCAGCCGCCTTCTTGAGCTTCTGCAGGACCTTGGCGCTCACCTCGGGCGGCGACATTTGCTTGCCGCGCACCTCGATCATCGCGTCGCCGTTCTTGCCGCGCGCCACCTTGTACGGGACGCGCTTGGTCTCGTTCTCGACCTCCTCGAAGCGGCGGCCCATGTAGCGCTTGGCCGAGTACACGGTGTTCTCCGGGTTCGTGACGGCCTGGCGCTTGGCGATCGTGCCCACCAGGATCTCGCCCTTGTCATCCCACGCGACGACCGACGGCGTCAGCCGCGAGCCCTCCTCGTTGACGATGACTTTCGGCTCTTTGCCTTCCATCACGGCGACGACGCTGTTCGTCGTCCCCAAATCGATACCGATGATCTTGCCCATAGCTCTGTTTCTCCTGCCGCCGGCCCACTTGGGGCGCTCACGTTTGGCGGGGCCCTTTTACCTTTGGGAGGCGGGCCGGTCCGTCACTACGGCCGCAACATAACCACCGCGATCCTCGGGTCAAGACGAACGCGGACCTTGACACCAGAACCCGTGCGGCTACTGTCCCGCTCCCCCGTCCCAGGGGCCGTAGCTCAGCTGGGAGAGCGCTGCGTTCGCAATGCAGAGGTCAGGGGTTCGATCCCCCTCGGCTCCACTTAGTTCAACCCAAAAACCGTCCCGGATTCGTGATCGGCACGCGCCGTGTGCCGCCGAGCTTATCACCGACGGCTCGGCCTTGCCGGTCGCTAGGTATTATCTTCGGGCCAGCCGGTTGAGCTTCCGCCTACGGCTGCATGAGGAATCCGCCGTAGCGGCTCCAGCCCCACGGGTCACAGCCACCTCCACCGTCGTTCGTCGCGTGAGTCAGCTCGCCGACCGAAAATGTGAAGCCACCGACGAGGAAGGTTTGCGACGCTTCGACGCGCACCGTCTCGGAGTCACCGCTGACGACGAGCCGCTCGAACAAGTCTTTGATGTCAGGTCGGGGCCCCGAACAGCCGGAAGGCACACCCGAATCGGTGGGTTCAAACGAAAGCTCGAAACCGTAGGGGCTGAGGTCGGGGGGCGTCGGAAAGTCGAGCTCGGCTTCGTCCACGGTGAAGAGCACCAGCTTTCCATCGTGCGTCATCACGATCTCCTGGTGATCGAAGAAGAAGTTCGTCATGCCACCGACGATCTTCACGTCGACGCTGTCGCCGACTTGAACGCCAATCTCCGGGGCTAGACCCACCGGCAGGGGGCCCAAGTGCAGGCACGGTAGCGTCACGTTGTAGTGCCATTCGGCGTCGTCAGCCGTCCGAAGCACGAACTCGCGCGAAGGCGAAACGGAGTCTAGATGATCGATGATGTCGGTGATCGTCTGCGGACTTGGAATGCTCACGATGTTCGTCGAGCCGGTCGAATCCGTCAGCGTGCCCCGTACCGTCGTGGACGCGCATTGGACCGGTTCGGGACCGGCGCCTCCCTCTGCACCCGCCGCCCCGCCTTCACCCGCAGCCGTGCCCGCACTTCCGCCGTTGCCAACGGTGCCGTTGCCACCTGTGCCCGCCATCGCGGCGCCACCCGTCCCGGGCGTGCCACCATTGGCGCCCGCCGCGCCGCCGGTCCCCCCCAAGCTCGAACCCGCATCGTCGAGCCCGCCGCCCTTCCCTCCGATTCCGGAAGCGCCGCCGATTCCGTTGAAACCTGCGCCACTCGCTGCGGCCGTCGCAGCCGCGCCGCTCGTGCCCGACCCTACGACGTGATCCACTCCGCAACCGTCGAGCGCCCCGGCGACCACCAGCAAGCCGACCCCGATCCATCGCGCGTCCTTCATAGCCTGATCAATGTCCGGCGCTGGCGCTTCGGATCACGAGCAGCGCAGGCCGATCCAGTGTCGGTACGAGAGAATGACGGAGCTGGAGCGAGAGCGAGCACCGTCTCCCGCAATCGCGGGATTGCTCACGCGGGGTCCTCTGATTCAGCGAGAAGCATTTTGCTCAGGGTCTTGAAGTCGATCTGCAGTCGCTCTGCTGCGACTGTCTTCTTGCCCCCCACCTGCTCGTAAGCCCAGCGTGCGTAACGGCGACCAATCTCTCGAAGTGGGAGGATCTCACCCTGAAATGCAGCGGGCGTAGTAGGCGTGGAGATCACCGTCTGCGGTAATCGCTCGACAGGAACCTCCGGTTCGCGCCCGAGCAGTACCAGTCGTTCGATGCAGTGCTCGAGCTCCCTGACGTTGCCCGGCCACTGGTAGTTGCTCATGCGAGCGAGTGCCTCGGCCGAGAACCGCTCGACTGTCGAGCGCGGGTAGCGACGCTTCGATAGAGCCAAGAAATGCTCGACCAGCTCGGGAAGGTCTTCGATCCGATCGCGGAGCGGAGGCATTTCGAGATTCACTACGTCGAGCCGGTAAATCAGATCTTCACGGAACGCGCCGGTTTTGGCCCGCTGCCGAAGGTTTCTGTGGGTCGCGGCGATGATGCGCACGTCGACATTTCTTTCCTTGTTCGAGCCCACGGCCCGTACAGCGCCGTTCTCGAGCACGTGCAAGAGCTTGGCTTGCAGTGAGAGGGCCATTTCGGCGATCTCGTCCAGAAACAGCGTGCCGCCGTCAGCCCCTTCGAGCAAGCCAATGCGTGTGGCCGTCGCGTTGGTGAACGCTCCTTTGACGTGTCCGAAGAGCTCGCTTTCGAGCAATGCTTCCGGCAGGGCGGCGCAATTGAGCGACACGAAAGGAGCGGCAGCGCGCGGACTGCGCGCGTGGATCGCCCGTGCAACGACTCCCTTGCCCGTCCCCGTTTCACCGCAGATCAGGACGGGCGCCGCCGAATCAGCGACACGCTCGATCAGATCACGCACCTCTCGCATGGCAGCGCTTCCGCCGAGCAGATTCTCGAGCGAAAAACGGTCCTGCAAGACACGCCGGAGCGCGGCAGCTTCGTGGCGCACGCTCGCCTCGTCGAAAGCACGATCGAGAAATAGCGCGAGCTCTTCGACCTTGAACGGCTTGGTCAAATAGTGGTACGCGCCCTGGCGAATCGCCTCGATGGCCGTGTCTACGGCGCTGAATGCCGTCATCAGGATTACGGGCCGCAAGGGCGCCGTGCGTTTGGAAATCGCGAGGAGCGCGAGGCCGTCGAGTGACGGCATGCGCAGGTCGGTGACGAGTGCGTCCACCCGCTCTTGCTCGAGCCAGCGCACCGCGTCCTGGCTCGACGCAACCGGCTGCGCCTCGAAGCCCTTCTCGGTGAGGCCGTCGGCGACCATTTCCGCCATCGCCATTTGGTCGTCGACGACGAGCACCCGACGGCGAATTTTGGCTGCTGGCTGTGTGGGGGGGGGCGCCATGCCTACGCTCCCGGAATCGGGATCTCGACGACGGCGCGCGTCCCCCTCGTCCCGGCGCCCGGTTCGCGCGCTGAAATGGCGAGCACTCCGTGGTGGTGTTTGACGATCTCGTTGGCGATCGCGAGCCCGAAACCATCACCCTGGGGTCCGGCACTGAAGAACGGTCCCGTAGCGCGGGATGCCGCTTCGGGTGGCATGCTGCGACCGTCATCCGTAACGACAAATGCGACGCGGCAGCCGTCCGAGCGTACTGCGACGTCGACGTGGCCGCCCGGTTGGCAACTTTCGCGCGCGTTCAAGAGCAGATTTACTAGCACATGGCTGATCAGCTGGGGCTCGCAGGCGATCTTCGGCAGCGGCTCCGCGATATCGGTCGTCAGCTCGACCCCTGCACTTTTGAACCGGTGCTCGACCAAGTCGATCGAAGAGAGCAGCAAGCGATGGGGGTCGACACGTTCCAGACGTCCCGCGTCACCGCGCGCTACGCTCAGAAAGCCGCGGATGACGGCGCTGATGCGCTCCGTCTGGAACGCGATGGTCTCGACGGCCCGCTTCGCGCGCTCGTCCGCCGAGAGTTTGGCGGAGAGCTGCTCGGCTCTACCCAGGATGACTCCGAGAGGCGTCGAGACCTCGTGCGCGATGCCAGTCGCAAGCGCTCCCAAGGTCGCGAGCTTGTCCGCCTGCAGAAGACGTTCGTCACGGGCATGGACGGCTGACGCAAGCGCAAGCTCTTGTGACAGCTCGAGCTCTTTGCGCTGCTTTCGCCAAGCAAGTCCGCCGAAGCCGATGACTAGCCCCGCCGCGACCAGCACGGCCAGCATCAGCCGCCATTTGGCGTGGATTTGCCGGTCACGCTCCTCCTGAGCGCTCGACACGACTGCCAGGCCAAAGCGGCCGAGCTCTGCCGCGTCGAGCGACGCGAGCCCCGCGATGGCGGTACGCGCCGGCAGGCCCAAGAGGCTCGCGTCTTGACGCAATAGACGGACGCTGCTTGCTCCGGAGGCGAGCGCCTGCTCGAGCGGCCGCAAGAACAACGTGCGGCCGTGCGTCGCTGCCAAGCCCGGCTGTTGGGGATGCTGGACGAAAATCCGAAGACGTCCGCCTTGCTCGAGCGAGCCCAGGCTCGACAGAGTGCGCTCGCGATTGAGGGCCACCTCGAGCCACCGCTGCCCATCCCAAGGCACGGTAACCCACAGTGATGTCGAGTCCGCGATCGGCGGCTTGCCGCCCTGAGGTGGTGTGTGGTGCACATAGAGCGTGAAGTCGGGATCGCGAAAGACCTCGGTCGAGAGCTCGCGCTTCGACGCCTGCGCGAGCTCGGTCACGCGCTCGGAGATCGCTCGTAGACGTGAGCTCAGGCCGAGCCCGACTCCAGCTGCAAATGCGGATTGCTCCCGCCCGAGGTCATCGAGCGCTGCGCCCGATTCGCGCTCCTCGTCCCAGTAGGCAAAGCCGGCGACGAGCGCGACGACCACGAACATGACGACCACGAGCAGTCCACCGGGCAGGTTTTTCGAGCGCGACTTCACGGCGGCTCGCGAGCTCGAGGAGTGGTCGACAGCGACCGCAACGGTCATCGGCCAGCTGGCTGAGCAAGAAGCAGACCACGGCGATGGATGCGGGAATCCGCAGGGTTCCAGGCGCTGCTCGTCAACCGCGCAGGAGAATTTCCCGAGTCGCTAGGGAAATTTTCCCGAACCCACCGCTCCGCGGCGACAGGATCATCGCGAAATCTCGGCAACAACGCGCTGGCGCGGCAGTTGCAGACGCCGCGCCGCGATGCTTCGTCTCGTTGGGTCCCTACTGGCACTGCTGCTGCTGTCGATCACGTGTCGAAGCGTCGCGGCTCCGCTTGCTGCTGCCGTGCCTACGCCGGCGCCGCTCCCGTTGCCCAATGCCGTTCCGCCCGCTCACAGCATGACGCTGGGCCAGGCGATTGCTCACGCGAAGGCCAATCACCCCATGATTTTGGCGTCGCTCGCGCGCGTTTCCGCGCGGCAAGCGGATGCTGAAATTCCGCGCGCACAGTGGTACCCAGTCGCCGGTGCCAGCGTTCAAATCTTCGCGGCGACCGCCAACAACACGACGGCGACATACGCTGGGCCGCGTCAGTTCGACGTCCCTCGCATCGGCGGGACGCGCGTGGTGTCCAACGGAAGCTGGCTGCCCTACCCCTCGACGCTGGTCGGAATAGGCGCGCGCCAGGAGGTGTTCGACTTCGGACGCATCGCGGCCCAAACGGCCGCTTTCGACACCGTCGTGGACGTCGAGAGGCAGCGCGCACGCGCTGACGAGCTCGATGTCACGTTCGACGTCGAGGAAGCCTACTTCGCCGTGTTCTCGGCGAAGGCGATCGCGAAAGCATCCGAAGAAGCGTATCAGCGCGCGAAGGCGCACCGCGACTTGGCACAAGCCGGCGTCCGCTCGGGGTTGCGCTCTCCGATCGAGCTCACACGCGCCGAAGCGGATCTGACGCGCTTCGACATTGGGCGCATCAAAGCGACCGGTGGAGTAGAGAGTGCCCAAGCGTTGCTGGCCGCCTCGGTCGGAGTTCCGGACGCGAGTCTGGACATTGCGGACGCCCCGCCGACGCCAAGCGAGCTCCCTTCCCTCGCCGCTGCGATCCGTCAGGGCGAAAGCCGAGATCCGGCCATCCTGCAGGCGCTTGCCGAGCTGCATGCTTCCGAAGCCGAAACCCGAGCGCTCGGTGCCGAGCTTCGTCCGGATCTTGCGGCTACCGCCACGCTGTCGGGTCGGGCCGGGGGCGCGACGCCGTCCGGAAACGGCAGCTTGCCCCCGGGTTCCGGCTGGCTCCCCGACGTTCCGAACTGGGATGTCGGGCTCGTCCTGAACGTGCCGCTGTTCGAAGGTGTCGTCGTGGCGAGGAGAGACGCCGCGAAGGCGCGCGAGCGGGTTCGCGCCCAACAGCTCGCGCTCGCAACGCAGCGCGACATCGCGGCGATTCGCGCCGCGTACGTGGCGACCGACGTGGCGCGCACGGCGCTCCCTGGGCTTGCTCGCGCGGTCGAGGCCAGTCGAGCCAACTACGCGCAGGCGGAAGCGCGCTTCAATGCCGGCCTCGGCACGAGTATCGAGCTCGCCGACGCAGAAGCCATTCGCACGAACGCAGAGATTCAGCTGGCGCTCGGCCAGTTCGAGCTGGCCCGAGCGCGCGCAGCGTTCGGGCGAACCATCGCGGAAGGAAACTAGAGTGAACACCGAAGACCCGCAGGACGCCTCCCTGGCTCCCGTTCAGAAGACAGAAGAGGCGCCGGTCAACGCCGTGCAAAAACCGCGCAGGGTCGTGCCATTCGCCATCGTCGGGGCAACGCTGGCTTTACTCGTCACGGGTGCGCTCATGGTGGTGCACGCGGAGGCGCAGACCAACAAAATCGCGTTGAGTCAGTCGGCGAAACCGGTCGCGGTCGTCGATGCAGTCCCCACGACCTTCCGCTCGTCTCGCACCTACATCGGAACGTTGGCCCCGTGGATCGAAGCCCGCGTCGGGCCGCAGTTGGTCGCCGCCTACGTCGACACCGTGCTCGTCCGACCGGGTGCGATCGTGAAGAAGGGTGACGTGCTCGCCACGCTGGACTGTCGCAACGCGGGGGCGACCAGCCAAGCCGTGGCCATGCAGGCGCGCGCGCTCGAGGCTCAACAAGAAGCGGCGGCGCACGAGGCGTCCCGCATCCAAGGCCTGCTCGACGGCGGCTTCGTGTCTCCGAACGAGGTGGAGCAGAAGACGGCGCAAAGCTCCGCACAGCAGGCCCAGCTCTTGGCCACCAGAGCCAAGCTCTTGGGCGCGTCTCTCGAGGTCGCAGATTGCGTGCTGCGAGCGCCGTTCGACGCCGAGGTTGCGTCGCGCACGATTGACCCGGGTGCTTTCGTGCGACCGGGCATATCGATCGTGTCGCTCGTCGATCGCTCGACGGTGCGCATCCTGGCCGATGCCCCCGAAGTCGATTTCAATATCGTCGCGCCGGGCACGAAAGCCAACGTCCACATGCTGGCGACCGATCGCGACCTGGTGGCGACGATCTCGCGCCGAGCGCCCGCCGCCGACTTCGCGACACGAACGGTTCACTTCGAGCTGGACGTGGCCGACCCGGAGCGCGAGCTGCCCGTCGGAACGACCGCCGAGCTTCGCATCGAGGTGGGACAGCCGAGCCCCGCCGTGAAGATCCCCTTGTACGCCGCGACGGTGCGAGGCGACAAGGCGAGCGTCTTCGTCGTCGACGGCGGCGTGGCGAACAAACGCACTTACCACGTCAAGGGCGAGCTCGGCGGGGACCTCTTTCTCGACCCCGAGCTCGAGCCGGGCAGCAAGGTCGTGAGCGAGGGGCGAGCGTTACTCAGCGACAAAGATCGCGTGATCGCGAGTCCCGATCCCGCGACCGCCGTCCTCGCGGGCAATCAAGGCAAGCCGCAATGACGGGACTCTCGCTCAAGAACCCGATCGCGATTCTGATGCTCGGCATCGCGCTGGTGGTGTTCGCCTGCGTCGTTACACCGCGCATGGCGATCGATACGTTCCCCGAGCTCACGCCGCCCGTGTTGGTCGTGGGCACGTTGGCTCCCGGGCTCGGCCCGAGAGACGTCGAGAAGACGCTCACCTGGCGGATCGAAAAGTACGTGAGCGCGACGCCGGGCGTCGATCACGTCGAGAGCATTTCGCGCAACAACCTGAGCATCGTCTGGGTATGGATGAAATGGGGCACGGACCTCAACGCCGCTCAAACGCTCGTCCAGCAACAAACCGCGTTCGCCATGTCCGCGGTTCCCAAATCGCTCGGCGTACTGCCGCCCTTCGTTTTGCAATACGATCCGTCCAACGCGCCCGTGGTGCAGGTCGCCGTCTACGGCGGCGGTCTGACGGGCCCGCAGCTCTATGACTACGCGCTCAACAACGTCGAGCCCTTACTCGAGGGTATTCCGGGCGTCGCGAGCGCGTCCGTCAACGGCGGCCGGCAGCGACAGATCAACGTGGTCGTCAACCCGGCGGCTGCGCAAGCGCGTGGCGTCACCTCGAGCGACGTAGCGACCGCCGTCTCTCAGTCCAACGCCCTGTTGCCCTCCGGCGTGTTCCTCTCGCCCAAATTCAGCGCGAACGTGTACACGAACGCCGTCCCAGAACGGACCAAGACCATCGGCGATGCGCTCGTCAAGCTGGTGGACGGAAAGCCGATTCTGATCCGAGACGTGGCGAAAGTGGAGGACGGCGGCAGCCCGGAAACGCAAGCGGTCTGGATGAACGGCCAGGACGGCGTTTACCTGAACGTACTGCGCGTACCGGGAGGCAACACCATCGCGATCGTGGAGGCGGTCAAGGACGCCGTGTCGAAGCTCAAGTACTTGCCGCCGGGCCTGCAAGTGAAGCCCATCTTCGATCAGTCCACGTTCGTCAAGACGACCTATCGGGGGCTGCGCAAGGAGATCGTGCAAGCGCTGGTGCTGATAGGTCTCATCATCCTGTTCTTCTTGCAGAGCGCGCGCGCCGTGTTGATATCCGCGATCGCGATTCCGATCTCGTTCGGCATCATCTTGATCGTGCTGTACGCGACCGGTCAGACTCTGAACGCCTTCACGCTCGGAGGGCTGACGCTCGCGATGGGGCCGCTCGTCGACATCTCTGTCGTCGTCCTCGAGTCGGTTCATCGCCACCGTTTGCTCGGTAAATCCCCGTGGCGCGCGGCGCTCGAGGGCACGCAGGCCGTGGCGCTGCCCACACTCGCCGCGACCCTCACTACTACTTCGGTGCTGATGCCCGTGCTGCTCTTTGCGGGGCTTGCGAAGAAGCTGTTCGCGCCCCTCGCGCTCACGGTCGCGGTCGGCATGTTCGCCGGTTATCTGGTGAGCATGACGATCACCCCCGTGGCGTGCCGCTACTTGCTGGGACAGCACGAGCAGCCGGGCCGCTTGGCGAAGGCCTGTGAAGCGATCGTTCAACGTATCGCCGGCGGCTATGCAGGCGCGCTGCGCGCGGTCATCCCGTACCGCGGCTTCGTCGTCGCAGCCGCCCTGGCGCTCGTCGCAGGCAGCGTGTTCGCAGCGTATCGGCTCCCGAGCACGTTCTTCCCGGAGATCGACGAGGCGATGGAGCGGGTCTACGTGCGCGTATCGCCCGGCATGTCGCTACGAGACGCGGCGCACATGATGCAAAACATGGGCGAGACGCTGGCGAAGGAGTTGCCGAAGGGCGCGGCCAAGCTCGTCCTGGCCAACGTCGGCTCGCCCAGCAACGCCCGTAGCGCCATGACCAGCCCCAACAGCGGGCCGCACATGGGGTTCATTCGTGTGGCTCTGTCCGACCCGGAGGAGCGCTCGCTGTCGCAGCGTCAGATCGCCGACAAAATGCGCGCAATCCTGCGGCGCCACTACCCGGGCGTCGAGTTTCTGCAGTGGCCGGGCGGTCTCGTCGCGAGCGTCTTTTCCAACGGCTATATCGCGCCGCTGGTGGTGGAAGTCCGCAACGACAACTTGGCCGAGCTCGACGCCCAAGCCCGTGCCGTTGCGGAAGTTGCGCGCAGCGTGCCGGGCATTCGGGACGTGCGGGTGTCACTCGAGACCAACTATCCCGAGGTACGCGTCAAGACGGATCGTGGGAAGGCGGGGCTGGTCGGTCTCTCGCTGCGCAGCGCGGCGCAAACCACGCTCGAGGCGACACTCGGAAACATCAACACGCCGAGCGTTTGGATCGACCCGAACAACGGTCAATCGTACTACGTGGTGACCTACTACGACGGCAAGGCGGTACCCGATCCGAACGCGCTCGCGCAAATTCCGGCGCGCATCGAGAACGGCAAGGCGGTCACGCTGGGCGGCTACGGCACCGTGCGGCGCTCGGTCGGCCCGATCGCCATCGAGCGCAACCAGCTGCAGCGTGCGGCTCACGTGCTCATGCAAACCGAGGGACGAGACATCGGGACGGCGGCCGCGGAGCTCGAACAGAAGCTCAGGGCAAACCCGAGTACGAGCGGCATCGATTTCTCCTATGTCGGGCAGGTCGAGCTCATGCGCGACACGTTCTCGGGCCTCGGCGTCGGCATCCTGCTCGCGGTGATGGTCGTGTTCATGATCATGGCCTCGCAGTTCAAGTCGTTGCGGCTGCCATTCGTGATGTTGTTCACGATCCCCGTCTCGCTGGTCGGCATCGTGATGGCGCTGCTCGCGGCTGGGCAAGGCTTCTCGATCACGGCCTTAATGGGTGTCTTGATGGTCGTCGGCATCGCCGTCTCGAACGGGATCTTGTTGGTGGACGACGCGAGTCGTCGTTTGGCGGGAGGGACGGACAAGCTGGAGTCGGTCGTGCAAGCGGCCCGCACGCGCTTCGTGCCGATCGTCATGACGAGCCTCGCGACGGTGATTGGGCTCGTGCCGACCGCGCTCGCTCTCGAGAAGGGAACCGAAGCGAATCAACCGCTCGCGCTAGCGGTCGTCGGCGGGCTCACCTCCTCCACGATCCTGTCGCTGTTCCTCGTGCCCGTGATGTTCCTGTTCTTGGCCAAGCGCGAACAACCACGGACAGAAGAGGAAGCTACGCCGGCCAGCCACGCCGAGGTGCCGGCATGATGCGTCGTGTACTGGTCGCGCTCGACGAGTCGTCACGGGCGCAAGGAGTCTTTCAACGCGCGCTCGAGATCGGTCGCGGATCTGGCGCCGAGCTCTTGTTATTGAGAGCGGTGGACGTGATCCAGGACTTCCCGGCGGCAGGCGCTGGAGGAACGCCCGATCCTCTGGGCGCGGAATTGGTACGAGCCGCGCACGAAGAGCTGATGAAGTACGCACTCACGGATGCGCGCCACCCGAGCCGCGTCCTCGTGCAGGTCGATGCTTCGCCCGAGCACGCCATTTTGACTGCCTCCGAAGCCCACGACGTGGATCTGATCGTGATCGGCAATCACGGTTACCACGGCTTGGATCGGATCCTCGGCACGACGGCCGGTCGCATCGTCCAGCGGGCGACGCGCGACGTTCTCATCGTCTATCGTGGAAGCGGCGCGCGTCCAGCCTGACGGCGAAGGTCGTCCGACACCGTCTGGCGCATCGCGCTCTGAGCTCGCTCTTCAGCGCCCTAGCCCACTCGTCAAAGCGCGCGCCGCACGACGGCTTCGAAGTGGCCGTCCTTCGACTGCGCTTGCACCAAGGCGTGTCCGGTCTTCTTGCACCAAGCTTCGATGTCGGGCAAAAACGCGCGGTCGTCGGCGAGCACGACAATGCTTTCGCCGACAGCGACTTGGCGCACCGCGCGCGCGGTGAGCACGATGGGCAATGGGCAAGATTTTCCGCGAGCGTCGACGTTGGTCATGCGGTTCACACGAACAGAGTGAGCTTGCCGGGCGCGGCGGTTTCCAGAAATTTCGCGACGCCGCAGTACGAGAGGCCCGGATATTCGATCATCTCGGCTTCCTTCATGCCGAGCAGATCCATGCTCATCGTGCACACGTAGATGCTCACGCCGAGCTCGGCCGAAAGCGTCATCATTTCCTCGACCGAGGCGACGCCCTTCTGCTTCATGACGTGGCGAATCATGAGCGGTCCACCACCCGCCATGTTCATGTGCGACAGCGGCAAGCGACGCGCGCCTTTGGGCAACATCCAACCGAACGCGCGCTCGAGCAGCGTCTTTTTCAGCTGCCGCGCGTCCTGTCGCAGGCCCGCGGTGGCCCAAAACGTGAAGAACATGGAGACCTGCATGCCCATGGCGGCAGCGCCCGTCGCGAGTACGAAGGCGGCAATCAGCCGATCGAGCGTGCCGCTGAAAACGATGAGCGAGAGCTTGTCTTCTTGGCCCTGCGCCGCCTTCGGCGCGTTAGCGCTCGCCGCCTGCAGCTCGGTAACGCGCGCACGTAAGTTGGCGAGCTCGGCGTCGAACGCCCGCAGGCGTGCGTCGAGCGCGTCCGTACCGTGATCACCGTCCATCGAGTTCCTCGAGGACGGCCGCGAGCTCCACCATGAGATCCGGTAGGCGGCGCTCGTCGACGAACAGCCGCAGACCGATCATGCAATCCTCCGTGATCGCGTGGAGGTCGGGTGCATTGGGGTGCGCGTGCATGGCACGCTCGAGGACCGAATCCACGAGGATGCCGCTGATGTAGCGCTGCATCACGCTGCGCAGGCGGCCGATACCGAGCGAATGGGTACCGCTAGCGGGAGTAGCGGCGCGGCGCGTTCGATCGGGCAAAGCCATGGTGCCAAGGGCGCGGCCGAGGGGCGGAGTCGGCACGTGCATCACCTAACGGCGCAGCGTGGCGGCACGTAAGGGGACCTTGCGATGACCGCGAAATCCCCCAACTTTTTCGCTGCCCGGAATGACCTCGGGCGAGGAAGACCGCGACGGTGCACCCGCCGCCGAAGTTGGTCGTTTCATTTTGTCATCGGACCTCTGAAACTTTCTCGTTAGTGTGATGCCAGAATGAAACTGGCGAGTCGGGCACGGGGTGGGGGCGAGCCTTTTGCCGAGCACTCTGCTGGGTGATGCCCGCCGAGAAAGGCAATACAATAGGTGGCACTGGTACAAGCTCGCCGGACATAGACGCCTGCCGGTCGATCCTGAATTGGACGGAACGCATGATCCGGATGCGCAAGGAAGTGCCGGAGTTCGGTTGGGGTGAGTTCGAGGTGCTCCTGACCAACGATCACAGCGACGCCGACGCGCGCGGCCGTCACCGCATCATCATGGAGCCGTACGGTTATCATTGGTACCGCGTGGGCGGCCTCGGTTACCTCCTCGAGCGCACTGAGTTTTGACGCGCAGCGCCGCTTCGTTGCTCGCGGGCCGCAGCGACGAGCGCAGCCTTTCGCTGCGATTCCCGCCTCGGCATGAAATTCTTGGTTTTGGGATTTTGGTGGGTGCTCGTCGCACACTAATTGGCAAAGATAACGTGCTCAGCGTTCGTCGCGATGAACACGACCGCCGACGAGCCTGAAGCCCATCGCAATAACCGTCAGGGTGATGAGCGCCGCTGACAGATTTATGACCGACGCTCGCGCGCGCGTACGAAGCTTCATCGCCACTCGCTGCGCGCGCTCTGCAAGTGCGCCAAAATCCGCAGCATTGCGGACAGTGAACGCCGACGACTCGCAGCGGGTGATTTGTACAAATCAGGGCAAAATGGGACGTGGCGCGAAGGATCGCAGGCACTTTGGGTGTTGCTCGATCCCAATTTGCGACTACGTTGCGTGGCACCCCAAGCGCCGTTGGTAACGGTCTCGCGCTCGATGATTTCGAGCACGGTCGGGGTCTGTGAGCGTTCGCCATCATGGCCGACGCGCGCAGCAATCTGTCGTTCTTGCCCCTCTTAAGTCGTTGGCGACTGGGCGCGTAGGGCGACGTTGACCAAGTGGTCGGCCGCACAGGATTGGGTGTCCGCAACGGCACTCGTGTGCGCTTTTTCAAGGAGTAGAGATGCGTCGAACCCTTCAGCCCGGTACCTGGACAGCGTTGATTGGACTCTTGAGCGTGGGGGCCGGTTGCTCCGGTGCGCCGACCGATGGAGTCGATTCCGTAGTCGCCGAATCCAACTCTCAGGAGTTGTCGGCGCGACCGCAGGCACGGCTCATCCTATCCGATGCAACGCTGTCTCGGCTCAAGGCGCGCGCGAGCGCGGGCGAGTCGGCCTGGACCGCTCTGAAGCAAAAATGCGATGGCTACGCAACGGGCACGATGTACGCGCCGAACGGCACTGCCTATCCCGATTTCCCGAACGTCGGGCAAGGCTACCAGGGTGAAGATTACGTGCCCGCGATTCGCGCGCTCGGCTTGTGCTACCGCGCAACCAGCGACACCGCCGCGCAGTCTCGTTACGGAGCCGCCGGCGCTCGCCTGCTCGACGCCATGAGCACGCCCGTCAGCGCCGGGGGCGAAGCGCCCTCTACCGACTCCGGCTACGGCATCCGCAACTACGTGGTGGGCATGGCCGTCGGCTTCGACTGGCTGTATCCGGCGCTCCCGGCGTCCACCAAGAGCAACGTCGTCTCGTCGATCAATGCGTGGATCGATTGGTACGACCAGAGCGGCTTCATCAACGACGATCCGATCGGGAACTACTTCGCTGGTTATTTCTTGGCGAAGACCCTGGCGGCGCTCGCGACCGACGGCGACAACTCCAAGGCCGCCGGCTACTGGAGCGACGTCACGACGCGCATGTGGGGCACGCTGGTGAAGCCGGCGTTCTCGAGCAAGATGGCCGGGGGCGGTTGGCCGGAAGGCTGGGGCTACGGCAAAAAGGCAGTGCTCTCCATGGCGGAGGCGCTGTGGGCCACCAAGACCGCCACGGGGCTCGATTGGTGGAAGGACCTGCCGCTCGCGCACGACGAGGCCGTCTACACGATGAACTTTGCTTGGCCATCGCTCAAGCAAATGGACGATCAGGGAACGATCCGATCGGGCACGAACATCCGCCCGTCGACCGAGCTCCTCACGGGGCTCGCCACGATGCTCGAGGCATTGGGGGACAACACGTCCCAGGGCATCCGCGGCTTCGCTGCCGACGTTGCGGCGACGGCGGGTGACGACCGCTCACCTTGGTCCCAGTTCTTGTACGGGGATCCTGCCGCGACGAGCGCGAGCTACCAGAGCTCCGGACTATCGGGCTTCGCCTCCGGCCCCGGGCACGTCGCCATGCGTTCGACTTGGGACAAGACCGCAGTCTGGGGCGCCTTTTCAGGCGGTGCCTACATTAACGCAGCGGACTCCGGCGAGGAGCTCTTCGGCGCCGGCGGGCTCAGCGTCGTGGTCGGCAATCAGCCGCTCTTGATCAACCCCACGGGCTGGCTCCCTGAAAACGGGGGCACCGCCGGTGAAGACTTCGTCTACGACGATAGCTACGGGACGAAGCAGCGTCGTCTCTACAACACCTTCTTCGTCAACGACTCTTCGAACCCCTACAATCCCGGACAAAATAGCGCGTCGTCGTCGTCCTCTCAGGCGCACGTCGCGGTCTACGAGGCGCAGGCAGACTTCGTGCACGCGCGCGGCGTCGGTTTGGGCGATCAGTACGGAAGCAGCAGTAGCCATCCCGTGTCGCAGTTCACGCGCGACTTGGTGTACGTGCGCCCGGGCACGTTCGTGCTCTTCGATCGTACGACCGTGGCGCAGAGCAGCGCTGACCAGTGGCTCGCGTTCCACACGCCCGTCGCGGCGCGCTCGGCGACCACGGCCGACAGCAGCCAGCGTCGTTATGACGTCGTGGTCGGGTCGAACACGGTGGGCAGCATTCGCTCGCTCTTGCCCAAGAACGCCAGCGTGAGCGCAACGAGTCTGCCCGCTTCGGCATCGCGGCTCGAAGTGCACGCGCCGGTGCGGGCCGCCGCCCAGCAATGGCTGAGCGTGGTCACCGCGGGCGCAACGACCGGGGAGCAGGTGCGGCTCTCGGCGGCAGACGGCAACGTCGCCGCAGGGAACCTCGTCGGGGTCGAGCTCCAGGCTCCGCAGAGTCAGGTAGTGCTGTTCTCGGCTGATCAGGCTGCAGCAGCGACCGTGACGAGCGCCGATTACACGGTGTCGGCGGCAACCGCGAACCACGTGCTGGTGGATATGGCGCCTTCCAGCAGTGGCTACTCGGTCACGGCGACCGTTGCCAGCGGCAAGACCCGTATTCGAGTCAGCCCCGGCGGCACCTTCGTCGCGTCCGCGGCCAAGACGCTGAGCTTCTCCGTCAGCGCGACCGGAACCGTGACGGCTTCCGCACTCTCGCCGGCGCCCACGCCCACGCCCACACCCACTCCGACGCCGGCGCCCGCTCCGACGCCAGCTCCAACTCCGACACCCGCTCCAACTCCGACACCCGCTCCGACTCCGACGCCGGCGCCCAGCGTGACAACCACCATCACGTTGACTCAAGGGGTCAACGGGTACACGGGCGTAACGGACGCGAGCATCGCGAGCTTGAACTACTCGGCGTCCAGCAACCCGATTGGCACGGTCTACAAGACCAATGACGTGCTGTACACGTACGCGCTCGACTACACGGCCAAGGGACTCATCCGCTTCGACCTCTCGCAGATCCCGACGACCGCGAGCGTCCTCTCGGCCAAGCTCTATATGACCTTCGAGAGCTGGGTCAACCCGCAAGAACTAGACGGCAACTTCCTGAAGACGCCGTGGAGCTACTCGTCCTCGAGCTTCGGTTGGTCGAGCGGCGGGAGCTCGGCGTGGAGTGTCCCCGGCATCGGCACGGGCGATGTCTTCGGACCGACGTTCTCCTTCCTGAACCTCGACGCGAGCGGCTATCAGCGTCGCTCGGTCAATCTCGACGTGGCGAGCGTTCAGGCCTGGGTCCGGAGCGCGTCGGCCAATCAGGGCCTCGTGCTCGCGAATCGCGACTCCGGAAAAGTGCTGCGCATCTATTCGAGCGAGGTCGCCGATGCGACGAAACGCCCGACCCTCACGGTGACGTACCAATGAGGTAAATCGCATCGCGCACGCTTGGCACGCCCGGTTCGAGCTCAATCGGACCGGGCGCGCTGCTGCTCGCGGTGCTCAGTTACTCACGGTGAAGGGCACGACGAAGTCCCAGCCTGCCTCGGTCGCGTCCCTGATGGAGCCGTGGAACTCGTAGCTTCCTTCGGCCGGAGTGCTCGCGGGGCCGTACGAGGAATTCTCGGCGAAGAACCAGGGGAAGTGGCTCGGACCATCCTTGGCGATGGGCGGATCCTGGCTCGCGTAGCCGCCGTAGGTTCCGGTGAACTCGGCGTCGAAGACGTCGCCATTGCGGTACATGGTGCCGTGTACGGAGAAGGGGAATTGGGCGCTGCCGATGATCGGCCCCGAGCTGAAATCGGCGGAGCTGCCGACTGCCGCTCCCGCGCCGGGGATGATGCTCAGCATGATGATGACTCCGTTCGGATCGGTGAACTCGCTCGCCGAGAAAGCTTGCTTCGGGGTCACGCCGTGGCCGGTCGCAAGCGCGTAGAACTCGTTGTCGTAAGGACCGTCGTGCGGCGTGCCGGGGCCGACGAGGCCGTCGTTGTCGTCCCAAACGTGGTTGGGCGCGAGCGTGTCGCTCAGGAAGGTAGCGAACCCCGAGAGAGAGCTCGTATCGCCGCTGACGGCCGTCGCACCCGTGATGACCCATGTCGGCGCGCCAATCCTGGTCCGTGTGCAGCCAGCGCAGTGCAGACCGACTGGCTCCAGGTTCGCGCCGCTGCCCCCTTCGCCGCCCGCGCCGGACGCTCCACTTTCACCGCTTGCACCCGATGCCCCCGAGGCACCCGACGCGCCCCCCTCGCCCGCCATCGTCCCCGCTGAACCGCCGGTTGCGCTAGTTCCGCCACGGCCAGCGCTCGCACCGGCCGTACCGCCCGTGCCGGCAGAACCGCCTTTGCCACCTGCGCCGCTCTTGCCGGCGGTAGCCCCGTTACCGCCCGTGCCGGCAGAGCCGCCTTTGCCCGCGGAGCCGCCTTTGCCCGCGGAGCCGCCTTTGCCTGCGGAGCCGCCCGTGCCGGCAGAGCCGCCCGTGCCTGCGGAGCCGCCTTTGCCCGCGGAGCCGCCCTTGCCTGCGGAGCCTCCCTTGCCCGCCGCCCCGGGGCCGTTGTCGGCGTCGTCACCGCACGCGAACGTCATGCCCAGTCCCACGCACAAAGCCAAACCGAGATGCCAAGTTTTCATGTTCATACCTCCGGAACGATGGTGCCAGTGCTCGAACGCACCAGCGCTCATCTTCACCACCACCAAACAGTCGTAGCTTATAGGCGTACGTAGAGGCCCGCAAGCGCGCGCCACTACCTCGTACGTGGCGCTAGTTGCGCCAATCTCGCGCTCACGACGTTCGTTACTGCAACTCGCGTGGCGCTAATTGCGCCAACCCCGTCGTTCGTGAACGACGACGAAGCGAGCTCCCCGTGATTTTGAGGGCTCGCCCCTCAGCCGTCGGACGTCCGCCATCGGGGTCGCCGGCGACGTACGAGCGCGAGCGCTGCGCCGAGAGCCACGAGCGTCGCGTCTCCGGCGGGTGCGGGACGCGAGCTCAGCGAGCAACCGCCGTCGTCGGCGCCGCCCGTCTTGCTCACGGCAGCCGTCGAGCCGTCGCCGGACGAAGCCGTGACCGGCGCAATACAGAGACCGCCGCCGGGGACGTCGTAGCCGAGGCGACAGTCCTGACCGCCGGCACACTGCGCGTCGTTCGCGCAAACGGCCGTGCATTTGGCATTTTTGGGGTTGCCCTCGTAATAACAGACCGAGCCCGGCGTGCAGACGCTGGAGTTCGAGCACGGCTCGCCCGCGTCGAGCAGCCCCGCGGGCAGATCCGTCGAACCTGAGTAAGCCCAGAACGGCGCGCGGTAGCCGCCTTGAGCCGCCGCATCGAGCACTGTCTGGACGATGAAATCGGCCCACGGCGCGATCTGAGTGTAGATAGGCGTCGCGCAAGGATCGGAGCCGCGCGAAACGATGCCGATGATCTTGCCGTCGGCGTCGAGCGCAGGTCCCCCGGAATCACCGGAACAGATCCCTTTGTCGCCCATGAATTCCGTGGGAGCGACGCCGTAGTCGCGCCCGCACTCGTCCGACAAGCACTGCACGGAGAGATCGCCGAGCACCATGCGCCCGGGATTCTGTTCCCCCGCCGCGTCGATGCCGTAACCGACGGCCGTGTACGCGTCCCCGCGCTGAACGGGCCGATCGATACTCGGGATGAGGGGCGTGATCGCGCTCGCGGGCACGGACGACTTCAAGATGATGAGCGCAATGTCGTAACCGCACATGTCGTTGCCGGTCGCCGGCACGCGCACGTCGTTGCCGCGGTAGAAGGTGCTCGTCTGGCCCGGCACGGAGTCGCTCGTGGCGATGGTCTGCGAGCCGGGCACGGTGTCGCCGAAGACGGACTCATTGCAGACGACGTGCTCGGTGTTCGTCGCGGCCACGCAGTGCCGAGCCGTGAGCAAGACGTTCGGCGCGATCAAGCTGCCGGTGCAGGTGCTCGCGGCGCCGCTCCAGTGCGTGATCTCCTCGAAGACCGCGGGGTGCTCGGTGTCGAGCGTGCCGCCGTTGATCGGATCCGCGCTCTGCCCGGGAGCCTCGCCAGGTGCGGGCGCGCCGCAACCCGCGGCGAGCGTCGCCACGAGAGCCGCCCGTGCCAGGCCGAAGCGCATTCGCTGAATCTAACGCGCCCGTCTCCGAACGCCAGCGACGCGGCGGTGCCTACACCACGAACGGCCGGCATTTCAGCCCAGGGCCGTTCAGAGCGAGTCAACTTTTGAAGGGGACGCGGCCGGGCTCCCTCCTGCCTTCACTTTCTTTCGGCGTCCGAACAACAGCGCGTGCCGAGCGAATAATCGAAGTAAGCGGCGGCATGCGAGTCGACGCGCGCCTCGCATCCCTTCGTCGTCGAGCGCGAGTAGAAGCCGCCGACGAACACGGGTTGCTTTTCTCCTTCGACCCATTCGTCGAGGTTGCCGACCATGTCTTCGACCGCGTCTCCACCCCAGTGACTGCGGCAGCTCGGTGTAGCGCCCGTGAGGCGGAGGAGCGGGTCTTCGTTCTCTTCCACCACGAGATTGAGGCGCGGGTCGCGATGACCGATCGAGCTATTTTGGTGGAGAGCGAAACCTGGGTGATAGGGACGAAACACGTTGCACGCGAACACCTTGTAGCGATCGCCGTAGGGATACTTCAGGCCGCGCTCACCCTCGCAGGCCGTCACCCACTCCTTCTCCGTGCACAGGCGCTTGCCGGAGTTCTCGCACGCCTTTTTCGCCGTGTAATAGGAGAGGTAGCCCTGCGGCACGACAGCAGGCCGCGACACCGCGCGCGGCGTGAAGGCGTGCGCCGTCTGCCAAGCCGACGGCTCGGGCAGCGGCATGTGATGCGCCGGTTCGTCGCCGAGCCAGCGCCGAGCGAATTGCCAGTATTCGTAAGCGGCCTGCATCTCGCTCTTCACGGGCGGGTAGTAGGGCGAGAGCGGCTCGCCCGTCGTCGCATCGACGAGCGAGCTCTCCCACCGGTCGATACAGAACTGCCGCACCGAGACCATCTCGGGTGGGCACCGGCGCACGGGACGGGGCGGCTCGTCCGCGTGCGCCTCGGTTCCCGTGCCCTGAGCGAGCCATACGAGCGCCGCGGCGAGGGCCGAGAGCGGAAATAAACGAGCGCTCACGCCCGTTTTGTCTCACAGCCATCGCCTTTCGGCCAAGCATTGCCAGCCCGCCGCTCCGTGACCAGGATGCTGGCGTGGAACCGCTCGCAACGTCCAGGGACCAGAGGGTCGAACGGGAGCGCCTCGCGGGAGCGATCGAGTCGGGCGCGAAGCTGGAGGACGCTCGCATCCTCGCGGCGTTCCGCGCCGTCCCGCGCGAAGCCTTCGTGCCGAGCGAGCTAGCTCAGTTCGCCTACGAGGATCGCGCCCTGCCGATAGGCGCGGGCCAGACCATCAGCCAGCCCAGCATGATAGCGCTCATGCTCGCCGCGCTCGAGCCTCAACCGACCGATCACGCGCTCGAAGTCGGCTCCGGCTCCGGCTACGCCGCCGCGCTCCTCGGACGCCTGACGGCTAGCGTGCTCGGGATCGAGATCGTGCCCGAGCTCGCCGAGCGCGCGCGCCAAACGCTTGCACGGCTGGAGGTCCCGAACGTCTCGATCGAAACGGGCGACGCCGTGTCGGCGCTCGGGGATCTGGGTCCTTTCGACATCATCTTGGTCTCGGCCGCAGCACGGGAAGCGCCCGCCGAGCTCCTCGAGCATCTCGCCGTCGGCGGGCGCATCGCGATCCCGGTAGGCGGTGAAAGCGGGCAGCACCTGCTCACGGGACGGCGCGACACCGAGGGAGTCGTCCACTTTCAACAGGGCACGCCGTGCGTGTTCGTGCCGCTCGTCGGCGCCTCGAAGTCGGCGCTCGGGTCGAACCCTCCGCCCGCTTGAAACGTCAGGCAGAACCCACGGTGCGCGACGTGAACGCCATCGGAGTCACGCCTACACGCTCGTAGGCCGCCTGCCACAGTCGTTCCGCCGGCACGTCGAACACGAGGCTCGGTTCGAGGTTCGACGGCAGCCAGGCGCCGCGCGCGATCTCCTGCTCGAGCTGAGACGGCGCCCACCCGGCATAACCGACGAGCGCGAGCAAGCTCTTCGGTGCGGCCCCTTCGGCGATGGCCTCGAGCACCTTGCGCGAGGCGGACGCCGTCACACCCTCACCGACCTGGAACTGCCCCTCGATCTCGGCCAGGCGCGGATCGGGCCGGTACACGATCCACACCTGTTCGGGAGAAACGGGACCGCCCACCCGCACGCTGCCGGGCACCGAGGGCGCGCTCTCCACGACATCGGCACGCACCAAGAGCTCGCCGAGGGTCATGAGCTCCCGTCCGTTGATCACCCATCCAAAGGCACCGTCGGGGCCGTGCGCCGCCAAGAGCACCACGGACCGGTCGAAGTTCGGGTCCCCGAGCGGTGGCGCGGCGATCAAAAATCCCGGCGCGAGCGACATGGTAAGCCCAGCATAACCCGCGTCCCGCCGGCCGACACGCGACTTCAAGCGGCGGCGCTACGGCTGCCCTGGCGGAGGGCGAAGATTCTAGCCTTCCAAGATTGCTCGAGTCGTGGGTAAAGTCCGAAGCGCACGCATGCGTGTGACTTTTCACGGAGTGCGGGGTTCCGTTCCGGCGCCGGGGCCACAGACGTCCCGCTACGGCGGCAACACGTCATGCGTCGAGGTCCGGCTCTCGGACGGTTCGACGCTCGCGCTCGACGCCGGCACGGGCCTACGCGAGCTCGGCAAGACGCTCGCGCGCGAGGGTCGCCAGTCGCCGGTCCATCTTTTCCTTTCGCACACGCACTGGGACCACGTGATGGGGCTGCCCTTCTTCGCCCCCCTCTACGACAAGAACAACCACCTGCTCGTCTACCCGCTCGCGAACGAAGCGCAGGAGCGCTTCCAGCGCAACATCTTCGACGACATTCATTTCCCCGTGAGCGTGCACGACATCCCTTCGAAGGTCGAGTTCGCGCGGCCGGACGGCGACGTGTGGCAAGTCGGCAGCGCGCGCGTGCGCCGCATTCAGCTGAACCATCCCGGCGGCGCGCAGGGTTTCCGCATCGACGACGACGACGGTTCGTCGATGGCGTACCTCACCGACAACGAAATGAACGCCGCGCGTCCCATCATCACGGTCGACGAGCTCGCGCGCTTTTCCGACGGCGTGAACCTACTCATCCACGACGCGCAGTACGTGCCTGCCGACATGCCGCACAAGCGCGGCTTCGGCCATTCACTCGTCGAAGACGTGCTCAAGCTCGGGGAATACGCGCGACCGAAGGACCTGGTCCTCTTCCACCACGATCCCGATCGCTCCGACGACGCCCTCGATCAAATCGGCCTCGAAGCGAAAACGTGGCTCACCGAGCACGCGAAAGACGTAGGCCTGCTCGTCGCGCACGAGGGCCTCGCCGTCGATCTCGGCAAGCGCTGACGCGCCTGCGGGTCGCGCCGCGTATCTCGGCAGGCAGGCAGGCAGGCAGGCAGGGCCCTAGGCGTCGACGAGCTCGATGCCGTCCCAGCCGGGCTGGCGCCGGTTGTTGCGGTTGACGACGGCAGGGGGGCGCAGCGTGCCGAGCGCGGCCGTGGCGACGTGAATGGCCGTCCAGCGCGCGAGCGGCAAATACGCGCGCGAGCGTGAGCCGTGCAGCGTGCGCAGACAATGTTCGCGGGCCGCCTCGAACGCGGCGTAGTAGCGCTCGATCGTCTGATTCATGCTCGAGCGATCGTGCGCGCGTCGCCGCGCGGCTTGGCCGAGCGTCTGGCGCCGCGCGGGCTCGCGCAGGAGCGTCGCGACCTCGCCCGCGAAGCGCCAGTTCGAGGCGCGCTCGTCGGGACCAGGCGGCACGAGGATGCCGTTCTTGCCGTTCTCGACTTGCTGCGAGACGCCCATGCCGTCCTCGAAGGCCACGACGGGCAAGCCCGTCCAGAGCGCCTCGCCGACCACCTGGCCGTACGTCTCCGAGAGCGAGGCGTACACGAAGACATCGGCGTGCTGGTACCAGCGCGCGACCTCGGTGAGCGACTGCTCGCCGGGGAAATGCGTGCGATCGGCGATACCGAGCTCGAGCGCGCGCGCGCGAAACACGTCGTGATCGGGCCCGTCACCCACGAGGGTGAGCGTCGCGTCCGGCACGGCCGGCGCGATCAGCTCGGCGAAGATCTCGAGCAGCCGGTTCACCGACTTTTCGCGGGTGTGGCGACACACGCAGAGCAAGCGGTGGCCGCGCGCGGCGGTCGCGGGGAACGGATCGGCGGGCTCGCTCACGTCGAAGATCTTGGGATCGACGACGCGCGGGATGACGTGAATCGGCACGCCGACGCCGCGATTACGCCAGTATTGCGCCAGTCCCTCGGACAGCACGATCAGGCCGTCGCTGTCGTTGTAGGTCCGCACGAGTTGCCCTTCGACCCACGGGATCACGCGCTCGCGGCAAAACTCCGTGAAGCGAACGTTGTGGTGCAAGCGATCCGGCAGGAGCACGTCGTACACGCTCGGCATGTGGATCGTGTTGACGCACAGAAACGGCACGCCACGCGTGCGCCGAAGCCAGACGCCGAGCTGCGTGAGGCCCGAGCCCGTCTGCGCGAGCACGACGTCGAAATTCTGTCGCGCGACCTCCGCGAGGGCCTCGCGCGAGGGCAACGGCAAGTGCACGCCCGGGTGAATGCGCAGCGGCAAGCTCGGCAAGAACAGGTGATGCCGCGGTAGATCCGCGCTCGTCGCCTCCGGATCGTGCGGGCCAATCACGGTCACGCGCTGACCGCGCGCCGAGAACTCGCGATAGAGCAGCTGCGAGGCGAAGGACGATCCGTTCGCGTAGGGCACGCGCACGTAGTCGTTCAAGATGCCGATGTGGTCGAACGCACTCCGCTCCGCGGGCACTTTACCGGACGTTTGAGTTTCTGTTATTCGCGATTGCGACATGCGCGTCCTCGATCTAGCCGAGTTCTACTCGGAGCGCGGCGGTGGCGTGCGCTCCTACTTGGATCGAATGCTCCAGCACACGGGAGCGCTGGGGCACGAGCTCGTGGTGGTGGCGCCGGGCCCGCGCGACGAAGAGACGCGCGTGGGTGACGGCGGGCGGATCGTGCGTTACCGCGCGCCGCCCATGCCGTACGATCCGAGCTACAACGCTCCGATCGCCGTCTCGCGCATGCGCGCGCTCGTGCGCGAATATGCGCCGGATGTCTTGCAGATTTCGAGTCCGTTCGTGCCGCTCTGGGTCGGCGCGACGCTCGCGGTGCCGCTCCGAACCTACGTGCACCACTCCGACCCGATCGGCTGCTACCTCGCGCCGCTCGCCGCCAAATCCGCGGCCGGCCGCGTGCTCGAGGCCGCGGCTTGGCGCTACCTCGCGGCCGTGAGCGCGCGCTGCGACGCCACCGTCGTCTCGGGCGCTTGGCTCGAGCACGAACTTTCGCGTCACGGCTGCGCGCGCGTCCACACGGTCGAGTTCGGCATCGATCACGCGCAATTCTCGCCCGCACGCCGCGACGAAGCGTTGCGTAGCGAGCTGCTCGGCCCGCTCGCGAGCGATCCGAACGCGCGACTCGTGCTCGTCGCGGGGCGTCTCGCCGCCGACAAACGGCAACGGCTCGTGTTCGAAGCGCTCGAGCTGCTCGCCCGCACGCGCCCGCTCGGCGTGGTGCTGCTCGGTGACGGCCCCGAACGCGAGCGCCTCGAAGCGCAAGGTCGCAAGCTGCCGAGCTTTCGCTCGCTCAGATTCACCCGCGATCGCGAGGAGTACGCGCGCTTGCTCGCGAGCGTCGACGTGCTCGGTCACGGCTCGCTCTGCGAGACGTTCGGCTTCCTGCTCGCCGAATGCCTCGCGTCCGGCACGCCGCTCGTCACGCCCGATCGGGGCGGCGCCGCCGACCTCGCGAACGGCCCGTTCGCCGAGCGCTACCCGGCGTTCGCTGGCGCCGAAGCCGTCGCCGACGCCCTCGGCCGCTGGTTCGCAAAGCCGCGTGCCGAGCTCACCCCCCTCGCCGTCGAACGTGCCGCGCGCATCCCGTCTACCCGGGGCCACTTCGCTTCGCTCTTCGCCACCTACGCGACGCTCATGACGTCCAAGGCATGAGTGTTGCAAAACGAATACACTCTCAGTAGCAAATTGCGACCACTGGCCAATAGGCCGGAAGTGATGCTGGAGGCGGAGTGAACGAGCCAACTTGTTGGAATGATTGGAAATTTTAATGCAGCGCGTGCGCGGTGGTTGCGGGCGCGGCCTAGGAGTGACGAGACAGTCAGCAAGAAGCGTGCGCCAACCACACGCACCCACATCGGCCGGCCAGGCGCTGCTCGCGTTCCATGCGCTCCCACCGTCTCCCGTCAATCACCCGGCGCGCGGGCCGGCGGGTGATGAGGGGCCGTCGCCTTCGCTGCCTCGACCCGGCGTGCAGGGCGTTCACCGGCGCGTGCCCACTGGCCGAGTCAGCGCAAACCTAGGCCGGAAAATCGCCGGGCACTCGTAACGCCCCGCCGTTGCCGGCCACTTCCTCCCGTGTCTCTCGCACTCGTGCTACCCGGCATTTCGATGTCGAGTCTGTCCGACGCCGAGCTCGCGGCGCTGGTCGCTTCGCGCGAGGGACGCGCCGAAGCACAGCTCTTCCTGCGCTTCGCGCCCCGCATCGAGCTCTACGGATTGAAGCACCTCGGCGACCGCGCCGGGGCGGACGATCTCGTCCAACAAGTGATGCTGCGCGTGCTCGAAGCCGTGCGGAAGGGAAGGCTCGAGGATCCGACGAAGCTCACGTCGTTCGTGTTCGGAACGTGCCGGAACGTCACCTGGGACCTTCGCCGCGCCCGGCATCGCGAACGACGCTTGGAACGCGAAGCGACGAGCCTCGAGGCGACCGTCGGCC